>NZ_JARRAB010000040.1 GCF_030376615.1 Pseudomonas sp. sp1636
GGCAGCGCAAATAAGCGCCAAAAAATGCTTTCAACCGAGCGTGAGAACAAAACCATTTCTGCATCCTTGCCGAACTAAAAAGAACCAACAATCCAACGGCGGCTAACGTTTGGTTAAGGGGCGGGCTTTAGCCCGTCCCAGTGAGCGCAGCGAACGGTTTGAACCACTTGTTAGAGAATGGCCGCGCGATCAATTGCAGCTTCATAAGCAAGAGGTTCGAATAAAAAAGGCCCGAAGTTTTCAATAACGCGTAACTCTTCGTAGCCGTTTTCGTAAGCAAAGTTTTCCCATATGTAACCGGAATCGGTTTTTACTATGTGTGCGGAGTAAGCGCCACAGCCAATGTCACCACACTCGGGACATATATAAAGCAGTACGCGGTCTTCAGGCTCAGTAAGCAGCTTTAGCTTTCTGGCAGTGGCTTCGTTTTGGGCATTAAAGCCTTTAACAAAACAGCCCATAAAGTCATCATGCCCTCCATCTGCTTTCACTATGGCATGAAGTAGAGATTCATCATTTATTAAAAAATTTGATGAGCTTCTCTCTGCAACGGTACATCCGTTGCACTCACTTCCAGGGCGAAAGAGCTCTTGGTGGCCGAGCGTAGATATATGCATAATTCTCTAACGTTTGGCTAAGGGGCGGGCTTTAGCCCGTCCCAGTGAGCGCAGCGAACGATTTGAGCCAGTTGTTAGGCCTGGCCTGCCCGACACGGTAGTCGCACCAACGCAGAAAGAAAAGGCTGACGCCGCCAAGCGAAAGGGGGAGCGCGGTAAGTTAATTGTGACGGTGTCCGGCATAAACAAACTCCCTTTAATAATGCCACTAACTATGCGACTTGCTGGCGACGCGATATTGCGGTTAAAAACTAAGCCCGGAAATTTCCCGGAGCTGCCTAACGTTTGGTTAAGGGGCGGGCTTTAGCCCGTCCCAGTGAGCGCAGCGAGCGATTTGAACCAATTGTTAGACGCCTTAACGAACTGGCTTGCATTCCGCTGATGCGTAGAAGCGGAGGTCATTCTCCGGGCCTTCCTCAAGGAAACGTATTACTTTGTTTACGGGCAAAGTCATTGCTCCGGTATTTGAGGAAAGAATGAATTGTGTTCCAAAAGTATAGGGGATTACATTTCGTAGGCTTTCATTCTGCGTAGCCATGTAATCCTCATATCGTTTCCAAGAGTACGGCTCTTGGGCGCAACGCTTAATAACCTCGCCTACGTATGCACCAGACCAAATTATAGAGTCTGCTACACCTTCTGTTTGAGAGTTTATATTTGTTGCGCGTAGCGCAGATAGCCAGGCACTTACTGCATCTAGGCTTTCCAATGAGTAGTCCAGTCTTTTCCTATCTAATTTTGTAGACAAGAGAATATCAATGTCTCCAGAAATCGCTCCTGAGAAATATTCAGCAGCTTCTGAGATCTGTCCGTCGAGCTCTTGGTTGTTTGTCATAGCATAGCCAGATGTAAAAATAAAAATTAGGGCAATAATTCGTTTTAATGTGAGCATCCAATACTCCAGATGAAGGCGTCTAACGTTTGGTTAAGGGGCGGGCTTTAGCCCGTCCCAGTGAGCGGAGCGAACGATTTGAACCAGTTGTTAGATGCCACAGCAGAATACCTCTTCCCAGTCATCCATGAGGCAGTTGCTATCTAGCGCCTTACCCTGCCAGTTGCCTGTTTTTAGCAGTCCAGTAACTGCCATATGTTGGATAGAGTTTGTGTAGGCACCAGAGTTGTTTAGCTTTATACCCCAGGGTCTCTGACAATATCCCCAAAGAACTGGATTGGTTACATTGCAAATTGTGCTCGTAATTGGTTGTTCTTTATGAAATGTCTCAGCCCTGAGCGCCATTATGATAACGGAGCCAAATGTTAGCTCAGTGTCACTGGAGTGGGCGCGGTTATTCATTGCCATGAAGAAATCAGGAGGGACACTCTCTTTTTCACACTGGCCCAGCGATGGTGTCCAGATTTGTGTATCAATAAATATTTTGTCTTCGACGTCGCTGTGGCACCATTTTTGGTGTGATTTCTCATTCCACCCAATGCGGCCGAATTTAACTTGGTTTTTTCCGATTGCTTCGAGTTGCTGCGACCTGACCGAAGTGTTTCCACGGCAGCTTGTAATGATTTGGTTGAAGGGCTCTGCAATGGAAAGCCACTTTCTATGGTTCCAAATTGGTTGCTCTTCCGCGCGCGGTAGAAAAAACCATAAATGATATTTGTGGTCACAGTAGTTCATGAGTGGCT
>NZ_JARRAB010000041.1 GCF_030376615.1 Pseudomonas sp. sp1636
GTCAGATCTTCGCCTTTCGCGGACGGCGCGGTGGCCGTATCAAGCTATTATGGTGGGACGGCGACGGTTTGTGCCTGCTTTGCAAACGGTTGGAACAAGGACGCTTCGTCTGGCCGCAAGCAACCAGCGGCAGGGTGTCACTGACGGCTGCGCAGTTGTCGATGCTGTTGGAAGGCATTGATTGGCGCAGGCCAATTCGTACAGCATCCGTCCTCGCGATCTGACTTGCCGCGCTGAAAAAATCCCAAGTAAGATTCGGTCATGACGCTCGCGACCGACTCCCTGCCTAGCGATCTTCAATCCTTGAAGGCTCTGGTCTCTGCCCAGCGGGCAGAGATTGAGCGCTTAAAGATGATGATTGCCAAGCTGCGTCGTACGCAGTTCGGTCGCAGCTCCGAGCAACTGGAAGCGATGATCGACCAGCTCCAGTTGAGCCTTGAAGAACTGCAAGTCAGCCAAGCCGAAATGACACCTCCAGTCGAGCCAGCACCTCGCGCAGTTTCGCGCCGTAAACCATTGCCCGAACACCTGCCTCGCGAAACCCCCGCTCATCAGCACGAGTCGCAGTACACTGGTTGCGGTGGGACACTTCGCCATTTAGGTGAGGATGTGTCCGAGGTGCTGGAGTACGTTCCGGCACGCTTCAGAGTCATTCGCCATGTCCGTCCGAAGTGGGTTTGCCGCTGCTGCGAGCACATCGCTCAGGTGCCGGCACCGAGCCGCCCAATAGCCCGAAGCCTTGCCGGCGCGGGTCTACTGGCCCGTGTGCTGGTCTCGAAGTTTGCCGATCATTTGCCGTTGTACCGACAGTCCGAGATCTACGCCCGTGAGGGCGTGGATCTGGAGCGCTCAACCCTGCCGACTGGGTCGGCCAGAGCAGCCAGTTGCTGCGACCGCTGATCAACGCCTGACACCGGGGGGGGGGCGAACTGCTGCCCTAGAATATTTCCTTGAACCACACTGACCACTGCGAGGCCGCCTGATCCATGGTTAAAACTGTCAGCCTACCCAAACCTGCACCTGATCTCTTGCTGTTGCACATTGAGCTGAAGTGGATCACACCGACGATTTGGCGTCGTTTCGTAGTCCCTGAAAACATTACCTTGGGCAAGCTGCATCACGTGATTCAGGTCGTGATGGGCTGGAGCGACAGTCATCTGCATGAGTTTGAAATAGCAGATGAAAAATACGGGATTCCCGATTCTGATGGCTGGGGGCCGCCGGTGAATCCAGAAGCTCGCAAGACATTGGTCAAAGCGCTGTTCGGTAAAAAGACGTTTGACTATCTCTACGACTTTGGTGACAGCTGGGATCACCGAATCAAAGTCGAGAAAAGGCTACCTGCCATCACAGCCCCTCAACTGCCGTATTGCATTGAAGGTGCCAATGCTTGCCCGCCGGAAGACGTAGGTGGGGTGCCGGGTTACGAGGGTTTTCTAGAGGCCATGGCAGACCCCAAGCATCCAGAACACGACGACATGGTGAGTTGGTACGGTGAAATATTTGAGCCGGCGGCATTTGACTGCGAGCGCGTGAATCAGTGGTTTAAGAGGATCAAGGTTTGAGTTGCAAGACGGTGTAGCTCGGACGCTTACTTTCGATCTGCGGTTTGCGCATCAGCAAATCGCACTCGTGACAGGCAATTAATCGCTCAACAGGAAGCTCAGGCAGGAACCGAGACTCGACCGAATCAGGCATAAACGGACTCTCTGAAAGATGAGTCTATTCTAGACGAGCAGCACACCGAAGCACGGAAACATGTGCGGCGTGCTGCTTCTGCCGTCCATTTCTAGCGCGTGGTTTTAGAGCCTTTTAAA
>NZ_JARRAB010000042.1 GCF_030376615.1 Pseudomonas sp. sp1636
GGCGCGCCGGTTAAACCAAGGCAAGTTTCACTGGCCAGGCATTCGCCATGGTTGCGAGATAGCGTTGGATGCCGAGCAACTTCAGGCCTTGGTGCTTGGACTGCCCTGGCAGCGCGTCGGGGCTAACGGTGCGATCACCCTGCTTTAAAAGGCTGTCATTTGCTTCTTGGCTTACTGCTATAAGCGGCCTGCCTTGGTAAAATCCACGGCATGATTTCCTCGCCCAACCTCGACCAAATGCCCCCTGACCAACTGCGTGCATTGGCTGCGCAGCTGTTGTTGCAGGTCGACACGATGGGCAAGAAGATCCACCGCGATCAAACAGTCATTGAGCAGCTCAGTCACGAAATCGCACTACTTAAACGGCACAAGTTCGCCAAGCGCAGCGAGCAACTGAGCCCTGACCAGGGCAGTCTTCTCGACGACCTGCTCGACACCGACATCGCGGCCATCGAGACTGAGCTCAAAGCGCTAAATCCAGCCGTTGCTTCGACCGAACCACGTCAACAGCCCAAGCGTACAGCGTTACCGGCGCAGTTCCCGCGCACCGTGATTCGTCACGAACCGGAAAACACCCAGTGCGCGTGTGGCTGCCAGCTTCAGCGCATCGGCGAAGACGTCAGCGAGAAGCTCGATTACACGCCAGGCGTATTCACCGTCGAGCAACATGTCCGTGGAAAATGGGTCTGCCGCGAGTGTGAAACGCTGATCCAGGCACCGGTGCCGGCGCAAGTGATCGACAAAGGCATCCCGACTGCGGGCCTGCTGGCTCACGTGATGGTGGCCAAGTTTGCTGACCATTTGCCGCTGTATCGGCAAGAGAAAATCTTCGGCCGCGCCGGCCTGGCAATCGCTCGCTCAACGCTGGCGCAGTGGGTCGGCCAAACCGGCGTGCAGCTCCAGCCCTTGGTCGATGCGCTGCGCGAAACGATACTGGCCCAAGCCGTGATTCACGCCGACGAAACGCCGGTGCAGATGCTCGCGCCGGGCGAGAAGAAAACCCACCGCTCCTACGTCTGGGCCTACTGCACTACGCCGTTCGTGGCCCTCAAAGCCGTGGTTTACGACTTCAGCCCGAGCCGTGCAGGTGAGCATGCGCGCAACTTCCTTGGCCCGTGGAATGGCAAGTTGGTTTGCGACGACTTCGCCGGCTACAAGGCAAGTTTCCAGCAAGGCATCACCGAAATTGGCTGCATGGCCCATGCCCGCCGCAAGTTCTTCGATCTACATGCAACTAACAAAAGCCAACTGGCCGAACAGGCGCTGCACTCGATTGGCGGGTTGTACGAAATCGAACGGCAAGCGCGGGACATGAGCGACGAAGATCGCTGGCGAATACGCCAGAAAAAGGCGGCACCCCTTCTCGACGCACTGCACACCTGGATGCTCGCCCAGCGCGATCTTGTACCCGAAGGATCGGCTATCGCCAAAGCACTGGATTACAGCCTCAAACGCTGGGCTGCACTTGCTCGCTATGTCGATGATGGTGCTGTGCCCATAGATAACAACCCGGCCGAAAATCAGATCCGGCCGTGGGCTCTTGGGCGCTCGAACTGGTTATTCGCCGGCTCGCTGCGCAGTGGCAAACGGGCGGCGGCGATCATGAGTTTGATCCAGTCAGCGCGCATGAATGGGCATGATCCATATGCCTATCTCAAAGATGTGCTGACGCGCCTGCCGACGCATCGGGCAAGTGAGATTGATCAACTGCTGCCACATCGGTGGGCGCCAGCCTAACTTACGCAAGGTGAGTTGGGCGGACGCTTACC
>NZ_JARRAB010000043.1 GCF_030376615.1 Pseudomonas sp. sp1636
AGCAGCGCAAATAAGCGCCAAAAAATGCTTTCAACCGAGCGTGAGAACAAAACCATTTCTGCATCCTTGCCGAACTAAAAAGAACCAACAATCCAACGGCGGCTAACTATAAATAGACACCAATTGGTGTGATAACACTTTTACGGTCGTGGTGGATAACATTCCTTGTCCTCTCGTCTATCCCTGTCTAGGCTAGGCATTGCAGCGGTCGGATGACCGTATAAGGGAGTTATACACCATGGACGGAAAGCCCCGGTTGCTCGATCAGATGCGCGAGCAAATTCGCCTCAAACACTACTCGATTCGGACAGAGCGCGTCTATTGCGAGTGGGTCAGGCGTTTTATTCGATTTCATCACTATCGCCACCCGCTGGAAATGGGGGCTGTTGAAGTCGAGGCGTTTCTTTCCGATCTTGCTGTGCGCCGAGATGTCTCCGCATCCACGCAGAACCAGGCGCTGGCTGCTTTGTTGTTCCTCTACAAGCAGGTACTCACACTGGATCTGCCGTGGCTTGGGGATGTCGTCCGGGCGAAAAAGCCTGTGCGTTTACCTGTGGTGTTGAGCATTGCCGAGGTTCGGCAGGTGTTGTCGCGTCTTGAGGGCGAGCTCTGGCTGGTTGCCAGTCTGCTGTATGGCTCGGGCATGCGTTTGATGGAGGTTATGCGTTTGCGGGTCAAGGATGTGGATTTCGTCCGGAAGGAGATTCTGATCCGTGACGGCAAGGGAATGAAGGACAGGGTCACGGTGCTGCCGCAGTGCTTGATTCTGCCGTTGCAAGGTCACCTGGCCGTGGTGAGGGCCATCCACCAGACGGAACTCCAGGCTGGGCGCGGCGACGTGTATCTGCCCTTCGCGCTCGAACGGAAATACCCGAAGGCGCCGATGGAGTGGGCTTGGCAGTATGTCTTTCCTGCCGCCGGTCTATCGCGAGATCCGCGCAGTGGCAAGGTGCGCCGCCATCATCTTGACGAAAAGCGGGTGCAGCGTGCCTTCAAGGCGGCGATTAAGGAGGTCGGTATCGTCAAGCTGGCCACCCCGCACACGTTACGGCACTCCTTCGCCACCCACCTGCTGGAAGGCGGCCAGGATATCCGCACGGTGCAGGAGTTGCTGGGCCATGCCGATGTGAAGACGACCATGATTTATACCCACGTACTCAACCGCGGCGGTTTGGCTGTGCTGAGCCCGCTGGATCGTTGAGCCGCACGGAGGACACCCACGATTTACCCGGCAAATCTGCACGGAGATACTCGTGTTGCCTATTCCCCGGACGCTCGAGTCCGACAGGCCGTTAGCTATGACTCAGGCACGCTACCGCCGCCCCTGCGCATAACGGGGCTGGCGACTGCACGACAAAAAGACTGGGGGTGACGGCGATCCTTTCCGGATAGGCGGGGTTGGCTGACCGTCCCTGGGTTTGGCCGAGCATAGTGCAGTGTGCCGTTCGAGCCAAGCCAGGGCGCCTGCGGCCTGGCAACGCACACCCCCGG
>NZ_JARRAB010000044.1 GCF_030376615.1 Pseudomonas sp. sp1636
CGGTTATTTCGAGGTTTACTCGGCTTTCAGCATGATGACGAGAGAGGACTGGCACATAGCATGGCACCTGCGGACGCGACCAATACCACCCATCAACGGACGTAAAGCTCGGCAAAACCTGATCGGTCGACACAAGCACTCGGACGAAGCCAAAACTCAGCACGAACTCACTCAGGAACGATACGGCGGAGCTGAAACGCCTGTTGCACGACATAGATTCGGAGCTATAAATCAGGAGCGCCTGGCACACCCAATACATTCTCGAGAAAAGGCAGCTTCTGACCGCAGATTTGGACAATCAGGAGTAGCTGCGCCAGCCAAGGCAAGCTCAATTCACTACCAAAAACACCAAGCTTCAGAAACAACAAAGCCCGATCCTTTCGGAACCGGGCTAAGTCATTACAAAATATGGTCGGGACGGAGTGATTCGAACACTCGACCCCTAGCACCCCATGCTAGGGCTAAAAATCACTAAGTAATTGATTTAAAAGGAATCGCATAGAATTTGATTGGCACAAATTGACAACCAATCGCGATTTTGCAAACAGTAGAATGCGGGTTCCAGAGTAAGCGTCCGGCCAACACACCTACCTGACAGCGTCGTCTAAGGCGATGGTGTCCACCTGATTTTAAGTGGACACCATTTTTAGCCTTTTTAAGAGGATGCTCATGCAACAAGAACGCCGCAGCTATTCCAAGTCCTTCAAGGCCCAGGTCATTGCCGAGTGCGCACAGCCTGACACCTCGATTGCGAGTGTCGCACTGAGCCACAACCTCAACGCCAACCTTATTCATAAATGGATCCGGCTGCATGCGCAGAAAACCATGGCCCTCCAAACCGCCTTCATTCCGGTCAAGGCATCAACTCCGTCGCCGATCCCTCAGGCCATGCCTGCCACGATACGAATCGAAGTGCCTCATTTAAAAGGCGTGGTCGTTGTGAGTTTGCCCGCAGAAAATGCAGCAGCGTGTTCCGCGTTCCTGCGAGACCTGCTGCGATGATCCGCATCGATTCCATCTGGCTCGCCACAGAGCCCTTGGACATGCGCGCCGGCACTGAAACCGCGTTGGCGCGAGTGGTGGCGGTGTTCGGTGCGGCGAAGCCGCACTGCGCTTACCTGTTTGCCAATCGCCGCGCCACGCGCATGAAAGTGCTGGTGCACGACGGGTTTGGCGTCTGGTTGGC
>NZ_JARRAB010000045.1 GCF_030376615.1 Pseudomonas sp. sp1636
GGCGGCCGCGGAAACTGAGTGCAACACCTGACCTTTCCGGTAAGGTGCTGCGCCCATGTCCTATCACGAACTCAGCATAGAAGAACGCGCCACGATCCAGGTAAGCCGCTTGCATGGCTTGGGCCGGCGAGAAATTGCCCGGCTGCTTGGTCGAAGCCCCTCTACGATCAGTCGTGAGCTGCGGCGTAACACCGGGGCCAACGGCATCTATCACGCGCCTACGGCCCAGGGTCACATGCGTCAACGTCGAGAGGCGTGCCGCCCGAAAAAGAAGCTGGTTCCGGGCAGCGAACTGCTTGAGTTGGTGATGGAGTTGCTGCGAAAAAACTTCTCTCCCGAACAGATTGCCGGCAAGCTGCGCAGCATGGATATCCCCAGTTTTGAAGACGCTTACGTTTGCCGCGAGACAATCTACAGCGCGGTCTATGCCCTGCCAGTGGGCGAGCTGCGCAAGGAGCTGATCCGCTGCCTGCGCCAGGGTAAGAGCACACGCCGACCGCGCGTAGGGGGTGTTGATCGGCGCAACCAGATCCCGGAGATGGTGAGCATCCATGTACGTCCGCCGGAGATTGAAGACCGCTTGATGCCGGGACACTGGGAGGGTGACCTGATCAAAGGCAAGGCCAACGCCTCTGCCGTGGGCACGCTAAACGAACGCAGCAGCGGCTACCTGATGCTGATCAAGCTGAACGATGCCACCGCGACCTCGGCCGTAGAGGGCTTCAGTGCGGCCCTCAACCGGATGCCGCTGGCGGTGCGCAAGAGCATGACCTACGACCAGGGCCGGGAGATGACCCGGCATGCCGAAATCACCCAGAAGACGGGGGTGGCAATCTACTTCTGCGACCCGCACAGTCCCTGGCAGCGCGGCAGCAACGAGAACATCAATGGCCTGATCCGCCAGTACTTGCCCAAGGGCACGGACTTGTCTGTATACAGCCAGGAACAACTGGATGCCATCGCCTACGAGCTGAATATTCGGCCACGCAAGCGCTTCAACTGGAAATGCCCAATTGAAGTGATGACAGAGGTGATGG
>NZ_JARRAB010000046.1 GCF_030376615.1 Pseudomonas sp. sp1636
GGCCTCAAGGCCCTGCACCTGGGCGCCCAGGCGATTCGCTGCGGCGACGCCGAGGTGGTCATCGCCGGCGGCATGGAGAACATGAGCCTGGCGCCCTATGTCATGCCCAAGGCCCGCACCGGCCTGCGCATGGGCCATGCCCAGCTGGTCGACAGCATGATCACTGACGGTCTGTGGGACGCCTTCAACGACTACCACATGGGCATCACCGCCGAGAATCTGGTCGACAAGTACGCCATCAGCCGCGAGGAACAGGATGCCTTCGCCGCCGAGTCGCAGCGCAAGGCCTGCGCCGCCATAGAGGCCGGGCGTTTCGTCGATGAGATCACCCCGATCCTGATTCCCCAGCGCAAGGGCGAGCCCGTAGCCTTCGCCAGCGACGAGCAGCCGCGCGCCAGCACCAGCGCCGAGTCCCTGGCCAAGCTCAAGCCGGCGTTCAAGCAGGACGGCAGCGTCACCGCCGGCAACGCCTCCAGCCTCAACGACGGCGCCGCCGCGGTGCTGCTGATGAGCGCGGAAAAAGCCCAGGCACTGGGTTTGCCGGTGCTGGCCCGTATCGCCGGCTACGCCAACGCCGGCGTCGATCCGGCGATCATGGGCATCGGCCCGGTCTCCGCCACCCGGCGCTGCCTGGCCAAGGCCGGCTGGAGCCTGGAGCAACTGGATCTGATCGAAGCCAACGAGGCCTTCGCCGCCCAGGCCCTGGCGGTCGGCAAGGAACTGCAGTGGGATGCCAGCAAGGTCAACGTCAACGGCGGCGCCATCGCCATCGGCCACCCGATCGGCGGCTCCGGCTGCCGGATCCTGGTGACCCTGCTGCACGAGATGATCAAGCGCGACGCCCACAAAGGCCTGGCCACCCTGTGCATCGGCGGCGGTCAGGGCGTGGCCCTGGCG
>NZ_JARRAB010000047.1 GCF_030376615.1 Pseudomonas sp. sp1636
GCTGAGCGTGAAGTTGTCGCTCTCGATACCCGGGCCGTCGGTGGTCGAGCTGGTCAGCTCATAGTTGTAACTGGCCACCCCAGTGGCCGCGTTGTAGGCGCTGATGGTCAGGCTGCCGTGGGCGCCGATGAACTGGCTGCCGGCCAGGCTGCCGATGGCCACGGTGACGCCATTGATGGTCACGCTCTGCAGGTCATCCAGGCCGTCGGCGTCGCTCAGAGTGAAGCTGCCGCTGGCGAATTCGCTGTTGCTGGCGGCGTCCGAGCCCTGGGACAGGCCGGCTTCGAAGACTCGATCGTTAGCGCCGTCGTTGCCCGGATCGACCACTACCTTCGGCACATCGTTGCTGCCAGTAATGGTGATGGTCAGGGTCGCAGTATCAGTGTCGCCATCGGCGTCCTGCATCGTATAGCTGAAGGTCTCGCTCAGGCTCTCACCCGCATCCAGACCCTGCACCGCCGGGTTGGCGTTGTTCAGGCTGTAGCTGTAGGTGCCGTTGCCGGTGTCGCTGAAGGTGCCGTAAGTGGCCGCGGTGCTGCTCCAACTGACGAAGCTGGTCGGGGTGTCCGCGCCCGGTTGGCCGTTGGGGTGCAGGTCATTAGTCAGCACATTGCCGGTGATCGGGGTAAGGGTGTCTTCGGCGATGCTGTTACTGTCATCCACCGCATGCGGCACATCGTCGACGATCTCGATGACGATACTGGCCGGCGCCGAGGATGCCGTGCCGTCCGACACGCTAAGCGTGAAGGTGTCGCTCTCGATACCCGGACCATCGGTGGTCGGGCTGGTCAGCTCATAGTTGTAACTGGCCACCCCAGTGGCCGCGTTGTAGGCGCTGATGGTCAGGCTGCCGTGGGCGCCGGTGAACACGCTA
>NZ_JARRAB010000048.1 GCF_030376615.1 Pseudomonas sp. sp1636
TGCGCTGGATGACAGCAACGCCACGTTCGCCTCGGAGAACCAGCTGACCCTGATCGGCAACGTGCTCGACAATGATGTGCAGGGTGCTGACCGCCTGCCAGGCGGCCCGATCCAACCGGCAATCGTGCAGGGCACTTATGGCACGCTGACCCTGAATGCCAATGGCTCCTACAGCTATCTGCTGGATCCGAGCGATCCAGATTTCCTTGCGCTGGGTGGCGGGGGAATGGCGACCGAGACCTTCACTTACACCCTCAACGATGCGGATGGCGACAGCGACACTGCCAGCCTGGTGCTGAAAGTCAGAAACCTCGACGACAAGGTGCAGATCAAGGATCTGGATGTTAGAGGCGGCGAACACAGCGTAAATGAGGACGACCTGGCGATGGGCTCGGATCCGAGCAAGGAGTCCACTACGGTCAGCGGCACCTTCAAGGTGCAGGCGCCGGATGGGCTGCTCAACCTGACCGTGGGCGGCATCCAGGTGGTACTGAACGCTGTGGTGAATGGCTTCCCGCAGTCGGTGACCACGCCGCTGGGTAACCTGCTGACCATCACCGGCTTCGATGCCGATGATGGCATTCTCGATGAAGGCATCGTCAGCTACAGCTACACCTTGCTGGGCAGTGCGCAACATGCTCCCGGCGGGGGCGAGAATCAGCTGGCCGAGCACTTCGCCGTGCTCGCCGAGGACGTGGATCATGACACCGATCTGGCGTCCCTCGACATCAATATCATCGACGATGTGCCGCATGCGGCGGATGACAGCAACAGCATTGCCGAGGACAC
>NZ_JARRAB010000049.1 GCF_030376615.1 Pseudomonas sp. sp1636
TCGGCCTCGAAGACTCGGTCGTTAGTCCCTTGGTTGCCCGGATCGACCGTCACCTTCGGCCCATCATTGCTGCCAGTAATGGTGATGGTCAGGGTCGCAGTATCAGTGTCGCCATCGGCGTCCTGCATGGTGTAGCTGAAGGTCTCGCTCAGGCTCTCACCGGCGGCCAGGCCCTGCACCGCCGGGTTGACGTTGTTCAGGCTGTAACTGTAGGTGCCGTTGCCGGTATCGCTGAAGGTGCCGTAGCTGGCGGCGGTGCTGGCCCAGCCGACAAAGCTGGTCGGGATGTCCGCGCCCGGTTGGCCGTTGGCGTGCAGGTCGTTGTCGAGCACGCTGCCGGTGATCGGGGTAAGGGTGTCTTCGGCGATGCTGTTGCTGTCATTCACGGCGTTGGGCACGTCGTCGACGATCTCGATGACGATGTTGGCCGGCGCCGAGCTGGCCGTGCCGTCGGACACGCTCAGGCTGAAGGTATCGGTTTCGATCCCAGGGCCATCGCTAGCAGGGCTGGTCAGCTGATAGCTGTAGCTGGCCACCCCGGTGGCTGCGTTGTAGGAGTCAATCGTCAGGCTGCCGTTGCTGCCGGCGAACACGCTG
>NZ_JARRAB010000005.1 GCF_030376615.1 Pseudomonas sp. sp1636
CTCAAGCCGGCGAATTTGCGGTAATCAACTAGCCAAACAAGCCACTAGCAGGCCGTTGAAAAACGTAGGCGAGGCAGCCGAGACAAGGCAAAAACAGGCGAGGAAGCGGAGTTTACGAGCTGTAAATGAGCATGACTCGCTTCGCTCGCCCCTGCGGGGTCGCGCTAAAGCGCGTTAGCCGCAAGCGGCTTGCCGAGCCTGTTTTTAACGCCGTATCGGCAACGTAGGTAGTTTTTCAACGGCCTGCTAGCTGCCTATATCGCTCCAGACGGCGAACTCGTTGCCACTGGGCTCGGTGAAGTGAAAACGCCTGCCGCCGGGGAAGGCAAAGATGGCCTTGCTAATCCGCCCGCCAGCTCGCTCGACCTTGGTCTGGGTTTCCTCCAGCGCGCCGCTGTAGAACACGATCAACGCGCTGCCCTGGTTCTGCGAGGCGCACAGCTCGGACTTGAAGAAACCGCCATCCAGACCCTGATTGGCAAACGCCGTGTACTCGGGGCCGTAATCGGTAAAGACCCAGCCGAACGCGGATTCGAAGAATGACTTAGTGGCGGCCAGGTCTTTAGCGGGGAGTTCTACGTAGTTGATTTTTTCGTGTGGGTTCATAAGTGCGCTCCTTTCTCCTCTTGAGCCTCAGTTGCGAGCTTTGCCCGCTTCCAGAATGGGCAGGCCGGCTTCGGTCGGTATGTAGATGCGCTCGCCTTTGCCGTCCTGCAGACCCTTGATCCAGATGTATCGCAAGTACTCCTCGTTGTGCTTGAGCGACTCGCCGATGATTCGGTTGGCTTCGGCAGCGGCCTTGGCCCGTTCGATATCGGCGGCACCTTCGGCTTTCGCTTGAACGATTTTCGCCTTGCCCTCGGCCTCGGCGAGGGTGACCCTCGCTTTGGCCTGCATCAGCGCCGCTTGCTCGCGTGCCTTGGCTTCTTCGATCAATATCTGCTTCGACCACTCGGCCTCTTTCAACGCTGCCCGCCCATTGAGTTCCATCTTGTAGACGTTGTATTTGGGCCAGGCCCAGAGTGCCAGGGCAATGGCAATGAATCCGGCGAGTACCAGAAAAATCAGCGTTCCTAAGGCCAAGGCCTGCCTGTTTTGGTACATCTAGCGCTCCATTGATAAATGATGATTAGGGGGCGTTGCTTATCGCCTGTAGGGAGAAGCCGTATTTTATTGTTAGGCAGGCCGGCCAATCGTAGCCATGCCACACATCTTGCAACTCCTGTACTGCGAAATCGGTAACCCAGTCCTGCTGTTTCAACCACTCCTGAATGGCGCCCCGGTCTTGCTCGGTCAAGCTGCCACGCTCACCGCGGCAGATAAAGCCGGAAAACTCCTGGTGGTCGCCGTTGCCGCCGCCACCAAACGCCCAGTTCCTGGACTCGACGAATTCAATCCATCGGTTCAAGGCATCGTCGAAAGCAATGCGGGCTTCGTTGAATTAAATATTCAGGCTGAGCCCGAATTCCTGGAACTCAGCGACACGTAGTTTCTTGCGGAGCCTGCGGTTGCGCGGCTTATTCAGGTCATCTGGCTTTAGCGATTTCACAGTTATGTCCTGGCACTGAATTCTGGTGGGGAATCGTGGCGTGGCGGATGACGCGGGGATAGTTATGTTCTGAGCGCAAAATAAATCTAACTCTTTTAGAGCTTCAGCATGGGCAGAGGACTTAACGGATGTGACAGCATCCGCTTGAGCGTCAGGGAAACGAGCTTTTTGTGAAAGCCATAATTTGGAAAAGCCAAAAGTGTTTCTGATACAAAGGACTCCGGCAGGCCATGTTTAAGCCAGCCCATTGATACATCGGTCCAGTCTGCTTTTCGAAAGGCTTCGACCAGTTCACTTTGGTCAGTTGTTACCTTGGACAACTTGTGGTGGTTGGCAATCATGGCCACCACCTCATTAGTCCATTCGCCTCGATCCGCTCTGGCTAAATGATCTTTTGCCAGAGCCTGTGATGGCTCCAGATAATCAAAGGTTCCGTGAGTCCAAATGCCCAAGTCATGGTAGGCAACCGCAATGGATACTTTATCTATATCCGTCCCTGTTACGCCCAACAGCGCAACGCAGAAGTTGAAAACCCGGAAGCAATGATTCCGGTATGCTGCAAAGTCTCCGCCAAGCTGTTCGCGCCAACTGTCGAGCAGCTCATCGAGCAATTGATTTTCCATTTTTATTATCACGGCACCTCCATGAGCAATCGTGAGCTAACCCATCATTAAGCGGCGAATAATTAGTGACAGGAAACGGGTCGCGATTAATTCGGGTTGCCGCCCGAAAGAAAACCGTGGTCTGTTTCTGTTGCACTCAGTTTCCGCGGCTGCCGGGGGTAGATTTATTTTGGTGTCCGACGGAATATAAATCTGTCTCCTTTCTGCATTGCTTATGCCCAGATACCCGATTGCCATATCCAGCCATCACGCTCAAATGGGCAAACCCAAGACGCCACAAATCCTGCCTATATAGCGGGCATAGAGTCATCGGCGGAGAGGGGGAGTGGCGGTGCATCCGGATATCCGTATCCTGCTTGGGTGGTGGGGCGTGCTGGCAGTTTGCTCCAGTGCAGGCGTCTAGCTCAAGGGCCAGCGAGCGTTCTCTGCCTATATAGAGCGCAAGCTCCCGCACCCCGGCGCCAGAGCCGGCGGACGGACGGTCATGCAGGGGGGGCGCTCTTTGTGGCGTTAGGCTATACTGCGCCGCCTCGAAACCCGCCTGCTCGCGGGTTTGACCCGAACATGACAAGCCACGCCCTGCGCGTGGCTTGTTGGTTTTTGACGCGCCCTGAGGCGCCCGATGAAGAGGCACGACGATGAGCGCACTGGTTGGCGTGATCATGGGCTCCAAGTCCGATTGGTCCACCCTTAGCCACACCGCCGAGATGCTGGAAAAGCTGGGCATTCCCTATGAAGTCAAAGTGGTGTCTGCCCACCGCACTCCGGACTTGCTGTTCCAGTACGCCGATGAGGCCGAGGCGCGTGGCATCCAGGTGATCATCGCCGGTGCCGGTGGCGCCGCCCACCTGCCGGGCATGTGTGCGGCCAAGACCCACCTGCCGGTGCTCGGCGTGCCGGTGCAGTCGGCGATGCTCTCGGGCGTCGATTCGCTGCTGTCGATCGTGCAGATGCCGGCCGGCATCCCGGTCGCCACCCTGGCCATCGGCAAGGCCGGCGCGGTCAACGCGGCGTTGCTGGCGGCGAGCATCCTCGGTCACCAGCACCCGCAGTTCCACTCCGCGCTCAAGCAGTTCCGCCAGGAGCAGACCGATACCGTGCTGGATAATCCGGATCCACGTCAGGCTTGATGGTCGGTTAGGCATTCCTGGCCAGGCCATGGCAGCGCGGGCAAGCCCGCTGCCATGGGTTGTGTACCGCGAAGGCGCTTGCGGCATTTGAAGAGGTAGACGCATGAAAATCGGTGTAATCGGTGGCGGCCAACTGGGTCGCATGCTGGCCCTGGCGGGCACTCCGCTGGGGATGAACTTCGCCTTCCTCGATCCGGCGCCGGATGCGTGCGCCCAGGCGCTCGGCGAGCATATCCGCGCCGACTACGGCGATCAGGATCACCTGCGCCAACTGGCCGACGAGGTCGACCTGGTGACCTTCGAGTTCGAGAGCGTGCCGGCCGAGACCGTGGCCTTCCTCTCCCAGTTCGTGCCGGTCTACCCCTGCGCCGAATCGCTGCGCATCGCCCGCGACCGCTGGTTCGAGAAGTCGATGTTCAAGGACCTCGGCATTCCCACCCCGGCATTCGCCGATATCCAGTCGCAGGCCGACCTCGACGCCGCCGCTGCCGATATCGGCCTGCCGGCCGTGCTCAAGACCCGCACCCTGGGCTACGACGGCAAGGGCCAGAAGGTTCTGCGCACGCCTGCGGACGTGACCGGCGCCTTCGCCGAGCTGGGCAGCGTGCCCTGCATCCTCGAAGGTTTCGTGCCCTTCACCGGCGAAGTGTCGCTGGTCGCCGTGCGCGGCCGCGACGGCGAGACGCGCTTCTACCCGCTGGTGCACAACCGCCACGACAGCGGCATCCTCGCCCTGTCCATCGCCAGCAGCGACCACCCGCTGCAGGCCCTGGCCGAAGACTACGTCGGCCGCGTGCTGACCCAACTCAACTACGTCGGCGTCATGGCTTTCGAGTTCTTCGAGGTCGACGGCGGCCTCAAGGCCAATGAGATCGCCCCGCGCGTGCACAACTCCGGGCACTGGACCATCGAAGGCGCCGAGTGCAGCCAGTTCGAGAACCACCTGCGCGCCGTCGCCGGCCTGCCGCTGGGCTCGACCGCCAAGGTCGGCGAGAGCGCCATGCTCAACCTGATCGGCGAAGTGCCGGACGTGAGCAAGGTGATCGCCATCGACGACTGCCATCTGCACCACTATGGCAAGGCCTTCAAGGTCGGGCGCAAGGTCGGCCACGCCACCCTGCGCTGTGCCGACCGCGCCACTCTGGAGCGGCAGATCGCTGCGGTCGAGGCGCTGATCGACCAGGCCTGAGGCCGTTGCCGGCGCCGTCCACGGACGGCGCCAGTCCCGCGCATTGAACCTCTGCCGCCGGCTTGCGTCTGATGGCCAGGTGCCCGCTTCGGCACCTGTCACTGAAAGGGAGAGCCTGTCTTGAACATCCTCGGCATCATCTTTATCGGCCTGATCGTCGGCCTGATCGCGCGCTTCCTCAAGCCGGGCAGCGACGGCATGGGCTGGGTCATGACCATCCTCCTCGGCATCGGCGGCTCCATCGCCGCCACCTACGGCGGCCAGGCCCTGGGCATCTACCGGCTCGGCCAGGGCGCCGGCTTCGTCGGCGCGGTGATCGGCGCCGTGGTGCTGCTGATACTCTACGGCGCAATCAAGAAGGGCTGAGCGGCCCTTCGCGTCCCGATCATCTGCGAGTACAGCCATGCGTCACCTACTGTTGTCCTTCCTGCTGCTGAGCAGCCTGTTGCCGGCGAGCCTGGTGCATGCCGAGCTGGCGGAAAGCGACTGGCTCGAGCTGCTGCCGGCCGAAGACCGCCAGGCCCTCGAAGCCATGCCGGAAATCAGCCACGACGGCCCCGAGCAGGATGGCGCCTTCTACAGCCCCGGCGGCCTCCGCCAGCAGGACAAGAGCCTGCCGGCGGTGATGTATTCGGCCAAGACAGTGGCGGCGCTGGACGGCAAAGCCATCCGCCTGGGCGGCTACCCGGTGCCCCTGGAAACCGACGCCCAGGGCCGCAGCACCCTGTTCTTCCTCGTCCCCTACCCCGGCGCCTGCATCCACGTGCCGCCACCGCCGCCGAACCAGTTGGTGCTGGTGCGCTACCCGAAAGGCATCGAACTCGAAGACATCTACGCGCCGCTGTGGGTCAGCGGCACCCTCAAGGTCGAGCAGGTCAGCAACGAGCTGGCGGATGCCGCCTATGCGCTGGAGGCGGGGATGGTGCGGGTGGTGGAGGAAGAGGATCTTTAGCGCTTGTCCAGTAGGGTGCTTAGGCTTGTAGGACTATTGGCTACGTCCCCTTTTCACTTGCTGAGGTCAGTTTTTTGTAGAGCTCTATTCGTGTGCAATGTAATACCTGTCCTCGAATGTTCACTCGCATTCAGCGAGCTCCTTGACCTCTAGGAGCCTCGTACCATCCAGCCTTTCTAGGGGGTGACCGTCCGGACTCTTCTCCACGTCCAAACCCAGTGGGGTTGTGCCATCTGCGTCGTACACGAAGTAGGCATTCGCGGTTCCGAAGTCGCGCGAGTCAGCGCCCTTAACCGCGATTGTTCGTGGGCTTGCCGACATGAGGTCATCGAGAGAGTCATAACGCAATACGACACGGATCTCGCCCAAGCTGCCAACCGGAATATCCACAGGTTGTGGCGGCTGGGCCATCAACTGCTCAACGCCGGTGGCATTCGATTCGCCGATCCACTTGTCCGAGTACGGAAATATCAAGTCCTGATAATCGCTGGTCAGCGGTTTACCCAGATTGCAGACGGACTTCCTGTCCCCTTATCGCAATAGGGAAAGATCACGGTTCTCTCGCCAAAAACCGTGGTCTGTCGCCAATGTTATTCCCCTCAGGGCGCTTTTAGATTTTTGCTAGCACAGACGAGAGTGTCGTTACATTGTATCCACCCCCTGATGTCGCCTTTTTTCTTGTTGTTGAATACAACAGCCAGCCAGCCGGCCTTCTGACCAAGTACTCGAACCTCGTCGCCAGCTATCAAATACTTTGAGGTTCTGTCCGACACGTTGGCCTGATTGTGTAAGTAGGTCTTGCTCAATATGCGGGTAGTGATGAGTTTCTGTTCGAGCCAGGCTTTGTATTGTGCGGAAGCTAGCCTGCTTTGGATGGCGGTTTCGGATTTGTAAGGGTACTCGTATACGAGTTTGTCGCTCGTAGGTGATAACAGAACGTCCCCTCCCGCGCCGAAGTAGGTGCTGACTCGCTCGCTCCGTTCGTACGTCAGTGGAGCTAGGCGCTTGTAAACTAACGTTGTGAAGTAATCAGAGCCGTAGCTGATACCGGTGTCGGAGTACAGAATTGTTCTATGAATGACAAAGAGCTCTGCCTTACCGTCGAAATCTGAGTCTGCCAAGAAGGCGCTCTCCACTTTCCCAGGATCGCCAAGATAGGGAAGTTCTGCGATTTGCGTTTCGCTTCCGGTATCGCAATTCTGTCCCACTATCATGATGGGGAAAATATCACCATTCGGATCGATCGATATATTTGAAATTTCAAAGCGTATCGCGAAACTCTTGTCTAGGAGTATCGGGCTGTATAAATCCTTTTCAGATTTGGCCGCACAGGCTGAGCCGTCTGCATAGCATGTACTGACCACGGTAGAAAAAGTCAGTGCGCATAGTAGTTTTTTAATTTTCATGCAGAGCAATTCCCATATAGCTCAATAAATTCCTCAATGCTCTTACGCTTGAAATGCTTTCTTTTACCGAGGTCTTTAGTTTCAAAATTAATCGCTAATGTGAAGCTGTTAAAGAGTATGAGTTGTAGCGCGAATTGAAAATAAACTGGAGTATTTTTCTCAGAACAATGATGTCGAGTTCTATTTATTTAATAGGCCGGATTTCAGTCGGCTTCACAGAAGGAAGTCTAATTTCTGTCGGTACATTCTATAGCGCCTATCTGTTTGTCTTTAATTGGAATCAAGCATATCTTTTTTTGTTCTCCTACTGGTTCCAGGGGCGTAATGCTTAGCTTTAGATGCACGCCTTCTTTGGAGAATTTCGGATTGCTGAAATAGGCATCAGCAACCTCCGACTCAAGAGATAGGCCGTTGAGTTCGCAGATACGTTTGGTTTCTATTACTTCCCAGTTTTTCGGGTTAAGTATTTGGATGTTTGCGCATGGTTCTCCATATAATCTAGAGTAACGTACAAGTGTGCTTTCGATTCGCGAAGAGCTTGCTTCGGCTATCTTTGAATAGTCAATTTCGCCGCCGGTAGTCACTGCCGGAAGAAGCGCCAATACAAATAATGCTGATATTTTTCTCATATGTTACCTCAAATAATTTGCTCGTCTATTAAATCGATCACTTGGCACTCCAGGCCATTTTGAGTCGTCAGCCATAGTTGTGCTTAATGCAGGCAAGTCGTTGTCGACAATATGCTGTTGTACTAATTTCCTAGTGTTTGGCGTATAGTCGCCCCTATATATCAAGTCGACGACAATGTCTTGAATTTTGCTATTGGTTACTTCCCAGCTAAGATATCCATAGTCTTCAATGTTCGCGGGCGAGCCAGATATTCTTATTACTTCGCTCTTCATGAATTCATAGACTGGTATAAATAATTTGTATTGCTGCTTTCTTGTGATTTGAAATTGTCTAATTTCTTCGCTTGCGGCATCTAAATATGATTTCGCGGCCTGTCCTTTTAAACTTTTTGCGCCTATGAGCCAACTAAATAAAGGCTCAGGCACACCTGCTTCTGTAAGATCAGTTTCTGGGTTAGGACGCTGACCAAGATCATAACCTCTCCCGACGGTCACCCCTGAAGGGCCTTTGGGCCAGTGAGCCACACGACTAAAATGAATTGAGGTGGCAATATCATTTCCTTCTACATCGAACGTTAGCTGGCCATAGGGAACTGTTAACCATTTGAGATCATTCTCATCGTCCAAAATAGAAAAGTTTGCGACTAGTCCTATTGCTTGAAAATGCCACGCCTTCCCATCCCCGCTAATCCCATGTTGGCCCGCCAGTTCTTTCCACCAGCTCAGCTTCTCGATCCGCTGTTTTTCCACTTCCCAGGTCTGATTTGGCGTGCCAGGCTCCTCTGCCAGCAATGGGTCGAGTTCGTCCCATTTGCTTTTGTTCCAGAACCACTCGCTTTCGTATTTGCTGATCAACTGGCCGAGCACTTGGGTGTGCCAGGGTTTGCCGAGGGCTGCGCGGATTTCTTCGCGGGTCAGTACCCCGTCCTCGTCGGTGTCGACGATATCGTAAAGACGTGCGATGGCGAGGATAGGGCCGCCGTCGGCCTTGCTGATCTGGGTGCGATAGTTCTGCTTCTCATCGTCACTCAGCATGCCTTTGGCATTCAGGGTGTAGGCGAGCTTTTCTACCGGCTTGCCGGTGTCTTCAATGCATTGGAAGTCTTGCCATTCCCAAGGGCTATGACGTGTGGTGATCAGCTCCTGCTCGGCCAGCCAGCCGTTAATGGGGTTGCCGTCCTTGTCGGCGAACAGCCCGTCCAGGCGCCACCAGTTTGTGGTCTGTGGGGTGATGCTGCCGGCGACCGCTGTGCTGGCTTTGATTTTGTTAGCCGCTGGTAAGCCGTCCAGCAAGGCTTGGGGGATGATCAGGTCTACACCGATCTGACTACCAGCATCACTTTGTTTGGGTGGGTTGTCGGCCTTGATATCGTCACGGTGGCTGATCAGCCTGCTGGCCTCCTTGTGGACTTTGAGCAGGGTCTTCTCGGTGTCTGGCAGGCTGCGGGCCCAGGTTTGGCTTTGGCTGATAAAGCTGGGTACGTCTTCGCAGCTGAATACTTCCAGATGCAGCAGCGGCTGCGCCGCGCCGTTGTGGTTCTGATAGGTGCCCAGATGACCGATCAGGTCGCCGGCCTTGATCGCGATGCCTGGGTCTAGCACTACCACGCTGTCCTCGGCCTTGGGTTCGTGTTGGGCTTTGAGCAGTTTGAAGGCCACAAAGCCGGGCAGCTTGCCTTCACTGTCTGGCGTCAGAGCCGGTTCGGCTGCACCACTGACGATGCTAAGCAACTTACAGTAATCGCCCTCTGGGTGGCTGACGGTGAGCTGCGTGCCCTTGGCTAGCACGGCCAAATGCGTGCCGTTGGTGTTGGGCTCGGCACGTACATTGAGGCCCTGGTCTTTGGTGTCGACGATATAGGTTACTGCGTCCCAGAATCCCGGTCGGGCAAGATCTGCTTTGGCCTTATAGCCCGCCCAGTCCTGCAGGTGCATATACAGGCTGTAGACGGTCAATGTGGGAGGCGACTGTTCGCTGGCTGTTGATGTCCCGTTGCTGGGCTGAGGGGGCTGAAGCCTATGCTTGACCAGCACAAAACCCGTGGAAAATGGCGCGCGTTTGATCTGCGGGATGGCCTCGGTGTACTCGCTGACCGGGTAGCTCTCGTTGATGCGATAAGCGATCACCTCGCCATCGGCGATACAGCGCACGCTGGACTGGTCAAAGACCGCAGCGGTGCCTTTGTCGAAATGCACGCCGCCATGCCACAGGCCGTTCTCGCCGGTGGGGTAGTAACCATCGTTGGCTTTGGCCATGTGGGTCAGGTACTGCAGTGGGTTTACCGATGCTTCAGTGGTTTTGAACGGATAGGCCCAGTTGATCGGTTTGCTGTCTGCCATGGTGTAAATCCCTAATCCTTGTTTGCGGGCGTGACGACGGCCCGCACTTGATCCCTGTTAACCCGAGAAATTGAGCATGCGCTTGCGCTTGTTCGGTGTGTTGAGCAGGGCACCGGCTTGCGCCTGATCCAACAAATTTCCCGGCTTGTCGCTATCCGCCGCGCCCGGAAGCACCGGAGGTTTGATGCCGATACCCGAGCCCTTACCCGGCGAACCACCGGCGTTGATCTTGGTCAGGGGGCCGGAGACGGTGATGCCGCCGGGGTCGAGTTTGATGAAGCTGCCGCCGGCTTTGAGGGTCAGTTCGGTGCCGGCTTCGATGACCATTTTCTGCCCGGCTTTGAGATGAATCTCGCGGCCGGCTTTGGTCAGTTGGGCGGTGCCGAGTTTGATGTGCTGGTTCTGCCCGACGGTGAGGTGGTCGTTGGGTTTGACCTCGACCTTGCGCTCGGCGTTGACGGTCAGGTGTTCCTCGGCTTGCAGCTCGGTGTAGCTGTTGGCCTCGACCGTGTCGTGACGCTCGTGGCCGACGCGGATCTTCTGGTCGTGCTCGATGTTTTCGTCCCAGTCGCGCTCGGCGTGCAGGTAGATCTGCTCGGCGCCCTTTTTGTCTTCGATGCGCAGTTCGTTGCCGCCGCCACCGCCCGGAGTACTGAGGGTTTTGAACAGCGTACGGGTCTTGTTCGCCGGCAGGTCGTAGGGCACCACGTGTTCGGCGTGGTACAGACAGCCGGTGACCAGCGGTTGGTCGGGGTCGCCTTCGAGGAAGGTCACCAGCACCTCCATGCCGATGCGTGGAATGGCGATGCCGCCGTAGTTGTCGCCGGCCCAACTGCTGGAGACGCGTAGCCAGCAACTGCTGGTGTCGTCGGCCTGGCCCTCGCGATCCCAGTGGAACTGCACTTTGATCCGGCCGTATTGATCGCAGTGGATTTCTTCGCCGGCCGGGCCGGTGACCAGGGCGGTCTGGCTGCCGAGCACGCGCGGTTTGGGGTGGGTCAGCGGTGGGCGGTAGGGCACGTCCCAGGGGGTGGCGCTGAAGTGATTACGGTAGCCCTGCTGGAAGCCATCGCTGGCGTCGGTATGACTGGTCACCGACTCTTCCAGCACCTGGGGTTGTTTGCCCTGGTGGATCACCTCGTGCAGCAGCCAGAGGTCGTTGTAGTCCTGGCGCGGGTGGTCGGAGAGTTCCAGAAAGTGGCCGCTGAGCAGCTTGGGCTGGTCGCTGCGCCCTTCGGCCAGGCGATAGTCGGCGCGATGGCGTTCCAGGTTGCGCTGGCTGAGGTGCTTGCCGCGAGTGCGGTCGACAAAGTGGCCGGGGTAGTCGTAGTCCTCCAGATCCGGCAGCGGTTTGGCTTCGGGGTCGCGGCCTGCCTGGTACGCCGCCTCCAGCAGCAGGCGTGGTTGTTCGAAGTCATAGTCGCGGCGGCTGGTGCGGCTGGTGCGGGTTTCCAGGCGCACTTTGAGGCGCTTGATCACCGGCTCGTCGGCGGTCATGCCGTTGTCTTGCAGGTAGGCGGTGGGCTGGCCGAGTTTGCCGAAGGCGCTCTGGTCGTCGCCGAAGACCAGCACATGGCCCTGCGGGCTGTGCTGGAAGTGGTAATGGATGCCTTCCTCCTCGCACAGGCGCTGGATAAAGTGCAGATCCGATTCGTCGTACTGCACGCAGTAGTCGCGCGCCGGGTAGACCGTCGGGCCGAGCTGGAACTGGTAGGCGTTGGCCTGGATGCCATGTTCCTCCAGCACCGTGGCGACTATCTGCGGCACGCTCAGGTGCTGGAAGATGCGCTGGTTGTGGCGGTGGCTCAGGTAGCTGAGCTGCGGCACGATGGAGACTGTGTAGCGGGTCAGGCGCTTGCCGGATTCGCCCTGGGCGACCCGATAGATCAGGCCGTGCACGCCCAGCCCATCGGGGCTGAAGGCGAGAAAGGCCGGCAGGTGCAGCAGGCTTTGCAGGTCGAGATCCGGGCGCTCGCTGATCAGCTCGACTTCGAAGCGATAGGGCTGGCTGATCGCCTCGCGGCCGCTGAATTCGAGCACTTGCAGGTCGTGTGCGAGGGCTGCGATGGTCAGGCTGAAGTGGGTTGCATTGGCCGGGTTGAACATGCTCATTTCCTTGTAAAAAGATCATCCATTAATGCGGCGCAAGGCTAATTGCTACGTCCCAACCAGCGTGGCCAACGGTTTGGCGGCTGTTGCTGGCGAAATACCTCGAGCAACTGCGCGCAGGTGATGCTGCGCTGCGCTTCGTCGAACGCCAGGGCGGTGCGCAAGGCCGGCCAGTAATGCGCCGGCAGTTGCTCCGGCCGTTGCAGCTGCCGATCCAGTTCCATGGCCTTGGCCTGTTTGGCGCTGAGGCGACGAAACGGGTGGCGCCCGCTGGCCAGCTCGTAGAGCACGCAGGCCAGGGCATAGACATCGGCGGCGGCGGTCAGCGGGCCGCCGTCGAGCAATTCCAGGGCGGCGTAACGCGGGGTCCAGGCGGTAAAGCGGTTGCGGCACAGGCGTGGCAGGCCGGGCAACAGGCCTTCCACCGGCTGGCCGAGACCATAATCGAACAGACGCAGGCCGTCGGCGGCGAGCATCACATTGCTGGGTTTCAGGTCGCCATGCAGCACGCCCAGGCTGTGCGAATAACTGAGGGCGTCGAGCAGGGCGATGGTGATTTCCTGCAGCTCGCTCCAGGGCACGCCATCGGGGCGCTCGCCGAGCAGTTGATCGAGGGTCAGACCCTTGAGCAGCTCCAGGATCAGGAACGCGCGCTGGCTCGGCACATCCACCTCGAAGCCGAACAGACGCACCACATGGGGGTGGGTGAGCCGCGCGGTGAGGGCGAATTCGCTGTACAGCAGGGCGTTGGCGTCCGGGTACTCGGCGAAGTCGTCGCTGAGGGTCTTCAGCGCCACATAGGGTTCCGGGTCGCCGAACTGTTCGCGCAGCAGGTCGCGGGCGCGGTACACCGCACCCATGCCGCCGACACCGAGCAGACGCTCGATCCGGTAGCGCCCGCCGAGAACCTCCGGCAGGTCGTAGAGTCGGGGGCGAGCGGTCTTTCCCGCCGCGTTTTCCGCCGGCTTGGCCGCGGTGGCAGCCAGGGCGAAATAGGTCAGGTCACTGGCCTCGGCGTTGACCAGGTGCGGCGCGTCGAGCAGTTGTTGGCTCATCCTGGGCTCCTCATCGGCGGATCACCACGGCGCTCAGGTTGTCCCGCGCCGGCCCGTCAAGCGCCTGCTGGAATAACCGGTTGAGTGCTAGCTGCGGCGACGGCAGGTTGAGCGCGGCGCCCAGTTGGTCGGCGGACAGGCCCTGATAGAGGCCATCGCTGCACAGCAGAAAGGCGTCGCCGGACAGGATGTCCAGTTCGAGAATCTCCAGCTTCAGTTCTTCGCTGGCACCGATGGCGCGGGTCAGGGCGTGGGCCGCGGGATGACGGGCGGCCTCGGTCGGGCTCAGTTGCTGCTCGTCGATCAACTGCTGCAGCAGCGAGTGGTCACGGCTGAGCTGATACAGGCGGCTACCGCGCCACAGGTAGCAGCGGCTGTCGCCGGCCCAGACACAGGCGGCGCGATCGCCGTCGATCAGCAGCGCCACTACTGTGCTGCCGATCAGCGTATCCTGGCGTTCGGCGGTGACCGTCAACTCCTGGCCGAGACGCCGATTGAGCCCATGCAGGCGCTTGCGCAGCTCGTCCAGACGCTGCTGCAGGTCGCCTGCGCTGGGTTCGGCCAGGTATTCGACGATCAGGCGGCTGGCCAGGGCGCCGTTCTGGTGCCCGCCCATGCCATCGGCGACCACCCACAGGCCCTGCTCCGACAGGGCCAGAAAGGCATCTTCGTTGCGCGCACGCACCTTGCCGACTTCGGTGCGCGCGGCGCTGCGCCAGGTGCTGACGATAGCGTCTGCCATCAGAGCGTCGCCGGCAGCTTGAAGCTACGCAGCAGGTCGATGTCGAACGGATTCGGCGAGCGCTGGCTGTGCAGCAGGTAGTTGGCGTGACGGCCATCGAGGTCGGCCTTGAGCATCAGCACGTCGCGGCCGCTGTGGTAGTCGACGCTCATCAGGTCGAGCAGGCGGAACAGCGACCAGGGGCCGCTGTTCTTCTCGATGCCGACCCGGTGCCCACCCAGCTCTTCGACGACCAGGCTGGTGCGCCCTTCATTGGCCTCGGCTGGCCAGCTGAAGGCGGTCTGCACGATCGGCCCGTGACGGTATTCCATCTGTTGGCCGCCGAAGCGGAAATCCGCGCGGCCCAGGCTGGAATCCAGCGAGTAGGGTTCGAGCTTGAACAGCACTTTCGGCTCGTTGGGGGTCTCGGCGAAGAAGCTGCGGCGGATGGTTTGCGCGTGGCTCATCTGCAGCAGAAACTCGCGCGACAGCGGCAAGCCACGACCATCGATGCGGCGCAGTTGGTACTGGCCGGCGCTGCCGCTGACGAAGGGCTTGAGGTAGCCGTCGAAGAAGCGCTCGGCGATGCCCTGGGCCTTGAAGAATTCGCGGAAGTCGGCAATCGCCACGTCGCTTTTGCTGTGCGCGCTGAACGGATAACGCTGCTTCAACGAACCCTTATAGGCGGCGTACAGCTCATCCTTATAGCGCTGGTTGAGGTAGTGATAGGCATCGCCCAGCACCAGCATCCAGCTGTCTTCGGCGAGCAGGCCGAGCCAGTTGCCAACCGGCTGCGGCAGGCGCGCGGCGCTGCTGCGCAGCTGGTTGATGGCATCGCGCTGGCCGCCCATGCGTGCCTTGGCCAGCTCGAACGCCGCCTGTTCCGGGGCGCTGGCGTGAGCCAGACTGGCCAGTTGGCGCTGCAAATCATCCAAGGCTTGCAGGGTGATCGCCAGTTCCGCGCCGGCGCCGCCGTTGTCGTCAAGCAGACGATGCAGCGGTTCGAAGCGCCGTTCCAGGGTTTTGCGCGCGGTGTCCGGGAGGTTTTTCACCAGCGCCGCTTGGGCCTGTTCGGCGGCGGCGCCGGCGAGCTTGGCGACTTTGCCGAGCTTGCCCTTGGCGCCTTGCAGCGCCTCGGCGACATCGCCGGCACCGTCGGCGGCTTCAGCCAGGCCTTTGAAGCGGGTGTTGTCGCGCACTTCCACCAACAGTTGCAGCAGCGGCGAGTTGGCGGCGGTCAGGCCGGCCAGCTGCAGGGCACCCTGATTGGCGCTGCCGATCGGTTCCAGGGACAGTTGCGCCAGGGCTTCGCCCCAGTAGTTGGCGTAGTCGCGGAAGTACAGTTGTTCCATTTCCACCAGCAGACGGCTGAGGTCGTTGCTGCTCAGCGTATCGCTGTCGCCGAGTACCCAGTTGTCACGCAGGATATCGCGCACCAGGTCGGCACCCTGGGCGACGAACAGCTTCTGGTAGCCGACCTGGGTATAGAAACCCGGGATGGCATAGTCGCTGCCGGCGAACAGCGCGGCTTGCGGGCCGAGCTTCTGGCTCAGGCGATAGTCCGGCAGGCTGCGCGCCTGATCACGCAGCATGCGGTAGACCACATTGGCCAGCGATTCGCTACGCAGCACCTGGCGCGCTTGCGCGACCAGCGGCTCGTTGAGCGAGTAGGGCGCGAACGACTCGGCCAGCAGGCGCTCGAAGTGCTGATTGAGACCACGCTGGCCGGCGCTGTTGCCGGCATAGCGCAGCGACCAGTCGGCGGCTAGCCATTCCTGCAGGAAGGCCTTGTCGCGACGCGCTTCGAGGTTGAGCATCAGGTAGGCGCGCAGGCTGCCCAGCAGGCGCTCGCGGTCGTTGAGGTTGGCCCGTACCTGGGCTTCCAGCTGGCGGCCGACGCGCGACAGCAGCAGGTTTTCCAGCTCGCCACGGTAGACCCGCTGCAGCGTCGGGTCGACTGCTTCCCCTTGATACAGGCCGCCGCGTTGCAGGTAGGCGGCTTCGTCCACCGGCGGGAACACCTGGGTGGCGGCATAGCTGCTGTCCAGCGCCTTGAGGGTGCGCAGGGCATCGTCCTGATCGCTCAGGCTGCCGCGTTGCCGGGTCAGTTGCTGGGCGATTTCGCGCAGCTGCTCCAGGCGCCCGTGGTTGCCCGAGAAGCCATTGGCCCAGAGCGCGCCGAACAGCGTCAGGCAGACCAGGGCGCAGGCGTACATGGCGCGTTGGCCCCAGTCGATGCGGCGCACTTCCTTCTGATCCAGCCCGGCCAGTTCCGACTCGGGGAAAATCACCCGGCTGAGCAGGTGGTTGATAAAGCGCGCGCGGCCGCTGCGGAAGGTCGGCAGGGCGCTGCTGGCCAGGCCCAGGTTACGGCCGATGCCGCTGGTGCTGGGGTCGAGCTGGTTTTTCAGTTCCGGTGCGCTGGTCAGGTAGAAACCGCGCAGCTGGCTGGCGCGCTGGTAGCGGTTGCCGCTGAAGGCCAACTCACTGAACAGGCACAGGCGCTCGCCGATCAGGCCGAGCTGATGCGGGAAGTCGAGAATCCGGCCACGGCGCTGGGTGTCGCGCTCCTGGTGCATGCGCAGGATCACCTGGCTGTTGAGGCGACGCAGCAGCTCTTCGAACTCCTGGCGGATCACCTGCACGTCGCTGGCGTTCTGCTCCTTGCGGAAGCTGGCGCCGAGTACTTGCTCGCTTTCCTCGCGCGACAGCTGATCGAAGAACTCCTCGAAGCCCAGCACCTTGTCGGCCTTGCTCAGCACCAGGTATACCGGCACGTCGACGCCCAGACGCTGATGGATCTCATGCAGACGCTGGCGGGTTTGCCGCGCGAGGTTTTCCAGCTCGACTTCGCTGCCGTCCTGCAGCTGCTCGACCGGGATATTTACCAGCACGCCGTTCAGCGGACGGGCGCGGCGCTGGCGCAGCAGGCCGAGCAGGAAGTCCCAGGCGCGGCTGTCGATCTGCGCGTCGGGTTGATTCAAATAACGCCCGCTGGTGTCGATCAGCACGGCGTGATCGGCGAAATACCAGTCGGCGTAACGGGTGCCGGACACGTCCTTGGTCAGACGCTGTTGCTCACCGCGATTGAGCGGGAAATCCAGGCCGGAGAAGTCCAGCAGGCTGGTCTTGCCGCTGCCCTGCGGGCCGAGCAGCAGGTACCAGGGCAGCTCGTTGCGCCATTTCTCGCTACGCCCGCGATACAGGCTGGAGCGTTTGAGGGTGTGCAGCGCCTGCTTGAAGCGCTGGCGCAGTTCGATCTGCTCCTCGCTGATCATGCCTTCGCGGCGCAGGCGCTCCTGGGCGTCGGCGTCGTCTTCCTCGGCCTTCTTGCGCACGTTGGCTTTCCAGCTGGCGAAGACCATGGCCAGGCCCCAGAGCAGAAACAGCCCGCTGATGCTCAGCAGGCGGCTGCTGGCCGATTCCCAGAACTTGTAATCGTTGACCGCCAGCAGCGGCCCGACGAACCACACCAGCAACGCCAGAACCAATACCAGGCACAGGCTCCAGACCCAGGTCTTGCGGAAAAAGGCGGCTAACTTGCCGAAAAAACTCTTCATTTCAGGTCATCCATGCTGACACCCGCGGACGGGTCGAGTTGCTCGTACGGCTGCAAAATAGTCTCGCGTTGTTCGCCCAGCACCCAGGCGAAACCGCTGTACATCACCGCCAGGCACATCAGGGTGAACAGCGCCACCAGCCACCAGGGCACGATGCGCACCAGACGCCGGCGGGTGTCTTTCAGGCCCTGCCAGTGCGGCGAGACTTCTCGCGGCACGTCGCCGCGCAGCTGGCGGATCTGCCGGTACAGGCTGTCGCGCACCGCTTCCAGTTCGAGCATGCCGCGTGGCAATACGCGGTACTTGCCTTCGAAGCCGAGCGACAGGCACAGGTACATCAGTTCGAGCATCGGCAGGTGTTTGACCGGGTTGCGCGACAGGCGCTCGAGCAACTGGAAGAACTTCTCGCCGCCGAAGGTTTCGTTGTGAAAGCTCGACAGCAGGCTCATCTGCGACCACTCGCTCTCGTTGCCCCACGGGGTGGTCACCACCGCCTCGTCGACCACGGTGCACAGCACGTAGCGGGCGGCCATCACCTGGCTGCTCTCGGCGCCTTCATGCAGGGCGCGGTGCTCGAACAACTTGAGCGCCGCGGACAGGCGTTGGTTCAGCGCGGGCAGGTCTTCGCTCTCGAAGCTGTGCTTGAGGCGCACCACTTCCGACAGCAGCGAGGAGGCTGCGGCGACCAGAGGGTTGAGGCTGATATTGAAGCTTTCCGCCGGGCGCAGGCGGGCGGCGTAGATCATCCGCTCTTCCAGTTGCTCGAATTTCGGCGGCGCGGCGAAGTCAGTCAGCGGGCTGTGCGCGGGGGCGTCACCCTTGCGGTTGAGGATGACGGTTTTGTCGTCCTGGCCGTATTCCATTTCCTTGGTAGTCATCGTCAGTTCCTGATCGCCCAGAATTTCAGCTCAAGCCCGGAGAACTCGCCGGACACGTGGAAGGCGAAGCCGCCGGAGCGTTCCAGCTGCGCCAGTTCCTCGGAGCCCAGCTCCAAGGCGAAGTAGGTCTTGCCCGAGTGGAAGGGGATCTGCCGCGGCGCCACCGGCAGCGGTTTGACCTTGATCCCCGGCAGGTGCAGGTTGACCAGTTGGCGAATGCTCTCCACCGGGCCGACCTTGAGGTGCGCGGGCAGACGGTTGCGCAGCTCTTCCGAGTCGCACTGGGCGCTGGCGGCGAGCACGAACGAGGAGGTGCCGAGCAGTTTGTGGTCGTGCAGCGGCGAAACCTGAATGCCGTACTGACGTTGTTGCAGTAGCAGTTCGATAGCGTGCTGTTCCAGCACCATCGACAGCACCTGGCGGATCGCATCCATCAGTTTGCGAAAGCTCAGGCCTTGGTCGCTGTGCAGGTAGCGGCCTTCCAGGCGTGGGCGTTTGATCTCGCTGGAGAAGGTCGCCAATTCGCCGAGCAGGCCCAGCAGTTCGCGGTAGATCTGCTCCGGGTGTACCTGCTCGATACCCAGGTAGTGACGCAGCACAGGTTCGAAGCGGTTGATCAGCTGCAGCATCATAAAGTCGCCGACTTCCGCCCCGCCGACCTTGCCGGTAGCGCGAATCCGCTCGGCAAGGATGTCGCCACGGTGAGCGAGCATGCTGATCACTTCTTTCAGGCAGCTGAGCAAATAGCCCGAGGCCTGGAAGTTGACATAGGTGGGGATGAACTCGGGGTCGATGCTGATCACCCCGTCCGGGGTGGTATCCAGCACGTCGCACAGTTGCAGTTTGACGTAGGCCTGATCGCTCTGTTGCTCGCCGAGCAGCAGGCGGAAATCCGGGCGGCCACAGCTGACCTGGCTGGCGGCGCTGTCGCCGGCGTTGGAGTCGGCGACTTCCTCGTCGAAGGCGGTGAAGCGCGCCAGCACGTCCTGCTGCTCCGGGCGGCGGCTCTCGATATGGTTGCCGGTGACCAGCGGCAAGGCCAGGTACACCGGGGTGTTGCTGGTGTTCGGTGGCACATCCAGGGCCAGCGGCTCGCGCTCGGCACCGATGTCGAACAGGCTGCCGTCGGGCAGCACGCCGCTGGCCTTGCTCACCACCAGCTTGCCCATGTTGAGGAACTGGCGGTCGATCTCCAGCTCGAAAAAGCCCCAGGCATAGCTGTCGAGCTTCTGCGTGCGGGTCTTCAGTTGGTAGTCGTAGTAACGGTCGTTCTGCTGGAAGTGCTGCGGGCGCAGCAGCATGCCTTCCTGCCAGACCACTTTATGCATGGCCATGGCTTATTCTCCGTCCGCGTCGAGCAGTGGGCCGATGCCCTGGGCATCGAGCTTGAGCACGCGGGCGTTGCGCCCTTCTTCCTGCAGCGGAATCACCAGGCGCCAGTTGCTTTCCGGCAGATCGCGGTAGGCGGCGAGCACACCGACATAGCGGCTGCCCGGCTGCACCGAGAGTTTCAGCTCGCGCTGCTCGCCCGGCCTTAGCTCAAGCTCTTCGAGGGTCACCAGATCAGGCGATAGGGTTTCTTTCGGGCGCTGATAGAGCGAGAAGAAGTCGGCGTTTTCGAAGGCCACCGGGTGCTTCAGCTCGATCAGACGCAGCACGATCGGCGAGGGTCGGCCATTCAGGTCGGGGTTGAGCTGCTCGCTGCCATTCAGGGTCAGATCGAGCTTGGTCATCTGCGAATACGGCGACAATGCCGAGCAGCCGCCGAGGGCCAGTAATGTGGCCAGCAGGGCCAGGGGCAGAAAGCGATGCATGGGGATCATCCTTGAGCGTCGTTGTTGAGGGTGGCGATCAGGCGAACCTGTTCTTCATAGGTGTGGGCGAAATCGCGGGCGAACAGGCGCTCGCTCCAGTCGTCGTTCTGCGTAAGCTGCGTGTGCAGACGGCGATAGGCGCGCCAGCGGCCGCCGGCGGTGGCGATCAGCGGCTTGCGCCCTTCGCGCTCGAAACGCAGGCTCAATTGTTCCGGCGACAGTTGCTCGAACATGCCTTTGACCGCCGCGCGGCTGGCGGCGAGCATGGCCACTTGATGGGCTTGCAGGTCGCGGAAGCTGTGGCTGATGGTCTGCGCGGCGCTCAGTTGGCCGGCTTTGCCGCCGCGTAGTAAGGCGCTCAGGGCTTCGCTACTGTCGGCGGTGTGCTTGAGCGGGTTGTTGCCGGCGCTCTGCACCGTGGTCAGCGCCAGGCGCAGTTCGTTTTTTAGTTCGCTGCGGGTGCGCAGGCTCTGTTGCAGGCTGCCGATGCTCTGCTTCAGCAGTTTTGCTGCCTGCAGCGCCAGGGCTTCGCGGTCATCGTCGTCGAGGTCGTCGAGCTTGACCCCGAGGGCCTCACCGAACTTGTCCCAGAAGCTCGGCGGCAGCCGCACCGGCTCCGGCGCGCGCTTGGGCTGCGGTGCCGGCGTCGGCATCACCAACTCGGGCACCTGCAGGTTTTCCTCGTCGATCTGTGCGTAATCGCGCTGCTGCGCCTGCACGTTGTGCGGTCGCAGGATCGCGGTCAGGTCATCGACCTCGGCGTACACCCGCTCCTGCTGTTCCAGGGCGGTGAGCGGATCCAGGTCGAGAAAGGCATCGTCCGGGATGATGCTGCCGGCCGGCTGCGAGCGGCCGATCTCACCAGCGAACAGCGCCGGATCCTGAATCAGTCGCGCGCGAATCTCGAACTCGCCGAAGCAATACACGCTGCCATGCTCGATACGCTGCGCCTCGCCCTTGCGCAGGCTGGCACCGCTGTCTTTCAACTGGATGCCGTTGCTGCTGGTGTCGGTTAGAAAGAAGGCGCCATCGCGATAGCTCACCTCGGCATGCCGCCCGGACAGCACGCGCTTGCGATCGGGGATCACCCAGTCGCATTCCTCCGCCCGGCCAATGATGCCGCCGGCTTGCTTGAAGGTTTTGGTGGTCAATAGACCTGGCACGAACTGCTGTGCACTGACCACATCGAAGACCAGTTCCATGGTGGTTAACTCCTTGCGGTCAGTTGCCGCGTTGCGCTGCTTGCGGTTCGCCCAGGGGGCGGTATTGATCGTCGCTGAACTTGTAATTGCCGGTGCAGCCGGTGAGGGCCAAGGCCAGGGCGAGCAGGGCGGCGGGGTAATGAATCTTCACGAGGTCACCTTTTTACTGTTATGCGTATTGGGGCTGATTGGATACGGGGAGACGGGCGTGCATAGGAGTCTTGGATGGCTTGTTTCTCTCGTGTTCTTGCCAGCGGGCAACGAGGCTTTCGAGCTGCGGATTCTCGGCCTGCGCGCCGTAAAGTTGGGTTTTGCTGATGCGCTGCTGCGCCAGCGTTTCGATTCGGCGCAGGGTTCTGGGCAGGCGCTGCCTTTCCTCGCTGGCGCGGCCGATAGAGCGCTCGAAGTCCTCTCGGCGTGACGCAACCGATCCACTCTCATGGCGATGAGCCACGTCGTAACGACGCCAGGCTTGCTGCTCCCAGGCTTCTAGATTTCTGCGATAACTGTCGATCTCTTGCTGCAGCCACTGCCGTTCACGTGCGGTGAGATAGGTGCCAGGGGGCGTCTCGCTGGATGCTTTCCAGCGCAGCAGCGTGGCATGGCATGCCGGGACATAACCGGTGGCCATGAAGTGCAGGCTTATGGACCAAAGCTGGGTAATGAACGCCGCACGGTCTGGCATGTCGGCTGCACCCACTTTGTTCGCGTAGTAGGCGCAGGCGGCATCTTCTATGCCTTGGCAGTCGGGTTGCCATAACACGGAAGTTTCTTCGCCCTTGCCAATCGCCAGCGGCAGGAAGTGGTGTTGGGTGCCGTGGTGCTGGTAGGCATCGCCTTTGAAGTTGGCTACGCCTGCCAGAAAGGCCGCGCCACCGATACCCGTGGTGCCAGTGATTAGTGCAGCTGCGCCCGTCAGCATCAGGCGCTTGTCCGTATCCATCCAGGTTGCCGGCACGCTGGGGATAGGATCGTTATGGTTGACCAGGCGGTGGTGAGCCAGTGCTGTTGCGCCTTCCACGAAAGCCTTGTCGCCAGCGCGGGGCGCGCCATAGGTGTAGAGCAGAACGTCATACTCAAATTCTCGGCGTATCCATTCAGCCAATAACAGTGCAATGGCGCCGCCCAAACTATGGCCGCAGACAACGATTTTCTGTCCTGTATAGAAGTTGTCCAGATAAGGCGTGACGAATTTTTTGACGGCAAGAAAGGCCTTATAGAAACCTTGGTGAGCCTGGCCCACTCCTTCCTTATAAGGGACTTGCGCAGCATCAATATCCCGCCACAGATCCGGAGGGTTTTCCTGGGTGCCGCGTATGCCGATCAGGATCATGCGATCGTCGTGGCTGATATAGGCCTGGGTATTGGTATCCAGGTCATTAAGGCTATGCCGCTCCCACGGCTGTTTGCGCTCCTCTTCCTTGGTGTAGCGCTGGGGGTCGTAAGGCACCACTTCCAGACGTTTGGAATAGGGGACGTCTTCCAGGATTGGATGGAAGTCCTTGGCCGCGCCGAACTGGTTGGGCTCTTCGTTCAGCTTGCCGGTTTGGATATTGCCAAGTCGGGCATTGAGCACATGGCCTACTGTGCCGGGTACCGGATACTTCGGCGGCAGTGGCTGTCCTGCTTTAAATACCTGGCCGAAGTCGGCGTAGGCGAGGTTGGTGAGAAGAGCCAGTTGGTAAGCGTCCAGTGCGGAGAATTCTGGCGTCAGCGATAACAGTGGCCGCCAGGCGCGCAGCGCCTTGACCTCCAGTACATGGTGCTTGTTGGGCGCCAGGGCGACACCGAATGCCGTCGTTTCCTGAGCTCGACCAGTGCTGGCTGCCAGTACTGTTGAAGGACGTGGCGAGAGAATCGTGGAGGCTGGTGGTAGGTGACTGCCGACTTCCACCAGGTCGCGCACCTCCACCCGATAGAACTCGCCTTTCTCACGTGCGGCGCGAGTCGGGCTTGGGCTGGGCTGATCGGCTGGCCGGCGTAGGGTTTGTTCGGCCGCGACTTGCAGCGCGGTGATAGGGAGGGCGTAGTTTTTTCGGTCGATGAGATCTTCGTACCATTGATCCCCACCCTCATATCGCTCTGGCAAAGCAACTAAAGCTGGGCCGCAATAAATATTTTCGATCAGAGCATATCCATCGCCATCAAGTAGCCCGGTGTATTTTTCGCCCTGTTTGTCGACCAGCTGATATGGCAGGCCGGCATAAGGCGCGCCATTGCCGAACTCGTCTACCAGGCGAAAGCTCACCCAATGGGTGCGCAAAGGGCACTGTTGAACCTCCGATGAAAAGGCCTGGGTAAATGTCTCGTCCATGAGTGTCACTCCGTACAGTTCGGATAAACCGTGCATTCACGGCCATTCATTTGGAAAGTTTTGAAAATGGGTGGTTGCTGGCAGCGGGACGAATTGTCTTTACCTTGGCAAGACTTCCAGCCCGCCGTGGTCTTGATCCAGCGATTGTTCATATAAGGCTCTTCTTCTATGGAGCGCTGAAACTCCACCCGCACCATCTTGCCATTCAGCTCGTCCCGTCTTACCGAGGCACCCACACCGCTGCGTTGGTCGTAGTCCTGCGGCACCTGCCATTGCCCATCGGCTTTGTGGCAGGTGAGAATTTTTCTCAAACGGTTTGATTTGCCTATCACACGAAACAACCACATGCATTTGCCTTGCAGTTCCAGGGTTCCGCTGGCAGGGAAGCGTGGTACGGATTCGGGCAGGGTGTCGTAAACACCCAGTGATCCGCCGTCGCGCCCAAATTCGCTATCCCTACTGCCGTAAGTGGCGAAAGCCAGCAAGTCCACATTGACCAGCTTCATCTCGCAACCGCCTTCGTGGTAGGCCAGTGGAATGCGGTAGCTGAAGTCCTGCGGCGCGGCCTTGGTCTCGGTCTCTTGCTGCTCGATATGCTTGCGCGGTACCTGCCCGCCCATGCCGGGGCTGTAGACGGTGCAGGCCATGGGCTGTTCCGGCTGGTAATAGGCGGTGTACTTGAAGGCGTAATCGGCCGGCACACTGCCGCTAAGGGTGAAGTTCGCACGGCTGGGATAGCCAGCAGCGGAGATCACCCCTTCCTTGGCGGCGTTGCCGACCCAGGAGCAGGCGGTCAGAAGCGCTAGGGCGGGCAGCAAAAAATAATGCTTCATGCCTGGGTCTCCATGCTGATCAGGGCGCTGAAGGTCGAGTGACAACGCACAAAATGAGTGTCGGGGGATTCGTTGGGTTGAGGCTCCCACGCGGGATGTAATTCCAGTGCGCCGCGCTTTTGGTTCAGCAGCAGAAATAGCTGTTCCGCCGTCGTCCAACCCCAGCGTTCAGCCAGCTTGAGGCGATCGTCCAGCCAGGCACGAATTTCATGCTGTTTGGCAAGCGTGCTGGTGGCCTCCGGTTGGTTTTCCCATAGCCACTGTTCCAGGTTATCCAGACGAATTTCACGTGCTATGGATGCAGGTTCTGAATACAGCCAAGGAGCCGGCTGGCTGAAAGGTGAAGGGCCCGGTTGTGGATTTTCATGGCTGTGCCATGCATTGCTTTCCCAGCACAGGACGGAGTTCAACGGGCCGAGCAGTTGCGGTATCTCGTGTGCTGCCAAGTGGGCGAGACTGCGGGCGATAACTCTTGGATCCTGAAAACGATAGAGCGAGCGCTGACCTTCTTCGTCGATCAGCATTCGTGCGCGCCAGTGCTCGGCGAGTGCGGCAAGGTCGATATGTTCGGCGCTGGCCAGCCAACCCCAGTTCTGCTGCGGTGCCTCCAGCAGGCTATGCAAGAAGGTTGCGTCCGTGTCTGTCAGGCGAACTAACCAAGGGCCGACATCCGCCAGGTCGGCGAACTCGGTGCCTTGGTACAGGTTGACGTAGTCCTGCATCAGGTCTGCGCTGAACAGGGCTTTGATCGGATCCGGTTTTGCGAGGCGGTCGATAACCAGTACCAGTTCGCGTTGTTGGGCAAGCTGGTCGGCGAGCCAGCTTTGAGCGATTTCGATCATGCGCGGGCTCCGGTTTCGCAGACGCCTTCACGGCAGGCTTCGCAGATCGGGCAGCGGCTGGCGCCCAATTGCCGGGCCTTGCGCGCCATCAGCAATTGGCTATTGGCCAGGGCCAGTTGCGGCTTGGCACCTGCTTTGTCCTGATCTGCCGCGTTGGGGATGACTGGCAGTTTGATCTTGATGCCCGTGCCTTTGCCTGGGCTGCCGCCGGAGTTCATTTTGATATTGGCGCCGCTGAGGGTGACGCCGCCGGGGTCGAGTTTGAGGAAGCTGCCGCCGCCACTGGCGGTGAGTTCCATGCCGGCGTCTATCACCACCTTGCTGCCGGCGTAGTAGTGGATCTCGCTGCCGGCTTCGACGAACTGGCCGATGCCGACTTTCACATGCTGCTTCTGTCCGACCGTGAGGTGGTCGTCACTGCGGGCTTCCACCTTGCGCTCGGCGTGGGTGGTGCGGTGTTCTTCGGCCAGAAATTGGCTGTAGCTGTTGGCCTCGACCGTGTCGTGGCGCTGGTGGCCGACGCGGATTTTCTGGTCGTGCTCGATGTTTTCGTCCCAATCGCGCTCGGCGTGCAGGTAGATCTGTTCCTCGCCTTTCTTGTCCTCGATGCGCAGTTCGTTGTAACCGCCACCGCCTGGGCTGCTCAGGGTTTTGAAGACCGAGCGGGTCTTGTTCGCCGGCAGTGGATAGGGCACCAGGTGTTCGGCGTGGTACAGGCAGCCGGTGACCAGCGGCTGATCGGGGTCGCCTTCGAGGAAGGTCACCAGCACTTCCATGCCCACCCGCGGAATGGCGATGGCGCCGTAGCGGTCGCCGGCCCAGCTGGAGGCGACGCGCAGCCAGCAGCTGGTTTTGTCGTTGCCCTGGCCTTCGCGATCCCAGTGGAACTGCACCTTGACCCGGCCGTATTCGTCGCAGTGGATTTCTTCGCCTTGCGGGCCGGTGACCACGGCGGTCTGGCTGCCGAGTACCTTGGGTTTCGGGTGGTTGAGCGGCGGGCGATGCAGCACATCCCAGGGCGTCGCGTTGAAGCGGTTGCGGTAGCCCTGCTGGAAGCCGTCGCTGGTCTGGGTGTGGCTGGTGACGGACTCCTCCAGCACTTGCGGCTGTTTGCCTTCATGGCTGATTTCCGTCAGCAGCCAGAGTTGGTTCCACTCCTCACGCGGGTGGGCGCTGAGGTTGAGGAAATGGCCGCTGACCAGCAACGGCTGGTCGCTTTCACCTGTGGCCAGCTCGTAGTCGCTGCGGTGGCGCTCCAGGTTGCGTTTGCTCAGGTGCTTGCCGCGCTCGCGTTCGACGAAGCGACCGGGGTAGTCGTAGTCCTCCAGATCCGGGCTGAACTCGCTGGTGAAGGCGGCTTCCATCAGCAGGCGCGGCTTCTCGAAGTCGTAATCGCGGCGGGTCACCCGGCTGCTGCGGGTTTCCAGGCGCAGGGCGAAGCGCTTGACCACTGGCTCGTCGGCGACCAGGCCGCTGTCTTGCTGATAGGCAGTGGGGGCCAGCTTGGGGAACACGGACTGGTCATCGCCGAACACCAGCACATGCCCGTTTGGGCTGTGCTGGAAGTGGTAGTGGATACCTTCTTCCTCGCACAGGCGCTGAATGAAGTGCAGGTCGGATTCGTCGTACTGCACGCAATAGTCGCGTTCGGGATAAACCGTCGGGCCGAACTGGAAGGCGTAAGCATCGCTCTGGATGCCGTGCTCTTCGAGCACCTGACCGATGATTTGCGCCACCGTCAGGTGCTGGAAGATGCGCTGGTTGCTGCGATGGGCCAGGTAGGCCAGCTGCGGGCGCAGACTGAGGTGATAACGGGCCAGGCGCTGGCCGGAGTCACCCTGGGCGATGCGGTAGATCAGGCCATGAATACCCCCCCCTTCTGGGGTGAAGGCGAGGAACGCGGGCTGGTGCAGCAGGCTTTCCAGGTCGAGATCCGGGCGTTCGCTGATCAGCTCCAGCTCGAATGCGAATGGCTGGCTGAGCGCTTCGCGGCCGCTGAATTCGAGCACCTGCAGGTCGTGGCTGATGGCATTGACGTTGAGGTTGAAACGGCTTGGCGTAAGGCTGGTGCCGATGCTGGCAGCGTTACCTATCAATGCGGTGGCGACTGCAGTGGCTGATACGGCGCTTTTACTGGCGCTCGGGGCTAATGTCTGAGCGGGCTGTTGAGGCGCCAGGGTTGGAGCCACATGAGTTTCGGGCGTGGGGTGCAGGAGGAAGTTGCGGCAAAACACGCAGTGGATTTCGTCATATTGCAGGCCGTGTTTGGACAGCTCACTGAAAACATCGCTCAAGGCGATCTTGCTGTTGGCCAGCAGCAGGGTCGGGGTCTTGCGGTTACGCACGGTTAGCACATCGACCCTTTCCCGCTTCGCCCCGTAGGCGATCGAGCTGTACTGGTCGTCGCTGTATTTAGACAGCAGGTAGTTGCGGGTTTGGCTGCCGGGCGTCTTGCGTTCGTAGGGCTGGACTTCGCCGCGCATGACGTTGCCCAACCCTGGGTCGGTCAGGGTCTTGCCGTCCGGGCCGTAGAACACCAGCGAGGCGTTGGCCGGAACGGGTAGGTGCATGCCCGGTACATAAGCGCCGTGACTGGTGATGATCAGTTTCTTGCTGGGTTGCCCGGGCGACTTCTGAAACAGGTAAAAGTGGTCGCCGAGAGCGGTTGCATTCGCTGGAGTGGGTTTCACGCGCAGACTCCTACGTGGCCAAGTCGCTGCTGGGCAAGCGCCGCACTTGCTGGGCTGAAATGGGCCTGGTTGGCTACCTTGAACATGCTCTTCTCCTTAAGCCTTAGACGTCAGCCGGGCTGATATTCAGCCGCTGCATGCGGTACAGCAGGGTGCGGCGCGGCAGACCCAGTTCGCCGGCGGCGCTGGTCTGGTTGCCGTGGTTCTTGCGCAGGCAGTCGAGCAGCAGGCTGCGTTCGACCCGCTCCATGCGTTCACGCAGGTGCATGCCGTGAGCGTCTGTGTTGCTGTCTTGGCGCAGGTTGAAATGTTCGGGCAGCAGTTCGCCGCCTTCACAGAGCAGTACCGCGCGCTCGACCAGGCCTTTGAGCTCGCGCACGTTGCCGGGGAAGGCGTAACTGGCCAGGTGCTCCAGGGTGCTGTCGGCCCAGCGGCAAGGATCGCGTTGCAGGAAGGCGCTGGCCTTCTCGGCGAAACTGCGCGCCAGGGTCAGGATGTCCTGGTCGCGTTGGCGCAGGGCGGGCAGCTCGATGGGGAATTGCGCCAGGCGATAGAACAGATCTTCGCGAAAGCGTCCCGCCTCGACCTGTGCGTGCAGGTCGCAATGGGTCGCGGCGACGATGCGCACGTCGACCTTGTGGGTTTTGCTGCAGCCCAGCGGGCGGACTTCGCCTTCCTGCAAGACGCGCAGCAGCTTGGCTTGCAGGGCCAGGGGCATGTCGCCGATTTCGTCGAGCAACAGGGTGCCGCCGTGAGCCGCATCGAACAGACCCTGATGGTCGCGGTCGGCGCCGGTAAAGGCGCCTTTGCGATAGCCGAACAGCTCGCTTTCCAGCAGGTTCTCCGGCAACGAGGCGCAGTTCTGCACGACGAAGGGCCGGCTGCGGCGGAAACCGCAATCGTGAATGGCGCGGGCCACCAACTCCTTGCCGGTGCCGGTTTCGCCGATCAGCAGCACGCTGACCGGGTTGTGCAGCACCTTGCCGATCATCTGATACAGCTCGCGCATTGGCGCGCTATCACCGAGCAGGCCATAGCCACTGGTGCAGGGCGGGGCAACAGGGATTGGTGCGTGCTCCGGGGGGGATGCGCGCAGGCGTTGCAGCATGTGCAATTGGGCGATCACGAAGCTGCCGAGATGGCCCAGGGAGCCGGCGAAACCGTGCAGGTTGCTGGACTCCCGGCTGGCGATCAGTAACAGGCCATTGACGCACTTCTGTTCGTCGAGCAGCGGCAGGCACAGCAGGCTGCGCCAGGCCTGCGCGGCATCCGGCAGAAAGCCGATCTGCTGCAGGCTGCTGTCCAGCTCATCGAGGCAGAGCACCTGGTTCTGGCACAGGCAATATTGCAGCAGCTGCTCGCCGTCGTAGTCGCTGGGCAGGCTGGCCTCGGCACGGGATTGCAGCAGGCCGTCCTGCCATTCGGCGCTAAGCGTCAGGCGGGTGTGGGTGTCGTCGAGCAGGTACAGCTGGCTCAGCGCACAGCCGGACAGCTGCGTGCATGCTTCGACCAGGCCGCCGAGCAGGACGTCGCTATTGGCCGCCCGCGCCAGGCTGGCGAAGTGCTGCAGCAGGGCTTCGGCATAGCACAGCGGTTGCGGCACCTGGTGGAACATCGGCGGCACCTTAAGCGAACTCACAGACCACCGTCCCTTCGCCGTCGAGGGTGGCGTGTACGCGCTGCAGGTTTGCGCCGCTGGCCATGGCGTCGAGCAGACGGTCGACCACCAGCGGTTGCAGATGTTGGTCGATCAGGTGATCGATCAGGCGTGCGCCGCTGTCGCTGTGGCTGCAGCGTTCGGCCAGGTGCTCCAGCAGGGCCGGGCAGTGGCTGAACTGCAACTGACGGCGGGCCAGGCGCTCGCCAAAACGCGCCAGCTTGAGACCGACCAGCTCATTGAGCACCGCACCATTGACTGGGTAGTAGGGCACCACACGCATGCGCCCGAGCAGTGCCGGCTTGAAGTGCTGGCTGAGGGTCGGACGTATCGCCCGCTCCAGGTCGTCCGCATCCGGTCGTTGGCCGTTCTGGCAGAGGCTGACGATACGCTCGCTGGCGAGGTTGCTGGTCATCAGGATCAGGCAGTTGCGGAAGTTAATCTCGCGGCCTTCGCCGTCATTGGCCACACCCTTGTCGAAGATCTGATAGAAGACGTTCATCACGTCCGGGTCGGCTTTTTCCACTTCATCCAGCAGGATCACCGAGTAGGGCTTCTGCCGCACCGCTTCGGTGAGCATGCCGCCTTCACCGTAACCGACATAGCCGGGTGGCGCGCCGATCAGCCGCGAGACGCTGTGCTTCTCCTGGAATTCGGACATGTTGATGGTGGTGAGGAAGCGCTCGCCGCCATACAGCAGGTCGGCCAGGGCCAGGGCCGTTTCGGTCTTGCCGACGCCGCTGGGGCCGACCAGGAGGAACACTCCGACCGGCGCATCGGCACGATTCAAGCCCGCGGCGCTGGCGCGCATCGAGCGATCCAGGGCGATGATGGCCTGCTCCTGGCCGCGCACGCGCAGGCCGAGATCGCTGGCGAAGGTCAAGACCTTGCTGTTGTGCTCGCGAGCCAGTTGGCTGAGGGGTACGCCGGTCCAGTGGCTGATCACTTCGGCGACCAGGCGCGGGCAGACTTCGAAGCTGACCAGACGCTCATGGGTCTGGGCGGCGCTCAACTCGAGCTGAACTTCGCGCAGTTCGGCCTCCAGTCGTTCCAGCTCGGCCGCTTGCTCCGGGTTCTCTTCGGCAGTCGTTGCGCGCACGCGGGCGCACTGTTTGCGCAGTTCGAGCAGGCGTTCGGCCAGCTCGCGTTGCACGATCCAACGGGTTTCGATCTGTTCCAGTTCGGCGCGGGCTGCGCCCAGGCGAGTCTCAAGCTGTTGCAGCGCGCCGGTATCGATCGGCAAACCGGCATCGAGGTCACGGCCCATGGCCTCGCCCTGCCGTTCGCCTTCGGCGATTTCACCACGCAGGCGCTCCAGGGCTTGCGGCGCCGCAGCCAGGCTGATGCGCACGCGGGCACAGGCGGTATCCAGCACGTCCACCGCTTTGTCCGGCAGCTGGCGGCCGGCCAGGTAGCGCGCCGACAGCTCGGCGGCGGCGACCACCGCGTCGTCACGCAGGTAGATGCCATGGCTCTTCTCATACACCGGGGCCAGGCCGCGCAGGATGGTCACCGCATCAAAGACCGTCGGTTCGTGCAGCTGTACCGGCTGGAAGCGCCGGGCCAGGGCCGGGTCTTTCTCGAAGTACTTCTTGTATTCGCTCCAGGTGGTGGCGGCGATGGTGCGCAGCTCGCCACGGGCCAGGGCCGGCTTGAGCAGGTTGGCGGCATCGCCGCCGCCGGCCTGGCCACCAGCGCCGATCAGGGTATGGGCCTCGTCGATAAACAGGATGATCGGCTTGGGCGAGCCTTTGACTTCGTCGATCACCCCCTGCAAGCGCCGTTCGAACTCGCCCTTGACGCTGGCGCCGGCTTGCAGCAGGCCGAGATCCAGGCACAGCAGCTCGACGCCCTTGAGCGCGTCCGGCACTTCGCCGGCGGCGATGCGCAGGGCCAGGCCTTCGACGATGGCGGTCTTGCCGACGCCGGCCTCGCCGACCACGATCGGGTTGCTTTTGCGTCGGCGGGCGAGGATGTCGATCATCTGGCGGATCGCCGCATCGCGGCACAGCACCGGGTCGAGCTTGCCGTCGCGGGCCTGCTGGGTGAAGTTGTGGGTAAAGCGCTTGAGGTTGGATTCGCCACCCGCCGCGGCTCTGCCGGCGGCTTCTTGCGGCTGCTGGGCCATAGCGAAATCGCGCAGGCGCTCGGGGTTGAGCTTGGCCAGCAGCGCCTGGTAATGGCTGCCGGCATAACGCAGCGGGTTGCGCAGCAGGGCGAGGATCAGCGCGGCCTGGTCGACCTGGTTCTGGCCGAGTTCCAGGTTGGCCACCAGCAGGGCGTCCTGCAGCCATTGCACCAACTCGGTGGAGAACACCGGGTTGCGCGACTCGTTGTGCTCGCCGCGCGGTTGCAGGGCGCGGGTCAGCTCGCCGGCGTCCACTTCGGCATCCTGCAGGGCGCGAGTCAGCAAGCCATCGGGACGCTCGAGCAGGCCGAGCAGCAGATCCTCGACCAGGATCTTGCTGCCGCCACGTACCACGCAGTGCTCGGCGGCGTTTTCCAGGTCGCGCTTGGTGGCGGCGTCGAGGGCTTGTACCAGTTGCTGTAAGTCGACGTTGATCATTTTCATCATTCCTTAATGAGTCTGGCTGCCGAGGGTGACCACGCCGTCGGCGTTATCGCGCCCCAGCCAGGTGGTCCAGCCCAACAGGCAGGGATTGTCCGCGCCGAGGCGCAGTTCGCGGATTTCGTCCTGGCGCAGTTCCAGGCGGATGTCGTAGTCCAGCGGGTCGCGCAGGGTGAAGCGCACCAGCGCGCACAGCGGCTGGTAGCCGTTGCCGATGGGCAGGAATTCATGGAAACGCTCCCAATCGAGCTGGCGCACATGGATGCGGAACTTGCCGCCGCGATCGCGCACGAACTCGCCAAGCACCAGGCTCTCGCCCAGTTGGCTGTTGGCCAGGCCGAGGCGGTTGCGTTGCTCGCCGAGAATCTCCACCTGGCGCTCCAGGCATTGCTCAATATGCAGCGCGGCGTGCTTGAAGTAATAACGCAACACCGACTCGATCAGCGCCGCTGAGTGGGCGCGCAGGCTGAGCAGGCCGAGGTAGGGCAGCAGGCGTTTCCAGTTCAGCTCCGAGGCGGCGCGGATCTGCGCGCCGCCCAGGCCGATCAGGGCGAACAGCTGCTCGGAGAAGGGATCCAGCGCGCCGCTCTGGAAGCGCGCGTGGTAGCGGTACTTCTGCCAGATCGGCAGCAGCAGACGTTGCAGGCGGTTATTGAACAGGTCGAGGAAGTCGCGCGTCGGGTTGCCGTCGACACTGTCGCCCAGGGCCTGTTCGCCGTAAAAGGCGGGCAGGGGAGAGCCGGCACCGCACAGGCTGACCAGGTTGATGCGCAGGCGTGCGCGCAGCTCGCCGTGTTCCTCGAAGAACTGCACGCGATCGATATCGCTACCGGGAAACCCCAGGCTCGGATTGGCCTGCAGCTCCAGGCGTTGCAGCAGCGCTTCCTCATCCAGATGCGGGTGAGTCGCGTGCAGGCGTTCCAGCACCAGCTGCACACCCTGAAACAGGCTGTATTCGCGGATGCCCCGGCTGAGCCGGGTTAGACCCGGCTCAAAGTCAGCTGCGCTTCGGCCAGGCGGCGTTGAAGTCGGGCTCAGAATGCTCATTTACACCTCGTAAACTGCGCTTCTTCGCCCGTCTTCGCCTTGCCTGGCTCTAGCTCGCATGCCTTTGCGCAGGGTCTCATAGCAGGGGCTGTTGCCCCATGCGCGGCGTCCATTGGTACACCTCTCCCTGGGTGCTCTGTACGTGCAGCTCGTGGTACGAGTTCAAGCTGGCGTACAGGGCGAAAAATTCATTGAGTACAGTGGCGAACAGAAACAGATCTCCCTCGCCGACATAGCCCTCGGGGTTCATCGTCAACTGGGTGCGCACACCGCGCACCGGCAGGCCGCGGTGCAGGCGGTCGACGTGCTGGTGGCTGATGCTCTTCAGGCCATCGAGCAGGCGTTTGCTGACCTTCTCCGCGTGCTGGTCGTAATAGCGCGGCAGGTCGTAGGTCTCGAGAATGACCTTGAGCGCCTCGACGTTGGCCAGCGATAGGTAGTTCAGCGACATGTTGCTGATCAGCTTCCACAGGAAGTCGCGGTGCAGCGGCGGCGCATAGCTGGGCGTCACCGCGCTGATATTGCGGAAGCTGAGGAACTCCGGGGTGTCTTCGCTGGGCAGGCAGATATCGCCCAGGCCCAGCTGGCGCGGCAAGTTCTGGTTGGTGCAGGTCAGCTCGATCGACAGCGTCTCGTGCTGATCGAGGTTGCGCAGGCCGAAGCTCAGGTAGGTCTCCAGGCCATCGCCGAGCATCGACGGTTGCTGCCGTACGCTGTAATGCGGACGGGCATGGGGCACGTCGAAGCTGGCGTCGTGCTCGAAGGATTCGAACGGCACGTACTCTTCATAGCCCTTGCCGCCGGGCTTCCAGCCGGTGACGCGATCCACCGAGAACACCCCGCAGTGCTGCGAATCGAACTCGGCCGGCAGCAGCAGGTACTGATCCTGCTTGCCGTCCAGGCGGATCGGGATGGCGTCGTGGGCGAACAGGTTGACCACCGGCGTGCAGTACAGGCGCACGTTGTCCAGGGTCGGGCGAATGCGCTGCACCCCGGCCTTGTGGATATCGAAGCGCAGCTCGAGGCCGCGCGCTTGTTTGAGCAGCTCTGGCGGCAGACGCTTGAGCGCATCCAGGCCCTTGAGGTCGACGAACAGGAATTTTTCCTGGAAGGCGAAGTATTCCTGCAGGTAGCGGTAGCCGCGGAAGGTGTTCAGCGGATAGGGAATCAAGGCTTCGTCTTCGCCGAAACCCACCGGCTGCACAGTGCTGCTGGGCAACTGCAAGGCCGCGACCGGCTGATCGAAAGCATCTACCAGCGGCTTGCCGGCACCATCCATCAGCACCAGCTGAATGCCGCCCAAGTGCCGCAGCAGGCTCAGGTAGAGCAGCTGGCTGATATAGCGCTCGCCGGCCAGGTGCAGGCGCAGCTGCTTGAGGTCGAGGTCACCGAGGTGACCATCGGCGCTCATCGCCAGACGCAGGCTGAGCAGGGCGCCGTCGCCCTTGACCGAGTAATCCAGGCTATTCAGCGCCAGCGGCAGCACTTCGGTGGCGAAGGCGGTGCGGAAACGGCAGGTCACGCCCTGGATCGGCTTGGACTCCACCGGCGTATGGCGCGGCACCGGCAAGGCCGGGCCGGGACGCTTGAGCGGGTCGAACTGCAGCATGCTGAACGCCGGCAGCGGCCGCATATAGTTCGGCCACAGCAGGTGCATCAGCGAATGGGTCAGCTCCGGCAGCTCGTCGTCGAGCTTCTGCCGCAGGCGCCCGGTGAGAAAGGCAAAGCCCTCCAGCAGCCGCTCGACATCCGGGTCGCGCCCGCTCTGCCCGAGAAACGGCGCCAAGGCCGGACTGCGCTCGGCAAAACGCTTGCCCAGTTGGCGCAGGGCAGTGAGTTCGCTCTGGTAGTAGTGGTTAAAAGACACTGATCGTTCCCTGATGGTTTTGTGTGGTTCAGCGGCGTGGAGCATGGAGCGCGATGAACTCCCGCCAGCCTTCGCTCACTGCGTGGCGAGCCAGGTAATTCGTCTGCTCTTGTTCGGTCAAGTTGTTCCAGAAGGGCAGCCAGCGGTAGCTCCACCAGTAGTCCATGCTGCCCTGCAAGCTGCCGAATGTGCCGGGGTCGCAATTTGGAAAGCTTTCGCTGGGTGTCGGAGGTTGCAGGCTGGAAGCCTGCAACGCCCTGAGCAGCGCAATACTATTGGTTATCAGCGTCAGGTTGAGTCCGCCGAACTCAGCGCAGGAAAGACAGGTGAGCGTGTCGCCTTGCTCGTTGTGCCGTACTTGCCAGCCGTCGGACTCAAACTGCAGGCCTGTAAAGCCTTGTGCTGCCAGCGCGGCGAGTACCTTCTGATCGTCTCCCGTTCTCAGCAGCGCATTGATGCAATAGGCATGGATACCTTCCTGACTCAAATCGTGAGCACTGGGGTAGGCATTGCTCGAGCCCATATGGGCTCGTGTTGTTGCCTGCGAAAAGAGTTGCGCCAAATCGTGCTGAGTGAGAGCACTCTTGTTTCGACACCAAATGCCGAATAGCTGACGGATGTACTGGTTGACGGACATCAGCTGTTCATCCCTATGGCTGGGTCGTCGCAAAGCCAGGCGGATTTTGCGGGGAAATACGTGTAATTGTTGGGCGTGTGTTCTGGAATCAGTGCGAGGTTTTCTAAGGCTGGCAGCGCTGCTGCGGAACACCAGTGCTGATCCATCCATACGCAGTAACGGGTTTTGAATCCCGGAGCGGCTATGGTCAGCACGGTGCTGCATGCAGGAGCATCCGTCAGTAAGGTAATCAAGCGAAAGTCTGAGTGAGCGTCAAAAGCAAAACGCCCTTGTGTATCGCTGCTGGTTTTATAGATCCGTGACATATCGCTGCCAATATTCAACTTCAGCTCGGCACCGCTTACCGGCAGCCCGCTTTCGACTGACACCAGATTGCCCTCGATAGACGGATTGACCGGCACCGTGTGCGGGTAGATCACGCAGGCGCTCAGTGACAGGCTGATGAGAAGTGTCATCGCTTTTAATGTTGCCGACAGAATCAGGCCACTGAATATGGTTTTACCCATGAGCATTAATTCTCAGCCGCTAGGTAAGCGGAAATGTCTATGCTTGGCATTTTCTTGATTTCTGACCTTGTGTTAATCCATGTCAATTGGCGTGCCATCCTGGTTCTCCAGTCGAAGCTGCTTGCCACTCTTTAGTTCGACGGTATCCCCGCCGTAGTAACCAAGAAACTCACTGCTGGCCAGCCTCTGATCTTGCCCGGTTACCCAGCCTTGAGCCCAAAGAGTGCCGTTCTCGTAGCGAATTTCGAGAAAGTAACGTGGTGGATCGGCATCCGTGATTTCAAAGAATGCCCCGCCATCCACACCACCGCTCCATTGGGCATTGGGGTGATCGCGTAGTGGCTGTGGTGTTGAGGCTATTGGCTCCATTTGGAAAAAAAGCACTGCGACCAATACCAAAGTAAGCAATAGTGCTGCGACCGCCAGAGATGCCCATTTCAGAAATTTCAATCCGATATCTCCAAGGTATCGCTGGCGTAGTCGTACTCCAGATCGGTGTTGCTGAGTTGAAACTGCTTCATATAAGCGCTAGGAATCACGACTGGTGGGCGAAAGGGGCTGTCCAGCTCAATGTGATCAACCAAATCAGCGACAAAAGTCATACAGTTGTGATCGCCGAGATCATATGCTTGGCGTTTCGGGTCGGAGTTCTCGGCCTCTTTGGCTTTGAGCCAAGCCAGTGCCTGATCGAACACTTGGCCTCGTAATACGACACCAGCGACTCTCCCTGACTGCCCATGCTTATTGGAGACTGCGCGCAGAGTTTTCTTTAACGATGACTCGGTGATCATTCCGCCTTTTAGAGTGACATCAGGAATCAACCCCGAGCGGGTTTTCCCATTTGGCCCATATCGGCCGTATTCGTAATATTTGGTAAGCCCAGTTTTACCGTTAACAACCAAGACCCCTGCGTGGCCCAGATAAGGGGCTTTCTGTGCCGGGATAGTAATTTTTCGGCCAAAAATCTCGGCTTCGTAGCCATCGATATGAATCAGGTAGTCAGGGAAAACCATAGGGATGACAAAGTCCTCCTGTCCGGCCAGATATAGCTGGGCAGGGCTTTGATCCTGAGTGGAGGTCGTTTTTACAGTACCGAGTGGAATGGCCGCTTCAGTCATATCATTCCCCTCGCAATACCCAGCCTGGCTTTACGGACAGGGCAACGGCTTGTGGCACATCTTTCTTGCCTAAGAGGCGAGTTAAACCATTTGTGTCAGTCGTGCCGTGCACTTCGCTGCCGTCCTCCAGGGTTGCGGTGTAGGCCATGTTTTTCATCGGTGCACCGCTTGCCTGGTCAAGCAACTGAATACAGATATCGAATCCCTTCGTAAGCAGTGGCAAGGGCGCTGTGAATACCGCTCCCCCTCCGCTCGTGCCGATAATCACCGTCCCCGAACCCGCCACAACCACGTTGCCATGGCTGCCCACTGTGCCAATGGTGGTCGCCGGCTTGCCGTTGATCAGCACGGTGGGAATTACCGCGCTGGCCAGGGCGCCGCCGCAGGCGGAGGCATCGCCCATGCGCGCGGCGGGCAGGCTATCGAACAGCACATCGGGCGAGCCGGCGGCGATCGGGTTGGTGCCGTGGCCGGGGATCGGGCAGGCGGTGGGATCGCTGAGGCGGGCGGCGGGTTTACCGGACATGGGGCTCTCCTTAATTGACCTTGACCTGTCCGCTGCCGTCCAGGCTCGCGGAGAAACTCACTTGGCGTTTGCACCCTTCGATGTCCAGCAGGCCTTCGATGGCGAAGCGCAGGCTGAGTGGATCGTGGTGGCGGGGCAGGGAAATCACCCGCACCTCGCGCAAACGCGGTTCGTACGCTTCGATAAAGCGTTCGATGGCGATACGCGCCTGCTGCAGTGAATCGTGCAGCGACAGGCGCATATCGTTGAGATCGGGCAACCCGTAGTCGGGCAGCGTTTGCACGCTGCCCGCCCGGGTGCTGAGCATTTTGGCCAGGTGGGTCGCGACCGACGCCATGGCAGCGACCTCGCGGCTCCAGCCAGCACGTTGGCTGGCTTCACCGCCGAGGCGTTCGAACAGGCTTCCGTACCCGGCCATAAGTCAGGTTCTGCCCACGAACAAAACACGCTGGCGACGCTGGCCGTTTTCGCGCAGTGCCAGGAAGGACGAACGTGGTGTGCTGCTTGCCCACGAGTTCGTCATGACGCCGCAATGCGCGAAAACGGACGCGTCCCGAAGGGTTGCGCCCAGAAACGCGCCAGGCTGCGTTAATCGACCCTTATTTGGAACAACCAAACCGCAGGTCTCGCGCCTTGCCTGGCGCGGTTCTGGGCGGCAACGCCGGTGTGTTTTGTTCATGGGCAGAGCCTCATTCCTTGTCCAGCTTGCCAACCAGGGACAGGGTGAAATCGGCACCCATGTACTTGAAGTGCGGACGCACGTTGAGGCTGACGCGGTACCAGCCAGGCTCGCCTTCGACGTCGCTGACGATCACCTGGGCGGCGCGCAGCGGACGACGGCCACGCACTTCGGCGCTGGGGTTTTCCTGGTCGGCGACGAACTGGCGGATCCACTTGTTGAGTTCCAGTTCGAGGTCGGTGCGTTCTTTCCAGGCACCGATTTGCTCGCGCTGCAGCACTTTCAGGTAGTGCGCCAGGCGGTTGACGATGAACAGGTAGGGCAGCTGGGTGCCGAGCTTGTAGTTCAGCTCGGCGGTCTTGCCCTCGGCGCTGGTGCCGAAGAACTTCGGCTTCTGCGCCGAGTTGGCGGAGAAGAACGCGGCGTTGTCGCTGCCCTTGCGCATGGTCAGGGCGATGAAGCCTTCTTCGGCCAATTCGTATTCACGACGGTCGGAGACCAGCACTTCGGTGGGGATCTTGGTTTCGATCTCGCCCATGCTCTCGAAGTGGTGCAGCGGCAGGTCTTCTACCGCGCCGCCGCTCTGCGGGCCGATGATGTTCGGGCACCAGCGGAACTTGGCGAAGCTGTCGGTCAGACGACTGGCGAAGGTGTAGGCGGTGTTGCCCCACAGGTAGTGTTCGTGGCTGTTGGCGACGTTCTCTTTGTAGACGAAGCTCTTCACCGGGTTGTCTTCCGGATCGTAGGGGTTACGCAGGAGGAAGCGCGGTACGGTGAGGCCGACGTAACGGGCATCTTCCTGTTCGCGGAAGCTCTGCCACTTGGCGAACTGCGGGCCTTCGAAGTGGTCTTTCAGGTCTTTCAGATCCGGCAGGCCGGTGAAGCTTTCCAGGCCGAAGAACTTCGGCCCGGCGGCGGCGATGAACGGCGCGTGGGACATGGTGGCGACACTGGCCACGTATTGCAGGGTCTTGATGTCCGGCGCGCTCGGGTCGAAGAAGTAGTTGGCGATCAGGGCGCCGACCGGCTGGCCACCGAACTGGCCGTACTCGGCGGTGTAGATGTGCTTGTACAGGCCGGATTGGGTGATTTCCGGGCTGTCTTCGAAGTCGTCGAGCAGATCCTGCTTGGAGGCGTTGATGATCTCCAGCTTGATGTTCTCGCGGAAGTTGGTGCGATCCACCAGCAACTTGAGGCCACGCCAGGAGGATTCCAGGGCCTGGAATTCGGCATTGTGCAGGATCTCGTCCATCTGCCGGCTGAGCTTGGCGTCGATCTCCGCGATCATGCGGTCGACCATGGCCTTTTTCACCGGCTCGTTTTCGTTTTGCGGTTTCAGCAATTCTTCGATAAAGGCCGACACGCCTCGCTTGGCGATGTCATAGGCTTCGTCGTCCGGAGTCAGTTTGGTCTCGGCGATGATGCGGTCGAGAATGCCGAGTTCGGCGGCGCTGTGGCCGCTCTCTACTGCTGCGCTAGTGCTCATTAATCAGCGTCCTTGTTAATTGGGATCAGGAGTCCAGAGTGGCTTTGGCGGCCAGGCCGAGTTCGCCGAGCACGCGGTCACGCGAGTCGTCGTCGGCGAGTACGCTTTCGATGGCCTTGCGGAAGGCCGGGGCATTGCCCAGTGGGCCTTTCAGCGCCATCAGGGCGTCGCGCAGTTCCATCAGTTTCTTCAGCTCGGGCACTTGCTCGACCAGGCTGGCCGGGTTGAAGTCCTTCATCGAGTTGATGTGCAGTTGCACCGCCAGCTCTTCATCGGTGGCTTCGTCTTGCAGGCGGTTAGGCACGCCGAAGGTCAGGTTGAGTTCCTGCTTGGCCAGCACTTCGTCGAAGCTGTTCTTGTCGATGCTGATCGGTTTGCGGTCTTCGATCTTGCGCTCGTCGGTGCGCTGGGTGAAATCGCCGAGCACCATCAATTTCAGGGGCAGTTCGATTTCTTCCTGAGCACCGCCGGTGGCAGGTTTGAAGGTGACGTTGATGCGTTCCTTGGGGGCTACCGAGCCTTCTTTGGCCATGGGTGTTCTCCTTTGCGTTTACGGCCCGGGGGCCTAGGGGGCGCTTATGCGCCCTACTCAAGCACCACTTCGAGATCGAGGTGGCACAGCCTGCGATAGATCTCTTCCTTGCTTTCGCGCACCGCATGGTTCTGCGGCAACAGCTCGCAACAGCTGTGCAACATGCGCAGTACGTCCAGGGCGAGATCGGGTTCCCAGGCGCCGAGGCCGGAAGCCTGCAGCGTCTGGTCTAGCGATTCGAGTTGGGTTTTGGCCAGCTCGTATTTCTTGGCGCTGAAGCACAGGCGGGCCAGGGTCAGCTGCCAGAAAAAGCGTTCGCGGCCGCCGCAGGCCTTGGCCAAACCCTTTTTAAGTTGTTGCACGGCCGCTTTCAGGCCGTCCTTACGCAGCTTCGGCAGGGTTTCCTGCAGGGCGACTTCCCATGCCGGTTGGCTACCGCCTTCATTGGCCGTCGGGGCACTTTCGGCCACCGCTAGCTGCAGGTGCGGCATGACGTGGGAGCTGATCCAGGCGCGGGTCTGGGCATCGGCAAAGGCGCTGCCGTCATGAAAGCGCAGTTCTGCCAGACCGTTCATGCGCTGCAGAAACAGCGCCAGCTGGATTTCCACTTCGCGCATCGCCTGCTCGGCATTGAGCCCTTCCAGGCACTGCCAGACCAGGTGCTGGCCGTCGAGCCAGAAGGGCGCGCGGGCGATACTGGCTTCCAGATCGACCAGCAGGTCGGCGTACTGGTCTTGTTGGTAACGCTCCTGATAGCTGGCCAGCTTGTCCGCAGGTAGGCCGCGCAGGGCGGTGATCTGCTCGGCGTTGCGTTCTGGCAGGCTGTCGATCGGTAGCCACAATAAGGTGCGGGCCAGACGCAGGGCGCGCAGGTCGCTGGCTTTCTGTTTCAGCCAGTAGGCGCACAGCGGCCGGGCATGGTCTTGCAGGCTGCGCAGGCTCTTGTGTGCGTCTTTTTCGCTGTCCACTGCTGCGCCGGGCGTGAGCATCTGGCTGGCGACCTGCTTGACCTGGGCCAGCGCCGCGCCGACGCTGCCCGGCTCCGGATGGCCCTGGCTGGCGCGGCTAACCAGTTCGTCCAAACGCCGGCACAGCGGCAGCAGCAGCGGCGCATCTTCGCCGAGGTGTTCGGCCAGGCAGGCTTCGAGGGTGCGCAGTTGTTCGGCCAGGTTGCGGAATAGCGCCAGTTGCTCGCCGATTGGCACATGCTCGGCCAGTGCCTGCTCCAGCCGTGGGATCAACCAGTTGATGGCGGCGGCACGGGTACGTGGCTTGCGCGGGTGCAGATCGTTCCAGTGATTGAGGCACAGGTAGTGCAGCAGGCTGAAACCGGCTTGCAGGCCGGCGAAGGATTCGCGCTGATACAGGCCCCAGATCAGCCAGGCGGCGACGCGCAGATCCTTGGAGTGGGCGCTGAGCAGGATCTCGCTGTTTTCGCGGATTTTTTGCCAATCGATGGCCGCGGTTTCATGCAGGGCGGTGGCCTTGCCCAGCTCGTTTTCCAGCACTTCGTATTCACTGGAATAGCGCACGTCGCTGCCGGCAAAGTCCCCTTCGTTAATAGGTAGTTTGGCCAGCTCTAAATAATGGGCAGTGAGCTTATTTGAATAGGTCATTCCATGATTCGACTTATGTCTGCGTGCAACTTTACGATCATCGACCCATCTGTTGGTCGGTCGCTTGCATACGATCCAAGTGCGCAAGAAGTTGCGCACTTGGATGTGCAAGAAGTTGCGCATATCCCTTGTGAGGTGGGCATCCTAGTCCCATGGGGCAGGCTGGGCAACCGCTGAAAGTGTGAAGCAGGTTGCAGCACTGGATATTGGCGGATTAATTAATGGGACTATAGTTCCGATTAACTATGTGAACTGATAAACAACTTGGTAAATGGATTGGGGGCGGTAGAGCTCTGAATCCATGGTTGTAAGCAATTACTTACTGGCAAACTAGTGGCGCGTCACATAAGTTGATGTGCAGAAAGCTTTTTATGTGAAGTTCGACTTGGTTTTTTACGCGCGAATTATGTGGCGCCCGGCATTCTGCTTGCGAGCCTGGTCTGGCTCGCAAGGCTGGGGGCATTGTGGGCCGGTCAGTCCGTTATGGGCTGCGCCCACAGGCTCAGGCTGAGCCGATGCTGTGCACCCGGAGCCAGTACCAGCAGATCATTCAGCACGTTGGCGTGCTCGACACAGAGCATGCCTTGCCAGGCGTCTTCGGCGCATTGCGAGAGGCGCCGGGCCTTGTCGATCCAGGGGTTCCACAGCACCGCCGAACCTGAACCGCTGCTGTGCAGGTGGATGCGCCGTTGCCAGACGGGATCGACGATGCTCAGCTGCGCCGGGGTGTCCAGGTAGATGCGGTCGGTTTCGCCGTGAAAGCTCAGGGTGTCGCTCTGTTGCCGTTCCAGCCAGTTGTCCAGGGTGTCGATGTAGCGACAGCCCCTGAGTCCCTCGACACGTGCCTGGCGAATATCGCCGACGGCGAAGTAGCTGTGCAGCGCCTGGCTGATGGTCAGGGGGGTATCGCCCAGGTTGCGATTGCTGAGTTCGAGGTGGAGCTGATCGTCAAGGCGGATGCGCAGCTGCAGTTCGGCGGCGTGTGGCCACTCCGTCTGCGGTTGTTCGAGGCTGTTGAAGACGAAGTCGAGAATCACGCTGTGATCCTGGCAGTCGATGCCCAGCAGTTGCCAGTCGAGACCGCGCACCAGGCCGTGAGCCGGCACCAGGCTGCCGCCCCGGTACAGCGCCTGCACCGCTTGCGGGTTGCGCCGCAGGTCGCCGAACCAGGGCCAGCACAGCGGCACGCCGCCGCGCACACTCTGGCCTTGCTTGAATTCGGCCTGTTCGCTCAGCCAGATCAACGGCCGTTCGCCATCGCGCTGGTAGCTGAGGATCTGCGCGCCCTGCTGGGCCACCAGCAGTTCGGCGTTGGCGGTGCGCACGCGCCAGCAGGCCAGTTGGTTGATTTCCACCCGCTCGACCTGCGGGCGTTGTTCGGCACCGTTCATGGCTGCACTCCTCGATTGCGTTGACCGAAAGTGTGAACCGCTGTGCCGGCAAAGGCCAGAGCGCGCCTTCCCCGGACTTGGCGCATTGTTGCCCGGTTCGCCCCGTGCGAGCCGTCTTGTCGGAGTTGACCGGCCGTCACGAGGAGAAGTCCGACTGACTGCTAGGCTTTATGCCAGTGAGGAGAGGCGGTGATGCGCAAGATTCTGATGGCTGTACCGCTGTTGCTGGGCGTGGCGGCGGCGTTCTGGTGGTGGAGTCGGCCGCAGCCGCTGCCGGTGCGTCTGGTCACGGTGACGCGCGGCGCGGTCGAGACCCTGGTGGCCAATACCCGCGCCGGTACGCTCAAGGCCTGCCGGCGTACCCAGTTGTCGTTCAACCTGGGCGCTCAGGTCAGCGAGCGCCTGGTGGAAGAAGGTCAGCGGGTGGCGGCCGGTCAGGTGCTGATGCGTCTGCGTCAGGACGAATTGCAGGCCCGCGTGCGCGAGGTCGAGGCGCGTCTGCAGGGGCAGGGCAACCAGCGCCAGCAGCGTTGCCTGCAGGCCGAGCTGGAGCGGCGCGACCACCAGCGCCTGGCGCGCCTGCAAGAGCGCCAGTTGGTGGCCGCCGACCGGGTCGATCAGAGCGCCACCCGCGCGCGGCTGTCGGCGTTGGCCTGCAGCGCCGCCGCCATGGCGATCGGCGAGACCGAGGCGAACCTGGCCCTGCAGCGCGCGCTGCTCGATCAGGCCACGCTGCGTGCGCCTTTCGCCGGGATAGTCGCGCAGATCAACGGCGAAGTCGGCGAGTTCGTCACCCCCTCGCCGCCGGGTATTCCGACGCCGCCGGCGGTGGATCTGATCGATGACAGCTGCCTGTATGTCGAGGCGCCGATCGACGAGGTGGATGCGGCGCGGGTCAAGCCGGGCATGCCGGTGCGGATCGGCCTGGACGCCTTTCGCGGCGAGCATTTCACGGGCCAGGTCAGCCGCATCGCGCCCTTCGTGCGTGACCTCGAACGCCAGGCGCGCACCGTCGATGTGGAGGCGCGGTTCGACCCGATGCCGCTGGATGTGGCGCTGCTGACCGGTTACAGCGCCGACGTGGAAGTCATTGTCGAGCAGCGCCCGCAGACCCTGCGCATTCCCACCGAGAGCCTGCTGGAGGGCGGCCGGGTGCTGCGTTATGACCCGACGGCGGGGGTGCTGCGCGAAGTCCGCCTGCAACTCGGGCTGGCCAACTGGCGCTGGAGCGAGGTGCTCGATGGCTTGAACGAGGGTGAACGGATTCTCGCCAGCCTGGAGCAGGACGGCCTGGCCGACGGGGTGGCGGTGATTGCCGGGGATGAGGCCGCGCCATGATTCGCCTGAGTGCGGTCAGCCGTTGCTTCGTCCTCGGCGATCAGCAGGTCAAGGGCTTGGACGCGGTGGATCTGCAGGTCAGCCCCGGCGAGTACCTGGCGGTGATGGGGCCGTCCGGCTCCGGCAAGTCGACCCTGTTGAATATCCTCGGCCTGCTCGATGCGCCGGACAGCGGCGAGTACTGGTTGAACGGCGAAGCCACCGCGGCGCTCGACGAGAACCGCCGGGCCGAACTGCGCAGCCGCCACATCGGCTTCGTCTTCCAGTCCTATCACCTGATTGCGCGCCTGACCGCCCTGGAGAACATCGAGTTGCCGATGCTCCTGGCCGGGCTCGAACCGGCCGAGCGGCAGCGGCGCAGCGCGCGCCTGGTCGAACGGCTGAACCTCGGCGACCGGGTCAGGCACCGCCCGGCCGAGCTGTCCGGCGGCCAGCGCCAGCGGGTGGCCATCGCCCGCGCCATGGTCATGCAGCCGGCGCTGCTGTTGGCCGACGAGCCCACCGGCAACCTCGACAGCCATTCCGGCGCCGAGGTGGTGGCGCTGCTCGAGGAGCTCAACGGCGAGGGCCTGACCCTGCTGGTGGTGACCCACGATGCGGCCATCGGCGGCCGCGCGCGGCGGCGCCTGAGCATGCGCGACGGGCGGATCATCGACGACCTCCGCCAGGAGTCCGGCGATGCGCGCGGCTGACGGCCTGGGGCTGATGCTCGGCGCCCTGGGCGGGCACCGCTCGCGCAGCCTGATGCTGCTGTTGGCCATGGCCATCGGCGTGGTCGCGGTCAACCTGCTCACCGGCCTGGCCGAAGGTGCGCGGCAGTTCGTCATCGGCGAATTCTCCCTGCTCGGGCGCAACACCCTGATCGTGCTGCCGGGGCGCAAGGAAACCACCGGCGGCATGCCGCCGATCACCGGGCTGGCGACCCGCGATCTGACCCTGGGCGACGCCGAGGCCATCGGCCGTCTGCCCAGCGTGCGCCGGGTCGCGCCGCTGCAGGCCGGGCAGGTCGAAGTCAGCGTCGGCAACCGGGTGCGCGAGGCCTTCACCCTGGGCACCAGCCACGAATTCTTCGCCATCCGCCAGCTGAGCGTGGGCCAGGGGCAGATACTGCCGGCGCTGGCGCTGGATCAAGCCGAGGCGGTCTGCGTGATCGGCGCCAGCCTCAGGCGCGAACTGTTCGGCACGCGCCCAGCGTTGGGCGAGTGGCTGCGTGCCGGCGACCGGCGCTTCCGGGTGGTCGGCATTCTCGGCGAGCGCGGCGAATCGCTGGGCATGGACTTCGGCGAGATGCTGATCATCCCGGTGGCCAGCGCCCAGGTGCTGTTCAACCGCGAGGGGCTGTTCCGGGTGTTTGCCGAACTGCGCGGCCCGCACTTTCTCGCCAGCGGCAAGCGGCAGATCCTCGAGACCCTCAAGGCCCGTCACGAGGGCAAGGAGGATGTCACCCTGATCAGCCAGGACAGCATGCTGGCGGCGTTCGACGGCATTCTCGGCGCCCTCGGCCTGGCCCTGGCCGGAATCGCCGCGATCAGCCTGCTGGTGGCCGGCATTTTGATCATGAACGTGACCTGGATCGCGGTGAACCAGCGCACCGCCGAGATCGGCCTGCTCAAGGCCCTGGGCGCGCGACCGGCGCAGGTGCGCCTGCTGTTCGTCGGCGAGGCGGCCCTGCTGGCCCTGCTCGGCGGCTTGATCGGCCTGGGTCTGAGCGAGGCGTTGCTCTGGCTCGGCCGCCAGTGGTGGGAGATTCCCCTGCAGACGCCGGTGTGGGCCCGCGCCGGTTCGCTGCTGCTGGCGCTGTTGGCGGCCCTGCTGTTCGCCTGGCTGCCGGCCAACCAAGCGGCGCGCATGGAACCGCTGGCGGCGCTGCGCCCGCCGGGGGCACGGGCGTGAAGACGCAGAGCGCTTGCCTGGGAGCGGCGGGACACCTGCGATGTTTTTTTCGTACCGTCTGTTTTTCGCGGGCATGGCCCGCTCCTACGGGTTTCGGTGGCGCGGGGGCCGAGCTGAACCGCGGTATACCTTGCGTAGGAGCGGGCCATGCCCGCGATGCTCTTGCGCCTGTGGCGTGGGATCAGCGGCCATGATGCGCTGGCAGGATGGCTTCAAACTGACTGCCACGACCCTGATCAGCCGACCGTTGCGCAGCCTGCTGACCCTGCTCGGGGTGGCCATCGGCATCGCCGCCGTGGCGCTGCTCACCGCCATCGGCGAAGGCCTGCGGGTCTATGTGCTGGATAACTTCTCGCAGTTCGGCACACGGATCATCGCCGTGCACCCGGGCAAGACCCAGACCGGCGGCCTCGGCGGCATTCTCAGCAGCGTGCGCCCGCTGAGCCTGGCCGATGCCGCTGCCCTGGGCCGCCTGGCGCATGTCGACGCGATGGTGCCGATCATTCAGGGCAGCGGCGACATTCAGCACGGGGTATTGAGCCGGCGCAGCGACATCATCGGCAGCGGCCACCAGTTGGCCGAGAGCTGGCGTTTTCGCCTGGCCCTCGGCCAGTTCCTGCCGCCGGCCCGCGACGGCCGCTCGCCGCCCTATGTGGTGCTCGGGCACAGGTTGCGCCAGGAGCTGTTCGGCAGCGCCAGCCCGCTGGGCGAGGCGATTCGGGTCGGCGGCGTGCGCTTTCGGGTGATCGGGGTGATCGAGGAGAAGGGCCAGTTGCTCGGCTTCGACCTCGACGACATCGCCTATATCCCGGTGGACTGGGCGCAGAGCCTGTTCAACCGCGAGGGCCTGATGGAGATCAATGTGATGTTCAATGCCGGGATCGGTTCGCGCGAGCTGAGCGAGCGGATGCGTCAGCTGTTGATCGAGCGCCACGGCCGCGAAGACTTCAGCCTGACCACCCAGGACGACATGCTCGCCAGCCTGGATCGCATCCTCGCTACCCTGACCATCGCCGTCGCCGCCCTGGGCGGCATCTCCCTGCTGGTGGGGGCGGTGGGCATCCTCACCATCATGACCACCACGGTCGGCGAGCGCACCGCCGAGATCGGCCTGCTGCGCGCCATAGGCGCGACGCCGCGGCAGGTGCTCGGGCTGTTTCTCGCCGAAGCGGCGTTGCTGTCCCTGGCCGGCGGGGTGCTTGGCCTGTTGTTGCTGGGGCTGTTGCTCGGCGTGCTGGCCCTGAGTCTGCCCGGCCTGCCGCTCAGCCTGGCCCCGGGGTTTCTACTGCTGGCGCTGCTGCTCTCGGCGCTGATTGGTTTGTTCGCCGGCATAGCGCCGGCGCGCCGGGCGGCGCGCCTGCATCCGGTGGATGCATTGCGCAGCGAGTAACGCGCCCACCAAAAAGGCCAGCGCTTGCGGCTGGCCTTGGTCGGGTCGCGGTGCGGCTTATTTGCCGTAGATCTGTTCCGGCAGCCAGGTAATCAGGCCGGGGAAGATGTAGGCAATCACCAACAACAACAGCTGGATCAGGATGAACGGCAGCACGCCCTTGTAGATGGTGCCGGTGGGTACCGACTGGGGCGTGACCCCGCGCAGGTAGAACAGGGCGAAGCCGAACGGCGGGGTGAGGAAGGAGGTCTGCAGGTTCAGGGCGATCATCACCCCCAGCCAGACCGGATCCAGACCCATGGCCAGCAATACCGGGCCGACAATCGGCACCACCACGAAGGTGATCTCGATGAAGTCGAGGATAAAGCCGAGCAGGAAGATCACCGCCATCACCAGGAAGAAGGCGCCGAGTACCCCGCCGGGTAGCTGGGCGAAGATGTCCTCGATCATGACCTCGCCGCCGAAGCCGCGGAACACCAGGGAAAACAGCGAGGCGCCGATCAGGATCAGGAACACCATGGCGCTGATTTCGGTGGTGCCGTAGGCCACTTCACGCAACTGGCCGAAGTTCAGCTGGCCTTTGTACAAGGCCAGCAGCATGGCGCCCAGCGCGCCGAGGGCGGCCGCTTCGGTGGGGGTGGCGTAACCGGCGAGGATCGAGCCGAGCACCGCGCCGATCAGCAACAGCGGCGGCAGCAGCGCGTTGATCAGCTTGCCCCACTCGATCGGGCCGAGTTCTTCCTGGGGCAGCGCCGGCAGCTTCTTCGGTTGGAAGATGGCCACGCCGATGATGTAGAGGATGTACAGGCCGACCAGCAGCAGGCCGGGCAGCAGTGCGCCGACGAACAGGTCGCCGACCGAGACGGTTTTCGGCGAGAAGATGCCCAGCTTCAACTGCGCCTGCTGATAGGCGCTGGACATCACGTCGCCGAGCAACACCAGCACGATCGACGGTGGAATGATCTGCCCCAGGGTGCCGGTGGCGGCCAGGGTGCCGGTCGCCACGGCCGGATCGTAACCGCGCCGGAGCATGGTCGGCAGGGCCAGCAGGCCCATGGTCACCACGGTGGCACCGACGATGCCGGTACTGGCGGCGAGCAGCGCGCCGACCACGCACACGGAAATCGCCAGGCCGCCGCGCAGGGTGCCGAACAGCCGCGACATGGATTCGAGCAGGTCTTCGGCGACCCGCGATTTCTCCAGCATCACCCCCATAAACACGAACAACGGCACCGCCAGCATGGTCTGGTTGTTCATGATGCCGAACAGGCGGTTGGGCAGGGCGCTCAGGTAACCGCCATCGAAGGTGCCGGTGAGCATGCCGATACCGGCAAACAGCAGGGACACGCCACCGAGGGTGAAGGCCACCGGGTAGCCGGCCATCAAGGCCGCGCAGATGCTGATGAACAGCAGGATCGCCATTAACTCAACCATGCTTCACCTCCGGCCCAGGCAGGCGACCGCTGAGGATGTAGGCGGATTTGATCAAGTCGGAGATTCCTTGCAGCACCAGGCTGAACACCAGCACCAGGATGATGCTCTTCTGTAGATAAACGAACTTCAGACCGCCCGACTCGCTCGAGCCTTCCAGGGTTTTCCAGGAGTTGCCCACGTAATCCCAGCTGCTCCAACCGAGGAACAGGCATACGGGGAGGAGAAACAGCAGGTTGCCGAAAATTTCCACCAGCGCTTGGCGGCGGGGGCTGAACCCCTGGTAGAAAATATCCACGCGGACATGGCCGTTGCGCTGCAACACCCAGGCCGCGGCACCCATGAATACCAGGGCGTGGGCGTAGAGAACGGCTTCCTGCAACGCCGTGGCGCCAATGCCGAAGCCATAGCGCAACACCACCACGGTCGCGGTGCCGATCACCAGAAACAGGGTGAGCCAGGCGCAGGCCTTGCCAAAGCCGGCATTGATCGCGTCGAGCAGGCGCGCTAAGCCGAGCAAGGGAGGGGGACGATTCGACATGGCAGATCCTTATTGTTATAGCCAGCAAAGCCCGTGATTCTAGGCGGGGGGGTGATTGCGTCGCAACCGGCAGTACTACGTACGTAGTCGCTACGCTTGAGGGGTGGAGAGTCCTGTGATACTCAACATATAGCTGAATACCGGCGATCCCGGTGCTCAGATCATTAGTACAACAACAAGGAGTTATTACATGAAGCGTCGTCAGATTCTCGCGGCAGCGGGCGTAGGCCTTGCCGCCAGCGCATTGGCCGGTTGCAATAAAGAGGCTGAAACTGCCGCCAAGCCCCAAGAAGGTGCGAGTAGCGAGACTTTCAACTGGAAGATGGTCACTTCCTGGCCGAAGAATTTCCCTGGCGTTGGTGTCGGTGCCGAACGCTTTACCACGCTGGTCGATGAGATGAGCAATGGCCGCCTGAAAATCAAACTTTATGCGGCGGGCGAGTTGGTGCCGGCACTGGAAGTGTTCGATGCGGTTTCCCGCGGTACCGCCGAGATGGGCCATGGCGCGCCTTACTACTGGAAAGGCAAGGTGCCGGCTGCGCAGTTCTTCTGTGCCCTGCCGTTTGGCCCCAACGCCCAGGAAATGAATGCCTGGTTGCACAAGGGCGGCGGCCTCGAGCTGTGGGAAGAGGTCTACAAACCCTTCGGCGTGCTGCCGATGGCCTGCGGCAACACTGGCGTGCAGACTGCCGGCTGGTTCAACAAGGAAATCAACAGTGTCGAGGACTTCCAGGGCCTGAAAATGCGCACCCCGGGCCTGGGCGGCGAAGTGCTGACCAAGATGGGCGGCACCGTGGTCAATATGCCGGCCGGCGAGATCTTCACCGCCATGCAGACCGGCGCCATCGACGCCACCGAGTGGATCGGCCCGTACAACGACCAGGCCCTGGGCCTGCACAAGGCGGCCAAGTACTACTACACCCCGGGCTGGCAGGAGCCGAGCGTGCTGTTCGAGCTGGACATCAACATCAAGGCCTGGGAAACCCTGCCGGCCGATCTGCAAGCCATCGTTCGTGCGGCCGCCCGCGATGTGAATGCTGACATGCTCGATGACTATGACGCGCGCAACATGGAAGCCCTGGAGCAACTCAAGGGCGAGGGCGTGGACGTCCGCCGCCTGCCGGACGAGGTGCTGGCCAAGCTGAAAGAAGTGGCCGCCGAAGTGGTCGACGCCTCGGCCGCTGCCGATCCGGCGGCGAGCAAGGTGTGGGCGCAGCAGAAGGCTTATCTGCAGCGTCTGTACGACTACGCCGAAAGCAACGAGAAGGACATCTACAACATCCGCGGCTGACTCTTCGCGCAAGAAGAGCGCGCAACTAGAACGCCGGCTCTCGAGCCGGCGTTTGCGTATCTGCTGTCCGGTTTTTTCGCGCGGAGAAGGCGTAGGTGATGGTTCGGTAGGATGGGGCGGGCTGCGCTCGACATCCTACGGTTAGCAGCCCGCAGGAGGGATCGAGTTGTGGCCTCAGCGGCGTGCCGGTACCGGACGGGTACGGCCGCTGCCGTCGATGGCGACGAAGACGAACACCGCCTCGGTAACCTTGCGCCATTCGCTGGACAGCGGGTCGTCGCTCCACACCTCGACCAGCATCTGGATCGAGCTGCGACCGATCTCGAGAGCCTGGGTGTAAAAGGACAGTTGCGCGCCCACGGCGACCGGCACCAGAAAAGCCATGCGATCGATTGCCACCGTTGCCACGCGGCCACCGGCGACCTTGCTGGCCATGGCAGTACCGGCCAAATCCATTTGCGATACCAGCCAGCCACCGTAGATGTCGCCGAAACCATTGGTTTCGCGTGGTAGCGCGGTGATCTGTAAGGCCAGATCGCCTTGGGGTATCGGATCATCCTGTTCGAAGTCGTCGTTCATCTCGAGTACGGCTCGCGGCGCGGTTGTTGTTATGGCTACGCAAGGGCTGCTTGCAGCCGCCTGCAGGCCCGCAAGGGTGCGGGTTTGATGAGTATACCGACTGAACGGTCGCTGAGCGACCATGGCGCTTGGCCGCTCGCCCGGCAAGGTTCGGCATGGCCGGCGGCGGCAAAGCGCCCGGCATTCATCTAACTGTCACATTGATTTCATAGATTGGTCACAGGGGCTGCAGATACTTGGGCTCGTTCAATTCAACCCTGAATTCTGCTAGGAGCAAGGCATGAAACTTAAGCGTTTGATGGCGGCCATGACTTTCGTCGCCGCTGGCGTCGCCGCCGCCACTGCGGTTGCCGCTGTCGACTCGGCTCTGCCGACCTATGAAAAGACCTCCGGCGTGTCGGGCAACCTGTCCAGCGTCGGTTCCGACTCGTTGGCCAACCTGATGACCCTGTGGGCGGAAGAGTTCAAGAAGAACTACCCGAACGTCAACATCCAGATCCAGGCCGCCGGTTCCTCCACCGCGCCGCCGGCGATGACCGAAGGCACCGCCAACATGGGGCCGATGAGCCGCGCCATGAAGGACAGCGAGATCCAGGCCTTCGAGCAGAAGTATGGCTACAAGCCGACCGCTATTCCGGTGGCCATCGATGCCCTGGCGGTATTCGTGCACAAGGACAACCCGATCAAGAGCCTGTCGATCGAGCAAGTCGATGCGATCTTCTCCAGCACCCGCCTGTGCGGTGGCGCCAGCGACATCAAGACCTGGGGCGATCTGGGCCTGAGCGGCGAGTGGGCGGCCAAACCGCTGCAGCTGTTCGGGCGTAACTCGGTGTCCGGCACCTACGGTTACTTCAAGGAAGAAGCGCTGTGCAAAGGCGACTTCAAGGCCAACGTCAACGAGCAGCCGGGTTCGGCCTCCGTGGTGCAGTCGATCTCCAGCACCCTGAACGCCATCGGTTATTCGGGCATCGGCTACAAGACCTCCAGCGTGCGGGCTGTGCCGCTGTCGAAGAAAGGCGGCGAAGCCTTCGAAGCCAACGAAGTCAACGCCTTGGCTGGCAAGTTCCCGCTGGCGCGTTTCTTCTACGTGTATGTCAACAAGGCGCCGAACAAGGCCCTCAGCCCGCTGGACGCCGAGTTCGTCAAGCTGGTGCTGTCCAAGCAAGGCCAGGAAGTGGTGGTCAAGGATGGCTACATCCCGCTGCCGAGCAAAGTGGTTGAGAAGACCATGAAGGAACTGGGCCTGTAAGCACCCGGTTGTACTGGCAGGGACGCCAGGTGGGTAGCGACGCCCGCCGCTCGGAGAGAGCGGCGGGCGTCGCTTTGTCAGCGTGCTGTAACTTTTCTGTCACACAAGCCGGCTAGATTATCCAGCCTGTGCCACGAATGAAATTACGGCGCGCTCATGGCCGCGCAGAGACGCTCTTACTATGAATGACCTGGCTCGTGAAACCGTGACCGCCTCGCCCAAGTCCCTGAGGCTGGACTTCAATACGCCGGCCTTGCTGCGCAAGCGGCGCCTGCGGGCGCTGAAGGATCGCCTGGCCCGTTGGGCTGTCTCCATCGGCGGCCTGGCGGTGCTGGGCGCCATTACCCTGATCTTCTTCTACCTGGGCTATATCGTCTTGCCGATGTTCCAGGGGGCCGAGCTCGCGGCTCGCCAGCCGCTGCAGCCAGCCTGGTTGGCGCAAGCTGGCCAGCCATTGCTGATGGCGGTGGAGGAGCAGAACCGGGTGGCCATGCGCCTCAATGACCGCGGTCAGGTGCAGTTCTTCGATGCCGAGAGTATGGCCCTGCTGAACGTGGCAACCCTGCCGCTGCCGGCCGATAGCCGGGTCGTCTCGGTTGCCCAGGATCAGCCGGGCAGCAATCGGGTGGCCCTGGGGCTGTCCAACGGCCAGGTGCTGGTGTTCGAGCATGCCTACCCGGTCAGTTACCCGAACGACGTGAAAACCATTACTCCGCGGATCGAATACCCGTTCGGCGAAGCGGCGATCAGTCTCGACGAGCAAGGCCGTGCGCTGGATCACATAGGCGTCAGCCTGAACGGCGGCACCCTGCTGCTGGCCGGCTCCTCCGGCAGCGAACTGCAGGTGCTGAGCCTCGGCCGCGAAGAAAACCTGATGACCGGCGAGGTAAGCCTCAGCGAGGAGCGCATCGTCCTGCCGCAGATCGCCGAGCCGATCAAGGCGCTGATCGTCGACCCGCGCCATCAGTGGCTGTATGTGATCAACGGCCGCGCCACGGCGGACGTGTTCAGCCTGCGTACCAAGGCGCTGAACGGTCGCTACAAGCTGCTCAGCGATGGCGCCACCGACGTCACCCATGCCACCGCGCTGCTGGGCGGCATCTCGCTGATGATCGGCGACAGCAAGGGCGCCATCCAGCAGTGGTTCATGGTTCGCGACGAGGACGGCAAGCAGTACCTGAAGTCCATTCGTCGCTTCCAGATGGGCAACAGCGCCATCACCCAGATTCTCCCGGAAGAGCGGCGCAAGGGCTTCATGGCCCTGGATGCCAGCGGCAACCTGGGCATCTTCCACAGCACCGCGCACCGCACCCTGCTGGTCGAGCCGGTGGCCGCCGGGGCCGCCCTGGCCGGTTTGTCGCCGCGGGCCGACCGTGTGTTGCTCGAGGCGCAGGGGCAACTGCAGCGTCTGCTGATCGATAACCCGCACCCGGAAGTGTCCTGGAGCTCGCTGTGGGGCAAGGTCTGGTACGAGAACTACGATCAGCCGGATTACATCTGGCAGTCGACCTCGGCCAGCACCGACAACGAACCCAAGCTGAGCCTCGCGCCGCTGGCCTTCGGCACCCTGAAAGCGGCGTTCTACGCCATGCTGCTGGCGGCGCCGCTGGCGATTGCCGCGGCCATCTACACCGCCTATTTCATGGCCCCGGCCATGCGCGGCAAGATCAAACCGGTGATCGAGCTGATGGAAGCGTTGCCGACGGTGATCCTCGGCTTCTTCGCCGGCCTGTTCCTCGCCCCCTATGTCGAGGGCCACCTGCCGGGCATCTTCAGCCTGCTGATCTTCACCCCGATCGGCATCCTGCTGGCCGGTTTCGCCTGGAGCCGCCTGCCCGAGTCGGTTCGCCTGTGCGTGCCGGATGGCTGGGAAGCGGCGCTGCTGATTCCGGTGATCCTGCTGGTCGGCGTCGTGTCCCTGGGCATGAGCGGCCACCTGGAAGTCTGGTTGTTCGAGGGCAACATGCGCAGCTGGCTGAGCAATGACCTGGGCATCCCGTTCGACCAGCGCAACGCCCTGGTGGTCGGCCTGGCCATGGGCTTCGCGGTGATCCCGACGATCTACTCGATTGCCGAAGACGCGGTGTTCAGCGTGCCGAAGAGCCTGACCTTCGGTTCCCTGGCCCTCGGTGCGACGCCCTGGCAGACCCTGACGCGGGTGGTCATCCTCACCGCCAGCCCGGGCATCTTCTCGGCGGTGATGATCGGCATGGGCCGCGCCGTGGGCGAAACCATGATCGTGCTGATGGCCACCGGCAACACCGCGATCATGGACATGAACATCTTCGAGGGCCTGCGCACCCTGGCCGCCAACGTGGCGGTGGAAATGCCCGAATCGGCGGTGGGCGGCACCCATTACCGGGTGCTGTTCCTCTCGGCCCTGGTGCTACTGACGTTCACCTTTGTCATGAACACGCTCGCGGAACTGGTGCGCCAGCGTCTGCGCGTCAAGTACGCGTCGCTCTAAGGCTCTGGAAGGTATATGTCCGTGAAAAACAACTCCGTAAAAGCCTGGGTTAAAAGCGGTTCGCCGTGGATCTGGATGAACGCCGGCGCGGTGTCCATCGCCGTGATCATGACCCTGGGTCTGCTCGCCGTGATCGCCAGCCGTGGCCTCGCCCACTTCTGGCCGGCCGACATCGTCGAAGCCGACTACCGGGTGCCTGGCCAGGAAAGCAAGGTGATGGCCGGCGAGATCACCCAGGTCGAAGAGATCCCGCGCGCGCGCCTGGCCGCGTCCGGCTTGCCGGTGGCAGCCGAAGGTGGCGAGTTCATGACCCGCGAGCTGTTCAAGGTGGGTAACCGTGACCTCTACGGCGCCGACTTCAACTGGGTGGTAGGCGAGTGGCTGAGCAACCAGCGCACCCCGCAAACCCTCACGGCATTCGAGCGCCGCGAATGGGGCAACCTCTACGGCTACCTGGTCAACGTCAAGCAAAACGGCCAACTGGTCGCCGAGGGCGATGGCGCCTGGGAGGCCCTGCAGGAGCGTCTGGCGCGGGTCGACGAGTTGCATGCGCAAGTGGTGCGCCTGGAAAAGAAAGACATCGGCCGGATCAATGCCGGGCTCGAGCGGATTCGCCTGCAAACCCGCAAGCTGGAACTACAGGGCCGGCTGGATGCGCAGGCCCAGGCGGATCTGGATCTGGATCGGGCGCAGTGGGACGCCGAGTACAAGGTGCTGGAAACCCAGCTGGTGGCGCTCTACGCGGCCTTCAACCGCGACAGCGCCACGCTGCGCACCGCCGATGGCCGCGAGGTCGAGCTGAGTTTGGGCAAGGTGGTGCGGGCCTATCGGCCGAATGCCATGTCGACCCTCGGCAAGCTGCAGTTCTATGGCGCCAAGCTGTGGGAGTTCGTCAGCGACGATCCGCGCGAGGCCAATACCGAAGGTGGCATCTTCCCGGCGATCTTCGGCACCGTGATGATGACCCTGATCATGGCGGTGATAGTCACCCCGTTCGGCGTGGTGGCGGCCATCTACCTGCGCGAATACGCCAAGCAGGGGCCATTGACCCGGGTGATCCGCATCGCGGTGAACAACCTGGCGGGCGTGCCGGCCATCGTTTACGGGGTATTCGGCCTGGGTTTCTTCGTCTATGTGCTGGGCGGCTCGATCGACCGCCTGTTCTTCCCCGAGGCCGCGCCGGCGCCGACCTTCGGTACCCCGGGCCTGCTCTGGGCCTCGCTGACCCTGGCGCTGCTCGCCGTGCCGGTGGTGATAGTCGCCACCGAAGAAGGCCTGGCGCGGATTCCGCGAGCGCTGCGCGAAGGTTCCCTGGCGCTCGGCGCGACCAAGATCGAGACGCTCTGGCGGGTGGTGCTGCCGATGGCCAGCCCGGCGATGATGACCGGCCTGATCCTCGCCGTGGCCCGCGCCGCCGGCGAAGTGGCGCCGCTGATGCTGGTCGGCGTGGTCAAGCTGGCGCCCTCGCTGCCGGTGGACGGCAACTACCCGTATTTGCACCTGGATCAGAAGATCATGCACCTGGGTTTCCATATCTACGACGTCGGCTTCCAGAGCCCCAACGTCGAGGCCGCGCGGCCGCTGGTCTACGCCACCGCGCTGCTGTTGGTGCTGGTAATCGCGGTGCTGAACCTCACGGCGGTGTTCATGCGTAACCGCCTGCGCGAGAAGTACAAGGCGCTGGATCACTAAATCCTTTTACTTGGCTGCCACAGTGGCGGCCAACGTGATAACGAATTGTTAGCGTAGGGAGCATCCCATGCAGCACCAAACACGTACACAGGGCATCGACATCTCGGCCCTGGGCCGGGACAAGCAGAGCTTCAACCTGGCCGCGGAGACCGTGGCGATCCAGGTGCCGGGTCTGAACCTGTACTACGGCGACAAGCAGGCGCTGTTCGACGTCCAGCTGAACATCCCCAAGCAGCGCGTCACCGCGTTCATCGGCCCGTCCGGTTGCGGCAAGTCGACCCTGCTGCGTACCTTCAACCGGATGAACGACCTGGTCGACGGCTGTCGCGTCGAGGGCGAGATCAACCTCGACGGGCGCGACATCTACCGCAAGGGCGAGGATGTGGCCGAGCTGCGCCGCCGGGTCGGCATGGTGTTCCAGAAGCCCAACCCCTTCCCCAAGAGCATCTACGAGAACGTGGTCTATGGCCTGCGCATCCAGGGCATCAAGCAGAAACGCGTGCTCGACGAGGCGGTGGAATGGGGCCTGAAAAGCGCGGCGCTGTGGGATGAGGTCAAAGACCGCCTGCACGAGTCGGCGCTCGGCCTGTCCGGCGGCCAGCAGCAGCGCCTGGTGATCGCCCGAACCGTGGCGGTGCAGCCGGAAGTGCTGCTGCTCGACGAACCCTGCTCGGCGCTCGACCCGATCTCCACGCTGAAAGTCGAAGAGCTGATCTACGAACTGAAATCCAAATACACCATCGTCATCGTCACCCACAACATGCAGCAGGCGGCGCGGGTGTCGGATTACACTGCCTTCATGTACATGGGCAAGCTGATCGAGTTCGGCGACACCGACACCCTGTTCACCAACCCGGCGATGAAGCAGACCGAGGACTACATCACCGGCCGTTATGGCTGATGGCCATGCCAGCGTGCGCTGGGCAATGTGACGAGGAATGCCGTATTACGCGTAATGTGACCCACAGGGATGCGGGAAATGCCTGAAAGCGAAGGGATCGCGTCAGGCGCTGCGTTCCGCCTCCTTGCCCAGCACCCCCTGGCAAAGACCATCCACCTGATAATTCGTAGGGTGCGTCGTGCGCACCACAGCCAGCCGGCAGCTTTCGCGGAGCGATCAAGATGATCAACAAAGACAACCTCACCCAGCACATCTCCCAGCAGTTCAACGCCGAGCTGGAGGAGGTGCGCAGCCACCTGCTGGCCATGGGCGGCCTGGTCGAGAAGCAGGTCAACGACGCGGTCACCGCGCTGATCGACGCCGACTCCGGTCTGGCCCAGCAAGTGCGCGAGATCGACGACCAGATCAACCAGATGGAGCGCAACATCGACGAGGAATGCGTGCGCATCCTCGCTCGGCGGCAGCCGGCGGCGGGCGACCTGCGCCTGATCATCAGCATCTCCAAGTCGGTGATCGACCTCGAACGCATCGGCGACGAGGCGACCAAGATCGCCAAGCGCGCGATTCTCCTGTGCGAGGAAGGCGAAGCGCCGCGCGGCTATGTGGAAGTGCGGCATATCGGCGACCAGGTGCGCAAGATGGTGCAGGAGGCGCTGGATGCCTTCGCCCGCTTCGACGCCGACCTGGCGTTGTCGGTGGCGCAGTACGACAAGACCGTCGATCGCGAGTACAAGACCGCCCTGCGCGAGTTGGTCACCTATATGATGGAAGACCCGCGCTCGATCTCGCGGGTGCTCAATATCATCTGGGCCCTGCGTTCGCTGGAGCGCATCGGCGACCACGCGCGCAATATCGCCGAGCTGGTGATCTACCTGGTGCGTGGCACCGACGTCAAACACATGGGCCTGACCCGCATGAAGGAAGAAGTCCAAGGCGCTGGCAAAGACCGCTGAGTCAGCGCCCGAGAGCCGAAGGCGGCCGTTGCTCAACGGCCGCTTGCGGCAGGAACGACCGGCCAAGCCGGTAAATTCGCGGATAAATCCGCTCCTGCAAAAGCGTTACTTCACCCGCGAGCGAGAAGCGGGGCATGGCCGCTTTAACGCCGTACCGGCAGCGGAGGTGGTTTTGCAACGGCCGGCTAAAGTGGCCAGCAGCTACTTTAGGGTTGGCCTTTGGCCGTTCGCCGCGCTTATGCTTGCAGCCATTCGAACAGGAGTGGCCGATGAGTAAAGTCAGCGTACTGGTGGTGGACGACGCCACCTTTATCCGTGACCTGGTAAAAAAAGGCCTGCGCGATCACTTCCCCGGCGTGCAGATAGTCGAAGCCATCAATGGGCGCAAAGCCCAGCAGTTGCTCGGCCGGCAAAGCATCGACCTGATCCTCTGCGATTGGGAGATGCCCGAACTGTCGGGCCTCGAACTGCTCGGCTGGTGCCGCGAGCAGGACAGCCTGAAAACCGTGCCCTTCATCATGGTCACCAGCCGCGGCGACAAGGACAACGTGATCCAGGCGATCCAGGCCGGTGTTTCCGACTTTATCGGCAAGCCGTTTTCCAATGAGCAGTTGCTCACCAAGGTCAAGAAAGCCTTGAGCCGTGCCGGCAAGCTGCAAACCCTGCTGGCCAGTGCGCCGCCGAAAATGCTCAGCAGCGGCGGCTTTGCCAATGATTCGCTGGCGGCGCTGACCGGCGCTCAGGCCGCGCTGAGCAAACCGGCGGCAGCCGCTCCGGCTGAAGCCGCAGCGGCGCGTCAGGAGGTTCCCAGGGCTCCAGCAGCCTCGGCCAAATCGGCGGGGCAGGCTCCGGGCGGGCGTGGCCAGGGCCAGCTGCGTCTGGCTGGCGGCACCATGAATTGCGTGATCAAGGCGCTCAGCCTCAAAGACGCGCAACTGGTGGTCAAGCGCGCCGAACTGTTGCCGCAAGTGCTGGACAGCGCGGTGCTCGACCTCGAGCAGGGCGAAGGCGGCGAGGTGGCGCGGCTCAACGGCTACCTGCACGCAGTGGCGGCGCTGGAACCCAAACCGGACAGTGAGTGGCTGCTGTTGACGTTCAAGTTCGTCGACCAGGATCCGCAGAAACTCGACTACCTGTCGCGCCTGATCGCCCGTGGGACGACGCAAAAGCACTTTGTCCCCGGAGCCTGATCCGCTCTAGCAGGCTGTTGAAAAACTACCTGCGTTGCCATCGCCGCGTTAAAAACAGGCTCAAAATGCTCATTTACAACTCGTAAACTCCGCTTTTTCGCCTGTTTTTGCCTTGCGTTGGCTGCCTCGCCAACGTTTTTCAACGGCCTGCTAGCAGGTTGCTAGCCCAGGCGCTGCAGCAGCAGGAAGGACATCAGCAGCAGCGTATTGATCGCCCAGGCGGCCGTCAGGACGCGGGCGATGTCGCCGTGGGATGGGTTTGTCACGTTGCCGCTGCAGTACCAAATCTCACTGATAATCCAGGCGGTATAGGCGATCAGCACGCCGAACATGAGCACGACCGTGGCCAGTGCGGCGCCGCTGAAATACACCGCGAGCGTTACCGCCCAGAGGATATTGCTGGGTATCACGCCGTAGAACCAGAAAATATCCCGCAGCGGTTTGTCGATCAGCAGGCTGTTGAACATCGATGTTTTCATGACGGTTAATCCTCATGCTGGCGAATGCGCTCGTGTGGAATCCGGATGCCCGTTCCGTGTCGAGCCAGCGGGCATCTCTAGTCCTGAGGTTAGGTCTGCGCAAGCGCTGCGTCAAACGGTCGCAGGTGCTCTGGGGCGGCGGCAAATGCGTGGGATCACATTTCGCGCCTATCGGACTCGCGTGTCTGCAACGGCGCTGCTAGTCTCCAGTGCTCTGGAGAGCCACAGCAGTTCGTGAGCCCATGCCCTTTCGTCTGACCGTTTGCTGCGCCCTGCTGCTGGTTGCCAGCCAGGCCGCCGCCCTGACCATCTATAAGTACACCGACGCCAATGGAGTGGTGACCTATACCGATAAAGCGGCGGCGGGCGCCCAGGTGTTCGTCTTCCGTGAGCGCATGGTCGAGCGCCTGGACAACCAGGTGAAGCTGGAAACCCGCAAGCACGCGGCCGGCGACACCCTGCTGGTGCGCAACGACCTGTATGCGCCGGTGCAGATCGAGTTGAAGCTGGAGCAGGTCGACAACGCCATCGGCGCCCCGGATCAACCCATCACCTGGGTATTGCCGCCGCGCAGCAAGATCCGCCTCGCCACCCTGACCGCGCGCGATGCCGGCAAGCCGCTGCGCTATACGCCGAAACTGCGTTATGCCCTGGGCGACCCGCGCCTGCTGCCAACGCAAAAGAACTACCCGCTACCCTGGCGTGGCGGCCCCTTCCGCCTGACCCAGGGCGCCAACGGTAAATACAGCCACTTCACCGCCAAAGGCCGTTACGCCATGGACATCGCCATGCCCGAAGGCACGTCGATAGTCGCGGCGCGCGGCGGCGTAGTGGTCAAGACCGAGAATCGGCAGAGCGGGCGCGGCAACAACCCCTCCGGTAACTATGTGCGCATTCTGCACGACGACGGCACCATGGGCGTCTACCTGCACCTGATGCAGGGCTCGGTCAGCGTGCGCGAAGGCCAGCGGATCAACCGCGGCAGCTTTATCGCCCGTTCCGGCAACACCGGCAACAGCACCGGGCCGCACCTGCACTTCGTGGTGCAGCGCAACGTCGGCCTGGCCCTGGAATCGATTCCCTTCGACTTCACTCAGCCGGTCAACAGCCTGCCGAATTTCGCCGTGGGGGGCGAGTAGCCAGTCGCGACAAGCCAAGGCCAGGGCGCCGCTGATGGGCTGGCGAACGGTACAGGCTGGTGCGGGTTGATCCGCGTGCAGTTAATCCAGCCTGAGCACCTTGGCCAGGACGATCTTCGGCCCCTTCATTTTCTTGACGATGATGCGCAGGCCGTCGACCTCCAGCACTTCCTCTTCCTCGGGCATGCGCTTGAGGGTTTCATAGACCAGCCCGGCCAGGGTTTCCGCCTCGATATGGTCGAGGTTGACCCCCAGCAGGCGTTCGACCTTGAACAGCGGGGTGTCGCCGCGCACCAGTAGCTTGCCCGGTTGGTAGGCGAGGATGCCGCGCTCGGTCTTGTGGTGTTCGTCCTGGATATCGCCGACCAGCGCCTCCAGCACGTCTTCCATGGTCAGGTAGCCGATCACCTTGCCGTCGGCTTCCTCGACCAACGCGAAGTGCGAGCCGCCCTTGCGGAATTGCTCGAGCAGGTCGGACAGCGGCATATGCCGGCCTACCCGTTCGATCGGGTGCATCAGCTCCGTTAGCTTCAGCGCCGAGGGCAGCATTTCCAGCAGCGACAGGTGCAACAGCAAATCCTTGATGTGCAGCACGCCGACGAACTCGCCCATGGCCTCGTCGTACACCGGGTAGCGGCTGTACTTGTGCCGGCGGAACACGTTGAACACCTCGTCCAGCGGTGCGTTGAGTTCCAGGTAGACCAGGTCTTCACGCGAGTTGGCCCAGTCCGCCACCTCCAGTTCGCCGAGCTCCACCGCCGAGGCCAGCACCCGCATGTCCTGGTCGCTGGGGTTGCTGGCGCGGCTGGAATGCAGGATCAGCTTGAGCTCGTCGCGGCTGTAGTGGTGCTCGTGGTGCGGCCCCGGTTCGCCCTGGCCGGCGATGCGCAGGATGGCGTTGGCGCTGGCATTGAGCAGGAAGATCGCCGGGTACATGGCCCAGTAGAACAGGTACAGCGGCGCGGCCGTCCACAGCGAGAGCAGTTCGGGTTGGCGGATCGCCCAGGACTTGGGGGCCAGCTCGCCGACCACGATGTGCAGGTAGGAAATGATCGCAAAGGCGCTGAAGAAGGCAATGCCGTGCACCAGCTGCGGCGACCCGATGCCGATGGCGCCGAGCAGCGGGGCGAGCAGTTCGGCGAAGGCCGGTTCGCCGACCCAGCCCAGGCCCAGCGAGGCCAGGGTGATCCCCAGTTGGCAGGCCGACAGGTAGGCATCCATCTGGTGGTGCACGGTGCGCAGGATATGCCCACGCCAGCCGTTCTGGTTGGCCAGGGCCTCGACCTTGGTGGCGCGCAGGCGGACGATGGCGAACTCGGCGGCGACGAAAAAGCCGTTGAGCAGGACTAGCAACAGGGCGAACAGAAGAAGGCCAAAATCGGCGAAAAAGGTAGCGGCGGAATAACTTGTGGAGGGATCCATATAGGGTTCGGTAGGCCAATGAGCGCTAAAGGGTGGGGCTAAGCAATCGGCTTTGCAAGCCTGTTCGCCTCACGCGCAGGCTTAGCCAACACGGCGCACCGTTTGGCTGTTGGGGAAGTGGCAGGTGAAGCTGCTGCCCTTGCCCAGGCTGCTGGCGATGTCCAGGCGGGCGCGGTGGCGCAGCAGCACATGCTTGACGATGGCCAGGCCCAGGCCGGTGCCGCCGGTGTTGCTGGCGCGGCTGGAGTCGACCCGGTAGAAGCGCTCGGTCAGGCGCGGCAGGTGCCTGGCCTCGATGCCCGGGCCGCTGTCCTGCACCGCGAGGTGCGCGCCTTGTTCGTCGCCCCACCAGCGGATGCGAATCGCGCCTTCGTTGGGGCTGTACTTGACCGCGTTGAACACCAGGTTGGAGAAGGCGCTGCGCAGTTCCGCCTCGCTGCCCTTGAGCTTGAGGTGCGGATCGGCCTCCAGGCTGATGCGGTGGCCCCGTTCGCCGGAGAGTGCCTGGGCGTCGCTCTGGATGCTCAACAACAGCAGGTCGACCGCTACCGGCTGGTTGTCCGAGGGGTAGTCGGTGGCCTCCAGCTTGGCCAGCAACAGCAGGTCGTTGAGCAGGTTCTGCATGCGTGCGCCTTGCTGCTGCATCTGCTGCAGCGCGCGCAGCCAGCGCGGATTGACGCCTTCGACGTTGTCCAGCAGGGTTTCCAGGTAACCGGCGATCACGGTCAGGGGCGTGCGCAATTCGTGGGAGACGTTGGCGACGAAGTCCTTGCGCATCTGCTCGAGCTGATACAAACGGGTGACGTCGCGCACCAGCATCAGGTGCTCGCGATTGCCGTAGCGGGTGATATGGAACTGCAGGCGGCGACGGTCGCTCAGCGGCGAGGGCAGTTCCAGCGGTTCAAGGTAGTTGCCGCGTTCGAAGTAGTCGATAAAGCGCGGGTCGCGCAGCAGATTGGTGATCGACTGGCCACTGTCCTGCGGGGTTTTCAGGCCGATCAGGGTCTCCGCCGCGCGGTTCCACCATTCCAGGTTGCCGTGGCTGTCGAGCATGATCACCGCATCCTTCAGCGCGGCGGTGGACTCCTGCACGCGGTCGATCACCGCTTGCAAGCGGCCGCGAGCCTTCTCATTGCGTCGTTGCAGGTGATAGATGCTGTCGAACACCTCGCCCCACAGGCCATAGCCATCCGGCGGCGGCTCGTCCGGCTGGTGCTCTTGCAGCCACTTGTGCAGGCGCAGCAACTGACTCAGGGTCCAGCCCAGGTAGGCGGCCAGACCGGCCGCCAGCGCCCAGGCGTATTCGCCGCTGAGCAGACCGAGCAGCAGGCAGGCGCCGATTAACAACAGTAGGCGGCGCACCATGGCGCCACGCCAGTTTTGCTTCACTTGGGAGTCATCCGCCAATCGATCCATTGGGCCGTCGAGGCCAGCCGGCAATCCTAACCCGCGGCGTCATCGGCCGGGGACAGCGCTAGTTCTTGCTGGAGAAACGATAGCCCGTGCCGCGCACGGTCTGCACCAGGTTTTCGTAGGCCTCGCCGAGCGCCTTGCGCAGGCGGCGGATGTGCACATCGACGGTGCGCTCCTCGACGTAGACGTTGCCGCCCCAGACCTGATCGAGCAGCTGGCCGCGGGTATAGGCACGTTCCTGGTGGGTCATGAAGAATTGCAGCAGGCGGTATTCGGTAGGCCCCATCTCGGCCGGCGTGCCGTCGATGGTCACCCGGTGGCTGATCGGGTCGAGCAGCAGGCCGCCGACTTCGATCGGCCCTTCGCTGTCGCTGGGGCCGGCGCGGCGCAGCACCGCCTTGAGCCGGGCGACCAGCTCGCGCGGCGAGAAGGGCTTGGTGATGTAGTCGTCGGCGCCGACCTCCAGGCCCTGGATCTTGTTGTCCTCTTCGCCCTTGGCGGTGAGCATGATGATCGGGATGTCGCCGGTCAATTCGTCACGCTTGAGCCGCCGCGCCAACTCGATGCCGCTGGTGCCGGGGAGCATCCAGTCGAGCAGGATCAGGTCGGGCTTGCGGTCGACGATGATGGCGTGGGCTTGCTGGCTGCTCTCCGCCTCCAGGCACTCGTAACCGGCCATTTCCAGGGCCACCGCGATCATTTCGCGGATCGGTGCTTCGTCATCGACGATCAGGATGTTCTTGCCAACCATGGATCCGGCCTCGAGTCGTTGAACTGTCATGCGTGGCATTAGATAACGGAATTATTGCAGTGATATGACAGGTAGGCGGCGAAGACCCATCCTACCCGCGCAGGGCATAGTCCAGCACCAGCCCGACAAAAATCGCCAGGCCGGCCCAGTGGTTGTGCAGGAAGGCGTTGAAGCAGGCCATCGGCTTGCGGTTGCGGGTCTTGTGGTATTCCCAGGCGAAGCAGGCGGCCGCCACGACCAAGCCGAGGTGGAAATACACGCCCAGCTCGAAACGGCTGCCTGCCAGCAGCAAGCAGAGCAGGGCCAGACCCTGGAGCATGGCGATGATCAGCCGATCGGCGTCGCCGAACAGGATGGCGGTGGATTTGACCCCGATCTTCAGGTCGTCGTCGCGGTCGGCCATGGCGTAGTAGGTGTCGTAGGCCACCGTCCACAGCAGGTTGGCGATGTACAGCAGCCAGGCCTCGGGTGGCACGCTGCCGGTCTCGGCGGTGAAGGCCATCGGCATGCCCCAGGAAAACGCCGCGCCCAGCACCACCTGGGGATAGAAGGTGTAGCGCTTCATGAACGGGTAGCAGGCGGCCAGGGCCAGGCCGCCGAACGACAGCCAGACGGTCGCGGCGTTGGTCAGCAGCACCAGACCGAAGGCCAGCAGCACCAGCACGGCGAACAGGATCAGCGCCTCGCGCGGCGTTACCTTGCCGCTGGCCAGGGGCCGCGTCTGGGTGCGTTTGACGTGGCCGTCGAAGTCGCGGTCGGCGTAGTCGTTGATCACGCAGCCGGCGGCGCGCATCAGGATCACGCCGAACACGAAGACCAACAGGTTCTTCGCGCTGGGCACGCCTGCGGCCGCGACCCACAGCGCCCACAGCGTCGGCCACAGCAACAGGTAGATGCCGATGGGTTTTTCCAGGCGCATCAGCTGGATGAAATCCCAGGCGCGTGGGTGCAGGCGATTCAGCGATTTGAGCAGGCGGGTGTACATCGAGCGCGTCTCCGTGCGGGTTGCGCGGATTATACGGGCGTGCGGATAAATGTAGGGTGGGCTTCAGCCCACCCTACGCCTCGATCCCGGCGGCGGGCCAGAATTCGGGCAGGAAGACTTCGGCCACCAGCACACCGAGGACGCCGCGGCTGAAGCAGGAGCGGCGTGCCCACAGACGTTCCTCGCGCACCTCGGCGGGCAGCCAGGGTGCCGGGTAACGGCAGACCTGCAGGGTGTTGCGGTCGAAGGCGCGGTCGCTGAACAGCAGTTCGCCCAGCGAGCGGCTGCCGAGTTGCTCCAGGGCCAGGCCGGAGCCTTCCAGAACGCTGCGCGCGGCCACGCTGCGGGCGAATACCCAGGGTTGGCCATGGCCGCGCAAATACACTTCGCGCACCCAGCCCTGGCTGCCGGCGGCCACGTTGAGGGCGCTGCATTCGTCGCTGCGCAGGCGCTGCCAACCCTCGACCAGCGGGGTGACGCTGAAGCCGTCATGGGACAGCGCGGTCAGCCTGCGGGTCAGCGAGTCTTGATTGAACAGCCAATCGCGCACGCCGGCAGCCGGGGCCGGGTGCAGTTGGCTGGCGGTCAGCCAGCGCGGCGGATGGGCGAGGGCGGCGTGAGGCACGGCAGAATTCACCACGGATCGGAAGCGCGCGAGTCTAGCATGGACGCTTGCGGGCGTAGGGTGGTCTTGCTTGTCGCGCCTAACAGGCCGTTGAAAAACCTAGGCGAGGCAGCCGAGCCTGTTTTTAACGCCGTATCGGCAACGTAGGTAGTTTTTCAACGGCCTGCTAACCCACCCTATGCCGGCTGTTGCTCCTGCGACCAGCCCTCCAGCCGCATGGTCAGCCACGAGCCGAGCGAACGGGTGATCAGCACGCGCCGGCCCTGGGGCGGCTCGGTGCGCGACATGTTGCGGGGCACGCGCTTGATCGCCGGCCAGGGCAAGCATCTGCGTTTCGGCGGCGCGGTCGAAGACGTGCTCGGCCGCTGGCTCTCGAACGCCGCGACGGCTGCGCGCCGATTGGCGCCCCCGCGCATTTACGGTAGCGTAGCTGCATGCACTACCTGCACCCGAGGGCGTTATGAAGAAGTGGCAATGTGTGGTTTGTGGATTGATTTACGACGAAAGCCAGGGCTGGCCCGACGAAGGCATCGCCGCGGGTACGCCCTGGCAAGATGTGCCGCAGGACTGGCTGTGCCCGGACTGCGGAGTGGGCAAACTGGATTTCGAGATGATCGAAATCGGCTGACCGCGCCCCCCGCGTTGGCGTGTGCCGGGCTTGGCGCATGCCGGGCAATGCGCTAGGGTCAAGAAAATATTCGCCGCGCAGAGGTCGCTATGCGCAAGTGGCAATGTATCGTCTGCGGCTTTCTCTACGACGAAGCGGCAGGCCTCCCCGAAGCAGGCATTGCGCCTGGTACCCCCTGGGAAGACATCCCCGCGGACTGGCTGTGCCCGGACTGCGGCACCGGCAAACTGGATTTCGAGATGATCGAGATCAGCTGAGTCTCCTGGCCCTTGGGCCGCCCCCATGAATGCTCCGGGTCGTGGCGATAGCCTGAGACCGTGGCCCTGTTTTGCCGATCGAGGAAGTGAAGATGCATGCAGCTGTGGTGATCGTCGGTACCGGCCTGGCCGGCTACAACCTGGCCCGGGAATGGCGCAAGTTGGACGGCGACACCCCGTTGCTGCTGATCAGCGCCGATGACGGGCGTTCCTACTCCAAACCGATGTTGTCCACCGGCTTCGGCAAGCACAAGGACGCCGACGGCTTGAGCATGGCCGAACCCGGCGCCATGGCCGAACAGCTCAAGGCCGAGATCTACACCCACACCCGCATCACCGGTATCGATCCGGATCAACGCCGGCTGTGGATCGGCGCAGAGGCGGTGCCTTATCGCGATCTGGTGCTGGCCTGGGGCGCCGAGCCGATCCGGGTGCCGGTCGCGGGCGATGCCCAGGACGCGATCCTGTCGATCAACGACCTGGAGGACTACGCGCGTTTTCGTGCCGCCGTGGCCGGGAAAAAACGCGTGCTGCTGCTCGGCGCCGGCCTGATTGGCTGCGAGTTCGCCAACGACCTCAGCCTCGGCGGTTATCAGGTCGAACTGGTGGCGCCCTGCGAGCAGGTGATGCCCGGCTTGCTGCATCCGGCCGCCGCCGCGGCAGTCCAGGCGGGCTTGCACAGTCTCGGTGCGCGCTTCCATCTCGGCCCGCTGCTGGCCAGCCTCAACCGCGTGGATGGGGGGCTGCAAGCGCGCCTGTCCGACGGTACGCTGATCGCTTGCGATCTGGTGCTCTCGGCGGTCGGCTTGCGCCCGCGGATCGAGCTGGCAGCGGCCGCCGGCCTGGCGGTCAATCGCGGGGTCGCGGTCGATCGCGAGCTGCGCAGCTCGCACGCCAACATCTATGCCCTGGGCGATTGCGCCGAGGTCGATGGCCTCAACCTGCAGTACGTCATGCCGCTGATGCACTGCGCTCGGGCCCTGGCCCAGACCCTGGCCGGCAAACCGACCGCGGTCAGTTACGGGCCGATGCCGATCACGGTGAAAACCCCGGTGTGCCCGCTGGTGGTTTCGCCGCCGCCGCACGGTCTGCAGGGCGAGTGGACGGTCGAAGGTAGCGGCCGCGACATCAAGGCACTGTGCCGCGATGCCGCCGGCAGCCTGCTCGGCTATGCCTTGACCGGTACGGCCGTGCAGGAAAAGCTCGCGCTGAACAGGCAGTTGCCGGCGCTGTTGGCATGAATGCCGGTCGTTCTGGCGGATACACCTCTAAATTGTCCGGTTAAACTGTCGGACAAGACTGGCGCAGCTCCGAATCACATGCCATCCTCCTTGAGGTCTGCCGCAGCGCAGAGCTGTTGCGGCGCCTTGGGCGCTGTTCTGGATGAGCAGCACGGACACAACAACAAAAAACCGTCAAAGGGGCATTTATGCGTAAACCGGAACTCGCCGCCGCCATCGCCGAAAAGGCGGATCTGAGCAAAGATCAGGCTAATCGTGTACTCAACACCGTACTGGAAGAAATCACCGGTGCACTGAACCGCAAGGACAGTGTGACCCTGGTGGGCTTCGGCACTTTCGTGCAACGCCACCGCGGTGCCCGTACCGGCAAAAACCCGCAAACCGGCCAGCCGGTAACGATCAAGGCCAGCAACACCGTGGCCTTCAAACCGGGCAAATCCCTGAAAGATGCTGTAAATTAAACAGGGAGCGTTTCATTTTCTGTGGATAAGTTATTCAAAGCCCCGTAATTCGGGGCTTTGTGCTATGTGAGGCAAGTAAAAATATCGAAACAGGGGCGATAAAAAAGACAGGATTGGCCTTACTCCTGCACTTCAGGCCAAGTTCATTGCCATTATTGACCCTGATGAGTCAGGGCTCTTTCAGTTGGAGAGCAAAGGTCTGGCAGCATTGGCGCAGTGAGCCTATGAAACTGTCGACGAGCGGGGAATATGGGCGGTACAGCGGGCGGGCCATGTTAAGCGTATAGGGGATGGACAGCGCAAAACGGCGAACCTGCAGTCCGAGCTTGGCGTAGGCCAGCGCCGTCAGCGGATTGATGATTGCAATGCCAACACCCTGGGCCACGGTTGCACAGACTGCTACCGCGCTATGGGTCTCAACCAACAGGCGGCGTTTGATGTCGCGGCTATCGAAACAACTATCGATCTTGTTCCGGTACGCGTCGCTGGCCGCCAGTGAAATGAAATTCTCACCTGCAAAATCCTCTGGTTGCAATATTGTCTTGGCATTCAACCGATGCTGCGAAGGCAGTATACAGACGGTATCGGCGGTGAAAATGCACTCTACCTCTGTACCACCGGGCACAACGCTGTCCTCGATCAGGCCAAGATCATAGCGTTGCGACGAAAGCCATTCGTTCAAGAGCGGAGCATCCTGCGGCGTGATGTTGATCGCCACGTCCGGGTAAAGGTCGAGGAAATGCTTGCACACCACAGGCACTACTGTTTGAGAAAAGGCAGGCAGGCAAGCCAGGCTAACCTGGCCATGCTTGTATTGCCTGATCGCATCGGCAGCCTTGGAGATTCGCTCCAGCCCGAAATACGCGCGCTTCACCTCGTCGAAGAGCATCAGGGCCTGCTCGGTGGGAACCAACTTAGCGTTGGCGCGTTTGAACAGCACCAATTGCGTGATTGTTTCGATCCTTTTCAGTTCCCGACTGATGGTGGGTTGCGAGGTATGCAGCAGAGCCGCTGCTGCCGTGGCGCTGCCTGTGGTCATAACCGACCAGAATATTTCTATATGCCTTAAATTCAGTCGTCTCATTATATTTATGCCTTTGAGGAATATATCAAGCATATCAAAACTGAATGAATGACGTGAATATTGATATTTTTAATCTAGAAAGCTTGCCGAGACAATATTACTGAACACAGGCGACTTCGCTTGACGATTGCGCGTTAAGGATGACTCGATGAATTACAGAGCTTTTGGCCGACTGGGTTGGAACGTCAGTGAAGTCGGCTTCGGGATGTGGGGCATTGCCGGCGGAGAGGGGGGGTGGACTGGCTCCGACGATGAACGGGGAATGCAAGCCCTGCAGCTAGCAGTCAACAACGGCTGCAATTTCTTTGATACTGCCTGGATATATGGCCGCGGTCACAGTGAGCGAATGCTTGGCCGGCTGCTCAGGAACAATCCGGACAACCCCCCCATAGTCGCGACCAAAGTGCCGCCAAAGAACCGCGAATGGCCATCGCGTCGCGGCGATAAACTCGAAGATATCTTTCCACCCGACCATATCCGCACCTACGTCGACAAGAGCTTGGAAAACCTCGATCGTGGGAGCCTGCAACTGCTGCAGTTCCATGTTTGGGAAGATGACTGGGCCCACGATGAGCGCTGGATGCGGGTGGTTGACGACCTAAAGTCGGAAAAGCTAATTGATGGGATCGGAATTAGCGTCAATCGCTGGGAACCGGAAAATGTGATCCGCACCTTGGAAACTGGACTGATCGACAGTGTTCAAGTGATCTACAACATCTTTGATCAGGCACCAATGGATCAATTGATCCCGTTATGTGCGCAACACCAGATCGCTGTGATCGCCAGAGTGCCCTTCGATGAAGGCTCGTTGACCGGCACCCTGACCAAGCAGTCGATATGGCCAGAGGGCGACTGGCGCAACAGCTACTTCGTTCGGGAGAACCTGCATGCCACCGTTGATCGTGTTGAAGCGCTGAAACAGGACCTCCCCGTCGGCATGACACTCGCCGAATGCGCCTTGCGCTTCATTCTGAGCAATCCGGGCATCACGACAGTCATTCCCGGTATGCGAGCCCTGGGCAATGTTGAGCAGAATCTGGAGTGCTCAAGCAAGGGGCCGCTCCCCCCCCCCACCTCCTGCAGCGTCTTGCGGCGCACCGCTGGGATAGAACGCCAACGGCATGGTCGCAATGAGCGACGGACAATCATGTTTAATTGATCAAGGGAATGTCATGAAACTCGTAGAGCTGAAGAACAAGAAAGTTGAGGAACGTGACCCCAAGGGGCTATATGCCAAAGCACGGGCAGGGGCGATCAGCGAGTTCACCGGTGTAAGTTCACCCTACGAACCACCCTTGAGCGCCGAACTACAGATGGACGGTGGGCAACAGAGCGCCGAGTCGATTGCCGAGAGAATCGTCGGCTACCTGTACGAAACCGGCAGATTGAACTGATTCGAACACAACTGCGTAACCGCACCTGCGGTGCGTATCTAATTGTTGCTTGCGCGTGGAGGCTGGGATGGACGGTTTCGCATACAAAAATGGTGTGCTATGGGCGGAACGGGTGAATCTTGAAACCCTGGCTTCGACATTGGGCACTCCTTTGTTTGTCTATTCGCTGGGTACCTTGGCGGCGCACTTTCGTAGCCTGCAGCAGGCGTTCTCGCCGATCGATCCACTAATCTGTTTTTCGGTGAAGAGCTGCAGCAACCTGAGCGTCTTGAAGTTTCTGGTCGAGCAAGGCTCGGGGCTGGATGTGGTGAGTGGTGGAGAGATCCATCGCGCAATGTTAGCCGGTGCTTCACCGGACACCATTGTCTTCGCAGGCGTAGGCAAGTCGGCCCAGGAAATCCGCTACGCCATAGACTCCGGCATCCACCTATTTAACGTCGAGTCGGAGAGCGAGCTCGAGCGGATCGACAGCATTGCCGGCGAATCCGGTCGTCACGTCAAGGTATCCATCCGCATCAATCCGGATGTCGCTGATGCTGATACCCCACAGAAAACCTCAACCGGAGGACGGCAAACCAAGTTTGGCATCCCGGTCACTCGTGCAGCGCGGCTATATTCACCTGGGTTGTACGACAACCTCCGCGTGGTAGGTATCCACGCGCATATCGGTTCTCCGATCTATAACGCGGCGTCCTACCTGAGCGCCCTGGACGTCATCGAGAGCCTGCTTATTGACGTAGAGCGCCTGGGAGGTAAGGTCGAGTCGATCAATATGGGCGGTGGTTTTCCAGCCATTTACGATGCAGTGCAGTCAGAGCGCGTCTCGCTGCAGGAAATGGGTGCAGCTATCTGCACCCGCCTGCTGAAGTTCAATACCCGCGGCCTACGCTTCGTGATCGAGCCGGGGCGCTCGATCAGCGCCAACGCCGGGGTTCTTCTGACCCGTGTCGAATACCTCAAAGACGGCTGGGATCGCCAAATCATCATCGTAGATGCGGGAATGAATGTGCTGCTACGGCCGACATTGTATTCCGCCCATCACTGTATCTGGCCGGTGCGCAGCGATGGCTCCGATGGGCACTGGATCGAAGTCACCGATAGCTCGCGTGGTGATAAGGCGGGGCAATCCGTGGATGTGGTGGGGCCGATCTGCGAGACGGGTGACTACCTCGCTCTGGCGCGGACGTTACCGCAACTGACCCAGGGCGAGACGCTCGCGGTCTTCAGCGCTGGCGCCTATGCGATGAGCATGGCCAGTCAGTACAACTCTCGAGGGCGTCCCGCCGAAGTGGTGGTTCAGGGCAACCAGTACCGCGTGGCGCGTCAGCGGGAGAGCTATGAGGATCTGACAGCGCTAGAACTGGTAGGCCTCGATCCGTTGGAGCACCCCGTTTAGAGGCAGCCACCCGAAACCCGCAGGCTCGGCCAATTTACTCGGAAGTATGTTGTGGATAGTGAATATTTTTGGTGGGCGTTCCTCTTATCGGCACTGCTGTTAAATCTCTCCCCCGGCCCGGATCTGCTGTACATCCTGTCGAGAACGATTTCCTCAGGACGCAGGGTTGGTATTGCCTCGGCCTTGGGCGTTTGTTCGGGTGCATTCGTCCATGTGGTTCTCGCGGCCTGCGGCGTCAGTGCCATTCTTGCGAGTTCAGAGCGTGCCTTCGATTTTCTGAAGTACGCTGGGGCAGTCTATCTCCTCTACCTGGGGTTGAAGTGTTTGATACCTGCAACAGGGTCGCCTGTCCCCCAAGGTGATCTCGAGCCTAGGAAAATTAGTGCGCTGGAGGCTTACCGCCAGGGGATTCTCATTGATGTGCTCAACCCCAAGGTGGCCTTGTTTTTTCTAGCCTTCCTGCCACAGTTCGTGCGCTCATCAAAGGGTAGCGAAGCGGTGCAGATTTTCTTCTTGGGCTCGCTGGTCATCCTAATTGCGATTGTCGTCGAAGTGTCCTTCGTGCTTTTGGCAGCTAAGACGACCGAAAAACTACGAACCAATCCCAATGCTGGGAAATGGCTCGATAAAGCTTTGGGCTTGATATTGGTCAGTTTAAGCCTGCACCTGGCAACGACAGCCGGTGGGTGATGGGTGAGTCCGCCCATCAGGATGATTTGTACAACAAAGGGATTTGTATATGACTGGCACCTTTCTTTCCGCGGCTGTTGAACCTACGCCCACACCACAGCGCACAGTTTTAGACCTGATTCTGACTGCGCATCTCGCCAATCCGCATGGCGCAGCGGTCCTGAGTGGTGATGCGCGACTGAGCTATCGGGAACTGTTATCCCTAGCCGAGCACTACGCACAAGTATTGCGTGACGCGGGGATGCTGCCCGGGCACTGTTTGTTGTGTGGTGTCGACGCCGGTCTCGAGCTACCCGTCGCCTGGCTAAGTGCAATGATAGTGGGTGCGGTGCTGATCCCCGTCGACCCGCGCTGGCCAGCCAATCGCTTAACGGCAGTTCTGCGGAGCACTCAGGCACGGGTGGTCTTGCTCACCGAAGAGAACCAAGACAGTGTGGCGTTTTGCGACATACTGACCTTGACGGTCTCTCCCCACATTGCACGCCTCAAGCGCAGTGATCCGCCGGCGCTCAGCAGTGCACAAACCAACCTTTACGGCTTCTTCACCTCCGGTACCACAGGCACTCCGAAATGTGCACTGAATCACCACGCCGGGCTGGTTAATCGCTTTACCTACATGACCCGTAGCTTCGGCAGTGAGCATGTGGTCTATCAGAATAGCGCGCCGCTGTTCGATTCCTCGATATGGCAATTGATCTGGCCGTTGACCTGCGGTGCGGTCACTGTGGTACCGGCTAGGCGCGAGCGATGGGATCTTGATAACGTCGTCGAACAGATCGAACGACATCGTGTCAGCATGACCGACTTCGTACCGTCCATTTTTAAGGTATTAGTGCGAGCGCTAGAACAAGGCCAGATTGCTCCGGCGCGTCTACACAGCTTACGTTTCGTCTTGGTGGGCGGCGAAGCCATCGATCCTGTTTCAGTACAGGCTTTTCGCCGGATACTGCCTGGTGTCGACATCATCAATACCTATGGACATACAGAAGCGTCGATCGGCATGGTCTTTCATCGGGTTCGCGATGAGGATGCGCAGGCCATTCCGCTGGGGCAGCCTATCGACAATACATACGTCAAAATCGTTAACGAGGCACTGCAACCCGTCCCTCAAGGGGCCATCGGTGAAATCCTCGTGGGCGGTGTATGTGTCGGTAACGGGTATTTGAATGAGCCCGAACTGACGGCAAAGTCCTTTCTGCGCAACCCCTTCCCGGACATGCCGGGGCCACTCGTCTACCGTACCGGCGATCGTGGCTGCCTGCGGGCCGATGGATTGCTGGAGTTTCATGGACGAAATGATCATCAGGTCAAAATCAGAGGCGTCAGAGTCGAACTCGACGAAGTACGGGCACGTTTCAGTGAAGCTTTTCCAGAAGCTCGGGACGTGGCTGCGGTAGTGGTGCCCGCAACGAACTATGACGCATTGCTGGCCCTAGCCTACACCGCGCCAACAACGATCGAGGCTTTTGAGTTGCGCAAGGGCTTGTCCCGTGTCTTGCCCTTGAGCCACATACCGCAGCAGTTCCTGCGCATGAAAGCCTTACCGATCAGCCAAAATGGCAAACTCGATTACGCTGCAATCAAACGGGCCATCACCGCTGCCCTACAGGCTCCCGAAGCTGGCGCCGCTAACTCATCCCTGCTCGATTGTTTTCGCCAAGTGTTGGGCAACCGTGAGTTCGCTGAATTCTCAGATTTTTTTGAATGGGGCGGAGACTCACTGACCGCGCTTTCGCTCAGGGCTCTTGTCAAGGAGCGCCTGGCCGTTAACCTGACCTTGCAAGACCTGTATCGCAACCCAACACCAGCGCGCCTTGAGGCCATACTGTTCGGCCATGCATCGGAGCTTCCGGCGCCAAGCCTTAACAGTTCTCGCCTGCAGTCTTTACGGCCTTGGGGCGAGCCCAGCAACGCGGTGAGAAACGTGCTGTTAACTGGGGCGACGGGATTCGTCGGCATTCACATTCTGGAACGCTTGCTGAACTCGACCGAGATGCAGGTGACAGTGCTGCTGCGAGGCAGTCACTCTGAGACCGCTCTTGCGCGGCTAAAGGCCCTGTACACGAGCGCCTTTTCCGGTCACCAACTCGATGACAGCCGACTGAGCGTGGTGCTTGGAGATCTTAAGTTGCCCGGCCTGGGGATTGAGCCTCAGCGTTGGGAGCAACTGAGCGCAAGCATTGACGAAGTCATTCATAGCGCCGCTGAAGTCAACTTTCTGTCCGAACCTGCGCAACTCTATGCGGCCAATGTCGGGGGTACGGCTGAGCTGATCCGCTTCTGCAACACATCAACTTTCAAACGGTTGCATCATGTCTCTTCGCTAGCGGCGCGCCACAATGGCGAAGCTGGCAACGGCGATAGCCCCCCGCAAGACATGAACGGCTATGGTTACACCAAGCACTTGGCCGACAAGCTTGTCGCCGATGCTCAGGCTCAGGGGATGGCAGCAAGAATTTATCGTATCGACGATGTATTGCCCTCGGCAACGACAGGCTACTCCAACAAAAAGTCTCTGGTGTATCTGCTGCTGAAACATTGCCTACGTAGCGCAATGGCACCTGACGGCTGCGGACACATCGGCTTGTTGCCGGCGGATCGTTTGGCCAGCTGGATCTGCGGTTTCATAGCGGCGCCCGAGGCTTTTAACGCATTGCCAGCTCAAATGGACATCACAGCCACTGTATTCGTCCCCTTCGAATACCTCGCCAGCCATTTCGCCAATCGGCTGGGACGTTCGGTTCGGGTCATCGACTACGGCGAGTTCACGGCGGCGCTGGCGAAATGTACGGACTATGAATCGATGCTGCTCGCTACCATCTTGCCGAGCAAGGACTGCAAACGCACGCTGTTTACCAAGCCCAGTGACGTGGATCGGCAGGCCTCTATCCATCCGCAATTTGGACATTCCCTGTATCAATGCCTGAACGTTAGCCTCACAGATTTCGCTCAATTCGAGGTGCGATTATCTTCTGAGGTATGTTGACGACAAGGTGCGCTTCCGTGTGCTGAGGCTCGCCAGTCCGGAGCCGGCTGGCTCCGGGCTCCTTTCAGGACGCTGCCGAGCTGGGTAGGGCCGTTTGCCGGCCGACAGTCTCCCTCGCGTATCGCCGACCCCGGAGCAGGGCTGTAGTCGCGTGCGAAAACCACTACAATGCGCCGTCAATTCCCTTCCCCCGTCGAGACCGTGCGCATGAAATTTCGTTTTCTCCTGTGGATGCTGGGGCGCCTGATGGTCAAGGCCAGCCGAGACAACCCGGCGTTCCAGCAGCAATTGGTCGACCGCGACATGGTGTTCCAGCTGTACACGCTGGACGGCAAGGTTGCCCGCCACTTCATCGTCAAGGATCAGCGCATCAGCAGCAAGCGCGGCCCGGCCAGCCAGCCGGCCTTTGCCTTGGGCTTCAAGGATGCCGCCTACGGCTTCGCCACCATGAGCGCGAAGAACAAGCAGTTGGCCTTTATGCAGGGCATCCAGAATAAGGACATCCAGATCCAGGGCAACCCGGCGCTGGTGATCTGGTTCCAGGGGCTGACCAAGTACCTGATGCCGAAAAAGAAAAGCAGCGAGAAAAAAGCCGCCTGATAGGCTGCGCCGCCAGTGCCGCTGCCCGGTTGCTTCACCGGGTATGCGTCAGCGCAATCCGGGATCTGTCCGGGCTATCGGCGGCGGAGTTGAAGCCCAGCTTAGCGGCTGCCGATCGTCGGTCGGTGCGGCGCGATGGCTATCGCGGCGCCCAATCGCATCCTACCGCGGCGGCCGTAAGCCGAGAGGTTGCCGCCAGCCTCAATGCGGCGGATGGAACTGCGCCGCCAGTTCGCGTAGCGCCACTTCGGCGGCGAGCACCTTGTTCACTGCGTCCTCGGCTTTCTCGCGGCTCAAGCCCAGGGCATCGAACAGGCTCTGCGGAATTGCGCATTGCGGGCCGCCACCGATGCCGCGGTTGCGCAGCAGGTTGACCGCCAGACACACCAGATTCGGGTAGGCCGCATGGACACCGGCGTACTCGGGGTCGTGCTGGAAGCGCAGGGCGCTGGCCAGTTCTTCGGGCATGTCCCAGTAGCGCATCAGCCAGGTACCGATCTGCTCGCGGCTGATGCCCAGCAGATGCTGTTCGATATAGCTGTGCGACAGGTGCGGATTGACTTCCATATGCCGGCAGATCAACGAGAAGTGCGGCGGAAAGACATGCGCCAGCACCAGGTAGCCGAAGTTGTGCAGCAGGCCGGCGAGGTAGGTCAGCCCGACCTCCGGACGCTGCGCGCGGGGCATGGCGCGGGTCAGACCCTCGATCACCGCGGCGGTGTAGATCGCCTGTTGCCAATAGGGCGTGGCCTGCTGCGGCTGATCCTTGGGCAGGCTGAGGGTTTTGCCCAGGGCCAGGCCGAGGGCCAGGTTGATCACCAGGTCGAAGCCCAGCACGCGGACGATGGCGTCTTCCACCGAGCGAATCTTGCCGGGTGCGGCGTAGTAGGGCGATGCCGCCCAGCTGACCACCTGGGCGGCCAGCGCCGGGTCGGTTTCGACCACGCCGGTGATGTCGTCTACCGTGGCATTCGGATCGACCCGCAGCTTGATGATCTTCTGCGCGGTTTCCGCCAGTGGCGGGATTTCGATGGTTTCTTCCAGGCGTTGCTGGATGCGCCGCGCGGTGAAGGCTTGCACCGCCTGGGTAATCTCGGCGCGGTCGTCGTCCGGGCGGTCGAGGTTCGGCCGGATATTGCTCAACGGCTCGCCGATACGCGCGGCGCTGGCCTTGCTCAGCAGGTTCTTGAAGGCTTGGCTGGAGATTTCCAGGAGCACGCCGGGTTGGCCGGACTCGATGAACAGGCTCGGCACTTGCAGCAGGCGCTCATCGTACAGGCAGGGCGAACTGGTCAACTGCGGCAGGCCAGGCAAGGTGCCGAGGGCATGTTTGGCGAGCATGCGCGCAAGGCGCTCGGGTTTCACCGCGGTGAGTTTGCGCCCGGTCAGCTCGGCCAGGCGATCCAGGGCGAGCAGTTGACTCTGCGGGTAGAGCACCAGCAAGGCGCCAATCGCGTCATCGAGCAGCACCGCTTGTACGCGCTGGGTGGCGGGCAAGCCGGGGTGCTCGCGGTGCACCCTGTAGCTCAGGCCGAGCTTCTCCAGCAATTGCACGATCACCGACGGTGGCGCCGCGAGGGTGTCTGGGGCGAGGGCTACATCACTCATAACGAAATCCGGTTCGAGGGGCGCAAGTGCCCGAAGTATAAACAGCAGAGCAGTGGGTCGAGGGTTCAGGCGACGGATGCCCTGTGCCCCGGATCACACTTGTCCGTATTGTTGACCATGGCGCAACCAGCGCTCGAGCAGCGGGCTGACATGTTGCGGCCAGTGTTCCAGCAGGGCTTGCGCGGCATCGCGCACGGCCGGCAGCAAGTCGGCGTCGCGCATCAGGTCGGCGACCTTGAACTGCAGCAGGCCGGTTTGCCGGGTGCCGAGCATTTCTCCCGGGCCGCGCAGTTCCAGGTCTTTTTCGGCGATGACGAAACCATCGCAGGTCTCGCGCATGATGCCAAGCCGTTCCCGGCCCAATTGCGACAGCGGCGGGTGGTAGAGCAGCACGCAGTGGCTGGCGGCGCTGCCGCGGCCGACCCGCCCGCGCAACTGGTGCAGCTGGGCCAGGCCGAGGCGTTCGGGGTTCTCGATGATCATCAGGCTGGCATTGGGCACGTCGACGCCGACCTCGATCACCGTGGTGGCGACCAGCAGTTGCAGACGGCCCTGTTTGAACTGCTCCATCACCGCGGCCTTTTCCGCCGGCTTCATGCGCCCGTGGATCAGCCCGACGTGCAGGCCACCGAGGGCGGCGGCCAGATCGGCGAAGGTGGTCTCGGCGGCCTGGCAGGTCAGCTCCTCGGACTCCCCGATCAGGGTGCACACCCAGTAGGCCTGGCGGCCCTCGTTGCAGGCCGAGCGTACCCGTTCGAGCACTTCCAGGCGACGGCTGTCGGCGATCACCAGGGTATTGACCGGGGTGCGTCCGGGCGGCAGCTCGTCGAGGATCGAGGTGTCGAGGTCGGCGTAGGCGCTCATCGCCAGGGTGCGCGGGATGGGGGTGGCGGTCATGATCAGTTGGTGCGGGCACAGGCGCCCGCCGACGCCTTTCTGGCGCAGGGCCAGGCGCTGCTGTACGCCGAAGCGGTGCTGTTCGTCGATGATCACCAGGGCCAGGCGGGCGAATTTGACCTCGTCCTGAAACAGCGCATGGGTGCCGACCACCATGGCCGCACCCGCGGCGATCTGTTCCAGTGCCGCGGCGCGGGCCTTGCCCTTGAGCTTGCCGGCCAGCCAGGCCACGTCGACGCCGAGCGGTGCCAGCCATTTGCCGAAATTGAGGAAATGCTGCTCGGCAAGGATCTCGGTAGGCGCCATCAAGGCCACCTGGTAGCCGGCCTCCAGCGCCTGTAGGGCGGCGAAGGCGGCGACCACCGTCTTGCCGGCGCCGACATCGCCCTGGATCAGGCGCAGCATGGGTTCGTCCTGGCTGAGGTCGTAGGCGATCTCGGCGCCGACCCGTTGTTGCGCGCCGGTGGGGGCAAAGCCCAGGTTCTCGAGGAACTGCTGCGGCAGGCGTTTGGCCAGCGGCAGTGGCGGCGCCTGCTGGGCGCGCACGCTGTCGCGCAGGCGTTGCAGGGACAGCTGGTGGGTCAGCAGCTCCTCGAAGGCCAGGCGGTGCTGCGCCCAATGGCGACCCTCGGCGAGTTCGGCCTGGTCGGCGTCCGGCGGCGGCCGGTGCAGGTAGCGCAGCGCCTGATCCAGCGGGCTGAGCCGGTAGTCGCGGGCCAGTTCGCGGGGCAGCCAGTCCGGCAGGCTCTGCGGGCCGAGGCGGGCCAGGGCCTGTTCGCTCAGGCTGCGCAGGCGCTGCTGGGTCAGGCCTTCGGTGCTCGGGTAGATCGGGGTCAGGGTCTGTTCCACGGCAATCGGCTCGCTGGCCGAGAGTGCGCGGTATTCCGGGTGGTAGATCTCCAGGCCGGAGGAGCCGGGGCGCACCTCGCCGTAGCAGCGCACCTGGGTGCCGCGCTTGAGGCCTTCCTTCTGCGCCTGGCTGAAGTGGTAGAAGCGCAAACTCAGGGTGCCGCTGCCGTCCTGCAGACGCACCAGCAGGCTGCGGCGGCGGCCCATGACCACCTCGGCGCTGGCGACCGTGCCCTCGACCACGGCGTCCTGGCCGGGGCGCAGGGCGCCGATCGGCACGATACGGGTGCGATCCTGGTAGCGCAGCGGCAGGTGGAACAGCAGATCCTGCAGGGTTTCCAGGCCGACCCTGGCGAGTTTCTCGGCCAGGGCGGCACCGACGCCTTTCAGTGCGGTGACGGAAACCGCAGCGAGCTCGGTCATGGGCGTGCCTTAGGCGGTTTCGGCTTGCGGGCGGGCCACCGAGCACAGGCGAATCGAGTCGGCGAGGATCTCGATGGCTTTCGGCCGCGGGAAGCTGGCGCGCCAGGCGATGGCCACGGTGCGGAATGGCGTCGGCGCGCTGAGTGGGCGCACTTCGATGATCCCGGGCGCATAGTGGTGGCTGTCCACCGCCGAGAGCGGCAGGATCGACACGCCCAGGCCCGAGGCGACCATGTGGCGGATGGTTTCCAGCGAGCTGGACTCCACTGTGGTGTGCTTGGCGTGTTCTTCGCTGCCCTTGCGCAGGCTCGGGCAGGCTTCCAGCACCTGGTCGCGGAAGCAGTGGCCTTCGCCGAGCAGCAGCAGGCTCTTGTCGTTGAGCAGTTTGCTGTCGATGCTCGGCAGCGCCGCCCAGGGGTGGCCGGCGGGCAACAGGGCGTAGAACGGCTCGTCGTAGAGCGGCAGGGTCAGTACGTCGGCTTCCTGAAACGGCAGGGCGATGATGATCGCATCCAACTCGCCGGTGCGCAGCTTGTCGCGCAGCACGTGGGTGAAGTTCTCTTCGATATACAGCGGCATCTGCGGGGCGACCCGGTGCAGCTGCGGAATCAGGTGGGGGAACAGGTAGGGGCCGACGGTATAGATGGCGCCGATCTTCAGCGGCGCGGCCAGCTGGTTCTTGCCGGCCTGGGCCAGTTCGCGAATGCCCTGGGCCTGCTCCAGCACCTTCTGCGCCTGGGTGACGATGCCCTCGCCGACCGGGGTCAGGCGCACCGCGCTCTTGCTGCGCTCGAAGATCAATACGCCGAGCTCGTCCTCGAGCTTCTTCACCCCCACCGACAGGGTTGGCTGGCTGACGTGGCAGCGCTCGGCGGCCCGGCCGAAGTGCTGCTCCTGGGCGAGGGTAACGATGTAGCGCAGCTCGGTGAGGGTCATAGCGTTTATCCATTAAGTTGCCGCTAAGCATAGCCTTTGCATTGCAATCAACCAACCGGGCTAAACTGCCTGCCAGTGAATTTGACGGGATGGAGGGTTCCATGTCGACGTGCGCGAGTCTGTTGATTGCCGGTTGCGGCGATGTCGGTACCCGTCTGGGCTTGCGCCTGGCCGCGGCGGGCTGGAAGGTGTACGGCCTGCGCCGTGCAGTCGAGCGGTTGCCCGCGCAGATCCTGGCGGTTGCCGGGGATCTGCAGGCCGCTGCTTGTCCACCGGCCTGGCCGGCGGGCGGGCTGGATTACCTGGTGTACTGCGCGGCGCCAAGCGAGCGTGACGAGGCCGGCTACCGCGCCGCCTACGTCGCAGGCTTGCGCCGGGTACTCGGCTGGTTGGCGGAGCATGGGCAAAGGCCCAAGCGCCTGCTGTTCGTCTCCAGCAGCAGTGTCTATGGCCAGCAGGCCGGCGAGTGGATCGACGAGGGCTCAGCGGCCGAGGCCACCGGCTTTTCCGGACGCATCATGCGCGAGGCGGAGCAGTTGGCGCTGGCCAGCGGTATCGCCGCCAGCGTGGTGCGCCTGGCCGGGATCTACGGCCCGGGGCGGGAGTGGCTGCTTGGTCAGGTACGCCAGGGTTACCAGGTGGTGAGTGAGCCGCCGCTGTATGGCAATCGTATTCATGTCGAGGATGCCGTCGGCTTGCTGGCCTTCCTGCTGCAAGCCGATGCCCGTGGGGTGGCGCTGGCGGACTGCTACCTCGGCGTCGACGATGAGCCGGCACCGCTGCACGAGGTGGTGGCCTGGCTGCGCGGGCAGTTGGGCGTCAGCCACTGGGCCGAGCAGTCCAGCGTGCGCCGCGCCGGCAGCAAGCGTTGCAGCAACGCCCAGGCGAGAGCCTTGGGTTGGGCGCCGCAGTACCCCAGTTACCGCGAAGGCTATGCGGCGCTGCTGAAGGCGGAGCGGTAATGGCCGGGTCGCGCGGCTAGCGTCGCTCCAGCCGCCAGTGCAGTTCGCCCTTGTAGTAATCGGGCATTTCTTCACTCGACGCCCGGTTGCGCGCCTCGAAGATGCGTAACTGCTGGGCGTCGCGCTCGAACAGCCAGCTCTGCCCCTGTTCGCCGAGTTGCAACCAGATGCTGTCGGATTCGCCGCTCATCGCGGCGCAGTCGCCGGCCAGGCACAGGGCATAGCGCTCGGCACCGGGCAGGCCTTCGACGCGGCCATCAGCCTGGAACAGCACCAGGCCGCCTTCGCCCAGGCCTTGTCGGATCGTCCAGCTGCCGCCCAGATAGGCACTGTAGAGCGCTTGCTCGAAGCTCTGGCCCAGCGGAGCCGCCACGGCGGCGGGGCTTGCCGGTCGGACAAAGCGTTGCTCTGGCCAGGAGTCGCTGGCGGCCTGCAGCAGCTCGCCGTCGTTGAGGCTGAGCGCTTCGTGATAGTCCGTGTAGAAATCGACCCGCCAGCGGTTGCCGTCTTCGCTGAGCAGTTGGCCTTCGCCCTGCTCGAAGCCGTTGCTGTAAGCGGCGAGCCGGCGCTGCGGCTGGATCCGCCATTCAAGGTTGGGGCCATAGGCGAGCAGGGCTTCGCGCAGGTTGCCGCCTTCGTTGGCGGCATCGATCGCCGCCTGGTTGATCCAGGTGCCGCTGGGGTCGACTGGCTTGCCGGCACAGCCGCCGAGCAGCCAGGCGCCGAGTAACAGCGCGAGAAGGAGGCGCATGAGCCATTCCTTGTGCAAGAAGGGTGGCGGGGCGTGGCCCCGCCGAAGGGCTTATTCGAGTACCAGGATCGCGTCCATTTCCACTTGGGCGCCCTTTGGCAGTGCTGCTACGCCGATGGCGGCGCGGGCCGGATAGGGTTGTTGGAAGTAGCGGCCCATGACCTCGTTGACGGTGGCGAAATGGGCCAGATCGGTGAGGAAGATGTTCAGCTTGACCACGTCCTTGAACGAGCCGCCGGCGGCTTCCATGACGGCCTTGAGGTTCTCGAAGACCTGCACGGTCTGGGCTTCGAAGCCTTCGACCAGCTCCATGGTCTGCGGATCCAGCGGGATCTGCCCGGACATATAGACGGTGTTGCCGGCCTTGATCGCCTGGGAATAGGTGCCGATGGCGGCCGGGGCTTTGTCGCTGCTGATAACGCTCTTGCTCATGAGGATCTCCTGGTGAGGGTAGGCGGTGGGCTTGGAGCCACCAATGGGTGTAACAAAGTGCGGCGGGCTACAGCCCACTCTAGGGGAATGGGTCTGGCGGCATGGGTTTAGGTGCGGGCCCGAGTGATGCGCATCACGCCCTTGAGTGCGCGCAGCTTCTTGATCACCCGGGCCAGGTGCACACGGTCATGCACGCTGACCACCAGCTGCACGACGCTGATGCGGCCGTCGCGTTCGTCCATGCTGATCTTCTCGATATTGCCGTCGGCGGCGTTGACGCTGCCGGCCAGCAGGGCGATCAGGCCGCGCTGGTGTTCCAGCTCGATGCGCAGTTCGACATTGAATTCGCCGACCACGTCCTTGGCCCAGGACAGCTGGATGCATTTCTCCGGGTTGTGCCGGGCTTCACCGATGTTCCGGCAGTTATCCAGGTGCACCACCATGCCCTTGCCGGCGGACAGGTGGCCGACGATCGGGTCGCCGGGAATCGGTGTGCAGCATTTCGCGTAGCTCAACACCAGGCCTTCGGTGCCGCGAATCGCCAGCGGCCCTTCGGCGCTCGGCAGCTGCTCGCCGTCGCTGGCCAGTAGCCGGCGTGCCACCACATAGGCCATGCGGTTGCCCAGGCCGATGTCTTCCAGCAGATCCTCGATCACTTCCAGGCGATACTCGGCGAGCACCGCGTGCACCCGTTCGTGGGTGAGTTTGTCCAAATGGCTGTTGAAACCGGTCAGCACCTTGTTCAACAGGCGCTCGCCGAGGCTGATCGACTCGGAGCGGCGTTGCAGCTTGAGGGCGTGGCGAATATGCGTGCGCGCCTTGCCGGTGACCACGAAATTCAGCCAGGCGGGGTTTGGCCGGGCGCCGGGGGCGCTGACGATTTCCACCGTCGAGCCGCTTTCCAGGGCTTGGGACAAGGGCGCCAGGCGGCGATTGATACGGCAGGCGATGCAGGTATTGCCGACGTCGGTGTGCACCGCGTAGGCGAAGTCGACCGCGGTCGAGCCCTTGGGCAGCTCCATGATCCGGCCCTTGGGCGTGAACACGTAGACCTCGTCGGGGAACAGGTCGATCTTCACGCTCTCGATGAATTCCAGCGAGTTGCCGGCGCGTTGCTGCATCTCCAGCACGCCCTTGACCCACTGGCGGGCGCGGGCGTGGGTGCCCTTGGGCTGGTCTATCTCGTTGGCCTTATACAGCCAGTGCGCGGCGATACCGTTGTTGGCCATCTCCTCCATCTCGCGGGTACGGATCTGGATCTCGATGGGCACGCCGTGCATGCCGAACAGGGTGGTGTGCAGCGACTGGTAGCCGTTGGCCTTGGGGATCGCGATGTAGTCCTTGAAGCGTCCGGGCAGCGGCTTGTACAGGTTGTGCACGGCGCCGAGCACGCGGTAGCAGGTGTCGACCTTGTCGACCACGATGCGGAAGGCGTAGACGTCCATGATCTCGTTGAACGCCTTACGCTTGCCGCGCATCTTCTGGTAGATGCCGTACAGGTGCTTTTCGCGGCCGAGCACCTCGCCTTCCAGGCCTTCGCGGGTCAGACAGTGGGTCAGCGACTCTTCGATCTTGTTGACGATTTCCTTGCGATTGCCGCGGGCGCGGCGCACCGCGGCGCGGATGCGTTCGGCGCGCATCGGGTGCATGGCCTTGAACCCGAGATCCTCGAACTCCACGCGCATGCTGTGCATGCCCAGGCGGTTGGCGATGGGGGCGTAGATTTCCAGGGTTTCCTTGGCGATGCGCCGGCGCTTCTCGCCGGACAGCACTTCCAGGGTGCGCATGTTGTGCAGGCGGTCGGCCAGCTTGACCAGGATTACGCGAATATCGCGGGCCATGGCCATGGCCATCTTCTGGAAATTCTCGGCCTGCGCCTCGGCCTTGGTTTCGAAGTTCATCTGGGTCAGTTTGCTGACCCCGTCGACCAGCTCAGCCACGGTCTCGCCGAACTGGGTGTTCAGCGCTTCCTTGGCGATCCCGGTGTCTTCGATCACGTCGTGCAGCATGGCGGCCATCAGGCTCTGATGGTCCATGTGCATGTCGGCCAGGATATTCGCCACCGCCAGGGGATGGGTGACGTAGGCTTCGCCGCTGCGTCGGCGTTGGCCGTCGTGGGCTTGTTCGGCGTAGAAGTAGGCGCGCCGAACCAGGTTGACCTGGTCGTTATCCAGGTAGCCCGAAAGTCGATCGGCGAAGGCGTCTATGCTCGGCATGGATGATCTCCCTGCCGATTCTCATGGCCCAGCGCCGCGCGACTTCGTTCAGGCATAGGTTTACAGAGGCTCGTTGGCCTCATCCTCGAAGGCCGCGAACAGGGGCTCTTCTTCGATGATTTCGTCTTGGGCGATGACGTCGTAGCTCATCAGGCCGGCGGCGATTTCACGCAGAGCGACCACGGTCGGCTTGTCATTTTCCCACGCGAGTTTCGGCTCTTTGCCGCCAGTGGCGAGCTGGCGCGAACGCTTGGTGGCGAGCATGACCAGTTCAAAACGGTTCTCAACGTGGTCCAGGCAATCTTCGACGGTAACGCGAGCCATGGTGTTCCTCGTAGCAAATGCAAAATAAGGCTGGGCCCAGATGGGCGAGCGGACTGGATAGTCTAGTTAAGCCCGTGGGGCTGCCGCAAGCTTTAAGCTACAAGCGGCAAGAAATAGCCGGCTGTGAGCCCGGCGTGTGGCGTGCTGCTTGCGCCTGCCTTCAGGCCAGCAATTCGCTGAGCAGGCCGGCGTGACGCTGTTGTTGCGGGCTTTGCAGCAACTGGTTGGCGCGGAAGATGGCCTTCAGGTCGCTGAGCGCATGGGCGAAGTCGTCGTTGATCAGCAGGTAGTCGTATTCGACGTAGTGGCTCATTTCGCTGACGGCCTCGCGCATGCGCCGCTCGATGATTTCGCCGCTGTCCTGGCCGCGATTGGTCAGGCGGTGGCGCAGAGCCTCCTGGGTGGGCGGCAGGATGAAGATGGATTTGGACTGAGGCATCAGGCGGCGTACTTGTTGGGCGCCCTGCCAGTCGATTTCCAGGATCAGGTCGAAGCCTTCGGTAAGTGTCTGCTCGACCCAGGTTTGCGAGGTGCCGTAGAGGTTGCCGAAGACTTCGGCGTGTTCGAGCAATTCGCTGTGGTCGATCATCGCGTGAAACCGGTCGCGATTGACGAAGTGGTAATTCACCCCGTCCACCTCGCCAGGGCGCATGGCGCGCGTGGTGTGCGAGACCGAGACGCGGACTTGGGCTTCGCTGTCGATCAACGCCTTGACCAGGCTGGTCTTGCCGGCGCCGGAAGGGGCGGAAATGATGTAGAGGGTGCCGGTGGTGATGGCCATAGAGTGTTTCCTGGGACGGTCTTTTCTGTTCTTTCAGGTCTTGAATACGTCGCGAGCGACGGCTAGGGCCGCATCCGTGTGGGGCGCAAGGCGCAACGCAGCATAGCCTCGCGCAGTGGTTTTTACTCGATGTTCTGCACTTGCTCGCGCATCTGCTCGATCAGCACCTTGAGGTTGACCGCCGCCTGGGTGCTGCGGGTATCGAAGGCCTTGGAGCCGAGGGTGTTGGCTTCGCGGTTGAGTTCCTGCATCAGGAAGTCCAGGCGCCGACCGGCGGCGCCACCGCTCTTGAGCACGCGGCGCACTTCGCCGACATGGGTGCTCAGGCGATCCAGCTCTTCGGCGACATCGCTTTTCTGGGCGAGGATCACCAGCTCTTGTTCCAGGCGCTGCGGGTCGAGTTCGGCCTGCAGCTCGGCGCTGCGTTCGAGGATTTTCTGCCGTTGCAAGGCGAGCATCTGCGGTACCAGTTCGCGCAGGGTCGCGACTTCGCCGTCGATGCTGTCCAGGCGCTCGTTAAGCAGTTTGGCCAGTTCGATGCCTTCGCGCGCGCGGCTTTGCTTGAGCTCGCCCAGCGCTTGCTTGAACAGGCCCAGGGCCGCTTTGTTGAGGGCTTGCGGGTCGGCGGCGTCGGCGACCAGCACCCCTGGCCAGCTCAAGACTTCCAGTGGATTGAGCGGCGCCGGATGTTTGATCAGGCTGGCGACGCTTTCCGCCGCGGCGACCAGCTGGGCGGCGCGCTCGCGATCCACTTGCAGGGGCTTGCCGGCGCTGTCTTCGGCGAAGCGCAGGGTGCATTCGACCTTGCCGCGCGACAAGCCATTGCGCAGCGCCTCGCGCACCGTGCCTTCGAGGTCGCGCAAGGTGTCCGGCAGGCGCAGGTGCGGCTCCAGGTAGCGGTGGTTGACCGAGCGCAGTTCCCAGCTCAGGGTGCCATTGGTTCCGGCCTGCTCGGCGCGGGCGAAGGCAGTCATGCTGTGGATCATGGGCGAACCTCGCGGAAAGTCGGTACGAAAGGCGCGCGATTGTAGCGCAGTGCATCGGTCGCTCCCAATTCGGCATGTCGTTGCCGGCGTGCGCGCCCTATAATGCCCCGTAGATTTCTATTCAGAGCAGGTATTCCTCGATGAAACGTCCCAGTGGCCGCAGCGCCGATCAGTTGCGCTCGATCCGTATCACCCGCAACTACACCAAGCATGCCGAAGGCTCGGTGCTGGTGGAATTCGGTGACACCAAGGTGATTTGCACGGTCAGCGTCGAGTCGGGCGTGCCGCGTTTCCTCAAGGGCCAGGGTCAGGGTTGGTTGACTGCCGAGTACGGCATGCTGCCGCGCGCCACCGGCGAGCGTAACCAGCGCGAGGCCAGTCGTGGCAAGCAGGGCGGGCGCACCCTGGAGATCCAGCGCCTGATCGGCCGCTCGCTGCGCGCCGCGCTGGACATGAGCAAGCTGGGCGAAAATACCCTGTACGTCGACTGCGACGTGATCCAGGCCGATGGCGGTACCCGTACTGCATCGATCACCGGCGCCATGGTGGCATTGGTCGATGCGCTGAAGGTGATCAAGAAGCGCGGCGGCCTGAAAGGCGGCGATCCGCTCAAGCAGATGATCGCGGCGGTGTCGGTCGGCATGTACCAGGGCGAGCCGGTGCTCGACCTGGATTACCTGGAGGACTCCGCGGCCGAGACCGACCTCAACGTGGTGATGACCAGCGCCGGCGGCTTTATCGAGGTGCAAGGCACCGCCGAAGGCGCGCCGTTCCAGCCGGCAGAGTTGAACGCCATGTTGGCCCTGGCGCATAAGGGCGTGAGCGAATTGTTCGAGTTGCAGCAGGCGGCATTGGCCGACTGAGCGTTGATGTTCTGCTAAGGAGGGTAACGATGGACGAAAACCTGCAAACCCCGGTGCCGACACCTGGCCAGGATGCGCGCCAGTGGGCCATGTTCTGTCACTTTGCCGCCTTTCTCGGGCTGGCGTTCCCCTTCGGCAACCTGCTCGGGCCCTTGATCGTCTGGCAGATCAAGAAGGATCTCGATCCTTTCGTCGATCAGCAGGGCAAGGAAGCCTTGAACTTCCAGATCAGCGTGGCGCTGGCGGCGGTGTTGTGTTTCCTGTTGATGGTGGTGGTGATCGGTTTCCCGCTGCTGGTGCTGGTGGGGGTGGGTGCCCTGGTGCTGACCATTATCGCCGGGATCAAGGCCAACGAGGGCCAGGCCTACCGCTATCCCTTCAGTTGGCGCTTGGTGAAGTAAGCCGCGTGCAGATACAAGAAAACCGGCCAGCGGCCGGTTTTTTTGTATCTGCTGCTCGCGCTAGACGCTGAGAATCCAGTCGTAATCGACAATCAGCGGCGCATGCTGCGAGAAGCGCGGCTGGCGCGGCAAGCGCGCGGTGCGCACGCTGCGGCGCATGCCGGGGGTGAGCAGGTGATAGTCGAAGCGATAGCCCAGGTTGAGCATCTCGGCCTGCTCGCTGTCCGGCCACCAGCTGAACTGGTCGCCTTCGCGACTGACTTCGCGCAGGGCATCGACATAGCCCATGCTGCCGATCACTTCGTCCAGCCAGGCCCGTTCCGGGGCGAGGAAACCCGGCGATTGCTGGCAGTCGCGCCAGTTCTTCACGTCGAGCTTCTGGTGCGCCACGTGCAACGAGCCGCAATAGATGTACTCGCGGCGCTTGCGTCGCTGTTTGTCCAGGTAGTGGGTGAAATCGTCCATGAACTTGAATTTCTGATTCAAGCTCTCGTCGCTGCCCTGCCCGGATGGCAGCAGCAGCGTGGCAATACTCACCTTGTCGAAATCGGCCTGCAGGTAGCGCCCGTAGCGATCGGCCATTTCAAAGCCGAGACCGCTGATTACCGCCTTGGGTTGCAACCGCGAATACAGTGCCACGCCACCTTGGCTTGGTACTTCGGCATCGCAGGCATAGAGGAAATAGCCATCCAGTTGGAAGGCTTGGTCGTCCAGTTCAAAGGCGGAGGCGCGGGTGTCCTGCAGGCAGATGACGTCGGCATTCTGTGCTTGTAACCAGCTGAGCAAACCGCGCTCGACTGCAGCATGAATGCCATTTACGTTCACACTGATGATCCGCATAAATGGCCCCTAAAAACACGTGCGTGTATGATACCCGAGCTCATCTCAAATAAGCTAAATTCCTAGCTAAATCCGTGCCGTCCGGGGCTTTTCATGCAAGCGTACCAGCGCGATTTCATTCGTTTTGCCATTGAGCGCGGGGTTCTGCGCTTCGGTCAGTTCACCCTCAAGTCGGGGCGCACCAGCCCGTATTTTTTCAACGCCGGGCTGTTCGACAGCGGCTTGGCGCTGGCCCGGCTGGGGCGCTTCTACGCCGCCGCGGTGGTCGACAGCGGGATTGCCTTCGATGTGTTGTTCGGTCCGGCCTACAAGGGCATCCCGTTGGCGGCGACCACGGCGGTGGCGCTGGCCGAGCATCATCAGCGCGACCTGCCCTGGTGTTTTAACCGCAAAGAGGCCAAGGATCACGGCGAAGGTGGCACCCTGGTCGGTGCGCCGCTGGCCGGCCGGGTGCTGATCGTCGATGACGTGATCACCGCCGGTACCGCGATCCGCGAGGTGATGCAGATTATCCAGGCCCAGGGCGCGCAAGCCGCCGGCGTGCTGATTGCATTGAATCGCCAGGAACGTGGCCAGGGCCAATTGTCGGCGATCCAGGAGGTCGAGCGCGACTTCGGCATGCCGGTGGTGAGCATCGTGTCGCTCGAGCTGGTGTTGGAGTACCTGGCGGACGACGCTCAACTCAAGCAGTATTTGCCGGCCGTAGAAGCCTACCGCAGCGAATATGGAATCTAACTCCTCGACTTAGGGTGCTGCCTCAATGTGCAAACCGGCGCTGTTCCGCTGTTCGCTGTTGTTCGGTTTGCTGCTGCCGATTGTGGCGGGCGCCACTGAGCTGTACCGCTATACCGATGATCAGGGCATCACCGTACTCAACCGGCAAGGCGTGCCGCCGGAGTTCATCGCCAAGGGTTACGAGGTGCTCAATGATCAGGGGCGGGTGATCAAGGTTATTCCGCCGGCACCGAGCGCTGAGGAAATGCGGCGGTTGTTGGCTGACAAGGCCCGCGCCAATTCCGATGCCCAGCTGCTGCGCCTGTATAGCACGCCCGAGGATATCGACCGTGCCCGCGATCGCAAATTGGCCGAGCTGGACGGCTTGATCGGCGTGGCGCGCGGCAACTTGCAGTCGGCACGCACCCAGCAGGCCAACTTGCAGAGTCAGGCCGCGGATCATGAGCGTGCCGGGCGCGCAGTGCCGGAGCACCTGCTGGCGCAGATCGACAATCAGAAAGATGAACAGCTACGTCTGTACAAGGACATTGCCCGCTACCAGGAGGCGCGCAAGCAGGCCCAGGCCAGCTTTGCCGCCGATCGTGAGCGTCTTGGCGAGTTGCTGGGCCGGCGGCTCTAGCTGGCCGTTGAAAAACTACCTAGGTTGCCGTTTCGGCGGCCGATTTTGCGGGGGCGTCGCGCCGTATGAGTTTCGCCAAGCCCGGTAGGGGGCTTGGTTGGGCTCGTGCCTCGGCGCCAACCGACAACAGGCCGTCAATAGCATTCTCGGACGGGCTGCCAGGCCTTCGGCGGCGCCGCGCCGCTTTCATGCAGATGGCGAATCGGCCCGATTGTGCGGGCCGATTCGGTCTGTTTGGTTGACGTGGCGGGTTGTGGAAAGCCCCGCGTGTGTTAGTGACGCTTGCGGTTGCAGATCTGCGTGCCGACACCGCTGTCGGTGAAAATTTCCAGCAGCACCGCGTTGGGCACGCGGCCGTCGATGATGTGCGCGCTGGTCACGCCGCCCTGCACCGCTTCGAGGGCGCAACGGATCTTCGGCAGCATGCCGCCATAGATAGTGCCGTCGGCGATCAGGCCATCGACCTGTTCGGTGGTCAGGCCGGTGAGCACCTCGCCCTGCTTGTCCAGCAGGCCGGCGATATTGGTCAGCAGGATCAGTTTCTCGGCCTTCAAGGCCTCGGCCACCTTGCCGGCGACCAGGTCGGCGTTGATGTTGTAGGACTCGCCTTGCGCGCCAACGCCGATCGGTGCGATCACCGGGATGAAATCGCCCTTGACCAGCATGTTGAGCAAGGCGGTATTGACCCCGGTGACTTCGCCGACGTGGCCGATGTCGATGATTTCCGGCTGGGTCATCTCGGGCGTCTGGCGGGTTACGGTGAGCTTCTTGGCGCGGATCAGTTCGGCGTCCTTGCCGGTCAGGCCGATGGCGCTGCCGCCGTGGCGGTTGATCAGGTTGACGATGTCCTTGTTGACCTGGCCGCCGAGCACCATTTCCACCACGTCCATGGTCTGCGCGTCGGTCACGCGCATGCCGTCGATGAAGTGGCTCTCGATCGACAGGCGCTTGAGCAGGTCGCCGATCTGCGGGCCGCCGCCATGCACCACCACCGGGTTGATGCCGACGGCCTTCATCAGCACGATGTCGCGGGCGAAGTTGGTTTTTAGTTCGTCGCTTTCCATGGCGTTGCCGCCGTACTTGACCACCAGGGTCTTGCCGACGAAGCGGCGGATGTACGGCAACGCTTCGGACAGGACTTTGGCGACGTTGCTGGCGGCATCACGTTCGAGGGTCATGCGGGTCTCCATGGCTAATCTCAATCAAAACGGCAAAGTGATATCGGGTGCAGCGCTGTGCAGCTGGGCGCGGAATACTGCCTTGATGCGCTCGAGTTCTTCCTCGCTGTCGGCCTCGAAGCGCAGCACCAGCATCGGTGTGGTGTTGGAGGCGCGTACCAGGCCCCAGCCCTTAGGGTAGTCGACGCGTATGCCGTCCAGGGTGGTGAGGTTGGCTTCGCCCCAGTGAGCGTTGCGTTGCAGGGTCTCGACGATGCTGAATTTGCTCTGCTCGGTGACCTGGATATTGATTTCCGGGGTGGAAATATCGCCGGGGAACGCCGCGAACACCTGTTCGGCGTCGCGCTTGTCCTGGCTGAGAATCTCCAGCAGGCGGGCGGCGGCATAAATGCCGTCGTCGAAGCCGAACCAGCGTTCCTTGAAGAAGATGTGCCCGCTCATCTCGCCGGCCAGCAAGGCGCCGGTTTCCCGCATTTTCTTCTTGATCAGCGAGTGGCCGGTTTTCCACATCACCGGACGCCCGCCGTAGCCGCTGATCAGCGGGGTCAGGCGGCGGGTGCATTTGACGTCGAAGATGATGTCGGCACCGGGATTGCGCGCCACCACGTCCTTGGCGAACAGCATCAGCAGGCGATCCGGGTAGATGATGGTGCCGGTGTTGGTGACCACGCCGACGCGGTCGCCGTCGCCGTCGAACGCCAGGCCGAGGTCGGCCTGCTCTTGTTTGACCTTGGCGATCAGGTCGACCAGGTTTTCCGGCCTGCCCGGATCCGGGTGGTGGTTGGGAAAGCTGCCGTCGACCTCGCAGAACAGGGGTATCACCGTGCAGCCCAGGGCTTCGATCAACTGCGGGGCGATTACCCCGGCGGCGCCGTTGCCGCAATCGACCACGACCTTCATCGGCTTGGCCATGGCGATGTCGTCACGGATCTGCTTGAAGTAGCGCTCCAGCACATCGACCTGCTCGACCGTGCCGACGCCGCTGGCCAGGTCGTTGTTGTCGATACGCGCCTTGAGCGCCTGAATCTGTTCGTTGGCCAGGGTGTCGCCGGCAATGACGATCTTGAAGCCGTTGTAGTCCGGCGGATTGTGGCTGCCGGTGAGCATCACCGCGGACTTGCCCGCGAGGATATGCCCGGCGTAGTAGACCACCGGGGTCGGCACCATGCCGACATCGCTGACGTGGCAGCCACAGTCGAGCAGGCCCTGAATCAGCTGCTCGACCAGCTCCGGGCCGGACAGGCGGCCATCGCGGCCCACCGCGACATGCGGTTCGCCCTGCGCCAGGCTCTGCGAGCCCACGGCGCGGCCGACCCAATAGGCGGTTTCTGCGCTCAGGCTGCCGCCGACCACGCCGCGAATGTCGTAGGCGCGGAAGATATCGGCGGGCAATCTCGGGGCTGTTTGCGGGGCGTTCATCAGCGGGAGTTGCTCCAGTCCCAGGAGATCCTGGTCTTCGTCGAGAATGTCGATATCGAGAATGTCGGTGTCTTGAAACAGTGGGTTGATCAGTCCGGCCGTTGGGCTGGGGGCTGCTGCGGGCGAAGCGTTGCCGCCGCTGTTGGGGTTTGCTGCCGGTGTGTTGGCGCGGTGCGGCAGGTGGGTCAGGGTTTGTGCCAGGCGGTCGAGCGCCGGCAGGCTCAGGCTGAAAGCTTTGACGGTTTTCCCGGCGGAGAGTTCTTTAACCAGTTGGCCAAGTTGCAAGGCATCCTTGTGCAGGCGCTGTTGCTGGCCGCGGTATACCAGGTAGAGACCAAGCAGGGCGCCAGCCAGCGCGAGCAGGGTGGCCAGGCCAAGCAGGGTGGGCGAGAAGGCCGCTGCGCTCAGGCTCGGCCCCGGGGTGAAGCTGAGTTGCCAGTTCGGATTGCCACTGTTGAGGCTTTGCCCGGCACCCTGGGCCTGACCGCGCTGCGCCAGTATCTGGCCGGCGGAGTTGCCGAATTGCTGAAGCAGCTGCAGTTGGCCGGCGTCGGCCGGCAGCGGCGGTAAATTGGCCAGCAGGCGATCCAGCTCGACGGCCAGCAGCAGGGTGCCCAGCGCTGGCTGGTCATCGCTTGGACGCAGCGGCGCAGCGCTGTAGACCAGCCAGCGCTGGCCGACCTTGTAGGCTTCGGCAGCCGGTATCTGGCCGTTTTCCACGCGCCGTAGCATATCCAGCGCGGCAAAGTTCATCGGCGCGTCGCGGCCCATGTCCTGCACCGCTTCGCCGCGGGCATTGAGGTGGGCATCGATCACCCCATCCCAGTAGCGCAGATTGCGTTCGGCTGCGCGCACCTGTTGGCTGTCCCGGCTGTGCAGGGCTTGCAGCAGCTCGGGGTTGCGCGCCGCGGTGCGGGTGTCTGCGGCCAGTTGCCGGAGGGATTGCTGCAAGGCAGCGGCCTGGGCGTCGCCCCAGGCCTGGGTGAGTTGTTGCTGTTGCTGCTGTTGCGCGCTGTTGAATACGCCGAACCAGAGCAGTGCGCCAGCCAGAAGCAAGCCGCTGATGACGCCCGGCACGCCTGGAAGCAGGGCGTTGGCGGTCTGTTTACCCGTGCCCGCCAGCTTCGCGCTCGTGCGGGGGGCGATGGCGTCCTTGGCGGTGCGCTTGAAGCGTTTCATCGAACGTCTCCTCGGCAATTCTTCCTGGAATGGGTAAAGGCAATCAGTGGCTGCCGGAGTGGCCAAAGCCGCCGCTGCCGCGCTGGCTCTGATCGAACTGCTCGACCAGGTCGAAGTGCGCCTGCACCACCGGCACCAGGATCAGCTGCGCGATACGCTCGCCAATCGCCATGCTGAACGCGCTTTGCCCGCGGTTCCAGCAGGACACCATCAGCTCGCCCTGGTAGTCCGAATCGATCAGGCCGACCAGGTTGCCGAGCACGATGCCGTGTTTGTGACCGAGACCCGAGCGTGGCAGGATCAGCGCCGCCAGGCCCGGATCGCCGATATAGATCGACAGGCCGGTGGGAATCAGCACGGTTTGTCCGGGTTCGAGAACCAGCTCCTGCTTGAGCATGGCGCGCAGATCGAGGCCGGCGGAGCCTGGCGTGGCGTACTGCGGCAGGGGGAACTCAGTGCCCAGGCGCGGGTCGAGGATCTTGGCTTGTAAGGCGTGCATGTCAGGCTCTGTGGTCGGTGAATGAGTGCGTCAGCCGCGCTGCAAACGGTCGGCGATAAAGTCCACCAGTTGGCGGGCGATCTTGCTTTTGCTGGTCTGGGCGAAACTGCTTTGGCGCAACTCGCGATCGATGATGGTGATGGCGTTATCCTCGCTGTTGAAGCCGATGCTGGGGTTGGCCACGTCGTTGGCGACGATCAGGTCGAGGTTCTTGTCCTTGAGCTTGCGCGAGGCATAGCCCAGCAGGTTCTCGGTCTCGGCGGCGAAACCGACGCTGAACGGTCGGTCGGCGCGCCCGGCCAGGGTGGCGAGGATATCCGGGTTGCGCACCATTTGCAGGAGCAGGCCGTCGCCGCTGCTGGGGTCTTTCTTCAATTTGTGCTGCGCGACCACTTCCGGGCGGTAATCGGCGACGGCGGCTGCCGCGATCAGCAGATCGCAGGGCATCGCCGCTTCGCAGGCCGCGAGCATGTCGCGGGCGCTGACCACATCGATACGGCTGACCCGATCCGGAGTCGGCAAGTGCACCGGGCCGCAGATCAGGGTTACTTTGGCGCCGGCTTCGGCGGCAGCCTCGGCGAGGGCGAAGCCCATCTTGCCGGAGCTGTGGTTGGTGATGTAACGCACCGGATCGATATTTTCCTGGGTCGGACCTGCGGTGATCAGCACGTGCTTGCCGGTCAGGGCCTGGTTCTGGAAACAGTCGGCGGCGCATTGCGCCAGCTCGTCGGCTTCGAGCATGCGGCCGAGGCCGACGTCGCCGCAGGCCTGTTCGCCGGCGGCGGGGCCGAACAGGCGCAGGCCGCGTTCGCTGAGCAGTTGGGCATTGGCTTGGGTGGCCGGGTCGCGCCACATCGCCTGGTTCATCGCCGGTGCCAGGGCTACCGGGGCATCGGTGGCCAGCACCAGGGTGGTCAGCAGATCATCGGCGACACCCTGGGCCAGGCGCGCCATCAGGTCGGCGGTGGCCGGGGCGATCAGCACCAGGTCGGCCCAACGCGCCAGTTCGATATGGCCCATGGCGGCTTCGGCGGCGGGATCGAGCAGATCCAGGTGCACCGGATGGCCGGAGAGTGCCTGCAGGGTCAGTGGCGTGATGAATTCGCGGCCGCCACGGGTCATGACCACGTGCACGTCTGCCCCCTGGTCGCGCAGGCGACGAACCAGCTCTGCGCTCTTATAGGCGGCAATCCCGCCACCCACGCCGAGAACGATGCGTTTTCGATATAGCCGCTGCATAGGCCTGCCTTCTTATAGTTGGGTGGATGTGCGCCGCGGCGGAGACGCCTCCCCAGGCCAGTCGCCGCGCAAAAAGATGGGCTAAGATAGCACAGCGGCCGCAGCGGAAAAGCGCCGCAGGAACTTGCCAGACCAAGGCCGCACGGCCGTTTCAGGGTCGCCAGGTGCAGGGCTCGACAGGGAGGTGGTATGAGTATTCGCGATTGGCCCGCGGCGGAACGCCCGCGGGAGAAACTTCTGGCCCAAGGGGCCGCTAGCCTGGGCGACGCCGAGCTGCTGGCGATCTTCCTGCGTACCGGCGTGGCCGGGCAAAGCGCGGTGGATCTGGCGCGTCATCTGCTTGCTGATTTCGGCGGGCTGCGCGCCCTGATGCAGGCGGATTTGCCGTCCTTCAGCCAGCGCCTCGGGCTGGGGCCGGCCAAGTTCGCCCAGCTGCAAGCGGTGCTGGAGATGGCCCGTCGCCACCTGGCCGAGCAACTGCGGCGCGATTCGGCGCTGGAGAGCCCGCAGGCGGTGCGCGACTACCTCAAGGCCCTGTTGCGGCATGAGCCGCATGAGGTGTTCGGCTGCCTGTTTCTCGATGCCAAGCACCGAGTGCTGGCCTTCGAGGCGCTGTTCCACGGCTCCATCGACAGCGCCAGTGTCTATCCGCGGCAAGTGGTCAAGCGGGCGTTGGCGCACAACGCCGCGGCGCTGATCCTGACCCATAACCATCCCTCCGGCGTGGCCGAGCCGAGTCAGGCGGATCGGGTGCTGACCAAGCGCCTGAAGGAGGCCCTGGAGCTGGTCGATGTACGGGTGCTCGATCATTTTATCGTCGGCGACGGCGAACCGCTGTCGATGGCCGAGTATGGCTGGCTGTAGCGGGGCCGTTCAGGGGCCCACGCGCACCTTGGAAAAATCCTGGCGGCCGAAGGGACTGACCCGATAACCCTCGACTTCCTTGCGGATCAAGGCGTAAGCGGTTGGGTGCGCCAGGGGCAGCCACAGCGCCTGTTGCTGGATGATCCGCTGCGCTTGCCGATACAGCTGGCTGCGTTGTTCCTGGTCGCTGGCGGTTTTGCCGGCGGCGATCAGCTTGTCCAGTTGCGGGTCGCAGTAACGGGCGAAATTGAGTCCCGACTCGAGAGAGGCGCAAGCGAATTGCGGGGTGAGGAAGTTGTCCGGGTCGCCGTTATCGCCGGCCCAGCCCATGAACAGCAGGTCGTGTTCGCCGGCCTTGGCGCGGCGGATCAACTCGCCCCATTCGATCACGCGGATCTCGGCCTGAATGCCGACCTTGGCCAGGTCGGCCTGCAACAACTGGGCGCCGAGGCTCGGGTTGGGGTTGAGCAGGCTGCCGCTGGGGCGTGTCCAGATGGAGGTCTTGAAGCCCTCGGCCAGGCCGGCTTCGGCCAGCAGGGCGCGGGCCCGATCCGGGTCGTGGGCATAGCCGGGCAGCTCCGTGGCGTAGCTCCAGGTGTTGGGCGGATAGGGGCCGTCGGCCATTTCGGCGCTGTTCTCGAACACCGCTTGCAAGTAGCTGGCTTTGTCGAAGGCCAGGTTGATGGCCTGGCGCACGGCGGTGTTATCCAGCGGTGCGTGCTGGCTGTTGATGCCGACGAAGGCGGTCATGAAGGCGGCGGTGTGCACGCTCTGCAGGTCGGCATCGGCGGCGCTGGCTAACACATCCTGCGGCTTGGGCGAGAGGGCGATATGGCATTCGCCACGGCGCAGCTTCTGCAGGCGCACGTTGGCGTCCGGGGTGATGGCGAAGACCAGGTTGTCCACCGCGGGCTTGCCGGCAAAGTACTCGGGGTTGGCCTCGTAGCGCACCATCGCGTCTTTCTGGAAGCGCTTGAAGACGAAGGGGCCGCTGCCGACCGGCTGGCTGTTGAGTCGCTCCGGAGTGCCGGCGGCGAACAACTGTGCGGCGTATTCGGCGGAGTAGATCGAGGCGAAGCCCATGCTCAGGGTGGCGAGGAAAGTGGCGTCGGGGCGGTTCAGGGTAAAGCGCAGGCTGTGTTCGTCGAGCTTGTCGATGCTGCTGATCAGGCTGGGCAACTGCATCGATTGGGCATGTGGGTAGCCGCCTGGCGCAACCTGATGCCAAGGGTGGGCTGGGTCGAGCATGCGCTGGAAGCTGAACAGCACGTCGTCGGCGTTCAGCGGGCGGCTGGGGCTGAAATAGTCGGTTTCGTGGAAGGCGACATCCTCGCGCAAGACAAAGCGGTAGCTCAGGCCGTCCTCGCTGACTTCCCAGCGTTGCGCGAGGCTGGGCAGCAACTGGCCGCTGCCGGCATCGAACTCCACCAAGCGGTTCATCAATACGTCGGCTGAGGCGTTGGTGGTGGTCAGCGAGTTGTATTGCACCACGTCAAAGCCGTCCGGGCTGGCTTCGGTGCACACGCTGAGCGTGGCGGCCTGTAGCAAAAGCGGACTCAGCAGGCTGGCCAATAGCAGCGTTTGGGTGGCGAGGCGCATGACAAACTCCTTGATAATGCGGTGCGCGCCCATCGGTGCGCCGACAAAGGCTTTACCCTAGACCATAAAGCAATGCCAGAACAGCAGGCTTGTCGACGAGCGGTCGGCGGCGGCTGCCGCCTACGCCAGTGGCCTGGATACAGGTATTTCGCGGCATGCGTGCCGGTTGAAAGTGCGTTTAACCTTGTTGCACTCCGGGCTTTCTGGTATAAAGCAGCGCTCTTTTGTAGGGGCCCGGTACTTGCGCTTTCAGGTGTAGCCGGTAAGACCCTCGAGAAATGCGGCGCCGAGCGCCAATGATATTCAAGATAAGCGGCCAACCCATGCCGGGTTGGGCATGTGGTTTTAGAGGGCTGAGGCATGTCGAGAGTCTGTCAAGTTACCGGTAAGGGTCCGGTAACCGGGAACAACGTTTCCCACGCACACAACAAAACCCGTCGTCGTTTCCTGCCGAACCTGCAGCATCACCGCTTCTGGGTCGAGTCTGAGAACCGTTTCGTGCGTCTGCGCGTTTCTGCCAAAGGCATGCGTTGCATCGACAAGCGTGGTATTGACGTCGTTCTGTCCGAGCTGCGTGCTCGCGGCGAAAAGGTTTAAGGAGTAAATCATGCGCGAATTGATCCGTTTGATCTCGAGTGCCGGTACTGGTCATTTCTACACTACCGACAAAAACAAACGCACCATGCCGGACAAAATCGAAATTAAAAAATTCGATCCGGTTGTGCGTAAGCACGTGATCTACAAGGAAGGCAAGATCAAGTAATTGGTCTTGGCTCCTGTCGAAAAAGCCCGCCCTATGGCGGGCTTTTTCATGCCGGCGATTTATCGTCGGTGGCTTGCGGCCGCGCCTCTGCATGCCCGGCGCGACCTGGTCGCCTGCGTAGGCGAAAAAAAGCCCGCGCGAGGCGGGCTAACGGGTGACGCATGAATAGAGCCGGTCAGTGCGGCGCCTGCTCGAAGATCACGTAGACCTTGCGGCAGGCTTCCAGCACTTCCCAGGTGCCGGTAAAGCCGGCGGGGATGACGAAGCGGTCGCCGGCGCGCAGGGTCTTGGCGTTGCCGTCCTGATCGCGCAACACCGAGACGCCCTGGAGGATTTCGCAGTATTCGTGCTCGCTGTAATTGACCGTCCACTGGCCGGCCGCGCCCTCCCAGATGCCGGCGTTGAACTGGCCGCAGGGGCTGCCATAGTGGTTGCGCACACTTTGCTCGGGGTCGCCCTTGAGGATCTTTTCCGGCGCCGGGCGGTAGTGCTCGGCGGCGGTGCTGGCTTGGGCGAAGTCGAGGATCTGTTCGATGTTCATGGGGGGCTTCCGGGGCTGGCGGTTAGTGGGCGGTGCGGATCGCGTCGGCGAGCTTCTCGACCAGGCTGTCGATCTGCGCTTTTTCCACGATCAGCGGCGGCGACAGGGCCAGGGTATCGCCGGTTACGCGCACCATCAGGTCGTTATAGAAGCATTGTTCGAAGATCTGGTAGCCGCGTTTGCCGACGCCTTGGCTGTTCGGCGCCAGTTGCACGCCGCCGACCAGGCCGATGGCGCGGATGTCGAGCACGTTGGGCAGGTCGCGCAGGCTGAGCAGGGCATCCTGCCAGTAGCCTTCCAGTTCGATCGCGCGGTCGAACAGACCGTCACGCTGGTAGATGTCCAGGGTTGCCAGGGCGGCGGCGCAGGCCACCGGGTGGCCGGAATAGGTATAGCCGTGGAACAGTTCGATGCCGTCCTGGCCCTGCATCAAGGCGTCATGGATCTGCTCGTCGACGAACACCGCACCCATCGGGATGGCGCCGTTGGTCAGGCCCTTGGCCGTGGTGATGAGATCCGGGGTGACGCCCCAGCGCTGGGCGGCGAAGGCCTTGCCGACCCGGCCGAAACCGCTGATCACTTCGTCGAAGATCAGCAGGATGCCGTGCTTGCGGGTGATTTCGCGCAGGCGTTGCAGATAGCCCAGCGGCGGCAGTATCACCCCGGCCGAGCCGGCCATCGGCTCGACTATCACCGCGGCGATGTTCTCGGCGCCGTGCAGCGCCACCAGGCGCTCCAGTTCGTCGGCCTTGTCGCTGCCGAATTCCGGCAGACCCTTGCTGAAGGCGTTGCGCGCGATGTCCAGGGTATGCGGCAGGTGGTCGACGCCCGGCAGCAGCGGGAAGGCCCGACGGTTGTTGAGCATGCCGCCGACCGAGATGCCGCCGAAGCCGACGCCGTGGTAGCCCAGCTCGCGGCCGATCAGGCGGCTGCGGGTGCCCTGGCCGATGGCGCGCTGGTAGGCCAGGGCGATCTTCAGCGCGGTGTCGACCGACTCCGAGCCGGAGTTGGTGAAGAACAGCTTGTTCAGCCGGCCCGGGGCGATCTCGGCCAGCCGGCTGGCCAGCTCGAAGGGCAGCGGGTGGCCCATCTGGAAGGTCGGGGCGAAGTCCAGCTTGGCAATTTGCTTACTCACTGCGTCGCTAATTTCCCGACGACCGTGACCGGCGTTGCAGCACCAAAGCCCGGCGGTGCCGTCCAATATTTTACGGCCGTCGTCGCTGGTGAAATACATGCCTTCGGCGCTGTCCAGCAGGCGCGGTTTGGCCTTGAATTGGCGGTTGGCGGTGAACGGCATCCAAAAATCGTCGAGGCTGTCGGTTTTTCTGTTCGGTTGAGCGCTGTTGTCGAGTGTCATGCTGGCTATCCGGGCGCGCGAGGAAGGGGCTGGAGGGCGATTTCGCGCAGTCTATGTTTAATAAAACGAACATGACAAGGGGGTTTTATCCGCCTATGTAAAAAATATTGAAAAGCTGCACCCCGCTGGTTTAGTGTTGCCGGCAGGATTTGGCCCTTGCGGGCCTTGCAGAATAATTGACAGTGCGCGGCTTCGACCCACAGCACTTTTTACTGATAGAGGATGCCCGAATGACTAGCCTGACTCGCGCCGATTGGGAACAACGCGCCGCTACCCTGAAGATCGAAGGCCGCGCCTTTATTCACGGCGAATACCGCGCGGCAGCGTCCGGCGCGACCTTCGAGTGCATCAGTCCGGTGGATGGGCGGATCCTGGCTCAGGTCGCCAGCTGTGACCTGGCGGATGCCGAACTGGCGGTGCAGGACGCCCGCAACACCTTCGATTCCGGGGTCTGGTCGCGCCTGGCGCCGGTCAAGCGCAAGGCCGTGATGATCCGTTTCGCCGAACTGATCCAGCAGCACGGTGAAGAGCTGGCGCTGCTGGAAACCCTCGACATGGGCAAGCCGATCAGCGACGCGCTGAGTATCGACGTCTCCAGCGCGGCCAACGCGATTCGCTGGAGCGGCGAGGCGATCGACAAGATTTACGACGAAGTGGCCGCCACTCCGCACAACCAGCTGGGCCTGGTCACCCGTGAGCCGATCGGCGTGGTCGCGGCCATAGTGCCGTGGAATTTCCCGCTGCTGATGAGCTGCTGGAAGCTCGGCCCGGCGCTGTCCAGCGGCAACTCGGTGATCCTCAAGCCCTCCGAGAAATCGCCGCTGACCGGCATCCGCCTGGCGCAACTGGCCATCGAGGCCGGGATTCCGGCCGGCGTGTTCAACGTGCTGCCGGGTTACGGCCACACCGTGGGCAAGGCCCTGGCGTTGCACATGGACGTCGACACCCTGGTGTTCACCGGCTCGACCAAGATCGCCAAGCAACTGATGGTCTACGCTGGCGAATCGAACATGAAGCGCGTCTGGCTGGAGGCCGGCGGCAAGAGCCCGAACATCGTCTTCGCCGACGCCCCGAACCTGCAGGCCGCCGCCGAAGCCGCGGCCGGCGCGATCGCCTTCAACCAGGGCGAAGTCTGTACCGCCGGCTCGCGTCTGCTGGTGGAAAACTCGATCAAGGCCACCTTCGTGCCGCTGGTGATCGAGGCGCTCAAGGCCTGGAAACCGGGCAACCCGCTGGATCCGGCGACCAACGTCGGCGCGCTGGTCGATACCACGCAGATGAACAACGTGTTGAACTACATTCAGGCCGGGCATGATGAGGGCGCCCAACTGGTCGCCGGCGGCAAGCGGGTGCTGCAAGAGAGCGGTGGCACCTATGTCGAGCCGACCATCTTCGACGGCGTCAACAACGCCATGCGCATCGCCCAGGAAGAAATCTTCGGCCCGGTGCTGTCGGTGATCGGCTTCGACAATGTCGAAGAAGCGCTGGCCATCGCCAACGACAGCCCCTACGGCCTGGCGGCGGCGGTGTGGACCAGCAATCTGTCCAAGGCCCACCTCACTGCCAAGGCGTTGCGCGCCGGCAGCGTGTGGGTCAATCAGTACGATGGCGGCGACATGACGGCGCCGTTCGGTGGCTTCAAGCAGTCGGGCAATGGCCGCGACAAGTCGCTGCATGCCTTCGACAAGTACACCGAACTGAAAGCCACCTGGATCAAGCTGTGATCCCGGGCGGGTAACCGCCCAACAAGGTCCGCTCTCCGCCAGGAGGGCCGGCTCTTACGAGCCAAACCTGCGGCCGGGTTCCCTTGGGAAACCCGGCCGTTTGGTTTTGTCAGCCGGCCACGACATAAAGGAGTCTGGCGATGCGTTGGGGTAGCTATTTCGCGGTCTGTTCGGCGGTCATCAGCATCGGTCTGGCCCTCGGGGTGACCATGCCCTTGGTGTCGTTGCGTCTGGAGAGTTGGGGCTACGGCTCCTTCGCCATCGGCGTGATGGCGGCGACTCCGGCGGTGGGCGTGCTGCTCGGCGCTTCCCTGGCCGGGCGCCTGGCGGGGCACTTCGGCACCGCTCGGCTGATGCAGCTGTGTCTGCTGCTGGCGGCACTGTCCGTGGGCTTGCTGGCGCTGCTGCAGAACTATGCGCTGTGGCTGCTGTTGCGCCTGCTGATCGGTGTGGCGCTGACCGTGGTGTTCATCCTCGGCGAGAGCTGGATCAACCAACTGGCCGTGGAAAAATGGCGCGGCCGTCTGGTCGCCCTGTATGGCACCGGCTATGCGTTGAGCCAGCTGTGCGGGCCGCTGCTGCTGACCGCGTTGGGCACCGGCAGCGACCTGGGTTTCTGGGCCGGTGTCGGTCTGTTGATCGGCGGTTCGCTGATCCTCCTGGGGCGCACCGGCGCGCCCAAGGTCGATGGCCATAGCGCCTCGGGCCGCGGGCTGTCGGCGTTCTGCCGCAAGCTGCCGGCGATTGCCTGGGCGGTGGTGCTGTTCGCCGCCTTCGAGGCGATGATGTTGACCCTGCTGCCGATCTACGGGCTGCGCCAGGGCTTCAGCCAGGACGTGGCGCTGTTGATGGTCAGCGTGGTGGTGGTCGGCGACGCCGCCCTGCAGTTGCCGATCGGCCTGCTCGCCGACCGCATGTCGCGGCGCAGCCTGTTCCGCGGTTGCGGAGTGATCCTGCTGGGTTCCAGCCTGGCGCTTCCGCTGCTGCTGCACTCGCCGCTGGTCTGGCCGTTGCTGGTGCTGTTCGGTGCCAGCGCTGGCGGGCTGTTCACCCTGTCGTTGATCCTCATCGGCGAACGCTATCGCGACGACGCGCTGGTGCGCGCCAATGCCCATGTCGCCCAACTGTGGGGGATCGGTTGCTTGCTCGGCCCGCTGACCACCGGGGCGGCCAGTCAGTGGGTCAGCGGGCATGCGTTGCCGTTGTTGATGGCCCTGGGCGCGGCGGTGTTCGTGGTGCTGGCCTGGCGCGGCCAGGGCGTCGACGAGCCGTTCGCCGCGGCCACGCCGGCGCGCGGCGATTAGCTCGCCACAGGCCGGCGACCCTGGCGCCGGCCGTACCGCCTGCTCGATCGCTGCGCTGGGCGTAGTTGAGCGGCTGGCGGCTGGTTCAGAGCAGTTCCTTGCAGCGATGCCAGAGCATGCCCAAGGCCAGCAATGGCGAGCGCAGGTATTTGCCGCCGGGGAAGGTCAGGTGCGGCACCTGGGCGAACAGGTCGAAGCCGCGGCTTTGCTGGCCGGCGATGGCCTCGCTGAGCAGCTTGCCGGCCAGGTGGGTGGCGTTGACGCCGTGGCCGGAGTAGGCCTGGGCGTAATAGACGTTGGCCTGGCCCTTGAGGCGGCCGATCTGCGGCAGGCGGTTGGCGCCGATGCCGATCATGCCGCCCCACTGGTAGTCGATTTTGACGTCCTTGAGGTGGGGGAAGACGGCCAGCATCTTCGGCCGCATATAGCCGGCAATGTCCGCCGGATCGCGCCCGGAATAATGGCAGGCGCCGCCGAACAGCAGGCGCCGGTCGGCGGACAGGCGGTAATAGTCGAGGGCCACGCGCTGGTCGCAGAGCGCCATATTCTGCGGGATCAGGGCGCGGGCTTCGGCTTCGGCCAGCGGCTCGGTGGCGATCACATAGCTGCCGGCCGGCAGCACCTTGCCGCCCAGGTTGCTGTTCAGGCCGTTCAGGTAGGCGTTGCAGGCGAGTACCAGGCTGGTCGCGCGCACCACGCCCTGGGCGGTGTGCACCTTGATCTCGTCGCCGTAGTCGATGCGGCTGACCGCCGAGTCTTCGAACAATTGCACGCCCAGCGACTGCGCCGCGGCAGCTTCGCCCAGGGCCAGGTTGAGCGGGTGCAGGTGGCCGGAACCCATGTCGATCAGGCCGCCCAGGTAACGCTTGGAACCGACCACTTGATGCATCTGCTCGGGTTGCAGTAGACGCAGTTCATGCCGATAGCCGAGGCTCTTGAGCTCGGCCATGTCTTCGGCGAAAGCGTCGAGATGGCTGGGTTTGTTGGCCAGGTCGCAGTAGCCCCAGGTCAGGTCGCAGTCGATGTTGAACTGCGCGATGCGCTGGCGGACGATTTCCACCGCCTCCAGGCCCATCAGCTTGAGTTCGCGCACGCCCTGCGCGCCAATCACCGCTTCGAACTGCTCGACCCCGTGGCCGACCCCGCGAATCAGCTGGCCGCCGTTGCGGCCGCTGGCCCCCCAGCCGATTTTGTGCGCTTCCAGCAGCGCCACCGAGAGGCCCTTCTGCGCCAGTTCGATGGCCGTATTGAGGCCGGAGAAGCCGGCGCCGACGATGCACACGTCGACCCGCAGAGCGCTCTGCAGCGGCGGGTAGGCCAACTGGCGATTGGCGCTGGCGGCGTAGTAGGAGGGGGCGTGTTGGGGGCTGTGTACCGGCTGGTGAACGCGGGCGTTCATGTGTGGAATCCTGATTGTTATGTTTGGAAAATTTTACGCAGCATAAGCGTCAACTTTGCCATCCGCCAAGAGGCAATCGGCAGAAAAGCGTTTTCCGTCGGTTAAATTCAGCGGCCCAGCCTGATCGAGGCGAGCGAGCGGGTAACATGGCTGCTATTGACCCAGGATCGCGCCCATGAGTTGCACCAGCCGCAAGATCGATCAGCTCCGTTTGCAGATTCCCGGTTTCGCCTGCGTGCCGGGCTGCCATGACTGCTGTGGCCCGGTGACCGCTTCGTCCGAAGAGATGGCGCGGCTGCCGGTGAAAAGCGCCGCCGCGCACGACGCCGCCCTGGCCGAATTCAATTGCGTGCACCTGGGCCCGCAAGGCTGTGAGGTGTACGCGCAGCGCCCGCTGATTTGCCGTCTGTTCGGCACCAGCCCCAGCCTGCCGTGCCCGCGCGGCCAAGGGCCGGAGCAAATGATCGAGCCGGCGCTGGAAAAGCAGGTGCACCAGCTGATCGCCAGTACCCGTCAGGTGTTGGTGTAGCGCACCAGGCTGGCGGCGGGGTCACTCCGCAATGGGCAGCGCCAGCGACTCCTTGACCTCCTCCATGACGATATAACTCTTCGACTCGCGCACATGCGGCAGCTTGAGCAGGATGTCGCCGAGCAGCTTGCGGTAGCTGGCCATCTCGTTGATCCGCGCCTTGACCAGGTAGTCGAAATCGCCGGAAACCAGGTGGCACTCCAGCACATGCGGCAGCTTGAGCACGGCGCGGCGGAACTCCTCGAAGGTGTCGCCGGACTTGTAATCCAGGCTGATCTCGACGAACACCAGCAGGCTGGCCTTGAGGTACTGCGGGTTGAGGCGGGCGTGGTAGCCCATGATGATGCCTTCGCGCTCCAGACGGCGCACTCGCTCGGTGCAGGGCGTGGTCGACAGGCCGACCCGTTCGCCCAGTTCGGTGAAGGAGATACGCCCGTCCTCCTGCAGGAAACGCAGGATATTGCGGTCGATCTTGTCCAGCTCGCGACGGCTTTGGTGTTGGGTGCGCATGGGGGATGCCCCTCCGTGTAAGCGGTTTTTGCCAAGAATTCTCGCCAAATATAGTTATATATATAGTGAAAGACACTGGCTAGTGCTCAATATACTGCGCGCATCAACGCTTAAAACAAAAAACGCCAGCGCATAGTCGTGGCGAGGAGATGACGATGCGGGTTCTGGTACTGGGTAGCGGTGTGGTGGGTGTGGCTAGTGCTTACTACTTGGCTCGCCAAGGCTTCGAGGTGGTGGTGGTCGACCGTCAAGACGGCCCGGCCCTGGAAACCAGCTTCGCCAACGCCGGCCAGGTCTCCCCCGGTTATGCCTCGCCCTGGGCCGCCCCTGGCGTGCCGCTGAAAGCCATCAAGTGGCTGCTGCAGAAGCATGCGCCGTTGGCGATCAAGGCCACCGCCGATATCGACCAATACCTGTGGATGGCGCAGATGCTGCGCAACTGCACCGCCAGCCGTTACGCGGTGAACAAGGAGCGCATGGTGCGCCTGTCCGAGTACAGCCGCGACTGCCTCGACGAACTGCGCGCCGAAACCGGCATCGGCTACGAAGGCCGCCGCCTGGGCACCACCCAGCTGTTCCGCACCCAGGCCCAGGTCGACAGTGCGGCCAAGGATATCGCCGTGCTCAAGCAGTCCGGCGTGCCTTTCGAACTGCTCGACCGTGAAGGCATCGCCCGCGTCGAGCCGGCCCTGGCCGGGGTCAAGCACAAGCTGGCCGGCGCCTTGCGCCTGCCCAACGACCAGACCGGCGACTGTGAGATGTTCACCACCAAGCTGGCCGAAATGGCCAAGCAATTGGGCGTCGAATTCCGTTTCGGTCAGACCATCGAGCGCCTGGATTTCGCCGGCGACCGGATCAATGGCGTGTGGATCGACGGCAAGCTGGAAACCGCCGACCGCTACGTGCTCGCCCTCGGCAGCTACAGCCCGCAACTGCTCAAGCCGCTGGGCATTCGCGCGCCGATCTACCCGCTCAAGGGCTATTCGCTGACCGTGCCGATCACCGATGGCGACATGGCGCCGACCTCGACCATTCTCGATGAGACCTACAAGGTCGCCATCACCCGCTTCGACAAGCGCATCCGCGTCGGCGGCATGGCCGAGATCGCCGGTTTCGACCTGAGCCTCAATCCGCGTCGCCGCGCGACCCTGGAGATGATCACCGCTGACCTCTATCCGCAAGGCGGCGACCTCAAACAGGCGGAATTCTGGACCGGCCTGCGCCCGGCCACCCCGGACGGCACGCCGATCGTCGGTGCCACCGCTTTCAGCAATTTGTTCCTCAATACCGGCCACGGCACACTGGGCTGGACCATGGCCTGCGGCTCCGGCCGTTTCCTCGCCGACCTGATGGCCAACAAGCGCCCGCAGATCAGCCGCGAGGGTCTGGATATCTTCCGTTACAGCCGTTCCCAGGAGACCGCCAAACATGTCAATCCAGCGCCTGCGCACTGAAGCCCGTTACAGCGAAATCAACATCCACCAGGGCGCGGTCTACCTGGCCGGGCAGTTGGCGGACGATTACAGCGGCGACATCGTGCAGCAGACCCGCGAGACCCTGGCCAACATCGACGCGATGCTGGCCGAGGCCGGCAGCGACAAGACGCGCCTGCTCTCGGTGACCATCTACCTGAAGGATATGGAGCGCGACTACGCGGGCCTCAATCAGGTCTGGGACGCCTGGGTGAGCAAAGGTACGGCGCCGGGGCGCATCTGTGTCGAGGCGCGGATGTACAAGCCCGAGGTGCTGGTGGAAATGATGGTGGTGGCGGCCGTCTGAGCGCCTGACCGACCCTTTATTGTTGGCTTTTGCCCGGTTGTCACTCCGGGCTTTTTTAATCTGTAGTCGCTAGAACCCAGGGCGGGCCGCGCCGCCTTGTCCCCCGCTATTTCACAATAAGAAGTGCCCAGCCATGCGTCCAGCCCGTGCCCTGATCGATCTGCAAGCCCTGCGCCACAACTACCGATTGGCCCGTGAAGTCAGCGGCGCCAAGGCGCTCGCGGTGATCAAGGCCGATGCTTACGGGCATGGCGCGGTGCGTTGCGCGCAGGCGCTGCAAGATCAAGCCGATGGCTTTGCCGTGGCCTGCATCGAAGAGGCGCTGCAATTGCGCGAAGCCGGCATCCGCGCGCCGATTCTGTTGCTGGAAGGGTTCTTCGAGGCCGCCGAACTGGCCCTGATCGAGCGGCACGACCTGTGGTGCGTGGTGCATGCCCTGTGGCAGGTCGAGGCCATCGAACGGGTGGCGCTGAGCAAGCCGCTGTGCGTCTGGCTCAAGCTGGACTCGGGCATGCATCGGGTCGGTCTGTTTGCGCAGGACTACCAGGCGGCTTACCGGCGTCTGCTGGCCAGCGGTAAGGTGGCGAAAATCGTGCTGATGAGCCACTTCGCCCGTGCCGACGAGCTGGACTGCCCACGCAGCAGCGAGCAACTTGCGCTGTTCGAGCAGGCGCGCCAGGGGCTGGCGGCGGAAATCAGCCTGCGTAATTCGCCGGCCGTGCTCGGCTGGCCAGGCATCCCCAGCGACTGGGTGCGCCCCGGCATCATGCTCTACGGCGCCACGCCGTTCGAACAGGCGCAGGCCGTAGCCGCCCAGTTGCAGCCGGTGATGACCCTGGAGTCGAAGGTCATCAGCGTACGCGAACTGCCGGCCGGCGAGCCGGTTGGTTATGGCGCGGCCTTCGTCACCGAGCGGCCGACCCGGGTTGGCGTGGTCGCCCTGGGTTATGCCGACGGCTACCCGCGGCATGCGCCGACCGGCACGCCGGTGCTGGTCGATGGCCGGTCGAGTCGGCTGATCGGCCGGGTGTCGATGGATATGCTCTGCGTCGACCTCAGCGACCTGCCCGGCGCCGGTCTCGGCAGCCGGGTCGAGTTATGGGGCAAGAATGTCCTCGCCAGCGACGTGGCGGTCGGTGCAGGCAGCATTCCCTATCAGCTTTTCTGCAACCTGCGCCGGGTGCCGCTGCTCTATTGCGACGACTGAACGGGGCGCCGGGCAGTATTTGCAGTCAGGGTGTTGTAAATACTGAACGCTGTTGCGATGATACGGGCACTTTTTCCGTATCTTCCCGAGGGGGACTCCAGCATTGGACGTCGGTGTACGACTGCAATCCATTCGCAAACTCAAAGGCCTGTCCCAGCGTGAACTCGCCAAGCGGGCAGGTGTGACCAACAGCACCATTTCGATGATCGAGAAGAACAGCGTGAGCCCCTCGATCAGCTCGCTGAAAAAGGTCTTGGCGGGAATCCCCATGTCGTTGGTGGAGTTCTTCTCCCTGGACGCGGAGCAGGACAACCATACCCAGGTGGTCTACCGGGCGGCCGAACTCACCGATATCCACAGTGGTGCGATCAGCATGAAACTGGTGGGCAAGACCCACCCGAATCGCGCCATCACCCTGCTCGATGAGACCTATCCGGCCGGCTCCGATACCGGCGATGACATGTACACCCACGAGGGCGAGGAAACCGGCCTGCTGGTGGAGGGGCGTCTCGAGCTGACCGTCGGCGAGGAGGTGTTCATCCTCGAAGCGGGCGACAGCTACTACTTCGAGAGCAGCAAGCCGCACCGTTTCCGCAATCCGTTCGACCAGCCGGCGCGGCTGATCAGCGCCACCACGCCAGCGAATTTCTGAGTTTAGCCGCGAGTTTCAAGCCATCGGCTGCACAAGCAAGGGCAAAAAACTCGATGGCGCCTGGGCGCGCGGCGCGCGGACTCGCTTGCCGTTTGCCGCCAATAATCCTGCGACAATCTAGGTTGTTTCAGCCTGGCAGGCTTCCCGTTATACTGTCGCCCGCTCGCGAAACCGTGGCCGCGGGCGTGACTAGCCACGATGAGGGTGTACCGTGAATCTGATGAAGAAAATGCTGGTAGCACCGGCTGCCGTATTGGCCCTGTGGGCAGTGACTGCTCAGGCCACGACCGATGAGGCTATCGCCGAGCGCCTGAAGCCGGTCGGTGAAGTCTGCATCATGGGCGAAGAATGCAAGGGCGTGGGCACCGTGGCCGCTGCCGCCGGCGGCGCTGCGCGGACGGCCGATGACATCATTACCAAGCACTGTGGTGCTTGCCATGTCTCTGGCGTGCTCGACGCGCCGAAGATCGGCGACAGCGCCGCCTGGCAGGCTCGCGCCACTAATGGTGTCGATGGTTTGCTGGCCAATGCCATTTCCGGCCTCAACGCCATGCCGCCGAAAGGCACCTGCAACGATTGCTCGGATGACGAGCTGCGCGCCGCCATCGAGAAGATGACCGGCCTGTAAGCGACGCCAGTCACAAGAAACCGCCCTCGGGCGGTTTTTTTGTGGCCGAAGTCAGCCATTTAGTCGAGAAAGCTGACTCGGCCGCCCTGCAGCGAGCTGATCCGCGCCAGCGACTCGACCCGGTAGCCGCGGCCGTCGAGTTCGGCGCGTCCGCTCTGGAAGGACTTCTCAATGACCACGCCAATCCCGGCGATGCTCGCCCCGGCCTGCTGGATCAGCTCGATCAGGGCCTTGGCGGCGTGGCCGTTGGCCAGGAAGTCGTCGATCAGCAGCACGTGATCGCTGGCGCTCAGGTGCTTGGCGGAGATGGCGATGGTGCTTTCGCTCTGCTTGGTGAAGGAGAACACCTTGGCGGTATAGAGGTCGTCCTTGAGCGTCAGCGACTGGTACTTGCGGGCGAAGATCACCGGCACCCCCAGCTCCAGGCCGGCCATGATCGCCGGGGCGATACCCGAAGCCTCGATGGTGACGATCTTGCTGATGCCCTGGCCGGCGAAACGCCGGGCGAACTCATGGCCGATCTGTTGCATCAGCGCCGGATCGATCTGGTGGTTGAGGAAGGCGTCGACCTTGAGCACCTGCTCGGACAGGACGATGCCTTCTGCCTGGATCTTCTGTTTCAGTGCTTGCATGCGGTTGCCCTCGCTATGTACGTAGCCCGGATGCAATCCGGGGAAGCCGTCCCGGATTGCATCCGGGCTACGGAATAAGTCTTTTTATGGCCTGCCATCCCTGGCGGCCACCCTGACGGGCCGTCGCTGCGCGACGTTAAAAATGACTCTGTCCCAATTATGTGTTGCATGCGCGATCTCTTGTAGGAGGCGCGACCCCGCGGCGAATGCAGCCCGCAGGGCTGCCTGCCCATCGTTTCGCGGTATAGCCAAAGCTCGCCCCGAGGTCGGGCCTCCTACGGATCGCAGGCAGTTCGCGCCTGGTGATACAACACCTAACGGGTACAGAGCCTTAAAAATGACTCCCGGTCATTTTTTATGGCCTGCCATCCCTGGCGGCCACCCTACGGGCCGTCGCTGCGCGACGTTAAAAATAGCTCCCGGCTATTTTTTCAGCAGGGCGCGCATGTTGGCCAGCGCCGAGTTGCCGGTGGCGGCCTTGACCTCGGGAGGCGCGTCTTCCTGGCCTTCCCAAATCAGGTCTTCGGGCGGCAGTTCGTCGAGGAAACGGCTCGGCGCGCAGTCGATGATCTCGCCGTACTGCTTGCGCTTGGCGGCGAAGGTCATGGTCAGGTTGCGCTTGGCCCGGGTGATGCCGACGTAGGCCAGGCGGCGTTCTTCCTCGACCGTATCGGCCTCGATGCTGGAGCGGTGCGGGAGGATCTCCTCCTCCACGCCGAGGATATACACCGACGGATATTCCAGGCCCTTGGAGGCGTGCAGGGTCATCATCTGCACGCCTTCGGCGCCTTCCTCTTCCTCCTGCTGGCGCTCGAGCATGTCGCGCAGCACCAGCTTGCCGATGGCGTCCTCGATGGTCATGTCGCCGTCTTCGTCGCGCTCCAGGGTGTTCTTCAGCGCCTCGACCAGGAACCAGACGTTGCCCATGCGCGCATCGGCGACCTTGTCGTTGGAGGCGTTCTGCCGCAGCCAGTTCTCGTAGTCGATGTCCATCACCATGCTGCGGATGGCCGCGATCGGCTCGTTCTGCGCGCACTCCTGGCGCACCCGATCCATCCACCGGGTGAAGCGTGCCAGGCGTTCGCTGAAGCGCGCATCCAGGTGTTCGCCCAGGCCCATCTCGCCGGCGGCGGCGTACATGCTGATCTTGCGGCCGGTGGCGTAGTTGCCGAGCTTTTCCAGGGTGGTGGAGCCGATCTCGCGGCGCGGCACGTTGATCACCCGCAGGAAGGCGTTGTCATCGTCCGGGTTGACCAGCAGGCGGAAGTAGCTCATCAGGTCCTTCACCTCCTGGCGGGCGAAGAAGCTGGTGCCACCGCTCAGGCGATAGGGAATCTGATGGTGCTGCAATTTGAGCTCCATCAGCTTGGCCTGGTAGTTGCCGCGATAGAGGATGGCGTAGTCACTGTAGGGGCGCTCGGTGCGCAGGTGTTCGGTGAGGATCTCCAGCGCCACGCGCTCGCACTCGGCGTCTTCGTTGCGGCAGCGGATCACGCGGATCTCGTCGCCCATGCCCATCTCGCTCCACAGCTGTTTCTCGAACGCATGCGGGTTGTTGGCGATCAGGATGTTGGCGCACTTGAGGATGCGGCTGGTGGAGCGGTAGTTCTGCTCCAGCATCACCACCTTCAGCGAGGGGTAGTCCTCTTTCAGCAGCATCAGGTTTTCCGGGCGCGCGCCGCGCCAGGCATAGATCGACTGGTCGTCGTCGCCGACCACGGTGAACTGGTTGCGCAGGCCGACCAAGAGCTTCACCAGCAAATACTGGCTGGCGTTGGTGTCCTGGTATTCGTCGACCAGCAGGTAGCGGATGCGGTTCTGCCATTTTTCCAGGATGTCGGCGTGCTCTTGGAACAGCTTCACCGGCATCAGGATCAGGTCGTCGAAGTCCACCGCGTTGTAAGCCTTCAAGGTGCGCTGGTAGTGCAGGTAGACGATGGCCGCGGTCTGTTCCTTGGGGTTGCGCGACTCGCTCAGGGCCTGCTCGGGCAGAATCAGCTCGTTCTTCCAGCTGCCGATGTAGTTCTTCACTTCATCGATGCCGTCGTCGCCGGCGTACTCCTTCTGCATGATGTCGCTCAGCAGCGCCTTGATATCGCCCTCGTCGAAGATCGAGAAACCCGGCTTGTAGCCCAGCGCCGCGTATTCCTTGCGGATGATGTTCATCCCCAGGTTGTGGAAGGTCGATACGGTCAGGCCGCGCGCCTCCGGGCCTTTGAGCAGGCTGCCGACCCGCTCCTTCATCTCGCGCGCGGCCTTGTTGGTGAAAGTCATGGCGACGATGTGGCGGGCCTGGATGCCGCAGTTCTGCACCAGGTGGGCGATTTTGCGCGTGATCACGCTGGTCTTGCCGGAGCCGGCGCCAGCGAGCACCAAAAGAGGGCCGCCGACGTAGTTCACGGCTTCCTGCTGCCGGGGGTTCAGTCGGGACATCGGATCAATCGCCTGGGGAGTGGGCGCGCATTTTAGCAGGACTGGGCGTTTGTGCCGCGACCGTCTGGAACTGTGGCGCAGCGCACGTAGTGGCGCTACGCCAGGCTTGGTTATTTCGTGTAATCCAGTACTCTGACGCCGCTTGTCGGGTTTTTGTCTTGAATCCAGGCTGCACCGCAGTAGCACGCGGATGTGCCTGATTAGACGCCGATTACGGCGCAACAGGGCGGAATGCCACCGACTATCTTTGAGGCCTGGGGAGGTTGATTGTCCGCGCTCGACGAACCCTTGCGGTTGGTTCTGCTGGCTGATACGCCGGAATGGCCCGAGCTATTGCGCGAGCGGCTAGGCGCCTTGGGCAGTGTCTTTCCGCTGATTACCGCGCCCTCGTGGGCGGCGGCCAGCAGTCTGTTCGATACCCGGGCCAATGGCCTGCTGCTGACCACGGAGGCGCGCCGGCCCGCGCCCGGGCGTTGCCCTCTACCCATCATCTTGCTGCTGGAGGAGGAACCCGCCGCGGCGCCTGCGGGGGTCTGCGACTGGCTGGTGCGCGACGGCCTGACGGTCGATGTGCTGCGGCGCTGCCTGCGCTATGTGGGCGAGCAGGGTCGTGTGCAAGAAACCTTGCGGCGCCTGGCCGAGCAGGATGCGCTGACCGGCATCGCCAATCGGCAGGGCTTCCAGACCCTGCTTGCCGCCCGCCTGGGCGAATGCCATGGGCGCGGCTTGGTGCTCGCGCACCTCGACCTGGACAATTTCCGCCACGCCAACGATGCCCTCGGCCACCAGGCCGGCGATCAGCTGATTCGGCAAGTGGTGGCGCGCCTCAAGGCACAGCTGCAGGGCGGCGATCAGATCGCCCGCCTGGGCAGCGACGAGTTTGCCCTGCTGCTCGATGTGCGTAGCGATCCGCAGCGTGCATCACGCCTGGCCGAGCGCATCACCGAAGCCCTGGCCGAGCCCTATTGGGTCGATGGCGAGAGTCTGTTGATCGGCTGCAGCATGGGCCTGGCCCATGCCCGTGCCGAGGCGGAAGCTGACCCGTTGATGTGGCATGCGCATATCGCCATGCGGCAGGCCAAGAGCCAGCAGGGCTGCAGTTTCCATATCTACGACGAGCGAACCAACCGCAACGCGCGCAGCCAGGCGGAGTTGGAAGGCCAGCTACGCCAAGCGCTACGGCGTGACGAACTGGAGCTGCATTATCAACCGCGGCTGTGTTTGCAGACGGGGCGCATCGTTGGTCTGGAAGCGCTGGTGCGCTGGCGTCACCGCGAGCGCGGTCTGCTGGCGCCGAATGAGTTCGTGCCGCTGGCCGAGGAAAGCGGCTTGATCGTGCCCCTTGGTTACTGGGTGATTTCCCGTGCGCTGCGCGATATGCAATGGCTGCGCGGTCGCGGTCTGCCGGCTTTGCACATGGCGGTCAACCTGTCGTTCCGCCAGTTTCAGGACAGCCAGCTATTGCCGACCCTTGGTCGTTTGATCGCCGAGCGCGGAGTCGATGCACGCTGGCTGGAGTTCGAATTGACCGAGACCGCCGTGATGCGCCGCAGCGATCAGGTGCAGCAGACCATGCTGGCGCTTGGTCGGCTCGGCGTGCGTTTCTCCCTGGACGACTTCGGCACGGGGTTCTCCTCCTTCGTCCATCTCAGCAGCTTGCCGATTGCCCTGTTGAAAATCGACAAGAGCTTCGTCGGCGATATGCACCAGCGCCCGGAGAATCGTCAGTTGGTACGAGCGATGATCAACCTGGCCCACAACCTCAACCTGGAGGTGGTCGGCGAAGGCGTGGAAAACGCGGAGCAACTGGCCTTGCTGCGCGAGTTCGGCTGCGACCAAGCGCAGGGCTACCTGATCAGCAAGGCGCTCCCATTGACCGAGCTGGCGCGCTTCCTGGTGTTCGGCGTGCGCCAGCCGTTGCTCGGGTTGCTTAAGCCCTAGCGCGGTTCGCGCTCTGGTAGCCCGGATGCAATCCGGGGGCGGTCTCATGGACGCCACCGATGCCCCGGATTTCACCCGGGCTACAAAAGACCGCTTACGCCAAACACGCCTGTTTAGCGGCGTGCGCCGGCCGCAGCAGGCGTGCGCTTTTCCACTCGAAACCCAGGCTCAGGCCGACGGCCGCGCCAGCCAGGCCACTGGCCAAGCCCCACCATACGCCTTGCGCGCCCCAGCCCAGCGGGAAGGCCAGTAACCAGGCCAGCGGCGCGCCGATCAGCCAGTAGCAGGCGAGGCCGACGAAGAAGGTGGTCTTGGCGTCCTTGAGGCCACGAATGGCGCCCATGGCGATGGTCTGGATGCCGTCGAAGAACTCGAACCAGGCGGCAATCGCCAGCAGGCTTATAGCCAGGGCCGTCACCTCGGCGTAGGCCGGATCGCGGCGGTCGAGAAACAAGCCCACCACCCACTGCGGCGCCAGCCAGAACAGCGCGGCGAAGCCGAGCATGCAGGCCGCGCCCAGGCCGATACCCAGACGCCCGGCGCGGCGGGCCTCGAGCAGGCGGCCGGCGCCGAAGTGCTGGCCGATGCGGAAGGTCACCGCGTAGGACAACCCCACCGGCACCATGAAGGCCACGTACACCGACATGATCGCAATCTGATGCGCGGCCAGTTGCAGGCTGCCGAGCGCGCCCATGCACAGCGCGGCGAAGGCGAACAGGCCGGACTCCACCGCATAGGTACCGCCAATCGGCAGGCCCAGGCGCAGCAATTCGTTCAACTCATTCCAGCGCGGGCGCAGCAGGCCGCACCCCAGCGGGTAGCCGGCATAGGCGCGGTGGCGCAACACATGCCAGGCCAGCAGCAACGCCATGGCATTCATCACCAGCGCGGTGACCAGGCCGATACCGGCCAGGCCCAGGTGCGGCAGGCCGAACCAGCCCTCGATCAGCGCGTAGTTGAGGATCAGGTTGGCCAGCGCGCCGCCGATGCTGATCGCCATCACTGGGCCGGGGCGGCCGATCGCGCTGGTAAAACCGCGCAGCGCCATAAAGCTCATATAGCCGGGCAGGGCGAACACCAGCGTGGCGAGAAACTGCAGGGCGCCGCTGACGTTTTCCGGCAACTGACCAAAATACAGGAGCGCCGGCTCGAGGTGCCACAGGCTCACTCCGGCCAGTAACGCCAGCCCCCAGCCCAGCCACAGGCCGTTCTGGGTCAGGCGGGTGACGCCGGCCGCATCCCCGGCGCCGTGACGGATGGCCACCAGGTTGCCGACCGCGGCGATCACGCCGACGCAGAAGATCGACACGAAGGAATAGCTGGCCGCGCCCAGGCCGCCGCCGGCCAGAGCCTGCGGGCCGAGCAGGCCCATCATCACGGTGTCGGTAAAGACCATCAGCACATGCGCCAGCTGGGCGGCGATCAGTGGGCCGGCCAGGCGTAGGATGGCGCCGAGTTCGTTGCGAAGGGCATGCGGCATGATGAGTATCGCTCAGTAAGAGGACTTGCCCGGGCAGGCCAGGGGCGCGGAGAATGGCGCCATTCTCTGGGGTTATCCGCACCCGCACAAAAGGAAAAAACCGATGCCTGGCATGATTAATCCTCATGGATAAACAGCGTCGCCTAGCGCCGCTGTATGCCTTGCGCGCCTTCGAGGCTGCGGCCCGGCACGGCTCCTTCACCCGCGCCGCCGACGAACTGGCCATCACCCAGAGCGCGGTGAGCCATCACGTGCGCACCCTCGAAGAGCACTTCGCCTGCCGCCTGTTCGAGCGGCGCGGGCGCAGCCTGCAATTGACCGAGCCGGCGCGCTTGCTGCTGCCCGGCCTGCGCGAGGGTTTCGATGCCCTGGAGCGGGCCTGCACCACCCTGCGTGCCGACGATGCGATCCTGCGCCTGAAGGCGCCCTCGACCCTGACCATGCGTTGGCTGTTGCCACGCTTGTCGCGTTTTCGTTTGCACAACAGCGATATCGAGGTGCAGTTGACCAGCGCCTGGATGGACGTGGACAAAGTCGACTTTCTGCATGAGCCGTTCGACTGCGCCGTGTTGTTGAGCCGCGGCGAATTCCCGGACGACTGGGGCAGCGCGCTGCTGTTCGCCGAATGGCTGATCCCGGTCTGCGCGCCCGAGGCAGTCCAGGACGATCCCTGGGATCTGCTTCGGCTGCAAGGTGCCGAACTGCTGCACCCGACCCCGGATCGGCGCGACTGGCGGCAGTGGTTGCAGGCGATGAACCTGAGCGAGCAGGTGCCGCTCAAGGGCGGCCAGGTGTTCGACACCCTGGAACTGGGCATGGTCGCCGCCGCGCGCGGTTACGGCGTGTCGATCGGCGATCTGGTGATGGTCGCCGAGGATGTCGCCCAAGGCCGCCTCGGCCTACCCTGGCCCTGCGCGGTGCCCAGCGGCAGTAGCTATTACCTGGTCTGGCCCAAGGCGCGGCGGGGGCAGGAACGTTACCAGCGCTTGCGCGATTATCTGCTTGGCGAGGTGGCGGCGATGCAGTTGCCGCAGGTGCAGCGACTCGGCTGACTGCGCCGATGCGGCGGCGCAGCCTCAGCCCTGCGGATGGCCGCGATACTGCAAGGCCTCAGCCAGATGGCTGCGGGCGATCTGCTCGACTTGTTCGAGGTCGGCCAGGGTACGCGCCACCTTGAGCACCCGGTGCGCGGCGCGCAACGACAGGCCGAGGCGCTCGCAGGCGCTCTCCAGCCAACCCTGGTCGGCGGCGTGCAGGCTGCAGTGCTGGCGCAGGCCGGGCAGGTCGAGGAAGGCATTGGCCACGCCCTGGCGCTGTAGTTGCCGCTGCCGGGCGCGGGCGACCAGGGCGGCGCTGCTCGCGGTGTCGGCGCCAGCACTGGGCGCTACATGCAAAGCGGTGGTTTCGCGCGCCACCGTAACGTGCAGGTCGATGCGGTCGAGCAGCGGCCCGGAGAGTTTGCCGCGATAGCGCTGGATCTGTTCCGGGGTGCAGCGACAGCGGCCGCTGGGGTCGCCGAGAAAACCGCAGGGGCAGGGGTTCATCGCCGCCACCAACTGGAAACGCGCGGGGAAGCGCACCTTGTCGCGCGCCCGGGCGATGACGATCTGGCCGCTCTCCAATGGCTCGCGCAGCACCTCCAATACTTTGCGGTCGAATTCGGGCAACTCGTCCAAAAACAGCACGCCCTGATGGGCCAGGGTGATTTCCCCGGGTTGCGGGCGGCTGCCGCCACCGACCAGGGCTGGGCCGGAGGCGCTGTGATGAGGGTTTCTGAACGGCCGCTGCGGCCAGGCCTCTAGCGGCGCATGGCTGGCGACCGACTGGATGGCGGCAACTTCCAGGGCTTCCTGTTCCTCCAGCGGCGGCAGCAGGCCGGGCAGGCGGCTGGCCAGCAGGGTCTTGCCGGTGCCGGGCGGGCCGCTGAACAAGAGGTTGTGCGAGCCGGCCGCGGCGACCAGCAGGGCACGCTTGGCGGCGACCTGGCCCTGCACTTCGGCCAGATCCGGGTAGGGCAGGCTGCGCCGCAGCAGGCCCTGGGCCTGATAGGGGGCGATTGGCGTCTGGCCATTGAGGTGGGCGGCCAGTTCGAGCAGGTGCTCGACCGCGATCACCACCAGTCCGGAAGCCAGGCTGGCTTCCTCGGCGTTGGCCTTCGGCACCATTAGGGTGCGTCCGGCGGCGCGGGCCGCCAATGCCGCGGGCAGCACGCCCTGCACCGGCCGCACGGCGCCGGACAGGGCCAGCTCGCCCAGGCATTCGAGCTGTTCCAGGGCGGTGGCCGGCACCTGGCCGCTGGCGGCGAGAATGCCCAAGGCGATGGCCAGGTCGAAGCGCCCGCCGTCCTTGGGCAGGTCGGCCGGGGCCAGGTTGAGGGTGATGCGCCGCGGCGGGAAGTCGAAGGCGCAGTTGAGGATGGCGCTGCGCACCCGATCCTTGCTTTCCTTGACCGCGGTCTCGGGCAGGCCGACCAGCGCCAGCGACGGCAAGCCATTGGCCAGGTGCGCCTCGACGGTGACGGCGGGCGCTTCGACGCCGACTTGGGCGCGGCTGTGGACTATGGCCAGGGACATCGATCACTCCTTGATCGTCAGCCGTTCGAGCGGGTTACTCGGTCGGCGGCGTAGCGACTTGCGCGGTGCCTGCTTGCAGTTCGGCAACCTTGGCTTCCAAGGCTTCCAGGCGGGCACGGGTGCGGGCGAGGACGGCCATCTGGCTGTCGAACTCCTCCCGGCTGACCAGGTCGAGTTTGCTGAAACCACTCTGCAGCAAGGCCTTGAACTGGGCTTCGAATTCGCTACGGGGCAGCGGCGTTTCGCCATTGAACAGGCGCGAGGCGTGGGAGCTGAGGGCGTCGAGCAGGGCTTTGGGCGGCAACATGGCAGGGTTCCAGTGACAAACTGGCGGCAGTGTAGCACGCAGCCGAGGCCTGGGCTGGTGCGGCCAGCGCTGCACACTTTTTGCGCACTGATCGGTGTGCGCGCGCACCGTTATCGTGCGTTGTTCGCCGCTCGAGCTCTTGTCAGAAGCCAGTTATTGCCTGTAACTATTTGAAAGTATTGATTTTTATTTAGTGTGGCAAGCTTTCTGCTTAGTCGCCTATGACGAATGCACCGATGCGGTTCCGGTGCGTTAGGCGAAGCGGGAAAATGTTTCGCCAGGAGCGGTTGGTGGGTATCGGTGTCGTCAGCCTAGGGCGACCGATGCATTACAAAAGCCAGACACAGCGCTTAGACTTGAGCCGGGTTCGTAATTCCTGGGGCAAGTCCACCTTACACGGGAGAAAGTTTCATGAAGCTAGTCACTGCCATCATCAAGCCGTTCAAGCTGGACGACGTCCGCGAGTCACTGTCGGAAATCGGCGTGCAGGGCATCACCGTCACCGAGGTCAAAGGCTTCGGTCGGCAAAAAGGTCACACCGAGTTGTACCGCGGCGCCGAATACGTGGTCGATTTTCTACCCAAGGTAAAGATTGACGTGGCCATCGCCGACGATCAGCTGGATCGCGTCATCGAAGCCATCACCAAGGCGGCCAACACCGGCAAGATCGGTGACGGCAAGATCTTCGTCGTCAACCTGGAGCAGGCGATCCGCATCCGTACCGGCGAAACCGATACCGACGCGATCTAAACCTCCGAACGAACCCCCCACGCCCCAGGAGTTAAACCATGACTCTGCGAAAAATCGCAGGGCTAGGCGCCCTATTGTCTCTCGTTCCTGGCTTTGCCATGGCCGACGAGGCCGCTTTGAATGGCGGCGACACGGCTTGGATGCTGGTCGCGACCGTCCTTGTGCTGTTTATGACCATTCCGGGGCTGGCCCTGTTCTATGCCGGCATGGTGCGTTCCAAGAACGTTCTGTCGGTGCTGATGCAGTGTTTCGCCATCACCGGTCTGATCAGCGTGCTCTGGGTCATCTACGGCTACAGCCTGGCCTTTGACACCAGTGGCATGGCGTCGGGGGTGGTCAATCTCAACTCCTTCGTCGGCGGCCTGTCGCAGGCCTTTCTCGCTGGCCTGAGCAGCGACAGCCTGGTGGCCGGGATTCCGGAAAGCGTGTTCATCAGCTTTCAGATGACCTTCGCCATCATCACCCCGGCCTTGATCGTCGGCGCCTTCGCCGAGCGCATGAAGTTCTCGGCCATGCTGGTGTTCATGACGGTCTGGTTCACCATCGTCTATGCCCCCATCGCGCACATGGTGTGGAGCGGCGACGGCGCGCTGCTGTGGGACTGGGGCGTGCTGGATTTCGCCGGTGGCACCGTGGTGCACATCAACGCCGGTATCGCCGGTCTGGTGGCCTGTCTGGTGCTGGGTAAGCGCAAAGGCTTTCCGACCACCGCGATGCCGCCGCATAACCTCGGTTACACCCTGATCGGTGCGAGCATGCTGTGGGTCGGCTGGTTCGGCTTCAACGCCGGTTCGGCGCTGGCCGCCAACGGTACCGCCGGCATGGCCATGCTGGTGACTCAGGTCGCCACGGCGACGGCGGCACTGAGCTGGATGTTTGCCGAGTGGATCACCCACCGCAAGCCCAGCGTGCTGGGTATTGCCTCCGGTGCGGTGGCGGGCCTGGTGGCCATTACTCCGGCGTCCGGCACTGCCGGGCCGATGGGGGCGCTGGTCATCGGTCTGGCGTCGGGGGCGATCTGTTTCTTCTGCGCCACCAGCCTGAAACGTAAGTTCGGCTATGACGACTCCCTGGATGTCTTCGGCGTGCATGCCGTGGGCGGCATTGTCGGCGCCATTCTCACCGGGGCGTTCGCCGCGCCGGCGTTGGGTGGCTTCGGCACGGTGGAGAATATTCCCGCGCAGTTGTGGGTGCAGGTCGAGGGCGTGGCCTTCACGGTGGTCTATACCGCGGTGCTGACCTTTGTGATTCTGAAAGTGATCGACCTGGTAATGGGCCTGCGGGTCAGCGACGAGGAAGAGACGGTCGGTCTCGACCTCGCCTTGCACAACGAGCGTGGCTACAACCTGTAAGCACACGGAGTGCGCCCGGAGCCAACCCGGGCGCCTTAACCGAACAGCGCTATAAAAGCGCGCCGGCAAGAGGTGAACCATGGATAACACAGCATTGACTGCATTGCAGTACGGCTTCGATACCTTCTACTTTTTGATTTGCGGTGCTCTGGTGATGTGGATGGCAGCGGGTTTCGCCATGCTCGAAGCCGGTCTGGTACGGGCGAAGAACACCACCGAAATCCTCACCAAGAACATCGCCCTGTACGCGGTCGCCAGCGTCATGTACCTGGTGATCGGTTACCACATCATGTACTCCAGTCCGGAAGGCGGCATCCTGCCGAGCCTGGGCTTCCTGCTCGGTGCTGAAAACAGCGTCGAGTCGGTTCTCGCCGGCGGTGACGATGCGCCTTATTACTCGGCGCGTTCGGACTTCTTCTTTCAGGTGGTGTTCGCCGCCACCTGTATGTCGATCGTCTCCGGTGCCGTGGCCGAACGCATGAAGCTATGGGCCTTCCTCGCCTTCGCCGTGGTCATGACCGGCTTCATCTACCCGGTGCAGGGCTTCTGGAAATGGGGCTCGGGCTTCCTCAACGAAGCCGGCTTCCTCGATTTCGCCGGCTCCGGCGTGGTGCACATGGCCGGTGCCTCGGCTGCCCTGGCTGGCGTGCTGCTGCTCGGTGCGCGTAAGGGCAAGTACGGCGCGGGCGGCCAGGTCAACGCCATTCCGGGAGCCAACCTGCCGATTGCCACCCTGGGGGCCTTTATCCTGTGGATGGGCTGGTTCGGTTTCAACGGTGGCTCGCAGCTGAAGATGAGCACCATCGAAGACGCCAACGCCGTGGCTAACGTCTTCGTCAACACCAACATGGCCGCCGCCGGCGGCCTGATCGCGGCGATGATCGTGGCGCGCATCCTGTTCGGAAAATCCGACCTGACCATGGCCCTCAACGGCGCTCTGGCCGGTCTGGTGGCGATCACCGCCGAGCCGCTGACCCCGAGCGCCCTGCAAGCGACCCTGATCGGTGGGGTCGGTGGCGTGCTGGTGGTGTTCGCCATCCTCGGCCTGGACAAGCTCAAGATCGACGACCCGGTCGGCGCCATTTCGGTGCACGGCGTGGCCGGTATCTGGGGCCTGTTGGCGGTGGTGCTGACCAACCCGGATGCCACCCTTGGCGCCCAGTTGCTCGGCCTGGCCTGCATCTTCGCCTGGGTGTTCGGCGCCAGCCTGATCGTCTGGTCGCTCATCAAGCTGGTGATCGGCCTGCGCGTCAGCGAGGAGGAAGAGTACGAAGGCGTGGATATCGCCGAATGCGGGATGGAAGCCTATCCGGAATTCACTAAAAGCTGATTGCCGGCGATTTAAAGCAAGGGCGCCCAAAGGCGCCCTTTGTTTTTTCTGACAGCACGCTAGAATGCGCGCCGATAAGCACTGTTATGCGACACGGCGGTGTTGATCCGGGCCAGCGCGAGAAGCGGCTGGGGCTTTGCCAGGCAAGGTCATTTGAATTTTTTCCGGCGACGTACGATAGATCACGGCGCTGGGCTATAACTAACCTGCTTATCGCAAGTCATGAGGTTGAACATGAGCGACGAAGATCTGGAACAAGACGAGCTGGACGGGGCTGACGAGGAAGGTGGCGAGGAAATGGCTGCCGCCGATGATGTCGACAGCACTGATGACGACGGCGACGAAGTTGTCAGCAGCGGCAAGAGCAAGGCCAAGGCCAAGGCTGCGGTCAATGTCGAAGAGCTGCCGAGCGTCGAAGCCAAGCAGAAGGATCGCGATGCCTTGGCGCGCGCCATGGAAGAGTATCTGGCGCGCGGCGGCAAGGTGCAGGAGGTCGAGCCTAACGTGGTTTCCGACCCACCGAAGAAACCCGATAACAAATACGGCAGTCGCCCTATCTAACCGCCCAGGCGAGGCGGGTCGTTTATCAACGGCCTGCCAAGGGTTTGGCCGTCCCGCCTACGCCCAGCTGTGCAGCAGCGCCGGTAATTCGGCCAGGCTGCGGATTTCGCCATCGGCGCGCTTGTCGCCTTCCCAGGTGTTGCCCTGCGGGTTGAACCAGATCGCCCGCAGGCCGGCCGCCTGGGCGCCGGCGATGTCGTCGCAGGGATGGTCGCCGACATGCACGGCGTGCTGTGCGGCAATGCCGGCACGCTTGAGGGCTTCCTGAAAAGGCTTGGGATCGGGTTTGCCGACCCCGAGTTCTTCCGCGCACAGGGCGAACTGGAAATAGTCGGCCAGGCCCAGGCGCCGGATATCGGCATTGCCATTGGTAATCACCCCGAGCTGGAAGCGATTGGCCAGGGTCTCCAGGGTCGGGTGTACCTCGGCGAACAGCTCGACCTGATGGCGCGCGGCGAGAAACACCTGAAAACCACCCTCGGCTAGCGTTGCGGCCTCGCCAGACGGATAGCCGGCACCGGTCAGGGCGCCCAGCAGAATGCGCCGGCGCAGTTCGCTGAGGCGATATTTGAGCGAGGGTTCGGCTTGCAGCAACTGCGCGCGAATCGTCCACAGGTGTTCGATCGGCACCGCACCCAGGCGTGGCGCATACATGCCCAGCCAGTTGCGCAGGGCCGCTTCGGCGTCCTGCATCACTGGGCTGACGTCCCACAGGGTGTCGTCGAGGTCGAAGGTGATCAACTGAATGCTCATTCGCTGCTGCCTTTGCGTTTGGCCCGTGGGTGGGCGCGGTCATACACCGTGGCCAGGTGCTGGAAATCCAGGTGGGTGTAGACCTGGGTGGTGGCGATGTCGGCATGGCCGAGCAATTCCTGCACCGCGCGCAAGTCCTGGGAGGACTCCAGCATATGGCTGGCGAAGGAATGGCGCAGCATGTGCGGGTGCAGATTCTGCCCGAGTTCGCGCGCCCCGGCCTGGCGTACCCGCAGTTGCACGGCGCGCGGGCCGAGCCGACGGCCTTGCTGGCTGATAAATACCGCGCCATCGGCCGGCTTGGCCAGGGCGCGCAAGGGCAGCCACTGCTCCAGCGCCTGACGCGCCATGCGCCCGACCGGCAGCTCGCGGGCCTTGTTGCCCTTGCCCAGCACCCGCACCAGGCCGTCGCGCAGATCCAGGTGGTCGAGGTTGAGGCCGACCAGTTCGGCCAGGCGCAGGCCCGAGGAATAGAACAGCTCGAGCATGGCCTGATCGCGGCGGGCGATGAAGTCGTCCTCGACCGCGCCGTCGAGCAGCTGCGCGGTGCGGTCGGCATCCAGGGTCTTGGGCAGGCGCTGTTGGCCTTTCGGCGGCGTCAGGCCGCTGGCCGGATCGTTCTGGCAATGGCCTTCGCGGATCAGGTAGCGGTACAGCCCGCGCGTCGCCGAAAGCAGGCGGGCCAGGCTGCGGCTGGACTGGCCCTCGAGGTGCAGGCGGGCGATCAGGCGGCGCAGGCGCGCGGCGTCCAGCGCGCGCCATTCGGCGATCTGCTCGCGTTCAGCGAAGGCGACGAGCTTGGCCAGGTCGCGGCTATAGCCGTCGAGGGTGTGTTTGGAGAGCTGACGCTCGCTGCGCAGGTGTTCGAGGTAGGCGTCCAGATGATCTTGCATGGTTGCTCCCCGGGGCCTTGTGGGCGCGGGTGTAGGGGGGGCGGGCGGCGATCCGCTTCAGCCCAGCCTACGTGATTAACGCACCGAGCGCAGCGGCGTGGCGAAGCGCGGCAGAACCCGGGCCAGGACTTCGGCGATATAGCCAAGGAACAGGGTGCCCAGGGAGCTCTTGTAGTGCTGCGGGTCGCTGCTGCCGATTGCCAGCACGCCATGCAGACCCTGATAGGACAGCGCGACCACTGCTGCCGAGCCGACTTGCCGGGCTTCACTTTCGCCGAACAGGAAGTTCAGTTCATGCTCGCGCAACACGCCGCAGATGGTCTTGCCGCCGGCCAGCAGGCCGCCGATGGCCTGATGCGCTTCCGCGCTGCTGACCGAACGGCCGACCGCGAGCGACGTATCGCTGAACAGGATCAGGCTGACGAAGGGCACCTGGAACTGGTGGCGCAGGCTGTCTTCCACGGTGCTGACCACCTCCTCGAGGCCGGCGGCGTCGAGCAGGTCGAGCACCAGGCGGCGGGTCTTGTCGAACAGGCGGTCGTTGTCGCGGGCTACATCCATCAATTGCGAGAGGCGGTGGCGCATCTCGATATTGCGCTCGCGCAACAGCTTGACCTGGCGTTCGACCAGCGAGATGGTGTCGCCGCGCTGGTGCGGGATGCGCAACTCGGGAATCAATTCGTCGTGGTCGATGAAGAATTCCGGGTGCCGACGCAGGTAGTCGGCGACTGCCGCCGAGTCGAGTTCGAGTGGTTGGGGCGAATCCTGCTGGTCGGTCATAGGCGAACCTGTCCTTCGTACACGCGCATCGCGGGTCCGGTCATCATAACGGGCCGATCCGGGCCTGCCCACTCGATGCACAGCTTGCCGCCGGGCAGCTCGAGCTGCACCGGCGAGTCCATCCAGCCTTGGCCAATCGCCGCCACTGCCGCCGCGCAGGCGCCGGTGCCGCAGGCCTGGGTTTCGCCGGCGCCGCGCTCCCAGACGCGCAGTTTGGCATGCTGGCGGTCGATGACTTGGAGAAAACCGACGTTGACCCGCTGCGGAAAGCGCGGATGCTGTTCCAGTTTCGGCCCCAGCTCATGCACCGGCGCCTTGTCGACGCTGTCGACGCGCAGCACGGCATGCGGGTTGCCCATCGACAGGGCGGCCAGCTCGACTGTTTGCCCCTCGACCTCGACGCGGTAGCTCAAGGCTTGCTGTTCGGCCTGGAAGGGGATTTGCGCCGGCTGCAGGCGCGGTGCGCCCATGTTCACGCTGATCTGGCCATCGGGACGCACGTCGAGTTCGATGATCCCGCCCTTGGTTTCCACCCGGATCTGCTTCTTCATGGTCAGGCGCTTGTCCAGCACGAAGCGGGCGAAGCAACGGGCGCCATTGCCGCATTGCTCCACTTCCGAGCCGTCGGCGTTGAAAATCCGGTAGCGGAAGTCGACATCCGGGTTGCTCGGCGGCTCCACCAGCAGCAGTTGATCGAAGCCGACGCCGGTGTGGCGGTCGCCCCACTGCTTGGCGTTCTTCGGCTGGATATGCGCGTGCTGGCTGACCAGGTCGAGAACCATGAAATCGTTGCCGAGGCCGTGCATTTTGGTAAAGCGCAATAACATCAGGATGCCCTTATGGTGCTGGCGGCAGCTGGCTTTCGCCCGCAAAGAGTTCGCTGAGGGTCTCGCGGCGGCGCACTGCGAAGGCCTGCTCGCCATCTACCATCACCTCGGCGGCGCGGCCGCGGGTGTTGTAGTTGGAGCTCATGACGAAGCCGTAGGCGCCGGCCGAACACACTGCCAGCAGATCGCCTTCGGCCAGCGCCAGGCGACGATCCTTGGCCAGAAAATCACCGGTTTCGCAGATCGGCCCGACGATGTCGTAGTTGCGCGTCGCGCCATCGCGCGGCCGCACCGCCACCACGTCCATCCAGGCCTGGTACAGCGCCGGACGGATCAGGTCGTTCATCGCCGCGTCGACGATGGCGAAATCCTTGTGCTCGGTGTGCTTGAGGTACTCGACCTGGGTCAGCAGCACGCCGGCGTTGGCGACGATGGAGCGGCCCGGTTCGAACACCAGAGCCAGGTCGCGCCCGCCAATGCGCTCACGCACCGCCTGAATATAGGCGCCGGCCAGTGGTGGCTGTTCGTCGCGGTACTGCACGCCGAGGCCGCCGCCGAGATCCAGGTGCTGGATGCGAATGCCCTGTGCGGCCAGTTGATCGATCAGCGCCAGGAGGCGATCCAGGGCATCGAGGAAGGGCGGCAGGCTGGTCAGTTGCGAGCCGATGTGGCAGTCGACGCCGACCACCTGCAGGTTCGCCAGGGCGGCCGCGCGGGCGTAGACCCCGGGCGCCTGTTCGATATCGATACCGAACTTGTTTTCTTTCAAGCCGGTGGAAATATAGGGGTGGGTGCCGGCATCCACGTCCGGGTTGACGCGCAGGGAAATAGCCGCGGTCGTGCCCAGTTCGGCAGCGACCTGTTGCAGGCGCTCCAGCTCATCGACGGACTCGACGTTGAAGCAGTGCACGCCGACCTGCAACGCCCGGCGCATGTCGTCGCGGCTCTTGCCGACGCCGGAGAAAACGATCTTGCCGGGCTCGCCGCCGGCGGCCAGAACCCGCTCCAACTCGCCGCGCGAGACGATGTCGAAGCCGGCGCCGAGACGCGCCAACACGTTCAGCACGCCGATATTGGAGTTGGCCTTGACGGCGAAACAGACCAGGTGCGGCACGCCCTGCAAGGCATCGGCATAGGCTCGGTACTGCGCCTCGATATGGGCGCGGGAGTAGACGTAGGTCGGCGTGCCGAAATCTTCGGCGATGGCGGACAGCGCCACGCCTTCCGCGTACAGCTCGCCGTCGCGGTGGGTGAAAGCTTGCATGGAGCCCCCTTAGAGAAAGATGTCTCTGTCGCGTTCTTGCGCCGTTTTCCCGTCATCCGGCAGATACAGCGGGCCTTTCTGGCCACAGCCGGCGAGCAGGGACGTGAGGGCGACGAGCGCGATAAGGGCAGTCAACAGCCGCTTCATGGTGAAGTCCTTGTAATAAAGCATGATTGCGCCGGAGTATACCGACCCCCCGGCGCCTTGCCTATGCGCCAGGATTCCCGTCTGGCGGGGCTTTGCCCGGATCCTTGGCGCCGGCTAACGGGTTTCGCCACGGCACGCAGGGCGGCAGCGGATCATCCGCATATACCGCTGTATACTGCGCCTCTTCGCTTGCCTGGCTGGCTATGCTTGCCCTGCGAACCAGCCCCAGCCATCGTCCGCGAGGTTTTCCCCGCGCCCCTGGCACCTTTTGACGCACCTGAATTTTTCGAGGACATCCGCAATGAGTTTGACCGAAGCCCGCTTTCACGATCTGGTCGATACCGTACAGCAAGCGGTGGAGGACATTTTCGATGACAGCGATCTGGATCTCGACCTGGAAAACTCGGCGGGTGTGCTGACCGTGCGTTTTGAAAACGGCACGCAGCTGATCTTCAGCCGTCAGGAGCCGATTCGTCAGCTGTGGCTGGCGGCCCGCGCCGGCGGTTTTCACTTCGACTACGATGAAGCCAGCGAGCGTTGGATTTGCGACAGCAGTGCCGAACTGCTGGGTGAAATGCTCGCACGCATCACCCTGGAGCAATCGGGAGCCAGTCTTGAGTTCGAAGAGCTCTGAGTCAGATTTGGGCGCGGTGCCCGAGCAGGCTGCGCCGCTGATCGCCTCGCCGTGCGTGCGCCAGTGCTGCCTGGACGAGGGCGATATGTGTCTGGGCTGTGGCCGATTGCTCAACGAGATCCTCGAGTGGGGCAATGCCGATGAGGCGCGCCGACGGGGCATTTGTCGTAGCGCCCAGGTGCGCTTGCGGCAGGGTCGAGACTGACCGGCCGACCTTGTTTATTTGAATGGCTGTGATACGGTCGACTCGACCAGTGTAAAACCCCGTCATCAGGCGGGGTTTTGCTTTTTTCGCCTCCAGTAAAGGACAGTTGAGCCGACCATGACCAGTGCACCGCCAATCACCATTACCCGTCTCGATTTACAGCGTTTGGAGCGTTTGCTCGACAGCCTGGAAGAGTTCGGCCCGGGTGCTGTCGCCCTGCAGGCCGAGTTGGATCGGGCCGACGTGGTTGGCCACGACCAGGTGCCCGCCGGGGTGGTGACCATGAACTCGCGGGTGCATTGTCGCGAGGAAAGCAGCGGCAAGGACTATCACCTGACCCTGGTTTACCCGCAGGACGCAGGCGCCGAGGGCAAGGTGTCGATCCTCGCGCCGGTGGGCAGCGCCCTGCTCGGCCTCAGCGTTGGCCAGCACATCGACTGGGTCGGGCCCGGTGGCAAAGCGTTGAAGTTGACCCTGTTGGCCGTGGAGTACCAGCCGGAAGCGGCCGGCGAATACAGCCGCTGAACCGCGCTCTGGCGGCCTGCGCGCCGGCTCAGGCTTTTTCCAGGGCGGTGTTGAGCGCCGCTTCCAGGCGAGCCTTGTAGCGCAGGTAGTGAACGGTCTGGGCCCGAGCGTCGCCGAGCACGGCGGACAGGTCGAGGTCGGTGATGTAGCACGGGTAGCGCTCGCCCCCGCGGCGTTGGGCGAGGATGTGCCGGGCCACGGCGGCGAACAGGTCGCCGGCATATTCCAGCTCGGAAAATTCACGGTGGTTGCAATACAGGGTCACGTGGGCGCGCTTGCCGTCGACCGGCTCGACTATCGCCTGCACGTCGTAGAAGGGGTGGCTCACCGGCGCTGCCGGCGGCGGGCGCAGCTCCACCTGGCGGGCGCGCTGCGGCGCCGCCGGCAGGACTTCGTAATAGAGCACCTCCAGCGCAGTCAGGGGGATCTGGCTGTCCAGCGGCAGCAAGGCATTGCGCCGGTACAGCAGCGATTGGAGGAAGCGCTGCAGCGGCGTCAGCAGGCTTTGCTCGTCGCGAAACGGCATGCTCTGGCGCCACAGCGCGTTGTGTTCGTCGAGCAGGGTCAGTTCGGCCAGGCCACTGTCTTCGTGGCGCCGGTAGAACACCTGGATGCACTCGGGGCGGCCGAGCGGCAGGATCAAGGCCAGGTCTTCGCCTTCCAGAGCGTTGCGGTCGAGGCGCAGCAGGCTGTAGCCAGGTTGCTCCTTGCCGAGGTGTTCGAGCAGCGCCGGCATGCCCGTCAGGGCGGTGTGGCTGACCTGCCCCGGGGTCAGTTCGAGCAGGTGGTATTGCTGCTTGATTTGCAGCAGGTAGCGGTTGTGTTGCGTACCGGCGAAGTTATCCAGGGTGTCGCGAAACAGTTCCTCGACCCGCTCGGCGATGGTCGTGGCCCGGTTGCGGCAGAAGCAGCGCACCCGCAGCTTGGGTTTGCTGCCGCTGGCCGGCAGGCTGTTGAGAAAATCGCGCAGGCAGTCGAGCAGGGCATGGGGGCCGTCATAGCGGCTGACCAGCAGTTCGTTCCAGCTGTTCAGGTTGACCTGGTCGATGGTCAGCACCAGATTCTCGCGCACCCCGGAATAACCCAAGGCATCGATTCGCTCGGTGGTCATGTGCACATTCATCTGGCTGTGCTGCTTGAGCGGGTCGATGCCGACATTGACCAATAGCAGCACTTCGCCGGGTACGCTGGCGCGCAGCAGGGCGCTTTCCTCGATCGCTGGCAGCGGCAGCGGCACCGTCTGTTGCAGGCTGCTCAGCAGGTTGGACAACTCGAACTCGCTCAGGTCGCTGGCGCCCGGGTGCAGCGACAGCCGCGTGCTGCTGTCGATGACGCCGTTGCGATGGCTCCAGGCGAGCAGCTCGATCAGTTCGCGGGCGCGTTTGAGCGGGGCGAAATCGGCCCATTCCTGGGCGCCGAGACTGCCGCCAAACAGCGCCCACTGGCTTTCGTTGGGGGTGGGGCAGTGAACCAGGGTCAGGGTGTCTTCGCCCAGATCCGGGGCGATCCCCGGGTTGATGAATTCGATCTTGCCGGCCTTGCGCTCGAAGGCGGCGTACAGGCGTCGGCCGAGTACCCCGAGGTCGCGGCTGTTGAGCGAGCTGCCGGCCTGGGCGGCGCGGGCGAATTGGGAGAGGAAGCGGTAGCTGTAGGTCAGTTCGTTGACCAGCGCGCGGCGCTCGGCGTCGACCTGGCGCACCTTCCACTGGCTGCGGCTGTCGAGCATCGCCAGTTGCCGGCTGTCCCAGTTCCAGTCGCAGGTCAGACGCTCGAGCAGCAGGCGTTGCCAGCTTTTGCGGCGGTCGCGCGGCGGCCGGCTGAGTTTCTTGTTGATTTTCAGGTACAGGCAGCGGCGGATCAGCTCCAGGCGCTCGGTTTCGCCGCGCCCGCTCAGGTATTCTTCCAGGCGGCGGTACACCACGATGTAGGGATCGAGTTCGTCGAGGTCGAGGCGATTGCAGAAGACCGCTTGCTTGAGGCGCAGCGCCAGGCATTGCACCTGGGGGTGTTCGCTGGCGTAAACCTCGGTGAGCAGCAGCTTGAGCACCGACTTGTAAGGGGATTCGATGCCCTTGAACAGCTGCCACATGCCGGCGCCGATGAATTCGCCCGGCGGAATCTGCGCCAGGTGACCGAGGTCGAGCACCTCCTCGGCGCGGATAAAGCGCTTGCTCAGCAGGATGTCGATGTAGGCGTGGTAGCGCTGCTCCTCGTACACCGGCACCAGCCACCAGAGCGGGATGCGCCCGGCCAGCCAGATCGCCGTGCGGTAGAACTCGTCGAGCAACAGGTAGTGCTGGGTGGTGCCGCAATCGTCCGAGGTCAGCCGCGCCTCGCGGTCGCCGACGCTAAAGCGCAGCGGGTCGATCAGGAAGCAATGCGCTTCGGCGCCCTGGGTCGCCGCCCAGGCCTCGAGCTGGTCGCACTTCTTGCGCAACTCGGTGAGTTCCTGGGCGCTGAGGTCGGGCGCGTGACACACCCACAGATCCATATCGCTTTGCTCGGCCTGGGCCACCGTGCCCAGGCTGCCCATCAGGAACAGCCCATGTATCGGCAGCGCGTTGTTGCCGCGGCGTGCCTTGTAGACGAAGGAACGGGTCAGGCGCTGCGCCTCGGCAAGCAGATCGGCGTCGGGCTCGAAGCCGCTCAGCCCGGCCGGCGTCAGCCCGGACACATAACCCGGCAGCAACGGATGATTGACGTGAAACAGCAGTGGCAGCAACTTCAGAACCGACTGCTGACGGCTCGACAGCGCCTGCATGGCGCGCTGCAGGCGGCCGTCGTTGACCTTGAGAAAGCGCGCCCGCAGCTGAGCCAACACCTTGCGGTCGATCCCTTCGTCGATATCCGGGCGGATTTCCTGAGTACGGCTCATGCGCAGGCTCGGCGGGCAATGCGCCAAGACGCTAAGCCGGTCTTGGCGAGGTGCGGATGGGGCGCCTTAGCGCCCACGCGATTGCCCGCTGGCGCAGGCGGCGTGGGCAGTGGCGGCGGCTCAGGCGGTTTCGGTCACATTGAGAATGGTCAGCAAGGATTGCGCATGTTCGGCCGCCTCCAGCCCCAGGCTGGTCAGGTAACCGCCATCTTCCTGAGTGACCAGGCCTTTGGCGTGCAGACGTTTGGCCGCGGCAATCGCTTGGGGCGCGGCGACATGATGAACCTTGAGGCCTTCCTGGGTGTTGCCCAGGTTAAACAGGGCGAGAAGATCCAGTTCAGCAACCAACTCAGGGGTAAAGGACATAAGTGCTCCAGGCTCTGGTAAACAGGGGCCGGGCAGCGCGTGTGCCCGACGGGTTGAGTCCCGCGTGGATGAAGCGAGGCGCGGGTGTGTGCAGTGTAGCGAGACGCGCGGTTGCGCGCAGGGCTAAGCGACTAGCGTCAGGATGTTTCGTTAGGCAATTGCGGCAAGGCGCGCAGGGCTTGCTCGTAAGCCGCGCTATCGAATGGTCGATCCTCGTCGAGCATGGCCTTGATCTCATGGGCCAGTACCATCGCCATCAGTTGCAAGATTTCTTCCCGCGCGTAACCGACCAGGCTCAGTTTGTTCAGGGTGGCCAGGGTGGCAGGCGGCTCAGCGGTCGCGAGCTGATTCTCGATGGCCTGGATCAGGGCTTCTTCGGCAAACGCCTCGTCTTCGTTGTCGTCGTGTTCGCTCATGGTGGGCTTATCCGTGGACTGAGCATGCAGTGTGCCAGCGCCGAGTCGGCTGCGCCATGCGTCGCTTGGCCGTAGCCAGCCGTGTTGCCGCTCGGCCGGTTTGTCTCGGGCGCTCAGAACCGTCCTGGCCAGGTACGGTTGGCTCTGCGCAATGGCAAACCGGACGGTAACGATGTTTGCCGCGCGAGGTGCAGTGTTGATCCATGTCAATCTGCCACTACCTGGTGTGCGGTATTGGTAAGACCGCTAGGGTCACCCTCCACTTAATTAAGCTTTATTGCTCTGGCCTGTGCATGGCCTGTTTCCTCGTGGCCTGAAAGACCGTGAAGAGGTTCTCGACTGCGGCGACCGTCTCCAGGTGCCTGCTGCTGATGTTGCGCTATGTCAACAATGGGGCCGTTTGGCTCACTAACCCCCCTGGGGTTTGTGTGGCTCCCGTTCACAACCTTTGAGCGCCATTTGCGGCGAGACGCAAAAACGGAGAACTGTTGATCCTGAAGTTAGAACGTTTTTATGGAGGGCGTCGCCATGTCGACTGAAGTGGCCGAGGTATGCCCGAAACGGGCATCGAAGAGCCGCTGGCTACGGATCAATGTCAACCAGAAAATGGTGATCAATTTTCTGCTGATATTGCTGGTCGCCGCCGCCAACGTGAGCGTGGTGCAAACGATGCTGCGCGACCTCAAGGGGGTGGCGGAGACGGTTGGCCAAGCCGGCAAGTTGCGTGTGTTGAGTCAGAAAATCGCCTTCGAAACCAGCCTGGTGTTACGCCTGGAAGGGCACAAGCAAGAGCAGGCCATCGCCACCATTGACGCCTTCGAAATGCATTTGAGTGGCCTGGAGCGGGGCGACAACGTATTCGGCCATAACGCCATGACCTTATCGACCCAGATAACCCCGCTGGTGGCGTCGATCCGGCCGAAGTGGCACTCCTATCGCAGTCACATCGAATCTCTTCTCGAAATGCGCACCCCCGCTGGGGAGGTGGCCGCCGAGTTGGGTCGCGTCCACGCCGAGGCGGGGCAACTGCTGGGAATTGCCGAGGCGATTGTTGAGGCGCTGACCATTGAGGCGCAGCAAACCCAAGAACGCGGCCTGCAGGAGGTCTATGCGCTGCTGGTGGTGGATGTGCTGGTGCTGTTCGGGATTTTCCTGCTTGCCCGCAAACAGATTGTCCACCCGCTGCGCGACCTGGCCCGGTACAGCCGGAGGCTCGGTGCGGGGGATTACCGCGTGCGCTCGAATTTTCGCGGCACTGATGAAATCGGCGAGTTGGCCGCTGCCTTCAATTTCAGTGCGCAGCAGATTGAAGAATTGATTACCAGCATCGACCTCGATCGGCACCGATTACGGCGGGCAGAGTCGATCTTCCGGGGGCTCGCGGAAAACTCGGTGGTGGGCGTGTACATCGTCCAGGAGCACAGGTTCCAATACGTCAATCTGAAAATGGCCGAGATGTTCGCCTATAGCCAAGGCGAAATGATCGCCTCGCTGGGCGTTCTCGACATCGCCAGCGAGGCCGATCGCAGTCTGGTTGAATCGAATATCCAGAAACGCCTGTTCGGCGAAGCCCGTGCGGTCAACTACGAAATGCGAGGCCGGAAAAAGGATGGCTCAACCTTTGATGTAGAAGTGTTTGGCTCGAAGATGGACGTCGACGGCAAGACCGCCACGATCGGCATCATGCTCGACATCACCGAGCGCAAGCGGGTCGAGCGCGCGTTGAAGGTGTTAAGCGCGTGCAATCAGGCGCTGATTCGCGCCACCGACGAGTCTGCGTTGCTTACCGAAATTTGCGGCATCGTCCAGCAGCTAAGCGGGCATCCCTTTGTCTGGGTCGGTTATGCCGATGATGAGGCGAGCAAGTTGGTGCGACCCGCGGCCAAGAAGGAGGCGGTGGCCGGGGCGCTGCCCTTCACGGCCGGCGAGTTGAGTTGGGATGATTCGGCGCGTGGCAGCGGCGTTACCGGAACCGCGATCAGAACCGGGCGCACCGCCGTTGTGAAATACGGGCAAAACAATCTGCAGTATCCGCCGTGGCGTGATTTTCTGATCGAGCATGGCATCCAGTCGGGCATGGCGTTGCCGCTGATAACGGAACGCAAGGTGATTGGTGCGCTGACCATCTATGCGCAGGACGCCGCGGCCTTTACCGCCAGTGAAATCAGGGTAGTGGAGGAACTGGCCGGCAGTTTGGCTTACGGCATTACCGCGTTGCGGGCTAATTGCGCCCGCCAGCACTACGCGCAACAACTCATGCATCAGGCCACGCACGACGTGCTGACCGGCTTGGCCAACAGAAGCTTGCTGAGCGACCGGATCAAGCAGGCGATCGCCTCGGCAGAGCGTAGCGGGCGGGCGGCAGCCTTGTTGTTGCTCGACCTCGACTGCTTCAAGGTGATTAACGACAGCCTGGGTCATCCGGCCGGCGATGCATTGTTGCAGGCCGTCGCCGAGCGCCTGTGTTCCCTGGTGCGCAAAGCCGACACGGTGGCGCGTTTGGGCGGCGACGAGTTTGTCATCGTGCTTCCCGGTCTGGTGAAAGTGGCGGATGCCAGTCTGGTCGCGGGAAAGATCCTGAGTGCGCTTGCCAACCCCTTTGTGATCGACCGCCAGGAGTTGCATATCGGGGTCAGCATCGGCATCAGCCTCTATCCCCAGGACGGTACGCACGAGGAGGTGTTGCTGAAAAATGTCGACTTGGCCATGTACCGGGCCAAGTTCGAAGGACGCAATAAGTTCCACTTCTATACGGAAGAATTGAATATCCATAGCCGGGAACGGCTGGCGCTGGAGTCCGACCTGCGCGGTGCCCTGGAGCGCGGTGAACTGCTGCTGCATTACCAACCGCAAGTGGCCCTGCACAGCGGCGAGATCGTCGGCGTCGAGGCCCTGCTGCGCTGGCAGCACCCCGCGCGGGGGATTCTGGCGCCCGCGCAGTTCATTCCCATCGCCGAGGAGAGCGGACTCATTATTCCGCTTGGCGCCTGGGCGATTAAGACCGCCTGTGCCCAGCAGCGGGCTTGGCGGGAGGCAGGACTACCCCCGCTCAGGGTCGCGGTGAATATTTCCGCGCATCAGTTCCGCCGCCACGACCTGCTCGCCGTGGTGGCAGAGGCGTTGCAAGAAACCGCGATGGAAGCCCGTTATCTGGAGTTGGAACTCACCGAAACCGCGATCATGCAGGAGCCGGAAAAGGCCATCCCCGTTCTGTTGGAGTTAAAGGCGCTGGGCCTGCACCTCGCCCTGGATGATTTCGGCATGGGTTACTCCTCACTCAACTACCTGCGCCAGTTTCCGCTGGATGTTCTGAAAATAGATCGATCCTTTGTCAACGATCTGACGTCGAGCACGCCCGGCGCAAGCATTGTCAAAACCATTATTTCGCTGGCCCACAGCCTGGATCTGAAGGTGATTGCCGAAGGCGCGGAGACCAAGGCGCAGTTGGATCTGTTGAGCGCATACGGCTGCGACGAAGTGCAGGGTTTCTATTTCAGTAGACCCGTACCGGCCGCTGAGCTGGCGTGCCTGTTTAATTCATGGGGGGAGCTTGAAGCCAGGCCGGCAGACGAAGAATTGATAACATCTAAAAGCGGAGCGGAACATGAGAGTACTTAACAACTTCAGCATCAAGACCCGCCTTATTGCCTTGATCGGTTTTTTGGCGCTGTTGATGGTGGTCATAGGCGTGATAGGGCTCAAGGGTATGTTCAACTCCAACGAGTCACTCAATGACGTCTATCGCGACCAGCTGGTTTCCACGGGCAGGATTGGTCAGATCATGAGCTTGTTGCGCGATAACCGTATCCAGGTGCTCCTCGCCCTGCAGCATGACCCGCGCAGCGGCTATAACTCGCTGCATCGGCACCCGGTCGAGCTGCATGTCGATATGATCGAAGCCAATATCGAGAAAATCAGCGCTATCTGGCAAGCCTACATGGCCGACCCCAGAGGCGGCGAGGAGCAAGGCTTGGCGCAGGACTTCGCCAGCAAGCGTGCGATCTTCGTCAGCGATGGCCTGCGCGCGACCATGGCGGCCGTCGCCGGTGGCCAGTTTGATGCAGCCGGCAGTCTCACCGTGAACCGCCTCGAGTCGACCTTCTCCGCGGTGGCCGCCGCTGCGGATGCGCTTCTGCAGCTGCAACTGGATTCGGCCAAGGCGGAGTTCGTCGCGGCCGAAAGCGAGTACCGCCTGATCCGCAATAGCATGCTTGTCCTGCTCACCCTGGCCATCGGCCTCGGTATCGCCCTGGCCTGGGGCATCATTGCCGCCATCGGCAGCGCCGTTGCCGAACTCGAGCGGGTCAGCGGGCAGATGGCCGAGGGCGATCTGACCGTGCAGGCGAACTACCAGGGTAACGACGAACTGGGCCGAATTGCGCATGCCTTCAATCGTATGCGCGAACGTTTTCACGGCATGCTGCTGCAGCTTTCCAGCGCCACCACTCAGCTGGCAGCCGCAGCGGAGGAGACCTCCTCGGTGAACCAGCAAACCGGCGCGGGCATTCGTCAGCAACAATCCGAGATCGAGCAGGTGGCAACGGCCATGCATGAGATGGCCGCCACCGTTCAGGAGGTGGCGCGCAGCGCTGCCGGGGCTGCCCAGGCGGCACAACAGGCGGATCTGGACGCCGCAGATGGGCGGCAGGAGGTCAGTCGCACCATCGATGCCATCGATCTCCTCGCCACTGAGGTGGAGCAAGCTTCGGCGGTGATCCTGCAGTTGGAGCAAGACACCGACAAGATAGGTGGCGTGCTGGAGGTGATCCGCGGTGTTGCCGAGCAGATCAACCTGTTGGCCCTCAACGCCGCCATCGAGGCCGCGCGCGCGGGAGAGCAGGGCCGTGGTTTTGCCGTGGTGGCCGACGAGGTGCGTACCCTGGCTTCGCGTACGCAGCAATCGACCAGCGAAATCCAGGAGATGATCGAACATCTACAGATGGGCTCCGCCAATGCGGTGAAGGTCATGGGCGCCAGCCGCAGTCGGGCCCAGGACGGGGTAGCACAGGTGGCTCGAGCCGGCACCACTCTGGAGTCCATCACCCGTGCCGTGGCCACCATCAACGACATGAACGGCCAGATCGCCTCCGCCGCCGAGGAGCAGAGCTCGGTCGCCGAGGAAATCAACCGGAATGTCGTCACCGTCAGCCAGGTTGCCGAACAGACCAGCGTGGGGGCGCAGCACACGGCAACCGCCAGCGAAGAACTGGCACGCTTGGCCGAGCAATTACAGGCATTGGTTGGCCAGTTCCGTATTTGAGGACGGGACAGCAACGCGGATCCGCCGAGTCGCTGGCGCCGCCAGAACCCGCACGTCAAGCGCATCGCCGCGGATAAAGCGGCGGCGATGCCGGGGCTCCTGGCGATGGCCCAAGCCAAGGCCGGGAATAACGCTCGCGCCGGCGTTCGATTCGTTCGCGACCGCTGCAGGACGCCGTCGTTGTCCAGACGTCGGCGTCATACGCCCAAGCTCCGGATTCAGAAGCGGTAGTTGAGACCCACGCCCAGGCTGCGGCCATTGCCGGAGAGGAAGGTCGGCTGGTTGGCGTTGGCACGATTGCGGATCACGAAGCTGCTGGCGTAGACCTCGTCGCTGAGGTTCTCACCCTGCAGATAGAGGCTTAGCTGCTCATCGGCCCGGTACTCGACCTTGAAGCCCCACAGGGCGTAGGCGTCCTGATAGTTGTCGGCCGTGTTGGCATGGTCGGTCGGGGTGTCCCGGGGTATCCAGCGCAGGTTGGGGCCGGCGCTCCAGGCGCCGCTGCGGTAGAGCAGCTCGCCGCCGAGCACCTGGCGCGGCACGCCGGCGATGCGCTTGCCGGCGAACTCGCCGCCGCGGAAGCGGAAATCGCTCAGGGTCCAGGCCAGGCGATAGGCGAACTCGCCGGGTGCGACCGCCAGGTTCAGCCCCGGCAGGGTGCCGCTGAGGCCGAACTCGATGCCCTGGTGGCGGGTGCGGCTGGCGTAGTTGTAGGTGCCCACCTTGACCCCCAGGCTGTCGCTGGTGGAAATCAGCTCGTCGTCGACCTCGCTGCGGTACAGCGCCAGGCTCCAGGCGCTGGTGCCGAGGCGACCCTGGCCGCCGACCTCGACGGTTGTGGCGCGCTGCACATCGAGCTGCACCAGTTCGGCGCGGGCCATGGCCGGATTGGCCGGCGACACCGTGCCGCTGACGATTTCCCAGAAGGTCGGCGCCTCGTGGCTGCGGCTGATATTGGCGTACCAGCGCTGCGCCGGGGTTGGCGTCCAGTTCACCCCGAGCTTGGGCGTGAAGTAGTTCCAGTCCTGATCCAGCCGGGGACCCGCATTGGCCGAACGCGCATCGCGGCGCACGGCGCTCCACTTGGTCTCGGCGACCAGGGTCCAGTCGCTCGCCAAGTGCCAATCCAGTCCGGCGAGCAGGTCGCGGTTCTCCGCCGCCAGGTCGAAGTCGCCGTAGCGCTGCAGGCGCCGGCCATCCTGCGGGCTGTTGGCGTACAACTCGCGGGCCATGTCGCTGTGCGACCAGCCGAGGCCCAGGCGGTAGTCCAGGCTTTGCCAGCTGCCATCGAGCTGCCATTGCGCGCCCAGGGTCTCGCTGGCGGTCAGGGTGTGGCTGAGCGGGTCGGTGAAGTCGTCGTCGGTGTGCTGGGCATAGACGCCGAACCCCTGGCGCAGGCGCTCGTCGCCCCATTGCGTGCGGTTGGCGATGCGCAGCTGCTGGGTGTCGCGGTGCGGGTCGCGGCGGTAGACGTTGAGCAGCTTGTCTTGTGGCGAGTTGCCGTCGCCCAGGACGCTGCGCGGATCGTCTTCCAGACGGGCCTTGGGGATGACGTTGGGGACCTCGAAGGTCAGGTCGCTCCAGGACAGGTAGCTGCGGTTCTCGATGCCATCGGCCAGGCGCAGGCCGAAGTTGCTCTGCACGATGCTGCGATGCGAGGCGGAGTGGTGGCGGTAGCCATCGTACTGATCCTGGCTGACGCTGACCCGTCCATCCAGGTCGCCCTGCTGCATGCCGGCCGCGGCCTGCAGGCCATAACGGCCGAAGCTGCCGGCGTCCAGGCGCAGGCGGGCGCTTTCGTCGGCGCCGGTCAGCGACTGCAGGTCCAGCTCGCCGCCCAGGGTGGTGGCGCCGGGGCTGGTCGCATTGGCACCGCGGCGGGCACTGATCAGGGCGCTGTTGCGCGGTTCCAGCAGGCCGATGACGAAGGAACCGTCGGCCTCGTTGAGCGGCAGGCCGTCCTGGAGCAATAGCACGCCACGGTTGAGCGGATTGCTCTGGATGCCCGAGCCGCGGATGTTCAGGCGCGGCTGGTCGGTGGCGCCGAAGAAGTCCTGGATGACGATGCCCGGCTGGTAGTCCAGCGCATCGCGCAGGGTGGCCAGGCGGGTTTCCCGCTGCGGCTCGGCCAGGTTGGTGGCGCCCGGCACGCGCGCCAGGCGTCGGCGTTCCTGCTCGAGCGAGGCGCCGAGCGGGGCCGCCTGACGCTGGCCGCTGACGGTCATGGCGTCCAGCACCGTGATATCGGCGGCCAGCGCCATGCACGGCAGCGCCGCGGACAAGGCCAGGCTGAGTGCGGTTCTGGGCAGAGCGGGATGGGACATGAGGGACTCCAGGTAACGGCGAAAGGGAGACGGATCACCAGCTCAGGTAGAACATGCCCTTGGCCAGCAGGACGATGCCGACCATGTGGCTGAATACGCTGAGGTGGATGCGGCGGAAGTAGCGCGAATTCATGCGCCCGCTCCACAGCAGGAACATGGCGCTGAAGAAGTGCCCGAGCACGCTGCAGGCGAGGAGGATTTTCAGGGTCAACAGGGTGGCGAAGGAGGATGCCAGCGGCGCGCTCAAGGCCGGCCAGTAGCGCAACCAGACCATGCCCAGGCCGGCGGCGAACAGCACCAGCAGAACCCAGGGCATCAATCGCCGGGCGCGCCGGCCGATGCCCTGCTCGACTAGGCGCATCACCTCGGCCGGCACATGCTTGCGCACGCTTTCCAGGATCAGCACCTCGAAGAACACCGTGCCGATGAACAGCAGTGCGGCGAACAGGTGCAGGGTGTGCAGGATCGGGTAACTCATGAGGGGTTCGACTCCAGGTTCAGCAGGACGCTTTGCAGGTTGTTGGCGGTCGCGCGGCGCGCCTCGGCATCGCCGGGTGCGGCGATGCCGAAGCCGCGTCCCCGGCCGCTGTCGAGCAGCACGCAGCGATCGACCAATTCGATCAATTCGTGGGGGTGATGGCTGACGCACAGCAGCGTCGCGCCGGTGTGTTCCAGGCCCTCGCGGCACAATTGGGTCAGCGCGCCGCGCAACGCCGGGTCGAGGGCGCTGAAGGGTTCGTCGAGCAGCAGCAGCTCCGGCTGCACGGCGAAGGCCCGGGCCAGCGCCACACGCTGCGCCATGCCACCCGACAGCTGGCCCGGCCAGGCCTGGGCGTACTGCTCCAGGCCGACCCGTTGCAGCCAGTGCAGGGCCAGCCGGCGCGCCGCAGCGGCGCCGTGGCCGACCGCGCGCAGGGGGATCTCCAGGTTCTCGCCGACCCGGCACCAGGGCAGCAGGCGCGGTTCCTGGAACACCAGCACGACGTGGTGGAAGTCGCTGCGGCACTGCCCGCCCTGGGCCGGCAGCAGCCCGGCGATCAGCTTCAGCAGGCTGCTCTTGCCGGCGCCGCTGGGGCCGAGGATGCCGACCCGCTCGCCGGCCTCCAGGCGCAGGTCGAAACCGTCCAGCACCGGCCGGCCGCCCAGCTGCAGGTGGACGTCGCGATAATCAAGCATGGGCGGGTACCTGCCAGCGGCTCAGGTAACGCTGCAAGGGCTGCAGCAGGCTGAACTCCAGCCCGGCCACCAGCAGCAGGAGCAGCAGGGTCCAGGCATACAAGCCGGCGCTGTCGAAGGTGCTGCGGGCATTGGCCAGGGCGAAGCCGGCGCCGCTGTCGGCGCCCAGCACTTCGGCCATCACCACCAGGCGTACCCCGCCGCAGGCGGCGATCAACAGGGCGGCGGTCAGGGGCGCGGCCAGCGCCGGCACGTACAGATGGCGCAGCCGCTGCCAGGGGCCGAGACGATAGACATGGGCCATCTCGATCAGGCTGCGATCCACCAGCAGCATGCCCTTGACCGTGTTCACGTACATCCCCGGCGCCAGCATCAGCACGCTGATGAACACCACCATCGCCGAACCGAGGCCGAACCAGAGCATCGCCAGCACTACTACCACCACCGGCGGAACCGCCATCAGCAACCAGCGCAGCGGCTCCAGCAGACCGCGCAGGCGCGCATCCAGACCGGCCAGCACGCCGAGGCAGAAACCCAGGGTGCAGCCCAGGCCGACGCCCAGGCCGATGCGCCCCAGGCTGACCAGCCCATGCTGGTGAAACTCCTCGCTGCCGAGCAGTTGCACCAGCGCCTGCAGGGTCTGCCAGGGGGTGGCCATCAGCAGGGTGCCGAGGCGTTGCGCGGTGAGCTGCCAGGCGATCACCAGCAACAGCACGCCGAGGACGGCCCAGTAGCGCGAGGTGGGGCGTTGTCTCTGCAGTTTCATGGCCCGTAGAACTCCGCCGCGGGCAGGCGGCCGCCGATGGCCTGCGGGTTGTGCTCGCCGAGCAGCCGATACAGCGCTTCCAGCTGTCCGCGCACTTCGTGGGCCGGGCGACTGTCCAGGCGGGTGGCGCGGATCGAGGCGGCGATGGCCGCTACCGGCAGATGCGGCAGATGGCGCTGCACCAGTTCGGCGCAGGCCTGCGGATCGCCCGCGCACCAGCGCGCCGAGTGGCCATAGGCGCGTTCCACGGCTTGGCTCAGCTCGAGCTTGCGCGCGGCGCGCGCGCTGGCCATCAGGCCTGCCTGGGGCAGCTCCGGTTGTTCGGGGAAGGCCTGATTCCAGGCGGCCTCCAGGCTCTGCGCGCGGTACAGCGGCGCGCCGCCCTGCTGTTGGTTGCGCCACAGCAGCAGCGACACCGCCGGCTCGACCAGCAGCACGTGGTCGGCCTGCCCGGCCAGCAGCAGCGCCTGCGCATCCTGGCTGTCGCGCACATGGCGCAGGCGCAGATCCTCGCCGGCCCGCAGGCCATGGGCGCGCAGCAGTTCGTTGACCAGCAACGCCGGCAGGTCGCGCTGATAGGGCAGCAGCAATTCCTTGCCTGCCAGGTCGGCGAAGCCCTTGATCTGCGGATCGCGGCTGACCAGCCAGAGGATGCCCCACACCGAGATGCTCAACAGGCGCACCGGCTGGCCGCGGTTGGCCAGCAGCGCCGGCAGGTTGCTCGGCGCCGCGGTGAAATCGATGGCGTCGTTGGCCAGCAATGCGCCCAGCTGATCCGGGTTCTGCCAGAGGCGGAACTCGACGCGCTCGGCGAACTCGGCCAGTGCCCCGCTGTCGACCATGTGCAGCAGCGGGAAGCTCACCACCGCGGCCGGACCGGCCAGGCGCACGACCTCTTCGCGCGGCGGGGTGGCGCTGCCGTGCAGGCTAAGGGAGATGAGCAGCAGCCCGGTTGCGCCGAGGAGCAGACGACGAACCGGATTGATGTTAATGCGAACTAGACTTATCTTCATTCGCAAATATTCGCAGCCGTCACGGGATTCGCACATGACAAATATCAAGTCGCCGGCTAACCGGCTCGACGCCCTGAAGCTGTTGCGCGCCCATGCATTCTTCGCCGATTTGCCCGAAGCGCTGTTCGCCCCGCTGCTCAGCCCGCGGGGCCGGCAGGAGGTGGCGGGCGGCGAACTGCTGTTCCGCGAAGGCGATCGCGCCGGGCACTGCCTGCTGGTGCAGCACGGCTGCGTCGAGCTGTTCAGGTTCACCGCCGATGGCGAGGAGCGGGTGTTCCAGCTGTTCGGCAGCGGGCAACTGGTCGGCGATGCCGCGATGTTCATGGCCCACGGCCGCTACCCGATGAACGCCAGGGCACAATCCACCACAGTGGCCTACCGCTTGAGCCGCACGGCCTTGCGCAGTGCCTGCGAACAGTATCCGCCGCTGGCCATGCGCCTGCTGGAAAGCCTCGGCCAGCGCCTCTATCGGCAGGTCAATGAAGTCGACTGGCTCACCTCCAGCTCGGCCGCGCAGCGGCTGGCGGCCTACTTGCTGAACCTGCAACGCAGCCAGGGCGCCGCCATCGGCCTGCCGATCAATCAGCGCCAGTTGGCCGCCCACCTGGGCATCCGTGCGGAGTCGCTGAGTCGGCTGTTTTCCGAATGGCAGCAGCGCGGCCTGGTGCGGGGGCGCCAGCGCGCCTGGGAGCTGTGCGACCTCGGTTATCTGCAGCAGTTGGCGCAAGGCGCCACGCGCTCCTTCTGAGGCCGTGCCGGCTGGTGTCGCGGCACCCCCAACGTGCGCTCAATCATCAAAAGCATCGCGCCGGGGCGGCCCTCCTACAAAAGCAGCGGGCACCACAAATCCCTGTAGGAGGCGCGACCTCGCGGCGATAGCGGACAACGTCCGCTCCCACGGAAAGCGACAGATGATCCGTTTCTCAGCGCTCCGCCAAGCTGCAGCGCGGGCTGGCGGGATGGGCATCGCGGCTCTGCCAGAGCAGCACCGCGAGTGCCAGATAGGCCAGCGCCCAGCAAGTCGCGGCGAACAGCAACCAGCCCTGCTGCTCCAGGCCCAGCAGTGGCGGCAGCACCCGGGCCAGTGCGGCCAGGCTGAGCAGCAGAGCCAGCGGATGGATCCAGCGCCGGGCGTTGGCGTCGCGGAAGCGATAGATCAGCCGGGTGCGCGCCATTACCGCAAAGGTCAGGCTGCCCAGCGCGCCGATGCTCAGGGCGTGCAACGTTGCCGTCACCGGCAGCGCTGACAGCAGCCTGCTCAGCCCGAACAGCAGCAGACCGATGGCGAGCCAGGCGTAGCCGAGCAGCAGAACCAGCAGATCCACACGTTTGCCGCAATGCCAGGGTTGCCAGCGCAGCAGGCGGATCGCCGCGAGTATGCTGGCGGCGACCAGCAGCCCGCCAACCAGAGGTTCGAGCAGTGGCCAGGGCGGCAGGTTGAACAGCAGAGCGAGCAACAGCAGGATCAACCCGGCGCCTTCGAGCTGCGGTTGTACGCGTGCCGCCAGCTGACGTCCCTCGCTCTGCGCATGCCCGGCAAGCGCCGGAGCGATGATCCGCCCCCCCATGAAGAACAGCAGCACGGCGATCAGCAGCAGGGCTTCACTCAGCAGGGGCAGGGCGAGGGGCTGGCTGAAGCCGCTGCTGGCGACGGCACTGAGCAGGCTCAGGCCGGCGACGACCGGGGCGACGATCTGGTTGCGCCATTTCTTCGCGGCGCCGAGAAAGCGCGGCACGACCTTCCAGGCCAACCCGGCGCCGAACAGCGCGGCGCTCAGCAGTGTCAGCCAGGATCCCGGCCAGAGCAGGAAGCCGAGGCGCGCCAGTAGCCAGCAGCCGAGCAGGGCGAGGGTCAGGCGCATCGGCTGCGGGCCGAGCAGGTAGCCGGCAATTACCGCCAGGGCGAAACCGAAGAGCATTTCATGGGCATGTCCGGCCGGGGTGGCCAGCCCGGGCAGAACGGGGACCAGGCCGAGCATGGTCAACACCGACCAGGGTAGCAGCAGCGCCGCATAGAGTGCGGCCGCGGGAAAGAACCAGGCGTTGGCGAAGGGCAGGCGCGGTTTTCGCGGGTGCATTGCGCAGCTCCGGCAGGAAGCGGGACGGGGCCTGCGCCCCGTCACCGAACAGCAGCTGTCAGCGGCCGGCGAGCAGCTCGCGACCGCGCTGGGCTGCGGCGCGTACCTGGTTCGGTGCGGTGCCGCCGATGTGGTCGCGGGCGCCCACCGAGCCTTCCAGGGTCAATACCGCAAACACATCCTGCTCGATCTGGGTGCTGAACTGGCGCAGTTCGTCCAGGCTCATCTCGGCCAGATCCTTGCCGTTGTCGACGCCGTATTTCACCGCGTGGCCGACGATCTCGTGGCAGTCGCGAAACGGCAGGCCCTTGCGCACCAGGTAGTCGGCCAAATCCGTGGCGGTGGAGAAACCGCGCAGCGCCGCCTCGCGCATGATCGCGTGCTTGGGCTTGAGCGCCGGGATCATGTCGGCGAAGGCGCGCAGGCTGTCGCGCAGGGTGTCGGCGGCGTCGAACAGCGGTTCCTTGTCTTCCTGGTTGTCCTTGTTGTAGGCCAGCGGCTGGCCCTTCATCAGGCACAGCAGGCCCATCAGTGCGCCGAACACCCGGCCGCTCTTGCCGCGCACCAGTTCGGGTACGTCGGGGTTCTTCTTCTGCGGCATGATCGAGCTGCCGGTGCAGAAGCGATCCGGCAGGTCGATGAACTGGAACTGCGCGGACGTCCACAGCACCAGCTCTTCGGAGAAACGCGACAGGTGCATCATGGCGATCGAGGCGGCGGCGCAGAATTCGATGGCGAAGTCGCGGTCCGACACGCCGTCCAGCGAGTTGCCGCCGACGGCGTCGAAGCCGAGCAATTGGGCGGTGACTTCGCGCTCGATCGGGTAGGTGGTGCCGGCCAGCGCCGCCGAGCCGAGCGGCATGCGGTTGGTGCGTTTGCGGCAGTCGAGCAGGCGCTCGTAATCGCGGCTGAGCATTTCGAACCAGGCCAGCAGGTGATGGCCGAAGGTCACCGGTTGCGCGGTTTGCAGGTGGGTGAAGCCGGGCATGATGGTCGCCGCTTCGCGCTCGGCCTGCTCAAGCAGGCCCTGTTGCAGGCGGGTGATCTCCTTGATGATCAGGTCGATCTCGTCGCGCAGCCACAGGCGGATGTCGGTGGCCACCTGGTCGTTGCGCGAGCGGCCGGTGTGCAGCTTCTTGCCGGTCACGCCGATGCGGTCGGTCAGGCGCGCCTCGATGTTCATGTGCACGTCTTCCAGGTCGGTGCGCCAGTCGAACTGACCGGCTTCGATCTCGCCCTGGATCTGCGTCAGGCCGTCGACGATGGCATCGCGTTCGGCGTCGCTGAGCACGCCGACCTTGGCCAGCATGGTCGCGTGGGCGATGGAGCCCATGATGTCGTGGCGGTACAGACGTTTGTCGAATTCGACGGAGGCGGTGAAGCGGGCGACGAAGGCGTCGACCGGCTCGCTGAAGCGGCCGCCCCAGGATTGATTGGTTTTTTCAGTGCTCATGGGTTTCGCTCGGCTGGTGCGCTAAGAAAGGCGGGCCGCAGGTGGCGGCCAGCGTGGCGGAAAAGTCCGTCGATAATAACAGGCTGGCAAGCAAAATCGCCGTGCCGGTTTGTCGCTCGCTGGGGTGACGCCAGCTTGGGCGCTGTTGTGCGGATCACAGTTTGCCGAGGTAGGCCGCATTTCAGCGTTTTATTTTGCCCGACTGGGGCTGGCTCGCTTGCCGCCCGGCCGGGCCACGGGGAAACTGCGCCGATGGAGACTCAATGGATGAACAATAAAAACATGACGGCGCCCAGCGACGACTTCTTCGTCCCGGAACTCTGCGAGCCGGAAGCGCTGCTGAGCATGGTCTTGCTGGCCGAGCTGCTGGTGCTGGTGCTGGTGCTGGCCGAGCCGATGGCGCCCGGCTTCGACTGGGTGCGCCTGGCGCTGACCTCGCTGTTCGTGCAATGGAACCTGCTGCTGTCGGCGGCGCTGCTGTGTCGTTTGCGGCCCTTGCTGGCGCGCTGGCGGGCGGCGCTGGCCGGGGTGCTGTGCTGCCTGATCGTGGTCGGGCTGACCCTCGGCTGCACCGCGGTGGCCGATTATTACGACCTTGGCGGGCCGCTGCCACAGGCTGGCGAGTTCAATCTTTACCTGCGCCACGCCTTGATCAGCATGATCATGTCGGCGCTGCTGCTACGCTATTTCTATCTGCAGAGCCAATGGCGGCGGCAGGAGCAGGCCGAGCTGCGCGCGCGCATCGAATCCTTGCAGGCGCGGATCCGCCCGCACTTTCTGTTCAACAGCCTGAACAGTATCGCCAGCCTGGTGGTGGTCGACCCGTTCAAGGCCGAACAGGCGGTGCTGGATCTTTCCGACCTGTTTCGCGCCAGCCTGGCCAGACCCGGCAGCCTGGTGCCCTGGAGTGAGGAATTGGCGCTGGCCAAACGATATTTGTCGATCGAACACTATCGTCTTGGCGAGCGACTACAGTTGCAATGGGAGGTAGTCGATGTGCCGAACGATTTGCCGATTCCGCAGCTGACGCTGCAACCCTTGCTGGAGAACGCCTTGATCTATGGCATCCAGCCGCGCATCGAGGGTGGCTTGGTGCGTGTCGAGGCGAGCTATAGCGATGGGGTGTTCCAGTTATGCGTCAGCAACCCTTATGAGGAGCCAAACGAGCAGCCGCCTTCGCGTGGGACGCGCCAGGCGCTGGGTAATGTCGATGCGCGCCTTGCGGCACTTTTCGGGCCGCGGGCCAGTCTCAGCGTGGAGCGCCGTGACGGCCGCCACTTCACCTGTCTACGCTATCCATGTGCGAGACTCACGCAGGAAGGCCGTGCCTTATGAATGTCCTGATCGTCGATGACGAACCCCTGGCCCGCGAGCGCCTCAGCCGCATGGTCGGCGAGCTCGATGGCTACCGTGTCCTTGAGCCGGCTGCGAGCAATGGCGAAGAGGCTCTGATCCTGATCGACAGCCTGAAGCCGGATGTCGTGCTACTGGATATCCGCATGCCGGGCCTGGATGGCCTGCAGGTCGCGGCCAAACTCTGCGAGCGCGAAGCGCCGCCGGCGGTGATCTTCTGCACGGCCCATGACGAATTTGCCCTGGAAGCGTTCAAGGTCAGCGCGGTGGGCTATCTGGTCAAGCCGGTGCGCGCGGAGCACCTCAGCGAGGCGCTGAAAAAGGCCGAGCGGCCCAACCGGGTGCAGCTCGCCGCGCTGACCCGCCCTGCGGCGGAAAGCGGTGTCGGTCCGCGCAGCCATATCAGTGCGCGCACCCGCAAAGGCATCGAGTTGATTCCGCTCGATCAGGTAATTTTCTTCATCGCCGACCATAAATACGTGACCCTGCGCCATGCCGGCGGCGAAGTGTTGCTGGACGAGCCGCTGAAGGCGCTGGAAGACGAGTTTGGCGATCGATTCGTCCGTATCCATCGCAACGCCCTGGTCGCCCGCGAGCGCATCGAACGCTTGCAACGCACGCCGCTCGGGCATTTCCAGCTGTTCCTCAAGGGCCTCAATGGCGACGCGCTGATCGTCAGTCGCCGGCATGTGGCTGGGGTGCGCAAGTTGATGCATCACCTTTAACAGGCCGTTGGAAAACTCCCTGCGTTGCCGATGCGTCGTTAAAAACAGGCTCAAAATGCTCATTTACAACCCGTAAACTGCGCTTTTTCGCCTGTTTTTGCCTAGCCTCGGCTGCCTCGCCTACATTTTTCAACGGCCTGCTAGCGGCTTGGTGCGTAGTCGGGAGCCATTCGAGCTAGGGGCTTGCGGCCGGCGAGCCTGTTATTATCCTCGGCAGTCCGTTTTCTGGAATTGCCCATGTCCCGCGAAATCCGTATCGCCACCCGTAAAAGCGCCCTGGCCCTGTGGCAGGCCGAACACGTCAAGGCCCGCCTGGAGCTGGCTCACCCTGGTCTGAAAGTCTGCCTGGTGCCGATGGTCAGTCGCGGTGACAAGCTGCTCGATGCGCCGCTGGCGAAGATCGGCGGCAAGGGATTGTTCGTCAAGGAATTGGAAACCGCCTTGCTCGAGAACGAGGCCGACATCGCCGTGCACTCGATGAAAGATGTGCCCATGGACTTCCCCGAAGGCCTGGGCCTGTACTGCATCTGCGAGCGCGAGGATCCACGCGACGCCTTCGTCTCCAATCGTTTCGACCGCCTGGATGCACTGCCGGCCGGCAGCGTGGTCGGTACCTCCAGCTTGCGCCGCCAGGCGCAGTTGCTGGCGCGCCGGCCCGACCTGAAGATCCAGTTCCTGCGCGGCAACGTCAATACCCGCTTGGCCAAGCTGGATGCCGGCGAGTACGACGCTATTATCCTCGCCGCGGCCGGCCTGATTCGTCTGGGTTTCGCCGAGCGCATTCGTTCTTCGCTGAGTGTCGAGGACAGCCTGCCCGCGGGTGGCCAGGGCGCGGTGGGGATCGAATGCCGCAGCGCCGATGCCGAGATCCATGCCTTGCTGACACCGCTGCACCATCGCGAGACCGCGCTGCGCGTCACGGCCGAGCGGGCGCTGAACAAGCGGCTCAACGGTGGTTGCCAGGTGCCAATCGCCTGTTATGCGGTGCTCGAAGGCGAGCAATTGTGGTTGCGCGGGCTGGTCGGTCAGCCGGATGGTGGCGTGCTGTTGCGGGCGGAAAATCGCGCGCCGGCGGCGCAGGCCGAGCCGCTTGGCGTGCAAGTCGCCGAGGCACTGCTGGCCCAGGGCGCCGCGGACATCCTGCAGGCCATCTACGCTGAGGCCGAGCCCGAGTGAGCCACTGGCGCCTGCTCCTGACCCGCCCGGCCGAGGAGTGCGCGGCCCTGACCGCGACCCTGGCCGAGCGGGGTATTTTCAGTAGCAGCCTGCCGTTGCTGGCGATTGAGGCCCTGGCCGAGACGCCGGAGCAGCGCGCGACCATCCTCGCGCTGGAGCGTTATTGTGCGGTGATCGCGGTGAGCAAGCCGGCGGCGCGGCTGGGCCTGCAATTGCTCGACCGCTATCGGCCGCAACCGCTGGCCGAACCGCCCTGGTTCAGTGTTGGCGCAGCCACTGCCGAGATACTCGAGCATTACGGTCTGACGGTTTTTTACCCCGAACAGGGCGATGACAGCGAGGCGTTGCTGGCTCTGCCGCAGTTGCAGCAGGTGCTGGCTGCGGCGTTCACCCCTCGGGTGCTGATTCTGCGTGGCGAAGGTGGCCGCGAACTGCTCGCCGAGCGCTTGCGCGGTCAAGGTGTGCAGGTCGACTATCTGTCACTGTACCGCCGGCTGTTGCCGTCGTATCCGCCCGCGGCACTGGCCGAGCGGGTGCAGGCGGAACGCTTGAATGGCCTGGTGGTCAGCAGTGGGCAGGGCTTTAGCCATTTGCTGGAGTTGGCCGGCGCGCACTGGCCGGCGCTGGCTCGGCTACCCTTATTCGTGCCCAGCCCGCGTGTGGCCGAGCAGGCGCGGGCTGCTGGCGCCGACGTTATTGTGGATTGCCGCGGTGCGAGTGCTGCGGCGTTGCTGGCGGCGTTGCAAGCGCAACCTGCCCCCGACCTCTGATGCAAAGGATGGACACGTGAGCGAAGCGACTAACCCCGAAGAGCAACAACCGTCGGCAGCGGAGGCGCCCGCTGTTGCGCCGCCAAGCCCTACGGCAGAACCATCGCCGCGCGGCAATCGTCTGGTTCTGCTGGCACTGTTGTTGGGCGCCGCGGGCGTGGCGGTGGGGGGCTGGAGCCTGTGGCAGATGCGCAGCCTGGAGGCGCGTGATCAGCTGCAGCTCGCTCAGTTGGACGCGGCACGCGTGCAGACCGAAACCCTGACGCAGCGTACCCGTGAAATTGACGTCCGCCTGCAGCAATTGCCCGCTGCCGATGAGCTGGATGCGCGCCGCCGCCTGATCGCGCAGCTGCAAGGCGATCAACAGTTGCTCAACCAGCGTCTGGAAACGGTGCTCGGCGCCAGTCGTCAGGATTGGCGCCTGGCCGAGGCCGAGCATTTGTTGCGTCTTGCCAGTCTGCGCCTGTCGGCCTTGCAGGATATCGACAGCGCCGAAGCGCTGGTGCAGGGCGCCGACGAGATTCTCCGCGGGCAGGACGATCCCGCCGCTTTCGCCGCGCGCGAGCAGCTGGCCAAGAGCCTCGAGGCGTTGCGTGCAACCGTCAATCCCGATCGCACCGGGTTGTTCCTCCAGTTGGCGGCGTTGCGTGAGCAGGCGGCGCAGTTGCATGCGCTGACCCCGACCTTCGCCAGTGCGGGCGGGGTGCTCAGCGATCTGGCGGCGAAGGGCGATGGCAGCAGCTGGTGGGCCGAGTGGCTGGAGACGCTGTCGCAGTATTTTCGTATCGACTTCAGCGCCGATCAGAATATTCGCCCGTTGCTCGCCGGGCAGAGCCTGACCCAGGTACGTCTGGCGCTCAGCCTGGCCCTGGAGCAAGCGCAGTGGGCGGCGCTGCATGGGCAGACCCCGGTATATCGACAGGCGCTGGTGCAGGCCCGCGAGGTGCTGGATGCGCATTTCGATCTGGAGAACCCCAGCAGTCGTGCCTTGCGCGCCCGCTTCGAGGAGTTGCTCGAGCAACCTGTCGAGGTGGTCGCCCCCGATCTGAGTGCTGCACTCAACGCCGTGCAGGCCTATATCCAGCGCAAGCAGTCGGCGCGTGAGCGGGTCGAAAGTGCCGCAGCGCTCAGTGAGCTGCCGGTAGAGGCGGCGCCGAACGTGGAGGAGACTGGCCCATGAAGCGCGTCTATCTGCTGCTCGCCGTGTTGGCGGTCGCTGCGGGGCTGGCTTTGCTCGCCCTGGCTGTGGCCGAACACAAGGGCTACGTGTTGTTCGCCTACCAGGGCTTTCGCTATGAGTCGAGCCTGTGGGCTTTCCTGGCGTTGCTCGCGGTGGTCTGGCTGGCGCTCTACCTGCTGCGTCTGTTGTTGCGCCTGCTGGTCGCCTCGGGAGGACTGGTTAATCCCTGGTCGCGTTTGCATGGCCGTCGCCGCGTGCGCCTGGCTCGCGAGCAGGGCTTTCTCGATCTGGCCGAAGGCCGTTGGGCGCATGCCTTGCGCCATTTGCGCCGAGCCGCCGAAGGCGAAGAGCAGCCCCTGGCGTATTACCTGGGGGCCGCCCGCGCAGCGCATCAGCTGGGGCAGCATGCAGACAGCGATCGGTTGCTGGAGCAGGCTCTCGAGCGTCAGCCTCAAGCCGAGCTGGCCATCGCCCTGACCCATGCCGAATTGCAAGTGGCGCGTGGTCAGGCCGACGCGGCGCTGGAGACCTTGCAGGTGATGGGCGAGCGTCATCCCCAGCACCAACTGGTCTTGCGTCAGCTGCAGCAGCTGTATGTGCAGCGCGGCGATTGGTCGGCGTTGCTTGGCTTGCTGCCGCAGTTACGCAAGAGCAAAACCCAGGATGATGCCCAGTTGGCCGAGCTGGAGCGCCAGGCCTGGTGCGGTCGGCTGGCGGCTGCCGGTCGGGTTGGCGGCGGCGGCCAGGACGCTTTGGCGGCGCTGGCGCAGGCCTGGCAACAACTGTCAGCGGCGCACCGTCAGGAGCCTGAGTTGTTGGCTGCCTATGCCGAGCAATTGCGCGTGCTGGGCGCTGAGCCCGAAGCCGAAGAGTTACTGCGTGGCGCACTCAAGCGCAGCTATGACGGTGGTCTGGTGCGACTCTATGGCTTGCTTCGGGGGCGCGATCCGGGCCGCCAGCTGCAAACGGCCGAGGCTTGGTTGAAGCAGCAGCCGAGCGATGCGGGCCTGTTGCTGACGCTGGGGCGGCTGTGTCTGCAGTGCCAGCTGTGGGGCAAGGCCAAAGAATATTTCGAGGCTAGCCTGGTGTTTCAGCGGCACCCGGAAACCTGTGCGGAGTTGGCGCGCCTGCTGGCCCGGTTGGGCGAGACCGAGCAGAGCAATCGTCTGTTTCAGGAAGGCTTGGGCTTGCTCGATCAGCGACTGAACTGCCTGCCTTTGCCGGCCCCACTCGCCAGCTGACAGGGGCCGGACTTATTCGCCATGCGCTTGTGCGCGCTGATGCCGCTGTTGCGGCGGGCCTATTCCTGCGCCAGCAGCATGTTCGGGCGTTTTGGCGTCTTGCCCAGCGGCAGGCGGCGCGGCATGGCCTGTTAGTGTGTCGATCCGCTTGATGTCGATCATGGGATGGTCCGATGGATAAACCCATGCTGGGCAAGTCGGTCTGCATATGTTGTAGTGCAAGCGAGCGTGGAGGGGGTTCGGCTGAGTTTCTGTAAGCCAGGCGCCGCGCGGAACACCGATTAAACGCTCGTATGAAATTTCTGGACTGAGCGCCTTGATGGCGCAGGTTCGCGGGCATAATCTGGCTCGCAAGCGCCGCCGGAAAATTGCCGTTTCGCGGTTGTTTTTCCAAGACCATGTGCCGATTGACAAAAAAACCGTCTCGGATCGGACGTATAACAGCAATACCGATAAGGGAAGTGAGGCCATCATGCTCGATAGTTGTCAGAACGCCCAGGAACGTTGGGGTGGTGTTCACCTGCTGATCGACCGTTGGTTGCAGGAGCGCCAGGAGTTGGTGGGAGCCTATGCGGCCATCAGTAGCGCCCCGCAAGCCCCCGCTACCAATGCACAAACCCTGCAGAGGTTCTGCGAAATTCTGGTCGACTACGTGTCCGCCGGGCACTTCGAGGTCTATGAGCAGCTCACCAATGAAGCCAAGGCCTTTGACGATCAGCGTGGCCTCGACTTGGCCAAGCAGATCTATCCGCGCATTGAAGTGATCACCGAGGTGGCTCTGGCATTCAACGATCGCTGCGACAATGGCGATTGTCGCGATAGCGTGTCCTTGGCTGAAGAGCTCCAGCACTTGGGGCGCTTGTTGCATGAGCGTTTCGAACTGGAAGATTGCCTGATCGAAGTGCTGCATAACGCTCATCGGCAGCAGGCTCCGGCTTCCATAACCTAGCCGGCGGTTTTCAACCACCTGCCAGCAGGGCTCCAGTCGATGCGGTCGAGCGGTTCCGGCTTCGACCATCCGGGCCAGTACTCCTCCGGCAGCAGCGCACTATGAGCGTTGCCGGTTCGCTTGGAACATGGGCGAGGGCGCTTGAGCAAAGCGCCCTCGCTCTGTCGTTCGCCCAAGCCTCGATCGTAGGCCAGAGCCGCGCTATCGGCCGGCGCTTGCGGGCCCAATACATGCAATCAAGGTGTGGGGGGTTGAGCCTTCTGCCGACGGCGGCGGCTTTGTGCCCGGCGTGCGCTCGGGCGCAATGTGGGCGCTAGCGACTGGCGAGCCAGGCGTCTAGTATGGGCTGCACCCATACCCGCCTGGAGGCGCGCCATGTCGGCCACAAAGAACACCAAGAAGTCGGTCAATACCCCTCTGCACCTGCTCCAGCAACTCTCCAGCAGCCTGCTAGAACACCTCGAAGAGGCGTGTTCGCGCGCACTGATCGATGCTGAGAAGCTGCTTGGCAAGCTGGAGAAGCAGCGCGGCAAGGCCCAGGAAAAACTGCACAAGGCCCGCGTCAAGTTGCAGGATGCGGCAGTGGCGGGCAAGGCCAAGGCGCAGGCCAAAGCCAAGGACGCCGTTGCCGAGCTGGAAGATTTGCTCGATACCCTCAAGGAGCGGCAGAGCGAGACCCGCGGTTACATCGTCGGACTCAAACGAGACGCCCAGGAAAGCCTGAAACTCGCCCAGGGCGTGGGCAAGGTCAAGGAGGCTGCCAGCAAGGCGCTGGGCCGTCGTGAGGCCAAGCCGGCAGTCGCCAGGCCTGCGGCTAAACCGGCAGCGGCGAAAACGCCAGCAGCCAAGACCGCGAGCAAGCCGGCGGCGAGCAAAGCGCCTGCCAAGGTCGCCAGCAAATCCGCGGCCAAGCCGGCAGCCAGCAAACCGGTTGCCAAAGCAGCGGCCAAGCCGGCGGCCAGTAAGCCTGCCGCAAACAAGCCCGCCGCCGCGAGACCGGCCGGCAAGGCGCCGCTCAAGTCCACGGCGAAGCCAGTGGTCGCTACCCCTGCAGCCAGTAAACCTGTCGCCAAAGCAGCGGCCAAGCCGGCAGCGAAAAAACCGGCCGCCAGCAGAACCCAGCCCGCGGTGGCTAAGCCTGCGGTTAAGCCAGCTGCAGCCAAGCCGACAACTAAGCCCGTGGCTCGGCCTGCGGCGAAACCGGCTCCTAAAGCGGCCGCCAAGCCCGCGGCGGCAGAGCCGGTGGTCAGCTCGCCAGCAGTGCCCGCCGCAGCCGCCGGCACCCCGCCTACCGCGTCCTAAGGTTGCAGGGCTGCGGCGCGCAGCAGATGCAGTGCGTCGCGGTTGGCCCCCGTGTTGACGGGGGCCAGCGCGTGCAGCCAGTCGTGGATGTGCTCGGCGCCGTCGCTCGGCCAGGCATGGCTGGCTGACGCCAGGCGCTGCAATAGTTCGCGTTCGGCCGCCAGTTCAAGTTGCTTGATCTGCTCGCGCAGCGCCGTCAGGGCGCGGTCGCGGTGGGCGGCGGCGCGCCATTGCTGGCGGATCTGCCTGAGCACGCTGACCACCTCGCGCTGCCAGGGCTGGGCGATGGCGCGCAGGCCGTCGGCGCGTTCGGCGCTGCAGGCCACGCCGCGGCGGCCGAGCCAGGCGCCGCAGAGCAGCAGGCAAATATCGCCACCCCGACTCTGCAGGTGCAGGCAGGCGCTCTCGACGCCGGGGCGGCGATAGAGGTCTTCGGCGAATCGCCACAGGTCAGGATGCATGGTGCTTTCCGGGTGTGCGGCGGGCGACTCTGGTAGACTCCGCCGCCATTATGATCCGACTCCAGAACCTCACTTTACAGCGTGGTCCCCAGCGTCTGCTAGAAGACGCCGAGCTGACCCTGCATCCCGGCCAGAAAGCCGGTCTGATCGGCGCCAACGGCGCCGGCAAATCCAGCCTGTTCGCCTTGTTGCGCGGCGAACTCAGCGCGGACGCGGGCGACTGCCTGATCCCCGCCGACTGGCGCATTGCCCATATGCGCCAGGAGATCGACGCGGTCGAGCGCCAGGCGGTGGACTATGTGCTCGATGGCGACGTGCAGCTGCGCCGGGTGCAGGCCGAGTTGGTGGTGGCCGAGGCGGCGCACGATGGCGTCGCGATTGCGCGCCTGCACACCGAGCTGGATAACCTCGACGGTTACAGTGCCGATGCGCGGGCGCGCAAATTGCTCGCCGGCCTGGGTTTCGAGAGTGCGCAGATGGATCGCCGGGTCGGCGATTTCTCCGGCGGCTGGCGCATGCGCCTGAACCTGGCCCAGGCGCTGATGTGCCCATCCGACCTGCTGCTGCTCGACGAGCCGACCAACCACCTGGATCTGGATGCGATCCTCTGGCTGGAGGGCTGGCTGCAGAGTTATCCCGGCACGCTGCTGCTGATTTCCCACGACCGCGACTTCCTCGATGCGGTGGTCGATCACATCGCCCATGTCGAGCAGCGCAAGTTGACCCTCTATCGCGGCGGCTATTCGGCCTTCGAGCGCGCCCGCGCCGAGCGCCTGGCCCAGCAGCAGCAGGCGTTCGAGAAGCAGCAGGCGCAGCGCGCGCACATGGAAAAGTACATTGCCCGCTTCAAGGCCCAAGCGACCAAGGCGCGCCAGGCGCAAAGCCGGATCAAGGCGCTGGAGCGCATGGAGGAGCTGTCCGCCGCGCATGTCGACTCGCCGTTCGACTTCAGCTTTCGCGAGGCCAGCAAGATTTCCAGCCCGCTGCTGGACTTGAGCGAAGGCCGCCTCGGTTATGGCGACAAGGCGGTGCTCGAACAGGTCAAGCTGCAGCTGGCGCCCGGCGCGCGCCTGGGCTTGCTCGGACCCAACGGGGCCGGTAAATCGACCCTGATCAAGAATCTGGCAGGCGAGTTGCAACCCATCGGCGGCCGCCTGCAGCGTGGCGAGAACCTGGCGGTGGGCTATTTCGCCCAGCATCAGCTCGACGCCCTCGACGACAAGGCCAGCCCGCTCTTGCACTTCCAGCGCCTGGCCCCGACCGAACGCGAGCAGACTCTGCGCGACTTTCTCGGCGGTTTCGACTTCCGCGGCCCGCGCTGCGACGAGCCGGTGCTGAACTTTTCCGGTGGCGAAAAGGCGCGCCTGGCCCTGGCCTTGATCGCCTGGGGCAAGCCCAATCTGTTGCTGCTCGATGAACCGACCAACCACCTCGACCTGGAGATGCGCCTGGCGCTGACCATGGCCCTGCAGGAATTCTCCGGCGCGGTGGTGGTGGTCTCGCATGATCGGCATCTGCTGAAAAGTACCACCGATGAGTTCCTCCTGGTCGCCGATGGCCGGGTGCAGCCGTTCGATGGCGACCTCGAAGACTATGCGCGCTGGTTGGCGGACTTCCGGAGCAGGCAGGCGCCCGTCAGCAGCGCCGAAAGCAACCTGGACAAGACCGACAAACGCGCCCAGCGCCAGGCCGCCGCGGCGCTGCGCCAGCAGCTGGCGCCGCTCAAGCGGGCCGCCGACCAACTGGAAAAGGAGCTCGGCCAACTGCATGAGCGCCTGGCGGCGGTGGAGGCCCGGCTGGGCGACACGGCGATCTACGAGGCGACCAGCAAGAATCAACTGCGCGACGCGCTGGCCGAGCAAGCCAAGCTGAAGAGCCATGAGGCCGACCTGGAAGAACGCTGGTTGCACGCGCTGGAAACCCTCGAGGCCTTGCAGGCCGAGCTGGAGGCGGCCAGTTGAGTAGCGCCAGCTGGGAATGGTTGAGCGTCTACCGCGAGCCGCTGCTGGGTGGCGCTCAGGTGTTGCTGATTCTGCTGTTGGCCTGGCTGCTGCAATTTTTGCTGGCGCGCGGCCTGGGTCGTCTGGCTGCGCGTTACCCGCAGCTGCCCGCAGGGCTCTTGCTGCCGCTGCGGGGCGGTCTGCGCTGGCTGATCATCGGCAGTGCCTTGATGTTGGTGCTGGAGCGTTTGGGCGTTTCCGCGCAGGTGCTGTGGGCGGCACTCAGCGGATTTGTCGCGGTGGCGGCGGTGGCGTTCTTCGCCATCTGGAGCGTGCTCTCCAATATGTTCTGCGCGCTGTTGATCTTCGTTCTGACGCCGTTCCGCATTGGCGACTGCGTCGAGGTGATCGAGAGTGCCGATAAGCCCGGGGTCAGAGGCCGGGTTGTGGACATCAACCTGTTCTACACCACCCTGGAAGACCTCAGTGGCGATGCGCCTGGCACCTGGGTGCAGGTGCCCAACAGTCTGTTCTTCCAGAAAGCCGTGCGCCGTTGGCGTAATGGCGAACTTCCCGCTCCCCGCAAGCTCGAGATCTAACCCCTATGGAATGGCTGGCCAACCCTGAACTCTGGGTCGCTTTTCTGACCCTGACCGCCCTGGAAATCGTCCTCGGCATCGACAACATCATCTTTATCTCGATCCTGGTCAGCCGTCTGCCCAAGGCCCAGCAACCCAAGGCGCGCTTTTTCGGCCTGGCCCTGGCCATGGGCACGCGAATCATGCTGTTGCTGTCGATCAGCTGGGTGATGCGCCTGACCGCCGATCTGTTCCAGGTCTTCGGCGAAGGCTTCTCCGGGCGTGACCTGATTCTGTTCTTCGGCGGCCTGTTCCTGCTGTTCAAGAGCACGGCGGAGATCTACCACAGCCTGGAAGGCGAAGAGGATGGCCAGCCGGCCGGCGGCAAGGCCTACGGCTTTATCGGGATCATCGTGCAGATCGCCATTATCGACATCATCTTCTCCCTGGACTCGGTGATCACCGCGGTCGGCCTGGTCGACAACGTGCCGGTGATGATTGCCGCCATCGTCATCTCGGTGATAGTGATGATGCTTTCGGCCGGCACCATCAGCGCCTTTATCGACAAACACCCGAGTCTGAAGATGCTCGCCCTGTCGTTCCTGATCGTGGTCGGAACCGTCCTGATCGCCGAAGCCTTCGGCGTGCACGTGCCCAAGGGCTATGTGTACTTCGCCATGGCCTTCTCGCTGGCGGTGGAGGCGATCAATATTCGCATGCGTTCGGCTCGTGCTCGTGCCCGTAAGGAAGAGCTGCAGCCGGTGCAGCTGCGCAAAGGTTCGCCTGACTGATTCGCCGGCTGGGCGCGGCCAGCGACAAGAGGTAGGCTAGAGCACCTGCCTCTGCTCGCTGGCAGCCCTTCATCATTCTGTTTGAGGTATCCGTCATGGCGCTCGAAACCTGGCTTGCGTTCTTTGTCGCCTGCTGGCTGATCAGCCTGTCGCCGGGGGCCGGGGCCATTGCCTCGATGTCCGCCGGGGTGCAATACGGTTTCTGGCGCGGTTACTGGAACGCGCTGGGCCTGCAGTTGGGCCTGGCGCTGCAGATCGCCATCGTCGCCGCCGGCGTCGGGGCGATTCTGGCCGCGTCGGAAGTGGCGTTCAGCCTGATCAAGTGGTTCGGCGTGGTCTATCTGGTGTACCTCGGCTATCGCCAATGGCGGGCCTTGCCCAGCGATATGACGGCACAAGCCGAGCGGCCACTGGGGCGGCCGCTGACGTTGGTGTTGCGCGGCTTTCTGGTGAATTTCAGCAACCCCAAGGCCATCGTCTTCATGCTGGCGGTGCTGCCGCAGTTCCTCGATCCGCAGGCGCCATTGCTGGCGCAGTACCTGCTGATGGGGGTGACCATGATCTGCGTCGATCTGGTGGTCATGGCCGGTTACACCGGGCTGGCGGTGCGGGTGCTGCGCGCCCTGCGTTCGCCGCGTCAGCAGCGCATCATGAACCGCAGCTTCGGCATGCTGTTTGTCGCGGCGGCGGCGCTGCTGGCGACGGTGCGCCGCGCGCCGGCCTGATTGGGCGTTCTGCGCAATGAAAGAAGGCGGCCTTTCGGCCGCCTTCTGCTTATTGCAGGATCTGAGCGGGTTCGTCCGGCGGTAGTTGGTTGCGTGCCGGGTAGCTACCGCTACCGTTGCTGGCGGTTCCCAGCAGCTGTTCCTGCAGTTGCCGGGCCACATCCTCGCCGATAGCTTTGGAGACATCACGAATCACCCGGCCGCGATTGGGCGTGATGCGTCCGTCTTGGCCGTTGACCAGCTTGACATCCTGTCCTTCGCCGATGGCGGTGAAGGCCGAGGTGATCTCATGGGTTCTGGTGTCAATCAGGCTGAAGTCCGCCACCAGCGTCAGGCCAAGTACCTTGGAGTAGCTGTCGGTATTGGCGATGTCGTTGATGTCCTGGCGGAAGTCGATGTCCGACAGGGTGCCGAACAGCACGTAGTCGGCGCCCTGGAAGTGGCCTTGGCGAATCCGTGCAATCACGTCGTAGAGGCCTTCGTTCTCCTTGGCGGTATAGGGCTTGCCCTGGATCAGCTGGAACATCCGCGACTTGAGGATTTCGCCCTTGATGTCGCCGGTGAACTTGCGCAGTTCTCCGCGCTCGATGTAGCTGTAGGTTCCTTCCACTTCGGTATAGCTGGACGAGGCGCTGCCGGCGAAACCGTTGACCTGGGCCTGGCTCTGGGCGCTGGTCAGGTGAATGTATTCACGCACACGCTCTTCGTAGGCCAGGTCGCTCACCGCGACTTTTGGCGCTGCCTGGGCGATGCAGGCCAGACCCAGGGCGAACAATCCAATCAAGACTCGCATATCAACGCTCCGTGGTCTTGCGGATTTCTTTTTCGTCCATCCATTCGGCCAGACCGCTCTCCACGTCGACCAATTGCAGGCTGAACTTGTAGAACACGTCCTTGTAGCTGCTGCTGCGTTTGACGATGGAGCTGATCGAGCCTTCCAGGCGGTATTGCGCCGCGATCATGTTGCCGGTCTTGCTCACCGTGGAGTTCTTGTACAGGCCGCTCTGGTTCTGCAGCTTGAGCTGGTCGACCTGGCTCTGCATGTCAACGTTGTCGCTGGCGAAGCGGGCGGTACCGCTTTTCATCAGCTGGGTCTTGATCGAGGTGGTGATCTCGCGGGTGTCGATGTACTCGCTGGTCTTGTTCTTCACGTCGTACACCTGTACCACCGGACGGCCCTGAAGAATGCCCGATTGAGCCAGCGAACGGGTCATCGACTCGGCGATCATCTGCAGGTCGGTGGAGCCGAACTCGTTGGTCACCAACTCGACGGCCTTGCTGTCGCCGTAGCTGATATTGCCGCCGCCGAGTACCGGCGAGGAGGTGGACGCGCAGCCCGCGATCAGCAGGCACAAGGTGGCGATGAGGGAAAGGCGGGTAAACAGCATCGTGAGGCTCTCTTAACGGAACAGGTTGACGGAGTTTTCCGGAGTCTGCACTTCCAGGCGGAAGTCGCTGGCATGCGGTACCGGCGCGATGGCGGGCAGGTAACTGGTCTGGGTGCCGTAAAGGGTCAGGCTCTTCCAGCTTTCCTCGTCGGCGACCGGGAAACCATCGCTACCCAGCCAGGCAAAGCGGTAATACATCGATTTGTTCTTGTGGCTGGTATTGCGCAGCGCGACCTTGACGGTGAGGAAGCCGTTCTCGCGGGCGACGCGCATGGCATCGACTTCGATGTGTTCCATGCTTCCCAGCGATACCACCTTGCTGGCGGCGCTGCCCGGTGCCGCAGGCGGAGGGGTGGCACAACCGGCGAGCAAGGCCAGGCCGAGTAGGGCGAGAATAGTGCGAGGCATGCTGCTTCTCCTTTAAATGTCGTTGGCCAGGGCCAGGGGCTGCCCTGCGGCGGGGGTGATGGTGTGGGCAGCATTGCCGCTGGTGAAGACTTGACTGCCGGTGACCCGCAATGGAATCACCTGATAGTCCCGCTCGACCTTGATGGTTACCAGCGTGCTGCCGGCCGCGGTCGGCAGGCGCAGCCGGTGTTCGCCCTTGGCCAGGCGCAGGCGAGCGATCTGCGTGTTGTCCGGTAAGGTGCGCCAGGTGCGTTCGTCGGCGCCCTCGGTAATGGCCGAGGCAATACCGACGGCCAAGCCGGCCAGCGGGTTGATATCGTTCAGCTGCTTTTGCGCCACGCTGCGGGTGGCCGCGCGAACGCTGGTGCGCAGGATGATGCCGGGCATGTCGTCGCGCAGGGCACGACGGGACATGGCCTCGATGCTGTTCAGCTGAGTCAGGCTCAGCGTCTGCTCGTCCAGGCTCAGACCGGCGATGCGTGGTGTCGAGGTGTCCGCTTTGATCACCGGGAAAGACAGCGGGGTGATGATCAGGCCGTTGCTGGTCGGAATCGGCAACGGAATGCGGATCGAGGCGCGAGAGGGGGCGAGGCCGCTCTGTACCACCACTAGTACTTCGCTCTGGCCTATGTCCAGCGGTGCCTTGCTGTCCAGGTCGAGCAGCGCTTGCTCAAGCAGCGGGGTGTTGGGGAGCAGCTCGGCAGCCTTGCGGTACCCGGGCGCCGCAAGGCCTTTCTCGCCGAGCGCTTCATAAACGAAACCCGAAAGGTAATGGCTGAACGCGCTCTGATAGCTGTTTTTCAGATTGACCACTTCGGGGGCGTTGAGCGCCTCGACCGGATAGCCCTGAAGATCCTTGAATTGGGCGGTGATGCCCTGTTTCTCGGCTTCTTCCTCGCGTTTGAGGTATTCCTTGTCGCGTAACTCGGCGATCAGCGCTTCGCGCTCATGGGTCTTTTTGATTTCCGTTCTGGCGGCTTCGAAATCGCCCAGGGCCAACTGGTTGAGCGCCATCTGGGTGGTCAGCATGACCTTCTCGTAGTCGTAGCCTTCATAGCGGCGTACACGGTCGTTGACCAGGAAGCTGCCAAACTCGCCCAGGTATTTGGCCGGATCGCCGCGCACGGCGTCTTCCCAGACGAGCACGGCCTGGTCGGCACTGCGCCAGGCGTCCTGGCTAGCCTGGAGGTCGCCTTTGGCGCGCAGCAGCTCGCCCTTCTCGAGGAAATAGAGGAGGTCTTTGTTTTCGCCGGTGTTGTTCTTTTCGAGCAGTGCCAGGGCCGCATCGACGTTACCGCCCTGCAATTGCAGGCCGGTCTGGGTCAGTTCGTTGTCGTAACTGCGAAAGGCGGCGCAGCCGCTCAACTGCAGGGAGGCGCACACCAGAAGCGCGAGCAAGCCACGAGATGTCATGGGGACTCATCCATCGTTTGAGGAAAACCTCCGGCTCTAGCGCCGGGTCGAGGAAATCCGCTTGGCATGCATGGCTGCTGGCTATCCCTGCCAAGCCCTCATGGACACGAGGGCCAAAATACTTTTTGGGTATATATGGTGGAGGCGCGATTATATTCATAAATAGCCATCATATGATGGCTATTTATGATTGTTTTGATATTGCGGTCACGCAGCAGTGGTGACGGGTGCTAGAGAAGACAGTTTGCGGGGCGTCCTTAGCCTCGGTTGACAGAGAAACAATCCATTTAATCCCTGGCGTTCTTGCTACACACGCCAGCGTCCGACAGTCTCCCGCAGACGGAGGAAACAACGATTATGCGTGTCTGGATCGATGCCGATGCCTGCCCGCGTGCCGCGCGCGATCAGTTGGTCAAGTTCGCCCTCAAGCGCCGCTTCGAGGTGGTGCTGGTGGCCGGTCAGGCGCAAACCAAGCCGGCCTACGCTTGCGTGCGCCTGATCGTGGTGCCGAGTGGCCCGGATGCGGCGGATGATTACCTGGTGGAGCATGCCGTGCCTGGCGAGTTGGTCATCTGTAGCGACGTGCCGCTGGCCGATCGGCTGGTGAAGAAGGGCGTTGCCGCTCTCGATCCGCGCGGCAAGGAATTCGATGAGGGCAACATGGGCGAGCGCCTGGCGGTGCGCAATTTGTTTACCGATCTGCGCGAGCAGGGCCAGGTCGGTGGTGGCCAGGGGCCTTACGGCGAACGCGAGCGGCAGGCGTTTGCCAACGCGCTGGATCGTATTCTGACCCGCCTGATGCGAGGCTGATACCAGGCGCCGGCTAACCGCACAGGTAGGTGCCGGTACCTACCGCGACCAGGGTGCCGTCATCGCTGTGCAGTTCGCTGCGCACCACCGCGACCTTGTTGCCGGAGCGCAGCAGCACGGCGTTGACGGTGAAGTGCTGGCCGCGACCGGGGCGCAGGTAGTCGATGCGCAGGTCGATGGTGCCCAGCTTGGACAGTCGCGTCAGGCGCTCCTGGCTGGACAGGTGCCGGTGCTTGTCGAAAGCGCCGATCAGCGCCATGGCACCCCCGGCGACATCCAGCAACGAGGCGATTACCCCGCCATGCAGGATGCCGTGGACGAAGTTGCCAATTAGCTGATCCTGCATCGGCAGCTGCATGGTCACTCGCTGCGGACTCAGATCGCCGAGCTGGATGCCCAGCATCTGGTTGAACGGGATGCGTTGGAAAAAGCCGCTCACGGCCTGATGCAGCTCTTGGCTGAGTTCGAGAGGTGGAGTGGTCATGGTGCCTGCCTTTGCGAGATGTGACCCACGCTGCAGCAGCTGGCCGTGCTTGGCCAGAGGCGCGGCGGGTGTGCCGCGCGCATTGGCCGGTTCGGCCTAGATCTGGGTCAGTTCGAGCACCCGGTCGACCAGCTTGTTGATGCCCGAGGCCGCTTCGCTGATCGACTGGGCGAGCATGTAGGCTGGCGTGCTGACCAGCTTGTGCGGGTGATCTTCGATAATTTCGCTGACCTCGCACTCGTGGTGAATGGTGCCCATCTGGGCCAGTGCGGCGGCGGTTTCATGGTCGTTGCCGATGGTGCACACCACCCCGCGGCCGAAGATTTTGGCCGCCAGAACCGGGGCGATGCAGATCAGGCCGACCGGTTTGCCGGCCTTGACGAAGGCCTGGGTGGCGTTGAGGACGTCGGCCTGCACCGTGCAGTTGGCGCCGCTGATGGCGAAGTCGGAGAGATTCTTGGCCACGCCAAAGCCCCCAGGCAGGATCAGGGCGTCGAAATCGTCTACGTGCAGTTCGCGGACGTCCTTGATCTTGCCGCGGGCGATGCGGGCGGCCTCCACCAGGACGTTGCGCGTCTCGTCCATTTCATCGCCGCTGTAATGATCGACCACGTGCAGTTGCGGCACGTCGGGCGCAAAGCAGTGCACCTTGGCGCCGCGCTGGTCGAGGCGCAGCAGGGTAATAACGCTTTCATGGATCTCGGCGCCGTCGTAAACGCCGCAGCCGGAAAGAATCACCGCTACTTTTTTGTTCATTAAGAACTCCTGGTCACTGGGCCGAGCCAGGGCGGCTGGGCAAATTTTTACGAGTCGGCGGCCGATCCTCGACGAGTTGAATCTGCTGCCTAGAGGCCGTTGACGCGGTTCTGCTGCGCAAAGCCACTGTTTAGCCTGCTGCTCTTCGTCATTCAATGGCGCGCTATTCGCTGCGAGCGCCGCCGGGGCAGGGCGAGGGGCTTCCCGGTAATCCTAGCCCTTGGGCTTAGGCCGCGATATGGCTCGGCATGAATTACCTTCTGCCCGCCATGGTTTTGCCGGCTGGATCGCGCGCGGATCGGGTTCTGGCGGGGCGGCTCAATGCGCCGAGCGACGCAGGCGCTGGCGCAGCCAGAAACCCAGGCCGATCAGCAGCAGCGCGCCGAAGACGTACAGCTGGTAACGACGGAAGTCGCCGAGAATGGTTTCCAGTGCCGCGCCCAACTGATAGGCCGCCAGGCCCAGGCCGGTGGCCCAGCAGGCTACGCCGATGGCGTCCAACAGCAGGTAGCGTCGCCATGAATAGCCGGACAGGCCGATGGCCAGCGGCATCACCGTGCGCATGCCGTAGATGAAGCGAAAGCCCAATACCCACAAATCCGGATGCCGGCGCAGAAGCAGCAATGCCTTGTCGCCCAGACCCTGCCAGTGCGGGCGGCGGGCGAGGATGCGGCGGCCATGGCGACGGCCGAGGAAATACCACAGCAGATCGCTGGCGTAGGTGCCGCAGAAGGCGAACAACACCACCAGTTCGATGCTCAGGTAGCCGCGCAGAGCCAGGTAAGCCGCCAGCAGCAGCGACATTTCGCCTTCGAGAAAGGTGCCGAGCAGCACCGCGGGATAGCCAAATTGCTGCAGAAGAGTTTCGAACATGGGGGCGGCCAAGTGATCAGGCGCTCAGCCTACTCCCCTGCGCCGCTCGGGAAAACCGCGCGTCGCTCGACGACGCTGGGCATGCTGGGCACAATGACGCGGCAGGCCGGCGCGACGCATTGGCGCAGTTTCGCCTGCGACCGTCATCATTTGGTCATAATGATGGCTTATAACTGTCACGCTCGCCCGTTCGTGCGGGCTCTGGAGTCTGCCGTGAGCTTTACCCCTGCCAATCGCCTGTTTCCCGCCACCCGCCTGCGGCGCAATCGGCGCGATGACTTTTCCCGGCGCCTGGTGCGCGAAAATCGCTTGAGTGTCGACGACCTGATTCTGCCGGTGTTCGTCCTCGACGGCGACAACCGCCGCGAGGCGATCGCCTCGATGCCGGGGGTCGAGCGTCTGTCCATCGACCTGCTGCTCAAGGAAGCCGAGCACTGGGTGGCCCTGGGTATTCCGGCATTGGCACTGTTTCCGGTGACGCCGCTGGAAAAGAAATCCCTGCTCGCCGAGGAAGCCTGGAACCCGCAAGGCATCGCCCAGCGCGCGATTCGCGCCTTGCGCGAGAAATTCCCGGAGCTGGGCATCATCAGCGACGTGGCCCTGGATCCTTTCACTACCCACGGTCAGGACGGCATTCTCGACGAAGACGGCTACGTGCAAAACGACGTCACCGTCGACGCCCTGGTCAAACAGGCGCTGTCCCATACCGAGGCCGGCGCCCAGGTGGTGGCGCCCTCGGACATGATGGACGGTCGGGTGCAGGCCATCCGCGAGACCCTGGAGCTGGCCGATTTCCCCAATGTGCGCATCATGGCCTACTCGGCCAAGTACGCCAGCGCCTACTACGGCCCGTTCCGCGATGCCGTGGGCTCGGCGGCCAACCTCGGCAAGGCCAACAAGGCCAGCTACCAGATGGATCCGGCCAACGGCGACGAGGCGCTGCATGAAGTGGCCGCCGATCTGGCCGAAGGCGCCGACATGGTGATGGTCAAGCCGGGCATGCCCTACCTGGACATCCTCTGGCGGGTCAAAGAGGAATTCCGCGTGCCAACCTTTGTCTATCAAGTCAGTGGCGAGTACGCCATGCACATGGCCGCGATCCAGAATGGCTGGTTGAGCGAGGCGGTGATTCTCGAGTCGCTGACCGCTTTCAAGCGTGCCGGTGCCGATGGCATCCTTACCTATTTCGCCGTGCGTGCGGCAGAACTGTTACAGCAGGGGCACTAGTCCCGCCAGGACGATCCAATGACTACCGAAGGACTCCCCCAGAGCGAATTGCAGACTGCCGAAGCGGCCGTCGCCGAACTGCCAGCGGAAATCCTGCTGCCGATCGAAACGCCCACGCCAGCGCCGCCCATGGTGGTGCCGAGCCTGGACGACAGCAGCCTGTATATCCACCGTGAGTTGTCGCAACTGCAATTCAACATTCGCGTGCTGGAGCAGGCGCTGGATGAGTCCTACCCGTTGCTGGAGCGGCTGAAGTTCCTGCTGATTTTCTCCAGCAATCTGGATGAGTTCTTCGAGATTCGCGTGGCCGGCCTGAAGAAGCAGATCAACTTCGCCCGCGAACAGGCCGCCGCCGATGGCTTGCAGCCGCACCAGGCGCTGGCGCGGATCTCCGAGCTGGCGCACGAACAGGTTAGCCGGCAGTACGCGATTCTCAACGACACCCTGTTGCCGGCGCTGGAGAAGCACCGGGTGCGCTTTATCCGCCGGCGTCACTGGAACACCAAGTTGAAGGCCTGGGTGCGCCGCTATTTCCGCGACGAGATCGCGCCGATCATCACGCCGATCGGTCTGGATCCGACCCACCCGTTTCCCTTGCTGGTGAACAAGAGCCTGAACTTCATCGTCGAGCTGGAGGGCATCGACGCCTTCGGCCGCGACTCGGGCCTGGCGATCATCCCGGCGCCGCGCCTGCTGCCGCGGATCATCAAGGTGCCCGAGGAAGTCGGTGGCGCTGGCGACAACTACGTGTTCCTCTCCTCGATGATCCACGCCCATGCCGACGACCTGTTCCAGGGCATGAAGGTCAAGGGCTGCTACCAGTTCCGTCTGACCCGCAACGCCGACCTGTCGGTGGACACCGAAGACGTCGAGGATCTGGCCCGCGCCCTGCGTGGCGAGCTGTTTTCGCGGCGTTACGGCGATGCGGTGCGTCTGGAGGTGGTCGACACCTGCCCGCGGCCGCTGCTGGATTACCTGCTCAAGCAGTTCAGCCTGAGCGAGAGCGAGTTGTATCGGGTCGGCGGCCCGGTCAACCTGACCCGCCTGTTCAGCATCACCGGCCTGGCCAGTCATCCGGAGCTGCAGTATTCGCCGTTCACCCCGGTGATCCCCAAGCTGCTGCAGAACAGCGACAACATCTTCAGCGTGATCAGCAAGCAGGACATCCTGCTGCTGCACCCGTTCGAGTCCTTCACCCCGGTGGTCGATCTGCTCCGTCAGGCGGCGAAAGATCCGCACGTGCTGGCGATCAAGCAGACCCTGTACCGCAGCGGCGCCAACTCGGAAATCGTCGATGCGCTGGTCGAGGCGGCGCGCAACGGCAAGGAAGTCACCGCGGTGATCGAGCTGCGTGCGCGCTTCGACGAGGAGTCCAACCTGGCCCTGGCCAGCCGCTTGCAGGCGGCCGGTGCGGTGGTGATCTATGGGGTGGTCGGGTTCAAGACCCACGCCAAGATGATGTTGGTTCTGCGTCGCGAGAGCGGCGAGATCGTCCGCTACGCGCACCTGGGCACCGGCAACTACCATGCCGGCAACGCCAAGCTGTACACCGACTACAGCCTGCTCACCGCCGATGTGGCCCTCGGCGAGGATGTGGCGAAGATGTTCAGCCAGTTGATCGGCATGGGCAAGACCCTGCGCATGAAGAAACTGCTGCATGCGCCCTTCACCCTGAAGAAAACCCTGCTCGACATGATCGCCAAGGAAACCGCCCTGGCCAGCGAGGGTAAGCCGGCGCACATCATCGCCAAGTTCAACTCGTTGACCGACGCGAAGATCATCCGCGCGTTGTACAAGGCCAGCCAGACCGGGGTGCGCATCGATCTGGTGGTGCGCGGCATGTGCTGCCTGCGTCCGGGTATTGCCGGGGTGTCGCACAATATTCAGGTGCGCTCGATCATCGGCCGCTTCCTCGAACACACGCGGGTGTTCTATTTCCTCAACGAGGGCGAGGAGAAGGTCTACCTGTCCAGTGCCGACTGGATGGAGCGCAATCTGGACAAGCGGGTCGAGACCTGCTTCCCGGTGGAAGGCAAGAAATTGGTCATGCGGGTGAAAAAAGAACTGGAGGCCTACCTGAGCGACAACACCCAGAGCTGGGTGCTGCAAGCGGACGGCCGCTACCTGCGCAGCAGCCCGACCGGCAACCAGAACCCGCGCAGCGCCCAGGCCGGGTTGCTGGAAAAGCTGACGGTGCCGCTGGTCAGCGCACGCTGAGTTCGATGTCGATGCGTTTGAGCCAGCCCGCTTCCTGAGTGAAATCCGCTTGGGTCAGCGGGTTGGCGTTCAGCCAACCCGCGGGAAACACTATTTCCAGGCTCTGCGCGCTGGCCTCTAGCTGAACCCGGGGCATCTCCTGGGTACTGCGGATGTGATGGAACAGAATGGCGAAACGCAGCAGCACGCACAGACGAACCAGCTTGATGCCTTCGTCGCCGAACTCGCCCAACTTGTCCTTGGGGATATTGCGTCGGTGACCGCGCACCAGCAGAGCGAGCATCTGCTGATCCATGCGTGAGAAGCCGGCCAGGTCGGAGTGTTCGATCAGGTAGGCGCCGTGCTTGTGGTACTGGTAGTGGGCGATGTCCAGGCCCAGCTCATGCACGCGGGCCGCCCAGATCAGCAGTTCGCGATGCCATTCGTCGCCCAGCTCCCAGCTGTCGGCCACTTGATCGAGGGCTTCCAGGGCCTTGTGCTCGACCCGGGCGGCTTGCTCCAGGTCGACGTGGTAACGCTCCATCAGCGCGCTCAGGGTGCGCTGGCGCACGTCTTCGTGGTGATGGCGGCCGATCAGGTCGTAGAGCACGCCTTCGCGCAGGGCGCCTTCGGAATGCGACATGCGCTCGATCTCGCAGGCATCGAAAATCGCTTCGAGGATGGCCAGGCCGGCAGGGAATATCCCGCGGCGATCCGCTTTGATGCCGTCGAGGTCGAGCTTGTCCACGTCCCCGATCTTGAATATTTTGCGCTTGAGCCAGGCCAGGCCGTCCGGGTTGATCTCGCCGCTGCCCAGCCCCGCGGCCTGGATCGCCAGGCCGATGGCTTTGATGGTGCCGGCCGCGCCGACCGCATCCTGCCAGCCGAGCCGGCGTAATGCATGCTCGATACCCATGATCTCCAGGCGGGCGGCGGTGTAGGCCTGGGCGTAGCGTGCCGGGGTGATCTTGCCGTCCTTGAAGTAGCGCTGGGTGTAGCTCACGCAGCCCATCTGCAGGCTCTCGCGCAGCAACGGCTCGAAACGCTGGCCAATGATGAACTCGGTACTGCCGCCGCCGATATCGGTCACCAGGCGCTTGCCCGGGGTGTCGGCGATGCTGTGGGACACGCCGAGGTAGATCAGGCGCGCTTCTTCGCGGCCGGAAATGACCTCGACCGGGTGGCCGAGGATTTCCTCGGCGCGGCGGATGAATTCGCCGCTGTTACGCGCCTCGCGCAGGGCATTGGTGCCGACGATACGCACCGCACCCTCCGGCAGGCTGGCGGTCAGTTGGGCGAACCGCCGCAGGCAGTCGAGGCCGCGCTGCATGGCGTCCTCGCTGAGCAGGCGCAGCTCGTCGATACCGGCGGCCAGCTGCACCTTGTCGCCCAAGCGTTCGAGGATGCGCAGTTCGCCGTGATCGGCCTTGGCCAACACCATGTGGAAGCTGTTGGAACCCAGGTCGATGGCTGCGATCAAGGGAAATGACTCTGCAGGGGTATGCGGCATGATCAGGCTTTCTCGATGCGGAACGCCGCCATCGTGCCACGATAGGCCTGGCACGCCAACGCATACTGATGTCGCAGGCCGTTGTCGAGTGCCTGGCGATCCGCCAATTTGACGCGTCAGGAGCCGGCACCGGCCAAGCGCGGTGTGAGTTGCGCAGCGCTTCGCCAAGGCCTATAGATAAGCTCAATGGCGTTCGCCTTCCTGTGCCGGGAAAGGCGGGCTATCATGGCGACCACTTTTTGCTTCCGAACACGGAGACTTTCCATGAGCGAATTCATCACCAATGTCAGCGATGCCAGCTTCGACCAGGACGTCATACAGGCCGAGGGTCCGGTGCTGGTCGATTACTGGGCTGAGTGGTGCGGCCCGTGCAAGATGATTGCCCCGGTGCTCGATGAGATCGCCCAGACTTACCAAGGCAAACTCAAGGTCTGCAAGCTGAACATCGACGAAAACCAGAACACTCCGCCGAAATACGGCGTGCGTGGTATCCCGACCCTGATGCTGTTCAAGAACGGCAATGTCGAAGCCACCAAGGTCGGCGCGCTGTCCAAGTCGCAGCTGGCAGCCTTCCTCGACAGCAATATCTAAGTTGCCCCGAATGACAGAAGCCCCGCAAATTGCGGGGCTTTTTTCTGCCTGAATGCTGGACGTGCCAATAAAGCCGGTGTTACATTCGGCCTCGCTGCATTTCCTATGCAGCCCCCTGCAAGCCGTCGCCGACGCATTCCTACGCGAATACCTTCGATACACGCTGGCGATCCAATCGCCTTTTAGCGGCGCGGCCTCCCAAGCTGAATAGCTTATTTCCCCTCCTTCATGAATTACGTCATTCCTATGAATCTGACCGAACTCAAGCAAAAGCCGATCACCGAACTGCTGGAACTCGCCGAACAACAGGGCCTGGAAAACATGGCCCGTTCGCGCAAGCAGGACGTGATTTTCTCGCTGTTGAAAAAACACGCTAAAAGCGGTGAGGAAATCTCCGGTGATGGCGTGCTGGAGATTCTCCAGGACGGTTTCGGCTTTCTCCGCTCCGCGGATGCCTCGTACCTCGCTGGCCCCGACGACATCTACGTCTCGCCGAGCCAGATTCGCCGCTTCAACTTGCGTACCGGCGATACCATAGTCGGCAAGATTCGTCCGCCGAAAGAAGGCGAGCGTTATTTTGCCCTGCTCAAGGTCGATACGATCAACTACGATCGCCCGGAAAACGCCAAGAACAAGATTCTGTTCGAGAACCTGACGCCGCTGTTCCCCACCAAGCGCCTGCTCATGGAAGCCGGTAACGGCTCCACCGAAGACATTACCGGGCGGGTGATCGACCTCTGCGCGCCGATCGGCAAGGGCCAGCGCGGCCTGATCGTGGCGCCGCCGAAGGCCGGCAAGACCATCATGTTGCAGAACATCGCGGCTAACATCGCGCGCAACAATCCCGAGTGCCACCTGATCGTCCTGCTGATCGACGAGCGCCCGGAAGAAGTGACCGAGATGCAGCGCACCGTGCGCGGCGAAGTGGTCGCCTCGACCTTCGACGAGCCGCCGACCCGCCACGTGCAGGTCGCCGAGATGGTGATCGAGAAGGCCAAGCGTCTGGTCGAGCACAAGAAGGACGTGGTTATCCTGCTCGACTCCATCACCCGTCTGGCGCGTGCCTACAACACCGTGATCCCGAGCTCCGGCAAGGTGCTCACCGGTGGTGTCGACGCCCATGCCCTGGAGAAGCCCAAGCGTTTCTTCGGTGCCGCGCGCAATATCGAGGAAGGCGGTTCGTTGACCATCATCGCCACCGCGCTGGTGGAAACCGGCTCGAAGATGGACGAGGTGATCTACGAGGAATTCAAAGGCACCGGCAACATGGAACTGCCGTTGGATCGGCGGATCGCCGAGAAGCGCGTGTTCCCGGCGATCAACATCAACCGTTCCGGCACCCGCCGCGAAGAGTTGCTGACCGCCGAAGACGAGCTGCAGCGCATGTGGATTCTGCGCAAGTTGCTGCACCCGATGGATGAAATCGCCGCCATCGAGTTCCTCACCGACAAGCTGAAAGCGACCAAGACCAACGAAGAGTTTTTCATGTCGATGCGTCGCAAGTAAAAGCAGCAAGCACAAAAGCCGGGGCAACCCGGCTTTTGTGCGTCTGCGCGGCGGCAATCCTTCTGAATAACCCGGTTCGGCGCTAAACTTTGCGCCCCGACTGGCCCGCCTGATACGAGGCTCCTGCATGCAATATCGCGACCTGCGCGATTTTATTCGCGGTCTGGAACAGCGCGGCGAACTCAAACGCATTCAGACGCCGGTTTCCCCGGTGCTGGAAATGACCGAAATCTGCGACCGCACCCTGCGCAAGGGCGGCCCGGCGCTGCTGTTCGAAAATCCCACCGGCTTCGCTATGCCGGTGCTCGGCAACCTGTTCGGCACGCCCCAGCGGGTGGCCCTGGGCATGGGGGCGGAGGCGGTCAGCGAGCTGCGCGAGATCGGTAAGCTGCTGGCGTTCCTGAAAGAGCCGGAGCCGCCGAAAGGCCTGAAAGACGCCTGGTCGAAGCTGCCGATTTTCAGAAAGGTGCTGGCCATGGCGCCCAAGGTGTTGAAAGACGCGCCTTGCCACGAGGTGATCGAGGAGGGCGACGACGTCGACCTCGGCAAGTTGCCGGTGCAGACCTGCTGGCCGGGCGATGTCGGCCCGCTGATCACCTGGGGCCTGACCGTGACCAAGGGGCCGCACAAGGAGCGGCAGAATCTCGGTATCTATCGCCAGCAGGTGATCGGCCGCAACAAGCTGATCATGCGCTGGCTCAGCCACCGCGGCGGCGCCCTGGATTTTCGCGACTGGTGCGAGAAGTTTCCGGATCGGCCCTACCCGGTGGCCGTGGCCCTGGGCGCCGATCCGGCGACCATCCTCGGCGCGGTCACCCCGGTGCCTGACAGCCTGTCCGAATACGCCTTCGCCGGCCTGCTGCGCGGCCACCGTACCGAGTTGGTGAAGTGCCGCGGCAGCGAGCTGCAGGTGCCGGCCAGCGCCGAGATCGTCCTCGAGGGGGTGATCCATCCCGGCGAGATGGCCGACGAAGGGCCTTACGGCGACCACACCGGCTACTACAACGAGGTCGATCGCTTCCCGGTGTTCACCGTCGAGCGCATCACCCGCCGGCAGAAGCCGATCTACCACAGCACCTACACCGGGCGGCCGCCGGATGAGCCGGCAATCCTGGGCGTGGCCTTGAATGAAGTGTTCGTGCCGATCCTGCAGAAGCAGTTCCCCGAGATCGTCGACTTCTACCTGCCGCCGGAAGGCTGTTCCTACCGCATGGCGGTGGTGACCATCAAGAAGCAGTACCCCGGCCACGCCAAGCGGGTAATGCTCGGCGTCTGGTCGTTTTTGCGCCAGTTCATGTACACCAAGTTCGTCATAGTCACCGACGACGACATCGATGCGCGCGACTGGAACGACGTGATCTGGGCCATCACCACGCGCATGGATCCCAAGCGCGACACCGTGCTGATCGACAACACGCCGATCGATTACCTGGACTTCGCCTCGCCGGTCTCCGGCCTGGGCAGTAAGATGGGCCTGGACGCCACCCACAAGTGGCCGGGCGAGACCAGTCGCGAGTGGGGCCGGGCGATCGTTCAGGATGAGGCGGTCAAGCGGCGGGTCGACGATCTCTGGGCGCAGTTGGGGATCGACTGATGCGCCATGGCTGGATACCTGCGCGACTGCGGTCGCGCTTACTGCACAGCGTGCGCACCCCGGCCAAGACCGTGGGTTGGCGCTTCGGATTGAAAACGCGATGAAAGTGACCTTGCAACCCTCAGGCGCCGTACTCGAAGTCGAGCGTGGCGAGCGCATTCTCGATGCGGCGCGCCGGCTCGGTTACGACTGCCCGCAGAGCTGCCGCAACGGCAACTGCCATATCTGCGCATCCCTGCTGGTCAACGGCCGGGTGCGTCAGGCCGGCCAAAGCTATGAGCATGGCGAGGTGTTCGCCTGCCTGGCCGAACCCGAAGAGGAGTGCGTACTGCTCTGGGACGGTGTGCTGGCCCCTGGCGAGCTGCCGATGCGCGAGTTGAACTGCCAGCTGATCGAATGCCGCGACGCCGGTGGCGAGGTGTTCCGGGTGCGCCTGCGCGCGCCGGCGGGCAAGCTGCCGCGCTATCACGCCGGCCAGTACCTGCTGTTGCAGCGCGCCGAGGGCGAGTACGCGGCCTTTTCCCTGGCCTCGGCGCCACAGTCCGGGCGCGAGCTGGAACTGCATATTCTGGCGCGTGACCCGTCCAGTATCGCGGTCATCGAGCACCTGCGCGGGCAGGGTTTCGCCCGGGTGCAGATGCCGTTCGGCGATACCCATCTGGCCGAGCTGCCGGACGGGCCGCTGGTGCTGATCGCCGCCGGCACCGGCATGGCGCAGATGCGCAGCCTGATCGAGCACTGCCGCGCCGCCGGCTTCCGCCATCCCGTGCACCTGTACTGGGGCGCGCGGCGGCCGGAAGATTTCTATGAGCTGCCCTGCTGGGCCGAATGGCAGTCGTTACCCAACCTGTTTCTGCATCGGGTGGTCAGCGACCCTTGTGGCTGGCAGGGCCGTTGCGGCCTGTTGCACCAGGCGGTGCGCGAGGACTTCGCCGATCTCAAGCCGTTGCATGTGTATGCCAGTGGCTCGCCGACCATGGTCTACGCGACCCTGGACGCCCTGGTGGAAGCCGGCATGGAGGCCCGGCAGATGCGCGCCGACGTGTTCGCCTACGCGCCGCGTGCGTAGGCCGGATCGCACTTCACCGATCCAGCGGCGGGCGCTGTAGGGGGCGGATGAAAGAGCCTCATCCAGCTTTGGCTCAGCGTACCTGCACCACCACCTTGCCCACCGCCTTGCGCTGGCCGAGGCTGTCGATCGCCGCGGCGGCCTGCTCCAGCGGGAAGGTTTGCGAGACCAGCGGCTTGAGTTTGCCGGCAGCGTGCCAGGCGAACAGTTGCTGGAAGTTGGCGGCGTTGTCCTGCGGCTGGCGCTGGGCGAACGAACCCCAGAACACCCCGACCACCGCCGCCCCCTTGAGCAGGGCCAGGTTGACCGGCAGTTCGGGGATGCGCCCGCTGGCGAAGCCGACCACCAGCAGGCGGCCATTCCAGGCGATGCTGCGGATGGCCGCGTCGAACAGGTCGCCGCCGACCGGGTCATAGATCACGTCGGCGCCCTGGCCGCCGGTCAGGCGTTTGACTTCATCCTTGAGGCTGCAGTCGCTGTAGTTGATCAGCTCGTCGGCGCCGGCGGCCTTGGCCACGGCCAACTTCTCTGCGCTACTCGCCGCGGCAATCACCCGGGCGCCCATGGCCTTGCCGATTTCCACCGCCGCCAGGCCGACGCCGCCGGAGGCGCCCAGCACCAGCAGGGTCTCGCCCGGCTTGAGGCCCGCGCGCTGCTTGAGGGCGTGCATCGAGGTGCCATAGGTCATGCCGAAGGCGGCAGCGCTGACGAAGTCCATGTGCGCGGGGATCGGCATGAGGTTATAGCTCGCCACCGCCACCTGTTCGGCAAAGCTGCCCCAGCCCGTCAGGGCCATCACCCGGTCGCCCACTTTCAGGTGGCCGACTTTTTCGCCCACCGCCGCCACCACCCCGGCCGCCTCGCCGCCGGGGGAGAAGGGCAAAGGCGGCTTGAACTGGTACTTGCCCGCGATGATCAGGGTGTCGGGGAAGTTGACCCCGGCGGCGTGCACCTCGAGCAGCACTTCGTTGGCCTTGGCTGCGGGGTTGGCGACTTCTTCCAGTACCAGGGTTTCGGCGGGGCCGAAGGCTTTGCACAGCACGGCTTTCATCGGGCTATTCCTCTGCGGGAGTGGGCTTGCAGTGTAAGTGCGAGCGGCAGCCGGTCAACCAGCATGGCGGCTGCTGAATACTCGGGCATAAGCAGGGGGCTTGGGCCGCCGCCTGACTGTGGCTATGCTAGGGCTCTATCTGTGGAGGAACACACCCTGTGAAAGTCTGGATCGCTTTATTGTTGGCCTTGTCCCTGCCGCTGACGGCGTCGGCCAATGCAAGTAAAGAGGAGGCGAAAGAAGGGGCGGCGCCCGCCGTGGCCTACATAAGTCTGTTTCCGGCACTGGTGGGTAATTTCGGTTCAGGAACCAAGCTCAAGTACTTCAAGGCGGACATTTCGCTGCGGGTGACGGGGGCGGATGTCGAGGCCACGGTTAAGCACCATGAACCGCTGATTCGCAACCAGTTGGTCATGCTGTTCTCCCAGCAGACCGAGGAAAGCATGAATGCGGCCGATGCCAAGGAAGCCCTGCGCCAGGAAGCCCTCAAGCAAGTGCAAGATGTGCTTAACCAGGAAGAGGGCAAGCCGCTGGTGGATGACCTGCTGTTCAATAACCTGATTATTCAATAGCAGGCCGTTGAAAAATGTAGCGAGCGAAGGCTAGGCAAGGCGAAATCGGCCGAAAAAGCGCAGTTTACTGGTGTAAATGAGCATTTTGAGGCCGATTTCAACGCCGCATAGCCGAGCGCAGTAGTTTTTCAACGGCCTGATAGGGCCAGGCCGCCGGCCAAGGCCTGCTAAGCCATCTGCGCCAGGGTTTTGCGAAAGCGCAGCAGGGCGGCGGCGAAAAACAGCGTGCCGATGGCGCTGATGGCGAGCAGCTGCGGCCAGACGATGGAGAGCCCGGCGCCGCGGTAGAGAATCGCCTGGGCCAGGCTGACAAAGTGCGTCGTGGGGGCGGCCAGCATGATCTGCTGCACCAGTTCGGGCATGCTTTCGCGCGGCGTGGTGCCGCCGGAGAGAATCTGCAGCGGGATCAGCACCAGGATGATCAGCAACCCCAGTTGCGGCATCGAGCGCGCCACCGTGCCGAAGAAGATGCCCATCGAGGTGGTGGCGAACAGGTGCAGCGCCGCGCCGAACAGGAACAGGCCAAGCGATCCGCCGATGGGCACCTGCAACCAACGCTGCACCACCAGGGTCAGCGACAGCAGGGTCGCGACCAGCACCACCAGGCCCATCGACCAGACCTTGGCCAGCATGATCTCCAGCGGCGTGACCGGCATCACCAGCAGGTGTTCGACGGTGCCGTGCTCGCGTTCGCGAATCAGCGCGGCGCCGGTGAGAATGATCGATAGCATGGTGATCTGGTTGATCACCTCCATCACCGAGCCGAACCAGGCGCGCAGCAGGTTCGGATTGAACTTCACCCGCACCGCCAACTCGGCGCTCTGTGCCGGACGGGCACGGTAGCGGCGGACAAACTCGGCGATCTCGCCGGCGCCGATGCTCTGGATATAGCCGGCGCCAGTGAAGGCCTGACTGACCTGGGTGGCATCGACGTTGAGCTGGATCACGGGCGAGCGCCCGGCCAGTACATCGCGCTGGAAGTTCGCCGGGATGTTCAGGCTGAAGGTGTACAACCCGGCATCCATGCCGCGATCCAGCTGGCTTAGGTCGATGCGTGCCGGGGGGCTGAAGTAGGGCGGCTGGAAGGCGTTGATCAGGCGTTCGGAGAGCGGCGACTGATCTTCATCGACCACGCCGATGGAGGCGTGTGCGAGGCTCTCCGGCATGCTGGTGGCGGCGGAGTAAACGCCGATGCTGAAGGCCCAGACGATCAGCAGCACCAGTGCGATGTCGCGCTGCAGGCTGCGAAATTCCTTGCAGCCGAGGTGGGCGATATTGGCCAGCTTGCGCATCAGAGCTCCTGCTTCTTGAGGCAGCCGACGCAGAGCAGGGTCAGCAGCGGAATGCTCAGCAGCAGCGCGCCGAACGGGGCGTACAGATCGCTGAAGTCGAGGGCCTTGGAAAAGGTGCCGCGACTGATCAGCAGAAAATGCGAGGTCGGGTAGAGGGTTCCGATCAGTGCGCCTACCCCCTCCAGCGAGGACACCGGGTAGATCAGCCCGGAAAACTGGATGGCCGGCAGCAGGGTGGCGATGGCGGTGCCGAAGACCGCGGCGATCTGGCTGCGGGTGAAGGTCGAGATCAGCAGGCCCAGGCCGGTGGCGCAGGTGATGTAGAGCAGGCCGCCGAGCAGCAAGGTCGGCAGGCTGCCCTTGAGCGGCACATCGAACAGGGTCACGGCCAGGAGCAGCAAGAGGATGAAGCTGAGCATGCCCAGGGCGATATAGGGCAACTGTTTGCCGAGCAGGAATTCCAGGCGCGTCACCGGGGTGACGTAGAGGTTGATGATCGAGCCCAGCTCTTTTTCCCGCACCACCCCCAAGGCGGTGAGCATGGCCGGAATCAGCATCAGCAGCAGCGGGATGACCGCCGGCACCATGGCCTTGAGGCTTTCCACGTCCGGGTTGTAGCGGTAGCGCACTTCCAGGCCGGCGGGGCTGGCGGGTTGCGCCTGGCTCGAGCGGCGCGCCAGATTGGCCAGGTAGTCGCTGTGCATGCCTTGCACATAAGCCTTGATGGTTTCCGCGCGGGTCGGCATGGCGCCGTCGATCCACATGCCGATGTGGGGGCTGCTGCCGCGCTTGAGGTCACGGCCGAAATTCGCCGGGATTTCCACCGCCAGACTGATTTCGCCGCTGCGCATGCGCCGTTCCAGGTCGTCGTAGTCCTGCAGCGCGGGGCGCTCGATAAAGTAGCGCGAGCCAGACAGGTTGAGGTGGTAGTCCATGCTGGTGGTGGTCTGGTCGCGATCGAGCACGGCGAAGCTCAGGTCTTGCACATCCAGGCTGATGCCGTAGCCGATGATGAACAGCAGCAGCACCGTGCCGAGCAGGGCCATGCTGCCGCGAATCGGGTCGCGGCGCAGCTCCAGGGTTTCCCGGCGGCTGTAGCTGAGCAGGCGGCGCAGGCTGAAGCGCTGGCGCGGGCTTGACGGTGCCGGGTCAGGCTTGGCCGCGGGGCTGGCGGCGACTGGCGCGCCGGCGTTGGCTGCTTCTTCCAGGTAGGCGATAAAGGTCGCTTCCAGGGTCGCCAGGCCGCGCTGCTGCATCAGTCCTTGCGGAGTGTCGCTGGCCAGTACCTTGCCGGCATGCATCAGCGAGATGCGGTCGCAACGCTGCGCCTCGTTCATGAAGTGGGTGGAGATGAAGATGGTCACCCCGTCGTTGCGCGACAGGTCGATCATCAACTGCCAGAAGCCATCGCGGGCCACCGGGTCGACGCCGGAAGTGGGTTCGTCGAGGATCAGGATTTCCGGTTTGTGGATCACCGCCACCGCCAGTGACAAGCGTTGGCGCACGCCCAGCGGCAGGCGCTCGGGCAGGCTGTCGAGCACGCTGCGCAGGTCGAAACGCTCGGCCATCGCGGTGACCCGCCGGGCAATTTCGGCGCGCGGCACATGGAACAGCTGGGCGTGCAGCACCAGGTTCTGGTGCACCGTCAGTTCGGCATATAGGGAGAAGGCCTGGGACATGTAGCCGACCCGGCGGCGGGTGGCCATGTCCTTGGGGTTCACCGTCTGGCCGAACAGCAGGGCTTGGCCCTCGCTGGCCTCGAGCAGGCCGGTGAGGGCTTTCATGGTGGTGGATTTGCCGCAGCCGTTGGAGCCGAGAAAGCCAAAGATTTCCCCGCGTTCGATGCGAAAGTTGACGTGGTCGACGGCGACGAAATCGCCGAAGCGGCAGGTCAGTTCGCGTGCTTCGATGGCGCTGCTCGGTTCGTTAGCGCCTGTAGCCGTCGGCGGCCGCGGTGGAATCACCAGGGCCCGGTGGCCTTGGCGCTTTGCCTCCGGGAGCAGGGCGATAAAGGTGTCTTCCAGGGTGGCGCAGCCATGGGCGTCGCGCAGCCCTTGCGGGGTGCCGGTGGCCAGTATCTGGCCGGCATCCATGGCCACCAGCCAGTCAAAGCGCTGGGCTTCTTCCATATAGGCGGTGGCGACCAGCACGCTCATCTGCGGGCGCTGGCTGCGGATCCGGGCAATCAACTCCCAGAACTGGTTGCGCGAGAGCGGGTCGACGCCGGTGGTGGGCTCGTCGAGGATCAGCAGATCCGGGTCGTGGATCAAGGCGCAGCACAAGCCGAGCTTCTGTTTCATGCCGCCGGAGAGCTTGCCCGCCGGCCGCTCGCGAAAGGCTGTCAGGCCGGTGCTGGCGAGCAGCTCGTCGATGCGCCGGGTGCGCTCGGCCTGACCCTGGCCGAACAGGCGGCCGAAGAAGTCCAGGTTCTCCAGCACCGACAGCGTCGGGTAGAGGTTTTTGCCCAGGCCCTGGGGCATATAGGCAATATGCGGGCAGACCTGGCGGCGATGGCGACGCTCGCGCATATCGCCGCCGAGCACCTCGATCTGCCCGCTCTGGATCTTGCGGGCTCCGGCAATCAGCGCCAGCAGGCTGGACTTGCCGACGCCGTCCGGGCCGATCAGGCCGACCATGCGTTGTGCCGGTATTTCCAGGCTGAGCGCATCCAGCGCGCAGGTCTTGCCGTAGCGCAGGCTGACCTCACGCAGCCGCGCGACTGTTGCTGGCGCCTCGCTCATTGGGGAACCTTGATGACCAGGTGCTCAGGCCATTCGACCTGCGGGTCGAGACGTAGGTAGGCCATGCCGGGTACGCCAGTCTTGACCTGGTGCAGATGACGTTGCAGCAGTTCGGGGGCGATGCGCGCCTTGACCCGGAACACCAGCTTTTCGCGCTCGTTGGCGGTTTCCACGGTTTTCGGGGTGAACTGGGCGACGCTGGCCACATAACTGACCTTGGCCGGGATCACGTACTGGGGAATCGCATCTATGACCAGGCGCACTTCGGCCCCCAGAGCGACCCGGCCAGCCTGGCGTTCGGGGAGAAAGAAGGTCATGTAGACATCGCTCAGATCCACCAGATTGAGCACCTTGCCGCCCGCGCCTATGACTTCGCCAGGCTCGCTCACGCGGTATTGCACGCGGCCGCCGCGCGGGGCCTTGAGCTGACTGTCGGCAATCTCGACCTGCAGGCGTGTGACGCTGGCCTGGGCCGCTTCCACCGCCGACTGCGCTTCGACGACCTGGGATTGTGCGGCCGTGATTCCCGCAGCGGCCGAGATGACCTGGGAGCGCGCCGCGGCCAAGGCCGCCTGGGTGCTTTGTAGGCGTGCCAGGTCATCATCCAGTTGTTGCTGGGGCATGGCGTTGCGTTTAACCAGGATGGCGCTGCGGGCATGCCGTTTTTGCGCGGCGGAAACTTCCGCCTGGCGCTGAAGCACTATGGCTTCGGCGGTGATTTTTTCGCTTTCGCGCAGGCTGACCTGGGCGCGGGCGGTCAACTGGCTGTTCTGCATCTGGCGCATTTGGGCCTGGGCCTGGGCCAGTTGCGCTTGCAGCACCTGGGTGTCCATGAGCGCGACTATCTGTCCGGGCTGGACGAACTCGCCTTCGTCGACCTCGATGCTGGCGATGCGTCCGGCCAGCTTGGTTGCCACGTCCACCTCGGTGGCTTCGATGCGGCCGTTGCCGCTGGCGAAAGCTTGGCCCAGGCCAGTGGGGCGCAGCTCATACCAGAGCAAACCGGTGATTGCCGCGATGATCAGGGCGAGGGTGAGGCGGAGAATCCAATTCTTGCTGCTGGGCATATTCATCCATGGTGTCTCAAGGGCAGGAGGGGCATGGCCTGCGCTGCATGCCGCAGGGGCGAGCAGTGGCCGCTTGTGAGCATCGGCCGACTCCAGGCCTGCCGTGCCGCCGGGATGCCAGGACTCTATCGCGCCGGTCGTATGGATTGTGCTGCAGCGGCTTCGCTCAACCCTTGATGCAGGTCAACCGCAGGCTGCCCCGTGCGCGCTCGCCAGCGCCTGCTCAGCGCATCGCGAGGATGGCCGCCCATTGCTCGGCACTGACCGGCATCACCGACAGGCGACTGCCTTTGTGCACCAGGGGCAGCTCCAGCAAGGCGCCGTGCGCCTTCAGTGCGGCCAGCGGAATGACCCGGCTGAAGGCTTCGACAAACGCCACGTCGACCGCGCTCCAGGGGTTTTTCTCGTGGCTGGCCTTGGCGTCGAAGTAAGGGCTGTGCGGATCCAGCGCCGTCGGGTCGGCATAGGCGGGGCTGCTGATGCAGGCGATGCCGGCGATGCCCGGCTCGGGGCAGCTGGAATGGTAAAAGAACAAGTGCTCGCCGCTCTGCATGCGGCGCAAGAAATTGCGCGCCTGATAATTGCGCACCCCATCCCAGCGGGCGTGGCCGAGGCGCTGCAGGTCGTGGATCGACAGTTCGTCGGGTTCCGACTTCATCAGCCAGTAAGGCATGAACTTTGCTCCCAAAAGGCGGTTCTTGCTGCGGGCCGATGGCCGTACGCGCAGCTGGCGACCGTTTGGCGCCAGAAATTGCTTGGTTGCGACGACTGGCAGACAATGCCGGCCTTTGCATCAGACGGTTTGTACGGCCGATAAAAATAAAACCGCCGGATCACCGTGCGCAGCATGCCTCGAAGGGGGAGGCATCCTATGAAACGTAAGCCAGATCTATTGTGGGTATTAGTCGTTCTGTTCAGCCTGGGCGTGGTTACCACGGGTTACACCCAGAGCCTATGGGAACGCCAGGGTGATAGGCCGGTTAACGTCTCCGCGCAACCCTGAGCCGCCCGCCGAGTTCGCCATGCGCCGCAGGGATCGCGGTGCCGCCAGCACCTTTCAGTACCACGCCCTGTCCGTCACCGTCGCCTTGAGCGGCACATCCCAGCTGGCCAATACCAGCCGATCTACCTGCTGGCATTCATGCGCCAGGCCCAATAAAGTCGGGCTGTGCCATTTTTTGCGCACCCCTCGATACGCCAGGCTGCGGTCGTAGAAGCCGCCGCCCATGCCGATGCGCCCGCCGTGGCGGTCGAAGCCGACCAGCGGCAGCAACACCAGATCCAGTGCCCATACCTTGCGCTGCTGTGCGCGATTGTGGCGCGGTTCGGGGATGCGGAAGCGATTGGGTTTCATGGCCTCGTGCGGGCGCACGCGCTGAAACACCATCTTGCTGCGCGGCCAGGAGTTGAGTACCGGCAGGTAGGTGGCTTTGCCGCGGCGTTGCGCGGCGCGTAACAGCGGCCGCGGGTCGATTTCGCCATCGTTGGGCAGGTACAGGGCGATGTGCTTGGCACGCCGAAACAACGGATGTTGCGCCAGTTGTCGATACAGTTGCTGGGCGGCGCGGCGTTGCGCTTGAGTGTCGAGGGCGCAGCGCTGTTGCCGTAGCAGGCGGCGTAATTGCGGGCGGGTCAGGTCGGCTGAATCGAGCATGATCAGGCGTGGCACCCGTTGCCGGCAGCGGGCAGCAGGTATGAAAATAAGACTCCCCGACGTGTCGCTGTCGGCTTAGCCCTTGAACCCGAAAGTTCAAGGTGGAGGTTGCAGGAGGCGTTAAGGCTTTCCGTCAGGCGGACATGCACACCGGCCCCAACATGCAACCCCCGGGTTTGTGCGTATCGGCTCAGGGACATCACCAACTGGCGCACACTCCAGGGAGCGGTGGCCAGTATACCCGAATCCGCGGCGTCGTAATCAGCGAGCTTGGCCATCGCCACCATCATCGTTGGCCAGGGCATGGTCGACGCGCTCGAGCAGGTTGCGCACATGGTCGCGGGTCGAGGTCGCTTGCTGATCAAGGTTTTGCTGTTTGTGCAGCAGGTCGTGGGTGATGTTCAGCGCGGCCATCACCGCGATGCGGTCGGCACCGATGACTTTGCCGCTGCTGCGGATCTCGCGCATCTTGCCGTCCAGGTAGCGCGCGGCGCTTTCCAGGTTGGCGCGTTCGTCCGCCGGGCAGGCGATGCAATATTCTTTGTCCAGAATATGGACGGTAACGGTATTCGACGGGGTCATGAGTCCTGCTCCAGGGCTTTGAGGCGCGAAATCATGGATTCGACCTTGTGCCGGGCCATTTCGTTCTTTTCGATTAGATGGGCGCGCTCCTCGCGCCAGGCCTGTTCGTTTGCCAGGAGAGTCCGGTTCTGGGTCTTGAGCTGCTCGACCCGCTGGATCAGTTGCTCCAGCTTGGTCGTGAGGGCGTGCAGGTCGACGTCTTCCATGGGGTCTCGCTAAGGCAAGGATTGACCGACTATATAGGCTTGCCCCTGGCTGGGGTCAAACCTTGCGCCGGCCTGGATGGTCTTGGCGCGCCTGCCGGTGCTAGGATACTAGGCCTTCATTCTAGTGATTGCGCCGCTTGGCGCCTAGTGATCTATGCCGACTTCAAGTTCTCCGTATACCGCTTTCGCCGCGCTGCTCGCCAGCAGCGGCCACCCCGTCTCCCCTGCCGAACTGCATGGCCTGCTGTTGGGCCGCAGCTGCGCGGGTGCCGGTTTCGCTATCGATGCCTGGCTGGTGGATGCCGCCGAGCTGCTCGGCGCTGCCCCGCAAGACAACGTACGCCAGGCGTTGATTGGTTTGCAGGAGATGGTCAAGGGCGAGTTGTGCGGTGACGAAGTCACTGTGGTGCTGCTGTTGCCGTCCGATGACGCGCCGCTGGGCGAACGCGCTGCAGCCATTGGCCAGTGGTGCCAGGGCTTTCTCGGCGGCTTCGGCTTGACCGCGGGTGACAGCGCCCTGAGCGCCGAGGCCATGGAGGTGTTGCAGGATCTCTCGGCCATCGCCCAGGTGCAGAACGCCCTGGAAGAGTCGGAAGATGGCGAGAACGATTACATGGAAGTGATGGAATACCTGCGGGTGGCCCCGCTGCTGCTGTTCAGTGAGTGCGCCAAGCCTGTCGCCGCGACCGCCAAGCCGTCGCTGCACTGATTTATTTCGCGTTAGAAGTGGACCCAGCTTGCCCATGATCAGCATCCCCAAGGCGGAATACGCCCGTCGGCGCAAGGCGCTGATGGCGCAGATGGAACCCAACAGCATCGCCATCCTGCCGGCGGCGCCGGTGTATATCCGCAACCGCGACGTCGAGCACGTCTATCGCCAGGACAGCGACTTCCAGTACCTCTCCGGCTTCCCCGAGCCGGAGGCGGTGATCGCCCTGATTCCCGGCCGCGAGCACGGCGAGTACGTGCTGTTCTGTCGCGAGCGCGATCCCGAGCGCGAGCTCTGGGATGGCCTGCGCGCCGGCCAGGACGGCGCGATCGGCCAGTACGGCGCCGCCGATGCCTTCCCCATCGGCGACATCGACGACATCCTTCCCGGCCTGATCGAAGGCCGTGAGCGGGTCTACTACGCCATGGGCACCAATCAGGAGTTCGATCGTCACCTGATGGATTGGATCAACCAGATCCGCTCCAAGGCTCGCCTGGGCGCTTCGCCGCCGAATGAGTTCGTCGCCCTCGACCACCTGTTGCACGACATGCGCCTGTACAAGTCGGCCAACGAGGTCAAGGTGATGAAGGAGGCGGCGCAGATTTCCGCGCGTGCCCACGTGCGCGCCATGCAGGCCAGCCGTGCCGGCCTGCATGAATTCCACCTGGAGGCCGAGCTGGACTACGAGTTCCGCAAGGGCGGGGCGAAGATGCCGGCCTATGGCTCGATAGTCGCGGCCGGCAAGAATGCCTGCATCCTGCATTACCGCGAGAACGATGCGCCGCTCAAGGACGGCGACCTGGTGCTGATCGACGCCGGCTGCGAGATCGATTGCTACGCCAGCGACATCACCCGCTGCTTTCCGGTCAACGGCAAGTTCTCGCCCGAGCAGAAGGCCATCTACGAGCTGGTGCTGGCCGCCAACGAGGAGGCCTTCAAGCACATCGCTCCGGGCAAGCACTGGAACGAAGCCCATGAGGCCACGGTGCGGGTGATCACCGCCGGCCTGGTCGAGCTGGGTCTGCTGCACGGCGAGGTCGACGAGCTGATCGCCGCCGAGGCCTACAAACCTTTCTACATGCACCGCGCCGGCCATTGGTTGGGCATGGACGTGCACGATGTCGGCGACTACAAGGTCGGCGGCGAGTGGCGGGAGCTGGAAGTCGGCATGGCCATGACCGTCGAACCGGGCATCTACATCGCCGCGAACAACACCCATGTGGCGAAGAAATGGCGTGGCATCGGGGTGCGCATCGAAGACGACGTGGTGGTGACCAAGAGCGGTTGCGAGGTGCTGACCCGTAGCGTGCCGAAGACCGTCGCCGAGATCGAGGCGCTGATGGCCGCCGCGCGCACCGTGGCGGCCTGAACCCATGCAGCGAGTCGATCTGGCAATCATCGGCGGCGGGCTGGTCGGCGCCAGCCTGGCCCTGGCCCTGCAGGGCGAGGCCAAGGCGCGCGGCTGGCGCATCAGCCTGATCGAACCTTTCGCCCCGGGCGAAGGTTATCAGCCGAGCTACGATGCGCGCTCTACCGCGCTGTCCTACGGCACGCGGCTGATCTACCAGCGCTTTGGCCTGTGGCAGGCCATCGCTGAGCGCGCCGAGCCGATACTGCAGATCCACGTCTCCGATCGCGGTCGCTTTGCCGCGGCGCGCTTGAGCGCCGCGCAGGAGGGCGTGCCGGCGCTGGGTTATGTGGTGGAAAACGCCTGGTTGGGCCAGTGTCTGTGGCAGGCTCTGGATCGGCAGGTGGTCAGTTGGCGCAGCCCGGCGCAGGTGACTCGCCTGGATGCGCTGGAGCACGGCTATCGCTTGACCCTGGATGACGAGTCCAGTCTGGAGTGTGACCTGGCCGTTCTCGCTGATGGTGGCCGTTCCGGTTTGCGCGAGCAGTTGGGCATCGGCGTCAGCCATAGGCCCTACGGCCAGAGTGCGCTGATCGCCAATCTCAGCCCGCAGGACGATCACCACGGCTTGGCCTTCGAACGCTTCACCGCAGACGGGCCGATGGCCCTGCTGCCGCTGGCGGACAAACGCTGTGCGTTGGTCTGGACTCGCTCGACGGCAGACGCCGAGCGTTTGCTGCGGCTGGATGAAGCGAGCTTTCTCGGCGAGTTGCAGCAGGCCTTCGGTTATCGCCTCGGTGCCTTGCGCCAGGTCGGGGCGCGGCACCTGTACCCGCTGGCGCTGACTGCGGCCGAAGAGCAGGTGCGTTCCCATCTGGTGGTGCTCGGCAACGCCGCGCACAGCCTGCACCCGATTGCCGGGCAGGGCTACAACCTGTCCCTGCGCGATACCCTGGCATTGGCCGAGACGCTGCTGGCCAGCAGTGCGCCGCTGGGCGATCTGGCGACCTTGCAGGGCTATCTGCAGCGGCAGCGGCTCGACCAGCAATTGACCGTGGGCTTTTCCGATCGGGTCACCCGCCTGTTCAGCAGTGGCGAGCCGCTGCTCGCCGCCGGGCGCGGTCTGGGCCTGCTCGGTCTGGATCTGCTGCCGCCGGCCAAACGCTGGTTCGCTCGCCAGGCCATGGGCCTGGGCACCCGTGTGGAGCGCTAGCGGATGACGGCTCGCCGGTTAGCCCGCAAGGCGCGCATGCTGCGCTGGGCGATGAATCTCTATCCGCCCTACCTGGGCGCCGGGGTGTGGGTGCGGCATATCGGCGCGGACTTCCGTCAGGTGCAGGTCAAGATGGGCCTGGGCTGGTACAACCGTAATTATGTGGGCACCCAATTCGGTGGCAGTCTGTATTCGATGACCGATCCGTTCTTCATGCTGATGCTGATGGAGAACCTCGGGCGCGACTACATCGTCTGGGACAAGGCCGCCCGCATCGACTTCATCGCTCCGGGCCAGGGCCCGGTGTTTGCCGACTTCAGCATCGACGAAGGCTTGCTGGAGGAGATCCGTGTCCGCACGGCCGACGGCGACAAGTATTTACCCGAGCTGCAGGTGGAGGTGCGGGACGGCGCCGGAACCCTGGTGGCGCGGGTGCACAAGACCTTGTACGTGCGGCTCAAGCCCCGTGCCCGACAGGCAGCTTAAGGAATCAACATGCGTGCGGATCTGATCATCGTCGGTGCCGGTATGGTCGGCAGCGCCTTGGCGTTGGCCCTGCAAGAGCAGGGCTTGGACATCCTCCTGATCGACGGCGGGCCGCTCAGCGTCAAGCCGTTCGACCCTGCCGCGCCCTTCGAGCCGCGGGTCAGTGCGCTGTCGATCGCCAGCCAGCGGGTGCTCGAACGGCTCGGCGTGTGGCCGGGCGTCACCGCCCGGCGCAGCAGTCCCTATGCCGAGATGCAGGTGTGGGACGGCGCCGGTACCGGACAGATTCATTTCAGTGCGGCCAGCGTGCATGCCGAGACGCTCGGCCATATCGTCGAGAACCGCGTGCTGCAGGACGCCTTGCTCGAGCGCCTGCACGAGGGCAACGTCGGCCTGCTGAACAATGCCCGCCTGGAGCAGTTGCGCCGTTCTGGCGACGACTGGCTGCTGACCCTGAGCGATGGCCGCCAGTTACGCGCGCCCTTGTTGATCGCCGCCGATGGCGCCAACTCGGCGGTGCGCCGTCTGGCCGGTTGCGCCACCCGCGAGTGGGATTACCTGCACCACGCCATCGTCACCAGCGTGCGCTGCGCCGAGGCGCACCAGGCCACGGCCTGGCAGCGCTTCACCGACGACGGCCCGCTGGCCTTTCTGCCCTTGGCTGCCGCGCCGGACGAGCACTGGTGTTCGATCGTCTGGTCGGCCACCCCGAGCGAAGCCGAGCGCCTGATGGCGCTGGACGACGGCGGGTTCTGTGGCGCGCTGGGCAAGGCCTTCGAGCATCGCCTGGGCGCGGTGCTGCACGCCGATCCGCGGCTGTGCATCCCGTTGCGCCAGCGCCATGCCAAGCGCTACGTCGAAGATGGGCTGGCGCTGATCGGCGATGCCGCGCACAGCATCCATCCGCTGGCCGGGCAAGGCGTCAACCTGGGTTTTCTCGATGTCGCAGTGCTGGCCGAGGTGCTGCTGCATGCCCTGGCGCGTGGCGAGTGCCTGGCCGATAAGCGCGTGCTGAGTCGCTACGAGCGTCGGCGCATGCCGCATAACCTGGCGATGATGGCGGCGATGGAGGGCTTCGAGCGCTTGTTCCAGGCCGACCCATTGCCGCTGCGCTGGCTGCGCAACGCCGGGCTCAACTGGGTCGACGAGCTGCCCGAGGCCAAGGCGCTGTTCGTCCGCCAGGCGCTGGGCCTCAGCGGCGATTTGCCGGAGCTGGCGCGTGCCTGAATCCGCCGTTGTCGTCCGTCGATGCGGCTGGACGGATTAAAAAACTGCCGAAGATTGACCTGGGTCATGGTGGCTCATCGTGCTGAAGTGAAGAATGGTTGAGAAACTAAATGACATTCACTACTATTTGATCTTTCGACTCACCTTCGCTCAAGAGGCAGTATCCATGCAGGTTAGCAAGCGTCTGTTCGCCGCTCTCACCCTCACCGCGCTGGCCGGTGCCGTGCAGGCCGCCGATGAAGTGGTGGTTTACTCCGCTCGTATCGACGAGCTGATCAAGCCGGTCTTCGATGCCTACACCGCCAAGACCGGTGTCGCGGTGAAGTTCATCACCGACAAGGAAGCGCCGCTGCTGGCCCGCCTGCAAGCCGAAGGCGAGAACACCCCGGCCGACATGCTAATCACCGTGGACGCCGGCAACCTCTGGCAGGCCGAGCAGGAAGGCGTGCTCAAGCCGCTGCAGTCCGCGGTCATCGACGCCAACATTCCGGCCCAGTATCGCTCCAGCACCGGCGCCTGGACCGGCCTGTCGCTGCGCGCGCGGACCGTGGTCTACTCCACCGAGCGGGTCAAGCCGCAGGAGCTGTCGACCTACGAAGCCCTGGCCGACAAGAACTGGGAAGGCCGCCTGTGCCTGCGTACCAGCAAGAAAGTCTATAACCAGTCATTGACCGCCACCCTGATCGAGACCCATGGCGCGGCCAAGACCGAAGCGCTGGTCAAGGGCTGGGTGAATAACCTGGCCACCGACGTGTTCCCCGACGACACCGCCCTGATCCAGGCCATCGATGCCGGCCAGTGCGATGTCGGCATGGTCAATACCTACTACTTCGGCCGCCTGCACAAACAGCAGCCGGATTTGAAAGCCAAGCTGTTCTGGCCCAACCAGGCCGACCGCGGCGTCCACGTCAACCTCTCCGGTGCCGGCGTGACCAAGCATGCGCCGCATGCCGAGCAGGCGCAGAAGCTGCTGGAGTGGATGACCACCGAGGAAGCCCAGGGTCTGTTCGCCAGCTTGAACCAGGAGTTCCCGGCCAACCCGCAGATCGCGCCATCGGAAGAAGTGGCCGCCTGGGGCAGCTTCAAGGCCGACAGCATTCCATTGGAAGTGGCCGGCAAGCGTCAGGCCGAAGCGACCATGCTGATGGATCGCGCCGGCTGGAACTGATCCAGGTCATTGCCTGAGCGCTAACCGCAGATTCGATTCGGTTTCTTGCTTTAGGCTGCAGTTATACTCGACGCCCCGGCCTAGTCCGGGGCGTTGTGTTTATGCCGTCGAGAAAATAGTTCCGAGGATTGTGCGTGGCCCATCCTGCCCAGCGTCGCTGGTATCCCATCGCCTTTGTCATTGCCCTGCTGGTATTGCTGCCGCTGAGTGTGCTGCTGTTCAGTTGGCATGAGGTGGATCGGCAGATCTGGGCGCACCTGTGGCAAACCCAGTTGCCGCGTCTGCTCGGCAACACCCTGATACTGGTACTCGGGGTCGGGGGCGGGGTTACCGTGCTCGGCGTCAGCCTGGCCTGGCTGACCAGCCTCTGCGAGTTCCCTGGCCGGCGCTGGCTGGATTGGGCGCTGATGCTGCCCTTCGCCATCCCGGCTTATGTCCTGGCTTTTGTCTTCGTCGGTCTGCTGGATTTCGCCGGGCCGGTGCAAACCTTGTTGCGCGACTGGTTTGGCGCCGGCTTGCGCCTGCCGCGGGTGCGTTCCACCGGCGGGGTGATCATCGTCCTGGTGCTGGTGTTCTACCCCTATGTCTACCTGCTGGCGCGCAATGCCTTTCTGGCCCAGGGCAAGGGGTTGATGGAGGCCGCGCGGGTGCTCGGGCAGAGCCCCTGGCAGGCGTTCTGGCGGGTGGCCCTGCCGATGGCGCGACCGGCCATCGGCGCCGGCCTGGCGTTGGCGATCATGGAGACCCTGGCCGATTTCGGCGCGGTCTCGGTGTTCAATTTCGACACCTTCACCACGGCCATCTACAAGACCTGGTACAGCTTCTACAGCCTGACCAGTGCCACCCAGCTGGCCAGCCTGCTGTTGCTCGCGGTGATGCTGGTGCTCTATGGCGAACGACGTGCCCGCGGGGCCGTGCGCCCGGCCAACGAGCGGCCCCGGGTCAAGGCGCTGTATCACCTCAAGGGCGGCCGGGCGCTGGCTGCCAGTCTCTGGTGCGGCCTGGTGTTCGCCTGTGGTTTCGTGATTCCCGTGCTGCAGTTGCTGGTGTGGTTCTGGCAGCGCGGCCGTTTCGATCTGGACGAGCGCTACACCGCCTTGATTCTGCATACCCTCTACCTCGGCGGCATGGCGGCGCTGATCACGGTCAGTGTGGCCTTGCTGCTGGCCTTCGCCCGCCGTTTGGCGCCGACCCGGTTGATGCGCTCGACCGTCGGCCTGGCCAATCTCGGCTATGCGTTGCCGGGTTCGATGCTGGCGGTGGCAATCATGCTGGCCTTCAGCGTGCTCGATCGCGAACTGGTGATGCCGCTGTCCAGTTGGCTCGGCGGTGCCGGCAAGCCGATCTTGCTCGGCAGCCTGTCGGCCTTGTTGCTGGCGTATCTGATTCGCTTCATGGCGGTGGCCTATGGGCCGTTGGAGAACAGCCTGGCGCGGATCCGGCCGTCGTTGCCGGAGGCCTCGCGCAGTCTGGGGGTCGGCGGCATCGGCCTGTTTTTCCGGGTCTACCTGCCGCTGCTGGTGCCGGGGGCGATGTCGGCGGCGCTGCTGGTGTTCGTCGATGTGCTCAAGGAAATGCCGGCGACCCTGCTGATGCGCCCCTTCGGCTGGGGCACCCTGTCGGTGCGGGTGTTCGAGCTGACCAGCGAGGGCGAATGGGCGCGCGCCGCGCTGCCGGCCCTGACCCTGGTGCTGGTCGGTCTGTTGCCGGTGATCCTGCTGATCCGGCGTTCGGCGCGCAGGATCGGCTAGGGCGAACCCAGGCGCGTACGGCGAGCCGTCCGTCGTTCGGCCGCGGCGAGTACGCCCTACGGCCAAGATGACCCGCCGCGGTGTTGCGGCTACAATGCGCGCCATTCGCTGCGGTCGGTCATTTCGCCAGCCCGTGCCAGTGCCCTGTTTCAGCGGCTTCGGCACTTGCCCGCAGCTTCGCCAAGCCCGGAAGGAGACACCCATGGGACAGCGCACCCCTCTGTATGACCTGCACCTCGCCTTGGGTGCCAAGATGGTCGATTTCGGTGGCTGGGACATGCCGCTGCACTATGGCTCGCAGGTCGAAGAGCACCACCAGGTGCGCCGCGATTGCGGGGTCTTCGATGTTTCCCACATGTGCGTGGTGGATGTCGGCGGCACTCAGGCCAAGGCCTATCTGCAGCACCTGCTGGCCAATGACGTGGAGCGTCTGCAGGTTTCCGGCAAGGCCCTGTACAGCGCCATGCTCAACGAGCAGGGCGGGGTGATCGACGACCTGATCGTCTACCTCACCGACTCTGCCGAAGGGCCGAGCGGCTATCGTCTGGTGGTCAATGCCGCTACCCGGGACAAGGATCTGGCCTGGATGCGCCAACAGAGCGGCGCCTTTGCCGTCGAGCTGAATGAGCGCCGCGAGCTGGCGATGCTCGCGATCCAGGGGCCGCATGCTCGCGCTAAGACGTGCGAACTGGTGACCCAGGCCCGCGCCGCCCTGATCCACGAACTCACGCCGTTCCAAGGCCTGGCGCAAGGCGACTGGTTTATCGCCCGTACCGGTTACAGCGGCGAGGATGGCCTGGAAATCATGTTGCCGGCCGATCAGGCCGTGGGCTTCTTCAATGACCTGGTCGGCGCCGGTATCTCGCCGATCGGCCTGGGCGCTCGCGATACCTTGCGCCTGGAGGCCGGGATGAACCTGTATGGCCAGGACATGGACGAGAGCGTCACGCCGCTGGCGGCCAACATGGCCTGGAGCATCGCCTGGGCGCCGGCCACTCGCCAGTTTGTCGGGCGTCAGGTGCTGGAAGGGCTGCGCCGCGCGGGAGTGCAGTCCAAGCTGGTTGGTCTGGTGCTGGAGGAGCGTGGCGTGCTGCGCGCCCATCAGGTGGTGCGGGTGGAAGGCGTGGGCGAGGGTGAGATCACCAGCGGCAGCTTCTCCCCGAGCCTCGGCAAGTCCATCGCCCTGGCGCGCGTACCGACAGCGACTGGCGAGCGCGCCGAGGTGGAAATCCGCGGCAAATGGTACCCGGTCAGAGTGGTCACGCCGATGTTCGTGCGCCATGGCAAAGCCCTGATCTGAACGCTACTGCAGGCACCGTGGGGATAGCGCGCCAAGCCGGTAACCCGGAAGGGCTTGGACGGCGGCGTCAACCGCGGGCTGCCGTTGAGAGCGCGATGTTATTAATGACTCCTTTCGTTATGGCCAACCCCTGCTAAATTTTCCTGACGGCGCGGTCGCCGTCATCTCTTACGAGGAACGACACATGAGCACTATCCCCGCCGATCTGCGTTACGCCACCAGCCACGAATGGGCCCGCCTGGAAACCGATGGCACGGTCACCGTCGGTATTTCCGATCACGCCCAGGAAGCCCTGGGCGACGTGGTCTTCATCGAGCTGCCGGATGTCGGCATGACCCTGGCGGCCGGTCAAGAGGCCGGGGTGGTGGAGTCGGTCAAGGCCGCCTCCGATATCTACACGCCGGTGGGCGGCGAAGTGATCGCGATCAACTCGGATCTGGCCGACAGCCCCGAGAGCGTCAACAGCGACCCCTACGGCAGTTGGTTCTTCAAGCTCAAGCCCAGCGATGTCAGCGAGCTGGACAAGCTGCTCGATGCGACTGCCTATACCGCGATTGCCGGCGCCGACGCCTGATCGGAGCAGCGGGCGGTCTGCCCTGGCCGGTTTAACCGGCCGTAGCGGGATGTTGCCCAAGTGGCCAAGGCCTCGCCCTGGCGAGGCTTTTACGCGCCTGTAGCCAGCGCCGGGACACCGTCCCGCTGGTGCTCGTCGAACTAAAGCTCAAGCCCGCTTTCATGCGGGGAAAGTTGATCGCGACCAAGCGTTGTTGGACGCGAGTGGCGTCGGCTTGCTTTATATTATATAAAAATATATATTGTCTTTAGTTTAATTGAGATCGGCCATGAACGCTCCCGAACAAATCCTCGATATTCAGCAGTTACGTGCCAACGCCGACGCGGCCGGGCAGTTGCTCAAGGCGCTGGCCAATCCCGACCGCCTGCTGCTGCTTTGCCAGCTCGCGCAAGGCGAGCGCAACGTTAGCGAGCTGGAAAGCCTGCTCGGTATCCAGCAGCCGACGCTGTCGCAGCAGTTGGCGGTGTTGCGTCGTGAAGGGCTGGTGGAGACCCGCCGCGAAGGCAAGCAGATCTACTACCGGATCAGCAGCCCGGCAGCCTTGGCGGTGATCAACACGCTGTACCAGTTGTTCTGCGCAGGAGAGGCTCATGAGCGTTGACTGGCTCAACTTCACGCCCTGGCCCGCCCTGGCCGGTGGCGCCTTGATCGGCCTGGCCGCCAGCCTGTTCGTGCTGTGCAACGGCCGCATCGCCGGCATCAGCGGTTTGCTGGGTTCGGTTCTGCAGGGCGGTGAGGGCCGCGCGGAGAAGGGCCTGTTCCTCCTCGGCCTGCTGCTGGCGCCGCTGCTCTGGGGGCTGTTTGCCGGGCTGCCGACGATCGAGTTCCAGAGCGGCTGGCTGGGCTTGCTGGTGGCCGGCCTGCTGGTCGGTGTGGGTACCCGCTACGGTTCCGGCTGCACCAGCGGCCATGGTGTCTGCGGCGTTGCCCGGCTGTCGCCGCGTTCGCTGGTGGCGACGCTCGGCTTCATGGCCGCCGGGTTCATCACGGTCTTTGTCTCGCGCCATCTGTGGGGAGCTTGAGTATGCGCCAGCTGACGGCGTTGCTCGCGGGACTGATCTTCGGCTTTGGCCTGTTGCTGGCCGGCATGGCCAATCCGGCCAAGGTGCTCGGTTTCCTCGATCTGGCCGGTGCCTGGGATCCGTCCTTGGCGCTGGTGATGGTGGGCGCCATTGCGGTCGCGGTGGGGCCGTTGGCGTGGGCCAAGCGGCGCGCGCAGTCGCTGTTGGGCGCGCCGATGCAGATACCGGCCAGGCGCGATCTGGATGTGCGCCTGATTGGCGGCAGCCTGCTGTTCGGCATCGGTTGGGGGGTTGCCGGGATCTGCCCGGGGCCGGCATTGGCCATACTGCTCAGCGGTCATTGGCAGGTCATTGTGTTCGTTCTGGCCATGCTGGCCGGGATGTTGTTGTTCACTGCGCTGGAGCGCCAGCGCAGCCTTTAATCTGGGAGATCACCATGAAGACTAACGTTGGCACCCTTGACCGCAGCCTGCGCATCGCCGCCGGCTTGATTCTGCTCGGCCTGAGCCTGAGCGGCGCGATCGGCCTGTGGGGCTGGATCGGCGTCGTGCCACTGGCGACCGGCCTGCTGCGTACGTGCCCGGCCTATGCGTTGCTGGGCATCAACAGCTGCAAGCGCCCCTGAGCCTGTTGGCCGGGCGGCGATGACGGGCGCCTTGCGGCGCCCCACTCAACACTCCAGGGCTATGCGCAGGAGGGCTGTCGGCATGCCAGCACACATCGAAGCTTTTTTTGATCCTGCCACCTTCACCTACAGCTACGTGATCAGCGACCCGGCGACCCGGCGCTGCGCCATCGTCGACTCGGTGCTCGACTACGATCCGGCCGCCGGACGCACTTCGGGCAAGAGCGCCGACCGCCTGATCGGCTATGTGCGCGAGCAGGGCCTGAGCGTCGATTGGCTGCTGGAAACCCATGTACATGCCGATCACCTGTCCGCGGCGGCCTACCTCAAACGCCAGCTGGGCGGCCAGCTGGGCATCGGCGAGCAGATCGCCGTGGTGCAGAACACCTTCGCCAAGCTGTTCAATAGCGGCCGCGAGTTCGCCACCGATGGCAGTCAGTTCGACCGCCTGTTCGCCGACGGCGAGCGCTTCCAGATCGGCAGTATCGAAGCCCGCGCCATCCATACGCCCGGGCATACCCCGGCCTGCCTGACCTATGTGATCGGCGACGCCGCCTTCGTCGGCGACACCCTGTTCATGCCCGACTACGGCACCGCCCGCTGCGATTTTCCCGGCGGCGATGCGCGGCTGCTGTTTCGCTCGATCCACAAGCTGTTCGCGTTGCCGGTGCAGACCCGTCTGTTCATGTGCCATGACTACAAGGCGCCGGGGCGCGAGGAATTTTGCAACGAAACCACGGTGGCCGAGCAGCGCGCGCACAACGTGCATGTGCACGAAGGGGTCGACGAGGACGATTTCGTCGCCATGCGCCGCGCGCGGGACGCCAGCCTCGACATGCCGAGCCTGATCCTGCCGTCGGTACAGGTGAACATGCGCGCCGGGCAGCTACCGCCGGCCGAGGACAACGGCACCCGTTACCTGAAAATCCCCCTCGATGTACTCTGAGAAGGTGCCCGTGGACGCGTGCAGGCGTCTGCCGCCCGCATCTTTGCCGGTGGCCGCCGGCAACGTCGAATCGGAGAAAAGTCGATGAGCCTGCGCCGCTGGCTGCCCTGCCTCGACTGGGGCCGGCGATATAACCGCGCCAGCGCCGCGCAGGATGGCCTGGCGGCGCTGATCGTGACCCTGATGCTGATCCCGCAGGGCCTGGCCTACGCCATGCTCGCCGGCCTGCCGCCGGTGGCCGGGCTGTATGCCAGCATCCTGCCGCTGCTGGCCTATGCCCTGTTCGGTTCCAGCCGCACCCTGGCGGTCGGCCCGGTGGCGGTGGTGGCGCTGATGACCGCCGCCGCTCTGGAGCCGCTGTTCCCCGCCGGCAGCGCCGAGTATGTCGGCGCGGCCATGCTGCTGGCGCTGCTGTCCGGGCTGCTCCTCGCCGGCATGGCCTTGCTGCGCCTGGGCTTTGTCGCCAACTTCCTCAGCCATCCGGTGATCTCCGGCTTTATCAGCGCCTCCGGCATCCTCATCGCGGTCGGCCAGCTCAAGCATATCCTCGGCATTTCCGCCTCCGGCGAGAACCTCCAGCAACTGCTGCCGGCGCTGCTGCACGACCTGCCGGCGGTGCACGGGCCGACCCTGCTGATCGGCGCCTGCAGCCTGCTGTTTCTCTGGTGGGTGCGTGGCCGGCTCAAGCCCTTGCTCATGCGTCTGGGGCTGGGCGCCGGCCTGGCCGGCAACCTGGCCAAGGCCGGGCCGGTGCTGGCGATCATCGTCTCGATCCTGCTGGTCGGCCTGCTGGGCCTGGAGCAGGCCGGGGTCAAGGTCGTCGGCGCTGTGCCCCAGGGCTTGCCGGGGTTGAGCCTGCCGACCCTGGATTACCGTCTGGCCTTGCAGCTGCTACCGGCGGCGTTGTTGATCAGCCTGGTCGGCTTCGTCGAGTCGGTGTCGGTGGCGCAGACCCTGGCGGCCAAGCGCCGTCAGCGCATCGAGCCGGACAACGAACTGCTGGGGCTGGGCGGCGCCAATCTGGCGGCGGCCTTGAGCGGCGGCTTTCCGGTCACCGGCGGCTTCGCCCGCTCGGTGGTCAACTTCGAGGCCGGGGCGCAGACGCCCATGGCCGGGGTGCTGACCGCCGGCGGTATCGCCCTCAGCGTGCTGCTGCTGACGCCGCTGCTGCACAACCTGCCGCAGGCGGTGCTGGCCGCGACCATCATGGTCGCGGTGCTCAGCCTGGTCGATCTCAAGGCGCTCGGTCGCACCTGGCGCTATTCGCGGCAAGACGGCGCCGCCCAGGCGGCGACCCTGGGCGGGGTGCTGCTACTCGGCGTCGAAACGGGCATCCTGCTGGGCGTCGGCCTGTCGCTGCTGCTGTTCCTCTGGCGCACCAGCCGCCCGCACATGGCGGTGGTCGGTCAGGTGCCGGGCAGCGAACACTTTCGCAACGTCGAGCGTTTCGCCGTGGTGGAGAGCCCTAGCGTGCTGTCGCTGCGGGTCGACGAGAGCCTGTATTTCCCCAATGCGCGCTTTCTCGAAGAGCGCATTGGCGAGCTGATCGCGGCGCGTCCGCAGGTGCGCCATCTGGTGCTGATGTGTCCGGGGGTCAACCTGATCGACGCCAGCGCCCTGGCCAGCCTGGAAACCATCGTCGAGCGCCTGCAGGCGGCCGGGGTGCAGCTGCACCTGTCGGAAGTGAAGGGGCCGGTGATGGATCAACTGCAGCGTGCGGATTTCCTCGAACGCTTCGGTGGGCAGGTGTTCGTCAGCCAGTACCAGGCGCTGCGGCTGCTCGATCCGCTGAGTACCCGACGCGCCCTGGCGCAAGGCTAGCGCGGCGGCCACTCGGCGCGGGCGATGGGTGCTTGGCCGTTACAGCAACAACAGGGTGGCCAGGCCGAGGAAGGCGAAAAAGCCGACGACATCGGTCACCGTGGTCAGAATCACGCTGCCGGCCAGTGCCGGATCGATGCCCATGCGCTCGAGCAGCAGCGGGATGCCCCAGCCGGCCAGGGCCGCGCACAGCAGGTTGACCAGGATGGCGGCGCCGAGCACGGCGCCAATGCCCCAGTCGCCGAACCACAACACCGCGAGCAAGGCGATCACCACCGACCAGAGCAGGCCGTTGAGGGCGGAGATGCCCAGCTCGCGGTTGAGCAGGATGCGGATATTGCCTTTCTGCAGCTGGCCCAGGGCCAGGCCGCGGATCACCAGGGTCAGGGTCTGGCTGCCGGCGATACCGCCCATGCTCGCCACTATGGGCATCAGTACCGCGAGGGCCACCAGTTGTTCGAGGGTCGCCTGAAACAGGCCGATCACCCAGGCGGCGCTGAAGGCGGTGAGCAGGTTGATGCCCAGCCATACCGCGCGGCGGCGTGAACTGACCAGCACCGGGGCGAACATGTCGGCTTCGTCATCCAGACCGGCCATCTGCATCAAGGCGCGATCCGAGTCTTCGCGAATCAGGTCGACCACATCGTCGACGGTGATCCGGCCAAGCACCCGGTTGTGCTCGTCCACCACCGGTGCCGATAGCAGGTCGAGATCCTGGAACAGGCGGGCCACGTCGCTGCCTTTGCTGGCCACCGCGATGCCGGCGATATCGCGATTCATCAATTCGGCCACGGGGCGGCCCAAATCGGCGGTGACCAGGCTGCTCAGGCGCAGGCCGCCCTGGTAATGGCCTTTGCGGTCGACCACCATCAGCATGTCGGTCTGCGGCGGCAGTTTTTCCAGCAGGCGCAGGTAGCGCAGCACCGTGCTCACTTTGACATCGGCGCGGATCTGGATGGAGTCGGCGTTCATCAAGCCGCCGGCCGAGTCCTCGGGGTAGGACAGCATCGACTCCAGCTGTTTACGCTGGCTGCTGCTGCTGGCGTACAACAGCCTGTCGCCCAACTCGGCGGGCAAGGTCTGGATCAGGTCGACCCGGTCATCCAGTTCGAGGTGTTCGGCCGAGGCGATCAGATCCTCGGCATCCAGGTCGAGCGCCAGGGCGACGCGGATTTCATCGTGCAGGTAGGTCAGTACTTTGCCGGCCCGCTCGGTGTCGACCATGCTCCACACGCTGTGGCGTTCGATGGGCGGTAGCGCTTCGAGCAGCCCGGCGATCTTGGCCGGGTGCATGCGGTGGAGAAGCTTGCCGACCCGCTTGAGCCTCTTCAGGTTCAACGCCGCGCGCACGGCTTCCAGGTGGTTGACGCTGCTGTGTACGTGTTCCTGTTCGGCTCTGGGCTGGGTCGACTCCGCCGAATCGCCGCCCAGCTGGCTGACCAAGGCAAGGCTGAGGTGGGCGAGGATGCGCCCTTCGAGGGCGGGATCGATCTGTTGCCACAGCGCCATGCGCTGCTCGGCGTCGAGCATCTCGAGCATGGCGGCGATCTTGGCCGGGTGCATGCGGCTCAGCAGCTTACGCGCACGCTTGTTTTTTCCGGCGCCGAGCGCCTGAACGATATGTTCGCTTTCAGTCCGGGCGCGGTTCTCGTCACCGAGGCTGGGGTCTGGTTTGCTCGAATTCATGGCCGCCAGAGTAACACTCGAACCGCCGCTGCCGGGAGACTAAACCCTCGCCTGCGCACGGGCAGGCGAGGGCGGGAGGCACGCGCTGGCCGCAGCCGCTCAGCTGCGTTGCGGGGCCGGCTGCTGCTGGGTGATGCAGTGGATATTGCCGCCGCCGAGGAGGATCTCGCGGCCCGGCACCAGCACCACCCGGTGCGCGGGGAACAGGCGCTGGAGGAGGGCGCGAGCGGTCTCGTCCTGCGGGTCGTCGAAGCTGGGCGCGATGATGCCGCCGTTGACGATCAGGAAGTTGACGTAGGAGCCGGCCAGGCGGATCGACGGATCGCGTGGCTGGCTGCCGGCGGCCAGGTCGACCCCGGCGCATTCTTCTGCCGTGGCATGCAGCGGCCCGGGAATCGGCATCTTGTGCACCAGCAGTTGGCGGCCGCGGGCGTCGCGCGCCTGTTCCAGCACGCGCATGGCGGCCTGGCAGCGTGGGTAGTTGGGGTTGTTTACGTCGTCGGTCCAGGCCAGCAGCACTTCGCCCGGGCGCACGTAGCAGCAGAAGTTGTCGACGTGGCCGTCGGTCTCGTCGTTGAACAGGCCGTCCGGCAGCCAGATCACGGTGTCGATGGCCAGGTACTCGTGGAGCATCTGCTCGATCGCCTCGCGGCTCAGGTGCGGGTTGCGGTTGCGGTTGAGCAGGCATTCCTCGGTGGTGATCAGGGTGCCTTCGCCGTCGACGTGAATCGAGCCGCCTTCGAGGACGAAGCCCTCGGTGCGGTAGCGCGCGCAGCGCTCGATCTCGAGGATCTTGCCGGCCACCTGGTCGTCGCGCTGCCACGGCGCGTACAGGCCGCCGTCGAAGCCGCCCCAGGCATTGAAGCTCCAGTCGATGCCGCGCACTTCGCCTTGGCCGTTGCTGACGAAGGTCGGCCCGGTGTCGCGCACCCAGGCATCGTCGCTGCTGATCTCGACCACGCGGATATTGCCGTGGTCGAGGCGGGCGCGGGCGTTCTCGTACTGGCCGGGCGAGACGCAGACGCTCACCGGCTCGAATTCGGCGATGGCCTTGGCCACGGCGCTGAAGGCGGCTTGCGCCGGTTTGCCGCCGAGGCGCCAGTTGTCCGGGCGCTCGGGCCAGACCATCCAGGTCTGGCTGTGGGCTTCCCACTCGGCCGGCATGCGGAAACCGTCGGCGCGCGGAGTGCTATTGAGGGTGGTCATCGGATCTACCTGCAGTGAACGGTGTTTGTGCAGGAGCCAGCTTGCTGGCGATAGTCATGCCACCTCATCGGCGCATGGATCGCCAGCAAGCTGGCTCCTACAGATGGGATCAGGACTCCAGCGAACCGTCCAGGGTCTTGATCGGCCCATAGAGATTCGGCCGGCGGTCGCGGAAGCTGCCCCAGGCGCTGCGGATATGCTCGAGCTGATCGAGGTCGAAGCGGTGCACCAGCAGGCCTTCCTCGGTCTGGTTGAGCTCTTCGACCTTGGCGCCGAATTGGTCGGCGATGAACGACGAGCCGTAGAAATTGATGTGGTAGTCGCCCTGGTCTTCGCGGCCGATGCGGTTGCTCGCCACCAGCGGCATCAGGTTGGCGCCGGCGTGGCCCTGCTGCACGCGCTGCCAGTGGTCGCGCGAGGTGATGTTCGGGTCATGCGGCTCGCTGCCGATGGCGGTCGGGTAGAACAGGATCTCGGCGCCGAGCAGGGCCATGCTGCGCGCGCACTCGGGGAACCACTGATCCCAGCAGATGCCCACGCCGATCTTGGCGTAGCGGGTGTTCCACACCTTGAAGCCGGTGTCGCCCGGGTTGAAGTAGTACTTCTCGTGGTAGCCGGGACCATCGGGGATATGGCTCTTGCGATAAATCCCGAGGTTGCTGCCGTCGGCGTCGATGATCGCGATGCTATTGAAGCGCGCGCGCCCGGCCAGCTCGAAGAAGCTGATCGGCAGCACCACCTCGAGCTCTTTGGCGACTTTCTGGAAGTGGGCGATGGCCTCGTTGGCGTCCACCGTGGTGGCCAGCTGCAGGTAGTCCGGGTTGGGCTTCTGGCAGAAGTACGGGGTCTCGAACAGTTCCTGGATCAGGATGATCTGCGCGCCCTGGGCCGCGGCTTGACGCACCAGCTTTTCGGCGTTGGCGATGTTGGCGGCGCGATCCCAGGAGCAAGCCATCTGGGTCGCGGCGACGGTGACGATGCGGGACATGGAACACCTCGTAAGAGCAATGGGCGGTGGCCGTTACACGCGAGCAGACGACCGGTGGCGGCGGACGCGAGTCTGCCGAGTGGTGAGTGACTTTATAGTCGATAAAAATCCGCATTAAAAGCAGATTTTTTCTATCGGTAGATTTTTATCGATTAAAAAGCAGATAAATATCTGTCATATGCTGCTGGGCTGGTGGTGCTGTAGCCCGGATTGCATCCGGGCTACAGCGGTGTGGCGCGTTTCGGCAGGCAGGGCGGCAGGTACAGCCCCAGGTAGGCATCGAACACGCGCATGCCTTCTTCGGCCAGGCGCGGGGTGATGCTGCCGTGCAGCTGCACCGAGCGGGCGTAGACGCGGTCGCCCAGCTCCATGGCCAGGGCGAATACGTCGACATCGTCCGGCAGCGGCGGCAGGTCGAAATGCCGCGCGAACAGCGCCTGCATCAACTGACCCAGTTCGATGTCGTGTTGGCGATCGGCCTGGGTCACCTCGCTCAGGCCGTGCTGGGCGAGGATCAGCTGGCGCGCCGCAGGATCGGCGGCGTAGATCGCCAGCATGCGCTGCTCGACGAGGCGCGACAGGTCGCGCCAGTCGCGCAGTTCGGCATGGGCGATGGGCGCCTGCAGGCTGGCACGAAAGGCGGCGTGAATGTCGGCGGTCAGGCCTTCGAGCAGCGCCGGCACGCTGGCGAAGAAGTGGTAGACCGAGGACGCGGGAATGGCCGCGCGTTCGGCCACGCCGTAGATCGACAGGTTGGCCACGCCCTGTTCGGCGAGCAGCGCGCGGGCGGCGGCGAGGATCACGGCGATGCGTGCCTGGCTGCTGGCGCGGGGTTTGCGGGCGGTGGCGCTACGCTGCATGGCGATCATCTCGGCAAGGGACGCGCTATTGGACGCCAGCCGGTGGTCGTCAGGCAAGTCGGCTGGCCTGCTAGCAGGCGCTTCCCGCGCGGGGCGGGGCTCGGCCTACAGCGCCAGCTCGCCATCGCGAAAACGCGCCCACACCTTGTCGCGGGCTTGCCTGTGCTTTTCCGGTAGCGCCTCCAGGGCATGCAGGCGGCGCTTGGTTTCGGCATTCGGGTAGAGGCCGGGTTGGCGGCGCAGGCTCTCGTCGAGAAATGCTTTGGAATCGGCGTTGCCGCTGGGGTAGAGGGTTTCGCTGGTGATCAGCGCGGCGACTTCGGGCTGCATCAGGTAGTCGATGAAACGGTGGGCCAGGTCGGGGCGCCGGGCGTTGTGCGGGATCACCAGGTTGTCGATAAACAGCACCGAGCCCTCATCCGGCACCAGGAAGCGTACCGGTTGCCCGGCCTCGGCGGCCGCCAGGGCGTCGCCGACCCAGGCCATGGCCACGCACAGACGGCCATTGTTGAGGTCATCGATATAGCGCTCGCTGTCGATGTAGCGCAGGTTGGGGCGCAGGCTGTCGAGCACGCTGCCGGCGCGCTCGATGCGGCTCGGTGCGCTGCGGGTCAGGCTGCGCCCTTGATAGTTGAGCAGCAGCGACAGGGTTTCGTCCGGCGCATCCAGCACGCTGAGGCCGCAACTGGCCAGGCGTGCGCTCTGTTCGGGGTCGAACAGCAGGCTCCAGCTCTCGGGTAGCGGGCCGCCGAACGCGGCTTCGGCCTGCGGGGTGTTGATCGCCAGGCCAACCGCGCCCCACAGGTAGGGCACCGCGTAGCGGTTGCTCGGGTCGACCGCGGCGAGTTTGTTCAGCAGTTGTTTGTCCAGGTGCTTACGGTTGGGCAGGCGGCTGAAGTCCAGGGGTTGCAGCAGGCCGTCCTGGATCAGGCGCGGCAAGTCGTTGTGCGAGGGCACTATGATGTCGATGGCCTCGGCGCCGCTGAGCGCCGCATGCATGTCCTCGGCGCTGTTGAAGGTGCGGTATTCGACGCGGATGCCGGTTTCGGCCTCGAAACGCTTGAGCGCTTGCGGGGCGATGTAATCGTTCCAGTTGTATACGCGCAGGCGATCCTCGCTCTTCTCCAGCGGCGTCGCTGGGGTGGAGTGGGCCAGTACCGGCAGCAGGGCGAGCAGTAGCGAAGCGATCAGGCGCAGCATGGATGTCTCCTTGAGTGTTCCCGGCAGTGCGTCCACGCCAGCCGGCGCGGCCGTTGGATCGAGTCAGCAAGCGTCCTCGACTGAATTCGACGCAGCACTATCCCGCCGCGGGCTGGCGCGCGGCTCAAAGGTCGTTGGCAGATTCCGCCGGATAAAACGACGCCGGCTCAAGGCCGGCGTCGGGTGTGGCTTACACGGTGTGCAGGTACCAGTTGTACTCGAGGTCGGAGATCGAATTCTCGAACTCGGCCAGCTCGCTTTCCTTGCAGGCGACGAAGATATCGATGTATTTCGGGTCGATATAGCGCGCCAGGATCTCGCTGTCGTCCAGCTCGCGCAGGGCATCGCGCAGGTTGTTCGGCAGGCTTTGCTCGTTCTGCTCGTAGGAGTTGCCTTCCACCGGCGCGGTTGGCTCGACCTTGTTGGTCAGGCCGTGGTGCACGCCCGCCAGTACGGCCGAGAGCAGCAGGTAGGGGTTGGCATCCGCGCCCGCGACCCGGTGTTCGATGCGCACGGCGTCGGCGCTGTCGTTGGGCACGCGCAGGGCCACGGTACGGTTGTCGATACCCCAGCACGGCGAGTTCGGCACGTAGTACTGCGCGCCGAAACGGCGGTAGGAGTTGACGTTCGGGCAGAGGAAGGCCATCGACGCCGGCATGGTTTCCAGCACCCCGCCAATGGCATGGCGCAGGGCTTCGTTCTGCTCGGGATCTTCGCAGGCAAAAATATTCTTGCCGTCCTTGTCGAGGATCGAGATGTGCACGTGCAGCCCGTTGCCCGCCTGGTTCGGGTACGGCTTGGCCATGAAGGTGGTGTCCATCTCATGGTCGTAGGCGATGTTCTTCACCAGGCGCTTGAGCAGCAGCGCGTAGTCGCAGGCCTTGATCGGGTCGGCGACGTGGTGCAGGTTGACCTCGAACTGCGCCGGGGCGCTTTCCTTGACGATGGCGTCGGCCGGGATGCCTTGCTCCTTGGCGCCTTCGAGAATGTCTTGCAGGCATTCGGCGTATTCGTCGAGGTCGTCGATCAGGTAGACCTGGGTCGAATGCGGGCGCTTGCCCGACAGCGGCGACAGCGGCGGCTGCGGGCGACCGTTCACGTTGGCCTGGTCGATCAGGTAGAACTCGAGCTCGAAAGCGGCACAGATGGTAAGGCCCAGTTCATCGAACTTCGCAACCACCTGACGCAACACTTCCCGTGGGTCGGCAAAGAACGGCTCGCCTTCCATTTCGTGCATGGTCATCAACAGTTGCGCGGTAGGACGCTTCTGCCAGGGTTCATTGCACAGGGTGTCGGGGATGGGGTAGCAGATACGGTCGGCATCGCCGATATCCAGGCCCAGGCCAGTGCTTTCCACTGTCGAGCCGTTGATATCCAGGGCAAACAAAGACGCCGGGAGGTTGATGCCGCGTTCGTAAACCTTGTGCAGGCTCGCCCGCTCGATGCGCTTGCCGCGCACCACTCCATTCATATCTGCAATGAGAAGGTCGACGAACAGGACCTCAGGATGTTTCTTAAGGAACGCGTTCGCTTCGTTAAGCTGAACGGCACGCGGGGGTACCGACATGATGCAACACCTTTATTGTTAAAAATATCAATCATTGAACTGCGACAAGCTGAGTCAATCTTAAACCTAGAGGCCTGTCAAGGGTGGTTTATTTTGCTCGAAAATAGCGCAGTGTGGCCGTTTTTAGGGCGTTTCAGGGCAGTGCTAAGTGGCGCAGAGCCATGGCTGGCGCGGTGCTCATCGGGGTGTGTTCAATTTTTTACATGCCTATTGTGTAAAAAAATGAACAAGGCTAAGCTCCGGTTCAACCCACTAACAGCAATAAAACGGGTGTCTCATGTCGTGCCTGCCGTTGATCGGCGTTACCGCCTGCACCAAGCAGGTTGGTCTGCATCTTCACCATATAGCCGGTGACAAATACGTTCGTGCCATCGCCATCGGCGCTGGCGGTTTGCCGCTGATCATTCCGGCGCTGGGCGAACTGATCGATCAGCCAAGCCTGCTCGATAATCTGCACGGTCTGTTGTTTACCGGCTCACCGTCCAACGTCGAGCCTCATCATTATAGCGGCTCGGCCAGCGAGGCCGGAACTGCGCACGATCCCGAGCGCGACCGCACCACCTTGCCGCTGATCCGCCAGGCTATCGAGGCCGGCGTCCCGGTGCTTGGCATCTGTCGCGGCTTCCAGGAGATCAACGTGGCCTTCGGCGGCAGCCTGCTGCAGAAGGTGCATGAGGCCGCCGGCATGCTCGATCACCGCGAATCGCCGGATGAGCCGCTCGACGTGCAATATGCCCCGCGCCACCTGCTGCGGGTGCAGCCGGGTGGCGTTCTCGCTGGCCTCGGTTTGCCCAGCGAGATGGCCGTCAACTCCATTCATGGTCAGGGCGTCGAGCGTCTGGCGCCGGGCCTTCGAGTCGAGGCACTGGCGCCTGACGGATTGGTCGAAGCCTTCTCCGTCGAAGGTGCAGCTAGCTTTGCTCTGGGGGTGCAATGGCATCCAGAATGGCAGATAGGCCGCAACCCGAATGATCTCGCTCTCTTCCAGGCCTTTGGTGAGGCTTGCAGGAAGAGGGCGGGACTGTGCTGAGCCGACTATATATAAGCCGGTTCTAACCAACCCTGAGGTCTCTATGAGCACCAAATTGGACCAGCTTTCGAGCTGGCTGAAAGAACGCAAAATCACCGAAGTTGAATGTTTGATCAGCGATCTCACCGGCATTGCCCGGGGCAAGATTTCGCCGACCAACAAGTTCCTCGACGAGAAGGGTATGCGCCTCCCCGAGAGTGTGCTGCTGCAGACCGTCACCGGCGACTACGTCGAGGACGACATCTATTACGACCTGCTCGACGAAGCGGACATCGACATGTTCTGCCGTCCCGATGAGAACGCGGTGTTTCTGGTGCCGTGGGCCATCGAGCCGACCGCCATGGTGATCCACGATACCTTCGACAAGCAGGGCAATCCGATCGAGTTGTCGCCGCGCAACATTCTCAAGAATGTGCTCAAGCTGTATGCCGACAAGGGCTGGAAGCCCATAGTGGCGCCGGAGATGGAGTTCTACCTGACCAAGCGCTGCAGCGACCCGGACTTCCCGCTGGAAGCGCCGATGGGCCGCTCCGGTCGCCCGGAAGTCGGTCGTCAGTCGTTCTCCATCGATGCCGCCAACGAATTCGACCCGCTGTTTGAAGATGTCTATGACTGGTGCGAAATCCAGGGCCTGGATCTCGATACCCTGATCCATGAAGACGGCCCGGCGCAGATGGAAATCAATTTCCGCCATGGCGAAGCCTTGCACCTGGCCGACCAGATCACCGTGTTCAAACGCACCATGCGCGAAGCGGCGCTCAAGCATGACGTGGCGGCGACCTTCATGGCCAAGCCGATCACCGATCAGCCGGGCAGCGCCATGCACATTCACCAGAGTGTGGTGGATATCGAAACCGGGAAAAACCTGTTTTCCAATGCCGATGGCAGCATGAGCGAGCTGTTTATGCAGCACATCGGCGGCTTGCAGAAATACATCCCGGAATTGCTGCCGCTGTTCGCGCCCAACGTCAATTCCTTCCGCCGTTTTCTGCCGGACACCTCGGCACCGGTGAACGTCGAATGGGGCGAAGAGAATCGCACGGTCGGCCTGCGCGTACCGGAAGCCACGCCGGAGAACCGGCGGGTGGAAAACCGTCTGGCCGGCGCCGATGCCAACCCTTACCTGGTGCTGGCGGCCTCGCTGCTGTGCGGTTACATGGGCATGGTCGAACGGCTCGAACCGGGTGCGCCCGTCCAGGGGCGGGGGTATGAGCGGCGCAATCTGCGTCTGCCGATCACCATCGAGCACGCACTGGAGCGGATGGAAGCCTGCAAGGCCGCGGAAGAATACCTGGGTGACAAATTCATCCGTGGTTACGTCGCGGTCAAGCGTGCCGAACATGAAAACTACAGGCGCGTGATCAGTTCCTGGGAGCGCGAGTTCCTGCTGCTCTCGGTGTAAATAAAACTGTTGCGCTCGCGACGTTGCAAACGTCGTTAATTAAAGGTGTGGATATGACTAAGCAAGCAAACAACCCGCAAACCCGCGAGTGGCAGGCCATGAGCCGCGACCACCATCTGGCGCCGTTCAGCGATTTCAAGCAGCTGGCGCAGAACGGCCCGCGCATCATCACCAAGGCCGATGGCGTCTACCTGTGGGACAGCGAAGGCAACAAGATCCTCGACGGCATGGCCGGTCTGTGGTGCGTGGCGATCGGCTACGGCCGCGACGAATTGGCCGATGCCGCCAGCAAGCAGATGAAAGAGCTGCCCTTCTACAACCTGTTCTTCCAGACCGCGCATCCGCCGGCGCTGGAATTGGCCAAGACCCTCGCCGAGATCGCCCCCGCCGGCATGAACCATGTGTTCTTCACCGGCTCGGGCTCGGAAGGCAACGACACCATGCTGCGCATGGTGCGCCATTACTGGGCGATCAAGGGGCAGCCGAGCAAGAAGGTCATCATCAGCCGCATCAACGGCTACCACGGCTCCACCGTGGCCGGAGCCAGCCTCGGCGGCATGAAGTTCATGCACGAGCAGGGCGACTTGCCGATTCCAGGCATCGAGCACATTGCCCAGCCTTACTGGTTCGGCGAAGGCGGCGACATGAGCCCGGACGAGTTCGGTATCTGGGCCGCCGACCAGTTGGAGAAGAAGATCCTCGAAGTCGGCGAGGACAACGTCGCCGCCTTTATCGCCGAGCCGATCCAGGGCGCCGGCGGGGTGATCATCGCCCCGGACAGCTACTGGCCGCGGATTCGCGAGATTCTCGCCAAGTACGACATTCTGTTCGTCGCCGACGAGGTGATCTGCGGGTTCGGCCGCACCGGCGAATGGTTCGGCAGCGACTTCTACGGCAACAAGCCGGACATGATGACCATCGCCAAGGGCCTGACCAGCGGTTACATCCCCATGGGCGGGCTGATCGTGCGCGACGAAATCGTCGAGGTGCTCAACCAGGGCGGCGACTTCAACCACGGCTTCACCTATTCCGGGCACCCGGTGGCGGCGGCGGTGGCGCTGGAAAACATCCGCATCCTGCGCGAAGAAAAAATCGTCGAGCGGGTCAAGGCAGAAACGGCACCCTATTTGCAGCAGCGTCTACGTCAACTGGCCGACCATCCGTTGGTGGGCGAAGTGCGCGGCGTCGGCATGCTCGGCGCCATCGAACTGGTGAAGAACAAGGCCACTCGCGAGCGCTACCCGAGCGAGCTGGGCGTCGGCATGATCTGTCGTGGTCATTGTTTTGCAAACGGCCTGATCATGCGCGCCGTGGGCGACACCATGATCATTTCGCCGCCGTTGGTGATCAGCAAGGCCGAAATCGACGAACTGGTAGACAAGGCGCGTCAGTGTCTCGATTTGACCGCCGCGGAGCTTGCCGGCTGATCCGCGCCGCTCTTTATCGCGTTCAGCGGGCTACGCTGAGAGTTGTAAAGAGTGTCGCGACCTTGCCAGACTGGGCCAGTGCGTTGGCCAGGCTCACCGGAAGGTGCGGCAGGTAGGCTGCGCATCTTTCGGAAAATTTTTACAACAACAGGAGCTGTACGCATGAAAACATTCGGCAAAACCCTTCTCGCGTTGTCCCTTGCCGGGGCTGTGGCGGGTGCCGCGCAAGCTCAGGACAAAGTGCTGCATGTCTACAACTGGTCGGATTACATTGCCGAAGACACCCTGGAAAACTTCCAGAAAGAAACCGGCATCAAGGTGGTGTACGACGTCTTCGACAGCAACGAAACCCTGGAAGCCAAGCTGCTTTCCGGCGGTTCGGGTTACGACGTGGTGGTGCCGTCCAACCAGTTCCTCGCCAAGCAGATCAAGGCCGGGGTGTTCCAGCAACTGGACAAGTCCAAGCTGCCGAACTGGAAAAACCTCAATCCAGACTTGATGAAGGCCCTGGAAGCTGCAGATCCGGGTAACCAGTACGCTTTCCCTTACCTGTGGGGCACCACCGGTATCGGCTACAACCCGGAGAAGGTCAAGGCCGCGCTGGGCGTCGACACCATCGACTCCTGGGCCGTGCTGTTCAAACCGGAGAGCATGGCCAAGCTCAAGGAATGCGGCGTCTCCATGCTCGATGCGCCGGAAGAGATTTACGCCGCCGCGCTGCACTACCTGGGCCTGAACCCGATCGCGCAAAGCCCGGCTGACGTGCAGAAGGCCGAAGCGCTGCTGCTGACCGTGCGCCCCTACATCACCTACTTCCATTCCTCCAAGTACATCTCCGACTTGGCCAACGGCAACACCTGCGTAGCGGTTGGCTGGTCCGGCGACGTGTTCCAGGCCCAGGCCCGCGCCGAGGAAGCGAAGAACAACGTACCGGTCGCCTACGCGATTCCGAAAGAAGGCGCCGCCACCTTCTTCGACATGATGGCCATCCCGGCCGACGCCAAGAACACCGAAGAGGCCTATACCTTCCTCAACTACATCCTCACCCCGGAAGTGATCGCGCCGATCAGCGACTACGTGGCCTACCCGAACGGCAACAGCGCCGCCACGCCGTTGGTGTCGGAGGAAATTCGCACCAATCCGGGGATTTACCCGACCGAAGAAGCCTCCAAGAAGCTCTACACCTTTTCCGAGTTGAGCCCGAAAGTGCAGCGCGCGATGACGCGTAGCTGGACCAAGGTGAAATCGGGACGTTAAACCCTAGGTCGCACCCAGTTGCTGGCGGGGCGAGCCGCCAGCAACCCTAACAACACTAAGAAGGAAGCCTGCATGCGTCGCATAGCTTTTCTGGCACGCCTCAGTGTGGGCGCCATTCAGCGAATCACGACCGGCTGCCCCGTGGCTGCGCAGCGCGGCCCTGGCGTGCCGTCCGGGTGGCTGGTCGCCGCCCGCTGAGTAGCAAAAGACTTTTCCGCTAGAGCGCGGGCCCTTCCGGGGGCTGCCCGATAAAAGAGGATTCACGCATGCGCCTTTCTTTCGTTACAACCCTGATAGCCAACGCCCTGAGCCTTGGCCTGGTGGCCACTGCCCAGGCGGAGTCGAACGTACATATCTACAACTGGAGCGATTACATCGGCGAAAACACCCTCGCCGAGTTCCAGCAGGCGACGGGTATCAAACCGCTCTACGACGTCTTCGACAGCAACGAAACCCTGGAAGGCAAACTGCTCGCCGGGCGTTCCGGCTATGACGTGGTGGTGCCTTCCAACCATTTCCTCGGCAAGCAGATCAAGGCCGGTGCCTTCCAGAAGCTCGACCGCGGCCAGCTGCCGAATTGGCACAACCTCGACCCGGCACTGCTCAAGCAGCTGCAGGTCAACGACCCGGGCAACCAATATGCCGTGCCTTACCTGTGGGGCACCAACGGCATCGGCTACAACGCCGAGAAGGTCAAGGCGGCGCTCGGGGTCGACAAGATCGACTCCTGGGCCACGGTCTTCGAGCCGGAAAACATCAAGAAGCTCGCCAGCTGTGGCGTGAGCTTCCTCGACTCGGCCGACGAGATGATCCCGGCGATGCTCAATTACCTGGGCCTCGACCCCAACAGCATCAAGCCTGAGGATTACCAACAGGCCGAAGCCAAGCTGTTGGCCGTGCGCCCTTATGTCACCTACTTCCACTCCTCCAAGTACATCGGCGACCTGGCCAACGGCAACATCTGCGTGGCCGTGGGCTTCTCCGGCGACATGTTGCAGGCCGCCGACCGCGCCGAAGAAGCCGGCAAAGGCATCGAGATCACCTATGCGATCCCCAAGGAAGGCGCCAATCTGTGGTTCGACATGCTGGCCATTCCGGTCGATGCGGCGAACGTCGAGCAGGCCCATGCCTTCATCAATTACCTGCTGGAGCCGGCGGTGATCGCCGGGGTCAGCGATTACGTCGGTTACGCCAATCCCAACCCCAAAGCCGGCGAGTTGATGGATCAGGACGTACGCCACGACGAGGCGGTGTACCCGCCGCAAACAGTTTTGGACAAGTTGTACATCTCGGCGGAGTTGCCGAAGAAAGTCCAGCGGCGGATGACCCGCAGTTGGACCAAGGTCAAGTCAGGCCGATAATTTCAAACGTCTGGCCGCCGGGGTCAGGCGCAATTTTTGCGGGAGTTTTGGTAATGTCAGTTGCTTCCAGTACCTATAAAAAGGTTCTCGAGGGAGACCAGCAGCCCAAAGAGGTGCTGGTCAAGATCGAACGGGTGACGAAGAAATTCGACGAAGCGGTCGCCGTCGATGATGTCTCTCTGACCATCAACAAGGGCGAGATCTTCGCCCTGCTCGGTGGCTCGGGCTCGGGCAAATCCACCCTGCTGCGCATGCTCGCCGGCTTCGAGCGGCCGACCGACGGGCGCATCTTCCTCGACGGCGTGGACATCACCGATGTACCGCCGTACGAGCGGCCGATCAATATGATGTTCCAGTCCTACGCCCTGTTCCCGCACATGAGCGTGGCCGACAACATCGCCTTCGGCCTCAAGCAGGACAAGATGCCCAAGGCCGAGATCGATGCCCGGGTCGAGGAAATGCTCAAGCTGGTGCAGATGAGCCAGTACGCCCGGCGCAAACCGCACCAGCTGTCCGGCGGCCAGCGCCAACGCGTGGCCCTGGCCCGCTCGCTGGCCAAGAGCCCCAAGCTGCTGCTGCTCGACGAGCCGATGGGCGCGCTGGACAAGAAACTGCGTTCGCAGATGCAATTGGAGCTGGTGGAGATCATCGAGCGGGTCGGCGTGACCTGCGTGATGGTGACCCACGACCAGGAAGAGGCCATGACCATGGCCCAGCGCGTCGCCATCATGCACCAGGGCTGGATCGCCCAGATCGGCAGCCCGGTGGATATCTACGAGACCCCGACCAGCCGCCTGGTCTGCGAGTTCGTCGGCAGCGTCAACCTGTTCGAAGGCCAGGTGGTGGAAGACGCCGAAGGCCATGCGCTGATCGACAGCCCGGATCTGGAGCGCAACATCTTCGTCGGCCACGGCGTCAGCACCTCGGTGCAGGACAAGAGCATCACCTACGCGATTCGCCCGGAGAAGCTGCTGGTCACCACGCAGAAGCCCGACTGCGAGCACAACTGGTCGCGCGGCACCGTGCACGACATCGCCTACCTGGGCGGCCATTCGGTGTTCCACGTCGAGTTGCCGAGCGGCAAGATCGTCCAGTCCTTCGTCGCCAACGCCGAACGGCGCGGCGCACGGCCGACCTGGGACGATGAGGTCTATGTCTGGTGGGAGGACGATAGCGGGGTGGCGTTGCGCTCATGAATATTTCCCGAAGCATCAGTCGCCGGATGCCCAAAGGCCGGCACTTCGTCATCGGCGTGCCGTTCCTTTGGCTGTTCCTGTTCTTCCTGCTGCCCTTCATCATCGTGTTGAAGATCAGCTTCGCCGAAGCCGACGTGGCCATTCCGCCCTATACCGAGATCTACGCCTGGGCGGAACAGCAGCTGTCGATTGTCATCAACCTGGGCAACTACATCTTCCTCAGCGAAGACGACCTGTACCTGGCCGCCTACCTCGGCTCGTTGCAGATGGCCTTCTTCAGCACCCTGCTGTGTTTGCTGATCGGCTACCCGATGGCCTACGCCATCGCCCGCGCCGACAAGGAAATGCAGACGGTGTTCCTGCTGCTGATCATGATGCCGACCTGGACCGCGATCCTGATCCGCGTGTACGCCTGGATGGGCATCCTCAGCAGCAACGGCCTGCTCAACAGCCTGCTGCTGAGCCTGGGTCTGATCGACGATCCGATCCGCATCCTCAACACCAACGTCGCGGTGTATATCGGCATCGTCTACTCGTACCTGCCGTTCATGGTGTTGCCGCTCTACGCCAACCTGGTCAAGCACGATCAGAGCCTGCTGGAGGCCGCTGCGGATCTGGGCTCGAGCACCTACAACAGCTTCTGGAAGATCACCGTGCCGCTGTCGAAGAACGGCATCATCGCCGGCTGCATGCTGGTGTTCATTCCGGTGGTCGGCGAGTTCGTGATTCCCGAGCTGCTCGGCGGCCCGGAGACGCTGATGATCGGCAAGGTGCTCTGGCAGGAGTTCTTCAATAACCGTGACTGGCCGGTGGCCTCCGCCTTGGCGGTGGTGATGCTGGCGGTGCTGATCATCCCGATCATTCTGTTCAACCGTAGCCAGGCCAAAGAAATGGAGGGCAGAGCATGATGACGTTTCCTCGGAGTGTGCCGACCATTCTGTTCAACCCTCTGCATCAGCAACATCTGGCTAAGGAAATGGAGGGCCGCGCATGAAAAGTTTCAGTTTCTCCCGCTTCATGTTGTGGGCGGGCTTCGCGTTCATCTACCTGCCGATGCTGATCCTGGTGATCTACTCGTTCAACGGCTCCCGTCTGGTCACGGTGTGGGGCGGCTGGTCGGTGAAGTGGTACGTCGGCCTGCTCGACAACACCCAGCTGATGAGCGCGGTGATGCGCTCCCTGGAAATCGCCTTCTACACGGCGATCGCCGCGGTGATTCTGGGCACCCTGGCGGCCTTCGTGCTGACCCGGGTGACCCGCTTCAAGGGCCGCACCCTGTTCGGCGGGCTGGTCACCGCACCGCTGGTGATGCCGGAAGTGATCACCGGTCTGTCGCTGTTGTTGCTGTTCGTGGCCATGGCCCAGGTGATCGGCTGGCCGGCCGAGCGTGGCATCCTGACCATCTGGATCGCCCACACCACCTTCTGTACCGCCTATGTGTCGGTGGTGGTGTCCTCGCGTCTGCGTGAGCTGGATCTGTCCATCGAGGAGGCGGCCATGGATCTGGGCGCCAAGCCGCTGAAGGTGTTCTTCCTGATCACCATTCCGATGATCGCGCCGTCCCTGGCGGCCGGCGGCATGATGTCCTTCGCCCTGTCGCTGGACGACCTGGTGCTGGCCAGCTTCGTTTCCGGTCCCGGTTCCACCACCCTGCCGATGGAGGTGTTCTCCGCCGTGCGCCTGGGCGTGAAGCCGGAGATCAACGCCATCGCCAGCCTGATCCTGTTGTCGGTGTCGCTGATGACTTTCATCATCTGGTTCTTCGCCCGGCGTGCCGAGGCCAAGCGCAAGAAGGCCGTACAGCAGGCTATGGACGAAACCACCGGCATCCGCGAGCAGCAGGGCCCGGACAACCGCCGCGACCCGTCGCAGATCCACGCGACCGCCTAGCGCGTTGCCTGGGTAAGCAAACAAGGGTCACTGCGGTGGCCCTTGTTTGTGGGTGTGTTTTTTCCGGAGATGCCTGTCCGGATGCTTGTGGAATGGCTGTCCGAGTCCGCACGGAAGCCGCCCGCCGCGCCAACGCCTGCTTCGCCAGGCCAAGAGCCCGCTGGGGCACAGGCTCTATGCGCTGCGCGAACAGGCGGTGAGGCCGATATTCGGCGGCATCGAATCAGTTACGGGGGCGCCGGTTCCTGCTGCGCGGCATGCTGCCTCAACTGCTCAGGCTGGCACTCCGACAATCACGCTCGATGCCTTGAAAATCGCCGTAGCGGCCTGGCCTTCTGCGAGGCCCAGGTTGCAACTGCTCTCGTTGGTGACGATGGCTGCCAGCGCGGCGCCGCCGGGAAGTTCCAGCACCACCTCCGTATTCACCGCGCCGGCATGCACCCGCGTAATATTGCCAGTCAACCGGTTGCGTGCGGAGAAGCGCGCGCCCTCCTCATCGGTGACCAGGATGATTGAGGACGACTTGATCAGAGCCAAAGCTTCGCTACCGTGCATTAGCCCGAGTTCCGTGGTGCTTTCATGGGTGACGATGGCGACGATCTTCTGACCGCCAGCAATTTCCAGTTCGATTTCGTCATTGACTGCGCCGGTTTTCACCTGGGTGACGGTGCCGCGAAACTGATTGCGTGCGCTGGTCTTCATGCTCATTCTGCGGATCAATAGGTAATCATCGGCAATGCCCTCGGCTTGCCGGTTCAGTTGTTCAACGAAACGCAGGTGTTCACGCTCGATCAGGCGAAAGTTCTTCACTAACTGTTCGCCGCGCGGGGTCAGGCGCGTACCGCCGCCGCCCTTACCGCCGGCAGCACGCGCCATCAGCGGCTCGCCCGCCAGGTTGTTCATGGCGTCGATGGCATCCCAGGCGGCCTTATAGCTCATCTTGATCGCTTTGGCGGCCTGGGTGATGGAGCCGCACTCGGCGATCTTGGCCAGCAGGGCGATACGCTGTTCACCGCCGAACTTCTCGCCATCGACAGTCAGCCAGACCGAACCGTGCAGCTCCATGGCCCTATCTTTAGTTTCCATGAGCGTTCTGCTGCTCCTCAGTGGTTTCGTCGACGAAGCATATCGACAATTGCCCACAGTTACTGCCGCCGGGTGGGCGCAACGGCGGGCTTCCAGAGTTCGCCTCCCCTTGGGTCTTTGCGCGTGGGCGCGCGCACGCCGCGAATGGCCGGCGCGTATCCTGGCGGGGGCCGCTCACCGCCTGCCGGAGCGGGCAGTGCAGAGGCTTCAGTGGCCAGGCCTTGATCAACGGCTATGCTTCACCCGAGTCGCTATCCCGAGCGGCCGGATGCAGGCGCGGCGGGCTTGCCGGGTCGAGACGCGATCCACTCTCGCCGTAATGACCGCAGGGGCAACAAGCCATGATTGATGTACAAGTCTATCGCTACCACCCGGAACAGGAGCGGCAGCCCTGGATGCAGTCGTTGTCGTTGCCCGAGGAATTCCGCGCACGAATGGTGCTGGATGCGTTGGAGTTCCTGCATGAGGCCGATCCGACGCTGGTCTACCGGCGCTCCTGCCGGGAGGGGGTTTGCGGCTCGGATGGCATGAACATCAACGGCAAGAACCGACTGGCCTGCATCACGCCGGTCTCGGCGGCGCTGGGCACGGCCAGCGCACTGATTATCAGACCTTTGCCCGGCATGCCGGTCATCCGCGATCTGGTGGTCGACCAGAGTCTCTTCTTCAAGCAATACCAGAGCATCAAGCCATGGCTGATCAACCACGACCCGGCGCCGACCATCGAGCGCCTCCAGTCCCCCGAGGAACGCGCCAGGCTCGACGGGTTGTATGAGTGCATCCTCTGCGGCTGCTGTTCTTCGCAATGTCCGTCCTGGTGGTGGAATCCGGAAAAGTACGTCGGTCCAGCCGGGCTGCTGCAGGCCTGGCGTTTCATCGCCGACAGCCGCGACCAGGCCACGACGGAACGGCTCGAACGGTTGCAAGACCCGTTCAGCCTGTTCCGTTGCCGCAGCATCGGCAACTGCTCCTGGGTCTGCCCCAAGGGGCTCAATCCCATGGGGGCCATCGGCAAGATTCGCCAGGAACTGTTGCGCAAATCCACCTAGCGGCCTCGCTGGCATAGACGTTGTCGGGGGTATGCCTCTGGTCGATATTAGCCTTTCGTAAGGCGACGTCCCCGTTAGGTGTCGCATGAGGCGTAGGGCTTTTGTAGGCGCGGTTTCAGCCGCGAATTTCGCGGCTGAAACCGCTACGGGAGATCCTCACGCCTTGGCGTGTTTGTAGCAGTTAACGGCTAGATGGCTTTCGTTACCTGTAGCGTTGCGTCGAACACGAACCGCGCCGGCCGCCTCTATGCCATCGATGCGGGCCTCTGCAGGCCATGCGTTGAACAAGGCAACGCGATCCGCAACAATGTCGTTTCCGGGGGCATCGCCCTTGTTCCATCGGCCTGCTCCAAGGTGAAGCCGCATGACCACTGCACTGCTGATTATCGACGTCCAACAGGCACTCTGTACTGGCGCGGAAGCGGCCTTCGATATCGACCGGGTTATCGCAAGGATCAACCGCGTTGCCGAGCAGGCACGGGCCGCCGGGCTACCGATTGTTTTGCTCCAGCATGAAGAGAGCCACGGATCTCTTCGCTTCGGCACCCAGGGTTGGCAACTCGCTGAAGGGCTAGTGACGTCGCCGGATGATCTGCGAATGCGCAAGAGCACCCCGGACTCGTTCTTGCGAACCGACCTGAACCAGCGGCTCCAGGAATGGCAGATCACCCGTTTGCTGATCTGTGGCTTGCAGAGCGACTACTGCGTCGACACCACCACCCGCCGCGCCTTGGCGCTGGGCTATGAGGTAGTCCTGGTCGCGGACGCGCATTCGACGGTGGACAACGGGGTGCTCTGCGCCGCGCAAATCACGGCACATCACAACGCCACCTTGGCGAACATCACAAGCTTCGGGGCGCGGGCCGTCGTCGTCCCGGCCGCCGATGTGCGCGTCGAGGTGTAAAAGACTTTCGCCGGCACGCGTTTTGGTAGCATTTAACTGTACATCCATACAGATTGTGCTTGCCTGAACCCGCGCCGCTGCGCATGCTGTGCGCCATCGCGACAAGGAACCAATGATGGCGGCCATGCGGCTCTTTCTCTGTGAAAAACCTTCCCAGGCCAAGGACATCGCCAAGGTGCTCGGTGCCACCCGGCGTGGCGACGGTTGCTGGTTGGGCAGCAACCTGACGGTGACCTGGTGCATTGGCCACCTGCTGGAAACCGCCCCGCCGGACGCCTACGACGCCCGCTACAAACGCTGGGTGCTGACTGACCTGCCGATCATCCCCGAGCGCTGGAAGATGCTGGTCAAGCCCAAGACCGCCAGCCAGTTCAAGGCGGTCAAGCGTCTGCTCGGCGAAGCCGACGAACTGGTGATCGCCACCGACGCCGACCGCGAGGGCGAGATGATCGCCCGCGAGCTGGTCGAGCATTGCCGCTATCGCGGGCCGATCCAGCGCCTGTGGCTGTCGGCGCTGGACGATGCCTCGATCCGCAAGGCCCTGGCCGCGCTCAAGCCCGGCGCCGACACCTTCAGCCTCTACCAGTCGGCGCTGGGCCGCTCGCGCGCCGACTGGCTGATCGGCATGAACATGAGCCGGCTGTTCACCCTGCTTGGCCAGCAGTCCGGCTATCAGGGCGTGCTGCCGGTGGGCCGGGTGCAGACCCCGACCCTGCGCCTGGTGGTCGACCGCGACCGCAGCATCGCCGCCTTCGTGGCGCTGCCGTACTGGGCCATCGAGGTGGCGCTGCTGGCCGACGGCACCGCGTTCAGCGCCCAGTGGCGCGCGGCCCCGGACGTCTGCGACGAGCAGGGCCGCTGCCTCAATCAGGCCCTGGCGCAAGCGGCGGCGACGGCCATGGGCAACGCCGCCAGCGCCCAGGTGGTGAAGCTGCGTAGCGAGCGCCTGCGCGAGGCGCCGCCGCTGCCGTTCGATCTCGGCACCCTGCAGGAAGTCTGCTCGAAGAAGCTCGGCCTCGGCGCCCAGGAAACCCTGGACATCGCCCAGGCGCTCTACGAAACCCACAAGCTGATCACCTACCCGCGCAGCGATTGCGGCTACCTGCCGCTCAGCCAGCACGCCGAGGCGCCGGCCATCCTCGCCGCCCTGGGCCGCGTCGACCCCGCCCTGACCGGCCTGCTCGAGCACCTGCAACCGCAGCGCCGCTCGCGGGCCTGGAACGACGGCAAAGTCAGCGCCCACCACGGCATCATCCCGACCGCCGCCGCGCAGCACCTCGAACGCCTGAGCGGCAAGCCGCGGGCGGTCTACAGCCTGATCCGCGCGCGCTACCTGGCGCAGTTCCTGGCCAACCACGAATACGAGCGCACCCAGGCCGACTTCGACTGTGCCGGCCAGGCCCTGCGCGCGGTCGGCAAGCTGATCGTCGAGGCCGGCTGGCGCCGCGCATTGCCCGAAGCCCTGGCGCCGGCCAAAGGCCGCGAAGCGCCCCCCGCGCAAACCCTGCCGGCCCTGCGCGAAGGACAGGACTGCAGCGTGGCGGGCGTGACCCTCAAGGATCTGTGGAGCCAGCCGCCGAAACCCTTCACCGAGGGCGACTTGATCAAGGCGATGAAGAACGTCGCCAAGCTGGTCGACGACCCACGGCTCAAACAGAAACTCAAGGACACCACCGGCATCGGCACCGAAGCGACCCGCGCCGGCATCATCCAGGGCCTGCTCGAGCGCGGCTACCTGGTCAAACAGGGCAAGGCCCTGGCCGCCACTCCGGCCGCTTGCAGCCTGATCGACGCCGTCCCCCGCGCCATCGCCGACCCCGGCACCACGGCGATCTGGGAGCAGGCACTGGACATGGTGCAGAGCGGCGAGATGAGCCTGGACGAGTTCGTCGGCAAACAATCGGCCTGGATGAGCAAGCAGGTGCAACGCTGCGCCGGCCTGCACTTGACCATCAACGGCCCGGCCAGCCCGGCGGCCGGCGCACCCTGGAAGGGCAAGCGCAAGACCGGTAAACGCAAGGCGGCGGGGAGCAAGCGGGTAGCCAAGCCGGTTGGGCGAGGGTGAGCGGGTAGCGGGGGAGGCTGCAAATAATTGTGCTCGCGGCTCAAAGCATAAAGTGTGGTTTGTTGCCTATTGCCTTGCTCTCCCGCTGCATTGTTTCTGCCTCAGAGCGATGCGATCTGTTGAATGTAGCCAAGCTTCTCTTCTGACAAGCCCGTCAGCTGCGCCTCTTGGACGCGTCCTTCACGAATCAGCTGACCGAACACGAAGAGCAACTGCGAGTAGCGATAGTCGTATTTGCGCTCGATCTCGCGTTGCTGGCGCGCCAGGTATTCCTGGAGCGGCCACATCTCCTGCGGCTCCGTGATGGCGGCGGCTCTTGCCTTGAAGTCGGCCATGATCTCGGCCAGTTCGGTTGTGAGCGCCGCCTCGAATACGCGGTGCGCGAGCTTCTTCTCGGCAGCGAGCCACTTGAGATCGTGCATGGATACTCCTGACCGGCGCGACGGCCCTGCTTGGCACACGGAACACTTGGGGGCAGGCCGCAATGTTGCGCCTGCCCCCGGCTTCAGTTCGATTAAAGCCCTCACTACCCCGCTGTTCAACCTGCTCAGGGGCGGAGTCGATTGCCGTGTTACTCCGCCTCGCTGTGCGGCGGCCATTTTTGCCTTGTCGTGGCGGCCTCGCCAACTTTTTCCAGCGATCGCCAAGGCATGACTGCAAAGGCTGCCGGAGCACAAGCGGTGCGTCGATGCGCCATCAGGTGCGGAAGCGGCTGACGTTTTCCTGCAGGGTGTCGGCCAGGTCGCGCAGACGGCTGGCGGTCTGGTGGTTGCTCCCCACGGCCTGGCCGTTTTCCTCGGCCATGCGCGCGATCATTTCTACCTGCTGGGCAATTTCGTTGGAAACGCTGCTCTGCTCGCGCAACGCGTTGGAGATTTCTGCCACGGTGGCCTGCACCTGCTCGGCTGCCTCGCGGATGCGCGACATGGCCTCGCCGGCTTTCTTCGCCCGTGCCACCCCGGCGCCGACTCGTTCCACGCCCTTCTCCATGCCGGCCACCGCGCCCTGGGTGCCCTGCTGGATGCTCTGCACCATCTCGGAGATTTCCCGTGTCGAGTTGGCCGTGCGTGCCGCCAAATTGCGCACCTCGTCGGCCACCACGGCAAAGCCACGGCCCTGCTCGCCAGCCCGCGCCGCCTCGATGGCCGCATTGAGCGCCAGCAGGTTGGTCTGCGCGGCGATATCGCCGATCACCCCGACAATGGTGGAGATCTGCCCGGAGCGCTCGCCCAGTTCTTCGATGGTGCGCGCCGATTCGGCCACCGACACCGCGATCTCGCTGATCTCCTGCACCACCGAGGCCACAATTGCCCCGCCCTCGCGGGACAGCTCGCCGGAGCGCAGCGCCAGGGCGTCGGCATCGCCGGCACCACGGGCGATGTGCTCGATGCCCACGGTCATCTCCTCCACCGCCGCGGCCATGCTGGAGGCCGCATCGCTCTGCTTCTGCGAGGCGACATTGATTTGTCCGGAGGCGGCGACCAGATCGCGGGCCGAGTCGGCCACCTGGCTGGAGTTGTTCTTGATGCCGCCGATTAGCCCGCGCATGGTTTCGGCCATGGAATTGAAGCCGCCGGCAACGAAACGCAGCTCGTCATGCGCCTGCAGCTGAATATGGCTGCTCAGATCACCGCCGGCGAGCTTCTCGCTGCCCTCGCGCAGGCAACGGATGCTGGTCATCACCGACAGGTAGGCGCCCATCGACAGGTAGCCGATCACCGCCATCACCAGCAAGGCCAACGCCAAGTTGAAGTACAGCACCTGCTGCGCCGCCGCCATGCGCTGCTCCAGCAGTTGGTCGAGGGTCGGCAGCAGCACGTCGTACATCTGCGCGTAGCCGATGGCGATGCCCGCGGTGGTCATGTCGAAGAACTGCGCCGAGCTGGTGCTCTGGAAGTCGTCCCGCAGCACCATGCCGTTGACCACCTGCTCCACCGCAGCGATCTTGGCATGCATGGCCGCCACCGCCTGCTGCAGCTGGCTGCGCAGTTCCGGGCGGCGCTCGGCAACCTTGTTCAGGCCGTCATCCACCTCCGCCATGGCGCCCTTGATTTCTTCGTTGAGCACGATGATCGCCACGCGTTGCGCGTTGTCGGCGCTGCCCTGGGCCAGCACGCCCGCGCCACGGGCGCGCAGGCGACCGAAGCGCTCCAGCAGGAGCGGCAGGCGATTGGTCGCAGCGGTCATCAGATAAAAGCTCGCCTCGTCCGGGTCGAAGCTCAGGCCGTAGGCGTCGGCCAGCTGGATCTGGAACTTCAGCAGGCGGGCGATCAGCAGGGTGTGTGCATCGAAGTTTTCCGCGCGGCTGCGCTGCAGGCCGTCACGGCGCAGCGCCGCCCAGTCGCTTTCGATCTGCTGCCATTGCGTCAACCGGCGCTTTTCTTCGCTCAGTTCGGCGCGCAGCGCGGCCATGGCCCGCTCGACATCGGCCTCATGCTCACTGCGGCGGCCCTGCACGGCCGTGTTGCCGCTCAGCAGCATGGACGACAGGCCACGATGCTGCTGGGTCAGCTCGACCACCTTAGCCAGCGGACGGGTCAGCGCGGTGGCGACCAGTTCGTTGCGCGAACGCTCAATGGTGCGCTGCAGCTCGCCGGTCAGGCTCCACATCAGGTTGGCAAAAGCGAGCAGCACCAGCAGACCGATCAGGCCGAACTTGAGCGGGTAATTGAGCCTGTTCATCAAGGCTTCGGCCGGAGCGAATAGCGTTCTCATGGGTGGATCCTTGATAACTGGAAAAGCAGCTGGTGGACACACGACGGAACTTAAGCAAACAACAGGCCAATCTCGGCCTGTAAGAAGCTGTCGGCAGGTGGCGCGCAATACCTGACAGCATTAATCGGAAAGGGCGAGCTGTCCCTGATTACAGTCAAGCCAAAGGAGCATTCAGGGGCAGGTCGCGGTGTCGCTGTTGTTAGGGGGCCGCGTCGGGCCATTCGCAGAAACAACCTAGCGCCATGGTGTTGCTGGCGTTGACCGCGCGCCCGCTGCTCAGGGCTTCGAGAATCGGCTCGATGACACTGTTGCTCGAATTGCAGGTGAGTCCTTCGCTGTAGGGGCCGAAATAGGCCAGCTGGCCCTGTTTGTCCCAGATCGCCACTGCTGGGCTGGCCGGTATGCCGGCGCTGCCGGGGAGCGGGGCCAGGGCCTGCATGGCGCTCAGGCTGGCCGGCAACTGGCCCTTGCTGCCAGGCTTTTGCACGGCATGGAAGTTCACGCCCAGGGGGCCGAAGCGCTTGATCAGTTCGGCCAGGTGTTGCTGGTTGCCGATGCTGCACGGGCAGGCTGGATCCCAGAAATGCACCAGGCGGATCGGTCCGGGGCCGGCCAGTTCGGCGGGCAGGCGCAGTTCGTCGCCGGCAAACAGTGCGGTTTGCTGGTCGAATGTGCGCACATAGCGCGCCTCGAACCACCGGAAGGCCGCGAACATGGCCGCGATCCAGATCAGCGTGATGAGGCTGGCGAGCAGGGTCTTGCGGCTGAGCTGGGGCATGGCACGATCGGTAGGTAAAAGGACGCCTAGCTTGCCATGATCGGCCGGGCAGCAGAATATCTTTAACCGGCCGCGTGGCTGTACATGCACCGCGGGAAGCCCGCCTGATTGGATGGAAAGCTTTATGCCAGAACGTTTTCAGCCCGCCGACCTGGTCGCCAATCTGCGACCCTTGGCCGCAGCGACGACGGCTCTGCCGCACGAACAGGCGTACCGGCGTTTCTACGGTTTCGAGCAGTTGCCGAGCAAGGGCCGTCTGCTCGGTTATTTTCAGGTCGGCGATTATCGGATTGCCGCCCAGGTCTGGTGGCCGCAGGCGCCGCGCGCCACCTTGCTGTTGATTCATGGCTATTACGACCACAGCGGCCTGTATCGCCATGTGATCGAGTGGGCGCTCGGCCTGGGATTTGCCGTGCTGGCCATCGACCTGCCGGGGCATGGCCTGTCCAGCGGTGCGCGCGCCAGTATTGACGACTTCGCCGAGTATCAGTTGGTGCTGCAGGGCGCGCTGGAGCAGGCCGCCGCCCTCGATTTGCCGCAGCCCTGGCACCTGTGCGGACAAAGTACCGGCGGCGCCATCCTGATCGACTACCTGTTGACCGGGAAACCCGCGCCCGAAGTGGGCGAAACCATTCTGCTGGCGCCGCTGGTGAGGCCTCGGGCCTGGAACTGGTCGCAGCTCAGCTATCGGCTGTTGAAGCCCTTTGTCCGCGAGGTGCCACGGCGCTTCAGCGATAACTCGAGCGACCCCGATTTTATCGACTTCGTGCACAACCGCGATCCCTTGCAGCCGCGCAGCCTGCCAACCGCCTGGGTCGGCGCCTTGAGCCAATGGGTGCCGCGCATCGAGGGGGCGCCACGCAGCGCGCGCAGCCCGCTGATCATCCAGGGCGAAGCGGACATGACCGTGGACTGGCAGTACAACCTCGAGCTGTTGCAGGACAAGTTCGCCGCGCCCGAGATTTTCCGCCTGGCCGAGGCGCGCCATCACCTGGCCAACGAGTCACCGGCCTTGCGTCGGCGTTATTTCGATTTTCTCAGTGAGCGGCTGGCCTGAGGGCAATCCGCCGCGACGTCCGTCAGATCCCCTGCGGAGCAGGCTCCAGATTGGTGCTGCTCTGGCCCACGGCCAGGCCGGCGCGGATTGCCGCCAGGGCGGCCAGGTAGTAGGCCTGGCCCTCTGGCGACTGGGCGAAGCCGACAAATTCTTCCAGCTCCGGGTCGGACAGTTCGCGGTAGACGTGCAGCAAGGTGTTGTCCAGATCCGTGCCTATCTGTTCCATCAGGCGCTGGCGCTGGCTGTTGAGCAAGCTCTGGGCGCCATCGCCACCGAATAGGCCGGGGAGCATCTGGCTGAGGCTGTCGGCCGCGACACCGGCCAGGGCCAGGCTGACTTCGGCGCCGGCTTCCTTGGCCGGCAACGCCTGGGCCAGGTGGCGGATCAGCAGGCGACGAGTGGCACTGGCGTCGATACGTGGCAAACCCTCGGCATGTTGGGCCAATTGATCGCGGTGGGTGGCGAGCAGTTCGGCGGCGACCACCTTACGCCCCAGTTCAGACTGGAAAAACTGCAGGGCGGGCAGTGGGTCGAGGAGATTCTGTCGCAGGCTCTGCTGCGCGCGGCGATCGATCGCCAGCGGGGCGAAGCGCTGGTTGCTGTTGTTCACCAGCGCCTGATAGACCGCTGGCGGCAGGCTGCTGCGATAGCGCGCCTGTGCGGCGCTCAGGGCGTCGTTGAAGTGCGCGCGCTGCTGCGGCCAGCCAGCTGCCTGATACAACTGGATTTGCGCGTCTGCCAGGCTCGGCAGGCTGAGGAACAACAGCAAAACTATGGATAGGACGCGCATACAGACTCCGGTCTAGCGGGCGACTATTTTCGATGGCTTGGCGGGGCTTGTCGAGGCATAGCCCACAGCTGATAGAATCGCCGGCATGTCTACTTCAACCCATTCTGCACTGTTAGCGCGCATCGTCGACGACCTGGCCGAACACGGCTGGTCGTTGCAGCCGCTGTTCGCTCCACCACTGTTGACCCTCGAATTGGCCGATGAGTGCCGCAAACGTGCCGCGCAAGGCGATCTGACCCCTGCCGGCGTCGGTCGCGGCAGCTCTCAGGAAGTGCGCGAAGGGGTGCGTGGCGATCGCATTCAATGGTTGGACGCGGGCTTCTCGCCGGCCTGCGACCGCTATCTGGGGCTGCTCGACGAGCTGCGGTTGGCGCTCAATCGCGAGCTCTATCTGGGGCTGGAGGATTGCGAGTGCCACTTCGCCCTGTACCCGCCTGGTGCCTTCTACCAGAAGCATGTCGATCGCTTCCGCGACGACGACCGCCGCGCGGTGTCGGCGGTGTTCTATCTCAACCCGGATTGGCAGCCCGAGCAGGGCGGCGCCCTGCGTCTGTATCTGGCCGACGGCACGACCCGCGAGGTACTCCCCGAGGCGGGCAGCCTGCTGGTTTTCCGCTCTGCCGACCTGCCCCATGAAGTGCTGCCGGCCAGCCGCGAGCGCTTGTCGCTGACCGGCTGGTTCCGTCGCCGCGGCGGCATCCTGTAGTTGCGGCAGTGCCCTGAATCGGGCGGAGGAGCCATGCACAAAGTTCTGGTCAGTCGTTGCCTGCTCGGCCAGCGCGTGCGCTACGACGGCGGCGCCCACGGCCCCTTCGCGCTGCTTCAGCGCTGGCAGGCCGAGGGCCGCGTGGTCGCGCTCTGCCCGGAAGTCGCCGGCGGACTGCCGACGCCACGAGCTGCGGCGGAAATCCCCGCTGGCCAGGGCGCGCAGGTGCTCGACGGGCTGGTGCCGGTGGTGACCATCGATGGCGACGACGTCAGCGCGGCCTTTATCGCCGGCGCCGAACAGGCGTTGGCGCTGGTCAGGCAGCACGGCATCCGCTTGGCGCTGCTCAAGGCGCGCAGCCCGTCGTGCGGCAACCGGGAGAACTACGACGGCAGTTTTAGCGGGACGCAAGTCGCCGGTGAAGGCGTGACCGCCGCCGCCTTGCGCCGCGCCGGGGTGCAGGTATTCAGCGAGGAAGAGTTGCCCGCCGCCGAGGCGGCGTTAAGGGGCTTGGAGCAGGTGTAGGGTGTTGCCGGTGGTTGGCTTACGCGGTGCGGGAAAATCGCGGCGTCTGTGGGTAACCGACCGGCGGCGCTGATCCAGCCTAGGTTTGCATCCGTTCTGCGCGGACAAAAAAGGGAAGCCGAAGCTTCCCTTTGCATGGCGCGCCAGCCGTTAGAACAGCACGCGGCTGCGGATGGTGCCGTGGACGTGTTGCAGCTTCTCCAGCGCCAGGTCGGAGTAGTCGGCGTCGACGTCGATCACCACATAGCCGACCTTGTCGTTGGTCTGCAGGAATTGGCCGGAGATGTTGATGTTGTTCTCGGCGAACACCTGGTTGATCTTGCTCATCACGCCCGGCACGTTCTCGTGAATGTGCAACAGGCGATGCTTGCCCGGGTGCGCCGGCAGGGCCACTTCGGGGAAGTTGACCGAGGACACCGAGGTGCCGTTGTCGCTGTACTTGACCAGCTTCTCCGCCACTTCCAGGCCGATATTGGCCTGGGCTTCGGCAGTCGAGCCGCCGATGTGCGGGGTCAGAATCACCCGATCCAGGCCGCGCAGCGGGCTGGCGAACTCTTCGTCGTTGGATTTGGGTTCGACCGGGAACACGTCGATGGCGGCACCGATCAGGTGTTCGTCCTTGATCGCGGCGGCCAGGTGCTCCAGTTCGACCACGGTGCCGCGGGCGGCGTTGATCAGGATGCCGCCTTTCTTCATCGCGCGGATTTCCTTCTCGCCGATCATCCACTGGGTGGACGGCAGCTCCGGCACGTGCAGGGAGACGATGTCGCACAGGCCCAGCAGGTCATGCAGCTTGGCGATCTGGGTGGCGTTGCCCAGCGGCAGCTTGGTCACGGTGTCGTAGAAGAACACCTGCATGCCGAGGGCTTCGGCCAGTACCGAGAGCTGGGTGCCGATCGAGCCGTAGCCGACGATGCCGAGCTTCTTGCCGCGAATCTCGAAGGAGTTGGCCGCGCTCTTGATCCAGCCGCCACGGTGGCAGGAGGCGTTCTTTTCCGGAATGCCGCGCAGCAGCAGGATGGCCTGGGCCAGCACCAGTTCGGCCACCGAGCGGGTGTTCGAGTAGGGCGCGTTGAATACCGCGATGCCGCGTTCACGGGCCGCGTCGAGGTCGACCTGATTGGTGCCGATGCAGAAACAGCCAACCGCCACCAGCTTGCTCGCGCAATCGAAGACCTCGGCGGTCAACTGGGTACGCGAGCGGATGCCGATGAAGTGCGCGTCGGCGATCTTTTCTTTCAGCTCGTCGTCGGACAGTGCGCCCTTGTGGTACTCGATGTTGCTGTAGCCGGCCGCCTTCAGGGTGTCCACGGCATTCTGGTGGACGCCTTCGAGAAGAAGGAACTTGATCTTGCTCTTGTCGAGAGAGGTCTTGCTCATCGGAGTACCTGTTGTCCCACAAAATAGTGTCAGGAGAGGCGTCAGCGGCAGTGCTGACCGAACCCGGCAAATCGGCGCGAGGGGCACGGTTCACGGGATGCGTATGCTAGCATGATCTTCTTTTTCCATGCTCGGTTGCGACCTGAATGGTTCTCAGGGCGACCATGAATCGTTTGAGAGTTCACTTGATGACCACTGCTGCCCTGATCGAAGAGCTGAAGACCCTGGTTGAGCCCGGCAAGGTGCTGACCGATGCCGACTCCCTCAATGCCTATGGCAAGGATTGGACCAAGCATTTCGCCCCGGCCCCCAGCGCCATCGCCTTTCCCAAGAGCATCGAGCAGGTGCAGGCGATCGTCCGTTGGGCCAACCGGCACAAGGTCGCCCTGGTGCCGTCGGGCGGGCGCACCGGGTTGTCGGCCGCTGCCGTCGCCGCCAACGGCGAGGTGGTGGTGGCCTTCGACTACATGAACCAGATTCTCGGGTTCAACCCATTCGACCGCAGCGTGGTCTGTCAGCCGGGGGTGGTGACCAAGCAGTTGCAGCTGTTCGCCGAAGAGCAGGGGCTGTACTACCCGGTGGATTTCGCCTCCAGCGGCTCGAGCCAGCTGGGCGGCAATATCGGCACCAATGCCGGCGGGATCAAGGTGATCCGCTACGGCATGACCCGCAACTGGGTGGCCGGCCTGAAGGTGGTCACCGGCACCGGCGAGCTGCTGGAGCTGAACAAGGATCTGATCAAGAACGCCACCGGCTACGACCTGCGCCAGCTGTTCATCGGCGCCGAAGGCACCCTGGGCTTCGTGGTCGAGGCCACCATGCGCCTCGATCGCGCGCCGCAGAACCTCACCGCGATGGTGCTCGGCGCCGCCGATTTCGATTCGATCATGCCGGTGCTGCACGCCTTCCAGAACAAGCTGGATCTGACCGCGTTCGAGTTCTTCTCCGACAAGGCCCTGGCCAAGGTCATGGGCCGCGGCGACGTGCCGGCGCCGTTCGAGACCGAGTGCCCGTTCTATGCGCTGCTGGAGTTCGAGGCGACCAGCGAGGCGGTGGCCGAGGCGGCCCTGGCCACCTTCGAGCATTGCGTCGAGCAGGGCTGGGTGCTGGATGGGGTGATGAGCCAGAGCGAGCAACAGCTGCAGAACCTGTGGAAGCTGCGCGAGTACATCTCCGAGACTATCAGCCACTGGACTCCGTACAAGAACGACATCTCGGTCACCGTATCGAAAGTGCCGGCCTTCCTCCACGATATCGACGCCATCGTCGCCGAGCACTACCCGGATTTCGAGATCGTCTGGTTCGGCCACATCGGCGACGGCAATCTGCACCTGAACATCCTCAAGCCGGAAAACCTGTCCAAGGACGAATTCTTCGCCAAGTGCGCCACGGTCAACCAGTGGGTGTTCGAAACCGTGCAGAAGTACGACGGCTCGATCAGCGCCGAACATGGCGTGGGCATGACCAAGCGCGATTACCTGCATTACAGCCGCTCGGAAGCCGAGATCGCCTACATGCAGGCGATCAAGGCGGTGTTCGATCCGAACGGCATCATGAACCCCGGCAAGATATTCCCGCTTTGACTGGCACCAATCATCTGTAGCCCGGATAAGCCTGGCGCAATCCGGGACGGCAGCTTCCCGGATTGCGCTGCGCTTATCCGGGCTACGAGATCAGGCCGCGAGAGGCGGGCATGATCGTCCTACAAGGCACACTCTCACAAAGAGCCGCGCAGCGCATTCCCATGTACCGCATTCCCATAAGGAGTCGCCCATGAGTTACCAGCACCAGTATGTCGACGGCACCCACATCCATTTCCCCATGGGCAAGGTGGTGTGCATCGGCCGCAACTATGCCGAACATGCCAAGGAACTGAACAACCCAGTGCCGAGCGAGCCGTTGCTGTTTATCAAGGCCGGCAGCTGCGTGGTGCCGCTGGACGAGGGTTTTGTCATCCCCGACGAGCGTGGTGCGGTGCATTACGAGGCGGAAATTGCCGTGCTGATCGGCAAGCCGTTGTCGCGCACGCCGAATGCCGAAGAGGTGCTGGACGCGATTTCCGGCTTCGCCCCGGCCCTCGACCTGACCCTGCGCGAGCTGCAGGCCGCGCTCAAGGAGAAGGGCTACCCCTGGGAAATCGCCAAGTCGTTCGACGGTGCCTGTGTGCTGGCGCCCTTCGTGCCGGGCGATGCGCTGGAAGACTTGAGCGATATCGGCATTCGCCTGAGCATCAACGGCGAAGTGCGCCAGGACGGCAACAGCCGTGACATGCTCAACCCGATCCTGCCGATGATCCAGCACATCGCCGGCCACTTCAGCCTGCAACCGGGCGACGTGATTCTCACCGGTACGCCGGTGGGGGTCGGGCCGTTGCACAAGGGCGACGAGCTGACGCTTGAGTTGCTCGGCCATTCGCGCTTCGTCAGCCGCGTGCTGTAACGGGCCATGCATTTGCGGGGCGCCTGGAGGCGTCCCTCGCGGTAATCGAACTTCAAGCCTGGTTGCTAGTCTGACGACCACCGCTTTCTTGAGTCGTGCCCGATGCTTGCCCCGCTCTTTCGTTTTATGCGTCCGCGCCGGATGCTGTTGCCGTTGCTGGTCGTTGCCACGGCGTTACTGGTCGACTTCCTGCGTCTGGATGAGCGCGCCTGGTTCTGGTTCAAGGAAGGCCAGCTGAGTGGCGTCGAACAGCAGGCGAGCATCTGGCTGCCGGGCTATCGGGTGGTCGTGCAGGGCAAGTCACTGGCCGGCCTGGAGCAGGACGAAACCTCAGGGCTGACGTACAACCCGGCCAGCGACACCCTGTTCAGCGTGACCGGCAAGCACCCGCAGCTGGTCGAGTTGTCGCTGGCCGGCGATGTGCTGCGGCGTATCCCACTCATCGGTTTCGCCGATCCCGAGGGCGTCGAGGTTCTATCCGGCGGACGCCTGGCGATCATCGACGAACGTCGGCGCAGCCTGACGGTGTTCAGTGTCGACGACCATACGCGGCGCATCGATGCGGAGGATTATCCGGCGTTCGATCTGGGTTTTGCCGATGCCGGCAACAAGGGGTTCGAGGGGATTGCCTGGGACTCGCTCAATCAACGTGTGTTGCTCGGCAAGGAGCGCAGTCCGCTGGGGTTGTTCAGCCTGCCGTTTCCCGGCGAGGACGGGGCGGTCGGGGCGCTGCAGGCCTTGCCCTCGCAGCGCGCGTTCGTGCGTGATATTTCTTCTTTGAGTTTCGACGCGCGCACCGGCCACTCCCTGGTGCTTTCCGACGAGTCGCGGTTGCTGCTGGAGCTGGATGGCCAGGGCCAGCCGGTCAGTTTCATCAGCCTGGTCGGCGGTCTCAACGGGTTGCACCGGAGCATCGAGCAGGCCGAAGGCGTGACCATGGATGCGGCGGGCAATATCTACATCGTCGGCGAGCCCAATCTGCTCTACGTGTTCAAGAAAAAGGCCGGGAGCTGACCCGGCCAGTCCGGTCTATTGGCGCGTCAAGCGCTTGACCCCCGCGGCGGTGCCGAGCAACAGCAGATCGGCCGGACGCGCGGCGAACAGGCCGTTGCAGACCACGCCGACGATATTGTTGATCTGCGCTTCCAGCTCGGCCGGGTTGACGATCGACAGGTTGTGCACGTCGAGGATCTGGTTGCCGTTGTCGGTCAGCACGCCCTCGCGGTACACCGGATCGCCGCCCAGCTTGACCAGTTCGCGGGCGACATGGCTGCGCGCCATCGGAATCACTTCCACCGGCAGCGGGAAGGCGCCGAGCACCGGCACCAGCTTGCTGGCATCGGCGATGCAGATGAAGGTCTTGGCCACGGCCGCGACAATTTTCTCGCGGGTCAGGGCGGCGCCGCCGCCCTTGATCAGGTTGAGGCGCTCGTCGCTTTCATCGGCGCCGTCGACATAGAACTCCAGGTCGCTGACCGCGTTCAGCTCGTAAACCGGGATGCCGTGGCCTCTGAGGCGCGTGGCGGTGGTTTCGGAGCTGGCCACCGCGCCGTCGAACTCGGCCTTGTGTTTGGCCAGGGCATCGATAAAACAGTTGGCCGTGGAGCCGGTGCCGACCCCGACGACGCTCTTGGCGTCGAGCTGGGGGAGGATGAAGTCGACGGCCGCTTGGGCGACTGCTTGCTTGAGTTGATCCTGGTTCATCGCGGTATTTGCGCCTGGGTGGAATCGGAAGGCGCGAATTATAGCGCGCAGCGCGGCAAAGCCTCGCCTGTTCGCGCCAGCAAAACCCCGGACCTCGTATGGTCGTTCGGCGCAAGCCTGGGGTAGACTCGCTGACTCCCTCGAAAAGCCGCCTGCGATAACGCCATGCTCGAACAGTACGTCAAGATGATCCTCACCTCGCGCGTCTACGACGTCGCGGTGGAAACCCCGTTGCAAGCCGCCCACCAGCTGTCCGAGCGTCTGGGCAACCAGATTCTGCTCAAGCGCGAAGACCTGCAGCCGGTGTACTCGTTCAAGATTCGCGGCGCCTACAACAAGTTGGCCCAGCTCTCGGCCGAGGAGCGCGCGCGCGGGGTGGTCACCGCCTCGGCCGGCAACCATGCCCAGGGTCTGGCGCTGGCGGCCAAGGTGCTGGGGGTCAAGGCGACCATCGTGATGCCCAAGACCACCCCGGAGATCAAGGTGCATGGCGTGCGCTCGCGCGGCGGCAAGGTGGTGCTGCATGGCGACAGCTTCCCCGAGGCGCTGGCCTATTCGCTGAAACTGGTGGAAGAGAAGGGCTACATCTATGTCCACCCCTATGACGACCCGCACACCATCGCCGGCCAGGGCACGGTGGCGATGGAGATCCTCCGCCAGCACCCCGGCCAGCTCGACGCCATCTTCGTTCCGGTCGGCGGTGGCGGGCTGATCGCCGGGATCGCCGCCTACGTCAAATACCTGCGTCCGCAGATCAGGATCATCGGCGTCGAGCCGGACGACTCCAACTGCCTGCAGGCCGCCATGGCCGCCGGCGAGCGCGTGGTGCTAAGCCAGGTCGGGCTGTTCGCCGACGGCGTGGCGGTGGCGCAGATCGGCCAGCACACCTTCGGTATCTGCCGCCACCATGTCGACGAGGTGATCACCGTCAGCACCGACGAGATCTGCGCGGCGATCAAGGACATCTACGACGACACCCGCTCGATCACCGAGCCGGCCGGCGCCCTGAGCGTCGCCGGGATCAAGAAGTACGTCGAGCGCGAAGGCTGCAGCGGCCAGGTGCTGGTCGGCATCGACTCGGGCGCCAACGTCAACTTCGACCGCCTGCGCCATGTCGCCGAGCGTGCCGAGCTGGGCGAGAAGCGCGAGGCGATCATCGCCGTGACCATTCCCGAGCAGCCGGGCAGCTTCAAGGCCTTCTGCGAGGCGATCGGCAAACGCCAGATCACCGAGTTCAACTACCGCTACCACAGCGACAAGGACGCGCACATCTTCGTCGGCGTGCAGACCCACCCGGAAAACGACCCGCGCGCGGCGCTGGTGGAGAGCCTGCGCGGCCAGGGCTTCCCGGTGGTGGATCTGACCGATAACGAACTGGCCAAGCTGCACATCCGCCACATGGTCGGCGGCCATGCGGCGCGGGTGCGCGACGAGGTGGTGCTGCGTTTCGAATTCCCCGAGCGGCCGGGCGCCCTGTTCAACTTCCTGCAGAAACTCGGCGGGCGCTGGAACATCTCGATGTTCCACTACCGCAACCACGGCGCCGCCGATGGGCGGGTGGTCGCCGGCCTGCAGGTGCCGGAGGCCGAACGCCACCTGGTAGCCGCGGCGCTGGACGCGATCGGCTATCCGTACTGGGACGAAAGCGACAACCCGGCCTACACCCTCTTTCTTGGTTGAGTCGGCAATCCGACAGGGAATAAAGACGTTATGGAACACTACCTGCTACTGAGGATCGTCCACAGCCTGCCCGGTATCCTCCTGCTGCTCGGTGTGCTGGCCCATGCCCTGATGCTGTGGAAGGCCAGGCGCGGCGGCGATGCGGCCATCCTGCAACGCAAGCTGCGACGTACCCGCATGATCAGCCTGCCGTTGCTGGGCCTGCTGGCGCTGAGCTTGCCGGTCAGTGGCTGGGCACTGGTGGACATGGTCGGTTGGCCGCTGGGGCAGACTTGGTTGCTGCTCGGCAGCATCCTGTTCGCGCTGATGATGCTCTTCGGCCTGTTGCTCGCCGGGCGCCTGGCCGCCTGGCAGGCGCTGGGCGAGGCGCCGGCCACCAGCCGCCTGCTGGTTTTTACCGCCGCCTATGCCGGGCTGATCGTCCTGCTGTTGCTGGCGATCATGGGCCTGATGGGCGCCAAACCGGCCTGACGGGGCAGGCGCTCATGGTTGATGCGCGCTGGACGTAGGAGCGGCCCATGGCCGCGATGCTTCTTGCTGGTGTATGCCCTATCGCGGCCATGGGCCGCTCCTACAATGTTGCAGGCCTTGCGCATAAACATAGAACCTAGAAGGACGTGCCGCCCTGAGGCGGGCCTGTGCTTGGGCAACCTACAAGGGGCAGGTGATTTCTAGCGCAGCGAGATCACCGGCCAGCCGCGCTTTTCGGCTTCGGCGCGCAGGTTCGGGTCGGGGTCGACGGCCACTGGCTGGCTGACTTGCTCCAGCAGGGCCAGGTCGTTCATCGAGTCGCTGTAGAAACAGCTGTCTTCCAGGCTGAAGCCGGTTTGCGCCAGCCAGCGGTTGAGGCGGGTGACCTTGCCTTGCTTGAAGCAGGGCACGTCGGTGGTGCGTCCGGTGTAGCGCCCGCCCGCCATCTCGCATTCGGTGGCCAGCAGGGTGTCGACGCCCAGGCGCGCGGCAATCGGCGCGGTGACGAAGCGATTGGTGGCGGTGATGATCAGCAACTTGTCGCCCGCGCCGCGGTGTTCGGCGAGCAGGGCTTCGCCCTTGCTCAGGATCATCGGTTCGACGCAATCGCGCATGAACTCGCGGTGCCACTGCTCGAGTTGCGCCATCTCGCTGCGGCCGAGGATTTCCAGGCTGAAATTCAGGTAGTCGGTAATGTCCAGGCGACCCGCCAGGTAGTCCTGATAGAAGGCGTCGTTGCGCGCTTTATAGGCGACGCCGTCGAGAATGCCGCGCTCACACAGGTAATCGCCCCAGGCGTGGTCGCTGTCGCCGCCGAGCAGGGTGTTGTCGAGATCGAATAAAGCCAGACGCACAGGGCACCTTTCATCAAAACCTAGAAGGGCAGTCAGAATAACGACTTTTAGACGGCCTGCCCATTCGGGTGCCCGCGTTGCTGCTGTCGCGACCTTTGTGGAACAATGCCGAAACATGCGTTTACGAGGTTGTGCGCCGTGATCGATCCTGATGGTTTTCGCCCCAATGTCGGCATCATTCTGACCAATGATGTCGGCCAGGTGCTCTGGGCGCGTCGGATAAACCAGGACGCCTGGCAGTTCCCGCAAGGCGGGATCAACGACTATGAGTCGCCGGAAGAGGCGCTGTATCGCGAATTGAACGAGGAAGTCGGCCTGGAGCAGCAGGATGTGAAAATTCTCGCCTGCACTCGGGGTTGGTTGAGGTATCGTCTGCCTCAGCGTCTGGTTCGCACCCACAGCCAACCCTTGTGTATCGGCCAGAAACAGAAGTGGTTCCTGTTGCGTCTGACCTCGGACGAACAGCGGGTGCGCATGGATCTGACCGGCAAGCCCGAGTTCGATGGTTGGCGTTGGGTCAGTTACTGGTACCCGCTGGGCCAGGTGGTCACATTCAAGCGCGAGGTCTATCGCCGCGCCCTCAAGGAACTCGCTCCGCGCCTGCTGGCGCGGGACTGATACGGACTAGAGCCGAACCATGCTCAATACGCTGCGCAAGATCGTCCAGGAAGTGAATGCCGCCAAGGATCTCAAAGCGGCTTTGGGCATCATTGTGCTGCGGGTCAAGGAGGCCATGGGCAGCCAGGTCTGCTCGGTCTATCTGCTCGACCCGGAGAGCAATCGCTTCGTGCTGATGGCCACCGACGGCCTGAACAAACGCTCCATCGGCAAGGTCAGCATGGCGCCCAACGAGGGCCTGGTCGGTCTGGTGGGCACCCGCGAGGAGCCGCTCAACCTGGAGAACGCCTCCGAACACCCGCGCTACCGCTACTTTGCCGAAACCGGCGAGGAGCGCTATGCCTCCTTCCTCGGTTCGCCGATCATCCACCACCGCAAGGTGATGGGCGTGCTGGTGATCCAGCAAAAGGAGCGGCGTCAGTTCGACGAGGGCGAAGAAGCCTTTCTGGTGACCATGAGCGCCCAGCTCGCCGGGGTGATTGCGCACGCCGAGGCCACCGGCTCGATCCGCGGCCTGGGCAAGCAGGGCAAGGGCATCCAGGAGGCCAAGTTTGTCGGCGTGCCGGGATCGCCCGGCGCGGCGGTGGGCACGGCCGTGGTGGTGCTGCCGGCGGCCGACCTGGAAGTGGTGCCGGACAAGAGCGTCGATGACATCGGCGCCGAGCTGCTGCTGTTCAACGCCGCCCTGGAAGGTGTGCGCACCGACATGCGCGCGCTGTCGGCGAAGATGGCCAGCCTGTTGCGCCCGGAAGAGCGCGCGCTGTTCGACGTCTACCTGATGATGCTGGAAGACGCCGCCCTGGGTAACGAGGTGGTCAAGGTCATCAAGACCGGGCAGTGGGCCCAGGGCGCCTTGCGTCAGGTGATCAGCGAGCACGTCAATCGCTTCGAGCTGATGGACGATGCCTACCTGCGCGAGCGTGCCTCCGACGTCAAGGATCTCGGCCGGCGTCTGCTCGCCTACCTGCAGCAGGCGCGGCAGCAGACCCTGGTGTATCCCGATAATTGCATCCTGGTCAGCGAGGAACTGTCGCCGGCCATGCTCGGCGAAGTGCCGGAGGGCAAGCTGGTCGGCCTGGTCTCGGTGCAGGGCTCGGGCAACTCGCATGTGGCGATCTTCGCCCGCGCCATGGGCATCCCCACGGTGATGGGGGTGGTCGACCTGCCCTATTCGAAGATCGACGGCATCCAACTGATCGTCGATGGCTACCACGGCGAGGTGTTCACCAACCCCAGCGAGCTGCTGCGCAAGCAGTATGCCGAGGTGGTCGAGGAAGAGCGCCAGCTGACCCAGGGCCTCGACGCCTTGCGCGCCCTGCCGTGCGAGACGCTGGACGGTTACCGCATGCCGCTGTGGGTCAACACCGGCCTGCTGGCCGATGTCAAGCGCGCCCAGGAGCGCGGCGCCGAGGGTGTGGGTCTGTACCGCACCGAAGTGCCGTTCATGATCAAGGAGCGCTTTCCCAGCGAGAAGGAGCAACTGGCCATCTATCGTGAGCAGTTGCAGGCCTTCCACCCGTTACCGGTGACCATGCGCAGCCTGGACGTCGGTGGCGACAAGGCCCTGAGCTATTTCCCGATCAAGGAAGAAAACCCCTTCCTCGGCTGGCGCGGTATCCGCGTGACCCTCGACCACCCGGAAATCTTCCTGGTGCAGACCCGCGCCATGCTCAAGGCCAGCGAAGGCCTGGATAATCTGCGCATCCTGTTGCCGATGATTTCCGGGATTCAGGAGCTGGAAGAAGCGCTGCACCTGATTCACCGCGCCTGGGGCGAGGTGCGCGACGAGGGCGTCGACATCCCGATGCCGCCGGTGGGGGTGATGATCGAAATCCCCGCCGCGGTCTATCAGGTGCGCGAGCTGGCGCGCCAGGTCGACTTCCTCTCGGTCGGCTCCAACGATTTGACCCAGTACCTGCTGGCGGTGGACCGCAACAACCCGCGGGTCGCCGACCTCTACGACTTCCTCCATCCGGCCGTGCTGCAAGCGCTGTGCAAGGTAGTCGAAGGCGCGCATGCCGAAGGCAAGCCGGTGAGCATCTGTGGCGAGATGGCCGGCGATCCGGCGGCGGCGGTGCTGCTGATGGCGATGGGCTTCGACAGCCTGTCGATGAACGCCACCAACTTGCCCAAGGTCAAGTGGCTGCTGCGTCAGGTCAGCCTGGGCAAGGCCAAGGAACTGCTGGGCCAGGTGATGACCATCGACAACCCGCATATGGTCCATAGCACCCTGCAACTGGCCCTGCGCAACCTGGGTCTGGGCCGCATGATCAATCCGGCGTCGGCTATCCAGGCCTGATGCCCGCAGGGGCGGGCGGCTGGGCTGCGCGCCTCAGCCCCGCCTACGGCGCTTCAACCCATTCCTCGCCAAGCGGCACGCCATCTGGGCCGAAGCTGCGCTCGACCAATTGCCGTCGGCCATCGGCATGCATGACCAATACCGTGCTGGCGCGGGTGCCATAGCTACGGGTGGCGATGAAGATACTGGAAAGCAGGCGCTCGGTATTCAAGCCTATGCCGGTGTCGGGGAGGCGAGCGTCCTCGACTTGCTGGCCATCGTGGAGCAAATCCAGCAGGGACGATATCTGTGGCGTGATCAGGCATTCGCTGAGCAACGCCTTGGCTTTCTCCACCTTGGGCCAGGGGGTGTCCAGTTCGGCATTCGACAGGCCGTAGATGCCCGCCGTCAGTTGCTCGGGCTCGCCGCGCTGCGAATTCAGCAGCCAGAGCTGCTCGCGGTCGCCGAGCAATAGGTTGAAGCCCGAGTAGTCCCCGGCGCGTTGCGCCAGGTCGCGTAAAAACGCTTGCGGGCCAAGCGGGCCGCTCAAGTACTGTATGGGCAGCTCGCCCCTGGAGCGGCCGCGCGGCGGTTGGCGCGGGTCGCGGATATTGGTCAGCGCGGCGAAACGCCCCTGGGGGCCAATCCCCAGCCAGGTGCCGCCCGCTTGCTGGTCGCGCCCGGCGATGAGGCCGGGCACGTCTGGCCACTCAGCCAGCGGCAGGCTGGGGCGGTCATAGAACTCGTCACGGTTGGCGGCCAACAGCAAGGGCAACGGCTGGCCGGGACGCCAGGCGAAAACGATCAAGCACATGGAGCCCCCTTGGGGAGTCGAAAGTTTGCAGCGCTAAGCTTGTAACGCCAGCGCCCCATTGTGCAACCGTCAATTGCCGCTTAACGCTTCCCGCCCATGTCTGTGCCGATTACCATTGCGCTTTGTTTGCGGGGGTGTCGATGGAACTGCTGCTGTATTTAGTGCTGGGCGCCGCTGCCGGCGTGCTGGCCGGGCTGTTTGGCGTCGGTGGCGGAATCATCATCGTCCCCGTGCTGGTATTCAGCTTCGCCGCCCAGGGCTTCGATGCGGCCGTGCTGACTCATCTGGCGGTGGGGACGTCGTTGGCGACCATCGTCTTCACCTCGATCAACTCGGTACTGGAACACCATCGTCGGGGCGCGGTGCGCTGGCCGATCTTCGTCTGGATGACCCTGGGCATTCTGCTTGGCGCGGCCTTGGGCGCCATGACCGCGGCCGCGATCCAGGGGCCGTTGCTGCAGAAAATCATCGGCGTGTTCGCCATCGTCATCGCCCTGCAGATGGCCCTGGATCTGCGGCCCAAGGCCAGCAGTTCGGTGCCGGGAAAACTGGGCTTGAGCGGCGCCGGCGTAGTGATCGGCTGGGCCTCGGCGATTTTCGGCATCGGCGGCGGCTCGCTCAACGTGCCCTTCCTGACCTGGCGCAGCGTGCCCATGCAGCAGGCGGTGGCGACCTCCTCGGCCTGCGGCCTGCCGATTGCCGTGGCCGGCGCGCTGACCTTCATGTGGCTGGGCTGGGACAGCCCGCAACTACCGGACTGGAGCCTGGGTTTCGTCTACCTGCCGGCGATGGCCGGGATTGCCTTCACCAGCATGTTCTTCGCCCGTTTCGGCGCACGCCTGGCGCATCGTCTGTCGCCACGCCTGCTCAAGCGTCTGTTCGCCTTGCTGCTGTTTAGCGTGGGCCTGAGTTTTTTGATTTGAGGAGTTGTTGATGCTGGCTTACCCGCAGATCGACCCGGTGGCGATTGCCCTGGGGCCGCTGAAAATTCACTGGTACGGCCTAATGTACCTGGTCGGCATCGGCGGTGCCTGGTGGCTGGCGTCGCGCCGGTTGCACAGCTTCGCGCCGAACTGGAACAAGGAAAAGCTCTCCGATCTGGTGTTCTGGGTGGCCATGGGGGTGATCCTCGGCGGCCGGCTGGGCTATGTGCTGTTCTACGACCTAGCCGCCTATATCGCCGAACCCGTGCGCATGCTGCGTATCTGGGAGGGCGGCATGTCCTTTCACGGCGGCTTTATCGGCGTGATGCTGGCGAGCTGGTGGTTTGGCAAGCGCAACGGTAAGAGCTTCTTCCAACTGATGGACTTCATCGCGCCGCTGGTGCCGATTGGCCTGGGGGCCGGGCGTATCGGCAACTTCATCAACGCCGAACTCTGGGGCAAGGCCAGCGACCTGCCCTGGGCCATGGTCTTCCCTACCGACCCTGCACAGCTGGCGCGGCATCCCTCGCAGCTCTACCAGTTCGCCCTGGAGGGCGTGGCGCTGTTCGCCATCCTCTGGTTCTACTCGCGCAAACCGCGGCCGACCATGGCGGTGTCGGGCATGTTCGCCCTGAGCTACGGCATCTTCCGCTTTATCGTCGAGTTCGTGCGGGTGCCGGATGCCCAACTCGGCTACCTGGCCGGCGGCTGGCTGACCATGGGCCAGGTGCTCAGTCTGCCGATGATCCTTCTCGGGGTGTTTTTGATCTGGCTCGCCTACCACCGCCAGACCGCCCAAGGAGCCAGCCGATGAAACAGTACCTCGAGCTGATGCGCCTGGTGCGCGAGACCGGCACCTTCAAGAGCGACCGCACCGGCACCGGCACCTACAGCCTGTTCGCCCAGCAGATGCGCTTCGACCTGGCCGAGGGGTTTCCCCTGGTCACCACCAAGAAGTGCCACCTCAAATCGATCATCCACGAGCTGCTGTGGTTCCTTGCGGGCGACACCAACATCCAGTATCTGAAGGACAACGGCGTGCGCATCTGGGACGAGTGGGCCGACGAAAACGGCGACCTCGGCCCGGTCTACGGCTACCAGTGGCGCAACTGGCCGGCGCCGAACGGCCAGTCGATCGACCAGATCAGCCAACTGATCGAGATGCTCAAGACCAATCCGGATTCGCGCCGCCTGATCGTCTCCGCCTGGAACCCGGCGCTGGTCGAGCAGATGGCCCTGCCGCCGTGCCATGCGCTGTTCCAGTTCTACGTCGCCGACGGCAAGCTGAGCTGCCAGCTGTACCAGCGCTCGGCCGACATCTTCCTCGGCGTGCCCTTCAACATCGCCAGCTACGCGCTGCTGACCCTGATGGTCGCCCAGGTCACAGGCCTCGAGCCAGGTGAGTTCATCTGGACCGGCGGCGACTGCCACCTGTACGCCAACCACCTCGAACAGGCCGACCTGCAACTCACCCGCGAACCGCTGCCGCTGCCGACCATGCAGCTCAATCCGGCAGTGAAGGACATCTTCGCCTTCAAATTCGAGGACTTCGAGCTGCTCGGTTACCAGGCCCATCCGCATATCAGCGCGCCGGTCGCGGTCTAGCAGGCTCTGGCCGGCAACCGGGCCGCAAGCGTTGCCGGTAGTTTTGTTACCCTGACGCTTTGCCGGTTGGGGAGGAGTCTGTTTGTGCCTAGGATTTTGATCATTCTGCTGCTGTGTCTGCTGGGTTTACCCGCCGCCGCGCAGGAGTCGAGCGCGCCGGTCTTGCGGGTGGGCATCAACGAGGTGCCGCCGTTCGTCATCCGCGAGCCGGATGGCAGCTGGCGCGGCATCAGCATCGATCTGTGGAGGGCGGTCGCCGAGCAGTCGGGCTATCGCTACGAGCTGCTGCCGATGCCCTTCGAACGCCTGTTGCCGAGCCTGGCCGACGATCAACTGGATGTGGTGGTCGGCGCCCTGACCATGACCGCCGAGCGCGAGGAGCGCTTCGACTTCACTCATCCGTTCTATCGCACCGGCCTGGCCATCGGCGTGCCGCGGGGCGGCGATGGCAGCGGCTGGGCGGCGGTCAAGGGGTTGCTGTCCTGGCAGTTCGTCAGCCTGATCCTCGGCCTGGCGGTGTTGCTGCTGGTCGTTGGCGGCCTGCTCTGGCTGTTCGAGCGGCGGCGCAACCAGGAGCAGTTCGGCGGCACCCCGGTGCAGGGCTTGGGCTCCAGCTTCTGGTGGGCGGCGGTGACCATGACCACGGTCGGCTACGGCGACAAGGCGCCGGTGACCCTGGGCGGGCGGCTGATTGGCCTGGTGTGGATGTTCGCCGGTCTGATCATGGTTTCGACCTTCACCGCTGCGGTGACCAGCGCGCTCACGGTGGGCAACCTGCAGGGCGGCATCCAAGGGGCCGAGGATCTGCGGCGTGCTCATGTGGCGACTATCGATGGCACCATCAGCGCGCGTTATCTGGACAGCCAGCGCATCCGCCGTAGCGACTACCCCGGCCTGCTCGAAGCGATGCGCGCGGTGCAGCAGGGCGAGGCCGATGCCGTGGTCTACGACCTGCCGATCCTGCAGTACCGCAATGGCGAGCTGGGCCAGGGTGGCTTGCGCATGCTGCCCGGCACCTTCGAGAACCAGTCCTACGCCTTCGCCCTGGCCAACGGCAGCCCCTACCGCGAGCGGCTCAGCCAGGAAGTGCTGCGCATAACGAACGGCGCTGACTGGAACAAGGTGCTGGAGCTGTACCTGGGCAGACCCTGAGAGGGCGTGAAAAACTCTCGCCGACGGCGACCGTCCCCGGGCAGCCCGCTGCTGGCAATGCGCTACGCAAAAAACGGGAGCACTTCAGCTCAGCAAACGCCCCCGTTTTTTGCGTGGCGCGTCTTGCCGTGACTCGAATAACCAAGTGCGCTGTGCGTTTGGCTCGGATTGTTCGTAGCTGGGTGGTTTCAGGCGTTTACGGTTGCGGGCTGCAATCGGCCAAAAGCTGCCAATTGCAGAAGCTGGTGGACAAGTAAACGTTGACCACCCTACAGAGACTTAAACTCACGGTGGAAAACCGCGAAACGTTATCCACCAATGGTCATCCTGGCCACATTGCTTTTTAAGCTTTATCACACATAAAGCTTTTCGCCCTGTTGAGTGAGAGATTTTTCACAGATTTTCAAAATCGGAAGCCATCGATCAGACCATTCATCAAAGTTTGTAGAACTCAACTTTCCGACAAACCAATTGAAAAATTGCTCTTTATTTCCATCCTTAATTTTGAACGGCAAAATCTTTTCCTGCGCATCTTCCGCATATTCTTCAAACCAGTTCGGATGATCAAAATGGATCTGCCTAATCCAGTCGTCAGGCAAAAGCCCCTCTATCGCAAAACGATCTCTGACAATTGCGAACTCGACATTGCTATGAAATGCGACGTTCTTTTTACCAAAAAAACCTTGAAGATCTCTTCTTGCTCGATCGCCGGCATCGTCACCGTCAAGTAAAGTTATTGATGCACGCTCTGTGCTAACAAACTCGAAGGTTGCACGTAAGAAACCCTCTAGGCCTTTTACGCCGCCGTAATCATGAACGCTGAAGTCTCCTGACGTTAATGTAGGGAATTGCGGAGCCAGAGAGTCGGAAGCACGAAGCTTATCAATCACATGCTCAATGTACTTTCTATCGGTTTGCCCTTCAACCAATACATTATATTTGGAGAAATTATAGTAGTCCGAGAATTTCACCCCTAAGGAGCTTCGAATCTTTTTTGTGGCCTCATGATAGGTTTGGAATTTACTGGATTTGGTCCAGCCATGTTCAAGATCAACCCCTAGGACCTTTGATGGATCCTGAGGTACAAACCCTAAAGAATGGGTAGTCAAGACCACTTGAGACTCACTTGAGAGGGATTTCAGTAAACTTAGACACTGTGAAGCCAATTCTGGATGCAAATAGGATTCCGGTTCTTCCAGAAGCCAGATGGAGAGCTTTCCGTCGCCTTTCTCTTGCCTTGCAATCCAACAAAAGCTTGCCAGCAACACTGCAGATTGAATGCCCATGCCTTTCTGAAAGACACTTGTAGTATTGGTGTCCTTCAAATTGAACCCAAGATTTCGAAAAAAATCGTCTGGCTCCGTTGGGAGTTCAAAAGAAGCTTTAAATCCGTCCAGTCCACCATTCTTTAAGAAGCCGTTGATCTCATTAGACGCCCCGGCCAAGGCTTGATTCAATGCAGTAAAATGAGGGTCGAGAACTTTGTGCATTTTTCTGAAAAGATATGGCATCACCAAGCTTCGATAAAGATCGCTTGTACTCTTCTCTGAAGGAATGTAGTGAATAGAAAATTTCCCTAGCACATAGTCGAAAAGCCTTCGCTCCAATCTCGAGTAGGCAACACCATCACTCCCCTTGGGTCTTTTGGAGTTCGGGAAAACCCTATAAACAGGGTTCGAGTTTGGGGAGAATGTTAAGTAGAGTGTAATCTCCTCCTCAGAGCCGGCAGTTATTTCTAGCGCCGCCCGAACTTGACTAGTTATTTCGACTAGATCTGCGTCACCGGCTGAGTTTATATCAGCTATAGTTATCTGTATGTTTGTTCTAAGCGAGCTTTCACCTTTGCAAATGTCACTCTGAAAATCATACTTCAAATCATTCTCGTAACCTGTAAAAAACAGATGGATCGCTCTGAGAGTATTGGTTTTCCCGGAGTTATTCGGCCCTACCAATGTAACCATGTTTTCAAGGTCAAAATTCAACTCGTCCTTGATTGTTCGATATCCACGAACGCTAATATTCTTGATTTTCAATTTTACCCTCGATGAAATTGGCGAGTGTGCTCTAATTTTTGTCTGTGCGATAAGGCTCCAAATAGAAAATTGAAGCTCATCTTTCTTAAACTGAACGGCAATCGGGATTACCAAAATCATACAAGAAAATGCTCTACTACGTCTCTGACGCCCCTGTCGATCGTACCCTGAACCCATATCGTGAACTTTTCAACTAGGAAGGGCGACCGCGGAACCTGGCTCGACTTTGCCAAATTCGATCAAAATTAAACGACAATCGGGGCAGTCCACGATATTGATACTGCCGAGCGTCATCTCTGGGTCGACTCTGCCTGTCGTGACTGATCGCTCCTGGCCGAAAACGGACATTTAGACCAGGAAAAATCTTCTTTGGCCGACGAACCAAGCCAAGACATTGAATACAATGTGCGCCCGATTACCCTGGGCCATGAATATGGCTGCATCGAACAAGGAACTCGCCTCCATGGCCTCCGCAGATAAACAGCAAAAACGCGCCCAGCGGGCCAAAGCCAAGGCCAAGCAGAACCGTTCGGGCAAGTCCAAGGCCAATGTCGTACATCCGCTGCTGGCCAATCCGCTGATCAACGAGCCGTTCGATGATGTCGAAATCGACCTGAGCACCTTCGACTTCAAGGACATCGAAGAGAACGGTTTCGACCCGGCCGACTTCGACGATCTGTTCCAGGCGATGAAAGTCGGCGAAGGCATCAGCCTGCTAGCGATGTGCCTGGTGTTCCTGCAATACCCGGTGTTGGAGCTGGTGGTCGCTGAGGAAGCGGAAGACGCGGCCACCGACTTCATGATGGGCCTGCTGATCACCTATCGCGGGATCTTCCACGATGAAGACGAAGACACGGCAGTGGATTGGATTGGCGGCGACGCCTTTCTGAATGCCTACAACGAAGCGTCGATGATCTTGCAGAAGAAAAACGCTCGCGGCACCCCAGGTGCCCGCGTTTAGCCGCGCGCCGAGCAGCCATTGTCGGCAAGCCCATTCGGCCGGTGTCCGGATCGGCCGGGAGCAGTCATTGCGCTTAATCTGGCCGATGACTGCACCTGGCCGATCTGAGCCAGTCGTAAAGGCTTCCAAAGTGGACATCCACAGTGCCGCCCCTACATCTGGCAGAGCGGTCTGCTAGTCGGTGCCCGCCTGTAGGCCATAGCGACACTGGTTGAGTTTGATCGACGGTGGCCGCAGTTGCGCTCTTCCTGTGGCGAGTGGTCATGATCCTTTGAACTTGCCCATCGCTCCGTGTCGGGCTAGAGTGCGTCCGTCACGGTCAATCCCGTGGCCGGGTGTAGGAGCCCGACATTCACGAAGGCGCGGTAGCGCCATAGCCGAGAGCAGGCGCTTTTTTTGTGCCTGCTGTTTTCTCGCGCAGTTATGGCGGGCCGTGCGAGGCAGGCTTCGGCCTGGCCGGCGTCCTTCGTGGCCGGTTTCCTACCCTTGCACGGTCCGCCACCCATACCCGTAGGAAGGTTGGATGGCGGCTCCTTAAATACGCGAAGGAGCATAAGGAAAATGCGCTACCCCCCTTTTACCCAAGGGCTCCGCCTTGGGCTGTTCGTCTTGTCGTTTACCTCCAGCATGGAGGTGCGCCATGACTAGATCCAACCCCGTTGTTATCCCCTTCCCGAAACGCTTTAAGCCGCTCGATTGCCTGGATGATCCTGTCTGCTATTTCCAGGCAGCGGCCGAGTTGCGGGTGGCGATGCTGCACAAGCTGTTCAACATTCTGGCTCGCTCGGGGGTGGCTGCACCGGCCGCAACGGAGTTGCACGAGCTCTGCCAGAATGCCCGCGAGCTGCTCAACGATGTGGTGGTGCTGTACCGCAGTTCGTTGGCACAGGCACAGGGGAGGGCTGGCGATGAGTAAGCCCTGTACCAGTTTCCTGCCCAGCCATGACGGCCAGAGCGGCGCGGTGATCGAGTGGCCGTGGGATTGCCAGCAGGCCTTCGACAAGGGCGTGATCTGCGCCCAGGCCTGGTTGAGCAACGACGACACCGGCTGGCTGTGGGCCAACCTGATCATCGAGCGCGACGTGCTGCCCGGCGGGCTGCAACGTCGGGCCTTCGAGGTCGGTTTCCTCAGCCGGGTGCACCAGCGTTTGTGTTCGCCGTTCGGCGGCAATCACCAGGCCAGGAAAACCTGTTTGAGCCTTTGAACCTAGGGCGCTACTCGCCGCAGGCAGTACGCCGACGCTTGGCGGGCTGCGGCGAGGCCGCTCTATCTAAAGCTGCGCAAGTTCTTGCGCAGTCGATGGTTTTAGATGCGAATCAGCGCATTGCACGCGATTGGCGAAAAGATCATGGCCTACGCCCAGGGGCAGCTGCTACCGGCGTCGTGCCTGCAATAACAGTCCATATACGGATGCCATCCGGGGCGGAATATAGGGTTTATAGGACTCCCTTGGATGCTATCCCACTAGGATGCGGCAGCCAGCGTCGCGCTCAGCGCGGCGAGCTGCTCCTGGCGTTCGCTCTGTTGCAGGCGCGCGCCGGGGTTGAGCGACGACCATTCGGGGTGGGCGCGGGCCTTGTGCAGGGCGGCGGGCAGTTTGCCCTCGCGCCATAGCGCCTCCTGCGGTGCGGCCAGGGCGATGGCCTGCACCGCCGCATGGCCGCGGGCTTCCAGGGTTTGCAGCAATAATTGTTGGCGCAGGGCGAGCAGGCGCAGCACGGCGTCGTCCACCGTCAGTTCGCGCTGGCCCTTGAGCTTGCCTTTCAGGCGCGCGCCGTAGCCGCGCAGGGTCTGCGCGCCGCCGCCGATCAGGGCGCCGAGGGCGGCAGCGGCGCCGAGGGTGACGCCGCCCACCAGCAGGTCGATGCCGACTCCGGTGGCGGCGCCGGCGGCCATCCCGCCGCCGACCTTGACCCCAAGTTGCTTGAGGGTTTCCGGGTTGAACAGGTCATTACCCCAGCGGCCGTCGAGCAACGGCAGCTCTGCCGCTTTGGCGTCGTCCTGGCGGAAGGCGTACAGCCGTAGCAGTGCCTCGACGCAGCGCTGTTCGCGCTGGCGGATGGCTTCGCGCAATGCGCGGATCGCGCCTTGTTCCGGCAGCGCTTGCGCGGCCACGCTGCGCCGGCAGGCGGCGCAGTCGAGCAGCAGCTCGGCGATCAGCCGGATTCCGCTGTGGCGGCGGGCCTGGCGCTGCGTCTGGTGGTCGTCGATCAGCCGTTGCAGCGCTGGCCGGGCCTTTTCCAGCAGCAGGGCGAGGCTCTCGTACAGCCGCCGTTCGCCGTCCAGTGGCGGCGCCACGCTGTCGAAGGCGACCCGCGCATGCAGGCCCAGGCGGGCCAGGGCTTGGCCCCAGTCGTCTTCGCGGTGCTGGTGGCCGGCGACGAAATTCAGCACCGGCAGCAAGGGCCGGCCGCACATGGTGAGGATCGCCAATTCGTCGCGGTACTTGGCCAGCACCGGCTCGCGGGCGTCGATCACATACAGGCCGGCATCCGAGGCGAGCAACTGGCGCAGCACCTTGGCCTCCTGCTCGAAACGCTGGCGCGCCTCGCTGCCGTCGAGAAAGCGCGCCAGCCGGGCCGGGCCATCCAGGCGCTCGCCGGGACGCTCGAGACGTTCCAGGTAGTCGAGCAGGGCGATGGCGTCTTCCAGGCCGGGGGTGTCGTACAGCTCCAACAGGGGCTGGCCGTCCACCGACAGGCGTACGCCCTCGACATGGCGGGTGGTGCTGGGGCGATGGGAAACCTCGCCGAAGTCGACATCGCGGGTCAGGGTGCGCAGCAGCGAGGTCTTGCCGACGTTGGTGTGGCCGACCACGGCCAGCTTGAGAGGGTGGTTCATGGCGTGGCCCCGGTAGCCCGGATAAGCCTTGGCGCAATCCGGGGCAGTGGCTTCCCGGATTGCGCTGCGCTTATCCGGGCTACGTAAGCAATGGGTTCAGTCATGGCCGCTCTCCAGCCAGCGCAGCGGGGCGCCGTCACTGTGCGCCAATTGCAGCTGATCCAGGGCGGCGTGCCAGTCGCCGAGACGTTCGCTGTCCAGGGCTTCGCCGGGCTGGGCCGGCAGCAGCCAGACGCGCGTGGCGGCGGCCGTGCGCGCCAGTTCGCCGAGCAGCGCCAGGCTGCCGCGATCCGGCGAGCGGCGCGGGTCGCAGGCTATCGCCAGGCGCGCCGGGGGGAAGCGGCTGAGTTGTTCGAGCAGGCGCTGGCGCTGTTCGCGGCTGTCGATCACCCCGGCATCGCCGACCCCCCTGGGCAAGGCCGGCGGCCAGGGGCGTCGCTCGTCCAGTTCGATGGCGACCAGCAACGCACCCTGGTTGCCTTGCGCGTTGCTGCCGGCGGTTGGCGGTGGCAACGGTGCGGGCGCCGTATCGCACACGCCCAGGCGTTCGCTGCTCGGTTGCAGGCGCTCGCGCAGCAGGCTGTAGCCGGGCAGGCCAATATCCAGCTGCAAGGCGGCGCAACCCCGGCGCCAGCGCCACAGGCAGAACAACCCGAGCAGCAGGCGCGGCAGCAGGCCGTAGACCAGCAACACGCCGACCAGCCAGCCGGCCCAGCTCAGGCGCGCGGCTTCGCTGGCCAGGGCGCTGTCGCCGCTGGCGCGGATCAGCTCGGCGTCCGGCAGGCTGAAGCCGAGCAGTGCCGGCAGCGCACCCAGGGCCTGGGTCAGGGCGATAAAGGTTTCGCCGCCGAGAATGGTGCTTTCCCAGACGAAGCCATAGCGGCGGGTGGCGAGCAGCGTCAGCAGGCTCAGCAGTGCCGCCAGTAGGGCCAGCAGCCACAGGCCGTGGATCAGCATGCCCAAGCCCCAGCGGCTCAGGCGCTGGCGTTGCAGCAGCACCAGCAAGGCCGGCGCCAGTTGCGCGGCCTGGGCGTCGCGGGCGAGTTTTTCGCTGAGCCACCACCACAGCCGGCCGAGGGCGCCAGTGCTGTCGCGCGCCAGCAGCAGACCCAGAACCCAGCCGAGCAAGAGCAGCAGGTTGAGGCCGAGCAGGCTGCCCAGGGCCCAGAACACGTTGACCGGGCGTTGGCCGTCGCCGAGAGCGGCGACAGCCAGGCCGATGCCGCTGAGCAGGGCCAGCAGCAGCAGCGCCGCCAGGGCCAGGCGCGCGCCCTGCAGCCAGTGGCGCAAGGCCTGGGTCTGGCCGTCACGCTCGGCCAGCAGCAGGGCGCGGGCCTGGATGCGTGCGGCCAGAGTGCCGCCGCCGGCCTGGGCGCGGCGGTTGGCTTCACGGTCTTCCAGCGGGCCGGCGTGCTCTTCGCGCAGGCGAATCGCTTCGCTCAGCCAGAGGCACTGGAGTTTGTGCGGGACAGGGTTTGCGCTCACGCGGTGTCTCGTCGTTCGGCTCAGGGGCTGAGCATAACCCGTGCCGCCGCGTTGGGTTAAGCCTTGTCCGCCTGGGCCGGCTGCACGGGCGGCGGTGGCTCTGCTATGCTCGCCGCCATGAAAAACTCCCTGCCCCTCTGCCTGATCGCCGCCCTCGCGCAGAACCGCGTGATCGGCCGCGACAACCAACTGCCTTGGCATCTGCCGGCCGACCTCAAGCACTTCAAGGCGCTGACCCTGGGCAAGCCGATCATCATGGGGCGCAAGACCTGGGACTCGCTCGGCCGGCCCTTGCCCGGCCGGCTCAATCTGGTGGTCAGCCGCCAGCCCGGCTTGCGCCTCGAAGGCGCCGAAGTCTTCGCCTCGCTGGAGGCGGCCATCGCCCGCGCCGAGCAGTGGGCGCGCGAGCAGGGGGTCGACGAACTGATGCTGATCGGCGGCGCGCAGCTGTATGCCCAAGGCCTGGCGCAGGCCGAGCGGCTGTACCTAACCCGGGTCGAACTGAGCCCGGAGGGCGATGCCTGGTTCCCCGAGATCGCCGCTGGCGCCTGGCAGCGCACGGCCTGCGAGGCCTTTGCCGCCCAGGAACAAGCGCCGGCCTACGCCTTCGAGACCTGGACGCGGCGCTGAGGGTGGCGAGCCGCTGCCCCTGAGCCGCGCTGCGACATTCTGCCGCTTTCTTGACCCCAGCCAATTCGAGCCGGGCCCGATAGGGCTATGCTTCGCCCTTCTGCAATCGCCATCACAGGTTGTACAGCATGCGTGGAGCCGACTCCGACAGCCACCAGGCGGATGCCATTGCCGCGCTTTTCATGCGCCATCCCTTGTGGGAGGACGCCTTGGCGTTGCTGCTCGGCACGGCCATGGTCGCCTTGGGTATCGCCTTCTACGCCCAGGCCGGGTTGTTGACCGGCGGCACCGTGGGCCTGGCGTTTCTCTTGAAATACCTGTTCGGCTGGCAGTTCGGCCTGGCGTTTTTCCTGATCAATCTGCCGTTTTATGCCCTGGCCATCTGGCGGATGGGCTGGCGGTTTACCCTGCGTACCTTCTGCGCGGTCGGCCTGGTTTCGCTGTTGGCCGAACTGACTCCGCAGTGGGTCGGTTTCGCCCAGCTGAATGTGGTCTATGCGGCCTTGTTCGGCGGTTTCGCCATGGGCCTGGGGCTGCTGATGCTGTTCCGCCATCGCGCCAGCCTGGGGGGGGTGAACATCCTCGCGCTGTATCTGCAGGAGCGCTTCGGCCTGCGTGCCGGCAAGGTGCAGATGGGCATCGATGTGCTGATCGTGTTGGCGGCGGTGCTGGTCGTGCCGCTGGACAAGGTGGCGCTGTCGATCCTCGGCGCTGTCGCGCTGAATATGGTGCTGGCGATCAACCATCGGGCCGGGCGTTATATGGGCGTCAGCTGACCGGGCCGCGCTCGGTGCGCGCGGCGCAGAGCCGGTAAAACGCAGAAGCCCGGCACAAGGCCGGGCTTCTGTTGTTGCGGGGACGCTGCTTAGGACACCAGTTTGTCCAGCAGCGCCTTGTCGCGTACCGCGCCCTTGTCGGCGCTGGTGGCGAGCAGGGCGTAGGCCTTGAGCGCGGTGGTGACCTTGCGTGGGCGTTGCTCCGCCGGCTTCCAGCCTTGCTTGTCTTGTTCCACGCGGCGTGCGGCCAGTTCTTCGTCGCCGATCAACAGGTTGATCGAGCGTTCATGGATGTTGATCAGGATCTTGTCGCCTTCGCGCACCAGGCCGATGGCGCCGCCCGCGGCGGCTTCCGGCGAGGCGTGGCCGATCGACAGGCCCGAGGTGCCGCCGGAGAAGCGCCCGTCGGTGAGCAGGGCGCAGTCCTTGCCCAGGCCCTTGGACTTCAGGTAGCTGGTCGGATAGAGCATTTCCTGCATGCCCGGGCCGCCTTTCGGCCCTTCGTAGCGGATGATGACGATGTCGCCGGCCTTGACTTCGTCATTGAGGATGCCGCGTACCGCGCTGTCCTGGCTCTCGAAGATCTTGGCGCTGCCTTCGAACACCAGAATCGACTCGTCCACCCCGGCGGTCTTCACCACGCAGCCGTCGACGGCGATATTGCCGTAGAGCACGGCGAGGCCGCCTTCTTGCGAGTAGGCATGCTCCACCGAGCGGATGCAGCCGTGTTCGCGGTCGTCGTCGACCGTGTCCCAGCGGGTGCTCTGGCTGAACGCGGTCTGGGTCGGAATGCCGGCGGGCCCGGCCTTGAAGAAGGTGTGTACGGCTTCATCGTCGGTTTGGGTGATGTCCCACTGGGCGATGGCCTCGGCCATGCTCTTGCTGTGCACGGTCGGCAGGTCGGTGTGCAGCAGGCCGCCGCGGGCCAGGGAGCCGAGGATGCTGAAGATGCCGCCGGCGCGGTGCACGTCTTCCATGTGGTACTTCTGGATATTCGGCGCCACCTTGCACAGCTGCGGCACCTTGCGCGACAGGCGGTCGATGTCGCGCAGGTCGAAGTCGATTTCCGCCTCCTGGGCGGCGGCCAGCAGGTGCAGGATGGTGTTGGTCGAGCCGCCCATGGCGATGTCCAGGCTCATGGCGTTCTCGAACGCCTTGAAGTTGGCCACGTTGCGCGGCAGCACCGAGGCATCGTTGTCCTGGTAATAGCGTTTGCACAGTTCGACCACGGTGCGCCCGGCCTGCAGGAACAGCTGTTCGCGGTCGCTGTGGGTGGCCAGGGTCGAACCGTTGCCCGGCAGGGCCAGGCCTAAGGCTTCCATCAGGCAGTTCATCGAGTTGGCGGTGAACATGCCGGAGCAGCTGCCGCAGGTCGGGCAAGCGCTGCGCTCGTATTCGGCGACCTTCTCGTCGGAGGCCGAGTCGTCGGCGGCGATTACCATGGCGTCGACCAGATCCAGGCCGTGGCTGGCCAGCTTGGTCTTGCCGGCTTCCATCGGCCCGCCGGAGACGAACACCACCGGGATGTTCAGGCGCAGCGCGGCCATCAGCATGCCGGGGGTGATCTTGTCGCAGTTGCTGATGCAGACGATGGCGTCGGCGCAGTGGGCGTTGACCATGTACTCGACCGAGTCGGCGATGATCTCGCGGCTCGGCAGCGAATAGAGCATGCCGTCGTGGCCCATGGCGATGCCGTCGTCGACGGCGATGGTGTTGAACTCCTTGGCCACGCCGCCGGCGCGTTCGATCTCGCGGGCGACCAACTGGCCCATGTCCTTGAGGTGCACGTGGCCGGGGACGAACTGGGTGAAGGAGTTGGCGATGGCGATGATCGGCTTCTTGAAGTCCTCGTCCTTCATCCCGGTGGCGCGCCAGAGGGCGCGGGCGCCGGCCATGTTGCGACCGTGGGTGGAAGTTTTCGAGCGGTAATCGGGCATGGCGATAAGTCCTGCAAAGGCTAATCAGGTCGCGGATTCAACGGCGCTCGCCTGGGCGAGCGCACTGTGCTGGCAACGGGCTGTTGGTGCGTATGTTGAGCCGGGTTCAGGCCCAAGGCAAACGGAAGTGACCATTTGCAGGGCTGGGGCGGAGGCTGGCGCGGGGTCTGCGTCGGCTCGGCCGGGTTCAAAAATCCGCCTGGGATGGGGCCGGAGATGGATGATTCTAAGCCCAGGTGGCGTGGCGGCGAAAGCGCGGAGCACTTAGTTAAAGCGCAAGCCGCTTATTCGATCAACTCGACGCCGCGCAGGCGCTCGGCGCGGCGGCGCAGCAGTTCGATGGTCACCAGCAGGGCGATGGAGACCAGGATCAGCAGGGTGGCGATGGCCAGGATGCTCGGGTTGATCTGCTCGCGCAGGCCGGAGAACATCTGCCGGGGAATGGTGCGTTGCTGCGGGCCGGCCATGAACAGGATGACCACCACTTCATCGAACGAGGTGATGAAGGCGAACAGTGCGCCGCTGATCACCCCGGGGCGGATCAGCGGCATGATGATGTCGAAAAACACCCGCAACGGCCTGGCGCCGAGGTTGACTGCGGCGCGTGCCAGGGAATAGTCGAAACCGGTCAGGGTCGCGGTCACGGTGATGATCACGAAGGGCGTGCCCAGGGCCGCGTGGGCCAGGATCACCCCCAGGTAGCTGCCGGCCAGACCCAGGTTGGAATAGAAGAAGAACATCCCGGCAGCGGTGATGATCAGCGGCACTATCATCGGCGACAGCAGCAGGGCGGTGATGAAGCGCCGGTAGGGCATGTCGTCACGGGCCAGGCCGACGGCGGCGCAGGTGCCCAGGACGGTGGCGAGGATGGTGGCGAAGATGCCGATCAGGAAGCTGTTCTGAATCGCCAGGATCCATTTCGGGTCATTGAGGATTTCCCGGTACCAACGTAGCGAATAGGCTTCCGGCTGCAGGCGCAGCATGCCTTCGGTAAAGCTGAAGAACGGCTCGACGTTGAATGACAGCGGAATGATCACCAGGATCGGCATGATCAAAAAAAACAGCACCAGCCAGGAGCTGGTTTTCAACAGCCAGGCGCCGAGGTGGTGCCAGAAGCCAAAGTAGCTGGGGATTCTCATGTAGGCGCTATCCCAGTTTGATATTGCTGGCGCCGACGAAACGGTCGTACAGCCAGTACAGCAGCAGGATCAGGCCAAGCAGCAGGGAACCCAGCGCGGCGGCCAGCTCCCAGTTGTTCGAGCGCTGCATATGAAAGGCGATGATGTTGCTGATCATCTGTCCATCGGTGCCGCCGACCAGCGCCGGGGTGATGTAGTAGCCCACGGAAATGATGAACACCAGCAGCGCGCCGGCACTCAGGCCCGGCAGGGTCATCGGGAAGTAGACCCGGGCGAAGGCCGGAATCGGCTTGGCGCCGAGTGACATGGCCGCACGCAGGTAGCTGGGGTCGATGCCGCGCATCACGCTGTACAGCGGCAGGATCATGAACGGCAGGAGAATATGGGTCATGGCGATGATGGTGGCGAACGAGGTGTAGAGCATCTCGAGCGGCTCGCCGATCAGGCCGCTGCCGAGCAGGAATGAATTGATCACGCCGTTGGTCTGCAGCAGCGCGATCCAGGCCGTGGTGCGCACCAGCAGCGAGGTCCAGAACGGCAGCAGCACCAATACCAGCAGCAGATTGGCGCGGTTTTCCGGCAGGCCGGCCAGGTAGTAGGCCAGCGGGTAGCCGAGCAGGGCGCAGAACAGGGTAATGACCAGGGCCATGTTCAGGGTCTTGCCGTACAGCTGCAGGTAGATCTGCGTGTCTTCGCGTACCTGGATGCCCTGCTCCGGGTGCAGCTCCAGATCGAGGGCGGTCAGGTAATAGTCGTAGGTGTAGGTCTGGCCGGCGCGTTTGATCGCGTACCAGACCTCGGTTTTGCTCCAGTTGCGATGTGCCTGCAGCAGGGTCTTGGCGCCCTGGCTCTCAAGCTGTTCGGGCTTGAGCCGGGCGACGCGTCGGGCGCTGGATTTGACCACGCTGGACATGCCGGTATAGGCACGGTTGAACTCCTCGGACAGTTTGCCGGACAGGCGCACTTTGGCCAGGCCATGCAGTTCGCGGGCGAATACGTTGAGGGTCGTTTCGTCGGGGACTGCCTGGCCGTCCCAGCGTTGCAGCTCCACCAGGGTCAGCGGGATCAGCTCGGCCACGGCCGGGTGATGCACGCTGCGCCAGAGCATGCTGCCGATGGGGGCCACGAAGGTCAGCAGGATAAAGGCCAGCAACGGCACCACGAACAGAAAGGCGCTCAGGCGCTTCTTGCTGCGGGCGCTGGCGGCTTGGCCGGCTTCGGTGGTGGTAAGGGATGGCAAGCAGCAACTCCTCGACGGCGCGATGGCAGCGCCCCTCTCTGCGGGAGAGGGGCGCCCGCAGGTGTTACTTCAACAGCCACTCGTTGAACTTCTCGCCGAGCGACTCGCCGTAATCCGCCCAGAATTCCGAACTGGCCTGGATGCCTTTATCCAGGTGTGCGGTCGGCAGGTGCGGGGCGGCGGTCGGATCCATCATCGGCGTGGAGGATTTGCGGGTCGGGCCGTAGGCCACGTCCGGCATGCCGGCCAGCGGCTTGGAGCCGGTGGCGTAGGCGACGAACTTGAGGGCCAGATCCTTCTTCGGCGAGCCCTTGACGATGGCCCAGGCGTCGAGGTCGTAGACGTGGCCGCCCCAGACGATGACGAAGGGCTTGTTCTCCTGGCGGATGGCGTCATAGAAACGGCCGTTGGCCGATTGCACCAGCACCGCGCCGCCGTCATTGAGCAGTTGCGGCGCCTGCGACCAGGAGTCGAACCAGACGATGTCGTTCTTGATCGTGGCCAGTTTGTCGAAGGCGCGCTGCTGGCCCTCCGCGGTGGCCAGTACTTCGTAGACCTCGGCTGGAGCTACCCCGTCGGCCAGCAGCGCCCACTCCATGTTGACCTGCGGGCGCTTGCGCATGGCGCGCTTGCCGGGGATCTTCGCGGTGTCGAAGAAGTCGGCGATACCCGTCGCCTTGGTGCCGCCGATAGTCTTCTCGTTGTAGGCGAACACCACCGACCAGACGATGTTGCCGACCGCGCATTCGCTGGCCAGGGCTTCGGGGATGAAGTCTTGGGCGGCGGGGGTGCCGTCGGCGCCGGGCGGCAGGATGTCATGATCGATGACCTCGAGCAGGCCTTCGGAGCAGGCACGCTCGAGATCGATCACCTCGAAGTCGACCACGTCCCACTGGATATTGCCGGACTCGACCTGGGCCTTGATCTCGGCCACGCCGCCGGAGTAGTCCTCGAACAGCACCTTGACCCCGGTGTCTTTCTGGTAGGGGTCGATGACGTGTTTCTGTTGCGCCGCGCCATAGGCGCCGCCCCAGGAGACCACGGTCAGGCTGTCTGCGGCGCTGGCGGCGAAGCTGGCCGTACCTAACGCCGCAGCCAAAGCGAATGTGGAAAAGCGGGTGGTCAGTGATCTAGCCATTGCTGTGCTCCATTGCTTTTGGTTGTGGGGTTATAGCGTCGTCGGGATTGCTGGGCGATCCAGCGCCTGACTGTCCTGGGGCAGCCAGGCCAGGGCGGCCTCGTCACTGCTGCTGAACTGCGGGGCCGAGCTGTCGTTCAGGTTCTTCACCACCAGTTCGGTACCGTCGGCGGTCTCGAAGTGGTAACGGATGTATTCGCCGACATAGTGGCGGGTCACGAAGCGCGCCTTGACCTGATTGCCGGCATTGCCGAGGCGGTCGGTGAAGGTGAGTTTCTCCGGGCGGATCGAGACGGTGGTCGGCAGGCCGACTTCGCAACAGTTGGCCTTCAGGCTGCTGACCAGGCCGCCGTCTTCCAGGCGCACCTCGACAGTGTCGTCGCCGACCGACTCGATGGTGCCCTTGAGCTTGTTGCTCTCGCCGATGAAGTCGGCGACGAACAGGTTGGCCGGGCGCTCGTAGAGCACATGGGGTGCGGCGCATTGCTGGACGATGCCGTTCTCGAACACGGCGATGCGGTCGCTCATGGTCAGGGCTTCGGTCTGGTCGTGGGTGACGTAGATCACCGTGAAACCGAGCTGCTCGTGCAGGCGCTTGATCTCGAACTGCATCTGCTCGCGCAGCTTCTTGTCGAGGGCACCGAGCGGCTCGTCCATCAACACGATGTCCGGGGCGAAGATCAGCGCGCGGGCCAGGGCCACGCGTTGGCGCTGGCCTCCGGACAGTTGTCCGGGAAAACGGTTGCCGAACTCCAGCAGCTCGACCAGGGACAGGTACTCGTCGACCTTGGCGTTGATTTCGGCTTTGGGCAGTTTGCGGATTTTCAGCGGGTAGGCGAGGTTTTCGCGCAGGGTCATGTGCGGGAACAGGGCGTACTGCTGGAACACCATGCCGATGTTGCGCGCGTAGGGCGCGATGCTGGTGACCGAGCGGCCGTTGATCAGGATTTCGCCGCTGGTCACGTCCTCGAAGCCGGCGAGCATCATCAGGCAAGTGGTCTTGCCCGAGCCGGAGGGGCCGAGCAGGGTGATGAATTCGCCCCTGGCTACCTCCAGGTTGAAATCCTTGACCACCAGGGTCTTGTGGTCGTAGGTCTTCTTGACGTTGGTGAATTGCAGAAACGCCGAGTCACTAGCTTGCGCAGCCATAAGCCTCCTCACCTGCCCGTGAGCCGGATCGGCGGGCGCGGCGGGGTATGCCCCGGCGCCGGCGCGATCCCTGTCAGTGCGTGCTTTTAAGCCTAGTTCAGGTTGGCATTTGCGCGAGCTCTGGTGATGGCCAGTGGCTCCGTCAGGCGGGCCCGGCGGCCAGTCGGCGCAGTTTGTCCAGCTCTGCGGCCGGCAGGCGGATGCCCTGGCGCAGCGATTCTGCGCGCTGGCGGTAGCGGCGGTCGCCCGGCTGGCGCGTTTGTCCGGCGTCGTGCATGCGCCCGATCAGCTGTTCGCAGCGCTCGGCGAAGTTGCGCCCGGCGCCCAGGCTGGGGTCGATGACGATCAGCAGCTGGCCGGTCCAGGGCGTCTGGGCGCCGGGATGGCCCGACCAGTCGAACTCGAAGGAGAAGTTGCCGCCGGTCAGGGCTGCCGCCAGCAGTTCGACCATCATCGACAGCGCCGAACCCTTGTAGCCGCCGAACGGCAGCAGCGCGCCGCCATCGAGGATTGCCTTGGGCTCGCGGGTCGGCTGGCCCTGGCGGTCGACGCCATAGCCCTCGGGCAACTGCCGGCCTTCGCGGGCGGCGATCTGCACGTCGCCGTTGGCGATGGCGCTGGTGGCCAGGTCGAACACCAGCGGCTGGCCGTTCGCGCGCGGGGCGGCGAAGGCGATCGGGTTGGTGCCGAACAGCGCGCTGTGGCCGCCGTGGGGCACCACGCAGGCGAAGCTGTTGACGAACGACAGGGCGACCAGGCCCTGCTCGGCGAAGGGTTCCACATCCGGCCAGAGGGCGGCGAAGTGGTGCGAGTTGCGGATCGCCAGCAGGGCGATGCCGGCGCTACGGGCCTTGGCTTCGAGCAGCGGACGGGCGGCGGCCAGGGCCGGCTGGGCGAAGCCGCCGCGGGCATCGACGGCGACGAAGGCCGGCGCCAGGTCCTCGACCCGGGGTTCGGCCTGGCCGTCTACCCAGCCGCTGGCCAGGCTCGACAGGTAGCCGGGGATACGGAATATGCCGTGGCTGTCGGCGCCGTCGCGCTGGGCGCTGGCACAGTTGTGCGCCAGGCAGCGGGCGACCTCGGCGGAGGTGCCGTGGCCCTGGAAAATGGCGGCGAGCAGGTCGCTCAGCTCGGCAAAGCCGATGGTTTCCTGCGGAGGGGCGGCGGTCATGCGGATTTCTCCTGCGGTTGTCTTAGGGGTTGCTCACTATCTGATCAATGCCAGTTATCTGTCAAATGTTGACGTCATGACAGAAAACATTCATTTTAATCGTGAACGGGGAGTCACAGATGAATCAATCGATCAAACAACGTCTCGAGAATAGCCTGGAACACTCGGCGGCCTCCGGCCGGGCGCTGGCCCATTACATGCTGGCCAACCTGCACGAGTTGCCGTTCCAGACCTCGGCCGCCATCGCCGACAAGCTCGGCGTCAGCGAGTCCACGGTCGGGCGTTTCTGCCGCTCGCTGGGCTATCCCCATTTCAAGGCGCTGAAGAACGATCTCAAGGACGACCTGGGCGACAGCCCCTGGCTGATCGGCGATCGGCTCAAGGAGTTCCAGCGCCAGGGCGGCGAGGAGGGCCAGGGCCGTTCGCACAGCCTGGAGTTGGAGATCGCCGGCCTGGTGCAGGTCTACGAGCACAGCCGCAGCCCGCAGTGGCAGGCGGTGGCCAAGCGCCTGGCGACTGCCCCGCGGGTGTTCGTCGCCGGTTTCCAGACCGAACGCGGTATCGCCGTGTCGGCGGTGCACCTGCTGCAGTACCTGCGCGACGGCGTGCAACTGGTCGACGGCGCCTCGGGCCACTTCGGCGAGGTGCTGCTCTGTCCGCCGCAGCAGGCCTGCCTGCTGGTGTTCGAGGCGCGCCGCTATTCGCGTCACGCCCAGCTGCTGTGCCGCAAGGCGCGCGAGGCCGGGATCAAGGTGACCCTGGTCACCGACCCCTATTGCGACTGGGCCGACAGCCATGCCGACGAGGTGCTGCGGGTGCCCACCGATATCAAGCTGTTCTGGGAGTCGACGGCGGCGATGCTGTCGCTGGTTCATCTGTTGATCAACGAGGTGTTCCGCCACCTGGGACCCGAAGTCGAGGCGCGCTTGGAAGCCACGGCCGCGCTGCATAACGAGTTTGTCGGCTACACCACGTCGCCGGGATTCAGCAAAAACCATCAAAAACCATAACAACAAGTAGAGGTGCATGATGAATCGAGTAAAGAGCTTGGCCACCGCTTGCGTCCTGTTGATCGGCGGCCTAGGCGCCGCCCAGGCGCAGTCGCTGCGGATCGCCACCGAGGGCGCCTACCCGCCCTTCAACTACGTGGATTCGAACAATGAACTGCACGGCTTCGACGTCGACATCGCCAAGGCGCTGTGCGCCAAGATGCAGGTCGAGTGCACCTTGGTCGCCCAGGACTGGGACGGCATCATTCCGGCCCTGATGGCCAAGAAGTTCGACGCCGTGGTGGCCTCCATGGTGGTCACCGAGGAACGCCAGAAGCAGATCGGCTTCACCGACCGCTACTACCGCACCCGCCTGGCCGTGGCGGTGCCGAACGATTCCAGCCTGGCCGATACCCTGCCGGCGACCCTGGACGGCAAGGTGGTCGGCGCGCAGTCTTCGTCGACCCAGAGCATCTACGCAGAGGACGTCTATGGCGCGGCCGGGGCCGAGGTCAAGCTCTACCCGACCCAGGACGACGCCAACAGCGACCTGGCCAACGGCCGCCTGGATGCGGTGGTCAACGACAAGTTCCCGCTGCTCGACTGGCTGGCCAAGACCGGCAAGGACTGCTGCAAGCTGCTCGGCGATATCCAGGGCAGCGACGACGATGTGGCCATCGCCGTGCGCCAGGACGACCAGGCGCTGCGCGAGCGGCTGAACCAGGCGCTGGCCGAGATCCGCGCCGACGGCACCTACCAGCAGATCGTCAGCCGTTACTTCGAATTCGACATCTACTGATCGAGCCGGCGCACCGGCCCGCGCTCGCCACCCGAGGGTGGCCGCGGGCCGGGCAAGCGTCATCCTGCCTGAACCGCCAATTCCGGGGTTGCGACCATGTTCGAACCTTTCTCTCTGCTGCTGTTCGGCGACGGTGGCTGGGGCCTGGCCCTGCTCGCCGGCGCCCTGGTGACCATCGCCCTGGCCCTGTGCTGCCTGCCCCTGGGGCTGCCGCTGGGCCTGCTGGTGGCGGTCGCGGCGCGCTCGAACAAGCGCCTGCCGCGGGCCCTGTCGACCCTGTTCGCCACCGTGTTTCGCGGCCTGCCCGAGCTGCTCACCCTGTTGATCGTCTACTACGGTTGCCAGATCGGCCTGCAGAAGCTGCTGGCCTCCTGGGGCTACAGCAGCGAAGTCAGCATCAATGCCTTCGCCGCCGCGGTGATCGCCTTCGGCCTGGTGTTCGCCGCGTTCTCCAGCCAGGTCTGGCTGGCGGCCTTCAAGACCGTCGGCAAGGGCCAGTACGAGGCGGCCAGCGTGCTCGGCCTGTCGCGCTGGCAGGCCTTTCGCAAGGTGATCCTGCCGCAGCTGGTGCGGGTCTCCCTGCCGGGGCTGTCGAATAACTGGCTGACCCTGCTCAAGGACACCTCGCTGGTGTCGACCATCTCCCTGGTCGACCTGATGCGCCAGACCAACCTGGCGGTGAGCGCGACCAAGGAACCCATGTTGTTCTATTTCGCCGCCTGCCTGCTGTACCTGTTCTTCTCGGCGATTTCCGGGCGGCTGTTCAGCTTCGCGGAAAAACACTACAGCTACGGCCAGCGGAGTGCCCAGCCATGACTGCCCCCGAGTGGTTGCATCTGTTCTTCGACCCCGAGCTGTTCGAGCGCTACGGCCTGCGCATGTTCGATGGCCTGCTGGTGACCGCCAAGCTGGTGGCGATCTCCTTCAGCCTGGGCCTGCTGCTCGGCTTGCTGCTGGCGCTCGGGCGGCTGTCGGGCAACCGCCTGCTGCGTTCGGCGACCTCGGGCTACATCTACTTCTTTCGCGGCTCACCGCTGCTGGCGCAGCTGTTCATGCTCTATTACGGCCTGGGTTCGCTGCGCGAGCTGTGGCAGGATCTGGGCCTGTGGTGGTTCTTCCGCGACGCCTGGTACTGCGCGTTGCTGGCCTTCACCCTGAACACCGCGGCCTACCAGGCCGAGATCCTGCGCGGCAGCATTCAGGCGGTGGCTCGCGGTCAGCGCGAGGCCGCAGCGGCCCTGGGTCTGAGCCGGCGCACCGCCTTCTTCAAGGTGATCCTGCCGCAGTCGCTGCTGATCGCCGTCGGCCCCCTGGGCAACGAGTTGATCCTGATGATCAAGGCCAGCGCCATCGCCTCGCTGGTGACCATCTACGATCTGATGGGGGTGACCAAGCTGGGCTTCTCGCGCACCTTCGACTTCCAGCTGTACCTGTGGGCGGCGGTCTTGTACCTGCTGATCGTCGAAATCATCCGCCGTCTGCTGCAGCGTATCGAGGCGCGCCTGGGGCGGCACCTGCATAGCTGATTTCAGGCTATTTTCGTTAACGGTCGCGCCCGGGCATGCGGGCGCGCGGCAAGGAATTCTGCATGAACTGCGACACTATCGTTCTGGGCGCCGGGATCATCGGCGTGTGTACGGCTCTCCACCTGCAGGCGCGCGGCCGCCGGGTGACGCTGGTCGACCTCAAGGAGCCGGGCGAAGGCACCAGCTTCGGCAATGCCGGCCTGATCGAGCGTTCCAGCGTGGTGCCCTACGCCTTCCCCCGGGAGTTCCTGCGGCTGCTGCGCTATGGCCTGAACCGCGAATCGGATGTGCGCTACAGCCCCAGCTACCTGCCCACGGCAGCGCCCTGGCTGCTGAGTTTCTGGCGTCAGTCGGCGCCCAAGCCGCTGGCCGAGTCGACCCGCGCCCTGCAGCCGCTGATCGAGCGCTGCGTGCTCGAGCACGACGCCCTGGTCGAACAGGCCGGGCTGGGCCGGCTGATCCGTGCCAACGGCTGGATCGAGGTCTTCCGCTGCCCCCGTGCCCTGCGCCGGGCCCAGCAGGAGGCCGAGGCGATGCGCGCCTACGGCCTGCACTTCGACCTGCTGGATGGCGCGCAACTGCGCGAACGCGAGCCGAATCTGTCGGGCGAAGTCTGCGGCGGCGTGCACTGGCTGGATCCGAAGACGGTCAGCGACCCCGGCAACCTGGTCAAGGGCTACGCGGCGCTGTTCGCCTTGCGCGGCGGCCAGGTGCGCAAGGGCGATGCCCGTTCGTTGCGCCAGAGTCCGGAGGGCTGGCAGCTGCTGACCGCCCAGGGCCTGCTCAGCGCCCGGGAGGTGGTGGTCGCCCTGGGGCCGGAGTCCAACGAGATCCTGCAGCCGCTGGGCTACCGCATTCCCCTGGGCATCAAGCGCGGCTACCACATGCACTACGCCCACGACCGCGAACTCAGGCACTCGCTCTGCGACACCCGGGGCGGCTATGTGCTGGCGCCGATGGAGCAGGGCATTCGCCTGACCACCGGCATCGAGTTCGCCGCGCCCGACGCGCCGGTCAACGAGATCCAGCTGAACCGGGCCGAGGCCCTGGCGCGCAGCATCTTCCCCCTGGGCCGGCGTCTCGAGGCGCAGCCCTGGCTGGGCAAGCGGCCGTGCCTGCCGGACATGCGCCCGGTGATCGGCCCGGCGCCGCAACACCCCGGCCTCTGGTTCAACTTCGGCCATGCCCACCATGGCCTGACCCTGGGGCCGGTCAGCGGCCGCCTGCTGGCGGAGATGATGACCGGCGAGCAACCCTTCACCGACCCGGCGCCCTTCAGCGTCGAACGTTTCGCCTAGGCGGCGACCAATAGCGCTGCCCCACACAACAATAAACGCCAGTCGTGCCGCCCGGATTTGCCGGCGTGGGCGAGCTGGCCGCAATGGGAGACAACTCGCATGCTTTCGTTTAGCCGTCAGATCGACGCAATCGCGCCCACCCGCCACCTGGCCCAGGCCGCTACGCGTGGCGGGCCGGCCGTGGAGATTCAGGGCCTGAACAAATGGTACGGCCCCTTCCAGGTGCTGCACGACATCGACCTGAGCGTGCAGGCCGGCGAGCGCATCGTGCTGTGCGGGCCCTCGGGTTCGGGCAAGTCGACCCTGATCCGCTGCATCAACCGCCTGGAGATCGCCGAGCAGGGGCGCATCCTGGTCGAGGGCAGCGACTTGTCCAAGGACAGCCCGCAGGCGGCCAAGGTGCGCCGGGAGATCGGCATGGTGTTCCAGCATTTCAACCTGTTCCCGCACATGAGCGTGCTGGACAACTGCAGCCTGGCGCCGATCAGCGTGCACGGCCTGAGCCGTGCTGCCGCAGTGGAGCGGGCGAGGCATTACCTGGCCAAGGTCGGCATCGAAAACCAGGCGGACAAGTACCCCGGCCAGCTCTCCGGCGGCCAGCAACAGCGCGTGGCCATCGCCCGGGCGCTGTGCATGCAGCCGCGGATCATGCTGTTCGACGAGCCGACCTCGGCGCTCGACCCGGAGATGGTCAGCGAGGTGCTGGATGTGATGGTCAAGCTGGCCGACAGCGGCATGACCATGCTCTGCGTCACCCACGAGATGGGCTTCGCCCGCCAGGTGGCGCAGCGCGTGCTGTTCCTCGACGGCGGGCGCATCGTCGAGGACAGCCCGCCCGAGACCTTCTTCAATGCACCGAAGAGCCCGCGGGCGCAGGCCTTCCTGAACCAGATCCTGCACTGAGCCGGCCCCTGGCTCAGAGCCCGATCAGCTGTTGGGCAGCAGGCGGCAGGTCAGCGACTTGATGTAGCGGGTCTCGGCGATGGCCGGGTGCACCGGATGGTCCGGGCCCTGGGCGCCGCGCTCGAGCAGCTGGATATTGCGGTCCAGGTGGCGGGCGCTGGTCAGCAGGATGTTCTGCAGATCGTCTTCCGGCAGGTGCATGGAGCAGCTGGCGCTGACCAGGATGCCGTCCTTGCCGAGCAGGCGCATGGCCTGTTCGTTGAGGCGGCGGTAGGCGGCCTCGCCGTTCTTCAGATCCTTCTTGCGCTTGATAAAGGCGGGCGGGTCGGCGATCACCACGTCGAAACGCTCCTCGGCGCTCTTGAGCTCCTTGAGGGCGGCGAACACGTCGCCTTCGACGCAGGTGACCCGCTCGGCGACGCCATTGAGCGCGGCATTGCGCTCGACGCCGTCGAGGGCGAAGCCGGAGGCGTCCACGCAGAACACTTCGCTGGCGCCGAAGGCCGCCGCTTGCACGCCCCAGCCGCCGATGTAGCTGAACAGGTCGAGCACCCGCTTGCCCTTGACGTAGGGCGCCAGGCGCGCGCGGTTCATGCGGTGGTCGTAAAACCAGCCGGTCTTCTGCCCCGCGATCACCGGGGCCTCGAACCGTACCCCGTTCTCTTCCAGGGCGACCCATTCGGGCACCACCCCGAAGGCGGTGTCCACGTAGCGTTCCAGGCCTTCGGCGTCGCGCGCGGCGGAGTCGTTCTTGAGCAGGATGCCGCTGGGCTTGAGCACCTGGATCAGCGCGGCCAGCACCTCGTCCTTATGCCGCTCCATGGCGGCGGAGGCCAGCTGCACCACCAGGATGTCGAAGAAGCGATCCACCACCAGCCCCGGCAGCAGGTCGGAGTCGCCGTACACCAGGCGGTAGCAGGGCTGCTCGAACAGGCGCTCGCGCAAGGACAGGGCGACGTTGAGCCGGTGCACCAGCAGCGACTTGTCCAGCACCAGCTTGCTGTCGCGCGACAGCAGGCGCGCGCAGATCAGGTTGTTCGGGCTCATGGCGACCACGCCCAGGGGCTTGCCGCCGGCGGCTTCGAGCAGCGCCTGGTCGCCGGCGGCAAAGCCGTGCAGCGGCGTGGCGGCGACATCGATCTCGTTGCTGTAGACCCACAGGTGGCCGGCCCGCAGGCGTCGATCGGCGTTGGCTTTCAGGCGCAGGCTGGGCAGGGACATGGGGGGTTCTCCAGAAAAAGAGCGCGATTATAGCCGGTTCGCCAAGCGCAGGCGCAGCTCGGACGGGCTTTCCATCGTGCCGATGAATGTTCCCGGGCATGTTCGCGTGGGGGCAATCCGGCTACACTCTGGCCTTCTGCCATCTTTGTCGACTCGCCATGGCCCACGCCCTCTCCGCCGAACAGATTCACAAAGTCCTGCAAGGCATCAGCGTGCCGCCGCAGCCACAGATCATGGTCGACCTGCAGATGGAGCAGGTCATGCCGCATCCCGACCTGAAGGCCATTGCCAGGCTGATCAGCCAGGATCCGGGGCTGTCCGGGGCGTTGTTGAAGATCGTCAACTCGCCGTTTTTCGGTCTGGACAACCGCATCGCCTCGATCCAGCAGGCGGTCAATCTGCTCGGTTGCGACACGGTGATCAACCTGATCAACGCCCAGTCGATCAAGGGCGAGCTCAGCGACGAGACCATAGTCACCCTCAGCCGCTTCTGGGACAGTGCCCAGGACGTGGCCATGACCTGCCTGACCCTGGCCAAACGCATCGGCTACCAGGCGCCGGACGAGGCCTACACCCTCGGCCTGTTCCACAACTGCGGCATCCCCTTGATGGTCAAGCGCTTCCCCCACTACATGACGGTGCTGGAGGAGGCCTATTACAGCGCCAGTGCCGAGTTGCGGGTGGTCGACACCGAGAACCGCCTGCTCAACACCAACCACGCGGTGGTCGGCTACTTCACCGCCAAGTCGTGGAACCTGCCGCTGCACCTGTGCGAAGCCATCGCCAGCCACCACAACGCCTTGGCGATCTTCAGCGACGACTCCGGCCGCGATGCCCAGTTGAAGACCCTGCTGGCGATCCTGAAAATGGCCGAGCACATCTGCCAGAGCCATCGGGTGCTGGGCAACCAGGCCGAGGATCATGAATGGCAGAACATCGAACAGCTGGTGCTGGAGTACGTCGGCCTGTCCGGGTACGACTTCGAACACTTGCGCGAGAGCATTCGCGAGTTGGGAGCCGCCTGAGCCGCCTGCCGCCCCGGAGGCGGCAGGCGGGATGGCTACTGCTGTTGTGCGGCGAGGATGGCGCTGGCCAATGCCATGTCGCTGGCCTGCAGGTCGGGGTGTTCGGCGCGCAGTTGGCGTAGCGCCGCTTCCAGATAAGGCCCGCGAATTTTCCCGCCGCTGGCGACATAGCTGCTGGCATCGTCACGCGCCGGCACTACCAGCTTCTTGTCCTTGAAGGTCAGATAGGTCGAGGCGGTGGTCGCGCCGGACGAGAGGATGTCGCGCACCATGCTGTCAGCGAAAGCTGGGGCGGTGAACGCGAAGAGTGCGGCAAAGAGTAACGGGCTGAAGTGGCGCATGCGCTGACTCCGAAAGGTGGGCTTATGCAATAAGAGTCCGGCCCGCCGCAGGGGTTCAACCAGGCCGATCAAGGGTGGGGGCGCGGTCTGCTGGCTCATGGCCTTTGCTCGGCGATAGTGAGGCCGCACAGCAGTGCAGCCTGCAGCAGCTGCTCGGGCTTCAGTCGCGAAGCTCGACGGGTGCCTTGATGGCCTTCACGACTGTGGAGCTGAGAGGCGGTGTCTTTACCCGATGGCTTCGACTCTCAGGCGCACGCCCTCCTGGGCGGTCACCTTGACCGGGCTGCCGGCCGGCAGATCCGGGCCGCTGACCAGCCACAGGGTGTCGCCGGCCTTGATCTTGCCGTGGCCGTTGCTGATGGCTTCATGGAGGACGAACTGGCGCCCCACCAGCTCACTGCCGCGGCGGTTCAGCCCCGGTTGGTCGGAGGGTTTGGCCGCGGTGCGCTGGCGGCGCCACCAGTACACGGCGGTGAGCACCGAGAGCACGCCGAACAGGATGAACTGCACGGCCCAGGGCAGCTCCGGGAACAGGTAGGTGAACACGCCGACGCTGGCCGCGGCGATGCCGATCCACAGCAGGTAACCGCCGGCGCCGAACACTTCGAGGATCAGCAGCAGGGTGCCGAAGGCCAGCCAGTTCCAGAACGACAGGTGCTGCAAGTAGTCCCACATCGCTTAACCCTGCTTGTTATCGCCGAAGGTGGCTTTGACGATCTCGCCGATGCCGCTGACCGCGCCTATCACCTGGCTGGCTTCCAACGGCATGAGGATGACCTTGCTGTTGTTGGCGCTGGCCAACTGGCCGAGGGCGTCGATGTATTTCTGTGCGACGAAGTAGTTGATCGCCTGCACGTTGCCGTCGGCGATGGCGACCGAGACCACCCGGGTGGCTTCGGCTTCGGCGCCGGCGGCGCGTTCGCGGGCTTCGGCTTCGAGGAAGGCCGCTTGCCGTTCACCCTCGGCCTCGAGGATCTGCGCCTGCTTCTTGCCCTCGGCGGTGAGAATGGCGGCGGCGCGCAGGCCTTCGGCTTCGAGGATTTGCGCCCGCTTGATCCGCTCGGCCTTCATCTGCCCGGACATGGCGGCCATCAGGTCGGCCGGCGGGCTGATGTCCTTGATTTCGATGCGGGTGATCTTGATCCCCCAGGGCGCGGTCGCCTCATCCACGGTGCGCAACAGTTTCTCGTTGATCGCGTCGCGCTGGCTGAGCATCGCGTCCAGCTCCATGGAGCCGAGCACGGTGCGGATATTGGTCTGCAGCAGGTTGCGGATGGCATGGGTGAGGTTGTTCACCTCGTAGGCGGCCTGGGCGGCGTTGATCACCTGGAAGAAGCACACGGCATCGATCTGCACCGTGGCGTTGTCGGAGGTGATCACTTCCTGGGGCGGAATATCCAGCACCGTTTCCATGACGCTGAGCTTGTGGCCGATGCGATCCATCACCGGCACTATGATGTTCAGGCCCGGGGTCAGGGTGTTGGTGTAGCGGCCGAAGCGCTCGACCGTCCATTGCGAGCCCTGGGGCACCACTTTGAAACCCATAAAGACCACGGCGACGGCCAGGCCGACGAAGAGAAAGATCACACTGCCGATTTCCATGAGGCGTAGTTCCTTGCGCAGAGCTTGTAGGGTGACGGGCGATTGTATGCCTATCGCCAGGGATTTTCCCGGGATCCGGGCGAACTTGTGAATCAGTATGGGTCGCCTTGCAGCGCCGCGAGCAGTCTTCGATCGCGCGCATAGAGGTCGTTGCGCAGGATCAGTTCGCCGGCGGCGTTGACCCCCGCGGTCCAGTAGGCGAGGACGATCGGCAGGCGCCCGCGGATGGGGAATTCTGTGGTTTTGCCGCTGGCCAGCAGGCGCGCGATCTCGGCGCAGTCATCGGCCGGCAGCAGGACGTCGAGCAGTTCGACGATGCCTTCGATGCGCACGCAGCCGGAGCTGAACGCGCGCGGCGATTTGCCGAACAGGTGCTGGCTGGGGGTGTCGTGCAGGTACACCGAGAACGGGTTGGCGAAGCGGATGACCAACTGCCCGAGGGGGTTTTGCGGCCCGGCATCCTGGCGCAGGATGATCGCGCCGGGATGCTGCCAGTCGACCGTGGCCGGGTCGAGGGGCTGGCCGTCGCGGTCGAGCACGCGCAACTGCTGGCGCTGCAGATAACCGAGGTCGCGGCGGATCTCCGGCAGTTTGTCCTCGCGCAGGATGGTCGGCGGCACTGTCCAGGTGGGGTTGAGGGTCAGGCGGCTGACCAGTGATTTGAGCTGCGGCGTCTGCCGTGCCGGCCGCCCGACCTGGGCACGCCCCTGCCAGAGCAACTGGTGGTCACGGTAATAGCCGAGCTGGCCCGCGGCGATATCCACCAGCAGGGTTTCGGCCTCGATGTCGCCGGCCAGCCAGCGCCAGCGTTCGAGGTTGACCCGCAGTTGCTCGAGCCGCTCGGTCGCGCTGGTGTTCAGGGCGGTCAGGCTGTCCGCGCCGACCAAACCGTCGGCCTGCAGGCCATGGCGGCTCTGGAAACGTTCCACGGCGGCAACCAGGGGGGCGTCGTAGCGCTCGGCGTCAGTGCTTGGCCGTTGGCCGATATAGCCCTCCGCCGCCAGGCGGGCGGCCAGCAGGGGAATGCGCTGATCGCGCATGCCCGGGCGCAGCAGGCGGCCGGGCGGAACCCTGGGCCACTCGGCCAGTGGCAGACGACGCCGCTCGGCGTAGGCGCGGCGCAGTTGCTGGTATTGGCGCAGAGCGGGGCGCGCCGCGGCGAAGGCCGCCGGCAGGTCGTCGAGGCCTTGCCAGGCGCGCCTGAGCAGGCTGGCCGGTGGCGTCGGGCTGGCGCTGTCGGGGGCGCGCCAGAAGGGTTCTAGCGGTTCTTGCGTCAGGCGCCCGTGTGCCAGGTGCTGCAGGGCTTGCAGGTAGCCATGGCTGATCAGCAGGTCGGCGCAGGCGCGCTGCTGGATATCGTTCGGCAGCGCGGCGGCCAGGCGGTCGAGCCGATACTCGCCGGGGTCGAGGCCGTCGTCGGCCAGTTGCTCCAGTTCATGCAACAGCGCCGCACGTCGGCTAGGCTCCTGCCAGAGCGGGACGAAGGCCTGCTGCGTATAGAACTCGTACAGCAGGCCGGATACCTGCAGCTCGGCGGCCGTGAGCGACGGGGCGCAGGCGCTCGGTTGCGCGGCGAAACTCAGGCGAATCGCCTGGCTGGCGCCGTCATCGACGGCGTAGGCCTGGGCCGCAATAGCCAATAGACCGGCGGCAGCCAGGTGGCGTGCGGTGTTTGTGTACAATCGCGCTCTCCAGTTCATGGGTTGCCAGTTGCGTGACGGTTGTTTGCCGTCGAATGGGGCGCCGTCGGCTCGTGCGGCGCCGGCAGCGATTAAAGCAGGCGCTCGCAAGCGTTCGCCGAATGTTGGTCGCAGTGTACACAGGAGCTTCCTGCGCATGATCCAAGCACTCCGCCGACTCGGCATTTACCTGAGCGGGCTCTGTCTGCTGGTTTCACCCTGGCTGGCGGCGGCAAGCGCGCCGCCGCCGCTGTTCGACAGTCTGACGCGGGCCGCGCCCGGGCTCGACCGCCAGGTGCTTGAACATGCGCTGATGGCCATGCAGTGTGCGCTCAAGCATGGTGCCGAGCCGGCGCAGCGGCTGGCGGTGATCGACTATGCGCAGCCATCCACCGCTCGCCGCTTGTGGATCTTCGATCTGCAGCAGCCGCGCTTGCTGTTGCGCGATTTTGTCGCTCACGGGCGTTTGTCGGGAGAGAATTTCGCCACGCGCTTTTCCAACACCTTGGGCAGCTACCAGTCCAGCCTGGGCTTGTTTCGCGCCGCGGAGAGCTACAGCGGCAAGCACGGCTATTCGTTGCGCATGGACGGCCTCGAGCCGGGAGTCAACGACCGGGCTCGCGAGCGCGCCATCGTCATCCACGCCGCCAGCTACGTCGACCCGCGCCTGGTACAGAGCCAAGGCCGGATCGGCCGCAGCCTCGGTTGCCCGGCGGTGCGGCCGGAGGTGGCACGGATGGTGGTCGACCAGCTCAAGGGCGGCCAGTTCATCTTTGCCTGGTATCCGGATCAGGCCTGGCTGCAGGGCTCGGCCTACCTCAACTGCCCGCCGCGCAAGGGGACGCCGGTCGTCGCCCAACGCTGAGGCGCAGGCCGCGCTAACGCTGCTCGCTCTGCGGGGTGACCCGTAGCACTTCCTCGATGGTGGTCAGGCCCGCGGCGACTTTTTGTGCGCCCGACAGCCTGAGGCTGCGCATGCCCTCCTTGAACGCCTGTCGGCGCAGGGCTACCAGGTCGGTGTCGGCGCCGATCAGCGCTTTGATGCCATCGTTGAGCTGCATGATTTCGTAGACCCCGGCGCGCCCGCGGTAGCCGGTGTCGCGGCATTCCAGGCAGCCCACGGCCTTGTGCGCGCCGCTCGGCAGCGGCGCGTTCCAGGGTTTGGTCAGGCTCTGCCAGTCGTCTTCGCCGAGTTCGTGCGGTGCCTTGCAATGCGGGCAGAGGGTGCGCACCAGGCGCTGGGCCATGACCCCGAGCAGGGTGGCCTTGAGCAGGTAATGCGGCACGCCCAGCTCGAGCAGGCGGGTGATGGCGCTGGGCGCGTCGTTGGTGTGCAGGGTCGAGAGCACCAGGTGGCCGGTCAGTGCGGCCTGGATCGCCATCTCGGCGGTTTCCAGGTCGCGGATCTCGCCGACCATGATGATGTCCGGATCCTGGCGCATCAGCGCGCGCACGCCGCTGGCGAAGGACAGGTCGATGTTGTGCTGCACCTGCATCTGGTTGAAGGCGCCCTCGATCATCTCTATCGGGTCTTCGATGGTGCAGACGTTGACCTCGGACGTCGCCAGCTGCTTGAGCGTGGTGTACAGGGTGGTGGTCTTGCCCGAGCCGGTGGGGCCGGTGACCAGGATGATGCCGTTGGGTTGCCCGGTCATGTCGGCCCAGCGCTTCATGTCGTCCGGCGAGAAGCCCAGCTGGTCGAAGCTTTTCAGCAGCACTTCCGGATCGAAAATGCGCATCACCAGCTTCTCGCCGAAGGCGGTGGGCAGGGTCGACAGGCGCAACTCGACCTCGCCGCCATCCGGGATCCTGGTCTTGACCCGGCCATCCTGCGGTTTGCGCTTTTCCGCGACGTTCATCCGCCCCAGGCTTTTCAGGCGGCTGACCACCGCCATGGTCACCTGCGGCGGGAATTGGTAGACGTTGTGCAGCACGCCGTCGATGCGAAAACGCACGCTGCCCTGCTCGCGGCGCGGCTCGATGTGGATATCGCTGGCGCGTTGCTGGAAGGCGTACTGGAACAGCCAGTCGACGATGTTGACGATATGCGCGTCGTTGGCGTCCGGCTCTTGATCCTGGGCGCCGAGGTTGAGCAGTTGCTCGAAGTTGCCGACGCCGCTGATCTTCATCTCGCCGGCGCTGGCGCCGCTGACCGACTTGGCCAGGCGGTAGAACTCCACGGTAAAGCGCTGGATCTCCGCCGGGTTGGCCACCACCCGCTTGATCGGGCGTTTCAGCACATGGGTCAGGTTGGCTTCCCAGCTGTGCATCAGCGGTTGCGCGCTGGCGATGGTCACCGCCTCGGGGGCTACCGCCACGGCAAGAATCTTGTGCCGTTGGGCGAAGGCGTAGGACATCAGCGGGGTGACGGCGGCCACATCGATTTTCAGCGGGTCGATGCGCAGGTAGGGTTGCCCGACCCACTCCGCCAGCCACCGGGTGAGGCTTTCCAGGTCGAGCGCCTTGCCTGGACAACCCAGGTCGTTGACCTGCTGCGCGGCGAGAAATTCCAGCGGATGCTGCTGGTTGTTCACCGCGCTGCGGCGGATCGTCAGGCACTGCTCGGCACTGTCCTGGTCGATCCGGCCCTGACTGACCAGTTCGCGCAGCAGGTCGCCGAGATCGAGGGTGCGGTCGGCGGTGGGCGAGATGATGGCGGACATGGGACTCCCTGTGGTGGTAGCGGTAAGCGGCAAGCTTAAAGCGGCAAGTCGAAAACTGCTGCGCGCCAACGCATAAATGCCACATTGGCTTGCCGCCTGCCGCTTATTTCACCAGCATTCTCCAGGCTTTCAAGGCTGCCACAGTATGGGTCTGGGCTTGCCGTGCGGCCAACGACTCGGGATCGATGGGGCGACTGGCCTGTTCGCTCAGCTTGCTCAGTTCGCCGTACAGGCGGTCGACTTCCGGCACCTCCAGCACGCCACGGGCCAGGCGTAGCCAGACCAGCAGGCGCTCGATGCGCGGCAGTTGTTCGGCCAGGTCTTCCGGTTGTTTCTGGTAGCGGCTCAACTGCAGGTCATGGCCTTCCTCGGCGATCAGGGTCGCCAGCCAGTTGCCCAGCGGCGCGGCGCCCTGACGGTTGCCGCGGTTGTTGCGGGCGTTCGTCCAGCCCCTGGCCAGCAGCCAGCGCGAGGCGTTCAGGGAGAACTGGCCCCAGCGCGTGCTTTGCAGTTCGCTGGCGAACTGCGCCGGTGCGGCCTGACGCGCGGCATCGTCGAGTTGGCCGGCCTGCAGGCGTGGGCGCCAGTCGTGCAACAGGGCATCGAGGCTCTGGCGCAGTTCGCTGCTGCTGCTGCGCGGTGCGGCTTGGCCGAGGCTGCCGATCAATGCCCGCAGGCCGACCAGTTGTTCCAGCCAGTCGACCAGCAGGCGCCAATGGCCATTGAAACGGTACTGCTCGGCCAGCCGTTGGCTGCTGCCGAGCAGGTGCCAGGCGAGCGCGGCAAAGCCGTCGTCCAGGCTCATCTCGGCGTTCAGTTCGGGGGCCGGTAGGCTGAGGCTGTAGCTGCCGGCATCGAACAGGCGGTAACCGCGCTCGGCCTTGCTGATGTCGCAAGGCATCAGCGGCAGATCGGCGGCGAGTTCGGCGGCCAGCTCCAGCAAGGCTTCAGGTTCGCCCTGGCGCAGCTCCAGCTCCAGCTCGCAGATTTCTTCCTCGCCTTCGCCGGCGATGACCTGGCCGAGATCCAGGGCGGCTTCGATGACCACCTTGGCCTTGCCGCGGCCCCAGGCGATATCGGCACGCTGGCGGACGAAGTCGGTGCTGAAGATCGGTTGCAGCAGGCTCTTGTCCAGTTCGGCCAGGGCCGCCGGCCAGCAGTTGGCGTCGAGTTTGCTCAGATCCAGTTCGGCCTGCTCCAGAGACCAGTCGAACTCGTTGCGCTCGGACAGGCCGGCCACGCTCTGGCCGCGGCTTTTCAGGGTCTGGATAAAGGCATCGCCATCGCGGCGGATGCGCAAGGCGACCTTGGCCTGGGCCAGGTCGCGGGCCGGCGTGTCGAAATATTGGTTAAATAATTCGTGTTGTTCCCAGCCGCTCTTGTTGCGTTTCTTCAGCAGCGGGTGCTCGCGCAGGGCGGCCAGAGTGTCGCGGCTGGCGCGCAATTTGATTTCGGTTTCTTTGACCATGATGGTGAGCTAAGCGCCTAGTGTAAAATTGTGACTGTCTGATGATGCATGCTGGCGAGCTTTTCGAGCGATCCGTATACTTGCCGCCTTCTTTAAAGCCGGGGTTCACCCTATGCCGCTCAATCCATTCGCCAGCCTGTTCGGTCGCTCGCCCATCGGGCCGATGCAGAAGCACTTCGCCAAAGCCCATGAGTGCGCCGCACACCTGGTGCCGTTTTTCGACGCCGTGATGGCTGAGGATTGGGCCAAGGTGGCACAGGTGCAGCAGGACATGGCGCGGCTGGAGGGCGAAGCCGACAAGCTCAAGAAAAGCGTGCGTTTGCACCTGCCCAAGAGCTTGTTTCTGCCGGTGCCGCGTTCGGATCTGCTTGAGCTGCTGAGTGTACAGGACAAAGTTGCCAACCGCGCCAAGGACATCGCCGGCCTGATGCTGGGTCGCGAAATGGCCATTCCGCAGGCTTTGCAGCCGTTGATGCGGGCCTTTGTGCAGCGCACCGTGGATGCCAGCGCCCAGGCGCTAAAGGCGATGAACGAGCTGGATGAACTGCTGGAGACCGGCTTTGGCGGGCGCGAAGCCGCCTTGGTCGTTTCCATGGTCGAGGAATTGGAGCAAATCGAGCGCGACACCGATGTGATGCAGGTCGAAGCGCGTCGTGGTCTGTTCAAGCTGGAAAAGGACCTTCCTCCGGTCGACGTTATTTTCCTCTACCAGATCCTCGAGTGGATCGGCGATGTCGCCGACCGCGCCGAGCGTGTCGGTAACCGACTGGAACAACTGCTGGCGCGTTAAGCGCCAGTGTTCTTTCTGGAATCTACGGATTAATTATCTATGTCTCTGATTGCGGACTACGGCCTCGTACTTCTGCTGCTCGCCTGTCTCTTCGGCTTTTTCATGGCCTGGGGCGTGGGCGCCAACGACGTGGCCAACGCCATGGGCACCTCGGTGGGCTCGCAGGCGCTGACCATCAAACAGGCGATCCTGATCGCCATGGTGTTCGAATTTGCCGGCGCCTATCTGGCCGGCGGCGAGGTCACCGAAACCATCAAGAGCGGCATCGTCGATGCCTCGATGATCACCCCGGACCTGATGGTGCTGGGCATGATGTCGGCGCTGCTGGCGGCCGGCACCTGGCTGCTGATCGCCTCGACCCGCGGCTGGCCGGTCTCCACCACTCACTCCATCGTCGGTGCGGTGATTGGTTTTGCCGCCGTCGGCGTGTCCATGGACGCGGTGCGCTGGGGCGGCGTCGGCCCGATCGTCGCTAGCTGGGTGATCTCGCCGCTGCTCTCCGGCATAGTCGCCTTCGGCCTGTTCGTCAGCGTGCAGAAGCTGATCATCGATACCGACGAGCCCTTCCTCAACGCCAAGCGTTTCGTGCCGCTGTATATGTTCGCCACCGGCTTCATGGTCAGCATCATGACCCTGACCAAGGGCCTCAAGCATATCGGCCTGAACCTCTCCGGCGGCGAGGGTTTCCTGCTCTCGCTGGGCGTCGGCGCGCTGGTGATGCTGCTGGGTATCGGCCTGCTCAGCCGGATCAAGATCGACCTCGAGGCGGACAAGGACTTCCACTACGCCAGCGTGGAGAAAGTCTTCGCCGTGCTGATGATCTTCACCGCCTGCTCCATGGCCTTCGCCCACGGCTCCAACGACGTGGCCAATGCGGTCGGTCCGCTGGCGGCCATCGTCGGGGTGATTCAGAGTGGTGGCGAAATGGCCGTTGGTGCTAAATCCGCGGTTCCCGGCTGGGTGCTGCTGCTCGGCGCGGTGGGTATCGTCATCGGCCTGGCCACCTATGGCTACAAGGTGATCGCCACCATCGGCAAGGAAATCACCGAGCTGACCCCGAGCCGCGGCTTTGCCGCCGAGCTGGCTACCGCCACCACGGTGGTGGGGGCCTCGGCCATCGGCCTGCCGGTGTCCACCACCCACACCCTGGTCGGTGCGGTGCTGGGCGTCGGCCTGGCCCGCGGTATCGGTGCGCTGAACCTGGGCGTGATCGGCAAGATCTTCATGTCCTGGCTGATCACCCTGCCGGTCGGTGCGGTTCTGGCCATCGTATTCTTCTATATCCTGCGCGGCATCTTCCTCTGAGCTAGCCCCGCATTACGGTTCCCTCTGCGTCGGCGTTGCCCCTATGATGGCGGCAACGCCCGCGGAGACCGCCAATGCCCCTGCCTTCCTTCAAAGAGCAATTCGCCGCGCTGATTGCCGCGCCTTCGGTGAGCTGTACCCAGGCGCATTGGGATCAGTCCAACCGGCCGGTGATCGAGTTGCTCTCGAGCTGGCTCGGCGACCTCGGGTTCGCCTGCGCAGTGCAGGAAATCCAGCCGGGCAAATTCAACCTGTTGGCCAGTTACGGCAGCGGCCCGGGCGGCCTGGTGCTGGCCGGGCACAGCGACACGGTGCCGTTCGATGCGGCCTTGTGGCAGAGCGACCCGCTCAAACTGACCGAGGCCGATGGCCGCTGGATCGGTTTGGGCAGTTGCGACATGAAGGGCTTCTTCGCCCTGGCCATCGAGGCGCTGCAACCCTTGCTGACCCAGCGCTTCCAGCAGCCGCTGCTGATCCTCGCCACCTGCGACGAGGAAAGCTCGATGTCCGGCGCCCGCGCCCTGGCCGCGGCCGGTCGGCCGCTGGGGCGCGCCGCGGTGATCGGCGAGCCGACCGGGCTGAAGCCGATCCGCCTGCACAAGGGCATCATGATGGAGCGCATCGACATTCTCGGCCAGAGCGGCCATTCCTCCGACCCGAGCCTCGGCCACAGCGCCCTGGAGGCGATGCAGGACGTGCTGAGCGAGCTGCGCGGCTTGCGCGGCCAATGGCAGCGCGAGTTCAACAACCCGCAGTTCGGCGTGCCGCAGCCAACCCTCAATCTCGGCTGCATCCACGGCGGCGACAACCCCAACCGCATCTGCGGCCAATGCTCGTTGGAGTTCGACCTGCGCCCGCTGCCGGGCATGCAGCCGGAACTGCTGCGCGCGGCGATCCGCCAGAAGCTGCAACCGCTGGCCGAGCGGCATCGGGTCAAGATCGACTTTGCCCCGCTGTTTCCCAGCGTGCCGCCCTTCGAGCAGGCCGCCGATTGTGAATTGGTGCGCCTGGCCGAGCGCCTGACCGGGCACAACGCGGCTTCGGTGGCGTTTGCCACCGAAGCGCCTTATCTTCAGCAGCTTGGCTGCGAGACCCTGGTGCTCGGCCCCGGCGATATCGACTGCGCCCACCAGCCGGGCGAGTACCTGGACATGTCACGTATCGAGCCGAGCGTGCGTCTGTTACGTCAGCTGATCCAACACTACTGCCTGCAACCTGTGAAAGCCTGAAGGGGAGCCCCGATGCTGCTGCGACGACGCTAGTTACCTTCTCCCAGCGCGAGAAGCGTTGTTTTCACCTTTACTTTCGTCATTGCTCTACAGGCTCTCACATGCACGACTACGTCAATTGGCTGCGCCACGCTTCGCCCTATATCAATGCCCACCGCGATTGCACCTTTGTGGTGATGCTGCCGGGCGAGGGTGTCGCCCACCCGAATTTCGGCAATATCGTCCACGACCTGGTGCTGCTGCACAGTCTCGGCGTGCGCCTGGTGCTGGTGCACGGCTCGCGCTCGCAGATCGAGGCGCGTCTGGCCGCACGCGGGCTGACCCCGCACTTTCACCGTGATCTGCGGGTTACCGACGGCGCGACCCTGGAGTGCGTGATCGATGCGGTCGGCCAGTTGCGTATCGCCATCGAGGCGCGCCTGTCGATGGACATGGCCGCTTCGCCGATGCAGGGCGCGCGCCTGCGCGTGGCCAGCGGCAACTTCGTCACCGCACGGCCGATCGGCGTGGTCGACGGCATCGACTATCACCACACCGGCGAGGTGCGGCGGGTCGACCGCAAGGGCATTGGCCGCCTGCTCGACGAGCGCAGCATCGTGCTGCTGTCGTCGCTGGGTTATTCGCCCACCGGGGAGATCTTCAACCTGTCCTGCGAAGACGTGGCCACCCGTGCGGCCATCGACCTGGGTGCCGACAAACTGTTGTTGTTCGGCGCCGAGTCCGGCCTGCTCGACGAGACGGGCAAGTTGGTGCGCGAGCTGCGCCCGCAACAGGTGCCGCAGCACCTGCAGCGGCTGAACGGCAGCTACCAGGCGGAATTGCTCGATGCCGCCGCGCAAGCCTGCAGCGGCGGGGTGCGGCGCAGCCATATCGTCAGCTATACCGAGGATGGCGCGCTGCTCAGCGAACTGTTCACCCGTGCGGGCAACGGCACCCTGGTGGCCCAGGAGCAGTTCGAGGTCTTGCGCGAGGCGACCATCGAGGACGTCGGCGGCTTGATCGAGCTGATCAGCCCGCTGGAAGAACAGGGCGTCCTGGTGCGCCGCTCGCGCGAGGTGCTCGAGCGCGAGATCGAGCAGTTCAGCATCGTCGAACGCGAGGGGCTGATCATCGCCTGCGCCGCGCTGTACCAGATCGCCGATTCGGACTACGGCGAGTTGGCCTGCCTGGCGGTTAACCCAGCCTACCGCCACGGCGGTCGCGGCGACGAACTGCTCGAACGCATCGAGGCCCGCGCCCGCGCCCAGGGTTTGAAGCACCTGTTCGTGCTCACCACCCGCACCGCTCACTGGTTCCGCGAACGCGGCTTCATGCCCAGCAGCGTCGACCGCCTGCCGGCCGCGCGCGCCTCGCTGTACAACTTCCAGCGCAACTCCAAGGTGTTCGAGAAGGCGTTGTAGGCGGGGCGTGATCCGGGTGCCGGCACTGTTGCGCCCAGGCTATGCCCTACGCGCCTTCAAGGCTGGTATTTGCCCCGCAGGCGCCTGCGGGGCAAATGCCCAAAAGCAGGCCGAGAAGGCGCAACGCAGCAAACCGACGGCAGGGCGGGATGCGCATTCCGGTGGCTCAGGCGCTCTTCTGCTGGCGCAGCAGTTGTTCATGGCCGTCGTCCCAGCCGGCCTCCCAGGCGGCGGCGAGGACTTCGGCGCGGCGGTCGTGGCGGCTGTAGGATTGGCCGGTGAGGCCTGCCATATAGCCTTGCTGGTAGGCCTTGTTCAGGCTTTCCAGGCTCCAGTGGCGGTCATCCTTGAGGCGAGTGTCGGGCTCCATGGGCACGGCTCATGTTGATTGTGCTGCGCTTATGCTAGCCGCGCCCGGCCTTGCAGGCTGGGTCGCCGGTCACAGCAGCTGCTCCGATGCTGGTTTTTGTGACCGGATCGACTAAATTCCTGGGGCCAGGATGCTCGCCTGATAGGCGGCGGCAAAACTGTCGAAGTCTCCCTGTTCCTGGGCCTCCAGATCCGCCTGCTCGCCGAGTGAGCGGGCGCTCGCGGCTTCGAAGGCGGCCTGTTGCTCTGTGCTCAACGGCTGGCTGCGGAAGTAGTCGGCGTGCAGCTTGCTCTGGCGCAGGGCGAACTGAGTGAAGCATTCACCCTGCTGCAGTTGCGCGAGTACCTGGGCCGAGGGCGTCAGGGCTGGGTTGTCGATTTTCTCGCGCTGGGCTTGCAGCGCCAGGCTGTGCGCTTCGTCGCCGTGGCTCTGGTCGAGCAGAGTGGCCGTACGCTGGATGCTGTCGAGCAGTTCGTGAGCCCAGGCCTGCAGTGCCACGGGGTTGCCCCGGTGCTGCAGATGCAAGCCGGGACGCCGACCTTCCTTGACCACTTTGAGGAAGTTGTCGGTGCAGGCGTGACATTCCTCGCCCTCCAGTGGCGGGCTTTCCTGCAGCGCACAGAACAGCAGGAAGGCGTCGAGGAAGCGCGCTTCGACCAGGTCGATGCCCAGCGGCAGGAAGGGGTTGATGTCCAGGCAGCGCACTTCGATGTATTGCACGCCGCGCGCCACCAGCGCCTGGATCGGCCGCTCGCCGCTGTGGGCCACGCGTTTCGGGCGGATGTTCGAGTAGTACTCGTTCTCGATCTGCAGGATGTTGGTGTTGAGTTGCAGCCACTCGCCATCCTTCTTGCTGCCGAGCTCGACATAGGGCGGGTAGGGCGTGGCGACCGCTTGGCGCAGGCTGTCGGTGTAGCTGGTCAGGTCGTTGTAGCAAGGGGTGAGGCCGGCCTGAGCGCTGCTCTGGTAGCCCAGGTCGCTCATGCGCAGGCTGGTGGCGTAGGGCAGGTACAGGGTCTCGCCATCCAGCTGCTGCAATTGGTGCGGGCGCCCGCGCAAGAAGCCGGCATCCAGCGCCGGCGAGGCGCCGAACAGGTACATCAGCAGCCAGCTGTAGCGGCGGAAGTTGCGAATCAGGGCGATGTAGCGCGCCGATTGGTAGTCGCGCGCGTTGCGCGTATTGCCCTCGGCCTGCTGCAACAGCGGCCACAGGCTGTCGGCCAGGGAGAAATTGTAGTGAATGCCGGCGATGCACTGCATGGTCTTGCCGTAACGCAGGGCCAGGCCCTTGCGGTAGACGTATTTGAGTTGACCGACATGCGAGCTGCCGTACTGGGCGATCGGGATGCTTTCCTCATCCGGCAAGGCGCAGGGCATCGACGGGCTCCACAGGTATTCGCCGTCGAGCTTGCTGTAGACGAACCTATGGATCTGCTCGAGATCGGCCAGGGTCGTGGCCGGGTCGGCCTCGGCCGGGGTGATGAACTCCAGCAGCGATTCGGAATAGTCCGTGGTGATCAACGGGTGGGTCAGCGCCGAACCCAGCGCCGGTGGGTGCGGGGTCAACGCCAGCTGGCCGTCGCCGTTGACGCGCAGGCATTCGCGCTCGATGCCGTGCAAGCACTGGGCAAGCAGGGAGAGGTTGGCGCGCTCGCCAAGCAAGGCCAGGCGGCGGGAGAACAGGTCGCTCAAGAGTGCATTCCTTCACGCATCGGTCGCCCCAATATGGGGGTGCTAGTCGCGCTCTACAAGGGGCGGCGGGAAAATGCAGGCCACTGCCTGCGCTCGGTCAGTGCGTTCTTATAACCTGAGGCGAGCGAAGATGGTTATAGCTGGACGCTGTGCGCTTGCGCCAGGGCGACGCGTCTGGGCCAGGGCCTGTCCATGCCCTGGCGTGCTGTCGTCGCGAGCGCGCGGTTATTTTTGGCGCTGTAGCCGTTAGGTGTTGTATCGCCAGGCGCGAACTGCCTGCGATCCGTAGGAGGCCCGACCTCGGGGCGAGCTTTGGCTATACCGCGAAACGATGGGCCGGCAGCCCTGCGGGCTGCATTCGCCGCGGGGTCGCGCCTCCTACAGACGGCGTTCGGGCTCAACCCGTAAGCGGAACAAGGTCTGTTTTACGGCGCGCAGGTTGGGCTTACTTCTTCAGTTGCTTGGCATTGGCGAACAGCGCGGCCATGCCGGCATTGGCCGGGGCCGGTTTGTCCTGGCTGGAATGGCGTTCGCTGCGCGGTGCATTGCCACGCGGGTTGCCGCCGCCACGAGCGCCGCCGCGCGGGCCTTCGACCTTCTCCCCGGGGCTGTCGCTCATGCGCATCGACAGGGCGATGCGGCCCCGCGCGATATCCACCTCCATCACCTTGACCTTGACCACGTCGCCGGCCTTGACCGCTTCATGCGGGTCCTTGATGAACTTCTCCGACAACGCCGAGATGTGCACCAGACCGTCCTGGTGCACGCCGATGTCGACGAAGGCGCCGAAGTTGGTGACGTTGGTCACCACGCCTTCGAGGATCATCCCCAGCTCGAGATCCTTGAGGGTTTCGACGCCCTCCTGGAATTCGGCGGTCTTGAACTCGGGGCGCGGATCGCGGCCGGGTTTTTCCAGCTCCTGGAGGATGTCGCCGACGGTGACCAGGCCGAAGCGTTGGTCGGTGAATTTTTGCGGATCGAGGCGTTTGATGAAGGCCGCGTCGCCGACCAGCGAGCGGATGTCGCGGCCGGTATCCAAGGCGATGCGCTGCACCAGCGGGTAGGTTTCCGGGTGCACGGCCGAGGCGTCCAGCGGGTTGTCGCCGTTCATCACGCGGAGGAAGCCGGCGGCCTGCTCGAAGGTCTTCTCGCCCAGGCGCGAGACCTTCTTCAGGGCGTCGCGGGTCTTGAAGGCGCCGTTGGCGTCGCGGTGCGCGACTATGTTCTGCGCCAGGGTCGTATTCAGTCCGGAGATCCGCGCCAGCAGGGCGGCCGAGGCGGTGTTGACGTCGACGCCGACGGCGTTGACGCAATCCTCGACCACCGCGTCCAGGCTGCGCGCCAGCTTGAGCTGGGAGACGTCGTGCTGGTACTGGCCGACGCCGATGGATTTCGGCTCGATCTTCACCAGTTCGGCCAGCGGATCCTGCAGGCGGCGGGCGATGGACACGGCGCCGCGGATCGACACGTCGAGGTCGGGGAACTCCTTGGCCGCCAGTTCCGAGGCCGAGTAGACCGAGGCGCCGGCTTCGCTGACCATCACCTTGGTCATCTTCAGACCCGGGTACTTCTTGATCAGCTCGGCGGCCAGCTTGTCGGTCTCGCGGCTGGCGGTGCCGTTGCCGATGGCGATCAGGTCGACCGAGTGCTTGGCGCACAGCGCGGCGAGCACGGCGAGGGTCTGGTCCCACTGGTTCTTCGGCACGTGCGGGTAGACGGTGGCGGTGTCGAGCAGCTTGCCGGTGGCGTCCACCACCGCGACCTTGCAGCCGGTGCGCAGGCCCGGGTCGAGGCCGAGGGTGGCGCGCGGGCCGGCCGGGGCGGCGAGCAGCAGGTCGTGCATGTTGCGGGCGAATACCGAGATCGCCTCGTCTTCGGCGCCTTCGCGCAGTTCGCCGAGCAGGTCGGTTTCCAGGTGGGTGTAGAGCTTGACCTTCCAGGTCCAGCGCACCACTTCGCCCAGCCATTTGTCGGCGGCGCGGCCCTGGTTGCTGATGCCGAAACGCTCGGCGACCATGCCTTCGCAGGGGTGCAGGGTGCCGGGCAGCTCTTCGCCGACTTTCAGGCTGGCGCTGAGGAAGCCTTCGTTGCGCCCGCGAAAAATCGCCAGGGCACGGTGCGAGGGGGCGTTTTTCAGCTTCTCGTCGTGCTCGAAGTAATCGCGGAATTTAGCGCCTTCGTCTTCCTTGCCGGCAATCACCCGGGCACTGAGGGTGGCGTTGTCCTTGAGGAAGCCGCGCAGGTTGGCCAGCAGGCTGGCGTCCTCGGCGAAGCGCTCCATGAGGATGTACTTGGCGCCTTCGAGCACTGCCTTGATGTCGGCGTAGCCTTTTTCGGCGTCGACGAAGCGCGCCGCTTCGCTTTCCGGATTCAGTGTTGGGTCGTCGAACAGCGCGTCGGCCAGTTCGCCGAGGCCGGCTTCCAGGGCGATCTGGCCCTTGGTGCGGCGCTTCTGTTTATAGGGCAGGTAGAGGTCTTCGAGGCGGGTTTTGGTCTCGGCCAGGTTGATCTCGCGGGTCAATTCCGGGGTCAGCTTGCCCTGCTCCTCGATGCTGGCGAGGATGCTGGCGCGGCGCTCGTCCAGCTCGCGCAGGTAGCGCAGGCGCTCTTCCAGGTTGCGCAGTTGGGTGTCATCCAGGCTGCCGGTGACTTCCTTGCGGTAGCGGGCGATGAACGGCACGGTGGAGCCTTCATCGAGCAGCGCCACGGCGGCGGCGACCTGTTGCGGGCGCACGCCCAGTTCTTCGGCGATGCGGTTGTTGATGCTGAGCATATGAAAAGCTACCCACACTGAAACGAAAAACCGGCCTCGCAAACCACGGGCCAG
>NZ_JARRAB010000050.1 GCF_030376615.1 Pseudomonas sp. sp1636
GTTCCAGATTTGACGGCTGCCTAGACATAGAAGCTATTAGGCAGCGAATTACGGTTAGACCTGATCCCGTTATAGACTTGGCTAGCAAAGACGCATTGGTTGCTGCGCAAATCTTGTTGGAGACTTTGGAGCAGATATATCTACCAAATGATTTCTCGCTCTCCTTTATCAAGGAAATGTCTGCAAAAGCGGCCTTGCACAGCCAATGGTTATTCTCAAGCCAGGTGGATTACATTTCGCGGTTCTATAATCCGCCTGATGTCGAGGTTAAACCAGTCTGCTTGACAGGTCTGGCTGGTGTTGGAAAGAGCCAAACCGTTGCTGCTTTACGGAAAGTACTACCTGCACCTATCGATTTCGCATGCGACCATTTCCATGGGAACCTCAAGCTGTTTTCACATTGGTATGTAAGTGCTAGAGGTAAAGCTGGTGGCAGACAATTGTTGGCGGACTTTGTAGGTGCCGCTGGAGGTAACGCTGCGAAGCTACTTGTTGAATGTCGGCGTCGTGCAAACAGAGATGGAGTTTCGCTACTGCTGCTGGATGAGACCCAGCACATAAATACAGGGCAGGGTG
>NZ_JARRAB010000051.1 GCF_030376615.1 Pseudomonas sp. sp1636
AACAACGCCAATCCGGCGGTGCAGGGTCTGGATGCGGGTGAGAGCCTGAGCGAGACCTTCAGCTACACCATGCAGGACGCCGATGGCGACACCGCCATGGCCACCCTGACCATTACCATTACCGGCAGCAACGATGGGCCGAAGGTAACGGTCGATCCGGGCAACGACGGCGCTAACGACCGAGTCTTCGAAGCCGGCCTGGCCCAGGGCTCGGACGCCGCCAGCAACAGCGAATTCGCCAGCGGCACCTTTACCCTGAGCGACGCCGACGGCCTGGACGACCTGCAGAGCGTGACCATCAACGGCGTGACCGTGGCCATCGGCAGTTTGGCCGGCAGCGTGTTCACCGGCGCCCACGGCAGCCTGACCATCAGCGCCTACAACAGCACCACCGGGGTGGCCAGTTACAGCTATGAGCTGACCAGCTCGACCACCGACGGCCCGGGTATCGAGAGCGACAACTTCACGCTCAGC
>NZ_JARRAB010000052.1 GCF_030376615.1 Pseudomonas sp. sp1636
CCGGCCTCGAAGACTCGGTCGTTAGTCCCTTGGTTGCCCGGATCGACCGTCAGTACCGGCACATCGTTGCTGCCGGTGATGGTGATGGTCAGGGTGGCAGTGGCGGTGTCGCCATCGGCGTCCTGCATGGTGTAGCTGAAGGTCTCGCTTAGGCTCTCGCCGACATCCAACCCCTGCACCGCCGGGTTGGCGTTGTTCAGGCTGTAGCTGTAGGTGCCGTTGCCGGTGTCGCTGAAGGTGCCGTAAGTGGCGGCAGTGCTGATCCAACTGACGAAGCTGGTCGGGGTGTCCGCGCCGGGTTGGCCGTTGGCGTGCAGGTCATTGGTCAGCACGTTGCCGGTGATCGGAGTCAGGGTGTCTTCGGCGATGCTGTTGCTGTCATCCACTGCATGCGGCACATCGTCGACGATTTCGATGACGATGCTGGCCGGCGCCGAGGATGCCGTGCCGTCCGACAC
>NZ_JARRAB010000053.1 GCF_030376615.1 Pseudomonas sp. sp1636
TCGGCCCTCCTACAAAAGCAGCAGACACCGCACTCCCCTGTAGGAGGCGCGACCTCGCGGCGATGGCGGACGCAGTCCGCTCAACAAGCACAAGCATCGCGCCGAGGTCGGCCCTCCTACAAAAGCAGCAGACACCGCACTCCCCTGTAGGAGGCGCGACCTCGCGGCGATGGCGGACGCAGTCCGCCCAACAAGCACAAGCATCGCGCCGGGGGCGGCCCTCCTACAAAAGCAGCAGACACCGCACTCCCCTGTAGGAGGCGCGACCTCGCGGCGATGGCGGACGCAGTCCGCTCAACAAGCACAAGCATCGCGCCGAGGTCGGCCCTCCTACAAAAAGCAGCAGACACCGCACTCCCCTGTAGG
>NZ_JARRAB010000054.1 GCF_030376615.1 Pseudomonas sp. sp1636
GCGTTGCTGACGACCTGGCTCTATCCGTTACCGCGCCGTCTGGCCTGATGGGTTTCGCCCCTTACGGGCGAGTCACTTTCTCTTGCTTGCCCAAGAGAAAGTAACCAAAGAGAAGGGCACCCCACCATCCGGCCCCGGCTGCGCCGGGGTTCCCTCCTTCCATCACCGCTTCAGGGGCACGCCGCGAAGGGCCATCCATGGCCCATCGCGGCTCTCGCGGCATCCATGCCGCGGGGCCCCTTACGCGGCGATTCCACTCGGCCTCCTGAAGGGGACTTGGGCGGTGTCTGCACGAGCGCAGTTCAAGAACAAAAGCTCAGACGCTACCCATCCAGTTCTTGCGCAAAT
>NZ_JARRAB010000055.1 GCF_030376615.1 Pseudomonas sp. sp1636
TTCTTGTCTTTTGTTTTGGCTTTTGCGGCCCATCATCGGCGCCGGCGGCAAATCATTTTCAAGCTGTTACGCAGGCAATATTCCGCACGTTTTCAGCAGCACTCAACTCAAGTACATTCAGCGGCGCTTGCCCGGTTGCGGTTATCCAACGCCACAGCCGCTAACTAGCGGTTCAAGTCGTTCGCTTCGCTCACTGGGACTGGCTAAAGCCAGCCCCTTAACCAAACGTTAGA
>NZ_JARRAB010000056.1 GCF_030376615.1 Pseudomonas sp. sp1636
CACGGCAACCGGAGGCGTAGTGCTCCAGGTGCTGCCATCGGTGCTGTATTCGACGGTGGCGCCGGCTTCCAGGCCGGCGACGCTGTAGCTGCCGTCGTTGCTGATCAGATCGCCGGCCACACCGCTGTCGGTGTCGAGGCTGAGGGTCGGTGCGGCGACCAGGGTGTCGAGGGTGAAGGTCAGGCTGGACGGCGCCGAGGTGTTGCCGGCGACATCGGTCTG
>NZ_JARRAB010000057.1 GCF_030376615.1 Pseudomonas sp. sp1636
TTGACGCAGTTTCTTTTGGGCCTATAATTCGCCCCTCTTTCGGCGCAGGCCTCTCTGGAAACCTCTTGTAAAACAAGAAGTTAACTTAAAATGAGAGGTTGCAAAGCAGCGCAAGCTGTGTAGAATGCGCCGGGCTGACAGGGGCTGATTTGCGCTTGTCGGTGCTTCGGTCGAGGTGATCGAAAGCGGTAAAAGAGGCGGTTGACAGCGGA
>NZ_JARRAB010000058.1 GCF_030376615.1 Pseudomonas sp. sp1636
TGTCGCCGGCAACACCTCGGCGCCGTCCAGCCTGACCTTCACCCTCGACACCCTGGTCGCCGCACCGACCCTTAGCCTCGACACCGACAGCGGTGTGGCCGGCGATCTGATCAGCAACGATGGCAGCTACAGCGTCAGCGGCCTGGAAGCCGGCGCCACCGTCGAATACAGCACCGACGGCAGCACCTGGAGCACTACGCC
>NZ_JARRAB010000006.1 GCF_030376615.1 Pseudomonas sp. sp1636
GCCTTTATTCGAAGTTATTGGCCAACCCTTTCCACTCGCACTGCAATGCACGGCCCACGCCAGGCTCAAGTCCTTACGCAATGGCCGCCTTCTATATATTGAAATGAGATATTGAACGCCTCGCCCGACACAACATTACTGCGGCAGTTGCCAAATCATCGCTCAGCGGCGAGAGGGGCAATCCTGAGACAGGCGCCGACTGGCGAAGCCACTATATAAAGCCAGCAGAATGACCAGCCCCAGACCAATTGACATCCGGCAACCTCCAGCAGTGCGCCAGCCCGCACAATGCGGGCTGGCAGTAACAGTCAGTCATTGACCTGACGCAGGTAGGCCGTCGGTGCGGCGCCGAGGTTGTTGAGCAGGCGCTCGCTGTACCAGTCGATAAAGTTGACCACACCGAACTCGTAGGTCTTCGAGTACGGGCCCGGCTGGTAGGCGGTGGAGTTGATGCCACGCTGATTCTCTTCGGCCAGACGGCGATCCTGGGCATTGGTCGCGTCCCACACCTGACGCAGGCGAGCAACGTCGTAGTCGACGCCCTCCACCGCATCCTTGTGCACCAGCCACTTAGTGGTGACCATGGTTTCCTGGGCGCTGATCGGCCAGACGGTGAAGACGATGATGTGATCGCCCATGCAGTGGTTCCACGAGTGCGGCAGGTGCAGGATGCGCATCGAGCCGAGATCCGGGTTCTGGATCCGGCCCATGAGTTTCTGGCTGCCTTGCTTGCCATCCATGGTCATGGATACCGTGCCCTTGAGCAGCGGCATGCGCACGATACGGTTGCGCAGGCCGAAGCTGGCGTGGGCATAGGGGATTTTTTCGGCGTCCCACTTGGCCGCGGAGTCGGCGACGTGATCCTTGAACGCCTGACTGGCGCGGGGGTCGGTGACGTCGTCCCACTCCAGCAGGGTATTGAGCAACTCCGGGTGGGCACCGTTGCAGTGGTAGCACTCGCGATTATTCTCCAGCACCAGCTTCCAGTTGGCCTTTTCCATCAAGGTGGACTGCACCGCCACCTTGGTGTTCTCCATGTCGTAAGGCTCCATGTAATGAGCCAGGGTGGCGAGGAAGTCATCGATCTCTGGCGGATTTTCGGCCAGAGAGATGAAGATGTAGCCGCCGGCAGTTTTGCAGTTAACCGGTTTGAGCCCGTATTCCTTCATATCGAAGTCGGCGCCCATCTCGGTGCCGGCGAACAGCAAGCGGCCATCAATTTCATAGGTCCACTGATGGTAGGGGCAGACCAGCTTGGCCACTTTGCCCTTGTCGCTGGTGCATAAACGCGAACCGCGATGACGACAGACGTTGTGAAAGGCATGCACCACGCCTTCGGCGCCGCGGATGACGATGATCGGGTTATCGCCGATCTGCAGGGTCAGGTAGTTACCCTTGGCCGGAATCTCGCAGGTCATGCCGGCGATCAGCCATTCCTTGTGGAAGATCTCCTGCATGTCGATCTGGAACAGACGCTCGTCGCTGTAAAACGGCTGCGGCAACGAGAAGGTGCGCTCGCGGCTCTGCAGCATCTCGGCGGTCGCCTTGCGTGCCGGCGCCAGGGGGTCACCCAGACTCAGGGTGGAAGTGACGTCCATCGGTAACTCCTCAATGGCGGCTCGCCGTGCGAGCGCCGCAAAAAGTGGCTGTTTCGGTTATTACACAAGACAGCATGACTGCCTCTGCGCAAGTCGCCTGCCGAATGGCGATTCTCGCGTGGGATTTAGGCTCGGATGCTCTTATCCGTTTGCTTCGGCTGGATTCGAGTGTGGCGATGGATGCGCCACAAACCTTATCCATGGGCGACATGGCCACATCCGTTTCCGACACGACAAGCCACGCCCCAGGCGGCAGGTCGCGATAAGCATGTAAATGTCGCTCACGGATAAATGAGTGGGTGGGCCGTTGCGCACAATCCACTGCAACAGGCCGACGTCAGGCCGCTGCGCGCGAGAGATCCGACCATGTCGAACGACTTCCTCAATCCCGTTACTACTCAGACCTGGAGCAACGGTCGCCACCTGATGCGCTGCGTCAAGGTAATCCAGGAAACCTGGGACGTGCGCACCTTCTGCTTCATGGCCGAACAACCGGTGCTGTTCTTCTTCAAACCGGGTCAGTTCGTCACCCTGGAGCTGGAGATCGACGGGCAGCCGATCATGCGTTCGTACACCATCGCCAGCTCACCGTCGGTGCCCTACAGCTTCTCCATCACCATCAAGCGGGTGCCCGGCGGCAAGGTTTCCAACTGGCTGCACGACAACCTGCAGGAAGGCCAGGAGCTGGCGGTGCATGGCCCGGTCGGGCTGTTCAACGCGATGGACTTTCCGGCGGAGAAGGTGCTCTACCTCAGCGGCGGCGTCGGCATTACCCCGGTGATGTCGATGGCCCGCTGGTTCTTCGACACCAACGGCAATGTCGACATGGTCTTCGTGCACAGTGCCCGTTCGCCGAAAGACATCATCTACCACCGCGAGCTGGAGCACATGGCCTCGCGGATCAGCAACTTCAACCTGCACATCATCTGCGAGAAGTTTGGTCTGGGCGAGCCCTGGGCCGGCTATCGCGGCTATCTGAACCAGAAAATGCTGGAGTTGATCGCCCCGGACTTCATGGAGCGGGAAGTCTTCTGCTGCGGGCCGACGCCCTACATGAGTGCGATCAAGCACCTGCTCGAGAAAAACGGTTTCGACATGGCGCGCTACCACGAGGAGTCCTTCGGCGCGACGCCGCCGGAGGTTCGCGCCGAGGTCAAGGAACTGGCCGCCGAAGCCGCCGATGCACCGCCTGTACCGCTCGCCGATCAGCACCAGGTGGCCTTCGCCGCCACCGGCAAGAGTATTCGCATCGATCCGGGCGAAACCGTACACACCGCCGCGGCCAAGCTCGGCCTGCACATCCCCAAGGCCTGCGGCATGGGCATCTGCGGTACCTGCAAGGTAATGAAAACCGCTGGCGAGGTGAGCATGGAACATAACGGCGGGATCACCGACGAGGATATTGCCGAAGGTTATATCCTGTCCTGCTGTAGCGTGCCCCAGAACGACGTGACCATCGACTATTGATGGCTTGATCGACGCCAACCCTCAGCGCTCCGCTGCCGCTGGATCGGCGGCGGAGCGAGTAACGCGTTTATCCGTCCGTGGCCGACCAAGCGCATGAGTCACCGCTGTGCAAGACGTCCTGCATCGGTTACCGATCAGGACGCCTTTCTCGCAGGGCGGCTCAAGGGCTAAGCACCTCCTCAGACCACAATCCATCCGCATCTTTCAGATACCTGACGCGCTCACGCATGCGCTGCCAGCCGGACGGCCAGAACTCGATCCGCTCAGGCTGAAGACGGAAAGCGCACCAGTTTGGACTGCGTGGCACCGGTTCGAAACCCAGGGCCTGTTCAAGCTGGCGCACCTGTCGACGCGATTCGCCCTTTTCTGTCACAGGACTCCCCTGCGGAAGCACCCAGGCCGCCAATTGAGCCTCGCGGGCCCGCTTGCGCCAATAGTTGTCCGCGGTTTCGATGGATTGCCGGATAACCTCGCCTTCGAGCGTCACCTGTTCCTGCAGCTCGCGCCAGAAGAAACACAAGGACGCGCGTGGATTGTCGATGAGCTGCTGGCCCTTGCCGCTCTCGGTATTGGCGAAGAACAGCAGCCCCGCCTCCTCGACGGCGGCGATATAGACCATGCGCACGGACGGCTGGGCATAGCGATCCGCCGTGGCCAGCGCGGCGGCATGGGCCTCGTCCACACCCTGCGCGGTGGCCTGTCTGATCAGCTGCTGCAACTGCTCCAGGGCTTCTCGATAAATTGCTTCGCTGTTCTTCATGCTCAGTAGTCATCCTTTGCCGACGCCGATCCCTGGGCGTTCTTACCCGGGCATCCAAGGCCAAGCACTGGACTCACTGCCCGGCCATCCGCGCCACGGTCTGCTCAGCGCTCGGCTTGAGCCGATCCCGATCAGTGCCGATGATGCCGTTGGCGCTCGCTCGGCAGATCAGAGTATAGCGGTCGGGCTTGAACTCGACGATCAACCCGAACGGCCGCCAGGCGCACAATCCGGCACAAACCGAAGCATGCATGCTTTGCGCTCGACGCGAAAACGCAGCCCCCTATCGACCTATAACTGCACGCGCTTCTCGCTCAGCCTATCGATTCGTGCGCGGGTAGCCGGGAGGGGCATCGTAGCCAGCTTCTCCGCCTCGTTGCGGTTGTTCGCCTGGCCGGGGAACGCCTCGCGGCAGCGCTTCGAACTTGGCCGGCCGTGTAGCGGCTTCGGCAAGACTAACTTCGAGCTGTCCCGCTATGTGGTAGACGCCTGCCAGCACCCCGGTGGCGGGGTTCTCCATCAGGCTAAGCCACTCTTCGTCAAAGGCCGCGTTGAGGTTTCCCCGCAGTTGCGCTTCCAGCGCCGGCCGTTCGTTCTCGCGGGCGATGGCAGTGAACCCCGCCACGCCCAGGGAAATCATCATACCGGCTGCCCGGCCCACCACCGCTGAAACCGCGCTTGCGGCGCCGCTGGTGGCGAGATCGGCCGCCAGTTTTTCGCTAGTCCGCTGCGCCAAGGACGATATGCCTGCCTCCGACGAGCCTCTTTCAACGCCACCTTCGGCATTGCGGAGCCGATCGATCAGGGCCACATAAGCCGGCAGCCGGTCGAGCGGATCGGCGCGGACAATCTGGTAGAGCGAGGCGCGGTGGACGGCGGGAGACGTCAGCGCAATCGCTGGAATGTCCTTGAGGCGCCGGTCGAATTGCTCCCGAGGTATGCCGTAGCGCTGCGAAATGCCCTGAAGTTGCTGGCCCAGGAGCTGGACGTAGGTTTTCGTCGCCTGCTGCATGACCACGTCGGGATCGATTTGCTTGGCGACGGGACTCAACACGCGACCGTGGTATTGCTTCTGCAGATAGATGGCCAGTCGATTTTCGACCGGCTCTGTCTCTTTCCCGGTGCTCAGCTTGTACCAAGCCACCTTCATGGTCAGCCATTGCCGAGTCCAGTAGCTGGTAAACCACGGAATGAACTCTGCCTCGGTGTGCTGCTGGACGAGAATCCGCCAGCTCGCCATCCTCTCGCGGGCGTAGTTTTCGGCCGGCCCGGTCGCCGCTCGCGACGCGACGAGCAAGTCCCTGTCGACCTGCCGCCAGGTGCTCTGCGCGATCAGAACCGGCGGCGGGTCGCTGGTGCGCTCTGACGTAGCGCAGCCCGCCAGCGCCACCAGCAAGGCGACGGTCAGGGCGCGCAGGTTCAACCTTGCAGTTCGGCACAACAGCTTCGCCGGTGGTAGCCCAAGCGCCATCGGATATGCGTCAAGCAAACGCGACAGGCTGCTCATAGGGGGTTAATGGCTCCGCAGGTACGCTTTCGGCTCGCGCCGGGGTCAGGCGGTTGAAGCGAGTTCGCCTGGATATTCTTCGTTGAGCCGCGCTGTTTTTGTCCACCGCCCAGCGTGGATGGGCGCCACGGGCCGAGCGTTGCCCTTGGCCTGCGGCAGCGGCTGGTTGCCAAGTACGGCGCCGTTTGCGCTGCCCGCGCCGCGGCTCAATCCTCTTCCTGCACGGCCTTGTAGGCACCGGCCAGGCGTTGCTGGACGTCAGCCGGCACCGCGCTGTAGTGGCTGTGCTGCAGGTTGAAACCGCCCTGGCCGGCGGTGATCGACTTGAGGCGGCCGCCATAGTCGTCCAGTTCGGCGATGGGCACCTGGCCATGGATCTGCACCATGCCCTGGGCCAGCGACTCGCTGCCGAGCACCTGGCCACGGCGGCCGGTCAGGTCGCTGGTGATGTCGCCGAGTTTGCCTTCGGGGGTGCTGATGGCGATGCTGGCGATCGGTTCCAGGACGATAGCGCCGGCCGCCTTCAGGGCGTCGAGCATGGCCTTGCGTCCGGCGGCCTGGAAGGCGATGTCCTTGGAGTCGACCGAATGGCTCTTGCCGTCATACACAGTGACTTGCAGGTCTTCGACCGGATAGCCGGCCAGCGGCCCGCGTTGCAGCACCGAGCGCACGCCTTTCTCCACCGAGGGGATGAACTGCGACGGGATCACTCCGCCTTTCACCGTGTCGACAAAACTGAAGCCGCTGCCGCGCGGCAGGGGTTCGACCCGCAAGAACACCTCGCCGAACTGGCCGGCGCCGCCGCTCTGCTTCTTGTGCCGGCAGTGGCCCTCGGCCGTGCGGGTGATGGTCTCGCGGTAGGGCACGCGCGGCGGCTGGGTCTGTACCTCGAGTTTGTAGCTGCTGGTCAGGCGGTCGAGCAGGTAGCGCAGGTGCAGTTCGCCCATGCCGCGCAGTACGGTCTCCTGGGTGTCGGCCTGGTAATCGAGTTTCACGCAGGGGTCTTCGGCGAGCAGACGGTGCAGCACCTCGGCGATGCGCTGTTCGTCGCCACGCCGTTTGGCCTCGATAGCCAGGCCTTGCATCGGTTCCGGAAAGGCCAGCGGCTTGAGGTGGATCTGATCCTCGTCATGGGAGTCGTGCAGCACCGCGTCGAACTCGATCTCCTCGATCTTGCTCACGGCGCCGAAATCGCCGGGGATCAGCTGGGTCACCTCGTCGTAGCGCTTGCCCTGCAGGCGCAGCAGGTGGCCGACCTTGAACGGTTTCTTGGCCTCGCCGAGCAGCAGCTGCATGTCGCGCTGCAGCGTGCCCTGGTGCACGCGGAAGATGCCGAGTTTGCCGACGAAGGGGTCGATCATCACCTTGAATACATGCGCCAGCACATGCCGTTGCGGGTCGGGGAGGGAGCGAAAAGGCTTGGCCGCGGCGCCTGCGCCCTTGAAGAACAGCGGCGGGTTACCCTCGTTCGGGCTGGGTGCCAGCCGCGCGAGGATCTCCAGCAGTTCGCCGACCCCGGCGCCGCTGCGCGCCGAGACGAAACACAGGGGAATCAGGTGGCCCTCGCGCAGGGCACGCTCGAAGGGTGCGTGCAGCTCATGAGGGTCGATCTCGCCCTGCTCGAGGTAGCGCGCCATCAGCGCCTCGTCGACCTCGACCACCTGGTCGACCAGGGCCTGATGCGCTTCTGCCACCGAGGAGAAGTCGGCTTCGCCAGCCGGATTGAAGAAGCAGTCGACCACCTGGCTGGCGCCGGCGGCCGGCAGGTTAAGCGGCAGCACCTGCTTGCCGAACGCCTCGCGCAGGTCGGCGAGCAAGCCGGGCAGGTCGACCCGCTCGGCGTCGATCTTGTTCACCACCAGCAAGCGGCACAGCCCGCGCTCGCCGGCCAGGCCCATCATCCGATGGGTGCTGAGTTCGATGCCGCTCTGCGCGTTGACCACCACCAGCGCGGTTTCCACCGCCGCCAGGGCGGCGATGGCCTGGCCGATGAAGTCGGGATAACCGGGGGTGTCGATCAGGTTGAGCTCGGCGCCGGCGTGGCTGCAATGGGCCAGCGCCGAGGCCAGGGAGTGGCGGTATTCGCGCTCCAGCGGGTCGAAATCGCAGACCGTGTCGCCGCGCTCCAGCGTGCCCATGCTGGCGATGGCGCCGCTGCGCTGCAGCAGCGCCTCGGTCAGGGTGGTCTTGCCGCTGTCGGCCTGACCGACCAGGGCGATCGTGCGTATGGCTTCGACCGAGTAGTTGGGCATGGCGACCTCCGGACGCGGGGTGTTTCTGAGTATAGGCAAGCGCGGGAGAGGGGGCGGCAAGATCCGTCCGTTGCCAGCCTCAATACAGTGTCTACACTGCCGTTGGAGCCGTTGACCTGACGTCGCCCATGGAGCGCCGCTCTGCAGCAAGGCTTCATCTGCAAACATGCCTGCGGGAAGGGATACCGACATGCGTCTATCGCCCATCGAAATCAACTGCTTCCAACCATTGCGCACGCCGCCGGCAAGCCTGAGCGAGGTGCTGCCGGTCTCGCAGAACCTCTGCGGTTCGTGCCACAGCTAAAGCTCAAACCAGGCTGCCGGCGTGCAGCAACGACCATGTCAACCGGAAAGGAAGCCCGCATGCACCTGCTGCCCGAGAGAGAAAACAGCCCGCAAGAATCGCCGTCTGCCACGGCTGGCCGAAAAGACAGGCTGCGTGCAGCGCAAAGCATGAGCCGCCCGGGAGCCGACACCGGGACTCCGTTTCCGCTTCCCTGGCTGGCCGGCGGCTTGTTGCTCTCGGTCGTGGTATTGCTCGCCATGCTAGGGTTCGCGTTCGACTCGTTGCGCAGTGTCACCACGGTGCAACTGCGCGATTTGCGCCTCCAGGAGCTGAGCGGACGCATCGTTCACCTGGATGAGGTGCTCAGCATGTCCGCCCGCATGGCGGCCACCACGGGCGACCTGCAGTGGGAGCGGCGCTACCGCCAGTCCGAGCCGCAACTGGATGCCGCCATCAAGACAACACTGCAGCTCACGCGTCAGTCCGAAAGCGCCGAGGCGAGCGCGCAGACGGACGCCGCCAATCTGAAATTAGTGGCCATGGAGAATCAGGCCTTCGCGCTGGTTCGGGCCGGACAGCACGACCAAGCGAAACAGGTGTTGTTTAGCGAAGCCTATGAGGCGCAGAAACTGATCTATGCCGAGGGGATCATTCGGCTCGTGCAAGATATTCAGCAACACCTCGCCGCGAGCCAGCGCGACAAGCGCCGCCAGGCGATTTTCTTTGTCAGCGCGACAATGGCTTCCATCGTCTTGTTGTTAGTCACCTGGCTATTGGTCTGGAGCAAGTTGCACCGCTGGCGCGCGGATCAAGCGGCCAACTTCGCCGCGCTCGCCAAGGCGGAAGAGGCGCTGCAGATTGCCCACGACGATTTGGAACAGCGCGTCAAGGAGCGCACCGAGCAACTGGAACAACTGCACAAGCAGTTGCTCGAGGCTTCGCGCAAGGCGGGCATGGCGGAAGTGGCCACCGGTGTGCTGCATAACGTCGGCAACGTGCTCAACAGCGTCAACGTCTCCGCCACGCTGGTGGCGGACAGCATCAGCAAATCCAAGGTTTCGGGCCTGCTCAAGGCCGTCGCCCTGTTGCAAGAACACCAACTCGACCTCGGAACTTACCTCAGTAGCGATCCCCGCGGCCGGCTGCTGCCGGCCTATCTGAGCCAACTCGCCGAATACCTGCAGGCCGATCAGGAGGCGAGCGTCAAGGAGCTGGAGTTCCTGCGCCAGAATATCGACCACATCAAGGAGATCGTGGCGATGCAACAATCCTTCGCCAGCGAGTCCGGCGTCGAAGAGAGCGTCGATGTCAGGGAATTGCTGGAAGACAGCCTGCGCATGAACCTGAGTTCGTTGAGCCGTCACGGCGTGGAGGTCATCCGCGAAATCGACGCGGTGCCGCCGATCATGCTCGACAAGCACAAGGTTCTACAGATCCTGGTGAACCTGGTGAGCAACGCCAGACACGCCTGCGACGACTCCGAGCGCACCGACAAGCGCTTGACGTTGCGCCTGACCAGCGCTGATGGCCGAGTCCGGCTGTCGGTCACTGACAACGGCGCCGGAATTGCAGCGGAGAACCTGACGCGGATCTTCAATCATGGCTTCACTACCCGCAAGGGCGGACACGGCTTTGGCCTACACAGCGGCGCGCTGGCAGCCAAGGAGCTGGGTGGATCGCTGCTGGCGCAGAGTGACGGTGTCGGCCTGGGTGCGACCTTCACCCTCGAACTGCCGCTTACCCCCCTGGAGGTGCTCGCATGAACCGGCCGTCCAACAGCGGCAACCGCCGCATCCTGGTGGTCGATGACACGCCGGCGATCCACCAGGACTTTTGCAAGATTCTCGGCACGGGTCTCGACCGCGAAGCCGCCCTGGCCTCTGCCGAGGCGGCCCTGTTCGGCGACGCCCAGGTGCAGCGCCAAGCCTTCGAGCTCGACTCCGCCTACCAGGGCCAGGAGGCCCTGGCCCTGGTCATCGCCGCGCTGGAGCAGAACAGAGCCTATGCCATGGCGTTCATCGATATGCGCATGCCGCCCGGCTGGGACGGCCTCGAGACCATCGAGCGCCTGTGGCAGGTCGACCCGCAGCTGCAGGTCGCCCTCTGCACCGCCCATTCCGATTATTCCTGGGAGCAAATGGCCGAGCGCCTCGACCTGGGTGACCGGCTGCTGATCCTGAAGAAACCCTTCGACACCATCGAGATCCGCCAAATGGCCAGCGCGCTGACCGTGAAGTGGCAGATGACCCGGGACGCAGAGTTGAGAATGAGCAACCTGGAGCAAGCGGTCGAGGCGCGCACCCAGGAGCTGTCCGACGCCAACATCATCGTCCAGAACAGCCCGACCATCCTCTACCGCCTGCGCGGCGAACCTTCGTTCCCGCTGATGTATATCTCGCACAACATCACTAAATTCGGCCACGACGCCGCGCAACTGCTGGCATCGCCGAACTGGGCGCAGGAGCTGATCCATCCCGACGACCAGGCCATGGTCGACGCGGCGATGGCGCGGGTGCTGGAGAGGGACGCGCAAGGCGCCTCGATCGAGTTTCGCCTGCGCACTGGCGATGGCGCCTACCGCTGGGTCGAGAACCGCTATATCCCGGTGCGCAACAAGGAGGGCCGGCTGTTCGAGATCGAAGGGATCATCCTCGACATCACCGAGCGCAAGCTGGCGGAGGAGAAAATCGCCCTGCTGGCCCGCACCGACGGACTCACCGGCCTGGCCAACCGCGCGACCTTTAGCGAACGCCTGGGCCAAGCCTTTGCCGCCTGCCAGCGCGGGGCGACCCCGTTTGCGATCTTTTACCTGGATCTCGACCACTTCAAGCAGGTCAATGACACCCTGGGCCACCCGGTCGGCGACCTGCTGCTGCAGCAAGTGTCCGAGCGCATCAAGCGCTGTACGCGCGCCAGCGATGTGCTCGCCCGGCTCGGCGGCGACGAGTTCGCCATCCTGCAGATGGACATGGCCGAGCCGGCCAACGCCGGCGCCCTGGCGGCCAAGCTGCAGACCAGCCTGGCGCTGCCCTACTCGCTCAACGGCAACCAGGTGCGCATTTCCGCCAGCATCGGCATCTGCCCCTATTCGCCCTCGAGCGCCAATGCGGATGCCATGCTGGCGCAGGCCGACCTGGCGCTCTACCGCTCCAAGGACGAGGGGCGCAACCAGTACCACTTCCATTCCGAGGATCTCGACCAACAGGTGCTCGACCGGGTAACCCTGGCCAATGATCTGCGCAGGGCAATCGAGCGGGACGAGCTGGAGCTGTATTACCTGCCAGAGGTCGAACTGGCGTCCGGCAGAATCCTCGGCATGGAGGCGTTGGCGCGCTGGAACCACCCGGAGCAAGGCCTGCTCGGCGCCGATGCCTTTATCCCCATTGCCGAAAAGACCGGCACCATAGTGGCTCTCGGCCATTGGGTGCTCGAACACGCGTGTCGGCAGATGCGCCTGTGGCGCGACAAGGGCATGGCGCCCCCGGTGATTACGGTCAACCTGTCGCTCGCGCAGATCAAGAGCGGCGACGAACTGGTACGGGATGTCGCCGACACCCTCGGCAAATGGGGGCTGGCGCCGTCCGACCTGGAGTTCGACGTGACCGAAGCCACCCTGGCGCAGACCAAGTGGACGCGCAGCGACGTGCTGCCACAGCTGCGCGAGCTGGGCGTGAAGATCGCCATCGACGATTTCGGCACCGAGTATTCGTCGTTCGACTACCTCAAGACTTATCGGGTCAACCACCTGAAGATCGCCCAGTCCTTCATCAATGCGGCTACCGAAGATCCGGACAGCGCCACAACCATCCGCGCCATCATCAACTTCGCCCGCGAACTCGGTATCGGCATAGTCGCCGAAGGCGTGGAGACCCAGGAGCAGCGAGCGCTGCTGATGTCGACGGGCTCCACCACGCAGGGCCAGGGCTTCTTCTTCAGCGAGGCGGTGGACAACCGGCGCGCCGGCGAATTGCTGCGCCAGGGCCGCATCGTACCGAGCGCGCAGCGTGTCGCTGCGGGTGCGGCCAGCGGCATACCGCAAGAGCCTTCGGAGGCTTGGCGTGAGTAGATCCGCGAATACCGGCAACCGGCGCATCCTGCTGATCGACGACAACCCAGCGATTCACCAGGATTTCCAGAAAATTCTCGGCGCGGGCCTGAACAGCGAAGCGGCCCTGAACTCGGTCGAGGCGGCCCTGTTCGGCGATAGCGTCCCGGTGCGTCAAGCCTTCGCGCTCGATTCCGCGTATCAGGGCCAGGAAGCGCTGGCCATGGTCATGGCCGCACTGGAGCAGAACAGACCCTATGCCATGGCGTTCATCGACATGCGCATGCCCCCCGGATGGGACGGTGTCGAGACCCTCGAACGTCTCTGGCAGGTCGATCCGCGGCTGCAGGTCGCCCTCTGCACCGCCTATTCCGACTATTCCTGGGAGCAAATGGCCGAGCGCCTCGACCTGGGTGACCGGCTGCTGATCCTGAAGAAGCCCTTCGACAGCATCGAGATCCGCCAAATGGCCAGCGCGCTGACCGTGAAATGGCAGATGGCCCAAGATGCGGCCATAAAAATGAGCAACCTGGAGCAAGTCGTTGAGGATCGCGCACTGGAACTGCTGAACATGTCCCATTTGCTGCAGTACGACGCTCTCACCGAGTTGCCCAATGCCGCCCTGCTCCAGGATCGGCTGACCCAGGCAATCGCCATCGCCCGGCGTCAGCGCAAACAGCTCGCGGTGATGTTCCTCGGCCTGGATCGTTTCAAGCGCATCAACAACGGCATGGGCCACCCCATCGGCGATGCATTGCTCAAGACGGTTGCCGGGCGCTTGGTCGCGACCGTGCGCCAATCGGATTCGGTTTTTCGCCACGGGGCGGATGAATTCGTGCTGTTGCTGACGGATGTGACCCACCCGCAACAGAGCATCGGCATTGCGCAGAAGCTGCTCGCGGCACTCAGGGTGCCGCAATGCATTGCGGGGCACGATCTCAGCGTCACCGCGAGTCTGGGGATCGGCACCTACCCGGATGACGGCGAGGATGCGGAGAGCTTGATCAGTAAAGCGGAAGCGGCGATGCACAATGCCAAGGAAAATGGCCGCGATGATTTCCGTTTTTTCAAACCGGACATGAACCAGTGCGCGCGCGCGCAGCAATCCATCGAAATTGGGCTGCGGCAGGCGCTGGCGCGGCACGAGTTTGTCCTGCATTACCAGCCGAAGCTGAATCTTCAGACCGGCGCTATTACCGGCGCCGAGGCGCTTATCCGCTGGCAGCACCCCGAGCGAGGAATGATCTCCCCGGCTGAGTTCATCCCGATTGCCGAGGACAGTGGCCTGATCGTGCCGCTCAGCCAGTGGGTGCTGCGCGAAGCCTGTCGGCAGGCCCGGGTGTGGCGGGATGCCCATCTGCCGCCGCTGTCCATGGCGGTCAATATCTCCGCCCTCGACTTCCGTCAGCGGGGCTTCCTCCAGGGCATTCGCGCGGTATTGGAGGAAACCCAGTTGGCACCGCACGCCCTCGAGCTGGAAATCACCGAGGGCGTTCTCATTCAGGATGTCGAGTCGACGCTCTCGGTCTTTCAGGCGCTCAAGGACATGGGCGTACGGCTGGCCATCGATGACTTCGGCACCGGCTATTCCAGCCTGAGTTATCTTCGGCGGTTTCCGGTCGACGTACTGAAAATCGACCAGTCGTTCGTGCGCGACATCGGCACCGATGAGAATGATGCCGCCATTGTCAGCGCTATCATCGGCATGGGTAATAGCCTCAAGCTGCGGGTCATTGCCGAGGGCGTGGAAACCCGGGAACAGCTGGTCTTCCTGCAGGCCCATCGGTGCGAAGAAGGCCAGGGGTTTTATTTTAGCCGGGCGGTTACCGCCGAGGCGTTCGCCACGCTGCTGGCTGAGGGTATGGCTGGGCGCGTGCACCCTTCAGTACGCCAGCCATGTCGTTGACTCCCGCCGCGACGCAGCGCCAGCCGGGTTATCGGAGTGGGCCGGGGCGTCCGCTCAGCCCGCCTGCATCGCCTGGCGGATGTCCGCCGCCAGCTCGCGCACCCGCGCCTCTTCGGTATCCCAGGAGCACATGAAACGTGCGCCACCGGCACCGATAAAGGTGTAGAAGCGCCAGCCCTTGGCGCGCAAAGCATCGATGGCCGGTTCGGACAGTTGCAGGAACACGCCGTTGGCCTCCACCGGAAACATCAGACTGACGCCCGGCACGTCGCCGACCAGCTCCGCGAGCAGGCGCGCGCAGCGGTTGGCATGGCGGGCGTATTTCAGCCAGGCGTCGCTCTGCAGCAGGCCGACCCAGGGCGCGGACAGGTAGCGCATCTTCGAGGCGAGCTGGCCGGCCTGCTTGCAGCGGTAGTCGAAGTCCTCGGCCAGGGCCTTGTTGAAGAACAGGATCGCCTCGCCCACCGCCATGCCGTTCTTGGTGCCGCCGAAGCAGAGCACGTCGACCCCGGCCTGCCAGGTCAGCTCGGCCGGCGAGCAACCGAGAAAGGCGCAGGCGTTGGAAAAGCGTGCGCCATCCATGTGCAGGTTGAGGCCCAGTTCGCGGCAGGTGGCGCTGATCGCGCGGACTTCTTCGGGGCGATAGACGGTGCCGACCTCGCTGGCCTGGGTCAGCGTCACCACCCGCGGTTTCGGGTAGTGGATGTCCTGGCGCTTGAGGGCGATCTCGCGGATCGCCGCCGGGGTCAGCTTGCCGTTTTCGGTACGCGCCAGCAGCAGTTTGGAGCCGTTGGAGAAGAACTCCGGGGCGCCGCATTCGTCGGTCTCGACGTGGGCGGTTTCCGAGCAGATCACGCTGTGGTAGCTCTGGCACAGGGAGGCCAGGGCCAGCGAGTTGGCCGCGGTGCCGTTGAAGGCGAAGAACACCTCGCAGTCGGTTTCGAACAATTGGCGAAAATGATCGGCGGCGCGCACCGTCCACTGGTCGTCGCCGTAGGCGCGCTCGTGGCCGTGGTTGGCCTCGGCCATGGCGGCCCAGGCTTCCGGGCAGATGCCGGCATAGTTGTCGCTGGCGAACTGTTGCGATGAGTCGGACATGGCACGTTCCTTATTGTTTGGTCATCGGCGCGTGCCGCTACTTTACCCCCTGCGTCAAGCGCGGGGGCACGCCGCGGCGACATCTTGTTCATTCCAGGCGCTGTGCGGGCCAGGATTCGCGCAAGTCGTGCGGCCATGCCACGCCATATGGGGTACCTTCGCCTGAATGCCGACCGATGAGCGCCGCCATGCCGACCCCGTCCCCCGCCCAGGCCAGCCGCCCGCGCGATGCCGCGCTGGATCTGCTCAAGTGGCTGGCGCTGCTGAGCATGCTGGTCGATCACCTGCGGCATGTCTGGCCGCCGCTGTACGCCCTGTATATTCCCGGTCGCCTGGCCTTCCCGCTGTTCTGCCTGGCCATCGCCGCCAACCTGGCACGTCCCTCGGCGGATCCGCGCAGGCCACTGCCGCTGCGCTACCTCGGCCTGCTGCTGGGGTTTGCGCTGCTGGCCGAGTGGCCGTATCGGTTGCTGGTGCAGGCGCCGCAATCGCTCAATGTGCTGCCGACCCTGATCCTCGGCCTGCTGATCGCCCACGGCGTGCAGCAGCCCCCTGGCCAGGCGCGCTGGCTGGCCGTGGGCGCCCTGCTGCTCGCCGTGGTCGCTCATCCCTGGCTGATGTTCGGCCTCGCCGGGGCCTTGTTGCCGGCGGCCTTCGTCTACGCCTTGAGCCGGCCCCATCCGGCCTGGCTCTGGCCGCTGCTGCTGAGCCTGATCGCCAACTACTGGCCACCCTTCTATGCCGCAGCGGCGCGCGGCGAGCCCTTTGCCTGGGCGGTGCTGCTCAGCTGCGCGCTGGCGCCGCTGTTCGGTCTCTGGCTGTTGCGCCAGCCGCTGCAGATCCGCATTGCGCCGGTACGCCGCTGGGCCTATCTGTTCTATCCCGGGCACTTTCTGCTGCTCGTAGCGCTGCGCGAATACTGGCTACGCTGAAACGGATTCCCCATAGCGGCAAGTCGCCGACGCGCATGTCGCAAACGCAACCTCCCGTGGCGTGCATAGGCATCTGGCCGTGCAGGGCGAGTCATACCATCGATTGCACAAGGGCCAAGCCCCGATTCCGACCCCGATTCCGACACAAAGGCGCCACAGCGTGGCGCCGCAGGAGATCAGCGATGTTCAGCAAACAAGACCAAATCCAGGGCTACGACGACGAACTGCTGGCGGCGATCAACGCCGAAGAGGCGCGTCAGGAGCATCACATCGAGCTGATCGCCTCGGAGAACTACACCAGCCCGCGGGTAATGGAAGCTCAGGGCAGCGGCCTGACCAACAAGTACGCCGAAGGCTATCCGGGCAAGCGTTACTACGGCGGCTGCGAGCATGTCGACGTGGTCGAGCAGTTGGCCATCGACCGGGCCAAGCAACTGTTCGGCGCCGACTTCGCCAACGTCCAGCCGCACTCCGGCTCCTCGGCCAACGGCGCGGTCTACCTGGCGCTGCTCAACGCCGGTGACACCATTCTGGGCATGAGCTTGGCCCACGGCGGCCACCTGACCCACGGTTCCAAGGTCAGCTCTTCCGGCAAGCTGTACAACGCCGTGCAGTACGGCATCGACACCGCCACCGGGCTGATCGATTACGACGAAGTCGAGCGCCTGGCCGTCGAGTGCCAGCCGAAGATGATCGTCGCCGGCTTCTCCGCCTACTCCAAGACCCTGGATTTCCCGCGTTTCCGCGCCATCGCCGACAAGGTCGGTGCGCTGCTGTTCGTCGACATGGCCCACGTCGCCGGCCTGGTCGCCGCCGGCCTGTACCCCAACCCGCTGCCCTACGCCGACGTGGTCACCACCACCACCCACAAGACCCTGCGCGGTCCGCGTGGCGGCCTGATCCTGGCCAAGAGCAATCCCGAGATCGAGAAGAAGCTCAACGCCGCGGTGTTCCCCGGCGCCCAGGGCGGCCCGCTGATGCACGTGATCGCGGCCAAGGCGGTGTGCTTCAAGGAAGCCCTGGAGCCGAGCTTCAAGGAGTACCAGCAACAGGTGATCAAGAACGCCCAGGCCATGGCCAAGGTGTTCATCGAGCGCGGCTATGACGTGGTCTCCGGTGGTACCGATAACCACCTGTTCCTGGTCAGCCTGATCCGTCAGGGCCTGACCGGCAAGGACGCCGACGCCGCCCTCGGCCGTGCCGGCATCACGGTGAACAAGAATTCCGTGCCCAACGACCCGCAGTCGCCGTTCGTCACCTCGGGCCTGCGTATCGGCACCCCGGCGATCACCACCCGCGGCTTCAAGGAGCAGCAGAGCATCGAGCTGGCCGGCTGGATTTGCGACATCCTCGACCACCTCGGCGATGCCGACGTCGAGGCGCAGGTCGCCACCCTGGCCGCCGGCCTGTGCGCGGATTATCCGGTTTACCGCTAAGGTCTTAGTCTTTCGTATCAGGAGTACCCACTGATGCAACGTTATTCCGGCTTCGGCCTGCTCAAGCACTCCTTCAGCCACCACGAAAACTGGCAGCGCATGTGGCGCAACCCGACGCCCAAGCCGGTCTACGACGTGATCATCGTCGGCGGCGGCGGCCACGGCCTGGCCACGGCCTATTACCTGGCCAAGGAATTCGGCGTGAAGAACGTCGCGGTGGTCGAGAAGGGCTGGCTGGGCGGCGGCAACACCGCGCGCAACACCACCATCGTGCGTTCCAACTACCTGTGGGACGAGTCGGCTCAGCTCTACGAGCACGCCATGAAACTGTGGGAAGGCCTGTCGCAGGACATCAACTACAACGTGATGTTCTCCCAGCGCGGCGTGTTCAACCTCGGTCACACCCTGCAGGACATGCGCGACATCGAGCGCCGGGTGAGTGCCAACCGCCTCAACGGCATCGACGGCGAGGTGCTCAATGCCAAGCAGGTCGAGGAACTGATCCCGTTCATGGATTGCAGCAAGAACACCCGCTACCCGGTGATGGGCGCTTCCCTGCAACGGCGCGGCGGCGTCGCCCGTCACGATGCCGTGGCCTGGGGCTATGCCCGCGCCGCCGACGCCCTGGGCGTCGACCTGATCCAGCAGACCGAGGTAACCGGCTTCCGCAAGGAAAACGGCGTGGTCATCGGCGTGGAAACCAACAAGGGCTTCATCGGCGGCAAGCGCGTCGGCGTGGTCACCGCCGGTAACTCCGGGCACATGGCCAAGCTCGCCGGCTTCCGCCTGCCGATCGAGTCGCACCCGCTGCAGGCGCTGGTGTCCGAGCCGATCAAACCGATCATCGACAGCGTGATCATGTCCAACGCCGTGCACGGCTATATCAGCCAGTCGGACAAGGGCGACCTGGTCATCGGTGCCGGCATCGACGGTTACGTCGGCTACGGCCAGCGCGGCTCCTACCCGACCATCGAACACACCCTGCAGGCCATCGTCGAGCTGTTCCCGGTGCTCTCGCGGGTACGGATGAACCGCCAGTGGGGCGGCATCGTCGACACCACGCCGGACGCCTGCCCGATCATCAGCAAGACCCCGGTGCAGAACCTGTTCTTCAACTGCGGTTGGGGCACCGGCGGCTTCAAGGCCACCCCGGGTTCCGGTCACGTGTTCGCCGCCAGCCTGGCCAAAGGCGAGATGCATGAACTGGCCAAACCCTTCGCCATGGACCGTTTCTACAACGGCGCCCTGATCGACGAGCACGGCGCTGCCGGCGTCGCCCACTAACAGGAGAAATCCGACATGCTGAACATCTTCTGTCCCCATTGTGGCGAGCTGCGCTCCGAAGAGGAATTCCACTCGGCCGGCCAGGCGCACATCCCGCGCCCGCTCGATCCGAATGCCTGCACCGATGCGGAGTGGGGCGAGTACCTGTTCTTCCGCGACAACCCGCGCGGCATCCACCACGAGCTGTGGATCCACGCGGCCGGTTGCCGGCAGTACTTCAATGCCACCCGCGACACCATCAGCTACGAAATTTTCGAAACCTACAAGATTGGCGAGAAGCCGAGCGTGACCGCTAAGCCGAACAGTGCGCAGCAGCCCAGCCGTGCGGCAGGAGAAAAGGCATGAGTCAGATCAATCGCCTGAGCAAGGGTGGCCGGATCAACCGCAACCAGCCTTTGACCTTCACCTTCAACGGTGAAAGCTATCAGGGTTTCAGCGGCGACACCCTGGCCGCCGCGTTGCTGGCCAACGGCGTCGACGTCGTCGGCCGCAGCTTCAAGTACTCGCGTCCGCGCGGCATCGTTGCCGCCGGCGCCGAGGAGCCCAACGCGGTGCTGCAGATCGGCGCCAGCGAAGCGACCCAGATCCCCAACGTGCGCGCCACCCAGCAGGCCCTGTACAGCGGCCTGGTGGCCAACAGCGTGAACGGCTGGCCGAACGTCAACACCGACCTGATGGGCATTCTCGGCAAGGTCGGCGGCGGCATGATGCCGCCCGGCTTCTACTACAAGACCTTCATGTACCCGCAGAACCTCTGGCTGACCTACGAGAAGTACATCCGTAAGGCGGCCGGCCTGGGCCGCGCGCCGAAGGAAAACGATCCGGACAGCTACGACTACCTGAACCAGCACTGCGACGTGCTGGTGGTCGGTGGCGGCGCCGCCGGTCTGGCCGCCGCATTGGCTGCCGGGCGTAGCGGGGCGCGGGTGATCCTGGCCGACGAGCAGGAAGAGTTCGGCGGGCATCTGCTCGACAGCCGCGAAAGCCTCGACGGCAAGCCGGCCGCCGACTGGGTGGCCAAGGCCATCGGCGAACTGCAGAAGATGCCCGAAGTAATCCTGTTGCCGCGCTCGACCGTGCACGGTTACCACGACCACAACTTCCTCACCATCCACGAGCGGCGCACCGATCACCTCGGCGACGCCGCGCCGCTGGGTCAGGTGCGGCAACGCCTGCACCGGGTACGCGCCAAGCGCGTGGTGCTGGCCGCCGGCGCCCACGAGCGGCCGCTGGTGTATGGCAACAACGACGTGCCCGGCAACATGCTGGCCGGCGCGGTGTCCACCTACGTGCGCCGTTACGGCGTGGCCCCCGGCAAGCAGCTGGTGCTGTCGACCACCAACGATTACGCCTACCGCGTCGCCCTGGACTGTCTGGAAGCCGGGATCAAGGTGGTCGCCATCGCCGACGCCCGTTCCAATCCCAAGGGCGCCTGGGTCGAGGAAGCACGGGCCAAGGGCCTGCGCGTCCTGACCGGCAGTGCGGTGATCGAAGTGCGTGGCAGCAAGCGCGTCAGCGCGGCGCGCGTCGCCGCCATCGATCCGCAGGCGCACACAGTCACCAGCCCCGGCGAATGGCTGGAGTGCGACCTGGTCGCCAGCTCCGGCGGTTACAGCCCGGTGGTGCACCTGGCCTCGCACCTGGGCGGCAAGCCGGTGTGGCGCGAAGACATCCTCGGTTTCGTGCCGGGCGAAGGTTTCCAGCAGCGCGTCTGCGCCGGTGCCATGAACGGCGTGTTCGCCCTCGGCGATGTGCTGGCCGACGGCTTCGAAGCCGGCGTCAAGGCCGCCACCGAGGCGGGCTTCAAGCCGGTCGCCGGCGAGCTGCCGAAAGTCTTCGGCCGTCACGAAGAGCCGAGCATCGCGCTGTTCCAGGTGCCGCACGAGAAGCCGACCGCTCGGGCGCCGAAGCAATTCGTCGACCAGCAGAACGACGTCACCGCGGCCGGTATCGAACTGGCCACCCGCGAGGGCTTCGAGTCGGTCGAGCACGTCAAGCGCTACACCGCGCTGGGCTTCGGCACCGATCAGGGCAAGCTGGGCAACATCAACGGTCTGGCCATCGCCGCCCGCTCCATGGGCATCAGCATCGCGCAGATGGGCACCACCATGTTCCGTCCGAACTACACCCCGGTGACCTTCGGCGCCGTGGCCGGGCGCAACTGCGGCGCCCTGTTCGACCCGGTGCGCTACACCGCGCTGCACAGCTGGCACCTGAAAAACGGTGCCGAGTTCGAGGACGTCGGTCAGTGGAAGCGTCCCTGGTACTTCCCCAAGGCCGGCGAAGACCTGCACGCCGCGGTCGGCCGCGAGTGCAAGGCGGTACGCGACAGCGTCGGCCTGCTCGATGCCTCGACCCTGGGCAAGATCGACATCCAGGGCCCGGATGCACGCGAATTCCTCAACCGCGTCTACACCAATGCCTGGACCAAGCTGGACGTGGGCAAGGCCCGTTACGGCCTGATGTGCAAGGAAGACGGCATGGTCTTCGACGACGGCGTGACCGCCTGTCTGGCCGATAACCACTTCCTGATGACCACCACCACCGGCGGCGCCGCACGGGTCATGCAGTGGCTGGAAATCTATCACCAGACCGAATGGCCGGAGCTCAAGGTGTACTTCACCTCGGTCACCGACCACTGGGCGACCCTGACCCTGTCCGGTCCCAACAGCCGCAAGCTGCTGGCGGAAGTGACCGACATCGACCTGGGCAAGGACGCCTTCCCGTTCATGACCTGGAAGGAAGGCAAGGTCGGCGGCGTGCCGGCGCGGGTGTTCCGCATCTCCTTCACCGGCGAGCTGAGCTACGAGGTCAACGTGCAGGCCGACTACGCCATGGGCGTTCTGGAAAAGATCGCCGAGGCCGGCAAGAAGTACAACCTGACCCCCTACGGCACCGAAACCATGCACGTGCTGCGGGCCGAGAAGGGCTTCATCATCGTCGGTCAGGAGACCGACGGTTCGGTGACCCCGGACGATCTGAACATGGGTTGGTGCGTCGGTCGCACTAAACCTTTCTCCTGGATCGGCTGGCGCGGGATGAACCGTGAAGACTGCGTCAAGGACAACCGCAAGCAGCTGGTCGGCCTCAAGCCGGTCAACAGCCGCGCGGTGCTGCCGGAAGGCGCACAGCTGGTGTTCGACGCCAAGCAGGCGGTGCCGATGAGCATGGTCGGCCACGTGACCTCCAGCTACTTCAGTACCAGCATGGGCTACAGCTTCGCCCTGGCCCTGGTCAAGGGCGGCTTGAAGCGCATGGGCGAGAAGGTTTTCGCCCCGCTGGCAGACGGCACCCTGATCGAGGCCGAGATAGTCCCGTCGGTGTTCTTCGACCCGAAAGGCGAACAGCAGAACGTCTGAGACCACGACCGCTCGCCAGCCCCCAGCAGGCTGGAGCCTGGCGAGCCACGAATTAGCGCTGACGTACCTACGACAGGCGGAACAACATGAGCACAGTAAACGTTTACAAGCAGCGCCCCGATGCGGCGCACGCCGAGTCCCCGCTGTTTCACGCCGGCCTGCATGAGCTGGTGGGCAAGGGCAAGAGCAGCGCGGGCATCAGCCTGCGCGAGAGAAAACTGCTGGGTCACCTGACCCTGCGCGGCGCTGGCCATGACGCCGCCTTTGCCGGCGCCGTGCACAAGGCCACCGGCCTGGAACTGCCGGGCGCGTTGGGCCTGGTGGTCAAGGGTGAGACCTCGCTGCAGTGGCTGGGCCCGGACGAGTGGCTGCTGATCGTGCCGAGCGGCGAAGAGTTCGCCGCCGAAAAGAGCCTGCGCCAAGCGCTGGCCGACCAGCACCACCAGGTGGTCAACGTCAGCGGCGGGCAGACCATCCTCGAACTGAGCGGGCCGAAAGTCCGCGAGCTGCTGATGAAGTCGTCGACCTACGACGTGCATCCGCGCAACTTCCCGGTCGGCAAGGCGGTCGGCACTACCTTCGCCAAGACTCAGCTGGTGATTCGCCGCACCGGCGAAGAGACCTGGGAGCTGCTGGTGCGCCGCAGTTTCTCCGATTACATCTGGCTGTGGCTGCAGGATGCCAGCGCCGAGTTCGGCCTGGCGGTCAAGGCCTGACAGCGTGCCTCGTCCTGTGGCAGCGGTCTTGGCCGCTGCCACAGCTGCCGGCAACGGCATCGACCACCGGGAGCTTCATCATGAGCCGCACCCCCGACACCTGGATTCTCACCGCCCACTGCCCGAGCGTGCTCGGCACCGTGGATGCGGTGACGCGCTTCCTGTTCGAGCAGCGCTGCTACGTCACCGAGCACCATTCGTTCGATGACCGGCTGTCCTCGCGTTTCTTCATTCGCGTCGAGTTCCGCCAGCCCGACGGCTTCGACGAGCCGGCCTTTCGCGCCGGCCTGGTCGAGCGCCTGGCGCCGTTCCAGATGCAGATCGAACTGACCCCGCCCGGCTACCGGGTCAAGGTGCTGTTGATGGTGTCCAAGTCCGACCATTGCCTGAACGACCTGCTCTATCGCCAGCGCATCGGCCAGTTGGCCATGGACGTGGTGGCGGTGGTGTCCAATCACCCGGATCTGCAGCCGTTGGCCGACTGGCACGGCATCCCCTATCACCACTTCCCCCTCGACCCCAACGACAAGCCGGCGCAGGAGCGCCAGGTGCTGCAGGTGATCGAGGACACAGGCGCCGAACTGGTGGTGCTCGCCCGCTATATGCAGGTGCTCTCGCCGGAGCTGTGCCGCAAGCTGGACGGCTGGGCGATCAATATCCACCACTCGCTGCTGCCCGGTTTCAAGGGCGCCAAGCCCTACCACCAGGCGTACCAGAAGGGCGTCAAGCTGGTCGGCGCCACCGCCCACTACATCAACAACGATCTGGACGAGGGGCCGATCATCGCCCAGGGCGTGGAATCGGTGGACCATGCCCACTACCCCGAGGACCTGGTCGCCAAGGGCCGCGACATCGAATGCCTGACCCTGGCCAAGGCGGTGGATCTGCATATCGAGCGGCGGGTATTCCTCAACGCCAATCGCACCGTGGTGCTGCACGCATAAGCAAAGCCAGGTCGTAGCCCGGGTTGCATCCGGGCTACAGGTGGCCGCAGTCCTAGGACTCCACCCGCAACAGACGCAAAAGCTCCAGTGCAAGGCCGCGTGGCCGTTGGCCGCGCCTTTGTATTCACAACAGCAATGTTTATAAAAACAAAGGAGAACATCCAATGTCCGGTAATCGTGGTGTCGTCTATCTCGGCGCAGGCAAGGTCGAAGTACAGAAGATCGACTATCCAAAAATGCAGGATCCGCGCGGCAAGAAAATCGAGCACGCGGTGATCCTGCGCGTGGTCTCCACCAACATCTGCGGCTCCGACCAGCACATGGTGCGCGGCCGCACCACCGCCCAAACCGGCCTGGTGCTGGGCCACGAGATCACCGGCGAGGTGATCGAGAAGGGCCGCGACGTCGAGAACCTGCAGATCGGCGACCTGGTCTCGGTGCCGTTCAACGTCGCCTGCGGCCGCTGCCGCAGCTGCAAGGAGCAACACACCGGGGTCTGTCTGTCGGTCAACCCGGCCCGTCCCGGCGGCGCCTACGGTTACGTCGACATGGGCGACTGGACCGGCGGCCAGGCCGAATACGCCATGGTGCCCTACGCCGACTTCAACCTGCTGAAGTTGCCGAATCGCGACAAGGCGATGGAGAAGATCCGCGACCTGACCTGCCTGTCCGACATTCTGCCGACCGGTTACCACGGCGCGATCACCGCCGGCGTCGGCCCGGGCAGCACGGTATACATCGCCGGTGCCGGCCCGGTCGGCCTGGCCGCTGCGGCCTCCGCGCGCCTGCTCGGCGCCGCCGTGGTCATCGTCGGCGACGTCAACCCGGTGCGCCTGGTGCATGCCAAGGCCCAGGGCTTCGAGATCGCCGACCTGTCGCTGGACACCCCGCTGCACGAACAGATCGCCGCCCTGCTCGGTGAGCCGGAAGTCGATTGCGCCGTCGACGCGGTGGGTTTCGAGGCCCGCGGCCATGGTCACGAAGGGGTGCAGCACGAGGCTCCGGCCACCGTGCTCAACTCGCTGATGGGCGTGGTACGGGTCGCCGGCAAGATCGGGATTCCCGGCCTCTACGTCACCGAAGACCCGGGTGCGGTCAATAAGGCCGCCAAGCATGGCAGCCTGAACATCCGCTTCGGCCTCGGCTGGGCCAAGTCGCACAGCTTCCACACCGGCCAGACCCCGGTGATGAAGTACAACCGCCAGTTGATGCAGGCGATCATGTGGGATCGGATCAACATCGCCGAAGTGGTCGGCGTCGAGGTGATCAGCCTGGACGACGCACCCAAGGGCTACCACGAGTTCGATGCCGGCGTGCCGAAGAAATTCGTCATGGATCCGCACAAGCTGTTCAGCGCCGCCTGACACCAATGCCTAACCTGGGCCGCTCCCGCGTGTGAGCGGCGCCAGTCTTGCGGGAGCCTTATGGCTCCCTTTTTTATGCGCGCGCTTTAGCAGGCGTGGCAGCCTGCGCCTTCACGCCGGCAGGCCAATGACTCGGCCGACATGGACGGGCCTGGGCAGGTCGCGCTGCCGCTCGTGCAGCGTCTGCACGGCGGCCAGCACCGCGCTGTCGAACGGCGCCGAGCGCGCGCCATGGCTGTCGACGTTCATCAGCATCTGCTCGCTGGCCGCCAGCAACTGTGCGCCCCCCGGGTAATAGAGGCCGTGGTGGATATGCAGGCGCTTGCGGTCATGCGCCAGCAGTTGGCTGCGCACCTCGACCTCGGCGCCGAGCTTGACCTCGGCCAGGTAGTTGAGGTGGCACTCCAGGGTGTACAGGGTATGCCCCGTGCGTGCGCGCCCCGCCTCGTCGAGGCCGAGCCGATCCATCAGCGCGTCGCTGGCGTAGCTGAAGATCAGCAGGTAAAAGGCGTCGCGCAGGTGGCCGTTGTAGTCGACCCATTCAGGCGGGATGGCGGAGCGGTAGGTGGTCAGCATGGCGGTCGTCCTCAGCGTTGCATGAAACCCGTAGGGCGGACTCAGGAGCGTAGCGAACAGTCCGCCAGCGAACGGCGTACTGCTGCGCGAGCGGGCTGTCGTAGGAGCGGGCCATGCCCGCGATTGGATTGTTCGCGGGCATGGAACTAGGCGCTCACCCCGCTCCTACAGGTTCTGCGCCGCGCCTGGGTTAGTCGGCGAAGGCGAAGCCGTGCTTGGCCTTGGTCTGCTTGATCGCTCCGAGCACCGCCAGCAGGCAGTCGTCGCGGTAGCGTTCCAGCTCGGCGATGCTGCGCTGGCCCTGCTGCTCGGTGGTGCCCTCGACCACGCTGTCGATCAGCGTCTCGGTCAGCTCCGGCGCCTGCAGGTAGGTCCAGGGCAGTTGCAGCGCCGGGCCGAACTGGGCCATGAAGTGGCGCATGCCGGCATCGCCGCCGGCCAGGGTGTAGGTCAGGAAGCTGCCCATAAACGACCAGCGCAGGCCGGCGCCGAAGCGGATCGCGTCGTCGATTTCGCCGGTGGTCGCCACGCCATCGTTGACCAGGTGCAGCGCCTCGCGCCACAGCGCCTCGAGCAGACGGTCGGCGATAAAGCCCGGCACTTCCTTGCGCACGTGCAGCGGGCGCATGCCCAGCGACTCGTAGACCTGGATCGCCGCCTGCACCGCCTCGGACGCGGTCTTCTGGCCGCCGACCACTTCCACCAGCGGCAGCAGGTACACCGGGTTGAACGGATGGCCGACCAGGCAACGTTCGGGGTGCACCGCACCTTCGTAGAACTCGCTGGGCAGCAGGCCCGAGGTGCTCGAGCCGATCAGCACGTTGGGCCGCGCGGCGGCGCTGATCCTGGCGTGCAGTTCGCACTTGAGCTCGAGGCGCTCCGGCGCGCTTTCCTGGATGAAGTCGGCGTTCTTCACGCACTCCTCGATGCTGTCGACGAAGCGCAGGCGCTCGGGCGCAGCGCCGGGCACCAGGCCCTGCTGCTTGAGTGCCGGCCAGGCGTTGGCGATGCGTGTGCGCAGCGCCGCCTCGGCACCGGGCGCCGGATCCCAGGCGACGACGTCGAGACCCTGGGCCAGGGCGCGGGCGATCCAGCCGGCGCCGATCACGCCGGTGCCGAGGGCGGCGAAGGTTTTCAATTCGGTGATAAAGGCCATGCTGGCTCCTGAACAATAATTGAAGGTGGGCGACTGTTCGTAGGAGCGGGCCATGCCCGCGAACCATCGCTGATCGCGGGCATGGCCCGCTCCTACAGGGGCAAAGGGGTTAGCCGCGGCGCTTGAGCTTCATCTTCTCGCGGCCCTCGGCCGGGCTCAGGGCACGACCGCCCAGACGCTGGATGATTTCGACCACGCGCTCGACCAACTGGCCGTTAGTGGCATGCACGCCCTTGTCCAGCCAGAGGTTGTCTTCCAGACCGACCCGCACGTTGCCGCCGAGCAGCATGGCTTGCGCCGCCATCGGCATTTGCGCGCGACCGATGCCGAAGCCGGCCCAGGTCGCGCCCGCCGGCAGGTTGTCGGCCATGGCCTTCATGCTGACGGTGTCGGCCGGGGCGCCCCAGGGGATGCCCAGACACAGCTGAAACAGCGGATCCTCCAGCAGGCCTTCCTTGAGCATCTGCTTGGCGAACCACAGGTGGCCGGTGTCGAAGATCTCCAGTTCGGCCTTGACCCCCAGTTCGCTGATGCGTTTGGCGCCGGCACGCAGCTGCGCCGGGGTGGAGACGTAGATGTAGTCGCCGTCGCCGAAATTCAGGGTGCCGCAGTCCAGGGTGCAAATCTCCGGCAACAGCTCCTCGATGTGCTTGAGCCGCTCCAGCGGACCGACCAGGTCGGTACCCGCGCCGAACTCCAGCGGTTGCTCGCCCGGGCCGATCTGCAGGTCGCCGCCCATGCCGGCGGTGAGGTTGATGATCACGTCGGTGTCGCTCTCGCGGATCCGCTCGACCAACTCGCGGTACAGCGCCACGTCGCGACTGGGCTTGCCGGTCTGCGGGTCGCGCACATGGCAGTGGGCGACGGTGGCGCCGGCCTTGGCGGCCTCGATGGCGGCGGCGGCGATCTGCTTGGGGGTGACCGGAATGGCCGGGTGGCGACCGACGGTGTCGCCGGCGCCGGTCACCGCACAGGTGACTATGACTTCGTAGTTCATGGTTTTACATCCTAACTGCAGGCGAGCGGGAGCCCTGCGCGGCGAACCGCGCAGGTTAACCGGGCGTTACTTGAGCGCGGCGATGGCAGCGGCAGCGGAGCTGCCGGCGAAGGTGGTGACCCCGGCCAGCCAGCCCTCGACTACCTCGGGGTTGGCCTTGATCCAGCTGCGGGCGACCTGATCCGGCGCCTCGCGCGCCATGATCGGCTGCATCAACTCGGCCTCCTGGGCGCTGGTGAAGCGCAGGCCGGTGAGCAGCCGATCGGCATTCGGGCAGCGCTGGGCGAAGTCCGGCGCAGTGACGGTGGACACGCTGGCGGCGCCGTCATTGGGGCCGAACACATCCTGGCTGCCGGTCAGGTAGGTGAGCGGCATCTGGATATTCATCGGGTGCGGCTTCCAGCCGAAGAACAGCACCGGCTTGTTGTTCTTCACCGCGCGATTGACCACGGTGAGCATCGCCGCCTCGCTGGATTCGATCAGCTTGAATTCGCCGAGGCCGAACTGGTTGCTGTCGATCATCTGCTGGATCGCCGTATTGGCCCCGGAACCGGCCTCGATGCCGTAGATCTTGCCGTCCAGCTGTTCCTTGAACTTGGCGATGTCGGCGAAGGTTTTCAACCCCGCTTCGGCGCTGTAGGTCGGCACCGCGAGTACCGCGATGGCATCGTTCAACGAGGGTTGCTCGGCGACCCTGACCGCACCCTTGGCGAGGAAGGGCTTGATGTTGTCATCCATGATCGGCTTCCAATAGCCGAGGAAGACGTCGATCTGCTTGCGCTGGATGCCGGCGAAGATGATCTGCTGCGACGCCTGGGTCTGGGTGGTCTGGTAGCCCAGGCCGTCGAGCAGTTCGGCGGCGACCGCGGTGGTGGCGACCACATCGGTCCAACCGACCGCACCGATGCGAATGGTCTGGCAGCTGGCGTCATCCGCGGCCAGCAGTGAGGAACTGAACAGGGTGAGTAAACAGCAACCGGCGAGTGCGTTGAGACGTTTCATTGATGCTCCCAGCCTTACGGTTAATTTGCTTATTGTGATGGGGCCTGGCGACCCCCTCCGTACTCGGACTTGACTGCGCCCGATGGAGCCAGATTACGCAGCGCGGCGGGGCAAAAAACGAACTAGAACGACCAGCTGTTGAACAACAACGACCTTATCGCTTGCACCGACGGCTCACCTGCCTTTTAGTAACCACCTGCCTTCGCGGAACCCAGCCATGCCCCAGACCTTGTGGTTTCTCCTGCTGCCCGGTTTCTCCATGATGGGCCTGATGTCGGCCATCGAACCCTTGCGCGTGGCCAATCGCTTCCGTGGCGAGCTGTATCGCTGGCACCTGCTCAGCCTGGATGGCGCCGCAGTCGCGGCGAGCAACGGCATGTCGCTGAACGTCGATAGCGCCCTGGCGCTGCCGGCCGCCGGCGACTGCCTGTTCGTGGTCGCCGGCTTCGAGCCGCTGGCCCACTTCGATCGCCATCTGGCGCACTGGCTGCACCGGGGCGAGCGTGAAGGCGTGCTGCTCGGCGGCATCGACACCGGCAGCTTCGTCCTCGCCGAAGCCGGCCTGTTCGGCCAGCAGCGCCTGACCCTGCACTGGGAAGCCATCGAAGCCTTTCAGGAACGCTACCCGCGCCTAGCGGTCACCCAGGAGCTGTTCGAAATAGACGGCCGGCGCATCACCAGCGCCGGCGGCACCGCCAGCCTCGACCTGATGCTCACCCTGATCGGTCGCGATCACGGCGAGGAGCTGGCGCTGGCGGTGTCCGAGCAGTTCGTCCTCGGCCGCATCCGCTCGCGCCAGGACCATCAGCGCATGCAGATCGCCAGCCGCTATAACCTGCACAACAAGAAGCTGGTGCAGGTGATCGGCGAGATGCAGCGCCACAGCGAGCAACCGCTCGGCTCCCAGGCGCTGGCCGAGCTGGTCAAGGTCACCCCGCGCCAGCTGGAACGGCTGTTCCGCCAGCACCTGCACGAGACCCCGTCCAACTTCTACCTGGCCCTGCGCCTGGACAAGGCCCGCCAGCTGCTGCGCCAGACCGACATGAGCGTGTTGGAGGTGGGCCTGGCCTGCGGCTTCGAGTCCTCCTCGTATTTCTCCCGCTGCTACCGCACCCGCTTCGCCAGCTGCCCCAGCCAGGATCGCCACGAGCACCCGGCGGCCTCACTCCCGTAGCCTGGCTGCAGCCCACCCGACACAAGCGGCCTGGCCGACGGCTTATCCGTTGACGACCTGGCATTGACGTTTTCGGCAATACCCCAGTCGTTTTTGCACCGGGTCGCCCCGCCCCCCAGGGATATGCTCACCACAAAGCGCCAACACCGGGTTGGGCGACAGCAAACAAAGGGGACAGCCTGATGAGCCCAGCAGAAGTACACGCCGACAGCATCGTCATCGACGGCCTGATCATCGCCAAGTGGAACCGCGAACTGTTCGAAGACATGCGCAAGGGCGGCCTGACCGCGGCCAATTGCACGGTCTCGGTATGGGAAGGGTTCCAGGCCACGGTCAACAACATCGCCGCCAGCCAGAAACTGATCCGCGACAACAGCGACCTGGTGATGCCGGTGCGCAGCACCGCCGACATCCGCAAGGCCAAGGAGCTGGGCAAGACCGGCATCCTCTTCGGCTTCCAGAACGCCCACGCCTTCGAGGACCAGATCGGCTACGTCGAGGTGTTCAAACAGCTCGGCGTCGGCATCGTGCAGATGTGCTACAACACCCAGAACCTGGTCGGCACCGGCTGTTACGAGCGCGACGGCGGCCTGTCCGGTTTCGGCCGCGAAATAGTCGCCGAGATGAACCGGGTCGGCATCATGTGCGACCTGTCCCACGTCGGCAGCAAGACCAGCGAGGAAGTCATCCTCGAATCGCAGAAGCCGGTGTGCTACTCGCACTGCCTGCCGTCCGGCCTGAAAGAGCACCCGCGCAACAAGTCCGACGAGGAACTGAAGTTCATCGCCGACCACGGCGGCTTCGTCGGCGTGACCATGTTCGCGCCCTTCCTGGCCAAGGGCATCGACTCGACCATCGACGACTACGCCGAGGCCATCGAGTACGTGATGAACCTGGTCGGCGAAGACGCCATCGGCATCGGCACCGACTTCACCCAGGGCCACGGCCAGGACTTCTTCGAATACCTGACCCACGACAAGGGCTACGCCCGCCGCCTGACCAGCTTCGGCAAGATCGTCAACCCGCTGGGCATCCGCACCGTCGGCGAATTCCCCAACCTGACCGAGACCCTGCTCAAACGCGGCATGCCCGAGCGCGTGGTGCGCAAGGTGATGGGCGAGAACTGGGTAAGGGTCCTGAAGGACGTCTGGGGCGAGTAAGCCGAACGCAATCCGTAGGGCTGATCGTTCCCATGCTCCGCGTGGGAATGCAGCCCGTGACGCTCCGCGTCACAGAAGCGGACGCAGAGCGTCCAGTGAGGCGTTCCCACGCAGAGCGTGGGAGCGATCAAATCAAGCAATAACTACAGAATTCCGGAGTACCGAACACATGGCCACCCACGCCCCCGAAATGCCCATCGAAGTCGACAGCGAAACCGGCGTCTGGACCACCGACGCCCTGCCGATGCTCTATGTGCCGCGGCATTTCTTCGTCAACAACCACATCGGCATCGAGGAAGTGCTGGGCGCCGACGCCTATGCCGAGATCCTCTACAAGGCCGGCTACAAGTCCGCCTGGCACTGGTGCGAGAAGGAAGCCGAATGCCACGGCCTGTCCGGCGTGGCGGTGTTCGAGCACTACATGAAGCGCCTGTCGCAGCGTGGCTGGGGGCTGTTCAAGATCCAGGCGATCGACCTCGACCAGGGCACCTGCGAGGTGCGCCTGGATCACTCCGCCTTCGTCTACGTCTACGGCCAGTGCGGACGCATGGTCGACTACATGTTCACTGGCTGGTTCGCCGGCGCCATGGATCAGATCCTGGCCGCCCAGGGCAGCCCGATCCGCACGGTGGCCGAACAGGTCTACGGTGCTTCGCAAGCAGGCCACGACCACGGCCTGTTCATCGTCAAGCCGTTGTAAGCGGAGCCTATCGCCATGGCCTTTGAAGCAATGTTCCAGCCGATCCAGATCGGCAAACTGACCATCCGTAACCGTATCGTGTCCACCGCCCACGCCGAGGTCATGGCCACCGACGGCGGCATGACCACCGAGCGTTACGTCAAGTACTACGAAGAGAAGGCCAAGGGCGGCATCGGCCTGGCCATCTGCGGCGGCTCCTCGGTGGTCTCCATCGACAGCCCGCATGGCTGGTGGAGCTCGGTCAACCTGTCCACCGACCGCATCATCCCGCACTTCCAGAACCTGGCCGACGCCATGCACAAGCATGGCGCCAAGATCATGATCCAGATTACCCACATGGGTCGGCGCTCGCGCTGGGACGGTTTCGACTGGCCGACCCTGATGTCGCCGTCCGGCATCCGCGAACCGGTACACCGCGCCACCTGCAAGACCATCGAGCCGGAGGAGATGTGGCGCATCATCGGCGACTTCGCCAAGGCGGCGGCCCGGGCCAAGGCCGGCGGCCTGGACGGCGTCGAGCTGTCGGCCGTGCACCAGCACATGATCGACCAGTTCTGGTCGCCACGGGTCAACAAGCGTACCGACGAATGGGGCGGCAGCTTCGAGGGCCGGATGAAATTCGGCCTGGAAGTGCTCAAGGCCGTGCGCAAGGAAGTCGGCGACGACTTCTGCGTGGGCCTGCGCATCTCCGGCGACGAGTTCCACCCGGACGGCCTGTCCCACGAGGACATGAAGCAGATCGCCAAGTACTACGACGACACCGGCCTGCTCGACTTCATCGGCGTGGTCGGCTCCGGCGCCGATACCCACAACACCCTGGCCAACGTCATCCCCAACATGAGCTTCCCGCCCGAGCCCTTCCTCCATCTGGCGGCCGGGATCAAGGAAGTGGTCAAGGTACCGGTGCTGCACGCGCAGAACATCAAGGATCCGAACCAGGCCACCCGCATCCTCGAAGGCGGTTACGTCGACATGGTCGGCATGACCCGCGCCTTCATCGCCGACCCGCACCTGATCGCCAAGGTCAAGATGGGCCAGGTCGACCAGATCAAGCAGTGCGTCGGCGCCAACTATTGCATCGACCGCCAGTACCAGGGCCTGGACGTGCTGTGCATCCAGAACGCCGCGACCTCCCGTGAATACATGGGCTTGCCGCACATCATCGAGAAGACCACCGGCGTCAAGCGCAAGGTGGTGGTGGTCGGCGGCGGTCCGGCCGGCATGGAAGCGGCGCGCGTCGCCGCCGAACGCGGCCACGACGTCACCCTGTTCGAGAAGAAGGATCAGCTTGGCGGGCAGATCACCACGGCCGCCAAGGCGCCGCAGCGTGACCAGATCGCCGGCATCACCCGTTGGTACCAGCTGGAACTGGCGCGCCTGAAAATCGACCTGCGCCTGGGCACCGGCGCCGATCCCGAGTCCATCATGGACCTGCGTCCGGACGTGGTGGTGCTGGCCAACGGCGGCCATCCGTTCCTCGAACAGAACGAGCACTGGGGCGCGGCCGAAGGCCTGGTGGTGAGCAGCTGGGACGTCCTCGACGGCAAGGTCGCCCCGGGCAAGAACGTGCTGGTGTACGACACCATCTGCGAATTCACCGGCATGTCGGTCGCCGACTTCATCGCCGACAAGGGCAGTCAGGTCGAGATCGTCACCGACGACATCAAGCCGGGCGTCGGCATGGGCGGCACCTCGTTCCCCACGGCCTACCGCAGCATGTACCCCAAGGGCGTGATCATGACCAGCGACCTGATGCTGGAAAAGGTCTACCGCGAGGGCGACAAGCTGGTGGCGCTGCTGGAGAACGAATACACCGGCGCCCAGGAAGAGCGCGTGGTCGACCAGGTGGTGGTGGAGAACGGCGTGCGTCCGGACGAAACCCTTTACTACGCACTCAAGGAAGGCTCGCGTAACAAGGGCCAGGTCGACGTCGAGGCGCTGTTCGCGATCAAGCCGCAGCCTTGCCTGTCCGAGACCGGCGACGGCTACCTGCTGTTCCGCATCGGCGACTGCGTGGCCCAGCGCAACACCCACGCGGCGATCTACGACGCGCTGCGTCTGTGCAAGGACTTTTAAGGCGGGAGACACCCCGTAAGGTGGGCGAGTCGCGTAGCGGCGTAACCCACCTGGCGGATCACCAGACAGGCCGAGCTAGCGCCTGACGCATCGATGGTGGGTTACGCCGCAGGCGCACCCACCCTACGTGGTTATACGGTCCCTCCAAGGAGACCAGATGATGTTGAACACCCTACTCCCCATTCTGCTGTTCGCCGCACTCGGCCTGGCCGTGCTCGGCGCCGGCAAGCGCTTCCTCATGTGGCGGCGCGGCAAGCCGGCCCAGGTCGACTGGATCAAAGGCCTGCTGGCCATGCCGCGCCGCTACCTGGTCGACCTGCACCACGTGGTCGAGCGCGACAAGTACATGTCCAAGACCCACGTGGCCACCGCCGGCGGCTTCGTCCTGGCTGCCGCGCTGGCGATCCTGGTACACGGCTTCGGCCTGCACCACCGGATCCTCGGCTTCGCCCTGCTGGCGGCCTGCGTGCTGATGTTCACCGGCGCCTTGTTCGTCGCCAAACGCCGGCGCAACCCGCCGGCGCGGCTGTCGAAAGGCCCGTGGAATCGCCTGCCGAAGAGCCTGCTGATGTTCGCCGCGAGCTTCTTTATCGCCACCCTGCCGGTGGCCGGGATACTGCCCGCCGACTTCGGCGGCTGGATCCTCGCGCTGATCCTCGCCGTCGGCGTGGCCTGGGGCGTGTCCGAGCTGTTCTTCGGCATGACCTGGGGCGGGCCGATGAAGCACGCCTTCGCCGGCGCCCTGCACCTGGCCTGGCACCGCCGTGCGGAACGCTTCGGCGGCGGACGCTCGACCGGCCTCAAGGCCCTGGATCTGAACGACCCGAACGCCTCGCTGGGGGTGGAAAAACCCAGCGATTTCACCTGGAACCAGTTGCTCGGCTTCGACGCCTGCGTGCAGTGCGGCAAGTGCGAGGCGGTCTGCCCGGCCTTCGCCGCCGGCCAGCCGCTCAATCCGAAGAAGCTGATCCAGGACATGGTCATCGGCCTGGCCGGCGGCACCGACGCCAAGTTCGCCGGCTCTCCCTATCCGGGCATCCCGCTGGGCGAACACGGCGGCGGCCCGCACCTGCCGATCGTCGACCTGGGCGGCAAGGCGCTGGTGGATGCCGAGACCCTGTGGTCGTGCACCACCTGCCGCGCCTGCGTCGAGGAGTGCCCGATGATGATCGAGCACGTCGACGCCATCGTCGACATGCGCCGCCACCTGACCCTGGAAAAGGGCGCCACGCCGAACAAGGGCGCCGAGGTGCTGGACAACCTGATCGCCACCGACAACCCCGGCGGCTTCGCCCCCGGCGGGCGGCTGAACTGGGCGGCAGACCTCAACCTGCCGCTGCTGAGCGAGAAGAAGTCGGTCGATGTGCTGTTCTGGGTCGGCGACGGTGCCTTCGACATGCGCAACCAGCGCACCCTGCGCGCCTTCGTCAAGGTACTCAAAGCAGCCAACGTCGACTTCGCCGTGCTCGGCCTGGAAGAACGCGACAGCGGCGACGTGGCCCGCCGCCTGGGCGACGAGGCGACCTTCCAGACCCTGGCCAAACGCAACATCGCCAGCATGAGCCAGTACCGCTTCAACAAGATCGTCAGCTGCGACCCGCACAGCTTCCACGTGCTGAAGAACGAATACGGCGAACTCGGCGGCCACTATCAGGTGCTGCACCACAGCACCTATATGGAAGAGCTGATCAGCGGAGAAAAACTGAGTCTGGGTAAGCACAAGGGCGGCAGCGTGACCTATCACGACCCCTGCTACCTGGGCCGCTACAACGGCGAGTACGAAGCCCCGCGCGCGGTGCTCAAGGCCATTGGCATCGAGGTCAAGGAGATGGAGCGCTCGGGCTTCCGCTCGCGCTGCTGCGGCGGTGGCGGCGGTGCGCCGATCACCGACATCCCCGGCAAGCAGCGGATTCCCGACATGCGCATGCTCGACATCCAGGAAACCGGCGCCGAACTGGTCGCCGTGGGCTGCCCGCAGTGCACCGCGATGCTCGAAGGCGTGGTCGAACCGCGGCCGCAGGTCAAGGACATCGCCGAGCTGGTGGCCGACGTGCTGATCGAGGCGCCCGCCCCGGCAAAAAAGCCCACTCCGACCAAGCCTAAAGCCCTGGAGGTGCACTGATGAGCGACATCATCCGCCGCGACCCGCGCGCCGAATGGATCGCGCGCAACCGCCTGCACCCGCTGCACGCGGCCATGCAAAAGGTTGAGGCCAGCTGGATGGGGCCTAACGGCCTCGTCCGCAAGAACCCCCACGCGGTCGGTTTTATCGGCCCCAACGGCCTCAAGCGCATCGACCGTAGCGGCGCCCAGCAGGGCGGCAGCGGCAAACGCACCACCGCCACTGTGGCGGTGCAACTGCCGTTGCACATCGTCGAGCAACCGGCGTTCTATATCGCCGTGGTGCCGGACATGATCGGCGGCCGCCTGAGCAGCCACGACAAGGATCTGCTCGGCCTGGCCCACAAGCTGGCCGGCAGCGAGGGCGCGGTGGTCGCGGTGGTGTTCGGCGAGCATAAGGAAAACGCCTTCGACACGGCCGGCGTCGACCGCCTGCTGCACCTCGAAGGCGAGCTGTACGATGGCTATGCCCCCGAACAACGGGTGCTGGCCCTCAGTGCGGTGGAAAGCCAACTGGCACCGCGCCACTGGTTGCTGCCGGACAGCCGCACCGGCGGCGGCGAGCTGGGTCGGCGCCTGGCCGCCAAGCTCGGCGAACGCCCGGCCACGCGGGTCTGGCAGGTCGCCGAGGGCCAGTGCATCGGTCGCGCCGGCGCCGGCCAGCAAGACCTGCTGCGCCGCGCACCGCGGCTGATCCTGGCCGCCGTCGAGTGCGCCGAGCCGGTCGGCGAGAGCCGCCATGAGGCGCGCGCGCTCGAACTGCGAGAGCAGATCGCGCGCAACCTGCCGCGCATCGAGGATCTCGGCGCCGTGGCGGTCGACCCGGCCGCGATCCCCATGGCCGAAGCCGAGTTCATCCTCTCCGGCGGCAACGGGGTCAAGGACTGGGCGCAGTTCCACCGCGCCGCCGTCGCCCTCGGCGCCACCGAAGGCGCGTCGCGGGTGGCGGTCGACGACGGTTTCATGCCACGCAACCGCCAGGTCGGTGCCACCGGCACCTGGGTTACCGCGCGGGTCTACCTGGCCGTGGGCATCTCCGGGGCGATCCAGCACCTGCAAGGCATCGGCGCCTGCGACAAGGTAATCGCGCTCAACCTGGATCCGGGCTGCGACATGATCAAACGGGCCGACCTCTCGGTGATCGGCGATTCGGCGGCGATCCTCGCCGCCCTGATCGAGCGGGTTACCGCCTATCGCCAAGGAGGCGCACGCGATGCTGCCTAACAACCTGAACATCATCACCCTGGTTTCCATCGGCGCCCACCCGAGCTCCGGCCGCCCCCGCCGCGCCGAGCAGGATGCGCGCGCGGTCGAGCTGGGCCTGCGCCTGGCCGGCGAGCGCTTGCAACTGCTGCACGCCGGCGACCCCCAGGAAGAGGCCCTGCGCGCCTACCTGGGCATGGGCCTGAGCGAAATGACCGTGCTCGAGCAGCCCAAGCAAGGCGATGCGCTGCCGCTGCTGAGCCACTACCTGAAGGATGCCGGTGTCCAATTGGTGCTCACCGGCAGCCAGGCGGAAACCGGCGAAGGCTCAGGGCTCCTGCCCTTCCTCCTGGCCGAACAACTGGGCTGGCCCCTGGTGGTCGGCCTGGCCGCAGTGGAGAAGATCGAGAACGGCATGGCCGAGGTGCTGCAAGCCCTGCCCCGTGGCCAACGCCGTCGCCTGCGGGTGCGCCTGCCGTTTATTGCCTGCGTCGACAACGCCGCGCCGGCCGCTCGCCAGAGCGCCTTCGGCCCGGCCCGACGTGGCCAGCTGCAAGGCCACCAGGTGGCCATCGTCGACGATAGCCTGCTCGCCGAAGCGCGCTTTCAACCGGCACGGCCGCGACCGAAACGGCTCAAGGTGATCAAGGCCAAGACCGGCGCCGAACGGATGAAAGCGGCCACCGCGAAAGCCTCTGGCGGCGGTGGCCAGGTGCTCAAGGATGTCTCGCCGCAGGCCGGCGCCGAGGCTATCTTCAAATTACTGCTGGATGAAGGTGTGCTGCGCTAGGCGCAGCGCCATATAAAGGGAGAACTCGCCAATGATGCATGCCGATCTGATCGACCAGGAAGACTTCCGCGAACGCCTGGTGGCCCTGGGTTTCCCCATCCCGCCCGGCGCCAGCGCCGAGCAGGCCTGCGAACAAGCGGTGAGCGGCCTCAACCCGGAGCGGGCACTGGCCCTGCGCCGGCTGGTCGAGCAACTGCTGGGCGGCAGCGCCACCCTGCTGCCGACCGTGCGCGAGGCGATCTCGCGCACCCTGTTGCCGGCGCTGGTGCCGCGCTAATCGCAGGAGTGAAGACCTCGGGCGCCAGCTCCGGCACTTGTCGTAGCCAGGCGCCCAAGACGCAGCCCGGATGCAATCCGGGCCACAAAAATGCTGCTCGCTTGGCAATGCTGCTCGCCCGGCCTAGGCGAACAGCACTGGCGCAGTAGGCCAGCGTTTTTTCACCGGCGCTCGGAGGCTGACTTCAACGCCGCATGGCCGAGCGCAGTCATTTGCCAACACCCTCTCAAAGCGCCAGGCCGACCAGCACCACGCACTCCACCAGTTCCTGCAGGGCGCCGGCGGTATCGCCGGTGGTGCCCTGCAGCCGGCGCATCAGCGCCTGGCGCACGCCGAACAGGGTCACCCCGGCCAGCAACAGCGCCGCCAGCCCGCTGGCGCCGAACAGCAGCAGACAGCCGGCCGCCACCGCCAGCAGCACCGCCTTGGCCGCCGGCCGTGGCAGATGGCTGGCCAGCAGCTGGGCGATGCCGCCCGGGCGCACATAGGGCGTGCCGATGAACAGCGCCAGCACGGCGCTACGCCCCAGCAACGGCGCCAGCAGCAACGCCAGCAGCGACCCGCTGTCGAGCAGCGCCAGCAGCGCCGCGCACTTGAGCAGCAGCACCAGCAGCAGCGCCACCACCCCCATCGGCCCGCAACAGGGATCCTTCATCAGTGCCAGGGTGCGCTCGCGGTCGCCCATCCCGCCGACCCAGGCATCGACGCTGTCGGCCAGGCCGTCCAGGTGCAGCGCGCCGCTCAGCGCCACCCAGGCGCTCAGCAGCAGCGCCGCCTGGAGCAGCGGCGCGGCGTCGGCCAGCAAGCGCTGCAACAGCCACAACAGGCCGCCGAGCAGCAGGCCGACCAGCGGATAGTAGAGCAGCGAGCGGCCCTGCTGCTCGGCCGTCGGCACGCCCGCCAGCCGGATCGGGATGCGGGTGAGAAACTGCAGGGCAATCCACAACGGTTGCAGGGCGGACATGGCTCAACCCTCCCCGTTCAGGCTGCGTTCGTGCAGGGCGGCGGCGCCGAGGCTCAGGCCGTGCAGCGAGGCATGGGCGACCTCCACCGCCAGCAGTTGGCTGCGCGGCAAGCCGCGGGCGCGCGCCAGCAGCAGGCGGATCACCCCGCCGTGGCCGACCAGCAGCACGCGGCGGCCGGCATGGCGCTGGCGCAAGCGCTGCAGGGCGGCGTCGATGCGCGCCTCGAAGTGCTGCATCGGCTCGCCTTGCGGCGGGGTGAAGGCGTAGGGATCGGCCCAGAAACGGCCCAGCTCGGCGGCCTGGTCGTGCATCAGGTCGGCCGCGCTGCGCCCCTCCCAGGCGCCGAAATGCAGCTCGCGCAGATCCGCCTCCAGCTGCAGCGGCAGACCCAGGCGGGCCGCCAGCTCTTCGGCGAAGGCGGCGCAGCGGCGCAGCGGCGAACTGACCAGTGCGTCCCATGGCCCGCCCAGCGCCACGGCGGCACGCATCTGCGCCCAGCCCTCGGCGGTCAAGTCGTCGTCCAGGCTGCCGCGCAAGCCGCCGCCGCGTTCGGTCACGCCATGGCGCAGCAGATCCAGCTGCACGCTCATCCGCGGCCTTCCTCGACCTGCGCCTCGGCGAAGGTCGCCATGCCGCCGTGCAGCTCGCAGGCCAGACGCACCAACGGCAGCGCCAGCGCCGCGCCGCTGCCCTCGCCCAGGCGCAGGCCCAGGCCGATCAAAGGCGTAGCCTGCAACAATTCGAGCAAGGCGACATGGCCGCTCTCGGCGCTGGCATGGGCGAACAGCAACCAGGGCCGGCAGGCCGGGTTCAGGTGCACCGCACAGAGCGCGGCGGCGCTGCAGATGAAGCCATCGACCAGCGCCGGAATGCCCAGCTGGGCGCAGGCCAGGTAGCTGCCGGTCAGCGCCGCCAGTTCCAGCCCGCCGACCCGGCGCAGCGCCTCGAAGGGATCGTCCAGGGCCGCGCCATGCAGCGCCAGGCTGCGTTCCAGCACCTCCTGTTTGCGCGCCACGCCGGCCTGATCCAGGCCGGTGCCGCGGCCGACCAGGCGCGCCGGCGGCAGACCGCTCAGGGCGCAGGCCAGGGCGCTGGCGGCGGTGGTGTTGCCGATGCCCATCTCGCCGGCGAGAAACAGGTCGCAGCCGCGCCGGCTGGCGCGCTGCAACACTTCGCGGCCGGCCTGCAGGGCGGCCTGGCATTGTTCGGCGGTCATCGCCGCGGTGCGGCTGAAATTGGCGGTGCCGGGGGCAATCCGCAGGTGGCGCACGCCCGGCAGGTTGAGGCTGAGGTCGACCGTGCCCAGGTCGACCAGCTCGAACGGCAGGCCCTGCACCCTGGCCAGCACGCTGATGGCCGCGCCGCCGGCGACGAAGGTGCGCAGCATCTGTGCGGTGACGGACTGGGGGAACAGCGAGATGTTTTCCTCGACCACGCCATGGTCGCCGGCGAACAGGCACAGGCGCGGACGGTCGATCCACGGGCATTCGCGGCCCTGCAGGCTGGCCAGGCGAATCGCCAGTTCCTCCAGTTGGCCGAGCGCGCCGGCCGGCTTGGTCAGCTGCGCCTGGCGGGCGCGGGCGGCGGCCTCGCTGGCCGCGTCGGGTTGCCGGCAAGGTTGCTGCCACCAGCGTGCATCGTTGTTCATAAGGGGTCTCCCTTCAACAGCATGGGTAAGCCAGCCAGGGTGAAGATCACCCGCTGGCAGCGTTCGGCCAGTGCCTGGTGCAGCCAGCCGGCCTGGTCGACGTAACGTCGGCTCAGCTCGCCCAGCGGCACCACGCCGAGCCCGGTCTCGTTGCTGACCAGCAGGATGCGTCCCGGCAGCGTGCCCAGGCACGCCAGCAGGGCGTCGCGCTCGGCCTCCAGGCGCGCCTGATCGTCGAGTAGTAACAGGTTGCTCAGCCACAGGGTCAGGCAGTCGACCAGCAGGCACTTGTCCGGCGCCGCCTGTTCGCGCAGCACCCGCGCCAGTTGCAGCGGCTCTTCCAGCAGGCCCCAGTGCGCCGGGCGGCGTTGCTGGTGCTGCTCGATGCGCGCGCTCATCTCGGCGTCCAGCGCCTGGCCGGTGGCGATATAAGTCACCGCCAGGCCGGACTCGTCGGCCAGCTTCTCGGCCAGGCGGCTCTTGCCGGAACGGGCGCCGCCGAAGATCAGTTCAATCATATTTAGACTCTTCCAGGGTTCGGGCCAACGTAGGGTGGATCACGCTCCACCGATCCACCATTCCAGCAATAGCGCCGCCAAGGTGGATGTAAAAGGCGACATCCACCCTACAGACCACACAACGCTTGCAACTTCCGGGTATCCAGATGCGCCTCGACCAGATCGGCCAGGCGCTCGATATCGCGCTCGCGCAGGGCGTGGTAGTCGACCGTCTGCACCTCGCGCAGCCCGGCCCAGCGCAGCAGCGCGCTGCAGGCCTGGCTCGACTCGAACAGGCCATGCAGGTAGGTGCCGAGCACCTGGCCGTCGGCGCTCAAGGCGCCATCGCAACGGCCGTCATCCAGCTGCACGGCGACCCTCTCCAGGCCAACGCCGCTGCTGACCCCGGCATGGATCTCGTAGCCGGACACAGGCGCGTTCTCCAGACACAGGCGGCCGCTGACGTTGCGCAGCTGCTTGTCGGCGGCCAGTTCGGTGGCGAAATCGAGCAGGCCGAGGCCCGTGCTGCGCCCCGGTTCGCCTTCCAGGCCGAGCGGGTCGGCGATGCAGCGGCCGAGCATCTGCAGGCCGCCGCAGATGCCGAGCAGCTTGCCGCCATAGCGCAGGTGCTTGTGAATGGCCGCTTCCCAGCCCTGGGCGCGGAGGAAGGCCAGGTCGGCGCGCACGCTCTTCGAGCCGGGCAGGATGATCAGGTCGGCAGCCGGGATCGGCTGGCCGGGGCCGACGAACGTCAGCTCCACCTGCGGGTGCAGGCGCAGCGGATCGAAGTCGGTGTGGTTGCTGATCCGCGGCAGCACCGGCACCGCCACCCTGAGCGTCTCGGCCGCCTTGACGGTCTGCCGGGTGTCGATGGCGTCCTCGGCCTCCAGGTGGAAATCCATCAGGTAGGGCAACACCCCCAGTACCGGCTTGCCGGTGCGCGCCTCCAGCCAGTCCAGGCCCGGTTGCAACAGGGCGATATCGCCGCGAAAACGGTTGATCACGAAACCCTGGATGCGCGCCTGCTCGCTCTCCGACAGCAACGCCAGGGTGCCGATCAGATGGGCGAACACCCCGCCCTTGTCGATATCGGCGATCAGGATCACCGGGCAATCGACCGCCTCGGCGAAGCCCATGTTGGCGATATCGCCGGCGCGCAGGTTGATCTCCGCCGGCGAGCCGGCGCCCTCGACCATCACCACCGGATAGGCGGCTGACAGGCGCTGGTGCGACTGCAGCACCGCGCTCATCGCCACCTGCTTGTAGTCGTGATAGGCCGCCGCATCCATGCTGGTCAGGGCGCGGCCATGGATGATCACCTGGGCACCGATGTCGCTGTTGGGCTTGAGCAGCACCGGATTCATGTCGCTGTGCGGCGCCAGCCCGGCGGCCTGGGCCTGCACCGCCTGGGCGCGGCCGATCTCGCCGCCATCCTGGGTCACGGCCGAGTTGAGCGCCATGTTCTGCGGTTTGAACGGCACCACGGCCACGCCCTGGCGCTTGAGCCAGCGGCACAGCGCGGTCACCAGGGTGCTCTTGCCGGCGTCGGAGGTGGTGCCCTGCACCATCAAAGTGGTCATGCGAACTCCTGGGCGAATAGTTGTAAAGCCTGCTCCAGGCGCAGCCAGCCCGGCTCGTCGGCGGGCAGGCCGAAACGCAGGCTGGGTGGGCTGGCGAACAGACGGGTGAGGATGCCGTGGCCGGCGAGAAACTCATGCAACTCGGCCGCCCGCTCGCAGGCGACCCAGTGGAACAGCGCGCAGCCGCCGCTCGGTTGCAGGCCATGCTCGCGCAACAGTTCGCCGAGGCGCCTGCCGTCGCTCAGCAGGCGCTGGCGCTGCGCCTGCTGGCCGCGCCGGTCGTGCAGCAACGCCGTGGCCACCGCCCGGCTCGGCCCGCTGACGGTCCAGGGCCCGAGCAGCTCGGCCAACTGCTCGAGCAGCGCCGGCGGCGCCAGGACGAAGCCCAGGCGGATGCCGGCCAGGCCGAAGAACTTGCCGAACGAACGCAGCACGATCAGCCCCGGCAGCTGGCTGTGCGCCGCCAGGCTGTCCTCGGGGGTGCAGTCGATAAAGGCCTCGTCGACCACCAGCCAACCGCCGCGCGCGGCCAGGCGGGCGTGCCAGGCGAGCAATTGCGCGGGGGCGAAGCGCCGCCCGGTCGGGTTGTTCGGGTTGACCAGCAGCAGCACGTCGAGGCGCTCCAACTGCTGCTCGATGTCCGCCGCGTCTATCGTCAGCAACTGGTGGCCCTCGCGCTGCCAGGCCGCCGCGTGTTCGGCATAGGCCGGCGCGAGCAGACCGACCCGGGCATGCTGGCGTAGACGCGGCAAGGCCTGGATCGCCGCCTGGGAACCGGCCACCGGCAGCAGGCGGGTCACCCCGTAGTAGTCGCGGGCGGCGCTTTCCAGGCCGTCGTCCAGCTCGGGCAGGCGCGTCCAGGCCGCCGCGGGAATCGCCGGCAGAGGCCAGCCGTAAGGCGCCAGGCCGGTGGACAGGTCGAGCCAGTCGCCCAGGGGGATGCCGAAGCGCTGCGCTGCCGCGCGCAGGCGGCCGCCATGTTCAAGCACGATATACCTCCCATGACAGCAGCAACGCCAGCCACAGCAGCACCCCGGCGTAGACCAGATTGAGCGCCCGTTCGATGTCCTGCGCCTTGGCTTGCGGGCCCTGGCCCAGTTGCGGGCGCTGATGCAGTTCTCCATGGTACTCGGCCGCGCCGCCGAGGCTGACGCCCAGGGCGCCGGCACCGGCGGCCATCACCGGACCGGCATTGGGGCTGTCCCACTGCGGCGCCTGCTGCCGCCAGCAGCGCAACGCCAGGGCAGTCTTGCCGAGCAGCGCATAGCTCAGCGCCACCAGGCGGGCGGGGACATAGTTGAGCGCGTCGTCGATCTTCGCCGCGGCCCAGCCGAAACGTTCGAAACGCGCATTGCGGTAGCCCCACATGGCGTCCAGGGTATTGCTCAGGCGATACAGCACCACCCCCGGCGCACCGCCGACGAAGAACCAGAACAAGGCGGCGAACACCGCATCCGAACCGTTTTCCAGCACCGACTCGGTGCCGGCACGGGCCACGCCGCTGGCATCCAGTTCGCGGGTGTTGCGGCTGACCAGGTAACCGACCCGCACGCGCGCCAGCGGCAAGTCGCCCAGACGCAGGGCCTGGGCCACCGGCAGGGCGTGCTGGCCGAGGCTTTTCAGACCGAGGGCGGCATACAGGGCGAGAATCTCCACCGCCCAGCCGAATGCCGAGACCTGGGCCAGCACCCCGGCCAGCAGGGTCAAGGGCAACACCGCCAGGCACCAGGCGCTGACGCCATGGCTGCGCCAGCCACGCCCGGCCGGGTTGAGGCGCTGTTCGATACGCTCGGCCAGGCGACCGAAGGCCACCAACGGATGCCAGCGTTTCGGCTCGCCGAGCACGGCGTCCAGGGCCACCCCGGCCAGCGCACTGAATACCAGGCTCATGGCCGAACCTCGCGCAGATTGTTCAACGGCCTGCTAGGCATGTGTCCCCCATTGATCCTCGAACAGCAACTCGCGCAACGGCCGCGGCTCGACCCAGCCCTGTTGCACCAGCATCGGCGCCGGATAGAACTCGGTCACCGGCCCCAGGCAGAGCACCGCCAGCGGCTTGCTGCCCGGCGGCATGGCCAGCAGTTCGGCCAGGGCTTGAGGTTCGAACAGCGACACCCAGCCGAGCCCCAGGCCTTCGGCGCGGGCGGCCAGCCAGAGGTTCTGGATGGCGCAGGCCATCGAGGCCAGATCCATTTCCGGCAGGGTGCGCCGGCCGAACACATGGGCCTCGCGGCCGTCCATCAGGGCCACCACCAGCAATTCGGCGCAGTCGCGGATGCCCTCGACCTTGAGCCGCATGAATTCCTCGCCGCGCTCGCCCAGGGCCGCGGCGGTGCGCAGCCGCTCCTCTTCCACCAGACCATGGATCGCCTCGCGCAGTGCCGGGCGGCCGATGCGGATAAAACGCCAGGGCTGCATCAGGCCGACGCTGGGCGCCTGATGCGCCGCCTCGAGCAGGCGCGCCAGCAGCTCGGGGGCCACCTCGCCGCCACAGAAGTGGCGCATGTCGCGCCGCTCGGCGATGGCCCGATAGACCGCCGCGCGTTCCTCGGCGCTGAAGGCATGCGGATTCATGGCTGCTCCCCCGGAACGAACAACTGCGCCGCCGCCGACGGGTCGGAGGGCAGATAGAAGTGGATATAGGAGGCGCTCAGGCGGCCCTGGCGAAAAACCGCCTCGGCCGTGCGCTTGTAGTTCGGGCACTCGCCGCGGGCGATGGGTTCGAGCGAACTGGTCAACGCCGAATGGTGGAAGCTGTGGCCGCGCAAACGCCCCTCCGGCAATTCGACCTCCTGCAGGGCCAGGGCGGTCAGGCGCGGCTGCAGGGTCGCCTCGCCTGGCAGCAAGCCGAGCATGCGAGCACTGCTGCCGGCTTGGTCGGTCAGCCGCTCGAACAGGTAGAGCATGCCGCCGCATTCGGCGTGGATCGGCTTGCCGGCGTCATGGTGGGCGCGGATCGCCGCGGCCATGGCCTGGTTGGCTTCCAGCCGGGCCAGGTGCAGTTCGGGGTAGCCGCCCGGCAGATAGAGGCTGTCGACCTCGGGCAACTGGCTGTCGGCCAGCGGCGAGAAGAAGCGCAACTCGGCGCCCAGTTCGCGCAGCAGATCGAGGTTGGCCTGGTAGACGAAGGCGAAGGCGGCATCCAGGGCCACGCCGATGCGCACCCCGGCCAGCAGCGGCTCGACCCTGCGCGGTTCGGCCGCGGCGAACTCGACCGCAGGCGGCAAGGCCACGTCGGCGCTGGCGGCCAGGGCATCGGCCGCCGCGTCCAGGCGCGCATCCAGATCGGCCAACTCCTCGGCCTGGATCAGGCCCAGGTGGCGGCTGGGCAGCTCCACCGCGGCGCTGCGCGGCAAGGCGCCGTACCAGCGAATCGATTCGGGCAGGGCGTCGCGCAGGATCTCGCCATGCCGCACGCTGCCTACTCGGTTGCCGAGCACCCCGGAGAACGGCAGGTCGGGCTGGAAGGTCGCCAGGCCGTGGGCCAGGGCGGCGAAGGTCTGGGCCATGGCCGCGGCGTCGATCACCGCCAGCACCGGCACGCCGAACTGGCGCGCCAGGTCGGCGGCCGAGGGCGTGCCGTCGAACAGCCCCATCACCCCTTCGATCAGGATCAGGTCGGCCTCGCCGGCCGCCTGCCACAACAGCCGGCGGCTCTCGGCCGCGCCGACCATCCACAGGTCCAGCTGGTACACAGGCGCGCCGCTGGCGCGGGCGAGGATCATCGGGTCGAGAAAATCCGGTCCGCACTTGAACACCCGCACCCGTTTGCCCTGGCGCGCATGCAGGCGCGCCAGGGCGGCGGTGACCGTGGTCTTGCCCTGGCCCGAGGCCGGCGCGGCAATCAACAGCGCCGGGCAGTGGCGTGGCGCGCTCATGCCGCCCCCCGCCGATCCGGGCTACGGACTACGGATACCCAAAGCAACGGCATCAGAACTCCACGCCTTGCTGCGCCTTGACCCCGGCCTTGAACGCATGCTTGACCAGGTTCATCTCGGTGACGGTATCCGCCGCCTCGATCAGCCCCGGCAAGGCGCCGCGGCCGGTCGCCACCACGTGCTGCAGCAACGGCCGCGCCTCGATGTCGGCGAGCACCGCGTCCAGCTCCAGATAGCCCAATTTCAGGGCGATATTCAGCTCGTCCAGCACCACCAGGCCGATGGCCGGGTCATTCAGCAGTTGGCGCGCCACCTGCCAGGCTTGCTGGGCTTTTTCGATGTCGCGCTGGCGATCCTGGGTCTCCCAGGTGAAGCCCTCGCCCATCACGTGGTAACTGACCTCCTCGGGGAAACGGCGGAAAAAGTTCTCCTCGCCGGTGCTGGCCGCGCCCTTGATAAATTGCACCACCCCCACCTTCATCCCGTGGCCGAGGGCGCGAGCGACCATGCCGAAGGCGCTGCTGCTCTTGCCCTTGCCATTGCCGCTGTGCACCAGCAGCAGGCCGTACTCGTCCTGGGCCTGGGCGATCTTCTGGTCGATCAGCGCCTTCTTGCGCTCCATGCGCACCTTGTGCCGCGCGTCGCGTTCGCTCGATTCGCTCATTACTTCACCTCCAGTTGCGGTTGCGCACCCAGCCGGGAGCGGGCGCCGATATAAACAATGGCCGCCAGGCCGACAAGCGCCAGGCGACCCAGGTAACGCGAATCATATTCGCCGAGCGGGCCAGGCTCAGAGCGCCTGGTAGCGCACGGTCAGGTAGACCGCCTGGCCGGGCTGGTTATAGCCCTGGGCGGTCTCGTAGTCGGCGTCCAGCAGGTTGGCGATGCGGGTCTGCAGGCGCCACTCGGGGTCGATGCGGTACTCGCCGCGCAGATCCAGGGTGGCGTAGCCGGACAGCTCCTTGGTGTTGGCCAGATCGTCGAAGCGCTGGCCCTCGGCGTGCAGACTGGCGCCGACACTGAAATCGCCGAGTCGGCGATCCAGATCCAGATTGAACAGCTGCTTGGCGCGCCGCGCCAGTTCGTTGCCGTCGTTGGCCCCGGAGGAACGATTCTCCGGCTCCATCAGCGTGTAGTTGGCGTTCCAGTCCCAGCCGAGCAGTTGGCTGGCGAGTACCAGTTCGACGCCGCGAATACGCGCCTCGGCGACGTTGGCCGGCGCCATGATGCTGGCGTCGTAGGCGATCAGGTCGTCGATCTCGGTGCGGAAGGCGTTGACCGACCAATGGCCCCAGGCATGCTGGCCGAGCAAACCGGCCTCCAGGCTCTGGGAGGTTTCCGCATCCAGATCCGGATTGCCGTAGCCGGGGTAGTACAACTCGTTGAAAGTCGGCGCCTTGAACGCGGTGCCGTAGCTGAGGGTCGCGCGCAGCCAGTCGGTGAGGGCATAGCCATAGCCGAGGTTGCCGGTGTCGTGCTTACCGAACTGCTGGTTGTTGTCGCGGCGCAGCGACAGTTGCCAGTCGTGCGCGCCCTCCTCGCCGAGGTACTGCACGAAGGCGCCTTTGTTATCCCGCGAATCCTCGGCGTAGGCGGTATTGCCGTTGACCTCGTCGTGCTGGTAGTCGGCGCCCAGGGTCAGGGTATGGCCGGGCGCCAGGCTCAGGTCGTTCTGCCAGCTGGCGCTGTCGCGCCGGCTGTCGAAGCGCGAGTAGAAGGCGCCGTCCTGATCGGCATCGGACTTGTCCTCGCTGCGGCCGACCTGCAGGGTCACCTGCCAGGGCTCGAGCGGGGCGAAACGGGCGCGGCTGCCTATCACCCGCGACTCGCCATCGGCATGGGCGTGGAAACCGCCGGTACGCTTGCGGTTGACCTGGTCGTAGTCGTTGTGCGATTTGGCCTGCAGCAGGTTGGCGTCCAGCTCCAGGCCATTGGCGAAGCGGTAGCCGGCACTGAGCGCGGCGGACAAATTACGGTAGCCGTCGGCGTCGTCTTCATAGCCGCTGGTGGCGGTCTGCTTGACGTTGATGCCGTCGCTGTCCAGGCCGCTGAGGCCCAGGCTGTACCAAGCGTTGTCGCTGCCGCCGCTGACCCCGGCGCTGCCGCTGTAGCTGTCGTGGGTGCCGGCGCCTGCGGAGAAAAACGGCTTGATGCCCGCGCCGGCGCCCCTGCGGGTGAAGATCTGGATCACCCCGCCGATGGCTTCCGAGCCGTACAGGCTGGAACGCGGGCCGCGCACCACCTCGATCCGCTCGATCAGCTCCAGCGGCAGATCCTGCAAGGCCGCGCCGCCGCTGGTCACCGAGCCGATCTTGATGCCGTCGATCAGCACCAGCACGTGATCGGATTCGCTGCCGCGCATAAACAGCGAGGTGCTCTTGCCCGGCCCGCCGTTGTTGGCGAAGGACACGCCCGGCACTTTCTTCAGCAGTTCGGGCACGGAAGTCGCCTGGCTCTGCTCGATCTGCCCACGGTCGAACACCGTCACCGCCGCCAGGCTCTGCTCGGCGGTCTGCGCGGTACGGGTGGCGGTCACCAGTTGGTCTTTCAGGAGCAGATGTTCGTCGGCCTGGGCCAGGGACACGCAGGAAACGGCGCACAGCAGCAGGGCTGCCGGCTTGGCTGGAAGGGAATTGCTCATCGCGTTCTAGGCTCCGCCGCCCCACCCGGGCGATCTTGGCTGAGTAAGACACGCGGAGAACCAGCGGCGAATGCACTGCACAAAGGCGCAGCCCACACGCCAGACAACGCCCTCCGCGATGCCATGGACTGCGACAGGCCGGTCTCCGGGCTTACGAGCGGCGCGCAGAACATGCGCAATGCCACCAGACGCACCTTCCCATGCGAAGAGCCTGTCGGGCCTAACCGTTCGTAGCAGAACAGTGTTTAGTCCGACAGACGCCTAAAGCACAGTGGTTGAAAAAGCGCTGGCTTGACTCGTCTACCGTTGCGGGGGCAGCGTCGGAATAGTTGGCGTAAACACGCGCAACGCACCGACTTCCCTGTTTACCCACGGCCTTGGCCGTGGGTCACCTGAAGCAAGAGGCGCGAGTGTAGAGACTCATGTCGGCAACGTCTATGCGCCGAGCGACACCGGGCGTTCCGGCCGCGACCGCGGCGGCAAATCGGTCGCTCATTGGCCGATCAGGATCAGTTTGCCGGTCTGCGGATCGCGGTAAACCTGGCCGACGCTCTCCAGCCCGCTGCCGTCCTGGCCCTTGAGGCTGTCCGGCAGGCTCGGCAGTTCCCGCCCGCGCTCCACCGGCAGCGGCTGGCGCTGCGCCTCGAGCCGCTGCAGCAGGTCGGTCTGCGCCACCAGGGCGGCGATCAGGCCGCAGGCGAACACCAGCACCACGTCGACCAGGTTGGCCAGCGGCCCGAGCGGATCGTCGTCGCCCTCGGCAAAACGGCTAGAGCGCCAGCGCCGGCTCATCGGCCTGCTCCCCGGCCGCCATGGCCTCGCGTCGATCCAGCAGTTCGTCGTACCAGCGCCGGCGCAGGCGGCCGAGGCCGAAGCCGATCACCCCGGCGAGCAGGCCGAACACCGTGGTGTCGAAGGCCACCCGCATGGCCACACTGAGAATCTGCACATTGCCCTCGCCGAGCGCCGCCAGCCCGGGGCCGAGCGGGATCAGGGTACCCATCAGGCCGAGCATCGGGCCGATCCGCGCGATCAGGTCGGCGCGTTCCAGGCGCTTGCGCGCACGCCGCTCGATTTCCGCCAGCGGCAAGCGCTGCCAACGCGCCAGGCCGCCGCAGCGTTCGCCTACCGCCACCCCGCAATCCCACACCGCCAGCGTCAGCAGGCCGAACAGGCCGAGGGTCACCGGTTGCAGCAACCAGCCGACCAACAGGTGCAGCCAGGCGAATACTTGACTGTCGAACATACTCAGTGCCCTCCACGGAGATGATGGCCGCGGCCGCGGCGGATGCCCAGCCCCAGCAGGCCGGCCAGCAGCAGGATGCCGAGCCAGAGTTGCCGATCCGACACCTGCCCGGCACCTTCTGCCGCCTCGGCGGCGGCCGGCGGTGGCGCTGGCGGCGGCTGTTCCGCCTGGATTTCGCTGAGCGTGCTGGGTGCCTGCTGCGCCCGGGCCTCGATCTGCGCCGCCTGCAGACGTTGCTGCAGCGCCGCGCGCAGCTCGGCCGGCAGTTGCGGCAGCAGCCATTGCAACATCGGGTGATCCGGGCGGGTATGGCCGCTGCCGGGCAGGCCGTGCTCGACCACCAGGCGGGCGAACTGCTCGCCGAGCTGCTGCACGGTGGCCTGATCGGCCTGCCAGAACTCCTTGTGAATCGCCACCAGCATGATCGCCAGCATGTTGCTCTTCACATGGACGTTATGTCCCTGTTCGAGGAAACGGTCGAGGCCGATCTCGTAGCGGTCGTCGATATACACCGCCTTGACCTCCTCCCAGGCGCTGTCCTTGATGATCTCGGGGTTGGTCACCTGCCAGCCCCAGAGGTACTCGAGGAACTCGCTGCCCATGGTGCGCGCGCCGGCATAGTCGTGCTGCATCAGCGCCTCGATCCAGGCCGGGTTGAGGAAGCGCCCGCGCAGCTCGCCGAGCAGCGCCTGCTGCAAGGGTTCCAGGCGCACACGGGTAGGGTCATTGTGCCAGCTGACGAAGTTTTCCGGGGCGGCGCCGGCGACCTGTTCCACCGCCAGGCTCAGGCCGCCCAGGTAATCGAAGGCGTCGTTGTTGTCCAGCAGGCCGTAGAGGTTGCTGGAGCGCCCGAGGTAGGTGCGGCGAACCTGTTTGAGGTTGTCGCGGAACACCTCCTGCACCGGTTCGCCCTGGTGAGCCAGGCCGTAGGCATGGCCCATGCGGCCGATATAGGCCTGGGCCAGCTCGCCGCGTTGCTGCCAACTGCCGGAGCGTTCCACCAGGCTGTTGATGCCGACACCATAGGCTCCCGGCGCCACGCCGAACAGGCGCAGCGCCGCCAGTTCGCCGGCCTGCTCGGCACCCAGGCCGGCATCCAGGCGGCGCGCGGCATCTTCCACCCAGTGCGCGGCGACCCGGTTGTCCGTCAGGCTCTCCGCGCCGCCGCTGGCCTGCTCGCCGAGCGGCGCCAGGGCGGCGGCCAGCGCCGGGCGCAGCGCCGGGTAGTCGCGGCGGATGGTGTCACTGGCGCCGTCCAGGGCCAGCAGCACGGCGCGTTCCAGCAGTGCCAGTTGGTCGGCATACAGATCGCGGAACAGCCCGGAGGTGGTGAACAGCAGGTCGCGGCGCTGCTCGTCCGCCGCCAGCGCCCGGCGTTGCAGGCCCTGGACGATGCCGCGGGCGTTCCATTGCGGCTCGACGCCGAGCAGCTCGAGGCCGAAGGCGATCATCGCGCCCTCGTCGCGCACCGTGTCCGAGGCCCAGAGGATCACCGCCTCGCGGCCGTCGGCGGCGATCGGTCGCTGGCGCGCCTGCAGCGCCATCTGGCGGCCGATGCCCCAGCCGATGCGGCTGGGCAGCAGGCTGCTGTCGAGGGCGTGGAAGTTGCGCCCGGTGGGCAGCGCTTCCGGGGTGCGGATCGGGTCGTTGCCCTTGCCGGGGGCGACGAAGCCGCCGTCCAGGGCATGCAGCAGCGCGTTCATCTCGGCGTCCGGCGAGTCGATCAGCGCCTGCCGGTGCTGCGCCTGGCCGGTGCCCATGGAGGTCAGCAGGGTGTCCACCGCCTCCGCCTGCCAGGGCTTGCCGAACACGTGCAGGCCCATGGGCATGAAGCGTTCCTGGATATTGGTCAGGTAGTGGCCGACCTCGTGCACCAGCAGGTCGTCGTCGACCTGTTCGAAACCGATGCCGCGCAAGGCCAGGACCTCGGCCATCGACTCGCGCAGCTCCGCTTCCAGCCCGGCACTGCCGACCAGGCGTTTGATCTCGGCGATGGTCGCGCGGCGCGCCGGCCCCTCGCCCTGGCCGGCGCCGGCCTCGAAGCTCTCGATCAGCTGGCGCAGCTGCAGCAGATCGTCGTACAGCGGCGTGGCCACCAGCGGCGGGGTCAGGTGATCGATCATCACCGCCAGGCCGCGGCGCTTGGCCTGGATGCCCTCGCCGACGCCGTCGACGATGTAGGGGTAGATGCTCGGCAGGTCGCCGAGGATCTGCGTCGGGTAGTCCTCGTCGCTCAGGCCGATCCGCCGCCGCGGCAGGAATTCGTAGGTGGAATGGCGGCCCAGGTGGATCAGCGCGTCGGCCTTGAAGCCGTCGCGCAGCCAGTGATAGAAGGCCAGGTACTGATGCGGCGGCGGGAACACCAGGTTAGCGTGCAGCAGTTCCTCGTCCACTTCCCAGCCGCGCGGCGGCTGCGGGCCGACGAATACCTTGCCGAACTGCAGCCCCGGCAGCAGCAGGCGGCCGTCGTGCACCATCACATAGCCGGGGCCTTCGCCCCAGCCGCGCAGGCCTTCGATGCCGGTGGCCGCCAGGGCGGCGATCAGCCGCTGCGCCTGCGCCCAATCGGCCTGGGCCGGCTGCGCCAGCGCCGCTCGGTAGAGGCTCTCCAGCTGCGCCAGCAGATCCAGGGCACGGGCCCGCGCCGGGTGCTCGACGCCATCCAGCACATGGTGCAACTCGCTGGAACCGTTGTTCAGAATCTCTGTGGCGATTTCCAGTTGCGAGGCCTGCAGCGCCCGGTGCAGCTGGGCGTTCCAGTAGCCCAGCGGGCCCTGGCGCATCTCCGCCTGCAGCGCCGCCGGCAGGGTGGCGAACCAGTCGCGGTATTCCTGGCCGCCCAGGCTCTGCACCTTGCCGGCCATCTCGGCCAGGGCATCGCCCTGCTCCGGCAGGTTGATGCCGCGCTCCTGCAGCAGGTCGAGCAGCGCCGCCGGGCTTTGCGGCAACGAACCGGTGTCGTAGCCCTCGGCCTGCAAACGACGGAGGATCTGCAGCAGCGACTGCGGCACGTCGAGGTTGTCCGCGCCTATGTTGTGGCGGCCCGGCGGGTGGTTGTAGTAGACGATCGCCAGGCGCTTGTCGGCATTGGCCGTGCGCTGCAGGTGCCACCAGCGCTGGATGCGCGCGCTGAGGGCGGCGACCTGCTGCGGCAGCGGCTCGCCGATGCCGAAGCGGATGCCCGACAGCGGGTCGAGCTGCTGCTCGTGCCAAGCGGCCAGCACCATGGCCTGGCTGGTGCCTTGCAACTCCGGCATGGCGATCTGGTAGTGCAGCTTGTCGCGCGCCAGGCCGTCGCTGGACAACTGCCAGGTCGCCTCGTCGCGCCCTTCCAGGCGCAGGCCTTTGAGTACCGGCACATCCAGCTGGGCGAACAGCTGGCTGACCTGCTCGCGGTGCTCGCCGCCGCCGATGACGAAATCCTGCAGGGCGATGATCGCCGCCAGCGGCGGGTGCTCGGCCTCCTGCAGCCAGCGCACCGCCTGCAAGGAACCCGCCCCCCAGTTGCCGAACAGGCTGACGCAGGCCAGCCCGGCCTCGCCCAGCGCCTGGCACAGGGCGTCGTTGAGCGCCCGGTCGCCGGCACGGTCGGCGCGGCCGTGATCGACGATGGCCACCAGCGCCTGGCCCTGCCAGCGCAGCTGCTCGGCCGCGCGGATCTGCCCGTCCTGATAGAAACGCAGCGGCGGCCGGGCCTTGGCCGGCTCGGCCGTTACCGTCGCATCCACCCGCGCCGCCAGCCAGGCGAGCAGCGCGGCGATGTTCTCGCTGCCGCCGGCCAGCCAGTAGCTGCGCGCGCTGAGCCAGTCGGCCTGCTGCGGGTGGGCCTGCTGTTGCTGCGCCAGCCACTGCGCCAGGTCGTCCGCCGGTTTGGCCGCGCCCAGGCGCTCGGCCTGCTCGCGGGAGGCGAACAGCGCCTGGCCGCGGCTGCGGCTGAGCTGCACCAGATCCTGCTCGCTGTGCAGGATGTACAGCTCGACCGGCGCCGCCGCGGCCAGCATCGGCCGCAGGCGCTCCACCTCGGCGCCGAACAGGCCGGCGCCGAACAACACCTGGCCGGCGTCCAGCCACTCGGCCAGCGCGGCATCGTCCAGTTCGCCCAGTTGTTCGGGGGTGCGCGCGCTGACCCGCTGACCGGGGTGCTGGCGCTGGAACTGGGCGACCGCCGCGGCGAATTCGGCGGCGCTGTAGGGCGAGACGATGGCGTTGATCTGCGCGGCGCCGGCCAGCGGCGCGGTCAGCGCCAGCAGCGCGGCCAGCGCCAGCCGGCGGATCAGGGCAACACCGCGCAGCGCGAACGCTGCCGACGGCGGAAGGGATTTGCTCATGTTGTCGTGCTCCTGTCGCGCTCACCCGTGCGACCCAGGCAGGGAAAGGCAGACGCAGAGGGACAACGCACGAACCGCAGGAAGACGCAGCCCGCACGCCAGACAGCGCCCTCCGCGATGCCATGGACTGCGACAGGCCGGTCTCCGGGCTCACGAGCGGCGATCCACATTGGGGTCGCCGGCCAGCGCACCTTCCCATGCGAGGAGCCTGTCGGGCTTGACCGTTCGTAGCGAGGGAAAGTCCGGTTCGAGTCAGTTTTTGTTGATCTTTCGAGGCGAATAGCTAGCTATTTAACGAGAAAGAGCGGCAAAACTGGCCGAATCCGGCTTTTCCGCAGTAGAACAGTGTTAAGTCCGACAGGCTCCTAAAGCACAGTGGTTGAAAAAGCGCTGGTTTGACTCGTCTACCGTTGCGGGGGCAGCGTCGGAATGGTTGGCGTAAACACGCGCAACGCACCGACTTCCCTGTTTAGCCATGGCCGTGGCCGTGGCTCACCTGAAGCAAGAGGCGCGAGTCTAGAGACTCGCGCCGGCAACGTCTATGCGCCGAGCGACACCGGCCAATCAGGCAACGACGCCGTCCGGCAATGGCCCGTTCACGCTCATGCCCCAGGGTTTTGCCGGGGCGCGGCGTCGCACTTGGTTGGTTGGAGGTCGCTTTCGCGCGCGCGCCTTTGAATAGTGGCGTCGGCCGGCAGATCGACGTTGACCCTGTCCCGGCCGGTTGTTAGCGTGCGCTCACTCGCGGGCCCAGTGCTGGCATCGGCGCGAGAATCTGCGCGTCATCAGGGGAGAGCATGGATCTATCATTCGCCCGTCTACGCGGCCGCGTCGGCCTGGCAGCCGCGTTGTTGGGGCTGGCGCCCGCGCTGCTGGCGGCACCGATCTGCGTGGTCGACGACGCGCAGCGCGAGGTCTGCCTGCCGGCGCCCGCGCAGCGCATCGCGAGCCTGTCGCCGGGGGCCACCGAGCTGGTCTTCGCGGCGGGCGGCGGCGAGCGCGTGGTGGCCGTGGTGGCCTTCAGCGACTATCCGCCCGAGGCGCGGGCGCTGCCGTCGGTGGGCAGCCACAGCCGCCTGGACATGGAACGGCTGCTGACCCTGCAGCCGGATCTGGCGATCGTCTGGGGCAGCGGCAACCCCGCCGAGCAGCTAGACGCCCTGGAAGATTTCGGCGTGCCGGTGTTCTATCTCGAACCGGAAAACATCGAAGGCATCGCCCGCGCCATCGAGCGCCTGGCGCGGCTGACCGACAGCCAGGCGGTGGGCCAGCAGGCCGCCGATAAACTGCGCCGCGGCATCGCCGCACTGGCCGAACAATACCGCGAGGCCGAGCCGGTGACGGTGTTCTATCAGGTCTGGAACAAGCCGTTGATGACGGTCAACGACAGCCATCTGATCGGCCAGGTGATCCGCCTGTGTGGCGGGCGCAACGTGTTCGCCGAGCTGCCGCGGCAGATTCCGCGCATCGATATCGAGGCGGTACTGGCCGCCAACCCGCAGGCCATCCTGGCCGGCGGCATGGGCGAGGAGAACCGCTACTGGCTGACCGAGTGGCGGGCCTATCCCGGCCTGCAGGCGGTGCAGCAGGACAATCTGTTCTTCATCCCGCCGTCGCTGGTGCAGCGCCCCACGCCGCGCCTGCTGGAGGGCGCCCGCTTGCTCTGCGAAAGCCTGGAGACCAGCCGTGCACGGCGCTGAATCCGCCGTCGGCAAGCACCGCCTCGGCCCCCTGCGCTCGCTCGGCTGGTTGCTGGGGCTGCTCGCACTGGTCGCGCTGGCCGCCATGCTGTTGTCGGTCTGCGTCGGCAGCAGCGCCCTGAGTCTGAGCGACGCGCTGCTGACGCTGAGCGGCCAGGGCAGCGAGCTGCAGCGCACCCTGATCTTCGAACTGCGCCTGCCGCGCACCCTCTCGGCCTTCGCCACCGGCGGCCTGCTGGCGCTGGCCGGGGCGCTGATGCAGGTGCTGCTGCGCAACCCGCTGGCCGACCCCTACGTGCTCGGCCTGTCCGGCGGCGCCGCGGTGGGCGCACTGTTCGCCATGCTGGCGGGCCTGGGGGGCGTGCTGGTCTCCGGCTCGGCCTTCGCCGGGGCGTTCCTCGCCACCCTGCTGGTGTTCGGCCTGGCTCACGGCAGCGGCAGCTGGACGCCGTCGCGCCTGCTGCTGACCGGGGTGGTGGTGGCCTCCGGCTGGGGCGCGATCATCACCCTGATGCTGGCGATCAGCCCGGCCGAGCGCCTGCCCGGCATGCTCTATTGGCTGATGGGCGACCTGTCCTATGCGCGCACGCCCTGGCCGGCGCTCGGCCTGCTGCTCGGCGTGAGCCTGCTGCTGCTGCCGCTGGGGCGCAGCCTCAACGTGCTGGCGCGCGGCCCGCTGCAGGCGGCGGCGCTGGGGGTGGCGGTGCGCCCGCTGGAGTGGAGCATCTACGTGATCGCCAGCCTGCTGACCGCGCTGGCGGTCACCAGCGCCGGCAGCATCGGCTTCGTCGGCCTGGTGGTGCCGCACATACTGCGTCTGCTGCTGGGCAACGACCAGCGTCTGGTGCTGCCGGCCTGCGCCCTGAGCGGCGGCATCCTGCTGGTGCTGGCCGATACCCTGGCGCGCACCCTGATCGCGCCGGAGCAGCTGCCGGTGGGGGTGATCACCGCGCTGCTCGGGGTGCCGACCTTCCTCTACCTGCTGCACCGGAGCCGCTGATGAGCCGCCTGCACGTGCGTGATTTGCTGATCGACGTGCCCGGGCGCAGCGCCGGCCGGGCGCTGAATTTCAGCCTGCTGCCCGGCCAGGTGTGGGGCGTGCTGGGGCCCAACGGCGCCGGCAAGACCACCCTGCTGCATACCCTGGCCGGGCTACGGGCGCCGCGCGGCGGCACGGTGCTGCTCGACGAGCAGCCGCTCGAACGCCTCAGCCGGCGGCAGATCGCCCAGCACCTGGGCCTGGTGTTCCAGGAGCGCCAGGACGGCTTTCCGGCCACGGTGCTGGAGACCGCGCTGATCGGCCGCCATCCGTTCCTGCCGGCCTGGCAGATGGAAGGCGCCGCGGATCTGCGCGCCGCCGAGCAGGCGCTGGCGCGCCTGGATGTGGCGCACCTGAGCGAGCGGTTGGTCAGCACCCTGTCCGGCGGCGAACGCCAGCGCGTGGCCATCGCCACCGTGCTGACCCAGGCGCCGGCGCTGTGGCTGGCCGACGAGCCGACCAACCATCTGGATCTGCACCATCAGGTGGCCGTGCTCGAGCTGTTCGCCGCCCAGGCGAGCGCGGGGCGCGCGGTGTTCATGTGCCTGCACGACCTCAACCTGGCCGCGCGCTGGTGCGATCAGATCCTCCTGCTCTACCCCGACGGCGAGGCCTGCTGGGGGTCGGCCGCCAGCATGCTGCAGCCGGCGGCGCTGGAGCGCCTGTACGGCCAGCGCCTGCTGACCGGCGAGATCGACGGCCGGCCGGTGTTCATTCCGGCGCGCTGAGGCCGCTCAGGGTTGTGAAAAGATCCAGCGCTGGCGCGGCGCCGCTAGCAGGCCCCGTGCCTTGAGCAGGCAGGTGCTCTTGGCTTTTCAACTCGGCAAGCCGTAGCGCCGGCATCCCGGACGCCAGTGCGGTGACCCGGGCCTCGAAGAATATCTCGCCGTCGATGTCGTTGCGCACGCGGTTTTCCTCCAGTTGGTACTCGATGCGCGGGCTGTCGGCGCCGGCCTGCCGGGCCATCTGCTCGGCTTCCTCGGCGGCTTGCGCACGCGCCAGGGCGAGTGCCGCCTCGAGGTTGCCATGATCCACCGGCCCGTGGCGGGTAAACACGCGAAACACCCCGAGCACCGGTTGCAGCACGGTGATATGCACGCGCTGCACCACCTCGCCAAACAGCGTGCCCACGGCGTTGGCGACCTCGCCGTGCTGCGGCAGGCACAGGCGCACGCCCAGGGCCTCGGCCACCATCGGGTAGTAACTCGAGGCCGGCCCGCCGACGGCCACCACCGGCAGGTCATCGGCGAAATGCATGCTGAACACCGAGCGGGCATCGCGCCCGCCCTGGGGGGTCATGATCAACTCGCTGAGCAGCCGTGCCAGCCGGCCGACGTCGCCGTCCTGGCCGGCATCGTGCAGCCCGGCCTCGACCAGCTTGGCGCAGATGATCCGGATCACCCGCTGGAACACGTCCCGGGCGGGCGCCTCGGCATCGCCTTCCGGCCAACTGCCGAAGCCGTACTGACGGCGCATCCGGCGTGCCCAGATACGCGCCGCCAGGCTGGCCGCCGGGGTGCTCCAGTGCTGGGAAAGACCCAGCACGTGGGCGGCGTCAGTCGGGGTGAAGCCGCTGTAGATGACCAGCCCCTTGCGTTCCAGGCGGGCCAGGGCGCGCGCCAGCCAGCGCTCGTCCATGGTCGCCTGCTCGATGTCCACGGGCCCGGCTTCCAGGCGTTCCCAGGCCGCCTGTTCGTCGGCGCTCAGATGCCGCAACAAGGCCTCATCGCGCTGCAGACGCAGGGCGAAACGGTTATGGCTGCTGCATGGATACGACTGCAACTGGCGCTCCAGCGCCGCGATCACCGCCGGATACTGGCTGGCCAGCAGGCTCAGCGGCACCACCCGGCGCGGGCCGATGACGATGCCCAGGCCGCTGTCGAAGCTCAGCTCGCTGTCTCCGCCCAGGCCGATGGAGTACAGGCGGATGGCTTCGACCATCGGTCGCCAGTCGCCGACCCGGGCGCCATCGAAGGACAACTCCGGGCGACCGTTGCGCACCACCGCGATGTCGGTGGTGGTACCGCCCATGTCGGCCACGATCAGGTCGCGATAGCCGCTCAGGGCGCAGGCCCCGTTGACGCTGGCGGCGGGGCCCGAGAGCACGGTACTGATCGGGCGCAACATGGCGCTGCCGGCATTGACCAGCGAACCGTCGCCCTTGACGATCATCAGCGGCGCCTGGATGTTCTGCGCCGCCAGCAGGCTCCGAACCGAGTCGATCAACTGGCTGACCTGGGCGATCATGCGCGCATTCAGCGCCGCGGTCATCGCTCGCCGCGGCGCGCCCAGCGACGACGCCAGCTCATGGCCGCAGCTGACCGGCTTGCCGGCCAGGCGGTTGACCAGTTCCTGCACGCGCAGCTCGTGGCAAGGGTTGCGCACGCTGAAGCTGGCCGAAATGGCGAAGGCCGAAACCCGCTCGCGGTAGGCCAGGATCGCCTGGCGTGCCGCGCCCTCGTCCAGCGCCGTCTGTTCCCGCCCGCCGGCATCGTGGCCGCCGGCCAACATGACGATGCCTTCCGGCCCGAGCAACTCGGGCAAGCCGCTGGCCTTGAGCTGCTGGGCGTCGTAGCCGATCAGCAACACGCACACCGGCGAGCCCTTGCCTTCCACGGCCGAGTTGGTGGTCAGGGTCGAAGACAGCGAGACCATGGCGACCTCGGGCAGCCACTGCTGGGGCAGCGCCGCCAGCGACTGGCCGATGCCGACACTCAAGTCCAGGCGCGTGGTCAGCCGCTTGGCCGAGGCCACGACCTGGCGCTGCTCGTCCAGCAACACGGCATCGGTGAAGGTGCCACCGGTATCGATTCCGAGGAAGTACGCCATGCCAGGTCTCGTTCTTGTAGGTGTAGATGGAGCGCAGTAATAGCACCCGGCGAGGCTCGCCCCTGCTCCGCCAACGGCATCGTTGCACTGAAAACCGACAGCGAACGGGCGCTTTCAGACCCCGGGGCGGATCGCCGACCGGCAATCGCCTGGATCGCGCGCTGTTCATGGGCCTGCACGACCTCAACCTGGCCGCGCGCTGATGCGACCAGATCCTCCTGCGCTACCCCGGCGGCGAGGCCTGCCGGGGGTCAGCGCCTGCTGACCGGCGAAATCGACGGCCGACCGGCGTTCATTCCGGCGCGCTGAGTCAGCTCGGTTGGCGCTGCGGACGCTGGCGCCGTCCCGTGCCGCGGTTGAGGCTGTTCTGGCTCGGCTGCGGCGGCGGCAACCTCACCTCGCGCTGCAAGCGGGGAAAGTCATCGCTCTTGTGCGGAATCGCCATGGCCTCGATGAAGTGCTCCTGAAAGCGCGGCTCGACGGCGGTTTCCACCTTCTCCACGCGGCGCACCACCTCCTCGATGTCCTTGCGCGACTTGCGACTGAGCAGGGCGATGCGCGCTCCGGTGCCGGCGGCGTTGCCGGCCGAGGTGACGTGCGCCAGGTCGCAGTCCGGGATCAAGCCGAGAATCATCGCGTACTTGACGTCGATATGCGCGCCGAACGCCCCGGCCAGGCGGATGCGCTCGACGTGATCGGCGCCGAATTGCTCCATCAACAACTTGATCCCGGCATAGAGCGCGGCCTTGGCCAGTTGGATGGCACGGATGTCGTTCTGGGTGATGCGCAGGCTGCGGCTGGCGTCCTGATACAGCACATAGGCGAAGGTTCGGCCGTCGGCCACCACTCGCGGGCAGCGCTCGGCCAGGGCGCCGTTGACCACGCCCTCGTGGTTGATCACGCCGGCCAGGAACAGCTCGACAATCACCTCGATGATGCCCGAACCACAGACCCCGGTGACGCCATGCGCGGCGACCGCCTCGCTGAAATCGGGCTCGCTCGACCAGAGTTCGCAGCCGATCACCTTGAAGCGCGGCTCGAGGGTCTCGGGGTCGATGCGCACGCGCTCGATGGCGCCCGGTGCGGCGCGCTGGCCGCAGCTGATCTGCGCGCCCTCGAAGGCCGGCCCGGTCGGGCTGGAGGCGGCCAGCAGGCGTTCGCGATTGCCTAGGACGATCTCGGCGTTGGTGCCGACGTCCACCAGCAGCATCAGTTCTTCACTCAGGTAGGGCGTTTCGGAGAGGATCACCGCGGCGGCGTCGGCGCCGACATGCCCGGCGATGCACGGCAGCCCGTAGACCCGCGCGTTGGGGTGGATGCGCAGGTCGATCTCGGTGGCCCAGAGGCCGTCGATGGCTTCGTCGGAAGCCAGGGCGAAGGGCGCGCCGCCCAGTTCGACCGGATTGATGCCGAACACCAGGTTGTGCATGATCGGGTTGCCGACCAGGGTCGCCTCGAGGATCGTCTGCAAACCGATCCCCGCCTCCTGCGCCAGCTCCTCGGCCAGATGGTTGAGCGCCTCGCGCACGGCGAGGGTCATCTCCACCTCGCCGCCCGGGTTCATCATGATGTAGGAGACCCGGCTCATCAGATCCTCGCCGAAGCGGATCTGCGGGTTCATCCGCCCGGCACTGGCCACCACCTCGCCGCTCTGCAGGTCGCACAGATGGGCGGCGATGGTGGTCGAACCGACGTCCACCGCCATGCCGTAGACCTTCTCGTGCAGGCCGGGCCAGACGGCGATGATCCGCTCGTCGTTGTACACCGCCACCGTGACCTGCCACTGGCCCTGGCGCAGGGCCTGCTGCAGGTGCTGGACCACGCGGATATCGCTTTCCAGGTGGGCCAGGTGCCATTGGTAGTTGAGGGCATCCTTGAGCCGCCGCAGATCGGAGGCCGGCACGTGCATGTCCGGCTGTTGCACCTCGACGAAGTACAGGCGAACGACCGGATCCAGCTCGATATTGATCACTTCCGCGCGCTTGCGCACGACCTGGCGGTGCACCTGGCTGGAGGACGGCACATCGATCACCGCATCGCCCAGCAACTGGGTCGAGCAGCTCAGCCGGCGACCCGGATTGAGCGGGCCGCGGCGCAATTCCCAGGCGTACTCGGTGGCGCTCTTGCCGCTCAGGTGGCTGGCGGCGGACTCGACTCCGTGCTTGGCGAAGCTGCCCTCGCACAGGTCGACCTGGCAGCGTCCGCAGAGGCCGCGGCCGCCGCACACCGAGTCGATGTCGACCCCCAGCGCCCGGGCGGCTTCCAGCACCGGGGTGCCCAGGGGAAAGCGGCCGCGGCGACCGGATGGGGTGAATACGACGAGTGCATCCTCAGGTTCGGACACGGCGGTTCCTCGATTATTCTGGCGCAGACGAAAAAGAGCCCCGGGTCGAGGCTCTTGGCTGATTCGACGCAGTGGCGCTGGCGCGCCTCAGGAGGCGCTGCGCCGACGGGTCTCGCGCCGGCCGCGGGCTTCAGTGCCATCGGCGGAAGCCGCCGGCGCCTCGCGGAATTTCTTGATCCAGCGCATGCAGTCCGGGTCATGCCCCATCATCACGTCGGCGCCCATGATCGCGGCCATGATCTCGCCGTGCAGCGGGTTGGTGATCGCCGAGGTCATGCCCGAGGCGATGGCCATGCTCATGAACGCCGCATTGACGCCGTTGCGGTTGGGCAGGCCGAAGCTGACGTTGGACGCGCCGCAGGTGGTGTTGACCTTCAGTTCGCGCTGCAGCCGATGGCACAGCGCGAAGACCTGGCGACCGGCGCTGCCCACCGCGCCGATGGGCATCACCAGCGGGTCGACCACCACGTCGCAGGCGGGGATGCCGTGGTCGGCGGCGCGCTCGACGATCTTCTTGGCGATGGCGAAGCGCACGTCGGGGTCGTGGGAGATGCCGGTTTCGTCGTTGCTGATGGCGACCACGGCGGCGCCGTATTTCTTCACCAGCGGCAACACCCGCTCCAGGCTTTCGTCCTCGCCGGTCACCGAGTTGACCAGGGGCTTGCCCTGGTACACCGCCAGACCCGCTTCCAGGGCGGCGATGATCGAGGAGTCGATGCACAGCGGCACGTCGGTCAGCGACTGCACCAACTGGATGGTCTTGGCCAGGATCGCCGGTTCGTCGGCCAGCGGAATGCCGGCGTTGACGTCGAGCATGTGCGCGCCGGCCGCCAACTGCGCCTCGACGTCGAGGATCACCCGGGAGAAGTCGCCGGCGGCCATTTCGGCGGCGAGCAGCTTGCGCCCGGTGGGGTTGATGCGCTCGCCGATGACCACGAAGGGACGTTCGAAGCCGAGCACTACTTCCCGCCGGTGTGAGCTGATGATGGTATCTGTCATGACACTTCCTCGAATTATGGGTTGGGGGGTCGGTGACCCGGAATCAGGTGCAGCGAACTACGGGTGTACGGCTTCCGCCTGCGGGATCGCCCGCGGCGATTGCGGATTGAGTTGGGCGGGGTCGTCGCGGCCCGGGTACCAGGGCACGCGGCCCTCGAGCACACCGGTGGCCTGGATGATTTCCGCGACGGATTCCTCCTGCCGGTAGGCCATGATGTGTGCGCCGCTGACGCCCTTGATCTCGCGGATCTGCTGCAGCAGGTCCATGCACAGGCGCTTGCCCTCCTCCTTCTGTTTAGTGGCGCCCTGCAGGCGCTTGATCACCGCATCCGGAATGTGCACGCCCGGTACGTTCTCGCGGATCCACAGGGCGCTCTTGGCCGAGGCCAGCGGGCCGACGCCGACCAGGATATAAACCCGGTTCGGCCCTTCCAGCAGGCCGAGATCGCCGACCTTGGCCATGAACTGCTTGAGCAGGTCGATATCGAAGCAGTACTGGGTCTGGATGAACTGCGCGCCGGCCGCCACCTTCTTCGCCAGGCGGTGCGGGCGCCAGTCATAGGGCGGCACGAAGGGGTTCTCGGCGGCGCCGAGGAACACCCGCGGCGGCGTGACTATCTTGCGTCCGCTCTGGAAACGGCAGTCGTCGCGCATGCCGCGGGCGATTTCCAGCAGCGACATCGAGTCCAGGTCGAACACCGGCTTGGCCTGCGGGTGATCGCCGGCCTGCACGCCGTCGCCGGTCAGGCAGAGGATGTTGGCGGCGCCCATCGCGGCGCCGCCGAGGATCTCGCCCTGGATGGCGATACGGTTACGGTCGCGGCAGGAGATCTGCATGATGGTGGCGTAGCCGACCCGGGTCAGCAGCGAGCAGACGCCGACGCTGGACATGTGGCAGTTGGCCCCCGAACCGTCGGTGGCGTTGATGGCGTCGACGTAGCCGTCGAAGATCGCCGCACGCTTGAGCACCTCGCCCGGATCGGCGGAGTCCGGCGGGTCGATTTCCGAGGTGATGGCGAATTTGCCGGCACGCAGTACCCGCTCCAGTCGGCCGGGCGACACGTGGCCCGGCAGGATCGGCAGGGAATAGCCGGGAACCGGCTCGTCGTCGAATTTCATTGCGCCCGCTCCTCATTTTTCTGTGCTTGTTGACGCACCACACTCAGCCAGGAAGACGTGCCCTTGAGGCGGAAATCGACCGGCTTCTGCAGCACCTGGATGCGCTCGCCCGCCTGCATGTTGCGGCTGCCGGCCCAGGCCTCGACCCAGACGCATTTCATCTCCGGCTTCACTTCGCAGTGGCCGTTGCTGCGCACTCCGCCGCAGGGGCCGTTACGCAAGTTCTTCGGACAGTTCATCGGGCACGACATGCCGGTCGAGCTCAACACGCACTGGCCGCACATCTGGCAGTCGAACAGCAAGCCCTTGACGCGCTTCTCGACGGCCCGCATGGGCGCCTCGACCCGGGCATAACCCAGCCGCCGCCATAGCGGGTGCAGCTTCACCAGAATCGGCTCGAAGTTGCGGTAGAGGGTTTCAAACACTCTTGAGTGGCGAACCACCCAACGACGAACCTTGTACATGGGATCTATCCTGGCCCGTGGCCGGGCAATGTGATGATGCGTGGTGGTGGGATGACGTGCCTGGCAACGGCGCCCTTCAGTCATCCGCCTGGGCACTCAGGCCCTTATTCCTGATCAGCCGATCCAGGTCGTCATCGCTGAAGCAGTGTTCTATCCGGGCCGCTTCGGCCTCGGCGGCGGCCTGCAGATCGTCGCCGCAGGCGACCGGTTCGGAGCGCTTCCAGTCGGCCAGATAGGCATCCGAACCGCCCTTGCCGGCGCGCATGGCCGCCCGGTCGACGGCCTCCTGAAAACGCTGGGACAGCTGCAACCGGGCACTCTCGCGGCCCTGCTTGACGATGACCTGCGCCGGGATGTCGCGCCAGGAGACGATGATCAGTTTGGCCATGCCCGTTCCCCGTCGATGAAGCGCAGCAGTTCGCTTTGCAGGCCGCCATAGCCGCAAAAGCGTTGTTCGAAGGCCAGGCCGAGGCGTGCCGCGGCGTGCCGGGCGCGCTCCAGCAGCAGCGGGTCTTCGCGCTGCGCCAGGTAAACCAGGCGCCGGTAGTTGCCGAAGTACAGCGCCGCCAGTTGCGGGTGTCGGTCGAGGCCCAGTTCGCTCACGACCAGCCGCTCAAAATGCCGCGCCAGAAAATCGGTCAGGTAAAACGTCCCGGGCTCGGCCTCGGCCAGCTCGGCGAACAGCTGCGCGCCGGCATAGAACTCGTAGCAATGCGCGCCGGCCAATCGCTGCACGCCATAGGCCTCGAGCACCTGGTCGAGCCGGCCGCCGGTGCCGCAGTCGGCATAGGCGACGAACACCCGCTCGCGCGTCCGGTCGACCTGCTCGAGCTTGCGCCGCACGGCCTCGGGGATGCGCTCGGGATGGTTGTGCAGCTCCGCGGGCAGACACTCCACCCGCACCTGCGCCCAGGCATTGGCCCTGGCCAGGGCCGTGATCTCCCGGGCCAGCGCGCCGCAGGCGATGATCAGCATGGGTTGCATGGCCGCCGGCTCCCGACTCAGGCCGCGCGACGGCGAGCGATCAGCTCTTTGGCCATGTCCACGGCGACCCCGGCATCGCGGCAATAGACATCGGCGCCGACCGCCTTGCCGAACTCCTCGTTGAGCGGCGCGCCGCCGACCATCACGATGTAGTCGTCGCGCATGCCTTTTTCCACCAGGGTGTCGATCACCACCTTCATGTAGGACATGGTGGTGGTCAGCAACGCCGACAGGCCGAGGATGTCCGGTTTGTGTTTTTCCAGTGCCGCAATATATTCCTCGACCGGAATGTTGATGCCGATGTCGATGACCTCGAAGCCGGCGCCTTCCATCATCATGCACACCAGGTTCTTGCCGATGTCGTGGATGTCGCCCTTGACCGTGCCGATCACGATCTTGCCGACCGATTCGGCGCCGGCCTGGCTGAGCAGCGGGCGCAGCACTTCCATGCCGCCCTTCATGGCATTGGCCGCCATCAGCACTTCCGGCACGAACAGGATGCCGTCGCGGAAGTCGACGCCGACGATGCCCATGCCGCCGACCAGCGCCTCGTCCAGCACCTTGCTGGCGCTCCAGCCGCGCGCCAGGAGGATCTCGGTGCTTTCCACCACCTCCTCGCGCAGGCCGTTATAGAGGTCGTCATGCACCTGCTCGACGAGCTCGTCGTCGGGCAGGTCGTTGAGGTCGAAATCATCTTCATTGAACTGTTCGGTCATGGCGGTTGACTCCCCGAAAACACGACATCTGAGTGGCGCCTGGCGGCGCTGTTGAGTTCGCAGATTAGGCACAGGCCGCCCTGCCAGTAACCACACAGACGACGCGGACATGTCGATGCGCGACCAAACCAACGAGGCGTCAAAAGAATTTTTACTTGCTCGGTAAAATATTGATCTAGATCAATTTTTTCGAAAGCGACGGAATTTTCGCGGTGTCGTCCGAACGATGCCGGATGTCGCCCAAGGATAAGTGACCGCGGGTTACGCGAGTACATTTCGAGCAGTCCGAATCATGCGTCGCCCCGGTCACCCAACGCGTCGCCACGTCCGAACGCCTAACAAGAACGTCTAGTTGCCCGGAGATCGAAATGCCCACAATGTCTGCCACGACCGAAGGAAAGAACATCTATGTGCTGAAGGCCAGCTGCCCTGGCGCCATCGGCACAATCTCCAGAATCTCCACCTTTCTCGCGCAAAACCGCTGTTACATCATGGAGATGGCCCAGTTCGACCAGATCTCCAGCGGCAACTTCTATGTCCGCGCGGTGTTCTCCACGACTCCCGGCGAAACCCCGCCCTTCCAGGTGCTGCAGGAGACCTTTGCCGCGGTGGCCGAGGTCGACGGCCTGGAGTGGCAGATGCATGACACCCTGACCCCGCCCAAGGTGCTGATCGCGGTCTCCAAGTTCGACCACTGCCTGGACGACCTGCTGTATCGCCAGCGCACCGGCGAGATCAAGATGGAGGTTGCGGCCATCGTCTCCAACCATCCGGATCTCAAGCCCCTGGCCGACTGGCACGGGATTCCCTTCTACCACCTGCCGGTGACCCCGGAGAACAAGGCCGAGCAAGAGGCACGGCTGCTGGAGATCGTCGACGAGAGCGGCGCCGAGCTGGTGGTGCTGGCGCGCTACATGCAGATCCTTTCCGAGGATCTGTGCGACAAGCTGTGCGGCCGGGCGATCAATATCCACCACTCGTTCCTGCCCGGCTTCAAGGGTGCCAAGCCTTATCACCAGGCCTATGCCCGCGGGGTCAAGCTGATCGGCGCGACCGCCCACTACGTGACCTCCGATCTCGACGAGGGTCCGATCATCGAGCAGATCGTCGAGCGCGTGGATCACACCTACAACGCCGAGCAGCTCGCCGCCGTCGGTCGCGATGCGGAAAACATGGCGTTGTCCCGCGCGGTGCGCTTCCATCTGGAGCACCGGGTCTTCACCAACGGCAATACCACCGTGGTGTTCCGCTGAGCCGACGCCAGCCGCCGCCCCCATGCTCGGCCGCAGGCCGGGTGCATGCCGACCAACACAGGATTTCCCCCATGGCACACATCATCGATGGCAAGGCGTATGCGGCCCGCCTGCGCGAAGAAATCGGCCGCCAGGTACGCAAGCTGCGCGAGCATGATCTGGTGACCCCCGGCCTGGCCGTGATCCTGGTCGGCGAAGACCCGGCCAGCCAGATCTACGTGCGCAACAAGGCCAACCAGGCCCGCGAGGCCGAGATGGCATCCTTCGAGTACCGCCTGGCGTACAGCGTGCCGCAGGCGCAGTTGCTCGAGCTGATCGAGCGCCTGAATCAGGATCCGGCGGTGCATGGCATTCTGGTGCAGCTGCCGCTGCCGCCGCAGGTGGACGCCGAGCGGGTGATCAACGCGATCCGCCCGGACAAGGACATCGACGGTTTTCATCCGCTCAACGTCGGCGCGCTGGCCACCGGCGGCCAGGGCATAGTGCCCTGCACGCCACTGGGCTGTCTGATGCTGCTCAAGCACCACCTGGGCGACATGAGCGGCCTGCATGCCCTGGTGCTGGGGCGCTCGAACATCGTCGGCAAGCCCATGGCCAGCCTGCTGCTCAACGAGCACTGCACGGTGACCATCGCCCACTCGCGCAGCCGCGATCTGCAAGCCGAGTGCCGGCGCGCGGACATCCTGGTGGCCGCGGTCGGGCGAGCGCGACTGGTTCCCGGAGACTGGCTGAAACCCGGGGCGACCGTCATCGACGTCGGCATCAATCGCATCGAAGAGGACGGCCAGGCGCGCCTGGTCGGCGACGTGGATTTCGCCAGCGCCAGCACGGTCGCCGGCGCCATCACCCCGGTTCCCGGCGGCGTCGGTCCGATGACCATCGCCTGCCTGCTGCTCAACACCCTGGAGGCGACCTGTCGCCAACACGGGATTGTCTTTCCCGCCGGCATCATGCAATCCGCCTGGGGTAACGAAGCATGTCTCGACTAACCCAACCGCTGCACTGCACCGCCATACCGCGGCGTCCCGGTGACGCCACCATGATCGACCACCACCGAGGGAGTACCCCAGCATGAGCTCAACCCCCACACGCCGACGCTCGGGTGGCAGTGACGCACGCCGCGCCAGCCGCGCGGACGCCCAGTCCTCGCAGCCTGCCTACAGCACACGCAACATTCCGTATTACGAGGTGCTCGGCGATGAAGGCCTGGCCATCATCGAGGCCAACGCCGACACCATCCTCGAGGAAATCGGCATCGATTTTCGCGATGACCCCGAGGCGTTGCAGATCTGGCGCGACGCCGGCGCCGATGTCCAGGGCGAGCGGGTGCGCATGCCGCGCGGCATGTGCCGCAAGCTGATCCAGGACAATGCCCCACGCGAGTTCACCCAGCATGCGCGCAACCCGGCGCGCAGCGTACGCATCGGCGGCGCCAACACCGTGTTCGTGCCCGCCTACGGCTGCCCCTTCGTCCATGACATCGACCGCGGACGGCGCTACGGAACCATCGAGGACTTCCGCAACTTCGTCAAACTGGCCTACCTGTCGCCGAGCATTCACCACTCCGGCGGCACCATTTGCGAACCGGTCGACCTGCCGGTGAACAAGCGCCACCTGGACATGATCTACAGCCACATGAAGTACTCCGACAAGTGCTTCATGGGCTCGGTCACCCACCCGGAACGCGCTCAGGACACGGTCGAAATGGCCAAGATCCTGTTCGGCGACGCCTGGCTCGACCCGGACACCGGCAAACCCAAGACCTGCGTGGTCAACCTGATCAACGCCAACTCGCCGATGACCTTCGACGACACCATGCTCGGCGCCGCCAAGGTCTATGCCCGCGCCAACCAGGCCTGCATCGTCACCCCGTTCATCCTGGCCGGCGCCATGTCGCCGGTGACCATCGCCGGCACTGCCGCCCAGACCCTGGCCGAGGCCATGGCCGGGATGGCGTTCGTGCAACTGGTCAACCCGGGCGCGCCCGTGGTGTTCGGCAGCTTCGCCAGCTCCATGTCCATGCAGTCCGGCGCGCCGACCTTCGGCACCCCGGAACCGGCGCTGGTGCTCTACGTGATGGCCAACCTGGCCCGACGCCTGGGGGTGCCGTTCCGTTCCGGCGGCTCCTTTACCGCGTCTAAGGTGCCCGATGCCCAGGCCGCCAGCGAGAGCGCCAACACCCTGTTGCCGACCACCCTGGGCGGGGTCAACTTCGCCCTGCACACCGCCGGCTGGCTGGAGGGGGGGCTGGCCATGGGTTACGAGAAGTTCATCATGGATGCCGACCAGGCCGGTATGATGCAGACCCTGCTCAAGGGCGTCGACCTGTCGGAGAACGGCCAGGCCATGGATGCGATTCGCGAAGTGGGCCCGGGCAAGCACTTCCTCGGCTGCAACCACACCCAGGCGAACTTCAAGACCGCCTTCTACCTGTCGCCGATCACCGACAACAACAGCTTCGAGCAATGGGATGCCGACGGCCGGCTGGACATGGCCCAGCGCGCCAATGCGCGCTGGAAGAAGCTGCTGGCCGAGTACCAGGCACCGGAGCTGGATCCGGCCATCGACGCGGCCTTGCTGGCCTACATCGAGCAGCGTAAAGCGAGCATGCCCGACTCGAGCGTGTGATGCATCGAGCGCCGTCGCCAGACCACCGTCAGGCGGTCCAGCGGCGGCGCTCGCTATTTTCACCCGGCTCGCGGGGCACGGCCGGAATCGTCGCCAACCCAATTCGCGGCCCGGATCGGCCGCACCCGCAAGGAATACCTATGCCCACCGCCTACGATGATATTTCTCTCGCCTACCAAGTCGTGCATGGCGAACTGACGGTGAAGAAACACGCCGAGGAGTTCACCTACCTCAATCTGCTCGGCGATGTGCAGGGCAAAACGGTGTTGGATCTGGCCTGCGGCGAAGGGCGTTTCAGCCGAACGATAAAACGCCAAGGCGCACGCCAGGTCGTCGGCGTGGACATCTCGGCGGGCATGATCGAACTGGCTCGACAGGCGGAAAAGCAACGGCCTCTGGGGATCAGCTATATCCACAGCGATGTGGCCGCCCTCGGCACCATTGGCAGCTTCGACATGGTGAGTGCGGCGTTTCTGTTCAACTACGCCGCGTCTAAGGAGGCGCTGCTGGCGCTCTGCCGCACGGCCTACAACAACCTCAAAGCGGGTGGGCAACTGGTCGCCAGCATCAATGCGACCCCCTTGTTCCCGCCGCGGAATGACCAGGCCACGCGCAAGTATGGCTACCTGGTGCACAGCCCCTCGCCGCTGCACGAAGGCGACGCCGTGGAATACGCGTTCTTCACCGGCAGCCACGCAATCCGCCTGTTCAATGTCCACTGGAGCCGCGCAACCTACGAGTGGGCCTTGCGCGAGGCCGGCTTCGGCGCCTGCCGTTGGCAATCGCCCACGGTTTCGCAACAAGGCCTGGAACAACATGGCGATGAATTCTGGCGCGACTTCCTGCGCGAACCGAATTTCATCTGCCTGGGAGCCTGTCGGACTTAACGTGGTTCTACTGCGAAAAAGTCCGACCGGCGCTTAGCCGCACGCGGGCCTGTTAGAGCCGCACGCTGGCGAAGGTCGACTCGCCTTGGGCGCGGGTCAGCGCGGCCAGGGCCGAGGTCGAGGACGGCCGCAGCAGGTCTTCCGGCAACGGCACCAAAGCCCTCATGCTCACCAGGTTCTGCCCGCTACGCTCGTCGCGCGGCGGAATGCCGAAGTATTCGCGGTAGCACTTGGAGAAGTGCGGGGTGGAGACGAAACCGCACACCGAGGCCACCTCGATGATCGACATCGAGGTCTGCTTGAGCAACTGGCGGGCGCGGATCAGGCGCAGCTTGAGGTAATAGCGCGACGGCGAGCAGTGCAGGTATTTCTGGAACAGGCGCTCGAGCTGGCGACGCGAGACATCGACGTAGCTGGCCAGGCCATCGAGGTCGATCGGCTCCTCCAGGTTGGCCTCCATCAACACGACTATTTCCTGCAGTTTCGGCTGGTTGGTGCCGAGCATGTGCTTGAGCGGCACGCGCTGGTGATCCTGCTCGTTGCGAATGCGCTCGTAGATGAACATGTCGGAGATCGCCGCCGCCAATTCGCGGCCATGCTCGCGGCCGATCAGGTGCAGCATCATGTCCATCGGCGCGGTACCGCCGGAGCTGGTGTAACGGTTGCGATCGATGGAAAACAGACGGGTGGTGATGGCCGCACGGGGGAAGGCTTCCTGCATCGCCGCGAGAACTTCCCAGTGCACGCTGCATTCGTAACCGTCGAGCAGGCCGGCCTTGGCCAGGGCCCAGCCGCCGGTGCACACCGAGCCCATCAGGCGGCCATGGCGCGCCTGGCTCTGCAGCCAGTGCAGGTGCTCGCGGGTGACGCTGTGCTGGATATCCACGCCGCCGCAGACGACCACCGAGTTCAGCATCGGGGCGTTGTCCAGGCCGGCGTCCGGGGTGATCTGCAGACCATCGCTGGCGCTTACCGGGCAACCGTTCTGGGTCAAGGTGTACCAACGATACAGCTCCTTGCCGGAGAGCTGATTGGCCATGCGCAGGGGCTCCACCGCCGAGGCCAGGGAAATCAGGGTGAAGTTGTCCAGCAGCAGAAAGCCGATGGCCTGGGGAGGGTTGTGGGGCTGCGCCCCTTGGCTGAACTGTGACATTGATAAGACCCTCGCGCAAAGCTAAACACGGTGTTGAGCCCGCATCACGGCGGGGCTCTATTTTTTGTGATTCTGGTAGGCCACAACCCCAGATCGGCGTGGATAACAACGCAAAGGTCATGCCTAAATTGATTACTTGTTCAACAAACCTGACGGGGTGCAGACACCCCCCCAACCGCAAGGCTTTGCCAGGAGCGACAAAACATTCCGTTTACGACCACAAGCCCCGGCATACGGGAGCTTGAGCATTTCGGTAGCACCCTCCGAGCAGGCCAATGCCAGCGTCGTTACGAAAGGCCATGGTGGCAGTAACGGACAGGGTAACTGCACCTGACCGGACGGTCACCAGGGTCGCCCGAGCGGCGCGCTCGGCGCTGCAGCAATAGTTGCCAGGAACCCTTAGCAACCGGCACCAAAATGAGCCGCTGGCGAGCGTCAGCAAGCGCACTGACGCCTCACAACCGGCTCAAAAAGACGCCACGCTGGCGCCTTCAGCATTCGATGGCACTCACGGCCAGGCCGCCGCGCGAGGTTTCCTTGTACTTGTCGTGCATGTCGGCGCCGGTGTCGCGCATGGTGCGGATCACCCGGTCGAGCGAGATGAAGTGCTGGCCGTCGCCGCGCAGGGCCATCTGCGCGGCGTTGATCGCCTTCACCGCGGCGATCGCGTTGCGCTCGATACAGGGCACCTGTACCAGCCCGCCGACCGGATCGCAGGTCAGCCCGAGGTTGTGCTCCAGGCCGATCTCGGCGGCGTTTTCCAGCTGCTCCGGGGTAGCCCCGAGGATCTCCGCCAGGCCGGCGGCGGCCATCGCGCAGGCCGAACCGACCTCGCCCTGGCAGCCGACTTCGGCACCGGAGATCGAGGCGTTCTTCTTGCACAGGATGCCCACCGCGGCGGCGGCCAGCAGGTAGTCGACCACGTCGGCTTCGCTGACGGCCGGGCTGAAGCGCACGTAGTAGTGCAGTACCGCCGGAATGATCCCGGCCGCGCCGTTGGTCGGCGCGGTCACCATGCGCCCGCCGGCGGCATTTTCCTCGTTGACCGCCAGGGCGAACAGGTTGACCCACTCCATGCCGCTGAGGGTCGAGCCGATCACGTTGGGCTTGCTCATTTCCTGCAGGCTGCGGTGCAGCTTGGCCGCGCGGCGCTTGACGTTGAGCCCGCCGGGCAGGATGCCCTCGTGCTTGAGGCCCTGCTCGACGCAGTCGCGCATGGCCTGCCACAGGCGCATCAGGCCGCTACGGATCTGCGCCTCGCTGCGCCAGGCCTTCTCGTTGGCCATCATCAATTCGGACACGCGCAGGCCGTGCGCCTTGCACAGGCGCAACAGCTCCTCGGCGCTGGAGAAGTCGTAGGGCAGCGCGGTGTGATCCTGGTCCAGTTGGCCGCTGGCGGCCTGCTCGGCGTCGATCACGAAGCCGCCGCCGACCGAATAATAGGTGTCGCCGTGCAGCACGCCGCCGTCGACCGCGAAGGCCGTCAGGGTCATGGCATTGGGGTGGTAAGGCAGGTTTTCGTCGAGCAGCCGCATGTCGCGCGCCCAGTCGAAAACCACCGGCACATCGCCGTCGAGCAGCAATTGGCCGCTCTCGAGCAGCGCCGCGATGCGCGGCTCGATCTGCGCCGGGTCGATCTGATCCGGCCAGTCGCCCATCAGGCCCATGATCACCGCACGGTCGCTGCCGTGACCGACGCCGGTGGCCGCCAACGAGCCATACAGGCGTACTTCCACGCGCTGCACCCGCTCCAGCATGCGCCGTTCGCGCAGCGCGCCGAGAAACAGCGCGGCGGCGCGCATGGGGCCGACGGTATGCGAGCTGGAAGGCCCGATACCGATCTTGAACAAGTCGAACACACTGATAGCCACAACTAATCTCCCGGTCGCATTCCAGCTTTGCGGCCATCATCGGGATTTGCGCGAACCGCAGACGTCCCACACCGACGCGTTCATGTCCAAAGCCGTCAGCATGACTCGCGCGGAGCCGAATTATGCGGGGCCGCATTCGCCAGGCTCGCCAGTGATCTGGCGCACAGTTTCAGGGCGCCGCATTGCCGTATGCGACAGCAGCATCCCACCTGCGACCTGGCACATAGGCAGCCATCCGGCTCTGGCGTAATGATCCAGCCGCCCATGCACCGGCCAGCCGCCGCCCGTCTCGCCAGGGCATGCTCAGGAACCCCGAGGGATCCCTCACCCGGCTATTGGAGATGCCCATGAAATTGCCCGCGCACTGCCTGCTGACGCTCGCGTTGAGCACCCCGTTACTGGCCCACGCCGCCGAACCCGCGACCTGCGATCTGGTGCGCTTCGCCGACGTCGGCTGGACCGACATCACCGTCACCACCGCCGTCACCCGTCTGCTGCTGAATGACCTGGGCTACCGCACCCAGGTCAAGCGCCTGTCGGTACCAGACACCTACAAGGCCCTGCAGGACAACAAAATCGATGTGTTCCTCGGCACCTGGATGCCGACCTCGGAGGCTCACATCAGGCCTTACCTGGACAGCGGGGCGGTGGAAACCGTAATCGCCAACCTGGAAGGCGCCAAATACACCCTCGCGGTGAACCAGGCCGCGTACGACGGCGGCCTGAAGAACTTCGCCGATATCGCGCGTTACAAGACGGAACTTGACGGCAAACTCTATGGCATAGAACCCGGCAACGACGGCAACAAACTGATCCGCAAGATGATCGACAGCAATGCCTTCGGCTTGGCCGGTTTCAGCCTGGTGGAGTCCAGCGAATCGGGCATGCTCGCCCAGGTCAAACGCGCCGAGCACCTCAAACAGTGGGTGGTGTTTCTCGGCTGGGAGCCGCACCCGATGAACAATCAAGTACAGATGCACTACCTGGGAGGCGGCGACGATTTCTTCGGCCCCAACTTCGGCGGTGCCACCGTCTATACCAGCGTGCGCAAAGGCTATACCGAGCAGTGCCCGAACCTCGGCCGGTTGCTGCAAAACCTGCGCTTCAGCCTGCAGATGGAAAACCACCTGATGGAGGCCATCCTCAACCAGAGCACCAACCGCCGGCGCGAAGCCAAGGCCTGGCTGCAGGCCAATCCGCAGACGGTCAAACAATGGCTGCGGGGCGTCACTCGGCGCGACGGCAGCGCGGCAGATTTGCCATCGGACAGCAAAAAAATGCCCTGAACTAGATTTTTTTTCATTCCGGCGCAGCCCCCGGCATACGCTGGCTACACTCATGTCAATAGCTGAAAACCACGGCTGGCGCGGGTTTCAGCCTTGGCCAAGGGCTAAAAAACTCTGTTATGGTTTTTATAGGTCGGCCATGTCGCCGCCCAATACGTCAGAGTCGCAAACCGACAATTGCCGCGATTCGAAGACTATATTGTTGAGCCAGCCGATTTCGTCGCTGTGGACTCTTAACAGGGTCGACAGACCAGAGTTCCCACACTCTGGACCGAATATTAGATAGCGCTGGCCATCTCAAGTGGGTGCCAGCCCAACAAGAAATTTCGGATGTACGCGCAGCTCAGGAAGGGCTGTTAAATCCCAACGGATTGGCCTTCGTTACTCTGCCAGAGGGTTTGGAAAGCAGTTTGCGACACGGCACAGCAAAGTTCATTCATCGGCATGACCAAGTAACGCCCCTGACCTCTCGAGCTCATGGTGCGCCACTTAGTGTGCGCCTGAATGCGCAGCAGCTGGCCGCGCCCCAGAACGCTGTCCAAAACTTGGAACCACCCACACTCACACAGGCAAGAACAGTCGACATCACCAGGAGAGCGCGATCGCCGCGCGCCAGGTTCCGTGTAACTGATCTGGATGTCTACTGAAGGGGAACCTCCCATGAAAGCCGGAAAAATCGTGGTCGAAAATCTGTATAAGGTTTTTGGCAACAAGCCTCAAGAAGCCATCGCCCAGAGCAAGCAAGGTTGGAGCAAGGATAAAGTCCTCGCCGAAACCGGCGCGGTGATTGGTGTAAGCGACGTGTCGTTCAGTGTCGAAGAGGGCGAAATCTTCGTCCTCATGGGCCTTTCCGGCTCAGGCAAATCGACCCTGATTCGTTTGATCAACCGACTGATAGAGCCCTCCGGCGGCAATGTGTTCATCGACGGCCATAACGTCGCCAAGATGAGCAGCAAGGAACTCATCGACCTGCGTCGCCGCGACATGAGCATGGTCTTCCAGTCCTTCGCCCTGATGCCTTCGCGCACCGTGCTGGACAATGCCGCCTTCGGCCTGGAAGTGGCAGGCATAGGCCGCAAGGAGCGGGAGAAGCGCGCCATGGAGGTGCTCAAGGAGGTCGGCCTGGAAACCTTCGCGCAGATGCACCCCCATGAACTTTCCGGCGGCATGCAGCAGCGCGTCGGCCTGGCCCGCGCCTTGGCCGTCGACCCCTCGATGATGATCATGGACGAGGCGTTTTCCGCCCTCGATCCGCTCAAGCGCCGCGAAATGCAGGACTTGCTGCTCGAGCTGCAGAAGACCCACCGCCGCACCATCATCTTCGTCTCCCACGACATTGAGGAGGCCATGCGCATCGGCAACCGCATCGCCATCATGGAAGGCGGCAAGCTGGTGCAGGTCGGCACTCCGCAAGAGCTGGTCGACAATCCGGCCAATGACTACGTGCGCAACTTCTTCGACACCGTCGACACCAACCGCTACCTCACCGCCGGCCAGCTGATGGCCAACAGCGTGCCGATCTTCGTGCACAACGGAGTGGCCCCGGACGCCCAGATGGTCTCGCAAAAACTGCAGGAACTGGACAAGCACTACGCCTTCATTGTCGATGAGAACAACCGCTTCTACGGTTCGATCAGCCTGGAGAAGATCGCCCTGCTGGTCGAAGGAGGTCAGTCCTGCAGACTCGACCAAAACGTGGTGAAGCAGATCACCCCGGTGCCGGAAGATATGCCCCTGGATAAGGTGATCGAGCGCCTGGTAATCAATGAAGGGCCAATCCCGGTTGTCGGCGGCAATGGCCAATACTCTGGCGCCATTAGCAAGGGTCGCCTGCTGACCCGCATGCAGGGAGAATGACATGAGTGACAAGAAGCTCGACCTGGGCAGCTGGGTCAACGACGGCGTGCAGCACCTGCTGGACAACTACAGCAACGGTTTCGACAGCATCGGCAGCGTGGTCAGTACGTTTTCCGAAGGCATCGAGGCCATCCTCATGCTGCCTCCCGCGTGGCTGCTGATCGCCATCTTCGTCGGCCTCGGCCTCTGGCGTATCGGTGCGCGCTTCGCCGCCTTTACCGCCGTGTCCTTTATTCTGATCGTCCTCACCGGTTTCTGGGAACAGACCGTGGTGACCCTCGGCCTGACCTTCTCCGCGACGCTGATCAGCCTCTTGTGGGGCATCCCCCTGGGCATCTGGGCGGCCAAGAGCGAGCGCGTGGCGACCATCATCCGCCCCATTCTCGACTTCATGCAGACCATGCCGGCGTTCGTCTATCTGATTCCGGCCGCCATGCTGTTCGGCCTCGGCCGGGTGCCGGGGATCATCGCCACGGTAATTTTCGCCATGCCACCGGCGGTGCGCCTGACCAACCTGGGCATTCGCCAGGTCAACAAGGAAATCATCGAAGCCGGCCAATCCTTCGGCTGCAGCAAGGCCCAACTGCTGCTCAAGGTGCAGCTGCCCAGCGCCATGCCGTCGATCATGGCCGGGGTCAACCAGACCATCATGATGGCCCTGTCGATGGTGATCATTGCCTCGATGGTCGGCGCCGGCGGCCTGGGTAACGACGTACTCGCGAGCATCCAGCGTCTGGATATCGGTCTAGGCTTCGAAAGCGGCATGGCCGTGGTGCTGCTGGCGATCATCCTCGACCGCATTACCGAAAGCTTCGGCACCAAACAAAGCGAGAAACGCAGCACCCTGATTAGCTGGGTGAGCGCGAAATTGCAGCGCCAGTAAGACCTTCACCTTATCCATTCACACAGGGAGTCATACATGAACAAGTTGAAAACTATTGCTGGAGTTGGCCTGCTGTCCTGCACCCTGCTGCAAAGCGCCTGGGCCCAGGAGCCGGAAAGCTGCAAACAGGTGCGCTTCGCCGAGATCGGCTGGGCCGACATCGCCGCCACCACCGGCGTGGCCATGACCCTGAGCGAAGGCTTGGGCTACCAGACGCGCAAGATCATGGCCTCGGTACCGATTGCCTTCACCGGGGTGCAAAAGGGCCAGATCGATGTATTTCTCGGCTACTGGGCACCCTCGATGGACGCGGTGATCGAACCCTTCACCAAGAATGGCGGCGTCAAAGTGCTGCCGACCGCCAACCTGGAGGGTGCCAAGTACACCCTCGCCGTGCCGACCTATCTGGCTGAGGCTGGCCTGAAAAGCTTCCAGGACATCGCCAAGTTCAAGAAAGAACTCGACGGCAAGATCTACGGCATCGAGCCCGGTAACGACGGCAACCTGCTGATCGAAAACATGATCAAGAGCGACCAGTTCGGCATGGGCAGTTTCCGCATGGTCGAGTCCAGCGAAGCCGGCATGCTGGTGCAGGTGCAACGCGCGGTGAAGAAGCAGAAGCCGGTGGTGTTCCTCGGCTGGGCACCGCACCCGATGAACACCCAGTTCGACCTCACCTACCTGTCGGGCGGCGATGACGTGTTCGGTCCGGATTACGGCGCGGCCAAGGTCTACACCGTGGTCACGCCGGATTACGAAGCGCGCTGCCCCAACGTCGGCAAGCTGCTGAACAATCTGCAATTCAGCGTCGAGATCGAAAGCCAGCTGATGGAAAAAGTGCTGGAGAAGGAAGACCCGGCCGAGGTGGCGAAGAATTGGATCAAGGCCAACCCGCAAGCCCTGGACAAGTGGCTGGCTGGCGTCACCACCTATGACGGCCAGGATGGCGCCGCCGCCGTGAAGAAATTCGTCGGCCTGTAAAAGCTCTGGCCCGCCTGGCGTTCGCGCCAGACGGGCAGGGACACATATACCTGGCATGGGCTAACCGGCCAGCGCAACACCCGCAATCAGCACGAGCCAGTAACACAGTTGAACTGCCACTCTCACTGATGGAGCACCAAATTTATGCGCAAACTATCCACCTTCTGCCTGAAAAGCCTGGGCGTCGCCGCACTCGCGCTGGGCATGACCACCGCCATGGCGGCGGACAAGCCTGCCCTGACCATCGGCTACGTCAACGGCTGGGACGACAGCGTCGCCGCCACCCATGTCGCCGGCGAAATCCTCACCAGCAAGCTCGGCTACCCGGTCAAATTGATGCCGGTCGAACCGGCCATCATGTGGCAGGGCGTGGCCCGCGGCGACCTCGACGTCACCCTCTCCGCCTGGCTGCCGGTCACCCACGGCGAGTACTACGCCAAGATGAAAGACAAGGTAGCGGTGCTCGGCACCAACTACGCAGGCGCCAAGATCGGCCTGGTGGTGCCGGATTACGTCGAGGCCAAGAGCATCGAAGACCTGAACAAGAGCAAAGCAGCCTACGACGGCAAGATCACCGGCATCGACGCCGGCGCCGGCGTGATGCGCCGCACCGAAGAAGCCATAGAGAAATACAAACTGGACTTCAAACTGATGCCGAGTTCCGGCCCGGCCATGGCCATCGCCCTGGCCCGCGCCGAGAAGAAGCAGGAAGCCATCGTGGTTCCCGGCTGGATTCCGCACTGGATGTTCGCCAAGTGGAAACTGCGCTTCCTCGAAGACCCGCAGAATGTCTTCGGCGAAGCCGAGCATATCGACACCGTGGCCAGCATGGGGATGGAAGCCAAGGCTCCGGAAGCCGCCGCTTTCCTGAAGAAATTCTCCTGGGGCCCAGAAGAAGTGGGCGCGGTGATGTTGGCCGTCAGCGAAGGCGCCAAGCCGGAACAGGCCGCCAAGGATTGGGTCGCCGCCAACCCCGAGCGCGTGGCGGGCTGGTTGAAGTAAGCCAGCGTCAGCAACACGAAAAAGCGGGCTACGGCCCGCTTTCTCGTTTCTGCCTGGCAGTGCGCTCTCACTGGGACAGCGTCTTGTTCAACAGACTGTTAGAGGTGGATCTCGGCGTTCTTGATCCCCAGCTCGCGCAACTCGTCGATCAAGTCATCCAGACGGACGAATGACTCGACTTCCTCGCCGTCATCGACCAGAAAATAACTTCTCCCCGCATCCTTCTTGAAAAACACGATCCATTCTTTGATATGGGTCGGGTTGGCGATCACATGGGTGTCAAAGCTGACGCCCTCGGCATGCTTGGTTTTAACGTCGTTACGGTTCATTTCGGTCACCCGCTTGGTGGTGCTCGCGCACAACTGTGCGCTCAGTGGCAAAGAGGCACTTTGTTATCACCACATGATAATATCATGCACATGTACTCGCCGAGGAGTTCACCATGATTGCGCTACATGAAGCGTGGAAAGCCGGTTTACTGGGGCGCCAACACTGGCTGAACAACCTGGTCTCCGGGGTGATCGTCGGAATAGTCGCATTGCCGCTGGCCATGGCCTTTGCGATGGCCTCGGGAGTCAAACCGGAGCAAGGCATCTACTCGGCGATCGTTGGCGGCGTGCTGGTATCCGTGTTTGGTGGCAGCCGCCTGCAAATCGCCGGGCCGACCGGCGCGTTCATCGTGATTCTGGCGAGCATCACCGCCGAGCACGGCATCGATGGCCTGCAGATCGCCACCATGATGGCCGGCGCCATGCTGCTGGCGCTCGGGATTACCCGGCTGGGAGCCGTGATCAAGTTCATTCCCGCCCCGGTGATCGTCGGCTTCACTGCCGGGATCGGGGTGATCATCTGGGTCGGCCAATGGCAGGACTTCTTCGGCTTGCCCAGGGTCGGCGGCGAGCATTTCCACGAAAAGGTCTGGCATTTGGTGCACCTGCTGCCGCAGCTGCACCCGGCCACCACCCTGCTGGCCATGCTCAGCCTGGCCCTGGTGCTGCTGTCGCCAAAGCTGCCGGGGCTCCAGCGCGTGCCTGGCCCATTGGTGGCGATGCTGGTGGTCACCCTGCTCCAGGCCCTGTTTCAGTTCGATGGGGTGGCCACCATCGGCAGCGCCTTTGGCGGCATTCCCCAGGGCCTGCCCGAGTTCGGCCTGCCGGCCGTTAGCCTGTCGCGGATCATCGAACTGATCGGCCCGGCCTTTGCGATTGCCATGCTGGGGGCGATCGAGTCGCTGTTGTCGGCGGTGGTGGCCGACGGCATGGCGGGCAGCAAGCATGACTCCAATCAGGAGCTGATCGGTCAGGGCATCGCCAACCTGGCCACGCCATTGTTCGGCGGCTTCGCCGTCACCGGCGCGATTGCGCGCACCGCAACCAATCTCCGTAACGGCGGCACCAGCCCACTGGCCGGCATCATGCACGCGATCACCTTGCTGCTGATCATCCTGTTCCTGGCCCCACTGGCCTCGGACATTCCACTGTGCGCGCTGGCGGCGATCCTGTTCGTGGTCGCCTACAACATGAGCGAACTGCGCCACTTCAAGCGCATGATCCTGCGGGCACCGCGGGCGGACGTGGCGATTCTGCTGATCACCTTCGGCCTCACGGTGTTCAGCGACCTGGTGATCGCCGTGAACATCGGGGTGATTCTGGCGATGCTGAATTTCATGCGGCGCATGGCCTCCTCGGTGGAGGTGCAGCAGGTCGTCGAACAGGAACTGGAAGCGGAGCTACGGGGTGGCGGCCATACCCGCCTGCCGCCTGGGGTGCTGGTGTACGTGATCGAGGGGCCGCTGTTCTTTGCCGCGGCCGAGACCTTCGAGCGCGCGCTGGCACAAACCCATACCGACCCACGGATGCTGGTGATTCGCCTGCACCGCGTGCCGTTCATGGATATCACCGGCCTGCAAACGCTGGAGGCCGTCATTCAGCAACTGCATAAGCGCAACATCGTGGTGAAACTCTGCGAGGCCAACCACAAGGTGCTGAGCAAGCTGGGCAAGGCGGGCATTCTGCAGGAGATCGGCAGCGCGCATTACCACCCCAACTTCGGCGCCGCGCTGAGCGCCGCCGAGGAGCGCGCGCACGTCCCGGAGCACAGCTGAGTCGTTCGCCGCGCTACCCGGCGCGGTGGCTCATGCCTTGGCGCCTGGGCCACGCTTGTTCTGGGTGGCGTAGGTAACGCCGTGGCTGTCGAGGTAATCGCGGATCAGTTGGCGCACGACTTGAGAAGGCGTCAGATCCTGCCCGGCGCACAGCTCCTCGAACGCCTTCTTCTTGACCGGATCAATCAGCACGGTGAGGCGCGCGGTCTTGCTTTCCATAAAATCGCCAATCGCTCAAGATTAATGTTAATCAAATTATAATGCTGCAGCCCTGTGCTGTCACGGCAGCGGCGGCTTGCCGGCCCGCCGAGCAGAAGCGGTATGCGCCGCCAGGGTCTGGATAAAACGGCATATTTGATTGATCGTCCAATAAAAACCGTCCTAGACTGCCGCCCGCCCAGGGATATTCCTCAAACCACGGAGATACCGATGCCCAAGGTCGGAATGCAACCGATCCGCCGCGCACAACTGATTGCGGCCACCCTCGAAGCCGTCGATCAGGTTGGCATGAGCGATGCCAGCATCGCCTATATCGCCCGCCTGGCGGGGGTGTCCAACGGCATCATCAGCCACTACTTCAAGGACAAGAACGGTCTGCTCGACGCCACCATGCGCCACCTGATGCTGGCCTTGAGCAATGCGGTGCGCAGCCGGCGCGCCGCGCTCGAGGACGACAGCCCACGGGCTCACCTGCGCGCGATGATCGCCGGCAACTTCGACGACAGCCAGGTCAACGGCCCGGCGATCAAGACCTGGCTGGCATTCTGGGCCAGCAGCATGCACCAGCCGGCCTTGCGCCGCTTGCAGCGGGTCAACGACCACCGTCTGGATTCCAACCTGTGCTGCCAGTTCCGCCGCCTCCTGCCCGTGGCGCAAGCCCGCGCCGCCTCGCGCGGCCTGGCCGCGCTGATCGACGGCCTGTGGCTACGCGGCGCGCTGTCCGGCGGCAACTTCGACACCCAGCAAGCTCTGCAGATCGCCTACGACTACCTCGACCAGCAGCTGGGCAAGGCTGGCTGAACGCAACGCGCGTCTATACATGGCGATGGGGCGATGCCGATCGCCGTGTAGGCCGCGAGGTCGTACCGCCCACAATTCCCTCTCGCCCGACCCTGGACACGCGGCCTGTCGCATCCAGACCGCCGCGAGTCGCTCTCGATTATTTTTGTTGTTTGATCGTTCAATAAAAATAACGTAGGCTGGCTTTCACCCTTCCGGCCTGGACATTGCCCGGCCGACCCAGCTGGCCGAGGCGCACCGCAGCCAGCCAGTCTTGCGAAGACCACAGACAAGAGAGGATTCCGCCTTGGCCCGATTCGACGAACAGAAGCTCTACATCGATGGTCGCTATGTCGATTCGACCAGCGGCGCCACCTTCGAAAGCATCGACCCGGCCACCGGCGAGGTGCTCGCCAACGTCCAGCGCGCCAGCCAGGCCGACGTCGAGCGCGCGGTGGCCAGCGCCGCCGCCGGGCAGAAAGTCTGGGCGGCGATGACCGCCATGCAGCGCTCGCGCATCCTGCGCCGCGCGGTAGAGATCCTGCGCGAACGCAACGACGAACTGGCCGAACTGGAAACCCTCGACACCGGCAAGCCGCTGTCGGAAACCCGCTACGTCGACATCGTCACCGGCGCCGACGTGCTCGAGTATTACGCCGGCCTGGTGCCCGCCATCGAGGGCCAGCAGATTCCGCTGCGCGACAGCAGTTTCGTCTACACCCGCCGCGAGCCACTCGGGGTGGTCGCCGGCATCGGCGCCTGGAACTACCCGATCCAGATCGCCCTGTGGAAATCCGCCCCGGCCCTGGCCGCCGGCAACGCGATGATCTTCAAGCCCAGCGAAGTCACCTCGCTGACCACCCTCAAACTGGCCGAGATCTACAGCCAAGCCGGCCTGCCCGATGGCGTGTTCAACGTGCTCACCGGCAGCGGCCGCGAGGTCGGCCAGTGGCTCACCGAGCACCCCGGCATCGAGAAGATTTCCTTCACCGGCGGCACCGTCACCGGCAAGAAGGTCATGGCCAGCGCCTCCAGCTCCTCGCTGAAGGAAGTGACCATGGAACTGGGCGGCAAGTCGCCGCTGATCATCTGCGAAGACGCCGACCTCGACCGCGCCGCCGACATCGCGGTGATGGCCAACTTCTACAGTTCCGGCCAGGTCTGCACCAACGGCACCCGCGTGTTCGTACCGCGCATGCTGCAGGCGCGCTTCGAGAGCAAGGTGCTGGAGCGGGTGGGGCGCATCCGCTTGGGCAACCCGCAGGACGCCAACGTCAACTTCGGCCCGCTGGTCAGCTTCGCCCATATGCAGAGCGTGCTCGACTACATCGAAACAGGCCGCCGCGAAGGCGCACGCCTGCTGATCGGCGGTGAGCGCATCACTGCCGGCGAATACGCCCAGGGCGCCTATGTCGCGCCGACCGTGTTCACCGACTGCAACGACGAGATGAGCATAGTGCGCGAAGAAATCTTCGGCCCGGTGATGAGCATCCTGGTCTACGACAGCGAAGACGAGGTGCTCCGCCGCGCCAACGCCACCGACTACGGCCTGGCCGCCGGCGTGGTGACCCGCGACCTGGCGCGCGCGCACCGGATGATCCACCGGTTGGAGGCCGGCATCTGCTGGATCAACACCTGGGGCGAGTCGCCCGCGCAAATGCCGGTGGGCGGTTACAAGCAGTCCGGCGTCGGCCGCGAAAACGGCCTGAGCACCCTGGAGCATTACACCCGAATCAAGTCGGTACAGGTGGAACTGGGCGACTACGCCTCGGTGTTTTGATCCACCACTCGCAGCCCCGTTATTACAGGTGACGTCCATGTCCCAAGAATTCGACTACATCATCATCGGCGCCGGCTCGGCCGGCAACGTGCTGGCCGCCCGCCTGAGCGAGGACGCCGAGGTCAGCGTGCTGCTGCTGGAAGCCGGCGGCCCGGATCACCGCCAGGATTTCCGCACCCAGATGCCCGCCGCCCTGGCCTTCCCGCTGCAGGGCCGGCGCTACAACTGGGCCTACGAGACCGAGCCGGAACCCTTTATGAACAACCGCCGCATGGAGTGCGGGCGCGGCAAGGGCCTGGGTGGCTCATCGCTGATCAACGGCATGTGCTACATCCGCGGCAACGCCCTCGACTACGACGGCTGGGCCAAGGAAAAAGGCCTGGAAGACTGGAGCTACCTCGACTGCCTGCCGTATTTCAGGAAAGCGGAGAGCCGCGACAGCGGCGCCAACGCCTACCACGGCGGCGACGGCCCGCTCAGCGTGGCCACGCCGAAGGCCGGCAACAACCCGCTGTTCCAGGCCATGATCGAAGCCGGCGTACAGGCCGGTTACCCGCGCACCGACGACCTCAACGGCTACCAGCAGGAAGGCTTCGGCCCGATGGATCGCACCGTGACCCCGCAGGGCCGCCGCGCCAGCACCGCGCGCGGCTATCTCGACCTGGCCAAGGGCCGGCCGAACCTGAGCATCGTCACCCATGCCCTGACCGAGCGCATCCTGTTCAGCGGCAAGCGCGCCATCGGCGTCGACTACCTGCACGGCGACAGCGACACCCCGACCACCGTCAGGGCGCGCCGCGAGGTGCTGCTGTGCAGCGGTGCCATTGCCTCGCCGCAGATCCTCCAGCGCTCCGGGGTCGGCCCGGCCGCGTTACTGCGCGACCTCGACATCCCCCTGGTGCACGAACTGCCCGGGGTCGGCGAGAACCTCCAGGATCACCTGGAGATGTACCTGCAATACGCCTGCAAGGAGCCGGTGTCGCTGTATCCGGCGCTGCAATGGTGGAACCAGCCGCCGATCGGCGCCAAATGGCTGCTCCTCGGCAAGGGCACCGGCGCCAGCAACCAGTTCGAGGCCGGTGGTTTCATCCGCACCAGCGCCGAGTTCGAGTGGCCGAACATCCAGTACCACTTCCTGCCGGTGGCGATCAATTACAACGGCAGCAACGCCGTCAAGGAACACGGTTTCCAGGCCCACGTCGGCTCCATGCGCTCGCCGAGCCGCGGCCGCGTCCAGGCCAAGTCGAAAGACCCGCGCCAACACCCGAGCATCCTGTTCAACTACATGTCCAGCCCGCAGGACTGGCAGGAGTTCCGCGACGGCATCCGCATCACCCGCGAGATCATGCGCCAGGCGGCGCTCGACCCCTTCCGCGGCCGCGAGCTCAGCCCCGGCCTGGACGTACAGAGCGACGCCGAGCTGGACGCCTTCGTCCGCGAGCATGCGGAAACCGCCTTCCACCCGTCCTGCTCGTGCAAGATGGGCTTCGATGAGATGGCGGTGGTCGACGGCCAGGGCCGCGTGCACGGCCTCGAAGGGCTGCGGGTGGTCGACGCCTCGATCATGCCGCTGATCACCACCGGCAACCTCAACGCGCCGACCATCATGATGGCCGAGAAGATCGCCGATAAAATCCGCGGCCGCGCCCCGCTGCCGCGCAGCACCGCGCCTTACTACGTGGCGGGCGGCGCGGCGCTGCGCAACACCCCGCAACGCAGCTAGCAGGCCGCACGGCGCACCCGAGCAGGGTCACTCGAGCAAGGTGTCGCTGGACTGGCCATCCTCCTGCAGAATCACGCGCAGGCGCCTGAGTGCTTCGACCTGTATCTGCCTGACCCGCTCGCGGGTCAGGCCGAATTCCTGACCGATCGCCTCCAACGTGCAGCTGTCGTGGCCACGCAGACCGAAATGGCGCACCACAACCGCGCGCTGCCTGTCACTCAGCGCCGCCAGCCACTTGTCGATGCTATGCGGCAACTGGTCGTCCTGCAGCAACGTGCAGGGATCGCTGGGTTGTTCGGCGCTCAAGGTCTCAAGCAGGGTGGTGGCCGAATCGGAGCCGAGCACGGCATCTATCGAGCCGACCCGCTCACCCAGCAGCAATATGCGTTTGACCTCGTCCAGCGACGTGGCCAGCAGCTCGGCGATGTCCTCGGCAGTCGGAGTGCGCTCGAGCCGGGCAGCCAGCACATGGGCGGCGTGCAGATAGGCATTGAGCCGCTTGGCCACATGAACCGGCAGGCGGATGGTACGGCCCTGAGTCATGACGGCCCACTCGATGTGTTGGCGAATCCACCAGGTGGCGTAGGTCGAAAAGCGGCAGCCCAGCTCAGGGTCGAACTTGCTCACCGCCCGGATCAAGCCCAGATTGCCCTCCTCGATCAGATCCAGCAGCATCAGGCCACGGTTGACATAAGCGCGGGCAATCCTCACCACCAGACGCAAATTGCTCTCGATCATGCGTTTACGCGCCGCCGGATCGCCCTGCCGCACCAGGCGTGCGAAGTGCAGCTCCTGCTCCGCGGAGAGCAAGGGGCTGAAACCGATTTCGCTCAGATACAGCTGGGTCGCGGTCAACGCCCGCTTGTAGTCGACCGCCCTGGATTGCTTGCGTGAGGCTGACGGCTTCGTTTGACGCTGAGCGCATTCGTCCTGTTCAACGCGGTACGACTGCATCCGTGGCATAGTGATCACTCCCCCGACGGCAGCTATGGCATCAAGCTGACACATCGGCGGCAAGCGGGTATTGATGTGTGTCAACGCCTGCGCCCCGGGCACTCGGCGCCACGGCTGCACGCCCAGGCGCCGGGCCAGGCCGGTGCAATCACCTCCAGTTCGCGCGCGGTTGCGCCCCGGCGGCGGCGGCAGGCGAGCGTTTTTCACCGCCGCTCAGAGCACCCCGGCCGCGCGCAAGGCGGCGATCTGCTGCGCCGTCAGTCCCAGATGCTTTTGCAGCACCTGCTCGGTGTGTTCGCCGAGCAGCGGCGGCGCGTTGCGGTACTCCACCGGCGTTTGCGACAGGCGCAGCGGGCTGGCCACCAGCGGCGTGCGGCTGCCCAGGCCGTTGGGCAACTCGATGCGCAGGCCGCGGGCCTTGACCTGGGGATCCTCAAACACCTGGGCCAGGTCGTTGATCGGCCCGCAGGGCACGCCGGCCCGTTCCAGCTGGGCGATCCATTCGGCGGTGGTCTTGAACACCGTGGCCTGGCGCAGCAACGGGATCAGCTCGGCGCGGTTGGCGACCCGCGCCCGGTTGGTGGAAAAACGCGAGTCGTCGGCCAAAGCCGGAAGGCCGGCAACCTCGCAAAGCTTGCGGAACTGCCCGTCGTTGCCCACGGCGATGATGAAGTCGCCATCGGCCGAGGGGAAATCCTGGTAGGGCACGATATTCGGGTGGGCATTGCCCAGGCGCTTGGGCGCGACCCCGGTGGTCAGGTAGTTCATCGCCTGGTTGGCCAGGCAGGCGACCTGCACGTCGAGCAGGGCCACGTCGATATGTTGGCCGATGCCCGACTGCTCGCGCTGATTCAGCGCGGCGAGCACGCCGACCGTGGCATACAGGCCGGTGAGGATATCGGTGAGGGCCACGCCGACCTTGACCGGACCGGCGCCCTCCTCGCCTTCCGGGCGCCCGGTCAGGCTCATCAGGCCGCCCAGGCCCTGGATCATGAAGTCGTAACCAGCGCGCTTGGCGTAGGGCCCGTCCTGGCCGAAGCCGGTGATCGAGCAGTAGATCAGCCGTGGGTTGAGCGCCTTCAGCGAGGCGTAGTCGAGGCCATAGGCGGCCAGGCCGCCGACCTTGAAGTTCTCCAGCAGCACGTCGCAGTTCTGCACCAGTTCGCGGATCAGGCGCTGGCCTTCGGCCTGGGTGAAGTCCAGGGTGACCGATTGCTTGTTGCGGTTGGCGCTCTGGAAATAGGCCGCCTCGCGCGAGTCGTTGCCCTCGCCATCCTTGACGTAGGGCGGGCCCCAATGGCGGGTGTCGTCGCCGGAACCTGGGCGCTCGACCTTGATCACCTCGGCGCCGAGGTCGGCGAGGATCTGCCCGGCCCAGGGGCCGGCGAGCACGCGGGACAGGTCGAGAACGCGGATATGCGACAGGGCGCCGGACATAGCTTCAACTCCAGGAAATGGCCGCGTGCAGCGGCACGCGTGGGTTCATCCTAGGAGGCCGGGAGCGCCCCGGCAAACGAGGATTTCGCACGCTGCTGTGCCATATCCTCACTCCACAACGACGGACAAGGCCTTTTTTGCTGCAGCAACCCCTTGTTACTGTGCGTAATACGCCTACTCGACGCCTGCCTGAGCGGCCGCAAGGCCGGCCGGCTGGCCCTGGGCGACGAAGCGCATCATCCACTCGGCCACCACCGCCCCCTGGTGCGCCTGCCCCAGGCTATCCATGGCCTGCCGGTAGACCTGCTCGCCCCAGTGCGCCTTGCGGATGTCGAGGATCGCCCGCGAATAGTCCGCCACCAGCTCCGGGTGGCCCTGCCAGCACAGCACCTGGTCGCCAACCTGGTAGGCGGCGATCGGGCAGAAGGCGCTGGCCGCCAGGACGGTGGCGTTGGCCGGCGCCTGGGTGACCTGATCCTGGTGGATGATCAGCATCGACAGCGCCTCGGCGCGCGGCTGCATCCAGGCCCGCTGCTCGAGCACTTGGTACTGCTGCACGCCGAGCCCCCAGCCCTGCTCGGCGCGCTCGGTCTTGCCGCCCAGCAGCAGGGCCAGCAACTGGTGGCCGAAGCAGATGCCGAGCAACTTGTCGCCGGCCGCAAAACGCGCCAGCACGTAGTCGCGCAGGGTCTGGATCCAGGGTTCGGCGCCGAAGGAGTCGTACTTGCTGCCGGTGATCAGGTAGGCATCGTAGCGCCGCGCATCGTCCGGGTAGTGCCCCTGCACCACATTGAACACCTCAAACTCGGCGGCGATCGGTTGCTGGGCGAACAGCTGCTGGAACATCCAGCCATAACCGCGATACTGCGCGACCAGTTCGGGGCGGATGTGATCGGTTTCGAGAATGCAAATGCTCAATGCCATTAACGGATTCCTGGCGCGGGGAATAAAGGGAAAACTGGATTCGGCTGATGAGCCGTCGCCACGGGGCTCGCCTTGCCGGCCGTTGAACGGGATCAGGGGCCGGTCGCGGCGAGGGCCAGAACATCAGGCGTCATTGCCGCCCTCAATCGGGGTCAGGGCGCAGAAACTACAACGGGCGGGCAGCCTGGCTACCCGCCCGTGGTCGCGACTGGCTCAGTAGAAGGCTTGGATGCCGGTCTGGGCGCGACCGAGGATCAGCGCATGCACGTCGTGGGTGCCCTCGTAGGTGTTGACCACTTCCAGGTTGACCAGGTGCCGGGCCACGCCGAACTCGTCGCTGATACCATTGCCGCCGAGCATGTCGCGGGCCATACGGGCGATGTCCAGCGACTTGCCGCAGCTGTTGCGCTTCATGATCGAGGTGATCTCCACCGCCGCGCTGCCCTCGTCCTTCATCCGGCCGAGGCGCAGGCAGCCTTGCAGGGCCAGGGTGATTTCGGTCTGCATGTCGGCCAGCTTCTTCTGGATCAGCTGATTGGCCGCCAGCGGCCGGCCGAATTGCTTGCGATCCAGGCAGTACTGGCGCGCGGTGTGCCAGCAGTCTTCGGCGGCGCCCAGGGCGCCCCAGCTGATGCCGTAACGGGCCGAGTTGAGACAGGTGAACGGACCCTTGAGGCCACGCACATCGGGGAAGGCGTTTTCTTCCGGGCAGAACACGTTGTCCATGACGATTTCGCCGGTGATCGAGGCGCGCAGGCCGACCTTGCCGTGAATCGCCGGGGCACTCAGACCCTGCCAGCCTTTTTCCAGGACGAAGCCGCGAATCTCGCCGGCGTCGTCCTTGGCCCAGACCACGAACACATCGGCAATCGGCGAGTTGGTGATCCACATCTTGGCGCCGGTCAGGCGGTAGCCGCCGTCGACCTTCTTCGCCCGGGTGATCATCGAGCCCGGGTCGGAGCCATGATCCGGTTCGGTCAGGCCGAAGCAGCCGATGTATTCGCCGCTGGCCAGCTTGGGCAGGTATTTCTGCTTGGTCGCTTCGTTGCCGAACTCGTTGATCGGCACCATCACCAGCGACGACTGCACGCTCATCATCGAACGGTAGCCGGAGTCGACCCGCTCCACTTCGCGGGCGATCAGGCCGTAACACACGTAGTTGAGGCCGCTGCCGCCGTAGGCTTCGGGAATGGTCGCACCGAGCAGGCCGGTCTCGCCCATTTCGCGGAAGATCGCCGGGTCGGTCTGTTCATGGCGGAAGGCTTCCAGCACCCGCGGCGCCAGCTTGTCGGCGGCGAATTGCTGGGCGCTGTCGCGCACCATGCGCTCTTCTTCGCTCAGTTGTTGATCGAGCAGCAGTGGGTCGATCCAGTTGAAGCTTGCCTTGGCCATCGTGAAAACCTCGAGTTGATACGGAGGAGAATCATCGCAGCCAGGGCCGCGTCCACAGGGTAGATGGGGTTGATCCTAGGCCGCCCCAGCACTCGGGGCAAACGAGGATTTTGCATACTATTGTGCTTTTTACTCACTCCGGAGTAACTTTGGCCCCGACTTTCCCCAAAATCGAGTGAGAGTGCCGCACAGATGCGTCGCAAAATCCCCAGCACCACCGCCCTGATCGCCTTCGAGTCGGCCGCCCGCCACCAGAGCTTCACCCGTGCGGCCGAGGAGCTGGCATTGACCCAGAGCGCCATTTGCCGGCAGATCGCCGGGCTGGAAGAGTTTCTCAACGTCGAACTGTTTCGCCGCTCACGGCGCGGGGTCAAGCTGACCGAGGCCGGCCTGTCCTACGCGCGCCGGGTCGCCGCGCAACTCGATGCCGTGGAACGCGACACCCTGGCAGTGATGGGCCAGCAAGGTGCCATGAGCATCGAGCTGGCGGTGGTGCCGACCTTCGGCACTCAATGGTTGCTGCCGCGGCTAAAAAATTTCCAGGGTCTGCACCCACAGGTCACGGTCAACCTGACCAACCGCACCCGGCCGTTTTTGTTCGCCGACACCGAATTCGATGCGGCGATCTATTTTGGCGACGGCGACTGGTCGGGCACCGCCTCACACCTGCTGATGCGCGAGAACTCGATGCCGGTGTGCAGCCCGGCGTTGCTCGAAGGGCACAGCGGCCTCAGCGCCGAACGTATCGCCGGCCTGCCGCTGCTGCAGCAGACCACCCGCCCCTACGCCTGGCGTCAGTGGTTCGGCTCTCTGGGGCTGAATGTTGCCCGGGACATGAGCGGGCCGCGTTATGAACTGTTCTCCATGCTCGCCCAGGCCGCTATGCACGAGATGGGCGTGGCCTTGATTCCACCCTTCCTGATTCAGCGGGAACTGGGCGAGGGTCGCCTGGTGCTGGCGCTGGAACATGCCTGCCACAGCGACAAGGCCTATTACCTGATGATTCCCGAGCGCAAGGTGGAGTCCGCGGCGCTGCAAAGCTTTCGCGACTGGTTGGTGCAGCAAGCGCGCGACTATGCCCAGGCGAGCAGTCTGGAATAAACGACAGCAAGCGAAGCAACTACTCCCCCGGACAGCCGCCTAGGCGCCCACTCCATTTGTCCGTCACCGATGGCCGGGCCTTTCAGCACGGCGCACACAGGACGAGCTGACCGCGTAGTCAAAAATACCGGTAACTACATTTACACGCTTGGCGTCGCGCACAAGCGTCCAATTTATTGCACAAAAAAGCGCGTAAACGCCCTGAATAGCGGCGCTTGGCGCCCCCTTCGTCCGCGCAGCGGCAATCCGATCGGCGGCCAGTCATGGCGCCCATCGGATTGCCGCGAAAAAACCCCGCCAATGGCCGTCGCGGCCACGCCTAACAAGACTTTGCCGGAAATAATGGTTCATAAGTCGCAGCGTGACTTGTAGTTGTCGCAAGGTTTTACTCCATAACGCCTTGAAGGACTTATGCTGCGCCTGCAAAATGCCGCCCCCGCCCTCAGCGCAGCTTCTGCTAGGGTGATTTGTGCTGATCCCCCCCTTCGCCGACGTGCCATCCGCAGCGCGCCGGTTCACCAAAAAGATCACGCAGGAGATTTGACGTGCACATCGGTGTTCCTCTCGAAACCCATGTCGGCGAGACGCGGGTAGCCGCCACGCCAGAAACCATCAAGAAACTGGTCAGCCAAGGCCATCAGGTCACCGTACAGAACGGAGCCGGCATCAGCGCCAGCATTCCGGACAGCGCCTATGAGGCCGCCGGGGCAACCATCGGCAGTGCCGCCACCGCCTTCGGCGCCGACCTGGTGCTGAAAGTCGTGGCCCCGACCGACGCCGAACTGGCCCAGATGCAGACCGGCGCGGTGCTGGTCGGCATGCTCAACCCGTTCAGCAACGAGACCATCGCGCGGATGAATGCCCGCGGCATCACCGCCTTCGCCCTCGAGGCCGCGCCGCGCACCTCGCGCGCGCAGAGCCTCGACGTGCTCTCGTCGCAGGCCAACATCGCCGGTTACAAGGCCGTGCTGCTGGCCGCGCACCACTATCCGCGCTTCATGCCGATGCTGATGACCGCTGCCGGCACGGTGAAGGCGGCACGCATCCTGATCCTCGGTGCCGGCGTCGCCGGCCTGCAGGCCATCGCCACGGCCAAACGCCTGGGCGCAGTGATCGAGGCCTCGGACGTGCGTCCGGCGGTGAAGGAGCAGATCGAATCGCTCGGCGCCAAGTTCGTCGATGTGCCGTGCGAGACCGATGAAGAGCGCGAGTGCGCCGAAGGCGTCGGCGGCTATGCGCGGCCGATGCCGGCTTCCTGGATGGCGCGTCAGGCCAAGGCAGTGCACGAACGCGCCAAGCTGGCCGATATCGTCATTACGACTGCCCTCATTCCGGGGCGCAAGGCACCGACGCTTCTCCATGAGAACACAGTGGCCGAAATGAAACCGGGCTCGGTGGTCATCGACCTGGCCGCAGCGCAAGGCGGCAACTGCCCGCTGACGGTCGCCGAACAGGTGGTGATCCAGCACGGCGTGACCATCGTCGGCCACAGCAACCTGGCCGCCCTGGTGCCGGCCGATGCCTCGGCCCTGTACGCGCGCAACCTGCTGGACTTCCTCAAGCTGATCATCGACAAGGATGGCCAGCTCCACCTCAACCGCGAAGACGACATCGTCGCCGCGTGCCTGATGTGCACGGGCGGCCAAGTCGTCCGAACCAACGGCCAATAAGGAGTAGGGACATGGATCTGATTTCCGACGGTATCTACAACCTGATCATCTTCGTGCTGGCGATTTACGTCGGCTACCACGTGGTGTGGAACGTCACCCCGGCCCTGCACACCCCGCTGATGGCGGTGACCAACGCGATTTCGGCGATCGTCATCGTCGGCGCCATGCTGGCCGCCGCCCTGACCGTGACCCCGCTGGGCAAGCTGATGGGCACCCTGGCCGTGGCGCTGGCCGCGGTCAACGTGTTCGGCGGCTTCCTGGTCACCCGGCGGATGCTGGAAATGTTCAAGAAGAAGGCGCCGAAAGCGGCCGCGGAGAAGCACTGACCATGAGCATGAACCTGATCACCGTTCTCTATCTGATCGCCTCGATCTGCTTTATCCAGGCGCTCAAGGGCCTGTCGCACCCGACCTCGTCGCGGCGCGGCAACCTGTTCGGCATGCTCGGCATGGCCCTGGCCATCGTCACCACCATCGGCCTGATCTACAAGCTCGGCGCGCAGATGGGCAGCGGCGCCGGCATCGGCTACGTGATCATCGGCCTGCTGGTCGGCGGCAGCGTCGGCACCCTGATGGCCAAGCGCGTGGAAATGACCAAGATGCCCGAGCTGGTGGCCTTCATGCACAGCATGATCGGTCTGGCCGCGGTGTTTATCGCCATCGCCGCCGTGGTCGAACCGCAGTCGCTGGGCATAGTCGCGGCGCTGGGCGATGCGATTCCGGCCGGTAACCGCCTGGAGCTGTTCCTCGGTGCGGCCATCGGCGCCATCACCTTCTCCGGCTCGGTGATCGCCTTCGGCAAGCTGTCCGGCAAGTACCGGTTCCGCCTGTTCCAGGGCGCACCGGTACAGTTCGCCGGCCAGCACAAGCTCAACCTGGCGGTCGGTCTGGCGATCATCGGCCTCGGCCTGCTGTTCAGCCTGACCGGCAACCTCGGCGCCTTCGCCCTGCTGGTCGTACTGGCCTTCGTCATCGGCGTGCTGATCATCATTCCGATCGGCGGCGCCGACATGCCGGTGGTGGTGTCGATGCTCAACAGCTACTCGGGCTGGGCGGCCGCCGGGATCGGCTTCTCGCTGAACAACTCGATGCTGATCATCGCCGGTTCGCTGGTCGGTTCTTCGGGCGCGATCCTCTCCTACATCATGTGCAAGGCGATGAACCGCTCGTTCTTCAACGTCATCCTCGGCGGCTTCGGCGGCGCGGCGGCTGCCGGCCCGGCAGCGGGCAGCCAGGAGCAGCGTCCGGTGAAGTCCGGCTCCAGCGACGACGCCGCCTTCCTCCTGACCAACGCCGACACGGTGATCATCGTCCCCGGCTACGGCCTGGCGGTGGCCCGCGCCCAGCACGCGCTGATGGAATTGGCGGAGAAGCTGACCCATCGCGGAGTCAACGTGAAGTACGCGATCCACCCGGTGGCCGGGCGTATGCCGGGGCACATGAACGTGCTGCTGGCCGAGGCCGAGGTGCCTTACGAGCAAGTGTTCGAAATGGACGACATCAACTCCGAGTTCGGCCAGGCCGACGTGGTGCTGGTGCTCGGCGCCAACGACGTGGTCAACCCGGCGGCGAAAAACGACCCGAAGTCGCCGATCGCCGGCATGCCGATCCTCGAGGCCTACAAGGCCAAGACCGTGATCGTCAACAAGCGCTCGATGGCCAGCGGCTACGCCGGTCTGGACAACGAACTGTTCTACCTGGACAAGACCATGATGGTGTTCGGCGATGCCAAGAAGGTCATCGAGGACATGGTCAAAGCCGTCGACTGACCCGCCCCGCGTGACAAACAACCCGGCCACTGCGTGCCGGGTTTTTTTGGGCTCTCTGTTGCAAGCTGAGGATCTGCCCGTAGCGACTCCCGCCGCGAGCTTCATCGCGGTTTAACCGGTTTTCCCGGACAAACCGTCGCCCAGAATGCCGCTCGGGAGAGTATTCCCGGGTGACCTTCACGACAGTCCGCCAGCGATACAGATAGCCTCCGCCAGGCCACAGGTTTCGCTAAAAAACTGAACGACAGATCAAGGATTAAGGTCAATCAATTTACAACTGTACCTATAGTCAATCACTGAATATTTTCATATACACAAGATAAATCACTGCATTATTTGCCATCACACGGTAATTAACTTATGACAGGTACAGCTGCCGCTAAAAATATCGAAACAGTTGCTAAGCATGCTATCTAATAGCCTGACAATTTACCTCAGCTGTGACTATTGCACCGATCGCCAGAAGCGGAACATTGGCACCAGGCAAAACACTCTCTAAACCCGCCACAAGCGGAAGGATGACCCACCATGGAACGTACACTCAGTTCCGATCTGCTCTTCGAGTCCAGCTCCTCCAACGCCACCGGCAACCTGCCGCTGCGCATCGTCGCCACCCTGCTGACCTGGCAGCGCCGCATGGTCAGCCGCCGCCAGCTGGCACGCCTGGATGCCCGCCTGCTGGCCGACGCCGGTATCAGCGAGACCCAGCGCTACGCCGAGTTGAGCAAGCCGTTCTGGCGCTAAAGCTGGCGGCGCAAGCCGCTCCGCACGCCCTGACAAACCCGCCCACGCCCTGCGTCGGCGGGTTTTGTCGTTATGCTCCAGGCCGAACAGCACAGCTTGCTGCGCTCACGAGCAGAACAGTTTTATAAAAATAGCAACTGACCCAGTACACTTTTCCCTGACTGTGACTGCCAGGCTAGCCAGTCTCGCGCGACCATGGCTACCCATACCGCCACGCCCGCCCTGTACGGGAAGGATCCTTGCCATGGAGCGCATTCTCAGCGACATCCCCGCAACACTCGAGCAGCCACGCATCGACCCGCTCGCCCGCCTGCGCGACACCCTCAGGCGCTGGCAGTTCAATACCCGCACCCGCCGCCAACTGGCCAGGCTGGATTCACGCCTGCTGGCCGACGCCGGCATCAGCCCCGGCGAACGCCTGGCAGAACTGGAAAAACCGTTCTGGCGTTAAGCCAGCATGGTGTGCCGAGCGGCCCCTGAGCTAGGCTTGTAACAACATGGCGTGGCCGCCTGCCACGCCTTTGAAAAATGGCTCAGGAGCTTCAAGATGGTCGCTTTGCGTGCATTGGGTATTTCCGCTTTGTGGGTGCTGGCCACCAGCGCCTCGGCGTCCAGTTTCGTCGCCACCACCGACACCCTGGGCGGTGCCGTCATGGCCACCTCGGACGCGACGTCCGACGCCAGCTCTTCGCTGCGCGACGACAAGATCGTATTGGCCGCCCGTAGCGACGCGGCCAGCTTCATCGCCAGCCAGGGCGCCATCCGTGGCGTACGGCTGGAAGCGGCGCTGCAACATATCCGCCAGCAAGCCCCGACTCTGGGCGCCGACGACGAACAACTGGCGCAGGCCATCCTCAGCCGCTGAGACACCCGCACCTGGGCCACTAGCAGCCTGCGCCGAGGAACTGACTGCCGTCATACTCGTCCAACCCGCATCATGTCGTTTCTCGGAGATTGCCATGCATCGTCCCTTGCTCGTCACTGTCGCCGTGCTGGCCTTGTGCGCCGGCAGTGCCCAGGCGCAAACCCTGGTCGCCACCAGCAATATCATCGTGCGCGCGCTTGACCGCACGCTCGACTTCAGTTCGGACACCACCACCTCGGTACGCGACTCGAAAGTCGTCCTCGCCGCGCGTGACGACGCCGCCAGTTTCATCGCCAGCCAGGGGGCGATTCGCGGCGCGCAGCTGGAAGCCGCCCTCGCCGCCATCCGCCGTCGCGTGCCGGAAGCGCAGCACGCCTCCGACCAGCTACTGGCCGAAGCCATTCTCGCCAGGTGAGTCCGCCCCGCACCTGGCTGCTGCTACTGGCGCTGTTGACCAGCAGCGCCAGTCAGGCCGAACTGCGTTTGGTGCTGGATAGCGCCGCGCTCAGCAGCCGCGAACAACAGGCCAGCCAGGCGCTGCTGGACGAGGCGCTCGCGGCCTTGCCTGCGCCGTTCAGGCAGAACCTGGATCGGCGCGTCAAGGTGCGCTGGCGGACGATGCCGGCCGAGGTCTATGGCCGCGCCGGACGCTTCAGCGGCATCGAACTGAACAGCCGGCTGTTGCCTTCGCTCAGCGATGGCAGCGCCGCCACTACGCCGACCCGGCGCCCGCACGGCAACGTGCGCCGCGAGTTGCTGGCCACCGTGCTGCATGAGTTGACCCACCTGTATGACCGTGCGCAGCTCTGGCCGCAGGACGAAAAACGCCTGCTGCAACGCTGCCGACAACGCTTCGCCAGCCTCGGCCCGGTCGGTTTGCCCGATGCCTGCCGCGGCCAGACCGCACGCCGCTTCACCCTCAGCGACGACCCGCGCCTGCTCGATCTGGCCGGCTGGCCGCAACAGGTCGGCCGCCGTGGCGCACGCGAGCAGGCCAACGGCCAGGTGGCGCGCAGCCCGGATGTCTACGAACTGAGCAATCCGCGCGAATTCGTCGCGGTGAATATGGAGTACTTCCTCCTCGACCCCAGCTACGCCTGTCGCCGGCCCTCGCTGGCACGCTACTGGCGCGAGCATTTCGCCGGCTGGACAGCGGCCGAGCAGGAGCCCTGTACCGACGGCTACGCCTACCTCAACGCCGGCCGCGATTTCGCCCGCCAGCCGCTCGGGACGCTCGACCCCGAGCGGGTCTATCAAGTCGATTACCTGCTCGCCGAGGCCAACCAGGAGTGGGCCAGCCGCTGGGGCCACAGCATGTTGCGCCTGGTGATCTGCGCCCCCGGCCGGCCGCGCGGAGCGGATTGCCGCCTGGATCTGGACGAGCACCTGGTGCTGTCCTTCCGCGCCTTCGTCGGCGACCTGCAGCTGTCCAGCTGGGACGGCCTGACCGGCGCCTACCCCTCGCGGCTGTTCGTCTTGCCGCTGGCCCAGGTGATCGAGGAATACACCAAGGTCGAGCTGCGCAGCCTGGCCTCGGTGCCGCTCAAGCTGGAGCGCGCGCAGCTGGAACAGTTGCTCAGCCGCGCCGCCGAACAGCACTGGAGCTACGACGGCGACTACTACTTCATCTCCAACAACTGCGCGGTGGAAACCCTCAAGCTGCTCCGTAGCGGCAGCCAGCACCCGCGCCTGCAGGCGCTCGACAGCATCCTGCCCAACGGCCTGCTCGCCAGCCTGATAGCACGCGACCTGGCCGACCGCAGCGTGCTCGACGACCCGCGCGAGGCCCTGCGCCTGGGCTATCGCTTCGACTCCTTCCGCGACCGTTACCAGGCCATGTTCGCCGTGCTGCAACAGCGCCTGCCGATCGAGCAGAACAACGTCGAAGACTGGCTGGAGCAGAACGCGGAAGCCCGCCGGCCCTGGTTCGCCAAGGCCGATCTGCGCGCCAGCGCCGCGTTGTTGCTACTGGAGCAGGCCGCGCTGCGCCGGCAATTGCTGCTGGCCCAGGACGAACTCAAGCACCGCTACCTCAGCGGTCGCACCGTCAAGGATCCGAGTCTGGACAAAGCCGGCGGTGCGCTGGAGCAGATCCTCGCCAACAGCGGCTTCCTCAGCCGCCCGGCGGAACTGCTCGAAGGCGGTTACGGCCTGCCGCAACCCGCCGAATGGCAACGCCTGGAAGCCGAGAGCCGGGGCCGCCAGCAGCAATTGCGCCAGCTCAGCGACGACCTCGACCAGGCCGTGCGCCAGCTGCTGGCGCCGGCACGTCTGGCCGAACTGGAGGCCAACGAAGCCAATCTGGTGCAGCTCGGCGACCACCTGCGCGCGCTGCACCAGGCCAGCGGCGGCTTGATCCTGCCGTAACCAGTCGTAGCCCGGATGAAATCCGGGGAAATATTGCGCCGCCTGCAGCGCTCCCGGATTGCATCCGGGCTACCGGAGTGCGAAGTCTTGCGCGCCCTACGGAATCTGTTCCTGCTGCTCTTGCGGCAACTGCTCGTCCAGCTGCAGCCAGGGCAGACGGCTCTGCACCCAGATATGCCGCTCCGCCGGCGCCAGCTGCGGCTGATCCAGGGTGGCGACGGTGACATCCAGGGTCTGCGGACTGAGCGTGGTGAACAATGTCAGCTGCGCGCCGCAAGTCGGGCAGAAGCTGCGCGTGCAACTGGCCGAGGAGGCGTATTCGCGCGGCGTGCCGGCCAGCCATGCAAAGCTCGCCCGCGGCACCGTGATCCAGGTGGTGACGATGCCGCCGCTGCTGCGCCGACAGATCGAACAGTGACAATGGGCGATGTCGCGCAACGGCGCCCTGAATTGATAACGCAAGGCGCCGCACTGGCAGCCACCGCAGTGAACGTCGCTCATAACCCCTCCTGGCAAGCCTGTCACCGCCAGCCTAATCCTGCTGCCCCCCTTGCGTCACGAGGTGACGCTGACCAAGATGAGCGCTGGTTCGATGGCGGGGGTTGCCGTGCTGGAGTTGTTGTTGGCCTTGTGGCCTCTGTTCGCCCTGATCGTCGCCGGCTTTTACCTGCGCCGCGGGGAGTTTCCCAACGAAGCCTTCTGGCCCGGCGCCGAGCGGCTGAATTACTTCATCCTGTTTCCCGCCCTGTTGCTGAGCAGCCTGGCCAGGGCTCCCTTGGACAATCCGGCGCTGCCACGCCTGGCCCTGGCGGTGATGCTTGGACTGGGGCTGGCCTGGCTGGCGTTAGTGTTGATCCGCCGTGTGCGTGGCTGGCCGGCCGGGCGCTTCGGCGCCTTCAGCCAGGGCGCGCTGCGCTTCAACACCTACCTGGGGCTGGCCGCCGTGGGCAGCCTGTACGGCCAGCCAGGCCTGAGTCTGGCCGCCTTGATGCTGGCCTTGCTGGTGCCGACGGTGAATGTGCTGTCGGTCTGGTCGCTGACTGCCGAGCGCGGCGTCAGCGCGCGCAGCCTGCTCCTGCCGATTCTGAAGAACCCGCTGATCCTCGCCTGTCTCGGCGGCGTCCTGATCAACCTCGGCGGAATCGGTCTGCCTGGCGGCAGCGAACGCCTGCTCGGCCTGCTCGCCGCCGCCAGCCTGCCGCTCGGCCTGCTCTGCGTCGGCGCCGCACTCAAGCCCGAGCAACTCGGCGGCGAAATCCCCGCCATGGCCTGGAACAGCGGCTTGCGCCTGCTGATCATGCCGCTGCTGGCCTGGGCCGTGGCTTACGGCCTGCAATTGCCCGCGCTGGAAAGCAGCGTGCTGGTGCTGTTCTTCGCCCTGCCGACGGCGCCGACCGCCTATGTGCTGACCCGCCAACTGGGCGGCGACAGCCACCTGATGGCCGGCATCATCACCCTGCAGACGCTGTTGGCGGCCGCCAGCCTGCCCTTGTTGCTGATGCTACTGGCGGGCTGAAAGACCGATCCGCCAGGCGTTAAAAATATTGGACTGCCACAGATATTGAAAACAAAATATATCCGTTTAAAAACAGTCATATAAGACAATATTTCTCAATAATCAGCATATCGGTCGCTTGGTTTTCCCCACGAATAGCGCACCATTCGTTTGACATATTTTACGGCTTTGGCAGACTGGGCCGGTGTTTCGACGGCCAGAGAGCACCGCGAACAGGCTCAACCGCCGCCCTCCGGCAAGCCTGTCGCGCCTGCGCCGGCACCCGTCGACACCGGCAACAAAAACAGGAAGCAGTGCCGCCGCGACGGCCCTTCCTGCACAGCAACGGCAGGTTCTCCCTGCCCCAAGGTGATCTATGTCCAACAACAGCGGCACTCCCCCCAACGCCAAACGCAAGCCCGTGATCCTCATGTCCATGGGCGCCCAGGAACGCAAAGGGCATGCCTATCAGGTGATGACCCACAAATACATCGCTCCCCTCGTCGAGCTCTCCGGCTGCGTACCGCTGCTGGCACCGACCTGCTGCGGCACCGACGACCTCGAGCAATACCTCGACATGGTCGACGGCGTGTACCTCACCGGCGCCGGCAGCAACATCGACCCGGCGCTCTACCACCAGGAAAACCTGACCCCGGACAAGGCCCAGGATCGCGATCGCGACCTGTTCGACCTGCCGCTGATCCGCGCCGCCATCGCCCGCGGTCTGCCGCTCTTCGGCATCTGCCGCGGCATGCAGGAAATCAACGTGGCCCTGGGCGGCGACATCCACCAGAAACTCTATGCCGTCGGCGACTTCGACGACCACCGCGAGGATTCCAACGACCCGGTGGAGGTGCAGTATGGCGAAAGCCACAAGGTGCGGCTGGTTCCCGGCAGCTGGCTGGCCGACTTGCTGGGCAAGGATGAGATCCGCATCAACTCGCTGCATGGCCAGGGTATCGCCACCCTGGGCGAAGGCCTTGAAGCGCTGGCCTACGCCGAAGACGGCCTGATCGAAGCCATCCATGCCCCCGCACTGGCGCAGTTCACCCTCGCGGTGCAGTGGCACCCGGAATGGCAAGCCAGCGCAAATCCCGACTCGGTGAAACTCTTCCAGGCCTTCGGCGCGGCCTGCCGCCAGCGCGTGGCGCAGACCGCGGCGTAGCCGCCTGCCGGACAGCACCGGCACGGCCGAGCTGCTGCGCGCAGGCGCTCGGCCGCAGGTACAGCCGCTGGCGGGCTATTCGAGGGTGAACCACTGCACCTCGACTCGGCGGTTCTGCTCGCTGTCCTGGCCCTGCGGCTCTTCCCAACCGCGGCCGACCAGTTCGATGCGATCCTCGCCGATTCCCGGATGGCGGGCCAGCAGCGCCTCCTTGACCGCCTGGGTGCGTTGGCGCGACAGCTCCATGGCCTTCAACGCCATCTTGCGCAGCAGCGCCGGGCCGCCCTGACGCTCGAACTCGCCGACCATGGCGTTATCCACATGGCCGCGCAGCAACACGATGGAGCCGGGGCTGACCTGGAGGAACTGTTTGATGGTGTCCAGGTAGGCCTGGTTGTCCTGGGCCTGCTTGTCCAGCGCCGCCGAGTTCGGCTCGAAGAAGAAACGGATGTCCTTGCTCAGCAGCGCGTCGCCTTCCAGGGCGACCTTGCCGCTGGTGCGAATCGGCGCGATGGCGATGCTCTGGCCCTTGAACTGAGCGCTCTCGTCCAGCGCCTTGAGGTGTTGCAAATCGGCGAAGCGCGCCGGATCGGCCGGGTTGCGGATCAGCGCGCCATAGGCCAGCACCGAGGACTGGAAGATGCCCTGGAAGGAGCCGGCCGAGTCGATGCTGCCGTCGAAGAAGGCCAGGTTCTCCGGCAGGTTGCTCAGGTGCACCTTGCTCAGCTCGTCGAGGGTTTCTTCCTGGGTCCAGCCAAAGGCTTTGGCCACCACGCCGGCATGGGCCTTCGGATCGTCGCGCAGCAGACGGTTGCCTTCCAGCAGGCCATGCACCAAGCCCTTGACGATCTGCGGATGGGCCGTGGCGAAGCCCTTGTTGACCGCCAGGATATCGGCCACCACCAGCAGGTTGCGGTTGGACACCAGCATCTTCGCCGCGCCGGCGGACTCGGCAACCACCTCGTCGGTGCGCGGCGACCAGCCGACGCAGCCGTTCAGGCGCTGCTGGCCGGCCAGTTCGGCGGCGTAAGCATCGCAGGCGAGAAAGGCATCCTCGTAGAACACCAGGCCCAGTTCGTTCGGCCCCGGCCGGCTGTCCAGGTCGCGCAGGACTTTCACCGGCACGCCGGCCTCGGAGGCCAGGTAGCGGATAAAGAACTCGCTCTCGTTGAACTGGGTGGCGCCGAGCACCTTGCCCTTGAGCTGGTTGACGCTGGCGATGCCGCTGTCCACCACCACCTGGTCGGCGCCGCGGGAGAAGGCGATCTGCGCCGGCACCGTGACCTCGAACTGGCGGCCGAGCACCGCCAGCACGTCGGCGGTGGTGGCCACCGCCGCCAGCTGACCGTTGTTCAGCGCCGACCACTCCTCGCTCTCGCCCTTGCTCAGGCGCAGCTGGAAGCCGTACTGCTTGGCGAAGAACGATTCCGGATTGGGCTGCAAACCGCCGTTGGCGACGATCAGGCCGCCATAACCGGCGTACTCGCTCATGTCGACGTCGATGATCTGGTTCTTCATCTCGTAGGGCGCGGCCGACTGCAGGGTCGGCGTACCCGGCACCGGCTCGACCGGCGCCGGCGCGCCGACCACCCCGAGGCTGGCCGGCAAGCCACCGATCAGGCTGTCGCCGCCTTCCTTGAGCATGTCCTTGCCCACCAGCCAGGCGCCGAGGCCGAGCAGGCCGAGCACCAGCAGGATGGTCAGCAGCTTGCCGGCGGCGTTACCGCGTTGGCGCGGCCTGAATGAACGTGAATGCATGACCTGTCTCCCTGTCGGAGGCGAGCCAGCGGCCCGCCAATCAAAAGTTCTACTTAACCGCTTCGCGGATTGCGCTGCGCTTATCCGGGCTACAGCCTTGCCATCCTCGTAGCCCGGATAAGCCTTAGCGCAATCCGGGACAGCGGCATTCGCTATCTCCCGCCCATCACTGGCGCACCGATTCGCCTTGCGCCGGCTTATCAGCCTGGCCTTGCAAGACATAACGCGGCAGGGCCTGGGGTTCGTTGAGTTCGAGCACGCCGAGCAGGTCGCGTTGGCTATTCAGCCAGCGGCTGGCCTCGTTGAACGAGGAGGTCAGGGCATTCAGCGCCATGCCGATCTGCTCCTCGTCGGTGGCCAGCAGGGTCTGCTCGCGGATCAAGGCGATCTGCTGCTCGATGCGCTGCAACTCGGCATCCACATGCTCCTTGCGCCGCAGGCCTTCGGCATGGGCCGCCTGGCGCGCATCGATCACCTGCTTCTGCTGCTCCAGGCTGCGCCGCAGTTCGTCGTTCAGCTCGCTGGCGCCCAGGCGTGCGTCGATCTGCGCTTCCTGCTGCTGCAACTCGGCGCTGTCCCGGGCGGCGGTGTCCACCACCACGCTCAGCGCCTGGCCGGCCGCCAGCAGGCGCAGATTGAGCCATACCAGTTGTTCCAGGCTGGAGGCATGGGAAGCCATCAACGGCGAGCGCGAGAGCAGCTGCAGCACCTCGCGGGCGCGCGCCTCGACCGCCTGTTGGCGGGTGCGTTGCGCCGCGTCGAGCAACGCCAGGGTGGTTTCGTAACGTTGGCTGGCCGGATCGCTCGGCGGCACCTGCTGGGCATCCACCGTGCGGCGGAAACGCGCGCTGCGCGCCAGCAAGATCAGATAGCCCAGCTCCAGGCCGGCACCCAGCAGCCAGAAGCCGGGGCTGATGAAGGCACCTAACAAACCGCAAGCCGCCAGGGCGAACCAGTTCGGCGGAATCGGCATGCCCAGCGGGCGGGCGTTGAAGGCGGCCCAGAAGTAACGTCCGGCACTCATGGACTGAGGTTCTCCTCAGCGAGGTGGCGCAGGGACTCGGGGACGAAGGCCATGTCGGTGGCTTCGCGGATGGCGATGCTCATCTGCAGACGCAGCACCTGCTCGGGCACCGGCGGCTGATAGCCCTGCAGACAGTGCTCGAGCGCCGCCAGGGGCTGCATCTGCGCGGTGCGCACCTGGCGGTAGACCTTGACCGCCAGCGCCTCGGCGGCACCCGGGGTAAGCAGCAAGGGCAGCGCCAGTTTGACCAGCGCTTTGCTCTCCAGCTTGAGCTCGAAGCGCCCCAGCAGGGCCTTGAGCAGCGCCGCGCTTTCTGCCCGCGTGGTGGTCGGCAGCAGCGGAATCTTCACGTCGACCCGGCCCGGCCGTTTGAGGTCGACCTCGATCAGGTCGGGGCGCGAGGAGGCGAGGATCCAGATCACCTTGCCGCGGTTGTCGGCATCGCCCATCTCCTGGGCGATCATCGAGTAGAGGCGCCCGGACAGGCCGCTGTCGCCGCTGCCGCCGTCGCGCTTGCCGAGGCTCTGGTCGGCTTCGTCGATAAACACGATGCAACGGCCCAGGCCACGGATCAGGCGGAAGATCTTCTCCAGGTTGCCCTCGCTGGAGCCGACCCAGCGGTCGCGGAAGTTCTTCAGCTTGACCACCGGCACCCCGGCCTCGCCGGCCAGGCACTCGACCAGGTAGGTCTTGCCGGTGCCGACCGGGCCGCAAAAGATATAGCCCTTGGGCAGCGCACGCAGATCACTGGCCTGCCACAGCGCCATGTCCTGGCGCAGCCAGACTTTCAGCGCCTCCTGGGCGTGGTAGTCGTCCAGCGTGCGCTTGGATTCGATGAATTCCACCAGCCCGGCGCTGTCGTTTTCCACCAGCTCCTTCTTCGCCTCGATCCAGTCCTGGGCGCCGAGCACCTGGCCCTGGTGGGCACGGCGCTTGACCAGGCTGGCCAGGGCGCTGAGGCTGACTCCGGCCAGGGCCGCCACCGTTGCGCCGTTTTCGGCGGCGAAGGCGGCGGGATGATCGATGCGCAGCTGCGCCAGGCACTGGCCGAGGCTGGCGGCATCCGGCAGCGGCACCTGCACCCGGTCGATGCGCGGGTTATTGGCCACCAGCGGGTGCAGGTCGTTGAGGTTGTCGGCCAGTAGCAGGCTGGCGAAGGCCATGTCGCTGAACGGCGGCTCGGCGGCCCAGTCGCGCACCAGGCTGGCCAGGCTGGCGCTGGCGAAATCGCCCTGGCGGCTGGCCGGCAGCACCAGCTCGGCGCCGCGCAGGATCACCGCCACATGCTCGTTGTCGCCACGACCCAGGGCCGTCAGGTTGGCGCGGTAACGCAGGTAGCGGCTGATCAGCTCGACCGCTTCGCGCGGGTCATGGGGCCAGGGCCGCACCTGCTCGGCGGCCGGCCACTGGGCGAAACGCTCGCCGCCGCGCAGCAGGCTGAGGCCGTTGCCCGGATCGTAGACAAAGACGATATCGAAGGTGCCGAGCAGCTTGGCCTCCAGGTAGCGGGTCAGGCTGACCAGGCGACCGTCCAGGGGGAAGCGGTCGGCGACGTTGCCATAGAGCACGAACTGGCCGTGGGCGCCGCTCTCGTAGGCCAGGCGTAGCTCGGCGACCCAGGCCGCGACTGCTGACTCGGCCATCAGCTACTGGTTTTCCGACTGCGGGTTGCTGCCGCCCATGCTGCGGCTGGTCGCCGCTGCCTCACTGGTTTGCTGGCCCGGCAGGCTGATGCCCTCCTTGGCGGCGAACTCGGCCAGGGCCTGGTCGGCCAGGGCGTCCATCTCGGCTTCCTTGAGGTTGACTTCGCTCATGTCCATGGCGTCGCGGGCCATGCGCGCGCGGCCGGCGGCCTGGGTGCGCTCCTCCTCGACCATCTCGTGCAGGCGGTTGAGGGTGTCGCCCGAGCCACCGAGGTTGCTGACCATGCCGGCGGCCATCTCGTTCATCTCGGCCATGGCGGTCTTCATGCGCAGGTCGTTGATCGCGCCCTTGAGCGCCTCGATCTTGCTGCGCGCGGCGGCCACCGCCACCTCGCGGGCGCGGGTCAGGTTCTGGTAGGTCTCCTCGGCCTGGGCCAGCTGGCGGCGATTCTCTTCCAGCTCGCGACCGAGGTTCTGCAGGCGCAGGGCGTTCTGTGCGGCGGCCGCCTGGTTGCCGGCGCGCAGGTGGGCGGTGGTGCGCGCGTGCAGCTCGCGTTCCTCGGCCTCCTGCTTGCGCACCTGGCTCATCAGGCGCTCGGCCAGGCCGGCATGGGCGGCCAGACCCTGGTTGAAGTTGGCGATCTGTTTGCGCAGGTTTTCCTGCTCCAGCTCCAGCAAGGCCTCCGGGTTCTTGCGCTCGAGATCCTTGATGAACAGGGAGAGGATGCCTTTGAAGATATTGGTCAGGCGATAGAACATGGTGTCTCCTTGCGCTAAGCGGGCAATCCATCGGTTACCGGCGCAATGCCGGGCAGGCTTGGCGCATTCTTGGCGAGCGCGCGCCGGGATGCAACCGTCGGTCGGCTATTGCGCCAGCAGACGTGAGTCCGTTGGCCATTTTGTGAACTGTCAGAATAGATCGAGTTGCCCGGCCGGGTTGTCATCGTGCGCGGGCAGGCGCGGCATGCCGGCCCGTTGCAGGCGCTCGGCCAATCCCGCCGCGCGCTCGGCGCGGGTGCTGACCGCCTCGCCCAGGCGCGCCGGCAGGCCCCAGATCTCGACCTTGTGCTTGGCCCGGGTGATGCCGGTGTAGAACAGGCTGCGGCTCAGCAGCGGGCTGGGCTGCTCGGGCAGCGCCAGCAGCACCTCGCCGAACTCCGAGCCCTGGCTCTTGTGCACGGTCATGGCGAAGGCGCTGTCGTGGCTGGGCAGGCGCGCCGGGGCGAAGGGGCGGTAGCCGTCCTCGCCTTCAAAGAACACCCGCAGACCGTATTCGCTGGCCAGGCAGATGCCGATGTCGCCATTGAACAGGCCCAGGGCGTAGTCGTTCTGCCGCACCATCACCGGCCGGCCGACATACCAGCGCTCGCGGCTGGCGACCTGGCTGCGTCTTTTCACCCGAGCTTCCAGCGCCTCGTTGATCCCGGCCACGCCCCAGGCGCCCTCGCGCTGGGCGCAGAGCGCGCGAAAGGCGTTGAAGGCGGCGAAGGCCGCAGCCGGATCGGCGCTTTTCGCCGCGGCGAGAAAGGGCGCGTAGCCCCGATCCAGCCGTTCGAGCAGATCGGCGGGGGTCGGCTGGGCATTCCAGGCCAGGTCGTCGCGCGACTCCTGCAACAGCGCGAGGGTGCCCGGCACATTGCCGCCGTTGATCCGCCGCGCCAGCTCGCCGATGCCGCTGTCGCCGGCGAAGCGGTGGCTGTGAGTCAGCAGCACCACCGCATCGCCCAGGCGTGAAGTCGGCTGGGCGAGCGGCACCTGCTGGCCGCTAAGGCGTTGCAGGTCGCTGGCGGCTTGGGCGTCGAAGCCGCGGCCCGCGCAGAGCTCGGCGAACACCGCGCCGGCCTCCACCGCGCACAATTGATCCTTGTCGCCGAGCAGGATCAGCCGGGCGCTCGGCGGCAGGGCGTCGACCAGCTTGGCCATCAGCGCCAGGTCGACCATCGAGGCTTCGTCGACCACCAGCACGTCCAGCGCCAGCGGGTTGGCCGCGTGATGACGCATCTGCGGGCTATCGCCACAGCTGCCGAGCAGGCGGTGCAGGGTGCGCGCCTCGTCCGGCAGCGCCGCCTTGATCGCCTCGTCGACCGGCAGCTCGGCCTTGGCATTGCGGATCGCCTCGGCCATGCGGGCCGCGGCCTTGCCGGTCGGGGCGGCCAGGCCGATGGCCAGACGCTCGCCGCCGGGCTGCTCGAGTAGGGCGGCGAGCAGGCGCACCACGGTGGTGGTCTTGCCGGTGCCGGGGCCGCCGGAGATCACCGCCAGCCGGCGCCGCACCGCCTGGGCGGCAGCCAGACGCTGCCAGTCGGGTTGCTGCCGATTGAAGGCAAACAAACGGCTCAGGCTTTCGCTTAACTGGGCTTCATCGACCGGCGGCAGGTCGGCGCTGCGAACCAACAGCTGGTCGGCCAGGCGCCGCTCGTAAGCGTGATAGCGCGCCAGATAGAGCCGCCCATGCTCGAGAATCAGCGGGCTGAAGTCGCCAGCCGTACCGACCAGCGGCGAGGCCTCCAGCAGTGCTTGCCACTGCTGGAGGTGCGGCAGGCAGAAGCCGTGATCCGGCCAGGGCCGTTGCCCGGCCATACGCGCCAACGGCAGGCAGACGTCGCCGTTATCCAGCGCCGCGCAGAGCAGCGCGGCCGAGGCCAGCAGCAGCGGTTCGGCGCCCGGGTCGAGGCGCTGCAGGCTGGCGACCAGGGCGCGTTCCAGGGGGCCAAGGGGCAGGTCGGCCAGGTTCATCGACCACCGCCGTAGGGTGCGCCCGTGGCCCGGATGCAATCCGGGGAATTCGTCAGGCGCCGCGAAGAGCGCTCCCGGCTTGCATCCGGGCTACAGAAAACGCGCATCACTCGTTGCCCTCGAACAGGTTATCCAGCGCATCCAGCAAACCATCCTCCGGGCGCGAAAAGTACACCCCGGCGCCCGGCATGCCGCGCAGGAACAGGTAATAGGCGCCGCCCAGCTGGCGGTCGTCGAAATCGGCCAGACGCTGGCGCAGGAAGCGCCGCAGCGCCACCAGATAGATCAGGTATTGCAGGTAGTAATGCTCGCCGGCCAGGGCCTGGAGCAGACGTTCGCCGTCGTAGTAGCCGACGTCCGGGCCGAGCCAGTTGGATTTGTAGTCGGCGATATACCAGCGCCCGTCGTGCTCGAAGGTCAGGTCGATAAAGCCCTTGAGAAAGCCCTTGAGGCTGTCGAACTCCAGGCGTGCCGCCGCCTCGCGCATCGGTGCGGCCAGGCCATGAACCGGATCGCTGAGGAGCGCGCGCAGACGCGACACCTCCAGCCCGGCCACCGGGAAGGTAAAGCCCAGCTCGGGCAGGCGTCGCGCCGGGTTCAGCCCGGCCAGGGTCAGGCCCTGGCCATTGAGGTCGGTGTCGAGCACCTGCTGCAACTGGCTCAGCGCCACCTCGCTCCAGTCGCCGTCGATGCCGTGGCCGCGCAGGGCCGGTTCGACCAGCTCGGCCAACGGCGCCTTGCCGCGCGCCCAGTCCTCCAGGATCGCGTGCAGGCAGGTGCCGGCGCGAGCGCCGCGGGGGAAGGCGAAGAAGCCGCTGCCCGGCTCGCTGGCGGCGGGCAGCACCAGACCGTCGCGATCCGGCGCTTCCATGTGCAGGCCGGCGGCCAGGCCGGAGAAGCTGCCGATGCGCCAGGCGCTGTGCAGGCTGCGCTGCAGGATGGCCAGTTGCCGGGGCGCCGGGGCGCGCCGCTCGCCGGCGGCACTGGCTTCGCTCTCGCGCAGCGCCTGCACGGCCATATGGCCATGGCTTGCGCCGACCAGCTGCTCGATCTCGCCGCGCAGGCCGGCAGGGCCGAGGCTTTGCAGATGGCCGGCGAGTTCGCCCAGGGCATCCTCGCCCGGCAGCTGGCGACCGTGCAGCAGCCAGGCCAGGGCGCTGCTGTGCAGGCCGGCCTCGCCGAGGGTGCCGTCCTTTTTCGGCTTGCAGTCCACCGGCCCCCAGTGCAACCACAGGCGGTCGTGGGCCCGGGTCAGGGCCACGTAGGCCAGGCGCAGGCGCTCGGCGAAGCGTTCGTGGCGGGCGCGCTCGCGGTGGCTGTCGAGCTGCTCGCCACCCAGATCGAGCAATGGCGTGCCGTCGTCGGCGTGGCAGCTGATGTCTTCGCGCTGACGCAGCAGCGCGCCGTCCCACAGGTAGGGGCAGAACACCAGGGGGTATTCCAGGCCCTTGGAAGTGTGGATGGTGACGATCTGCACCCGCTCGGCATCGCTTTCCAGGCGCAGCAGGGCTTCTTCGCCGTGGGCCTCGGCGCTGCGCTGGGCGTTGAACCAGCTCAGCAGCTGTTCCAGCCCGGGGCGTTGCAGGCTCTCGCCCTGCAGCAGTTCGGCCAGGTGCAGCAGGTTGGTCAGGCGGCGTTCGCCATCGACCAGGGCGAGCAGCCGCGGCGCCACCTGCTGCTCATCGAGCCAGGCGCGGAAGGCGCGCATAAAGCCCTGTTGCTGCCAGAGCTGATGGTAGCGCTCGGCGGCTTCGCGCTCGGCATCCCAAGCCTGGGCATCGTCCGCGCAGGCGGCCAGATCCGCCGCACTGCGGCCGAGCAGGCGGCTGGCCAGGGCATAGCGCAGCGCGCCTTCGCGGCCCGGTTCGGCATAGGCGGCGAGCACCGCGGCCAGTTCCTCGGCTTCCTCGCTGTGCCAGACGTTCTCCTTGCCGCGGCGCACGCTGGGCACGCCGCGCGCCGCCAACTCGGCCGCCACTTCGCCGGCCTGGCGGTGGCTGGCGACCAACACCGCAATATCGCCGCCCTTGAGCGGCGTATGCTCGCCCTGCGCCTCGAAATAGGCCTCGCCGCGGCCGCTGGCCGCCAGCAGGGCGGCGATGCGCCGGGCCGTGTCGCGGGCCACCAGGACGCCGGCCTCACCCTTGCCGAGGTAATCGTCGGCCAGCCAGACCAGCGCCACAGGCGCGTCCTGCTCGTCATCGACAACGGGCAGCACCAGCTGCGCCCGCGCCCGCGGGCTGGCGCCGACCTGCGGATACGTTAGGCCCTGTTCGGCGAAGGGCATGGGCCGGTCGAACAACTGGTTGAGCGCGGCGATCAGCTCGGGCGTGGAGCGGTGGTTGGTGCTCAGGCTGTACTGGCGCGCCGCTTCGTCGCGGGCCTTGAGGTAGGTGGCCAGATCGGCACCGCGAAACGCATAGATGGCCTGCTTGGGGTCGCCGACGAAACACAGGTCGCCCTGGTTTTCGTAGATGCGCCGGAACACCTGGTACTGCACCGGATCGGTGTCCTGGAATTCGTCGATCAGCGCCACCGGGTATTGCTCGCGCAGGGTGCCGGCCAGGTGGTCGCCGCCCTCGCCGTAGAGCGCCTGCTGCAGCTGGTTGAGCAGGTCGTCGAAGGCCAGCAAACGCTGCGCCGCCTTGCGCTGCGGCAGTTGCCGGTTGAGCTGGTCGATCAGGCGTACCTGCAAATCGATCAGGCGTTGCTCGACCTCGGGCTGCGCCGCCTGCAGGGCCTCGCACAGGCCTTGCAGGGCATCGGCCAGCGGACTGTCCGGCGCCTTGCTGCCCTTCTTGCTGGCCTTGGCCAGGCCGTCGCGCGCCAGGCGCTGGTGCGCCTCGGTCTTGCCGAACAGCGCGGCGGCATCGCTGAAGTAACCGTTCAGCTCGGCCTGCCAGAGGCCGAGTTTGGCCGGGTTGCACATATTGCTCTTGAAGCCGGCGAAGGCCTTGAGCTGCTGCAGCCATTCACCGCTCAGCTGCTGCCAGAGGCACTGCGCGTGCTGCCAGGCGCCGCGCAGGGCGCTCAGCTCGCTGCCGGCCCCGGGCTGCGGTTCGATGCGCAGGTAGGGCTTGCCCAGGTGGTTGCGCAGACGCTGGCGCAGGCTCTGCGGGGTGATTTTTTGCTGCACCAGGAAGGCCGCCCACTCCGGCTCGGCGGCGGCCAGCTCGTGGCGCCAGAGGTCGGCGAGCAGGGCGTCGAGAATTTCGCGGTCGTCGTGGGTCAGCTCGTTGTCGAAGTCGCCGCCGGCCTCGAACGCGGCATCCTGCAGGGCGCGCTGGCAGAAACCGTGGATGGTGAAGATCGCCGCCTCGTCGAAGCCGTGCACCGCCAGCAGCAGACGCCGATGACTGGCCGCATCCGGGTACTGGGCGTGCAGGCGATTGAGCAGCTCGTCCGCGCCTGGGCCGTTGTCGTAGACCGCCAGCAGCTCGGCCAGGCGCCTGCGGATGCGCTCGCGCAATTCGGCGGTGGCGGCGGTGGTAAAGGTCACCACCAGAATCTGCGCCACCGACAGCCGCCGCTCCAGCAGCAGGCGGGCATACAGGGCGGTCAGGGTCCAGGTCTTGCCGGTGCCGGCGCTGGCTTCGATCAGCGAGCGACCGGCGAAGCTGTCCTGCAGCAGATCGAGGTTCATATCATCCCAGCTTCAGGGCATTTTCATGGGTTGGTTAGACCCTGCGCCGTTTAACAACGGAACTGTTGTTAAACGGCGCAGGCCCTTGATTCATTGGTCTTAATCGAGAAACTAGCAGTTGTTTAGCAAATGCTAAACAACTGCTAAACAGTGCTACGTGAGGTGTAATAGACGCGGTTGCCGCCACCCTTGCGCTCCAAGAACCCATCGGCCTGACTCCATTTCTTCAGATATCTGGATGCTTCAACCTTCGCGGAAGGAGAATCACCTAGCCCCAGAAGCTGCCGAAGCTCCTCGTTGCTGATGCGCTGATGATCGCGCAGATACTCTCGTGCCAGCTCCGCATAGCGTAGCGGGTTCAAGCCACGCGCCTTGGTGTAGGCCGCCTTTCCCTTCAACTCCTTGGCGATGCCTTTGGCTAGATGAAAGGTCGCTGCCGCGGTGTGGCCTCGCCGTTCGAGAACATGCAAGGGTGGCAGGCACATGCCATCAAGTATCCGCCGAGCTTCATCTCGGTTGAGCTGGAGAATGTCGGCAGCTCCCGCTACATCAATGAATTCCTGTGAACGCAAGGCATCCAGAATCAGTAACTGGTCAAGACCAATTTCTGCACCTTGCTCATCAAGCCGGACGATCAGCTTTGCCAGGAGGTCATGCGCCCCCTGATTGAAGATGCGCAGCGTCACCGAATGCCCATCAGTCGTGTATTCAGGTCGGCGCTTGCCGTAGATAAGCGCCGACCTAAAGATCCGTTTGCGTCCGATACCGGAGGACTCCACAAGTCTGAGCTTGAGTAGGGCATTGGCCAATGTGCGGTTACGTGCCACGGCCTCATGGCGCAGGATGTTCTGCGGTGTGATGCCAGCGACGAATCCGCCCGGGCTGGTCACCACCAGCTCCTTCTTGGAGTGGCGAACCAGAACCTCTCCAGGATTCAGATAGTCGCGGTGGGTCAAGGCATTTAGAACCGCCTCACGTACGCCTTCGAGCGGAAACTGGGGAACACGTAGCTTAAACAGGCCGACCTCAATCTCGGTCTCCGGGTTCAATGGGCCTTCGAAGATCTGCTCGATGCGTTCGACAACCTCTAAAAGCGGCCAGCGCTCTTGATCGTTGCGAGCCACGCTGGTTTCACTGTCATGCAACACGTAGTGGAACTGCGCTTGCGGGCAATGCTGCGCAAGCACTTCGCGCCGAGCAAACAGCAGCATACCGGTGTGAGTCACCCGGCCATTGCGTATGGCTTCGAGACCTTGCAGAAACTCGGGGTCGGATAGACCAATCAGCTCCGACGATGGTGCCTTCCTACGCAGTACCTGCCGAGCACGCTCAATCTGCAAGGGATCCAAGTCAGCAAGGGAAAGTCCCATGGCCGGCTCTCCGCTCCAGTCCAGCGCACCGGTGTTGACTTGTGCGCGCAGGAAACTGTTGCGATCGAGCGGAACGCAATGTTTGTCCACACGCTGTTTATACAGACCGCCCGCCGTGCCATAGGGTTTACTGGAGCCGGGGTGGACGCGGATTAAAAGGAGCCGACCAGTCCCTTCCTGCACCTCCAGCAACTCGACCTCAGCATCAATGTTGGGCCGAGTATCGCTGTAGATTCCGCGTCGGAACTTGTCCGGCTCATGCCCTTTTACGCCATGGATCGCATGTCCGCGCCCAACTACCTTGTCATCGATGCCAAAGACCAGTACGCCACCATCGGCGTTAGCGAAACAGCAGGCGTACTCACATGCAACTTTGAGGTCTTCCTTGGGGCTCTGGGAGCGTTTGAAGTCCAGGTAATGACTTTCCAACGCATCCCCCGGCACCCATTCCAGCTGATCCAGTAAGGCGAGTATTTGCTGACGGTCTGGAATACTCATTGGCGTTCGTCTCCACCTATCGCTGCCAGTAGAGGTATTGGCTCGGCAACTCCATGCGATAGCAAAATACCTTGCCTCATCAGATCACGCTCCATAGTCAGAAAGACATGCATGCCAGGGGATATAGACTTTTGAAAGTCAGGATCATAGAGCCAGACCTTCATCCTTCCTCTTCACACCCACTCTGCGCCAACGCATCCAGCGCCGGGCCGTAGAGTTGTTCGGCGAGGGCCTCGAAGCGCTCGTCCAGCGGCTCGCGGTCGCGGAAGGCCAGGGCGTTCCAGGGATCCTGGCCTTCGCCGCTCATGTAGTCGTTGCCTTGCCACATCAGCCGCGCCTCGCTGCGCGCGGCGTCGAGCGGTTCCTTGCGCCCGGGCTTGCGCCATTTGCTGGCGAAACCGTGGCTGCATTTGGCCAGCAGCGGCAGCGGTTCGCACAGCGCGCTCTTGTAGGCTTCGAGCCAGGGTTCGAGCAGTTGCAGCGGGCTGGCCAACGGCCCCAGGCGCCACTCGCTGTTCGGCGACAGCAGGCGGCTGTCGCGGGCGATGCCCGGGGTGGCGGCGGCGTTGAGCAGCAGGTGGCGCAGCCAGAACGGCGCCAGCTCCCAGGCGCCGAGGTCGCGCAGGCGGTAGTCGAACAGGCCGCTGGCGCTGACCCCATCCAGCCAGCCGTGGATGCGCACGCCGGCCAGTTGAATGTCCACCAGCAGCGGCTGCGCCACATCGCGCGGGCGCTCGTCGAACAGGGTCGGGGCGAAGGCGCGGATCGGCCCGCGAATCTGGCCCCAGTGGGCCTGGCCCAGTTCGCCCACCGGCAACCAGCCGGAGGCGGCAGCCACCGCGCGCTCCTCGCCCTCGCTCCAGCCACACTCGATGGCCTGCAGCGCCAGCTGGCGCAGGCCGTGCAGGCTGGTCCATTCGACGCTGAAGGGTTCGTCGCCGGCCAGGGCTTCCTCGCTCTGCGCCAGGCGCAGGCCGAGACGCTGTTCCAGCAGGTAGCGCGCCGGGTGCTTGAAGCAGTGGATCAGCCGGCTGGGCTCCAGGCACAGCCAATCCTGATCCGGCGCGGCCAGGACGCTGGCGAAGGGCTGCGGCGCTTCGACTGCCTGGCTCAGGCGTTGGCCGGCGTGAAACCAGGGCGCGGCGAAACCGGCCTGTTGCCCGCCGGCGAAATTGCCGGGGGCGAAGGGCTGCAGCGGATGCTGCCGGGTGATACGCGCGCTGGCTGTTTGCGTCTGTGGCTCGGCGCAGACCGCGGTCAGGTCGATGGCCTCCAGCAGTTCGCTGACCAGCACCGAGGGCGGCAGATCGGCGTTACTGCGCGGGTCGCGGCCGACGTAGCTGAGGTACAGGCCGCCGCGTGCCGAGAGCAGGGTTTCCAGCAGCAGGTAACGGTCGTCGAGGCGCCGGGCGCGGTCGCCACGCCGGGGCTTCTGGCCGATCAGGTCGAAGCCGGCGGCCGGGGTACGCCTTGGCAGCGCGCCGTCATCCAGGCCGAGCAGGCAGACCAGGCGAAACGGCAGGCTGCGCATCGGCACCATGGTGCAGAAGGTCACCGCGCCGGTGAGAAAGCCCGAGGCACCGCTGCCCTGCTCCAGCGCCGCGCTCAGCTGCTGACGGATCAGCGCCAGTTCCAGCGGGCGTTCGATGCCGGCGGCCAGCGCCTGCTCGTGTAGCGCCGCGCAGGCTCTGGATAGCAGCAACAGGGTGTCGCCGGCCTCGCGCTCGTCGAACAGGCCGTCGATCAGCTCGAGCAGGGTCGCGGCCCAGTCGCTCAGGCTGCGTGGCCGTTGCAGGCTCTGCGCCAGGGCGGCCAGGCGCTCGACGAAGGCGGCCAGACGGCCGAGCAGCTGCGCGCGGCCACCTTCCAGGGCATCCAGCGGCCAGCTGTCGCCGAGCAAGGGAGCCTGGTCGCCGGCCAGTTGTGGCGGCGCGGCGAAGCCCAGCAGCAGGCGGTCGAGGCCCTGGCGCCAGGTAAAGGCGGCATCCGCCGGCAGGCCCAATTGCTGGCGATGGCTGCCGTCGCGGCCCCAGCGCACCCCCGCCTCGCGCAGCCAGTCGCGCAACAGCGGCAGGTCTTCGGCTTCGATGCCGGCGCGGCGAGCGATGGCCGGCTGCTCCAGCCAGGCGAGGATTTCCTCGGCGGCGAAGCGGCTGTCCGGCAGGGCGAGCAGGTTGAGGAAGGCCTCGATCAGCGGAATTTCCGCGCGCAGGCTGCGGTCGGCCAGGCTGAAGGGAATCCTCGGAGCGCCGCTTTTGGCCGCGAAAATCGCCTCGATATAGGGCGCATAACGCTCGATATCCGGGGTCAGCACCACCACCTGATCGGGGCTCAGCTCGGGATCGGCGGCAAAACGGGCGAGCAGCTGGTCATGCAGGATTTCCACCTCGCGCAGCGGCGAGTGGGCGATATGCAGCTCCAGCGAACGGTCGTCCTCGCGCAACAGCAGACGCTCGTCGGCCTGGCGGGTGCGCAGGCGCAGGATGTCGTTCTGCAGTGCCTGCAGCAGGCTGCTGTCGTGCAGAGCCTCATCCTCGGAGTACAGCCCGGTTTCCTGGCTGCCTTCGCTCGAAGCCAGGGCGAACAGGCTGTCGAAGAAGTCGCGGCCCTGCTTGCCCAGACTCGCCAATAGCGGATGGCCGACATCCAGGTACCAGTCGTCCGGACTCAGCTCGGGTTGCCGGGCCAGTTCGCGGATATCGCGAATCTCGCCCCAGGCCTCGCGGCAGGGGTTGAGGGCGAAGATCACCACCTCGGTGTGCCGCGCCAGGCCTTCGAGCACGCGCAGATGGTGGGTCGGCAGGCTGCTGATGCCGAACACCAGCAGGCGCTCGGGCAGAGCGGCGATGGGCGCCGCGTCGTACAGGCGGCACAGCAGCTCGTCGAGCAGGCGCGCGCGGTGCGGGTGGCCGTCCTTGGTCAACTCGCGCCAGAGCAGCGCCTGCCAGGCTTCATCGGGGCCGAGGCCCTGCAGCTCGTTACGCTCCCAGGTGGCCAGCCAGTCGTCGCGATACAGCAGGTATTGGTCGAATACGTCGGCGATCTTGCTGGCCAGCGACAGCCGGCGGCGTTCGTCGCCGCCCTCCAGGTAATGCGCCAGGCGCGGCGCTTCAGCCAGTTGGGCCGGCTCGCACAACCAGTCGTACAGGCGCCAGGCCAGGGTGGTCGGGGCGAACGCCGATTGCTCGGGCAACCGGCCGAGCACCAGACGCGACAGATCCCAGACGAACTTGGCCGGCAGCTGCACCTCCAACTGCATGGCGATGCCCTGCTTGCGCGCCAGCTGCAGGGTCAGCCAACGGCCCATGCCCTGGCTCGGCACCACCACCAGCGCTGGGGCGAATGGCTCGCGCAGCGGCTGGGCGAGCAGGCTGGTGGCCAGTTCGCCGAGGGTTTCCAGGTCGGGAGCGTGATAAAGGTTGAGCATGGTGGGCACTGCATCCGTGGCGAAGCGCTAGGTTAACCAGTCTGGCGGCGCGGGGCGACAGCCAGTGTCGGCCGAGTGCGTAGCAGGCGCGATGAACGCTAGGATCCGAGCTTCAAGGTCAAGCTGGAGCGCGGCTTCGGCCAAGGCGACGATGGCATCGCGGGGTTGCCGCGCCATGCCACTTAGGTGCAAGTGCCGGCAGAAACCGCTTCTGCCACCCTGGCGGCCGGCAACCCAACGAGGAAAGCGCAATGCCCACCCTAGCCTTCGATGTTTACGGCACCCTGATCGACCCCAGCGACATCGCCCGCCAGCTGCGCACGACCCTCGGCGAGGGCGCCGCGGCCTTCTACCAAAGCTGGCGCGACAAGCAGCTGGAGTACAGCTTCCGGCGCGGCCTGATGGGCGCCTACGTGGATTTCGCCCAGTGCACCCGCGAGGCCCTGGCGTTTGTTTGTGCGCAGACCCGGGCGCCGTTCGATGCCGCGGCGCAACAAGGTTTGCTGGATGCCTGGAGCCAGCTGCCGGCCTTCGCCGACAGCGCCCCCGGATTGGTCGCCCTGCAGCAGCGCGGGCTGCGCCTCTATGCCTTCTCCAATGGCAGCCAGGCGGCGGTCGGCGCCCTGCTCGAGCAGGCCGGTCTGGCGCACTTCTTCGACGCAATCGTCAGCGTCGAGGCGGTGCGCAGTTTCAAGCCGGCACCGCAGGTCTACCAGCACCTGCTGAGCCGCACCGGCAGCCCCGCCGAAACCACCTGGCTGGTCTCCAGCAACCCCTTCGACGTGCTCGGCGCGAACCACGCCGGCCTGCGCAGCGCCTGGGTCAGACGCAGCGAGCAGACCCCGTTCGACCCCTGGGGCATCGAGCCGGATCTGCGGGTCGCCAGCCTGCTACAACTGGCCGAACGCCTGCCCGGCCGAGCACCCGCGTAGGCCCTGGCGCCTGGCGCGAAGGCCAATCGCCGACTACAGCTTAAGACAGGCCCGGCAGAAAACCGTTAATCTTGGGTCTGGTTCGCCTGTCCGGCTCCGGCCTCGCCGACGAACCGCAACAAATCCGCTCGTTGCCCACGCTTGGGCGACACCTATCAGGGAGATGCACGATGCTGACCCTGCTCAATCTACTTTCCGCCATCGCCCTGCTGATCTGGGGCACCCATATCGTGCGTACCGGCATTCTGCGGGTGTACGGCTCCAACCTGCGCAAGGTGCTCAGCCACAACATCAGCAAACTGCCGCTGGCCTTCGCCGCCGGCATCGGCGTCACCGCCCTGGTGCAGAGCAGCAACGCCACCGCGCTGCTGGTCACCTCCTTCGTCGGTCAGGGCCTGATGGCGCTGACCCCGGCCCTGGCCATCATGCTCGGCGCCGACGTCGGCACGGCGCTGATGGCGCGGGTGCTGACCCTCGACCTGGGCTGGTTGTCGCCGTTGCTGATTACCGTCGGGGTGATCTTCTTCCTCTCCCGCCGGCAGACCCGCGCCGGCCAGCTGGGCCGGGTGGGCATCGGCCTGGGCCTGATCCTGCTGGCCCTGGAGCTGATCGTCGCCGCCGCCACCCCCATTACCCAGGCCCAGGGGATCAAGGTGCTGTTCGCCTCGCTGACCGGCGACCTGCTGCTGGACGCCCTGGTCGGCGCGCTGTTCGCCCTGATCTCCTACTCCAGCCTGGCCGCCGTGCTGCTCACCGCGACCCTGGCCGGCGCCGGCCTGATCAGCCTGCCGGTGGCCATCGGCCTGGTGATCGGCGCCAATATCGGCAGCGGCCTGCTGGCCTTCCTCACCGCCAGCCTGCAGACCCCGGCCGGCCGCCGGGTGGCGCTCGGCAGCCTGCTGTACAAACTGATCGGCCTGCTCCTGGTGATCCCCCTGCTCGGCCCGTTGGTAAATTGGCTGGACAGCCTCAACTGGCGCCCGGCCGAGCTGGTGATCGGCTTTCACCTGCTCTACAACAGCCTGCGCTGTCTGCTGATGCTGCCCAGCGTCGGGCCGATGGCGCGCTTCTGCAACTGGTTGCTGCCGGATCGCGCCGACGACAGCGGCGTCGCCCGCCCGCGCCACCTCGACCGCACGGCGCTGGACACGCCGAGCCTGGCCCTGGCCAACGCGGTGCGCGAGACCCTGCGCATCGGCGACCTGATCGAAACCATGCTGCGCCACCTGCTGGAGGTGCTGCGCAGCAACCAGCCGGCCCTGAGCAAGGAGCTGCGCCGCCTGGATGACGATGTCGACGCCTTGTACAACGCGGTCAAGCTGTACCTGGCCCAGGTGCCGCGCGACGTGCTCAGCGAGCGGGACAGCCGGCGCTGGGCGGAAATTCTCGAGTGGGCGGTCAACCTGGAACAGGCCGGCGACATCATCGAACGCATGCTCGGCAAGGTGCAGGACGAGAAGACCGCGCAGCGCCATGCCTTCTCCGACAGCGGCTTGGAGGAACTGGCCGGCCTGCACGGGCAACTGATGGCCAACCTGCGCCTGGGGCTCAACGTGTTGCTCTCCGGCGACACCGAGAGTGCGCGCCAGCTGCTCCATGAGAAACGCCGCTTCCGCGCCCAGGAACGGCGCCTGGCCCACGCCCACGTCGGCCGCCTGCACCGCCAGGTGGTGCAGAGCATCGAAACCAGCGCCCTGCACCTGGAGCTGATCGGCGACATGAAACGCCTCAACTCGCTGTTCTGCAGCAGTGCCTATGCGGTGCTCGAGGCCGGCGAAACCGGCGCCCTGCACGCCGAGGAAGTGGGTGGTGAATAGCCGATAAGCCAAAGGCAGCCGCAGCTGCCCTTGGCTGTGGCGCTGCGCCAATCAGCCGCTTACGGCAACGGCCTCAGGCTCGCGTCGGCGCCGCTGCAGCCAGACCACCAGGGCGAACAGCAGGAAGCCCGGCAGCCACATCAGCTCCTTGAGCCAGCGTTCGGTCGGGGCACGCACGACGAGGATCTGCTGGTCGAACTCCAGGCCGGCTTCGGCCGCCGGGCTGCCGAAGGTGACGCTGTCGACCAGCAGCTTGCCGTCTTCCTCGTAGGTCAGCAGGCCCAGTGTTTCCATGCGCTGCTCGCCTGTGGCGCCCTTCGGCACCGGTAGCAGCAGGACGAACTCGCGCGCATCGCCCACCGCGTCCTCGCCCCTGATGCGCAGACGCAACTGGCTGCCTGGCTCGACTTCGCCCAGCGCCTGCACCAGCTGCGCCGGGGCGATGTCGCGGTAAGGATCGTGCAGGATGTCCATCCAGAAGCCCGGGCGGAACAGGGTGAAGGCGACCAGCAGCAACAGCAGACTCTCATGCCAGCGGCTCCTGACCAGGAAATAACCCTGGGTGCCGGCGGCGAAGATCAGCATGGCGACGCTGGCGACGATAAAGATCAGCACGCCGTGCCAGAAATCCACGTCGATCAGCAGCAGGTCGGTGTTGAAGATAAACAGGAACGGCAGCGCGGCGGTGCGCAGGCTGTAGTAGAAGGCCATCACCCCGGTCTTGATCGGGTCGCCCTTGGACACCGCCGCCGCGGCGAACGAGGCCAGGCCCACCGGCGGGGTGACGTCGGCCATGATGCCGAAGTAGAAGACGAACAGGTGCACCGCGATCAGCGGCACGATCAGGCCGTTCTGCTGGCCGAGGGCAACCACCACCGGGGCCAGCAGGCTGGACACCACGATGTAGTTGGCGGTGGTCGGCAAGCCCATGCCGAGGATCAGGCTGAGCAGCGCGGTGAGCAGCAGCATCAGCAGCAGGTTGCCCATCGACAGCAGCTCGACCACGTCGGCCAGCACCAGGCCGACCCCGGTCTGCGACACCGCACCGACGATGACGCCGGCGGCCGCGGTGGCGATGCCGATGCCGATCATGTTGCGCGCCCCGGCGGTCATGCCCTCGCGCAGGTCGACCAGGCCATCGATGAAGTTACCGTGCGCATGGCTGCCGTCGGTGCGCAGCCAGCTCAGCAGCGGGCGCTGGGTGAGCAGGATAAACACCAGCATCACGCTGCCCCAGAAGGCCGACAGGCCGGGGGACAGGCGCTCGACCATCAGGCACCAGACCAGCACCACCACCGGCAGCAGAAAGTGCAGGCCGCTGAGCAGCACCGCACGAGTCTCGGGCAGCTTGTCCAGCGGCGCATCGGGGTCTTCCGCCGGCAGCGGCGGCACACTGGCGGCGATCTTCAACAGGCCGAGATAGAGCGCGCCGAGCAGCACGCCGAGCACCCAGCCGAAGCCCTCGCCGAGGGCCGGCTTGAGCCAACCGAGGCCGTAGTAGACGCCCAGGGAAGTCCCGCTGATCAGCGCCGCGCCGAAGGCCAGGCCGGTCAGCCGGCGCAGCCAGGGCTGCGCCGGGCGGTTGCGCGGCAGGGCGGTGAGGCCGAGCTTGAGCGCTTCCAGGTGGACGATGTAGACCAGTGCGATATAGGAGATCAGCGCCGGTAAAAAGGCGTGCTTGACCACGTCGACATAGGGGATGCCGACGTATTCGACCATCAGGAAGGCCGCGGCGCCCATCACCGGCGGCATGATCTGGCCATTGACCGAGGACGCCACTTCCACCGCCCCGGCCTTCTCCGCGGAGAAGCCGGTGCGCTTCATCATCGGGATGGTGAAGGTGCCGGTGGTCACCACGTTGGCGATCGAGGAGCCGGAAATCAGCCCGGTCATGCCCGAGGCGACTACCGCCGCCTTGGCCGGGCCGCCGCGATAATGCCCGAGCAGGCTGAAGGCCAACTGGATGAAGTAGTGGCCGGCGCCAGCGCGTTCGAGCAGGGCGCCGAACAGCACGAAGAGAAACACGAAACTGGTGGACACGCCGAGGGCGATGCCGAACACCCCCTCGGTGGTGATCCACTGGTGATTGGCCAGGGCGCTGAAACTCACCCCGCGGTGCGACAACAGGCCCGGCATATAGGGCCCGGCCAGGCTGTAGACGAGGAAGATCAGGGCGATGATCGCCAACGGCGGGCCGAGCGCTCGCCGCGTCGCCTCGAGCAGCAGCGGAATGCCGATGCAGGCGGTGACCAGGTCGGCCGTGGTCAGGCTGCCGGGGCGCTGCGCCAGATCCTGGTAGAAGATGAACAGATAAGCGGCACTGGCCGCCGCCACCAGACCGAGGGCGACATCCAGCAGCGGCACCCGCTCGCGCGGCGAACGCTTGAACGCCGGGAAGGCGAGAAAGGCCAGGAGCAGGGCGAAGGCCAGATGGATGGCGCGGGTCTCGGTGTCGTTGAACACGCCGACGCCGAAGACGAACGGCAGCGGCGAGGCGATCCACAGCTGGAACAGCGACCAGAGCAGCGCCAGGCCGGCGATCACCTGGGCCATGGCGCCCGCCGGGGTACGTGCGCCGACGTCCTGGGCGATCAGTTCTTCGGTGGACAGTTGCTTGTCATGCATGGGGTCGAACCTGCATTCGGGAATACGGAAAACGGCAAAGCCCGCAGCCTTGCGGCACGCGGGCTTGTTTCAGCGCAGTGCGAGTAGCCCGGATAAGCCCGGGCGAGGAATGGGGGCTTACATCCAGCCGCGTTCCTTGTAATAACGCACCGCGCCGTCATGCAGCGGCGCGGTCAGGCCGGCCTTGATCATGTCGGCTTCCTTGAGATCGGCGAACGCCGGGTGCAGACGCTTGAAGCGCTCGAGGTTGTCGAACACCGACTTGACCAGCTGATAGACCACTTCCGGGTCGGCATTGCTGGTCGTGGAGAGTACGGCCTTGCCGCCAATCGACGGGGTAGGCGCATCGTTGCCCTTGTACACGCCACCCGGGATTTCGGCCTTGGTGTAGTAGCTCTTCTCGGCCAGCAGCTTGTCGATCTCCGCGCCGGTTACCGGCACCAGCAGCGCATCGACGGTGGTGGTGGCTTCCTGGATCGCGCCATTGGGGTGGCCGACGAAGTAGGTCATGGCGTCGATGTTGTTGTCGCCGAGGGCGCTGGCCTGCTCGGCCGGCTTGAGCTCGGCGGACAGGGCGAACAGCGATTTGTCCCAGCCCTTGACCCGCATGATTTCATCGAGGGTGTCGCGCTGCCCGGAGCCCGGGTTGCCGACGTTGACGCGCTTACCCTTGAGGTCGTCGAAGCTGGCGATATTGGCGTCGCGGCGGGCAAGAATGGTGAAGACTTCGCTCTGCAAGGAGAACAGTGCACGGATATCGCCCATCGCGCCTTCCGCCTCGAACGGCGCCAGGCCCTTGAGCGCCTTGAACTGGTGATCCGACTGCATGATGCCGATGTTGAACTCGCCGCTGCGCAGGCCATTGACGTTGGCCACGCCGCCGCCACTGGCCGGGGCGTTACACTTGATGCCGTGCGCGCTGGCACCCCGGTTGACGAAGCGGCAGATCGACTGCCCCGCCACGTAGTAAACCCCGGTCTGACCACCGGTACCGATGGTGACGAATTGTTCTTCGGCCTGTACCGCGCCACTCAGGGTGATACCCGCGAGTGCCGCCGACAGAGCCCATGCCAAGGATTTGCCTTTCATGGGAGTGCTCCATTTCTGCTTGTGGTTAAGCCGCGCTAACCTTGTGGGTTGCGGCCGAAAGCCGGAAAGTCTAACCGATCGGACAACATTTGCACGCGCAATGCGCGGTTTTCGGGTAACCGAACGTGCGACCTAGTGCCACGCAACAGGCGGCAGGCGCCCAGCGCAAGTGTCAGCCGCAACCGCTGTGCTCGGGGCGTGACCGTGCGCAAGCCTCGCCTGCGCCTCCTGCTCCCGTTTTGCCTGGTTCTCAACCTGCTGCCGAACGGCGGCGTCCAGGCCGAAGACCGCCTCCAGGTTGAGGGCGATGCGCTGGAGAACGGCCTGCAACTGCATCAGACCTGCCTGCCGGAGGGCTTGTCGGATAATTCCGAATCGGGTAAACCCTACGCAAGCAGTGGTTTGCCGGACAGGGCGTATGGGTCGGTAAGACAGAGCGCCATGGATAGCGAACACCAATTACCGCAGGATCTGCTCCAGGATGCCGGCCTCGACCACGAGGAAATCAGCCAGCGCCTGCGCTTTCTCGACTGGAGCACCGCCGATGTCGAACAGCTCAATCGGCACAGCGCAGGCATGCCCCCGCTCCACGCCAGCTTCCGCGACCAACGCTACCGACGCCGCGGCGAATGCCCTTAACAACTACGCGAGAGAGAACCGCCCCCATGAAGCTCAACTTGCCCGTCAGCGGCCGCGCCATCGCGGTCGACGCCCAGGCCAATATCCTCTCCACCACCGACCTCAAGGGCGCGCTGACCTACGTCAATCCGGACTTCATCGCCATCAGCGGCTTCACTGAAGCCGAACTGCTCGGCCACAACCACAACATCGTGCGCCATCCGGACATGCCACCGGCCGCCTTCGCCGAGCTCTGGGCCACGCTCAAGGCCGGCCGCTCATGGATGGGCCTGGTGAAGAATCGCTGCAAGAACGGCGACCACTACTGGGTCAGTGCCTATGTCACCCCGGTGCTGCGCAATGGCCAGGTGGTGGAATACCAATCGGTGCGTACCCAGCCGGCTAACCAAGAGGTCACGCGCGCCGAGCGGCTCTACGGCGAACTGCGTGCCGGACACCGCCCGCGGTCGCTACGGCCGCCGCGGCTGAGCCTGGCGCAACGCCTCAGCCTGCTGTGTGCCGTGCCCGGCCTGGGTGTCGCGACGTTGCTCGGGGCCAGCGGTGCGCTGCCGCTGCTGCCCGCCCTTGGCGGCGCCCTATTGCTCGCCGCGCTGCTGGCCAGCGTGTTGCACCTTGGTCTGCGCCCGCTGACGGCACTCACCCGGCAGGCCCAGACGATTGCCGACAACCCGCTGAGCCAGCTGGTGTATAGCGGCCGCAACGACTGTTTCGGCCAAATTGCCTTCGCCCTGCACAGCCTGCAAGCCGAGGCGGGGGCCGTCGTCGGGCGGATTGCCGACTCGGCCCGACAGCTGAGTGTCGAAGCCGGACAGTTGGTTGCCGCCGTCGACAGCAGCAGTCAGGCCACCCTGCAACAACAGGGCGAAACCGATCAGGTCGCCAGCGCCATCAGCCAGATGGCCAGCAGCGTGCAGGAGGTGGCGCGGCATGCCCAGCTCAGCGCCAGCGCTGCCAGCGCCGCCGATATGGAAACCGGCAGCGGGCTGCAGCTGGTCGAACAGACCCGCCAGTCGATTGCCGATCTGGCCAGCGAAGTGCAGCAGAGCGGCCAGGTGATCCGCCAGCTGGAGCTGCACAGCCAGCAGATCAACCGCGCCCTGGAGGTCATCCAGAGCATTGCCGAACAGACCAACCTGCTCGCCCTCAACGCCGCGATCGAAGCCGCGCGCGCTGGCGAGGCCGGGCGCGGCTTCGCCGTGGTCGCCGACGAAGTGCGCGGCCTGGCCTCGCGCACACAACAGTCCACGGCGGAAATCCACAGCATCATCAATAACCTGCAGCACGGCACCGGCAACGCCGTGACGGCCATGAGCCGCAGTCAGCAGCAGGCCGAAGCCAGCGTTGCCCAGGCGCTGCAAGCCGCCCATGCGCTCGAGGGGATCAACCAGCGGGTCAGCCAGATCAGCGACATGAACCTGCAAATCGCTGCCGCCGTGGAGCAGCAGAGCGCGGTCGGCGACGACATCCAGCGCAACCTCAGCGGCATCCGCCAGGCCAGCGAGAGCAATGTCGTGGCCGGCAGCCAGAGCCGCAGCAGCGCCAGTCAGGTCGCCGCCCTGGCCGAACGCTTGCAGTCGCTGGTCGAGCATTTCTGGGGGCAGAAGCGTAAGCACTGAAGAGCCGCGGGCGGCTCTGGATACGGGCCGCGGGCACAAGGCGTATTCTCGACCATTCGGCCACTGCCATGAGCCTGCCCTTGACCCTATTCGCGCGTGGAAAAATCCAGCTGCTCCGTCTATTCGCCTTGATCCAGCGCAATCCGGGGCTGGTGGCGATTTTCGGTTTTGCCTCGGGGCTGGCGAGCTTCCTGCTGGTCGAGCGCCAGGCCGAACTGGCCCAGGGGCTGGCCACGCTGATGCTGATCAGCTGGCTGTGGCTGACTCTGGAAAATACCCTGCGCGCGCACATCGCCCGCTGGTTCGGCTTCGAGTTGCCACCGCCGCTGCTGCGCTACGCGACCCAGCTGATCCACCAGGAAAGCCTGTTTTTCGTCTTGCCGTTCTTCTTCATCACCACCACCTGGAACAGCGGCCAGGCGCTGTTCAGCGGCGTGTTGGCGCTGGCGGCGCTGGTCTCGATCATCGACCCGCTGTACTACAAGTGGCTGGCGCCGCGGCGCTGGCTGTTCCTCGCCTATCACTCCCTGGCGCTGTTCGCGGTCATGCTCACCGCCTTGCCGATCATCTTCAAGCTGACCACCCCGCAGAGCTATCAGTTGGCCCTGGCCACCGCGGTGATCCTGTCGGTTCCCAGCCTGATCGGGGTCATCACCGTGCAGCGCTGGTGGCGCGGCGTGCTGCTGGTCGGCTTGACCCTGGCGCTGGGTGCGACCGGCTGGCTGGCCCGGGCCTGGGTGCCACCAGCCACCCTGTGGCTGACCGAGGTGGCGGTGAGCCAGGAATTCAACGACCGCAACCGCTCGCCAGGCGCTGGACTCAAGCAGCTCGGCATCGCCGAATTGCGTGCCCAGGGGCTGTTCGCCTACACCGCGATCAATGCGCCACAGGGTTTGAACGAGCGCATCCAGCATGTCTGGCGGCACAACGGCGAGGAAGTCGAGCGCATCGCCCTGGACATTTCCGGTGGGCGCAAGGAAGGCTACCGCGCCTGGACCCATAAGCAGAACTTCCCGAACGACGCGCTGGGTAGCTGGCAGATCCAGGTGCTCACCGAGGCCGGGCAGATGATTGGCGTGTTGCGCTTCCAGGTGCTGGAGTCAGCGGGCGCCCCGGCTCCCGAGCCGAACGGCGCAGGCGAAACACCGCCTCAGCCGAAGAACCAGTAGCACACGCCGATGGCGGCAAGGATCCCGGCCAGGTCGGCGAACAGCGCGCAGGCCACGGCATGCCGGGCGCGCTGGATGCCGACCGCGCCGAAGTACACCGCCAGCACGTAGAAGGTGGTCTCGGTACTGCCCTGCACCGTGGCCGCCAGCAGGGCCGGAAAACTGTCCACGCCGAAGTTCTGCATGGTCTCGATCAGCATGGCCCGCGCCGCGCTGCCGGAGAACGGCTTCATCAGCGCGGTGGGCAGGGCGTCGATGAAACGGGTGTCCCAACCCAGCCATTGCACCAGCGCGCGCACGCCATCCAGGCCGAAGTCCAGGGCGCCGGAGGCGCGCAGCACGCCAATCGCGCAGAGCATGGCGACCAGGTAGGGCAGCAGGCTCTTGGCCACGTCGAAGCCTTCCCTGGCGCCTTCGATGAAGCTCTCGTAGACCGGCACCCGGCGTAGCGCGCCGACCAGCAGGAACAACAGGATCAGGCCGAACAGGGTGAGGTTGCCGAGCAGCGAGGACAGCGCCGCCAGCGCCGTGGCCGAGAGCCCGGCGAGCAGCGCCATGAAGCCGCCGAGCAGCAGCGCTCCGGGAATCAGGTAGGCCAGTACCAGCGGATCCCACAGGCGCAGGCGCTGCACCAGGGCCACCGCCAGCAGGCCGGCCAGGGTCGAGGCGCTGGTGGCCAGGAGGATCGGTAGAAACACCAGGGTCGGGTCGTCGGCGCCCTGCTGCACCCGGTACATGAAGATCGACACCGGCAGCAGGGTCAGGGAGGAGGTGTTGAGCACCAGGAAGAGGATCTGCGCGTTGCTCGCCACCAGCTGGCTCGGGTTCAGCTCCTGCAGCGCCTTCATGGCTTTCAGGCCGATCGGGGTGGCGGCGTTGTCCAGACCCAGGCCGTTGGCGGCGAAGTTGAGGGTGATGAAGCCCAGCGCCGGATGGCCGCGCGGCACCTCGGGCATCAGCCGCACAAACAACGGCCCCAGGGCGCGGCCCAGGAGGTCGACCAGGCCGGCCTTCTCGGCGATGCGCAGAAAGCCCAGCCACAGGGTCAGGGTGCCGAACAGCACCACCATCACCTCGACCGCCAGTTTGGCCATGGCGAACAGGCTCTCGACCATGGCGGCGAATACCGCCGGATCGTCGCCCAACAACCAGCGCGACAACCCCGCCACTGCCGCCACCACGAAAAACCCCAGCCACAAGCCGTTCAGCATCATCCACCCCCGATCGATGCGCGGATGATAACGCGGCTCGAGTCCAGGTTGTTGGCCGGGGCGCCGTCGCGAAGTGCTTGCAGACGGCCGCCGCCGCCGAGCCTTTGTTCAGCGCCGCTTAGGGCTGGCCGTTGAGCACCAGCAACAGCGCCGCCGTCTCGGCATCCGGTTCGCCGTCGTAGCGCGCCTGGCGGTATTTCATCTGGAAGGCGGCCAGCACATTGCGTGTGGCCTGATCCAGCTCGCCATGCGCGGGCACTAGATAGCCCTGGCGCTGCAGCTGCTGCTGAAACCAGGCCACCGTAGGCAGGCTCTGGCTGAACAAGGCCTGCTGCTGCGCCACCGCTTGGGCATCCGGCCAGGGCAGCAGGCCGGCATCGGCCAGGCGCTTCCAGGGGAACAGCGGCCCCGGATCGACTTTGCGCTGCGGCGCCACGTCGCTGTGAGCGAGGATGCTGCCCGGCGCCAACTGGTGGCGTTGCACGATGTCCTTGAGCAGTTCGACCAGCGCCTCGATCTGCGCCGGGGCATAGGGTTGCCAGTGACGCCCGTCGGGCCCGTCGGAATAACCACGGTTAACCAGCTCGATGCCGATCGAAGTGCCATTGAGCCAGGTGCGCCCCTGCCACTGGCTATCGCCGGCGTGCCAGGCACGGCGGTTCTCATCGACCAGACGGAAGATGGTCGCCGGGGCATCGCCGATCAGGTAATGGCTGCTGACGTCTTCCTCGGTGAGCAGGCGTAAGGAGCGCGGCAGATCGGTCGAGGTGTAGTGCAGGACGATGTACTGCACCCGACTGTTCTGGCCGTTCGCCGCGTAACGGCTGTCAATCCGCGGGCCGCTGGCGCAACCGGCGAGCAGGGCAATCGACAGCGCAAGGCCGAGGATTCTCATGGACGGATATGCAACACGCTTTGCAGGTTATCCAGCAGCATGTCGACGCTGAGCATGATCAACAGCATACCCATCAGTCGCTCCACTGCGGTCAGCCCGCGAGGGCCGAGGAAACGCTGCAGGAACGAGGCCTGCAACAGGATAAAGGCGGTCGCCGCCCAGGCCAGCATAACCGCCAGGTAAAGTTCCCAGAGCGGCCCTTCATGGGTATTGCGCAAAGTCATCAACACCGCCAGGGCCGAGGGCCCGGCCACCGCCGGGGTAGCCAGCGGCACCAGCATCGGCTCGCCATCCGGCACATCGCCGAGCACACCTTGCGGGCCGGGGAAGATCAGACGCATGGCAATCACGAACAGAATAATACCGCCGGCAATCGCGGTTGCCTCGCGCGACAGGCCGAGGGCACTGAGCACTTTGTCGCCAAAGGTAAGAAACAGCAGGAGAAAGGCCAGCGCACAGAGCAACTCGCGCCCCGCCACCCACAGCCGGCGCTTGGGCGCGACGTTCTTCAACGCGGCGATAAAGATGGCGATATTGCCGAACGGGTCGGTAACCAAGAAGATCAACACCGCAATCCCGAAAATATCCATGTAGCACTCCTCGACAGATCGCGACAGTCTAATGTTGTAGGAGGCGTGCGTCTGTCGGCAAAACGCCTTCGAAAGGCGAATCGGCGGCAAGCGCATTTTTCCGGCGTGGCCAGACCGACGCTTGAGGATTGCCCCATGCGCGCACTGCTGTGGCTCAAACAGGATCTACGCCTCGACGACCACCCGGCCTTACAGGCCGGACTGAGTGCCGAGCGCCTGCTGCCGGTATTCGTCTTCGACCCGGCGCAGTTGCAGACCGGAGCGTTCGGCACCCGCCCGCTCGGCGTGCACCGCGCGCGCTTTCTCCTGGAGAGCCTGATGGCGCTGGATGGCGCCTTGCGCCAACGCGGTTCGCACCTGCTGGTGCTGCCCGGTGCGCCAGAGCAGGTAATCCCCCGGCTGGTCGTTCAACTCGGCCTGCAGCAGGTGCTGACCCTGGAAGAAATCGCCCCGGACGAACGCGCACAACTCGTCCGCGTGCAAGACCAGCTTGCCGGCGTCGCGCTGCAGCAAGTGCCCGGCAACGACCTGTTGCATGCCGAGGAACTGCCCTGTCCACTCGAACAGCTGCCGCAGGTGTTCAGCCAGTTCAAGAACCTGGTCGAGCAACGCCTGCACGTGTTCCAGCCACGCCCCGCGCCACAGCGGCTGCCGCCCTTGCCGGACGGCGCGCAGGCATTGCTGCAAGCGCTGCCAAGCCTGTCGCGGCTGGGCCTCGGCGAGCCGCTCAGCGTGCCGGCCAGTGCCTTCCCGTTCTCCGGCGGCGAACCCGCGGCGCAGGCCCGCCTGCGCGATTACCTGTGGAACAGCCAGAGCGTGCGCCACTACCAAGACACCCGCAACGGCATGCTCGGCAGCGAGTACTCGTCGAAATTCTCACCCTGGCTGGCCAACGGCAGCCTCTCGGCGCGGCGAGTGGTGGCCGAGTTGCGCCGCCATGAGGCGCAATACGGACGCAACGACTCGACCTATTGCTTGTGGCTGGCGCTGCTCTGGCGCGACTTCTTCCGCGGGATCCTGCGCCGTCACGCCGGCGCACTGTTCCAGGCCGGCGCGTTGAAAGCCACGGAGCACGCCCCGCAACGCCTCGATCAAGACTTCGAGCGCTGGTGTCAGGGCCGTACCGGCATGCCACTGGTGGACGCCAACATGCGTGAACTGGCCGATACCGGCTTTATCTCCAACCGTGGCCGTCAGGTCGTCGCCAGTTACCTGATCAACGACTTGCAACAGGCTTGGCGATACGGCGCAGCCTGGTTCGAGGAACACCTGATCGACTACGATCCGGCGAGCAACTGGGGCAACTGGGCCTACCTGGCCGGCGTCGGCCGCGACCCGCGGTACCAGCGGACATTCAACGTCCTGCGCCAGGCCCGCGAATACGATCCAGACGCCCGCTACGTCAGCCTCTGGCTGCCGGAACTGCGCCATGTGCCGCCGCATTTGCGCCACACCCCGTTCCTGCTCTCGTCGTTGCAACTGGAAACCCTCGACTACCCCCGCCTGGAACGGATTCCCGCGACCTGGTGGCCCTATCTGCCGAGGGCGGCCTGAGGCCAACACCCGTCTGGGCCTGCTAGCCCGGCTCGATACGGTTGCGGCCACCGCGCTTGGCCCGGTACAGCGCCTGGTCGGCGCGCTCGAACACCTGTTCGCCGCGTTCGGCGGCGGCGAATGCACTGACTCCGCCTGACAGGGTGATGGTCACCCGCTCGCCCTTGAAGTGGAACGGGCAGGCTTCGATGCCGGCACGCAGGGTCTCCAGCAGCTGCAAGCCACCCGCCAAGGGGGTCGCCGGGATCAGCAGGGCGAACTCCTCACCGCCGAAGCGGGCGATGAAGTCGGTCGTGCGCAGGCGTTTGTGCAGTTCGCCAGCGATGATCTTCAGCACCTTGTCGCCCGCCAGGTGACCGTAGCCGTCATTGATTCGCTTGAAGTGGTCGATATCGACCACCGCCAGCAGCAGTTCGCCGCCGTAGCGTTGCCAGCGCGCCACCTCCAGCGCCAGGCGCTCGTTCCAGGCCGCACGATTGGCCAGGCCGGTGAGCGGATCGAGCAAGGCTTTCTGCCGTTGCTCTTCCAGATGCTGACGAAAGCCCTTGGCTTCCTGCTCCATGTTGGCCACGCGTTCGACCAGGGTTTGCAGGCGCCCGGCGACCCGTTGCTCGCGCTCGTCACGCTGGTGCCGGTATTGCTCCATGGTGCCCAGCAAATCGTTCAGCCGACTCTCCACCAGCCCCTTGAGGCTGGGCAGATCGGTGGCCTGTTGCACGCTGCTGTGCAGGCCGTCGACCTGCTGGCGCAGCTCGCTATCCAGTTCGCGCGCGGCGCTGAGCGAATCGGCGTAGCCATCGTGGGCGTCTTGCAAGCCGCCCTGGAAGGTCGCCAGACGGTCATTCAGCTGCTTGAGATAACCCTCGAACTCGCGCTGGCCGACATCGGCAACGGCCAGCATCAGCACGGCCAGATCATCCAGCACCGGCACCAGTTCATACAGGTTCAAGCCAGCCAGAATGCGCTCGCGCAGCAGGTCGGCCTGATCCTGGTGGTGTGCCGGCAACGCCAACTCGTTCAACAGACCGAGCAGGCTGGCCTCGACGTGCTTGGCGATGGCGCTGTAACCGGGCTCGGGCAACGCCGGCAGGGCGTATTCGGGATCAGCCTCGGAGCTGTCAAGCGGCCCCTCGCCGGGGCCAGGCTCCGCCGCCTGGGACGCTGCCGGCGGCAACAAGCCGGCCGGCAGCGGCAGGCTGTCGAGCACAGTCGCCAGTGGGGTTGGCGCGCGAGCGGCAAGCGAAGCGGTATGGCTAACGGCAACCGCCACTGCGGCGATGGCGGGGCGCGCGGGCACTTGCTCCGGTGAGCACGACACAAGTGCGGAGTCGGGCTCGCTCGGCATGCCGCCGATGGCCGGGGGGCGACCGGCAAACAGGCGCCGGAGCAAGCCCGGACGCTCGACCGGCTCGTGGCCCAACACCGCCAGGGCCTGTTGCTGCAAGGCACTCAGCTCGGCCAGCAACAGCGGCAACTCGCGCACCTGCCCGGAGCGCTTATCGAGCTGCTTGGCATAGTCTTTCAGCGGCCTGCGCACTTCGCGCGGCAGATCCAGCTCGAGCAGCTGGCCAACCAACGCCAGCAGAGCGCTGGAGACGTGCTCGACCCGCTGCTGACGCCGTTGCTCGGAATCCAGAACGGCCTTTTCCAGGCGTGGAATCAATGCCGCAAGCCCGGCGTCCATGTCGTCGCGACGGAGGATTTCGCGCAGCTCCTGCATGCACTGATCGACTGCTTTATCGGCCCCCTCGGCAGCCAGGCTGCTGCGCACCAGGCCACGCCGCAGCAGGTCGACCCGGGCATCCCAGCGCCGTTCGTGGGCTTCCTGCTGTTCGAGGCTGGCCAGGTACTTGTCTTTCCAGCGCTGGACATCGTTGCTCATGGCGGGTTTCCACCGGCTGGCGGTTTCAGCACAGGCTGCGGCGAGCCTGCCAACGTCTGGGGCAAGCGAATTTCCACGGCCACCGGCAGATGGTCGGAAATCGGCAGCGCCAGTACTTCGAATCGTTCCAGCAGCAGGCCAGGGCTGAGCAGGATGTGGTCGAGACAGCGCTGCGGCCGCCAGCTGGGGAAGGTTGCCTCGATCTGCGGCGCCACCAGACCGAGGTCGCGCAAGGGCGAGCTCAGCAGCAGGTCGCTGGCATGGGTATTCATGTCACCCATCAATATTTGGTGCCGGTAGCCGCCGATCAAATCGCGGATATAGGCCAACTGGAGAGTGCGGGTACGTGCCCCCAGCGCCAGGTGCATCATCACCACCACGATAGCGTCCTCGCCTTCGCCAATGCGCAGCAGCATCGCGCCGCGGCCGGGCGGGCCAGGTAGCGGGTGATCCTCCAGCAGACTGGGGGGCAAGCGGCTGAGCAGGCCATTGCTATGCTGGGCCAAGCGGCCAAGATTGCGATTGAGCTGCTGGTACCAATAGGGGAAGGCACCGAGGTGAGCCAGGTGTTCGACCTGGTTGACGTAACCGGAGCGCAGGCTGCCACCATCCGCTTCCTGCAGGGCGACCAGATCGTAATCCGCGAGCAGATTGCCGATGCGCTGCAAGTTCCCCGCGCGACCGTGGTGGGGCAGCAGGTGCTGCCAGCTGCGCGTCAGGTAGTGATGGTAACGCTGGGTTTTGATGCCCACCTGGATATTGAAGCTGAGCAAGCGCAGGCGCCCGCCACAGGGCCAATCGCCGACAGCCGCGCACTGCGGGTTGACCTGTGGATCACACAGGCCAACCTGGCGGCCGCCCGACCAGCGACGCAGCATGCTCGACGCTCGCGGCCGCCTACTGCGCAGCGCGCTCTTTGTCGATCAGGTAATCGGCCACTTGCAGGGCCTGTTTGGGACCACCTGAGCTGCCAATGTCGAAACGGTATTTGCCGTTGACGATCATCACCGGCACCCCGCTGATCTGGTAGGCCATGGCCAGTTTCTTGGCCTTTTCCATCTGACTCTTCACGCCGAAGGAATTATAGGTCTTGAGAAAGGCGTCCTTGTCGATCCCCTGCGTGGCAAGGAATTCGGCCATTTCTTCCGCCGTCGCCAGCTTCTTGCCTTGCTTGTGAATAGCGTCGAATACGGAGGCATGCACCGCCGGCGCCGCCTTCATCGCTTCCAGGGTAATGAAGCCCTGGCCATGCACATTCCACAGGCCGCCGAACAACGCCGGGACACGCACGAAATTGACGTCTTCCGGCAACTGTTCGATCCACGGGTTGATGGTCGACTCGAACTGATAGCAATGCCCACAGCCGTACCAGAACAACTCGACCACCTCGATCTGCCCAGGCTTGGATACCGCCACAGGGCTGGCGAGTTCGACATAGTTCTTACCGGCTACGGGTTCAGCCTGGACAGCCAACGCGAACAGGCTGCTGATGGCCAGGGCGGCGCCGAGGATCAGTTTACGCATGGAGTACTCCTGGGATGTTAAGCGTCGTCCAGCGACGAGTCGCTAGTGAGACCCTTTGCTGCGGGCCTGGTTCCCGCCATTGTAGCGGGCTGATAAACGAAAAAGGGTGGCCGCAGCCACCCTTTTCTTTGCCGGATCTTACGTCCCGGGCGGCTGGGCTCAGTGCAGGCCCTGGATGAAACTGGATACCGCCTCGATATCCTGATTGCTCAGCTTGGCGGCGATACCGCGCATGATCTTGCTGTCGCCGTCGTTGGTGCGGTTGCCTTCACGGAAATCGGTCAACTGCTTGGCCACATAGGCGGCATGCTGGCCACCGATTTGCGGGAAGCCGGCCGCGTCGAGGCCCGCGCCGTTCGGCGAATGGCAACCGGTGCAGGCCGGCATGCCTTCTTTCAGCTTGCCGCCGCGGAACAGCGCTTCGCCGCGCGCGACCAGTTTCGGGTCGGCAGCGCCCACGCTTACTGTCTGGCTGGCGTAGTAGGCGGAGATATCGGCCAGATCCTGATCGCTGAGGTGATTCAACAGACCGGTCATCTCCACGACAGAGCGGGCACCCGACTTGATGTCGTTCAGTTGTTTGAGCAGGTAACGCTCGCCCTGACCGGCCAGTTTCGGGAAGTTTGGGGCAGCACTGTTGCCATCGGTGCCGTGGCAAGCGCCACACATGACGACCTTGTCCTGACCGGCGGCAGCGTCACCAGCGGCTTGGGCCAAACCGGTGATGCCCAGGGTCAACAGCAGACTCACGAGTATTTTGTTCATCAACTAATCCAACTACGGCTAAGAGAGAAAGAGTTATGGGCCGGATTTACTCGGTCATCCACTGTATGACGGCTTGGTAAGCCTCGGCGGTGCATGCACAGTTGAACACCGCTTCTGGATCTTGAGCGGCCTGGCTATTGTAGGCAAAGGGCAACATAGCAGCTGCCAGCAGCATTTTATCCATCAAATCAGCCTCATCAGGGAGAGAAACGCACCGCGCCCTATGGGCACGAAGGTCTAACGCGTCTCCATAATACTCATCCAGCGGACGGGACAAAGCGCACACAAAATCTGCGGCATTATATACTGGCGTCACTGAAACGGAAACGACGCTGCTTGTCGCGCCGCGTAGCGCCCGGCAGGATGTGCGTAAATGTCGCAAGGGCTGCGCACCTGCAACTTCCATTATGCCCGCCCTCACCGGATACCCCGATGCAAGCAAAAAACCCCATTATCGGCCTGTGCCAACAAGCCAGCTTTCAGATAAGCGCCGCCAAGGTCGACCAATGCCCGGACGACCTGGGCCACGAAGTCGCCTTTGCCGGCCGCTCCAACGCCGGCAAGTCCAGCGCGCTGAACACCCTGACTCACGCCAGCCTGGCGCGCACCTCGAAAACTCCGGGACGCACCCAGTTGCTCAACTTCTTCCGCCTGGACGATGAGCGGCGCCTGGTCGACCTGCCCGGTTACGGCTACGCCAAGGTGCCGATCCCGCTGAAGCTGCACTGGCAAAAGCACCTGGAGGCTTACCTGGGCAGCCGCGAGAGCCTGCGCGGGCTGATATTGATGATGGACATTCGTCACCCGCTGACCGAGTTCGACCTGTTGATGCTGGATTGGTCGACGGCCAGCGAGATGCCTATGCATATTCTCCTGACCAAGTCCGACAAGCTGGCCTTCGGCGCCGCCAAGACCACGCTGCTCAAGGTGCAGCAAGATATCCGCAAGCGCTGGGGCGACCGGGTGAGCATCCAGTTGTTTTCCGCACCCAAGCGCCAAGGAATCGAAGAAGCCCAGGCGGTGCTCGCCGAGTGGCTGCGACTGGGCGAGTTCGCGGTGAACGAAGCAGAAAGTGAACCGCAAAGCGAAGCCTGAGGCGCAGGCCGGCCAGTGTTCCGCGGGCAAAAAAAACCCCGAGGCTCATATGGGGAGGGAGAGACTCGGGGTTTAAGGGTCTGAACCGCTAGGGCGGGGTTCAGATATCTGCCAACACTTAACACAACAAGGAGCATTGAACGGCTTTCTGGGCCATTCGTAAGTTCTGACTACTGGTGCAAACGCAAAGTTCAGCCGCCTCTTAGAATCTATTGGCAATAAAACGCCTACGCTTAATGCCTGACGGATTTAAAGCTGACAAGCCAGGCAGCGGCCGGGTTCACGCCGGCCAGCCGCAGCATCAGTGCGCTTCGTCCCAGTTATCGCCCACGCCCACGTCCACCAGCAGCGGCACATCCAGTTCGGCCGCGCCGCTCATCAGCTGCTTGATCTGCTCGCGCACCTGTTCGATCAGGTCTTCGCGCACTTCCAGCACCAGTTCATCGTGCACCTGCAAGATCACCTTGGCATCCAGCCCGGATTCGCTCAGCCAGTTGTCCACTGCGATCATCGCGCGCTTGATGATGTCCGCGGCAGTGCCCTGCATGGGCGCGTTGATCGCGGTGCGTTCGGCGCCCTTGCGCAGGCCCTGGTTCTTCGCGTTGATTTCCGGCAGGTGCAGGCGACGGCCGAACAGAGTCTCGACATAGCCCTGCTCGGCGGCCTGTGCGCGGGTGCGCTCCATATAGGCGAGCACCCCCGGGTAACGGGCAAAGTAGACGTCGATATAGGCCTGCGCCTGCTTGCGGTCGACGCCGATCTGCTTGGCCAGGCCGAAGGCGCTCATGCCGTAGATCAGGCCGAAGTTGATCGCCTTGGCGCTGCGCCGCTGATCGGCGCTGACCTCGTCCAGGGCGACGCCGAACACCTCGGCGGCGGTGGCGCGGTGCACGTCGCGGCCATGGCGGAAGGCATCCAGCAGCCCTTCATCCTGGGCCAGATGGGCCATGATGCGCAGCTCGATCTGCGAGTAGTCCGCCGCCAGCAGCTGGTAGCCCTTGGGCGCGACGAACGCCTGGCGAATGCGCCGGCCCTCGGCACTGCGGATCGGGATGTTCTGCAGGTTCGGATCGCTGGAGGACAGCCGCCCGGTGGCCGCCACCGCCTGATGATAAGAGGTGTGGATACGCCCGGTGCGCGGGTTGATCTGCTCCGGCAGGCGGTCGGTGTAGGTGCTCTTGAGCTTGCTCAGGCTGCGGTACTGCATCAGCACCTTGGGCAATTCGTAGTCCTGCTCGGCCAGCTCGGCGAGCACCGCCTCAGCCGTGGAGGCCTGGCCCTTGGCGGTCTTGCTGAGAATCGGCAGGCCGAGCTTGTCATAGAGGATCACCCCGAGTTGCTTGGGCGATGACAGGTTGAATTCCTCGCCGGCGATGTCGAAGGCCTGACGCTCCAGCGCCACCAATTTATCGCCCAGCTCGACGCTCTGCTCGCCGAGCAGCTTGGCATCGACCAGCGCGCCCTGGCGCTCGATGCGCGCCAGCACCGGCACCAGCGGCATCTCGATCTCGCGCAGAACCTTGGCCAGGCTCGGTTCGGCTTCGAGCTTGGCCCACAAGCACTGGTGCAGGCGCAGGGTCACATCGGCGTCTTCCGCCGCGTAGGGACCTGCCAGTTCCAGGGCGATCTGGTCGAAGGTCAGCTGCTTGGCGCCTTTGCCGGCGATGTCCTCGAAACGGATGGTGCTGTGGTCGAGGTATTTCAGCGCCAGGCTGTCCATGTCGTGGCGGGTCGCCGTGGAGTCGAGCACATAGGACTCGAGCATGGTGTCGAAGGCCACGCCGCGCACCTGGATCGGCGTCGAGGCGTTGGCGAGGATATTGATGTCGTACTTGGCGTGCTGGCCGACCTTGGCCTTGTGCGGGTCTTCGAGGATCGGCTTGAGCGCCGCCAGCACCCGGTCGCGATCGAGCTGCGCCGGCACGCCCATATAGGAGTGGGCCAGCGGGATATAGGCGGCCTGGTTGGCGGCGACCGCGAAGGACAGGCCGACCAGCTGCGCCCGCTGGGCATCCAGGCCGGTGGTTTCGCTGTCGAAGGCGATCAGCTCGGCGCTTTCGAGCTTCTCCAGCCAGCGGTCGAACTGCGCCTGCTCGAGGATCGTTTGGTAGCCGCTCGAGGCGGGAATCAGCGCGGCCGGCTCGGCTGGCGGCGCAGCACTGGCGGCCAGGCTAAACAGCTCATCGGCGGCTGGTGCGACGCTGGCGACCTTGGCGCCTTGGGCCACCTGGCCCTTGTTCTGGCGCAACAACTCGTCGCGCCAGCTCTTGAATTCCAGCTCGTCGTACAGCTCGAGCAACGTCGGTACATCGGCAGGGCCGGGATGCAGCGCGTCGATGGCCAGGTTCAAGGGTACGTCCAGCTTGATGGTCGCCAGCTCGTAGGACAGGTACGCCATGTCGCGGTGTTCGCTGAGTTTGGCGGCCAGGGTCTTGGCGCCGCGAATCGGCAGCCCGGCCACCTGGTCGAGGTTGGCGTAGATTATGTCGAGGCCGCCGCCGAGGCCGACCAGCAGGCCCAGTGCGGTTTTCTCGCCGACCCCCGGCACCCCGGGGATGTTGTCGACCTTGTCGCCCATCAGCGCCAGGTAATCGATGATCAGCTCGGGAGCGACACCGAACTTCGCTTTCACGCCATCGATGTCGTAGACGCTACCGGTCATGGTGTTGACCAGGGTAACGTGCGGGCAGACCAGCTGGGCCATGTCCTTGTCGCCGGTGGAAATCACCACGTCGCGGCCTTCGCCGGCGCATTGCCGGGCCAGGGTGCCGATCACGTCATCGGCTTCGACGTTGTCGACGCACAGCAGCGGGAAGCCCAGCGCCTTGACGCTGGCGTGCAGCGGTTCGACCTGCACGCGCAGATCATCGGGCATCGAGGGCCGATTGGCCTTGTACTCGGCATAGAGTTCGTCGCGGAAGGTTCCGCCCTTGGCATCGAAGACCACCGCGAAGGGACTGTCCGGGTATTGCTTGCGCAGGCTCTTGAGCATGTTCAGCACGCCCTTCACCGCACCGGTGGGCAAGCCCTTGGAGGTGGTCAGCGGCGGCAGGGCATGGAAGGCGCGGTACAGGTACGAAGAACCGTCGACCAGAACGAGAGGAGCTTGACTCATGAGCAGGATCAACCTTTTCGGCGGAGTGCGGCGTTAACAGAGGGTTGAAAAGTAGCGCGCGATGGCGAAGCCAGGCGAGAACGCGCAGTTTACGTCGGTAAATGCACATTGTTAGCCTGGATCCAACGCCGCATAGTCGAGCGCAGTAGTTTGCAACAGCCTGTTAGAATGAGCGCACCATTGAACACAAAGAGACAAGGTTACCATGCGCATACTCAATCGCTTGTTGCTGGCCGGTCTACTGGCCGTCACTTCACTCACGGCCTATGCCGATGATGCCCCGTCTGCCGAGCCGGATATCACGATCCGCCAGGAAGGCGACCGCACCATTCAGGAATACCGGGTCAATGGTTTCCTCTATGCAATCAAAATCACCCCCAAGACTGGCAAACCTTACTTCCTGGTACGCGCCGACGGCAGTGACGGCAACTTCGTCCGTTCGGACTATCCGGACATGCTGATTCCATCCTGGGAAATCTTTAAATGGTAAATCGGCGGTTCTGATATGTCGGTATTCACCCCCCTAGAGCGTCACGAGCTGGAAGCCTTTCTCGCGCCTTATGGCCTGGGTCGCCTGCACGACTTCCAGGGCATCGCTGCGGGCAGCGAGAACAGCAACTTCTTCGTCAGCCTGGAGCAGGGCGAGTACGTCCTGACCCTGATCGAACGCGGCCCCAGCGCCGACCTGCCGTTCTTTATCGAGCTGCTCGATGTGCTGCATGAGGCCGGCCTGCCGGTGCCCTATGCCCTGCGCACCGAGAGCGGCGAAGCGCTGCGCAGCCTGGCGGAAAAACCGGCGCTGCTGCAGCCGCGCCTGCCGGGCAAGCACGTGGCCTGGCCCAACCCGCACCATTGCCAGGAAGTCGGCACGCTGCTGGCGCATCTGCACCTGGCCACCCGCGCGCACGTGCTGGAGCGGCGCAGCGATCGCGGCCTGGACTGGATGCTCGAGGAGGGGCCGAGCCTGGCGCTGAGGCTACCGGAGGCGCAATTGCCGTTGCTGCGCGACGCCCTGGCGGAAATCCATGCGCTCAAGCCGCGCATCCTCGCCTTGCCGCGGGCCAACCTGCACGCCGACCTGTTCCGCGATAACGTGCTGTTCGACGGCAACCACCTGGCCGGGGTGATCGACTTCTACAACGCCTGTGCCGGCCCGATGCTCTACGACTTGGCGATCGCCCTCAACGACTGGTGCTCGGAGGCCGATGGCAGTCTCGATGCGCATCGCGCCCAGGCTCTGCTCGGCGCCTATGCGGCCCTGCGTCCCTTCACTCCGGCCGAGGCCGAGCTGTGGCCGGCCATGCTGCGCATCGCCTGCGTGCGCTTCTGGCTGTCGCGCCTGATCGCCGCCGACTCCTTCGCCGGCCAGGAAGTGCTGATCCATGACCCGGGCGAGTTCCAACACCGCCTGCTGCATCGCCAGCAGGTCGAGGTGGCGCTGCCGTTCGCCCTGTAACGGCGGCGCCCTGCTGCGGGCGCTGCCGTTACCCGCGGGTTAGCCGCATTTGGAGTGGCCGCAGTTGAGGCAGGTCGCGCAACCGTCCATCTGCACCACTGCCTGGGTGTTGCACTTGCCGCACAGCTGCGCACCGGCCGGGAAGCCGTCGCCCGGCTCCAGCGTCACGGCACCCTGACTGGCCTCGTAGGCGGCGCGTTTCTCGGCCAGGTATTGGAGCTGGGTTTCGTCCAGCGCCTGCCCCTCGAGCATGCCGATGGCGATCAGGTGGCGCTCCAGCACTGCACCGATCTCGGCGACGATGGAGGGCATGTACACCCCGCCCTTCTTCAGGTAGCCGCCGCGCGGATCGAACACCGCCCTCAGCTCCTCGACCAGGAAGGTGCAGTCGCCGCCCTTGCGGAACACCGCGGACATGATCCGGGTGAGCGCGACTATCCATTGGAAATGATCCATGTTCTTCGAGTTGATGAAGATCTCGAACGGCCGGCGCTGCTCGTGGGGCGTGCCGGCATTGAGCACGATGTCGTTAACGGTGACATAGAGCGCGTGCTCGAACAGCGGCGACTTGATCTTGTAGGTCATGCCAATCAGGGTCTCCGGACGCTGTAGGCTTTCGTCCATTTCCACCACGTTGACCTTGCTGGCCTTGTCGGCGGTGGTGCTGGCGGCGGAGCGTTCGAGGGCCTCGTCGACGACTTTGAAACCCTTGATACGCTGGCTGATCTTGACGGTCATGGTGCAATCTCTCCTGTCGGGCCGCGGCGGCGGCCCGAGTCTTGAACGGTGGCGGCGCCCGGCTTAGTACTTGCCGTAGTAGCCTTCTTTGAGTGCGTCGAACAGGTTGGCGGCGGAGTTCACCTCGCCATCGTATTCGACCTCCTGGTTACCCTTGAGCTCGACCGCGCTGCCATCCTCGAGGATGAAGCGGTAGAGGGTCTTCTCCAAGTCGGCTTCCTTGACCAGCACGCCCTGGAAGGCCGCCGGGTTGAAGCGGAAGGTGGTGCAGCCCTTGAGGCCCTGGCGCCAGGCGTAGCGGTAGATGTCCTTGAACGCCTCGAAGGGGTAGTCGGTCGGCACATTGGCGGTTTTGGAGATCGACGAGTCGACCCATTTCTGCGCCGCGGCCTGGATATCCACATGCTGGGTCGGACTGACGTCGTCGGCGGTGATGAAGTAGTCCGGCAGCTTCTCGCCGGGCTCGATCGAACCCGGCGTGGCCCGCTGGTTGATCAGGGTGCGGTAGGCCAGCAGCTCGTAGCTGAATACCTCGATCTTCTCCTTGGCCTTGCGCCCGGGACGGATCAGGTTGCGCGAGTAATGGTGGGCGAAGCTCGGCTCGATACCGTTGGAGGCGTTGTTGGCCAGGCTCAGGCTGATGGTGCCGGTGGGCGCAATCGAGCTGTGGTGGGTGAAGCGCGCGCCCAGCGCGGCCAGATCTTCGATCAGCTGCGGGGCGAATTCCGCCAGCTTCTGCATGTAGCGCGAATACTTGGCGTGCAGCACGCGACCGGGGATCTGGTCGCCGACCTTGTAGCCATCCTTCTTCATCTCCGGACGTTTGCGCAGCATCTCGGCGGTGACGGCGAAGTCTTCCAGCAGCAGCGGGGCCGGGCCTTTCTCCTTGGCCAACTCGAGCGCCTCTTCCCAGCCGACCAACGCCATTTCGCGGGCGACTTCTTCGGTGAACACGCAGGATTCCGGGCTGCCGTAGCGCAGCTTGAGCAGGGTCAGGGTCGAGCCGAGGCCGAGGAAACCCATGCCGTGCCGGCGCTTGCTGAGGATCTCGTGCCGCTGCTGCTCCAGCGGCAGGCCGTTGATCTCCACCACGTTGTCCAGCATGCGGGTGAAGATGCGCACCACTTGGCGGTACTTGTCCCAGTCGAAACGCGCGTCGGCACCGAACGGATCGATCACGAAGCAGGTCAGATTGATCGAGCCCAGCAGGCAGGAGCCATAGGGCGGCAGCGGCTGCTCGCCGCAGGGGTTGGTGGCGCGGATCGCCTCGCACCACCAGTTGTTGTTCAGCTGGTTGACCCGGTCGATGAGGATGAAGCCCGGCTCGGCGTAATCGTAAGTGGAGACCATGATCATGTCCCACAGATGCCGCGCCTTGACCCGGCCGTAGATACGGCAGGCGACCAGGCCGTCCTCGCGGACGATATAGCCGTCGTGCACCGGCCATTCGCGCCAGAGCACCTGCTCCGAATCGTCCAGCTCCAGCTCGGCCTTTTCCTTGTGGTGCAGCGGGAAAATCAGCGGCCACTCGCCGTCGTTCTCCACCGCCTGCATGAACTCGTCGGTGATCAACAGGCTGAGGTTGAACTGACGCAGGCGGCCGTCCTCGCGCTTGGCGCGGATGAATTCGCGCACATCGGGATGGCCGACGTCGAAGGTGCCCATCTGCGCGCCGCGACGACCGCCGGCGGAACTGACGGTGAAGCACATCTTGTCGAAGATATCCATGAACGACAGCGGCCCGCTGGTGTGCGCGCCGGCACCGGAAACGAAGGAGCCACGCGGGCGCAGGGTGCTGAACTCATAGCCGATGCCGCAGCCGGCCTTGAGCGTCAACCCGGCCTCGTGGACCTTGTCGAGGATGTCGTCCATCGAATCGGTGATGGAGCCGGAGACCGTGCAGTTGATGGTCGAGGTGGCCGGCTTGTAGTCCTGCGCGCCGGCGTTGGAGATGATCCGCCCGGCGGGAATCGCGCCGTTGCGCAGCGCCCAGAGGAATTGCTGGTACCAGTGTTCGCGTCCTTCTTGCGGCTCGACATCCGCCAGCGCCCGGGCGACCCGCTGCCAGGTGTCGTCGACGCTGTCGTCGACCGGCGTGCCGTCCTTGCGGGTGAGGCGGTATTTTTGTGCCCAGATATCCTCGGAGGCCGCCTGCAAAACGATGCCGGAAGTGTTGTCAATACCTGCCGCGATGGATCCGCCCGTCTTCGCCATACCTTGCGTACCTTCGTGTCGATGCTAAGAAATCAAAGCGCAACAGGATAAACCAACTGACCCTGGTACGTCTTAACCGGCATCAATTAGCGCGTTGCGAGTTAGCGCGATTGCAGGCAACCAGCCAGTTGCGCGCCGAGGTTATCCAGCGGGGGCTCGTAGCCGTTCCAGGGTGGCGCACCAGCTATCGTGGGCGTCTCGGTGGGCGTGGGTATAGAGGGCAAGGGAGGCTGCAGACAACGAAGAACGGTCATCAGGCAACCCGCCGTGCGGTCTTGCTCGGACAGACGGCCATCCGCTGCGGGCTGGAAAAGTGCTCGGAGATTACCTACACACCGCTCAACGCCCACGACCTCTTGCGCGATGCTTGAGACGTGATCGAGAGCAGCAGATAGGGCTGGTTTCGGCCAAAAACGGACTGTCCTGCAGTGGCTTAGAAGACGTCCATTTCGAGCTTGATTCTGGCGGTGGTGAGATACCTTCTGAAGTGATTGACGCACATCGTCGTGCCGGTAATCAGCGCAAATGGGGTTGAGAATGCATACAGGCTGATGAATGGGGACAGTGCCTCCCTCCTGACCTCCTATAGACAAGTGGCCCCAACTGGTTATCTTCCCAGAATCTGAGCTCCCCTTGGACATGGGCTGGGTAATCGCACGAGCTTGCTCGTCAGGGGCCCAGTTCGGCATAGTTCAATCACATGTGACGTGGTTCCGGTACTGGCTCAAAAAATGACCATCGGCGAACGACTCAGGAATGGCGGTTGCGCCTAGGCGTCACCCGCTTACCAAGCGGCCGAGATGGGAGTGGTTTCGTATGGGCATCACTCTTGTAGCCGCAATAGAAATGCAAGTAGGAAAAAGCATTTTAGTAAAGCGACAAAAGATCACTCACACACCTTGCGCCCGCCAGCATAAAGCTGGCATTTCAATGGATGGATAAGGGGAAGACATGTTGCTTGTTACCTGTAACTCTTGCGAAGAACAAGTCGAAGACTCTACAGATATTTGCCCGCGCTGTGGTGTTGCTGACCCAGCTGAGCCTCTTAAGCTTGAGCTTGATTTAAATGTATTAAATCACTTAGGTATCAATCTTTATAGCAATACGCCAGCGGTGCTTACCGAAATAGTTGCTAATGCATGGGATGCTGATGCTTCACGTGTTGATGTCGAAATCAATAGCTCCGCCAACACCATTACCATCACCGATGATGGTATTGGAATGAATTACTCCGACTTAAGAGGTAAGTTCCTAACGGTAGGGTACCCACGCAGGGACAATGGCGAAGTATCCACTCCGAGCGGCCGCCAGTGCATGGGGCGCAAGGGGATTGGCAAGCTTGCCATGTTCTCCCTGGCAAAAAGTATTGTTGTTATTACGCGCAAGGCGGGGGCTAGCCCCTATGGCTTGATCTTCTCTGTAGAAGAACTGAAAGAAAAAATTAAAAATAAAAAAGATTACGTCCCTCGGCGGATTGAGGACTTCTCATCTTATGCGCTCCCAGAAACGGGCACGGTAATAAAGTTAGTTGATTTGCAGCAGCGCGTTAACAAAACGGAGTCGTTCCTCCGCAAAAGAATCGCCCGCCGATTTAGCGTAATTGGTGCAGCCAATAATTTCCAGGTCTATGTTAACGGGCAAGGAATTGGCCTTAGTGATCGAGCCTTCTATCGTGATGTTCAGTTTTTATGGACATTTGGCGATTGCGCCAAGGCGGAGTCGACTCTGGCGGCCTGTGTGAATGTGAACTCCAAATATCACCATCATTTTGATGGTCGGACATCTGGCGGAATGGCTGTTGATGGTTTCATTGGTAGCGTCGTCAAGCCCGAGCAACTAAAGAAAGAAGGTGACAACAATAACACCATTACTCTTTTGGCTAATGGTCGACTATTTGAAGAAGACCTTCAAAAGCGAATTGATGACTCCAAGGTCTTCAATAGCTACCTGGTTGGCGAGCTAGAGGTAAATGGATTAGACCTGAATGACCAACCTGACATCGCAGTGAGCAGTCGACAAGGGGTTCAGGAGGATGACCCGCGCTATCAAGACTTTCTTGCATATATCAAATCGCGCCTCGGTGAAATCGCGAATTTCTGGGATGCTTGGCGTAGAGAGGTTGGCGGAGCTCAAATGGTTGCCGAGTTCCCTAAGCTTAAAGAATGGATAGAATCTTTAACGCCTCGCCATCGACCCAAGGCGCAGCAGCTCATAAATAAAATCAATACTATTCGCTTTAGTGGGACGGAAGAATACCAGCGAGCGCAAAGGCGAGAGGTAGTGAAGGCACAAGTTCTAGCCTTTGAGAAACTGCGACTTCAGGATAACCTGGATGCAATCGCCAGTATTGATGTGGAGAAAAACGTCGCTGAGTTTCGCGAGATAATGATCACTGTTGAAGATCTTGAGGCATCACTGCATCGAGACATAATCTCCCAGCGCTTGGCAGTCATTAAAAAACTTGATGAGGATCAGAAGAGCAAAGTTAAAGAAGTGGTTGTTCAAGAGCACATTTACAATCACCTTTGGCTTGTTGATTCAAAGTGGGAGTATAAGGAGAATCCTACAGATTGGGAGCTGCGCCTCACCGCTCATTTGAAAGCAGTTTGCCCCGACACAACGGAAGGCGCACGCCTTGATATAGGCTACAGAACCACTGCGGGTCGATATATAGTTATTGAGCTCAAGAAGCCAGGACTTTCTGTGAGCGCTGGCGCGCTCTTGGATCAAGGAGAGAAGTACGTCATGGCTCTCAGCGATTACTTCGATAAGAATCCTGACTCCTCACCAATTGCGGGCCAGTCTCCATCAATTGATGTTGTTTTTATTGTGGATAAGTGCCCAAGGCTTCACGAGCTACACCAGGGGCGCTTGAGAAACATGAATGGTCGAATTACCACATATAAAGACCTAGTCGTACAGGCTAATTCGGCGTATGAGGATTATTTGCAGGCTTCAAGGAAGGTTGGTCGTATCAGAGAGATAATTGATAATATCTAGAAACTCTACCTTGCCCTCTCAATCGCTCATCATGAAGCGCGTTGGGAGGGCAAATACTAAGCCAGAGAGGATTGTCCGCAGTGCTCTGCACTCTCTCGGGCTCCGCTTTCGTCTCCATAAAAAGTCCTTACCTGGCACGCCTGATATCGTTCTGCCCAAACATCACACTGTGATTTTTGTGCATGGTTGCTTTTGGCATCGACATCCCAGCTGCCGCTATGCAAGCACGCCCAAAACTCGCCAAGAATTCTGGCTCCCCAAGTTCGATGCCAACGTAAAGCGTGATGCAAAAAAAGAAGCTCAGCTGCGTGAGCTGGGCTGGGCTGGCGGATCTTAGTGGTATGGGAGTGTGAGACTCGTAGACCTGACGAGCTAAAAGAACGGCTTAGGCGGGAATTCCCTGGCGCCGAATCTGTTCGTACCCTTCAACATGACGCATGAGGCTTTCACCAATCACCTCACCAAGGCGAACCGGCACGGCATTGCCGATCATTCGCCCTACTGCCTTGAAAGTGATCTGATCTGGGGGCAGGAACTCGTAGTCCCGCGGGAACGACTGGAGAATGGCGGCCTCACGAAGTGAGAGTGCTCGAGCTTGCTCATAGTGACCGAAACGTCCGTTACCGAAACCGTAACAGAGCGTAGTCATGGTGGGGCTCGGTTCGTCCCGCTTCATGCGTCCGTAGACGCTGGGGTAAGTCCTACCGCTGGCTTTCCGGTGGCACTCTGCAATAAGGTGAGGCGGCCAATCCCGCCATGTGCCTCCTTCGCGAGAGTACATGATGCGCTCCAGATTAACTGGCGTTAGCGTGGCGGCGCGATGCATCGGATCGTTGGGATCACATTCGCCCGCAGCGATGCGAGGCAGATCATGAATCATGTCCATGACTGTGACGGGAGCATTGCGGTGAGTGGGTGCGATGAGCTCAATAGGGCCTAACTTGGAGGCTAATAGAACGTGTCGGCGGCGGCGCTGGGGTAGACCGTACTCGACGCACGCGACTCGGTTAGCCCATACCTTGTACCCCTGTGACTCCAGGTTGGCGACAAAATCCAGATAGACCTGATGCTTGGTTACATCAGGTACGTTCTCCATCGTTACCAGCTCGGGCTGCACCTCTCGAATCAAGCGAGCGAAGTGGTACAGCAGGGGCCATTTGCTGTCGGTACTGGTATCTCGGCCTTGGTTGTAGGTCGAGAAGGGCTGACAGGGTGCGCAGCCTGCGAGGAGGCGGTAGCGGCCTTCAACTCGCGGGTACCAGACTTCAAGCTGTTCCTTGGCAAGGCTCTTGACATCCTGCGCTATGAACGCCGCCTGATTATTGACTTCGTATGCATGTCTGCACTGGGACTCAATGTCGTAGCCGGCGTGGACTTCGATTCCAGCGTTACGCATGCCGGCGGTCAAGCCGCCAGCGCCACAGAAGAGGTCAACTGCATCAATCATGGGGTAGGTCTTCTTTCAAGCGAGGCGCATTTTAGTCATGCGAGGCTTCAAGTCCAGCGATGGTTGCCTTGGGTTGGCCCACCCATCCTGTATGCGGAACATGACTTCGTCTTTCAGGAGCACAGTGCTTGGATACTCGGCGATCCGGTAGCCCAAGAAGCTGGCGACACCCAACTCTCTATACTCGATCACGTCCACTTCCCAGGCGAATAGGCCATGTTCGGTTTCGAGCTCGAACGGGATGCTGATTTCTAGCGAATCGCTCCTGGAGCGCTCGTCGTAGACAGGCTCTTGCTGTTCGATGCTCTCAGCGAGCAGCGGATACTCCTGGCCGTCAATCACATAGCTGCCGTCAGTGCAGATTTCAATCCAGTACATTTATAGTCATCCATGGCATTCGTTATACGAGATCATCGATCACGCGGCGCATCACGTCAATCATCTCCTCCATCCCAGCTATTGACAGATTGAGCTGACTGAATCGCCCCTAGTTTCGTAGATACCTTCAAGCCTCAATAGACGTCTTCTAAGCCACTGCAGAACAGTCCGCTTTTGGCCGATTTCTGCCTGTCGACACCGGCAGCTATGGCTCGGTTGCTACCTTTCGCCAACTGCAGCCACGGCTCGGTTCCGGCCATTCACTACCCCCTCCCCATTTCCGCTGTTCAACAGAAGCAGGGGGTAGGCCACGGAGTTTCCGTAGCGTTTTGCCGGGTAAATCCTGGTCTCGCCCCTATTAGGTTTCCGTGGTTGTTTGCGCGGCCTTACAAGGCGCTCAGGCACTCGACCAAGCCATTGCCCAGGTTATCCAGCAGGGCCTCGTAGCCGCTGCCGTCCACTGCCAGGCTTGCGCCCATGGTGTCCAGTTCGGCCAGGGTTACCGGCAGGCCGGCGATCAGGGTTTCGGCCAGACGCGGACGCAACGGCGGCTCGCTGAATACGCAGCTCGGCCCGGCCTGTTGCAGGCGGGTGCGCATGGCCGCGACGTGGCGGGCGCCGGGCTGCACTTCGCCGAGCACGCTGAACACCCCGGCATGCTGGAGGCCGTAGGCGGCTTCGAAGTAATCGTAGGCCTCGTGGAAGACGAAATAGGGCTTGCCGGCCAGGCCACTCAGGCGGGTTTGCAGGCGCTGGTCGAGGGCCGTCAGGCGTTCGCCGAAGGCCTTGGCATTGGCCTGATAACGCGGGGCGTTGGCCGGGTCGGCGAGGGCCAGGTCGGCGGCCATGCGTGCGGCGATCACCCGGGCGTTGGCCGGCAGCAACCACAAATGCGCATCCAGGCTGCCGGGGCGATGCGCGTGATCGTGCTGCTCGGCGGCCTCTTGCTCATGCTCATCGTGCTGGTCATGGGCTTGGTCGTGTTCATCATGGTCATCATGCGCGTCGTGACCCTCGCCGAAGTGGCGCAGGTGCATGCCGGGCAGATCCTGCACCGCCACGCTCGGCTGGCCGCGCCCGGTCAGTACCCGCGGCAGGAAGCTTTCCAGGTCGGCACCGATCCAGTACAGCAGCGCCACCTCGCGCACGCGCCGCACATCGGAGGGCCGCAGCGCATAGTGGTGCGGCGAGGCGCCGGGCGGCAGCAGCACCTCGGGGCTGCCGACACCGTCCTGCACGGCTGCGGCGATCAGCTGCAAGGGCTTGATGCTGGCCAGCACGCGCACCTCGGCAAGGGCAACAGGACTGGCGAGGAAAACGCCACAGAGCAGGCTGACAGTAGAAAAAAGACGCAACACGGAGAACACTCGGAGTGGAAGGAACGGGTAATATAATAACGTCTCCAGCCTCTGCCGTCCCCGCCCATGACTCAGCCACCGCTCGCCTCGCGTCCCCACGACCATTCCCGCTGCGTCAGCCATGCCCTGGCCGAGGCCGAAAGCATCTGCGCGCGCCAGGCTCTGCGCCTGACCGCCCTGCGCAAGCGGGTGCTGGAGCTGGTCTGGCAGAGCCACAAGCCGCTCGGCGCCTACGACATACTCGCCGTGTTGAGCGAGCAGGATGGCCGCCGCGCCGCGCCGCCGACGGTGTATCGGGCGCTGGATTTTCTCCTGGAAAACGGCTTGGTGCACCGCATCGCCTCGCTCAACGCCTTCGTCGGCTGCAGTCACCCGGCGCATGCCCATCAGGGCCAGTTTCTGATCTGCCGCAGCTGTCATGCCGCCATCGAACTGGAGCACGCGACGATCAGCGACGCCATCGTCAGCGCTGCGCAGAGCGTCGGTTTCCTGGTCGAAGGGCAGACCGTGGAAGTGGTCGGCCTCTGCGCGGGCTGCCAGGAGGCCGCATGAGCGCTAGCCTGATTCGCCTCGCCGGGGTTGGCGTCAACTTCCGCGGGCAGAGCGTGCTGCAGGATGTGCAGCTGAGCGTCAAGCCTGGCGAGATCGTCACCCTGATCGGCCCCAACGGCGCCGGCAAGACCACCCTGGTGCGCACCGTGCTCGGCCTGCTCAAGCCCGACAGCGGCAGCGTCTGGCGCAAGCCGAAACTGCGCATCGGCTATATGCCGCAAAAACTCCATGTCGATGCCACCCTGCCGCTCAGCGTGCTGCGCTTTCTGCGCCTGGTGCCCGGCGTCGAGCGCGCCAGCGCCCAGGCGGCGCTGCTCGAAGTCGGCGCCAGCCAGGTGCTCGACAGCCCGCTGCAGAGCATTTCCGGCGGCGAACTGCAGCGCGTGCTGCTGGCCCGCGCCCTGCTGCGCAAACCCGAGTTGCTGGTGCTCGACGAGCCGGTGCAGGGCGTCGACGTCAGCGGTCAGGCCGAGCTGTACCGCCTGATCACCCAGCTGCGCGACCGCCATGGCTGCGGCGTGCTGATGGTCTCCCACGACCTGCACCTGGTGATGAGCACCACCGATCAGGTGGTCTGCCTCAATCGGCATGTCTGCTGTTCCGGTCACCCCGAGCAGGTCAGCGGTGACCCTGCATTCGTCGAGCTGTTCGGCCAGGACGCCAAGAGCCTGGCGATCTATCACCACCATCACGACCACGAGCACGACCTGCACGGCGCCGTGGTCAAGGAAGCCAACGCCGGCCTGAGCATCACGGGCCCGGTAACCCCCCACGTCCACGGAGATGGCTGCAAGCATGGCTGATTTTCTCCTCAACGCCCTGCTCGCCGGCCTGGCCCTGGCCCTGGTCGCCGGCCCGCTCGGCTCCTTCGTGGTGTGGCGGCGCATGGCCTATTTCGGCGACACCCTGTCCCACGCCGCCCTGCTCGGCGTGGCCCTGGGCCTGATGCTCGACGTCAGCCCGACCCTGGCGGTGACGGTCGGCTGCGTGCTGCTGGCGGTGCTGCTGGTGACCCTGCAGACCCGCCAACCGCTGGCCTCGGATACCCTGCTCGGGATCCTCGCCCACAGCACCCTGTCCTTGGGGCTCGTCGTGCTGAGCTTTATGCAGGACGTCCGCATCGACCTGATGGGCTACCTGTTCGGCGACCTGCTCGCCGTCGGCCCCGGCGATCTGGCCTGGATTCTCGGCGGCAGCGCGCTGGTGCTGCTGCTGTTGAGCCTGCTCTGGCGGCCGCTGCTGGCGATCACCGTGCACGAGGAGCTGGCGCGGGTCGAAGGTCTGCCGGTGGCGGCGATCCGCCTGAGCCTGATGCTGCTGATCGCCGTGGTGATCGCCGTGGCGATGAAGATCGTCGGCGTGCTGCTGATCACCTCCTTGCTGATCATCCCCGCCGCCGCCGCCCAGCGCCACGCGCGCACCCCGGAGCAGATGGCCCTGGGCGCCAGCCTGCTGGGCATAATCGCGGTGTGTGGCGGCCTCAGCCTGTCGTGGTTCCAGGACACCCCGGCCGGACCGTCGATAGTGATCTGCGCAGCCAGCCTGTTTCTGCTCAGCTTCGCCTTGCCGCGGCGCAGTGCCTGAGACACGACGTTGGCGCAGAATTACCGACTGCGGTTTGGTTGCGCTCGATCCGGCGGTGTAGAATTGCCCGTTTTTTGCCCAACATGAGACTCGCAGTAATGATCTCGTTCGCCTCACGTTGTCTTTCCATCCTCGCCATTTCGCTGCTGTTGGCCGCGTGCCAGAGCGCGCCGCCAGGAACCGAGCCGGCCACCGACGACCCGCTCGGCGACGTGCGCCTGCTCGAACAGAGCCTGGCCAGCGGCCAGTTGAGCGAGGCCGAAAGCCGGCTCAAGTCCCTGCAATTGCGCGCCGGCGACGACGACCGCCTGGAGCCGTATCAACGCCAGTTGGCCGAGGCCTACCTGCTGCAAGGGCAAGCGGCCCTGCAGACCGGCGATCTGGATCGTGCGGCCAAGGCGCTCAGCCAGGCCCGCCAATTGATGCCACAGGCGCCCGCACTGACCACCGGACTGGGTGGCGCCATCGCCCAGGCCCGGCAAACCGAGCTGGATGCGGCCGATCTGGCCAGCAACGCGGCCGAACAGGCCGCCGCCCAAGCCCAGGCCGCACGGGGCGAGCAGGCCCGACAACTGCGCCAGGCGGCCGAACGCCAGGCGGCTGCGCTCAGGGCAAGCCAATTGCCGCAGGCCGCGCAGGCGCCAGCCAAACCGAGCGAGCCGGCGGCGGCGGCCAACCGCGTGATTGCCCTGCCGATGCTGGACAGCCGGGACAACCCAGGCCTGTACCGCCTGCTCGATGCGGTCGCCGCGGAGGTGGTCAATTGCCGCTGCACGGTGCGCATCCAGGTGCGCCAGGCCAAGGACTACCTATGGCTCGCCCCGCTGCTCGACGCCCGGATCAAGCGTCTCGATCCGAGCTTCAGCCCCAGCATGAGCCAGCTGCTCGAACCCGAACAGATCCCGCAACTGGTGCTTAGCCCGCAGCGCTAACGACAGCCGTAGGTGCCGAGCAGCGTGCCGATTAAGGCGATCTAGCTATAACCATAGGCCTACAAAGATTTTTGCGGCCTAAACAGTGGCGGGTAGACTAAGCGGCTTTTAGCCTACCCGGCCGCTCGACGAACCCAAAAGGTTTAATCCGTGATCAACTTTCATCAGGTGCACAAGGCGTATCGCGTCGCGGGCCAACAAATTCCGGCCCTGCAGCCGAGCGACCTGCAGATCGCCCGTGGCGAAGTGTTCGGCATCATCGGTCATTCCGGTGCCGGCAAGAGCACCCTGCTGCGCCTGATCAACCGCCTGGAAGAACCTTCCGGCGGGCGCATCGAGATCGACGGCGAAGACGTCACCGCGCTGGACGCGGATGGCCTGCGGCGTTTCCGCCAGCGGGTCGGGATGATCTTCCAGCACTTCAATCTGCTGTCGTCGAAGACCGTCGCCGCCAACGTCGCCCTGCCGCTGAAGCTGGCCGGGGGGCTGTCGCGCAGCGCCATGGAGGCGCGGGTGGCCGAACTGCTGGCGCGGGTCGGTCTCAGCGAGCATGCCAACAAATACCCGGCGCAACTCTCCGGCGGGCAGAAGCAACGGGTGGGCATCGCCCGTGCCCTGGCCACCGAGCCGAAGATCCTGCTGTGCGACGAGGCCACCAGCGCCCTCGACCCGCAGACCACGGCCTCGGTGTTGCAACTGCTGGCGCAGATCAACCGCGAGCTGAACCTGACCATAGTGCTGATCACCCACGAGATGGACGTGATCCGCCGGGTCTGCGACCGCGTCGCGGTGATGGACGCCGGCGTGATCGTCGAACAGGGCACGGTGGCCGAGGTGTTCCTGCATCCGCAGCACGCCACCAGCAAACGCTTCGTCCAGGAAGCCGAGCAGGTCGACGAAGACGAGTTGCACGACGACTTCGCCCATGTCGCCGGCAGCATCCTGCGCCTGACCTTCCAGGGCCAGGCGACCTACGCGCCGCTGCTCGGCACCGTGGCGCGCGAAACCGGGGTGGATTACAGCATCCTCGCCGGGCGCATCGACCACATCAAGGACACCCCCTATGGCCAACTGACCCTGGCCCTGACCGGCGGCGACCTGGACGCCGCGCTGGCGCGCTTCAAAGCCGCCGACGTACACCTGGAGGTGCTGCGCTGATGGAAAGCCTGATGGCCTCTCTGCTACCCAACGTCGACTGGGCGGAAATCTGGCAGGCCAGCCTGGATACCCTGAGCATGCTCGGCGGTTCGATGCTGTTCACCGTGCTGCTCGGCCTGCCGCTCGGCGTGCTGCTGTTCCTCACCAGCCCGCGGCAGATGTTCGAACACAAAGCCTTCTACGGCTTTCTGTCGCTGCTGGTGAATATCCTGCGCTCGGTGCCCTTCGTCATCTTGCTGATCGTGATGATTCCCTTCACCGTGCTGGTCACCGGCACCTCGCTGGGCGTGGCCGGGGCCATCCCGCCGCTGGTGGTGGGGGCCACGCCGTTCTTCGCCCGCCTGGTGGAGACCGCGCTGCGCGAGGTGGATCGCGGCATCATCGAGGCGACCCAGGCGATGGGCGCGACCACCCGCCAGATCGTGCTCAACGCCCTGCTGCCCGAAGCGCTGCCGGGCATCTTTGCCGCCGTGACGGTGACCGCCATTACCCTGGTGTCCTACACCGCCATGAGCGGCCTGATCGGCGGCGGCGGCCTCGGCGACTTGGCGGTGCGCTATGGCTACCAGCGGTATCAACCCGACGTGATGGCGGTGACGGTGATCCTGCTGCTGGTGCTGGTGCAGATCCTGCAAAGCGTCGGCGACAAGCTGGTGGTGCACTTTTCACGCAAATGAATTTTTTGTAGGAGCCGGCTTGCCGGCGATCGGTTCTAACCCGGATCGCCGGCAAGCCGGCTCCTACCCAATTGCATAGCGGCTATCCGCCGCTCCCGCCTCTATCCCACAAGGAGCTTCATGATGAAAAAATTGCTAGCCGCCATCGCCGCCGTCGCGGCGTTCTCCAGCGCCGCCCAGGCCGACACCCTGAATGTCGCGGCCACCGCCGTGCCCCACGCGGAAATCCTCGAATTCGTCAAACCAACCCTGGCCGCCGAGGGCGTAGAGCTGAACATCAAGGTGTTCACCGACTACGTGCAGCCCAACGTGCAGGTCGCCGAGCAGCGCCTGGACGCCAACTTCTTCCAGCACCAGCCGTACCTCGACGAGTTCAACAGCAGCCGCGGCAGCGACCTGATCAGCGTCGCCGGCGTGCACGTCGAGCCCTTCGGCGCCTACTCCAGCAAGCACAAGAGCCTGGAGCAGCTGCCAGAAGGTGCCCAGGTGGTGATCCCCAACGATGCCACCAACGGCGGCCGCGCCCTGCTGCTGCTGGCCAAGACCGGGGTGATCGGCCTCAAGGACGGCGCCGGCATCACCGCCACGGTCAAGGACATCGCCGAAAACCCCAAAGGCATCAAGGTGCGTGAACTGGAAGCCGCGACCCTGCCGCGGGTGCTCAATCAGGTCGACCTGGCGCTGATCAACACCAACTACGCCCTGGAAGCCGGCCTCAACCCGACCCAGGACGCCCTGGCCATCGAAGGCAGCGACTCGCCCTACGTCAACATCCTGGTCGCCCGCCCGGACAACCAGCACAGCGCCGCCATGCACAAGCTGGCCAAGGCACTGAACAGCGCCGAAGTGAAGGCCTTCATCAACGAGAAATACCAGGGCGCGGTAGTCCCGGCGTTCTGAGTCGCCGACGCTGATGCCGCCACGCAAAAGCCCGCTCAATGAACGCGGGCTTTTTGCTGAGGGCGGCAAGGGGGGCGGTTCAGTTATTCACGCGCCAGGATATTTAGCCTGCTGTCCTCGACCAGGCCATTGGCCTGCGCTTGGCGGCTTTGCGCCGCCGGCACCTGGGCGTCGGCCCAAGCGGCCTGACTCACCGCGCCGATCGCTAAGGCCAGGGCGCTGCATTTAATCATGTGCATCGATCCACTCCATTTGCTTGTTGTTATGGGCAAATCCCGGAGGCACGCGTGGGTTACTTGAGGGCGCCGCTGAGGAACTGACGCAGGCGTTCGCTCTTGGTCTGGCCGAAGACTTCGCTGGGCGGCCCCTGCTCTTCGATCTGGCCGTTGTGCAGGAAGATCACCTGGCTCGAGACCTCGCGGGCGAAGGCCATTTCATGGGTCACCACGATCATGGTGCGGCCCTCGGCAGCCAGGGCCTGCATCACCTTGAGCACTTCGCCGACCAGCTCCGGATCCAGCGCCGAGGTCGGTTCATCGAACAGCAGGACTTCCGGTTCCATGGCCAAGGCCCGGGCGATGGCCACGCGCTGCTGCTGACCACCGGACAGGTGCGCGGGATAGACGTCGGTGAAATCGGCCAGGCCGACCTTGGCCAGATATTTTTCGGCGCGCTCGAGGGCGTCGCTGCGGCTCAGGCCGAGCACCCGCAGGGGCGCCTCCATGACGTTCTGCAGCACCGTCAGGTGCGACCACAGGTTGAAGTGCTGGAACACCATGGCCAGCTTGCTGCGCAGGCGCTGCAACTGCTTCTGCTCGAGCACTTTCAGATCGCCCAGGCGATCGCGGCCGAGGCGGAGGTCTTCGCCGCTGACGCGGATGGCGCCGGCATTGGGCTTTTCCAGAAAGTTGATGCAGCGCAGGAAGGTGCTCTTACCCGAACCGGAGGAGCCGATGATGCTGATCACATCGCCCTTCTCGGCGCTCAGCGACACGCCCTTGAGCACTGCCTTGCTGCCGTATTGCTTGTGGATATTTTCAACAACCAGGGTTTGCATGGGGATTTCTCTCAATTCGCTAGGCGCCGCCATCAGCGCTGTGAACGGGGGGCCAGATAGGCCAGGTAACGGCGCTCCAACAGCTTGAACAGGCCGACCAGGGCGAAGGTCAGCAGCAGATAGACCAGGCCGACGAAGAGGAAGGCCTCGAAGGGCGCGTAGTAATCCGAGTAGATGCGCCGGCCCGCGCCTGTGAGGTCCATCAGGGTCACCGCGCTGGCGATCGACGAGCCCTGCAGCATCAGGATGACTTCGTTGCTGTAGGACGGAATGGCGCGGCGCAGCGCCGAAGGCAACACGATCCGTCGCAGCAGGGTCAGCGGGCCCATGCCGTAGGCGCGCGCCGCCTCGATCTCGCCATGGGGAATGTTGCGCATGGCGCCGGCGAATATCTCGGTGGTGTAGGCGCAGGTGTTCAGGCTGAAAGCGATCAACGCACACCAGTAGGGCTCGCGCAGGTATTCCCAGAACGGGCTGTGGCGCACCGCCTCGAACTGCGACAAGCCGTAATAGAGCACCAGCAACTGCAGCAGCAGCGGCGTGCCGCGGAAGAAGTAGGTGAAGGCCCAGACCGGCTGGCTGAGCCAGCGGTTGCGCGACACCCGCAGGCGCGCCAGCGGCATGGCCAGGAGCAGGCCGATCAGCAGGGCGTAACCGGTGAGCTGCAGGGTCAGCAGCAGGCCCTGGAGGAACAGGGGCAGGTTGTGCAGGATAATTTGCGGCTGTAGATCGATCATGCTTAGAGCTCCGCGTGCCGTACGCCAATGGAGTAGCGCCGGTTCAGGCGCTCAAGAACCACCTGCGAGCAGCCCGTCATGGCCAGATAGAGCAGGCACACCAGCATGTAGAAGAGGAACGGCTGGCGCGTGGCGCGGCCGGCCTGGTCGGCCATCCAGGTCATGTCCTGCAGGCCGATCATGGTGACGATCGCGGTGCTCTTGAGCAGTACCAGCCAGTTGTTGCTCAGGCCCGGCAGGGCGAAGCGCATCATTTGCGGGAACAGCACCCGGCGAAACACCTGAGCGCGACTCATGCCATAGGCGTAACCGGCCTCCAGTTGGCCCCCGGGCACGGCCAGGAAGGCGCCGCGAAAGGTCTCGGAGAAGTAGGCGCCGTAGATCAACGCCAGGGTGCCGACCCCGGCGACGAAGGGGTCGATATCCCATTGCCGCAGGCCGTAGGCTTCGGTAAAGGCGTTGAAGAAAATCTGCATGCCGTAGAACAGCAGCAGCATGGCCACCAAGTCGGGTACGCCGCGCATCAGGGTGGTGTACAGCTCCGCCGGCCAGCGCAACCAGGCGAACGGCGAGAGCTTGAGGGCGGCGCCCAGCAACCCCAGCAGGATCGCCAGCAGCAGCGCCAGCAGCGCCACCTCCAGGGTGGTGACGACGCCGGCCAGGATGGCCGGCAGGTAGCCGTTAAACATGGAACCTCCTGCGCAGCGGCGGGAAACGTAAGTTCATGCTCATTGTTATTATCCTGATGTGGCGCTCCGGCGCGGCGCCGGAGCAAAGGGCTAAGCGCCCAGTAGGCAGCCGTTGCGCAGCGGCTCACGGCCGGCGACGAAGGTCAGCTCGGTGTTGGCTTCGGTGAAGCGTTCGATCACCCGGGCGTAGAACATCCCGGCGATACTGCTGCAGAGGGTGCTGACCTGCCCGCTCAGGGGGTTGATCACATCGGCCAGCGCGGTGCCTGGCTCGACCCATTCACCGACGGCGACACGATAAGCAACGAGGCCTGCATGCGGGGCATTGAGCACTTCAACCCCGGACAGCGGAGTCGGCTCGCAGACCGGCGCCGGTACGGGGGGCGCCTCGCCGGCGATGATGCCGAGGTGGGTCAGGTAGGCGAGCAGCGCTTCGGCGTCGGCACTGGCCAGTTCATGGCTGACGTCGTTGATGCCGCGCAGTTCGACGGTGGCGGCAAAGGTCGCCATGGGCATCGGCCGCTGGGGGAAGGCCTGCTGCAGGGCATACCAGACCGAGGTGAAGGCCTCGTCGAAGGAATTGCCGCCCTGTTCGGTGGCATGCAGGGTGGCATGGGCACCGGTGTAGCCGGCCAGCACGCGACCCTGCGCCTGCTGCGTGCTGTGCACATAGAGGTGCACCATGGCCTCGCTGTCGCAATGCACATCGAGCACGACATCGGCGTCGCAGGCCAGGCGCATCAAGGTCAGGCGCAGCGATTCCAGCTCGGTACGCGGCTGCAGGGCGTGCAAACGCTCGCGCAGGCAGCGCCGAACCAGTTGCACATTGGCCTCGGCATCCGCGCCCAGCTCAGCGGCGACCTGCTCGCGGATCAGCTCGGCGAGGTCGAGGTAGTGGCGGTTGAAGTTCTCCCGGCTGGAAAGCTCGAAGCGCCCCAGCTGCCGGCCGAGGACGAAGTTGCCCAGGCCAATCGGGTTGGCGATCGGCACCAGGACGATCTCGCCGCACAGGCGGCCAGCGCCCTCCAATGCCTGCAGACGGCTCTTCAGGTAATGCAGGGTCAGCATGCCGGGGTGTTCATCGGCGTGCAGGCCGGCCTGCAGATAGACTTTCTTGCCACGGCCAGGCTGACCGAAGTGCAGGCTGACGATCTCCCGCTGCGCACCGAGGGACTGCGCCAGGAGTGGATGCTGTTGATACATGGGGATGTCCGTGCTGGATGATCCGCCGGGCGCGGCTCTGCCGACACCCGACGGAGGCTGGTTAGTCGTACTGGTTGTAGGGGAAGTACTTGTCGTTGATCTGCTTGTAGGTGCCGTCGGCAAGGATGCTGGCGAGCGCCTGGTTCAGCTCGGCCAGCAGTGCTTGATCCTGCTTGCGCACGGCAATCCCGGAACCGCTACCGAAGTATTTGGGATCCTTGAACTTCTCACCGAAGCCCTGGTAAGCGTCCAGGCTCGGGTCCTTCTTCGCCTCATAGACCAGGCCGACTTCCAGCATCACGGCATCCACGCGGCTGGCGGTGAGGTCCATCATCGCGGTCTGGGTGTCGGGATAGCGGCGCACGCTGACCCCGGCTTTGCCGTAATAGGCTTCGGCGAAGTCTTCCTGGATCGAACCGGACTGCACGGCGATGACCTTGCCCCGCAGGGCCTGCGGGCTGCTGTCGCTCAGCTCCTTGGCGCCGTAGAGCATGGAGTAGCCGCCCTCGTATTTGTCCGAGAAGGCGACCTTCTGCTGACGCTCCGGGGTGATCGCCATGGAGGCGACTATGGCGTCGTACTTCTTCGCCAGCAGGCCGGGGATGATGCCGTCCCAGTCTTGCTTGACCAGCTTGCATTGCACCTGCATCTGCGCGCACAGGGCGTTGGCGATGTCGACGTCGAAGCCGCCCAGGCTGCCGTCCGGATTGACGAAGTTGTAGGGGGGATAGGCGCCCTCGGTGGCTATCCGCAGCATCCCTTGCTCGGCCTGCGCGGTGGCGCAGCTACCCAGTATCATCACGCCAAGGAGTAATTTTTTTATTCTGCGCATCTGCATGGCTCCTGTTAAGAATGCGGTGACCGCCGGGTCAAACTACGGGATATAAACTTTCTTTCCATACACAGCAGTCCCTAAAATGACCGCACCTGTAATGGTCGAAAAGGCTGTACACCCCCATGGAAGCTGCTCGCAAGACATCGCGTATCGGCCGGCTGGTCGAACACTTCTCGCAGCTGATCGAGCGCGCGCAACTGGCCCAGGGCGCCCGGTTGCCCTCTATCCGGGCGGCCGCCAAGGAGTTCGAGGTGAGCACCTTCACCGTGGTCCAGGCCTACGACCGACTGGTCGCGCTGGGTTACCTCGAGGCGCGCAAGGGCGACGGTTTCTTCGTCGCCCAGACCTCGCCGAGCACCGAGCAGCAGCGCAGCACGGCGCCGCTGGGGGACGTTTATTGGCTGTTGGATGACGCCTTTCATCCGGATGCCGACGCCCTGCAACCGGGCAGCGGCGGCCTGCCGGATGCCTGGCTGGATGAACCCGGCCTGCACCGGGCACTGCGCAGCCTGGGCCGTGCCTCCGGGCCGATTGCCGAATACGGCGAATCGCGCGGCAGCCTCGGCTTGCGCAACTGGATACAGCGCTACCTGAACGATCGCGGCGTGCCCGCACAGACCGAGCATATAGTGCTTACCAACGGCGCCAGCCAGGCGCTCAATCTGGTGATCCGCGCCCTGCTGCAGCCCGGCGACTGCGTGCTGGTGGACGACCCCGGCTATATCAATCTGCTGGCCAACCTGCGCGACCACAAGATCAAGATCGTCGGGGTACCCTGGACGTCGCAGGGGCCGGATGTGGAGCAACTCGGCCAATTACTCGAACAGCATCGGCCCAAAGCCTTCTTCACCAATCCTTGGCTACAGAACCCCACCGGTGCCAGTTACAGCCCGGCAGTGGCCCACCGCGTACTGCAATTGGCCGATAGCCATGATTGCTGGATTGTTGAGGATGACGTGTCCGGCCAGTTGGCGCCGGACAACCAACCGCCGCTGGCGGCACTGGACAACCTGCAGCGGGTAATCCATATCGGCAGTTTTTCCAAGAGCCTGGCGGCCTCGCTGCGGGTTGGTTTCGTCACCGCCGAACCGGCCGTGGCCGAAGCCCTGCAGCACTACAAGATGACCACCGGGCTGTACAGCTCGCAGCTGTGCGAGCAACTGGCGCTGCAGATGCTCAACGACGGCACCCAGCGCAAACGCTGCCAACGCCTGCGCGAGCGCCTGCTGCAGGCGCAACTGGACGCGCGCCAGCGCCTGCAGCGGCTCGGCTGGCAATGCTGGGCGCCTGCGGCGCCAACGCCCTACCTGTGGATCGGCAGCGGGCGCGCCGACTTCGACCCGGTGGCGCTGACCCGCGCCGGGCTCAAGCAGAACATCCTGCTGTCGCCCGGCTGCATCTTCCGCCCCGGCCTGGAGGCCACGCCCTGGCTGCGCTTCAACGTGGCCTTCGGCGAGGATCCGTCAGTCTGGCGTTTTCTCGCCGAAGCCAACCTTGGCTGATCAACTGCCGCCGAGCAACCCCGGCAACTGCGCCTTGAGCTTCTGGTTGTTCAAGGGCGCGCGGATAAAGCCGCGCTGGGTGCCGTCCGGGCCGATGATCACCAGGTTGCCGCTGTGGTCGACGGTGTAGTTTTCCTTGCTGGTATCGGCCGGGATATAGGGGATGCTCACTGCATTGGCGAGTTTTTGCAGGGTGGCCTCTTCACCGGTCAGGCCGATAAATCCGGCATCGAAGTAAGCCAGGTATTTGTTCAGCTGCGCCGGGGTATCGCGGTTGGGGTCGACGCTGACCAGCACCACGCGCAGCTTGGCGCGTGTCTCTTCCGGCAACTGGCCTTGCAGCTGGCGCAGTTGGGCGAGGGTCGCCGGGCAGATGTCCGGGCAGAAGGTGTAACCGAAAAACAGCAGGCTCCACTGCTCCTTGAGCTGACTGACGGCAAAGCTCTGGCCATTCTGATCGATCAGGCTCAGCTCGGGCAGCGTACGGCTCTGCGGCAGCAGCACGATGCCGGCATCGAGCAGCGCGGTCGGGTCGGCCTGGCCCTTGCTGGTCAGCACCTTGTTGACGGTCAGGCCAAGCACCAGCGCGACGAGGGCAACGAGAATAAAAACGGTTTTCTGGGTTCGGGTCATGGCACCAACGGTTTACAGGTTGAGCAGCAGATAGTGATCGACCAGCAGGGCGATAAACAGCGAGAAAAGATACCAGATGCTGTACTTGAAGGTGTTGATCGCCGCGTGCGGCTGGCTGTCACGGTACAGCACCCAGGCCCAGTGCAAAAAGCGCGCGCCCAGGCCGATGGCACAGACCAGGTAGAGCAGGCCGCTCATGTGGATGGCGTAGGGCAGCAGGCTGACGGCAAACATCACCAGGGTGTAGAGCAGGATGTGCACCTTGGTGTAATGCTCGCCGTGGGTCACCGGCAACATCGGGATGTTGGCCTTGGCGTATTCGGCCTTGCGGTGGATGGCCAGGGCCCAGAAGTGCGGTGGGGTCCAGGCGAAGATGATCAGCACCAGCAACAGTGGCTCGGCAGTCAGCTGGCCGGTCACCGCGACCCAGCCCAGCAGCGGCGGGGCGGCGCCGGCCAACCCGCCGATGACGATGTTCTGCGGTGTGGCGCGCTTGAGAAAGCCGGTATAGATCACCGCATAGCCGAGCAGCGAGGCCAGGGTCAGCCAGGCCGCCAGTTGGTTGGTGAAGGTCAGCAGCAGGCTGAGGCCGGCCACCGCCAGCAACAGGGCGAAGCTCAGTGCCGCCCGCGGAGTAATCCGGCCTTCGGCCAGCGGCCGTTTATGGGTGCGCGCCATGATCGAGTCGATGCGCCTGTCCACCACATGGTTAACCGCCGCGGCCGCACCGGCACACAGGCCGATCCCCAGGTTGCCGAACACCAGCACCGTCCAGGGCACGCCAGCGCGAGTGGCGAGGAACATGCCGACCAAGGATGTGATCAGCATCAGCACCACCACCCGCGGCTTGGTCAGCTCCAGGTAGTCGTGCCAGCTGGCGTGGCCATGGTGTTCGCGCAGTAGAGTAGCCATAGGGGTCTCTCCTTGATTGTTCTGCTCATTTGCCCGGTAACGCGGCCAATCCAGCCGGCTCGCGCCGCGCACGGGATGCCAGAGCAGCGGCACAGCGCACGCGGTAATTGACCAACACCAGCGTCAGCAGCAATAGCGCTCCACCGGCGTTATGCGCCACCGCCACCAGCAGCGGCAGATGGAACACCACGTTGCTGAGGCCCAGGCCGACCTGTACGGCCAGCGCCAGCAGCAGCAGGCCGGCCAGGCGCGCCAAGCCGGCGCGGCGCAGTCGCCAGGCCAGTAGCGACAGCACCAGGGTCAGCACCAGAGCGCCCAGGCGATGGGTCATGTGGATGGCCGTACGGGCGTCGCTGTCGAGCTGGCCGCCGAGGTAGTTGGGGCCGATGTGCTGGGTCAGGTGAAAGCCGTTGGCGAAATCCATCGCCGGCCACCACTGGCCGTGACAGGTCGGCAGATCCACGCAGGCAAAGGCCGCGTAATTGCTGCTGACCCAGCCGCCGAGGGCGATCTGGACGATCACCAGCAGCAGACCGAGCGCGGCCAGACTGCGCAGGCGGGCGGAAAGCGGAGGTAACACGGCGCCAGCGCCGGACAGGCGCAAGCTCAGCAGGAACAGCAGGCTGAGGGTGGCAAAGCCGCCGAGCAAATGGGCGGTAACCACTTGCGGCCAGAGTTTCAGGGTCACCGTCCACATGCCGAAGGCGCCTTGCAGGATCACCAGGGCGAGCAGCAGCAGTGGCAATTTCAGCGGTTGCCCAGATTCGCCGCGACGGCGCAGTGCCTGTGTCGCCAGGCACAGGATCACCAGGCCGAGACTGCCGGCGAAATAGCGATGCACCATCTCGTACCAACCCTTGGCCACTTCCACCGGCACCGCGGGGAAACGCACCTCGGCCAGCGCCTGTTTGTCCTCGCTCATGGGCACCGCAAGAAAGCCATAGCAGCCAGGCCAATCCGGGCAACCCAAGCCGGCGTGGGTCAGCCGGGTATAGGCGCCGAGCAGCACCACCACCACGGCCAGGAAGGTGGCGAACAAGGCCAGGCGGTATCCGGGTTTGGCCATCGGGGTACTCCTTGTGCCTTCGTCGAGTCAGCCGATCTGGGAAATCTTCAGCAAATGCCGCAGGTCGTTGAGAATCGCCTTGCCCTTGCTGCGGCTGTCGTAGCGCAGCACCAGATTGCCGCGCGGATCGATTATCCACAGCTGCGTGCCTGCGGCCTTGCCGGCGACTTCGCCATAGACCCTGGGCTCCAGGCGATAGCGGCCCAACTGCGGATACTCGCGGCGCAGCAGGGCGTCATAGTCATCGGCCAATGGCTGGGCGCTGGCCAGGGCATGGGAGGCCCGTGCGGCATCCCGATTGAGACCGATATGAATCTGCCGGGCGAGAAACACCAGCTGCTTGCAATCCGTGTCGCAGACATCCGCCACTGTCACCAGCAACTGCCAGCGCACTTCCTGGGCGCCGCTCACACCGAGATCCGCCCGGGTCTGACCATTGCCGATCAACTCGCCGTGGTAGCTGCGGGTTTCCGGCACCCAAAAACGCCACTGGTACATGGCGCTGGCCAGAATCATCGGGCCGATCACCACGGCGAGCAGCATGATCAGCTGCAGGCGGCCGCGCCGACGGCGGCTGGGCGATGCATCAGGCAGAACGATGACTGGGTTCATGGCGAGTCTCCCGCGCGTGATGCAAACCTAAATAGATGAACAGGCCGAGCAAGGCCGTTGCCAAAGCGAACCATTGAACAGCATAGCCCAGGTGTTTATCCGGGCTCATGGCGACTACCGGCCAGTCGACCCGCAAAGACCCGGGGCCGGGCTGCAGGCGCAACTCATGCGGCAGGCCAGCGCGGCCCAGCTGCGACCAGATTTCGTCCAGCTTGAGCACGCCGATCACCCGCGGCCAGCCACTGGCCTGCGGCCCTTGCTGCAGTTGCAAGCCATCGCCCAAGGACACGTACACCGAGGCCTGCAGGCGCAGCGGCGTGGCGGGCGTGGCGAAAGTCGGGGTGATCCGGCGATCCGGCCAGGCCAGCCAGCCGCGATTGAGCAGCAGCCAGAGGCCGCTGCTCTGGTCATAAAAGGGTTGCAGCACTTCAACTCCGGCCTGGCCATCGCGGGTGCGGTTATCCAGCAGGAAACTGTGCCGCGCATCGAAGTAGCCCTGCAGCTGGACCCGTACATAGGCAGGATCGGCAAGCTTTGCCAGCTCGGCGATAGCGATAGGTGCGGCCAGTTGCCGAGCCTGATGGACGGCCAGCAATTGGCGCTTTTCCTCGGCACGCGCCAGTTGCCAGAAACCCAGGCCGATCAGCCCGGGCAACAGCAGCAGCACCAGCAGACTGGGCAGCCAGCCGGGGCGAAAGGCGCTCATCGCGTACGCGCCGAAGCCCGGGCCAAGCTGGTTATACTGCATATGCAAGACATTCCCCTCCCCCCGGAGTTACGCATGCTCAAGGTCGCAATCGTCCTCTTGCTATTGGCCACCACGGTCAGTCTGTTCAGCGGCCTGTTCTTTCTGGTCAAGGACGCGGGCCGCTCCTCTCGGCTGGTCAACTCCCTGACCGTTCGGGTCACGCTCACCGCCCTGACCGTAGCCCTGATTGCCTGGGGCTTCTACAGCGGCCAACTGGTGCCCCAGGTGACCTGGTAAGTAGCTGTGTCGCGAGTGTCAGAGCACATAGACGAAGGTGAACAAGCCGATCCACACCACATCGACGAAGTGCCAGTACCAGGCGGCGGCCTCGAAGCCGAAATGCTGCTCGGGGCTGAAGTGCCCGCGCATGACGCGGATCAGCATCACCGTCAGCATGATGGCGCCAAAGGTCACGTGGGCGCCGTGAAAACCGGTGAGCATGAAGAAGGTCGCGCCGTAGATGCCCGAACCTAGGGTCAGGCCCAGTTCGGTATAGGCATGGATGTACTCTTGGGCCTGGAACGTCAGGAACGCCAAGCCGAGCACCAGGGTCAGCGCCAGCCAGAGGGTCAGCGGTTTGCGCCGGCTCTTGCGCAAGGCATGGTGGGCGAAGGTCAGGGTGAAGCTGGAACTCACCAGCAGCACGGTGTTGAGCAACGGCAAGCCCCAGGCGCCGATGATCCCGCTGGGCGCCGGATAGAGCTTGGGATCCGGGGTGTCGAGCAGCGGCCAGCTGTACTCGAAGCCCGGCCAGAGCATGTTGGCAATGCCCTTGTCGCCTTCGCCGCCCAGCCAGGGTCCGGCCCAGGTACGCACGTAGAACAGCACGCCGAAGAACGCGGCGAAGAACATCACCTCGGAGAAGATGAACCAGCTCATGCCCCAGCGGAACGAGCGATCCATCTGCGCGCTGTACAGACCGGAACGGCCTTCCTTGATCACGGCGCCGAACCAGCCGAACAGCATGTAGGCGAGGAACAGCCCGCCGACGAAGAAGATCAGCGGACCGTTGGAGTCGGCCCGCTCGGCCTTGAGGTCGTTGAACCAGGTGCCAAGCCCATAGACGGTGGTCAGCAAGCCGAGGGTGGCGATAATCGGCCACTTGCTCTGGGCCGGTACGTAGTACTGCTCATGAGCGGCCATCTTTGTTCTCCTTATTGGCCCACCTGGGCTACAGGCGGTTTACTCGTGGTGATATCGAACAGGGTGTAGGCCAGGGTCAGGTGGCGTACATCCGCCGGTAACTCTCGGTCGACGATAAAACGCACCGGCATTTCGATACGTTCGCCGGGTTGCAGCACCTGCTGGGTAAAGCAGAAACACTCGGTCTTGTGGAAATACGCCGCCGCCTTGGAGGGCGCCACACTGGGAATCGCCTGAGCGGTCATCGGCTTGTCCGTGGGGTTGCGCGCGACGAACAGCATCTGGGCGCTGTCACCCGGATGCACCGTCACTTCATCGGCCAACGGGCGGAACTCCCAGGCCATATCGACCGCATTGGTGGCGAGAAACTGCACGCGCACCTGACGCGATGCGTCCACGCTTTGCAGGCCGGCCTCATAGGCCCCGGCGGTTTTGCCGTTGATGCCGAAGGCCTGGCACATCACGTCGTAGATCGGCACCAGGGCGAAACCAAAGCCGAACATCGCCACCACCACCAATGACAGGCGGATAACCAGGCGGCGAATCGGCAGGGTTTCGTTCATGGGTGCATGTCCTTACTTCACGTCCGGCGGGGTCTGGAAGGTGTGGTAAGGCGCCGGCGACGGCACCGTCCACTCCAGCCCCTCGGCACCGTCCCAGGGCTTGGCCGCGGCCGGCGTGCCGCCGCGGATGCACTTGATGACGATGAACAGGAACAGCAACTGGGTGGCGCCGAACATGAAGGCACCGATGCTCGAGACCATGTTGAAGTTGGCGAACATCATGTTGTAGTCCGGAATGCGCCGCGGCATGCCGGCCAGGCCGACGAAGTGCATGGGGAAGAACGCCAGGTTCATGCCGACGAAGCTCAACCAGAAGTGCAGCTTGGCCAGGGTCTCGTCGTACATATGGCCGGTCCACTTCGGCAGCCAGAAATAGGCCGAGGCGAAGATGCCGAAGATTGCCCCCGGCACCAGCACGTAGTGGAAGTGGGCGACCACGAAGTAGGTGTCGTGGTACTGGAAGTCCGCCGGGGCGATGGCCAGCATCAATCCGGAGAAACCGCCGATGGTGAACAGGATGACGAAGGCCACCGAGAACAGCATCGGCGTCTCGAAGGTCATCGAGCCGCGCCACATGGTGCTGGCCCAGTTGAACACTTTTACTCCGGTGGGCACGGCGATCAGCATGGTGGCGTACATGAAGAACAGCTCGCCGGTCAGCGGGATGCCGACGGTGAACATGTGGTGCGCCCAGACGATGAACGACAGAAAGGCAATCGAGGCGGTGGCGTAGACCATCGAGGTGTAGCCGAACAGCGGCTTGCGGGCGAAAGCCGGGATGATCGCACTGACCGCGCCGAATGCCGGCAGGATCATGATGTACACCTCGGGGTGGCCGAAAAACCAGAACACATGCTGGAACAGCACCGGATCGCCGCCGCCGGCGGCACTGAAGAAGCTGGTGCCGAAGTGGATGTCCATCAGCATCATGGTCACCACCCCGGCCAATACCGGCATCACCGCGATCAGCAGGAAGGCGGTGATCAGCCAGGTCCAGACGAACAACGGCATCTTCATCAGGGTCATGCCGGGGGCGCGCAGGTTGAGGATGGTGGCGACCACGTTGATCGCGCCCATGATCGAGCTGATCCCCATCAGGTGCACGGCGAAGATGAAGAAGGTCACGCTCTCCGGCGCGTAGGTGGTAGACAGCGGCGCGTAGAAGGTCCAGCCGAAGTTCGGGCCGCCGCCTTCCATGAACAGGGTGCTGACCAGCATGCTGAAGGCCGCCGGCAGCAGCCAGAAGCTGAAGTTGTTCATCCTTGGCAAGGCCATGTCCGGCGCGCCTATCATCAGCGGAATCATCCAGTTGGCCAGGCCGACAAAGGCCGGCATCACCGCGCCAAAGACCATGATCAGGCCATGCATGGTGGTCATCTGGTTGAAAAACTCCGGCTGCACAATCTGCAGGCCCGGCTGGAACAATTCGGCGCGAATCACCATGGCCATGGTGCCGCCCAGCAGAAACATGGCAAAGCTGAACCACAGGTACATGGTGCCGATGTCTTTGTGGTTGGTGGTCAGCACCCAGCGCATCAGGCCCTTGGCCGGGCCATGGTGGCGATCCGTATGAGCGTGGTCGATTACTGCACTCATGTCCTTACTCCTGAGCCTGTTTGAACGCGAGAACCTCTTGTGGCGTGACCATGTCACCCACCTGGTTGCCCCAGGCGTTGCGCTCGTAGGTAATGATTGCAGCGATATCGACTTCCGACAGTTGCTTGCCGAAGGCGGCCATGGAGGTACCGGGCTTACCGTTGACCACAATGCCGATATGGCCTGCGGCGGGGCCGGTGGCGATGGCCGAGCCTTTGAGCGCCGGGAACATCGGTGGCAAGCCTTCGCCGCTAGGCTGGTGACAGGCGGCGCAGGTGGTGGCGTAGGCTTTTTCGCCGCGGGCCAGGAGTTCTTCCCGGGTCCACTGCTTGCTGGTCAGCTCCTTCTCGGCGGCCGCGAGCTGTTTGCGCTCGGCCAGCCAGACGGCGAAGTCCTGTTTCGATTTGGCCTCGACCACGATCGGCATGAAGCCATGATCCTTGCCGCACAGCTCGGTGCACTGGCCGCGGAAAATTCCGGGCTGGTCGATGCGGGTCCAGGACTCGTTGACGAAGCCGGGGATGGCATCCTTCTTCACCGCCAGGGCCGGCACCCACCAGGAATGGATGACGTCGGCCGAGGTGATGAGGAAGCGCACCTTGGCACCGACCGGCACCACCAGCGGCTCGTCGACCTCGAGCAGGTAATGCTCGCCTTTGCTGGCCTGATTGTTGATCTGCTCTTGCGGCGTGGTCAGGTTGCTGAAGAACGCAACGTCCTGCCCCAGGTACTTGTAGTGCCACTTCCACTGATAACCGGTGACCTGGATATCCAGTTCGGATTCCGAGCTGTCGTAGATGTCGATCAGGGTCTTGGTCGCCGGAATCGCCATCAGCACCAGAATCACCAACGGCACCACGGTCCAGAGAATCTCCACCGTGGTGCTTTCATGAAAGTGCGCGGGCTGCTGTCCCGTTGAGCGGCGGTGAACCAGCATCGACCAGAACATCGCGCCGAATACCACCAGGCCGATCACGACGCAGATCCAGAAAATGGTCATGTGCAAGTCAAACACCGAGCGGCTGACCTCGGTAGCCCCGGGTGCCATATTGACCGTCCAACTGGCCTGCGCCGAGCTGAATGCCGAGCACATCAGGAGACTCATCCAAACGCGTGGATGTCGCATCATTGCGGGTTCCCCTTATCGTTCTTGTTATCCCGCCGGCGGGGCTTGCAGCAAAGGGATCGACGGTCATGACCATTGCCGAAACCTCTCCGTGCCGAAGCTCATCCGGTGTAATCAGCTACTGCCTGTCGAGTTCGAGTATAGACGGCGACTTCGACCTGACAACGTCAACACGGAAATGGCCAAAACCGCGCAAGACCTGTCCAAAACGCCAAGCAGGGTGTGGGCCAAACAAACGCGTCGGCACGGAGTTATAGCGCCCTCGCATAAGTATGAAAAAATTATGACAATTGCGTCTTAGCTGCCGCGCCCAGCCAGCTATGGTTCACGCCCATGTCCTCACTTCAGGAGTAGTCATGAACACCCCCGCACTGCGCGAACTGATTCAGCGCGCCCACCGCCACGAAGCCAGCAACCAGCAACTCTCTGCGCAACTGAGCGCGCAACTGGAGCGCCTGCACCCTGCCATCCGTCTGCCAAGCACCGATACCCTGGGGGTGCTCAACCGTTTTGTCAGCGCCTATATCGAACAGGTACCGGACGTTTTGGACGCGGCTCAGCAAGTGGCACGGGAAGCCGGGATCGAGGCGCAGATCAAACCGGTGTTGAAAATCGCCGAGCAGTTCTTTATGCAACCTCCCGCATTGCTTACCGGGCTTGAAGGTCTCGACAGCCTGCTCGACGAAGCCTACCTGGCCCATCGCTTGGTCGAAGAGGTCAACGACCGCTACATCGCTCATCTCGGCCAGCCGTTGATTCCACTGGACACCACGGTGGCCAACCTGATCGCCCACCAGTTGATCGGCGAGCCGTTTGCCAATCAGCTGGACGAAGCCGTGCATCACGCGGTGAATGGCATGCTCGACGAGGCCAGCTTCGACCAGGCCTCCGTGCGCGCCTATCGCGAGCGCTTGAGCGACCCGCACACCGAAGCCGCCTGGAAGCGCTGGCCCTGCCTGTCAGGCCAACTGGGGGTGGAGCTGCAACTGGATGAGGCGCGCGCGGCGGGCTGATGCGCGGCTCGTTCGACAGACCTAGGTAGCGTCGGCCTCGGGCGGAAACGGATCGCCGCCCGCCCCACCCGAAGGCACGCGGCCTGTTATCAGAGGTTGTAAAAATATCGAGCGCAACGCCGCGGTGGGCGTTTTGGCGATCCGGGTGTCACTCGCCGCAGTCAGTGCACCGTGGTTTATCTCCGCGGCACCAACCTTGGCGGGTTGTCGCTGCGCTCCGAAGCCGCCCTACCTCCGAACGGATCGCCACCCGAGCTGGGCGGGCTGTGGAGCTTAAAGTTGTCGCAGCTGGCGGACGTTTTTTCACAAGTTCTCAGGCCACCTGGTCACAGCGGCGCCCGACTCGCGCCTAGCCTGGCAAAAACAGGCTACAACATGACTCGGCGTCCTATCAGCCACGATGACGGCCGCGGAAGAAGTCGATCAAACCCTGGGTCGAGCCATCTTCGGCGGCGCCTGCCGCGCTGCCGACCAGACGTGAATACACGCCCTTGCCCAGCTGCTTGCCCAGTTCCACGCCCCACTGATCGAAGGCGTTGGTGCCCCAGATCACGCTCTGGGCGAACACCTTGTGCTCATAGAGCGCAATCAAGGCGCCCAGGCGGCGCGGACTGACCCGCTCCATCACCAGGGTGTTGCTCGGCCGGTTGCCCGGGACCACCTTGTGCGCGGCCAGACGCTGCACCTCGTCTTCGTCCAGGCCCTGGCCACGCAGTTCCCCCTCGGCCTCCTTCAGGGTCTTGCCGAGCATCAATGCCTGGCTCTGCGACAGGCAGTTGGCGAACAGCCACTGGTGGTGATCGGCGACCGGGTTGTAGCTGCTCACCGGCACGATGAAATCCGCCGGAATCAACTGGGTGCCCTGGTGCAGTAACTGGTGATAGGCGTGCTGGCCGTTGCAGCCGACCCCGCCCCAGATCACCGGACCGGTAGGGAAATCCACGGCGCTGCCATCCTGGCGCACGCGCTTGCCGTTGGACTCCATGTCCAGTTGCTGCAGGTGCTTGGTGATATTGCGCAGATAGTGGTCGTACGGCAGGATCGCCTGGCTCTGCGCGCCCCAGAAATTGCCATACCAGATGCCCAGCAAGGCCAGCAGCACCGGCATGTTGCGTTCGAAGGGCGCGTTCTGGAAGTGCTGGTCCATGCGGTAGGCGCCGGACAGCAGCTCCTTGAAGTTGGACATGCCGATCGACATGGCGATCGGCATGCCGATTGCCGACCACAGCGAGTAGCGACCACCGACCCAGTCCCACATCGGCAGAATGTTCTCCTCGCGAATGCCGAAGGCCACTGCCGCGGGCGTATTGCTCGACACCGCGATGAAGTGGCGGTGCAGCTCGCCCTCGCTGCCGCCCTGGGCCAGGTACCAGCCGCGCGCCGCCTGGGCGTTCTTCAGGGTTTCCAGGGTGTTGAAGGTTTTCGACGAGACAATGAACAGGGTGGTTTCCGCGCGCAGCTTGGCCGACAACTCGTGGAACTCACTGCCATCGATATTGGCCAGATAATGGCAACGCACACCGCGCTGGGCGAAGGGCAGCAGGGCTTCGGAAACCAGCTGTGGGCCGAGGAAGGAGCCGCCGATGCCGATGTTGACCACATCGGTGATCGGCTTCTCGCTGTAGCCACGCCACAGGCCGTCATGCACCCGTCCCACCAGCTCGGTCATTTGATTGAGCACGCGATGCACCTCGGGCATCACATCCACCCCATCGACCAGCACCTTGTCGCCGATCGGCCGGCGTAGAGCCGTATGCAGGGCCGGGCGGCGCTCGGATGCGTTGACCAGCGCACCGTCGTACAGCGCGTGAATCGCCTGCTGCAGGCCCGCCTCGCGCGCCAGGCCGAGCAGCAACTCGCGGGTCTGGCTGGTGATCAGGTTTTTCGAGTAATCGAGGAACAGCCCGCAGTCGTTAAGGGAGAATTCGTCGAAACGCTCAGGCTGCTCGGCGAATGCCTCGCGCATGCTGAAACCGCCAAGGCTCTCACGGTGCGCGGCGAGGGCCCGCCAACTGGGCAACTGGGTAACATCGAACGGTGACTGGGGGTACTGCATAACGACTCCTGCGGACGTGGATGCAAAAAAGGTTGCGGCCGTGGCCTGGCTCATGGCTGTTCCAGCTCATGGGCGTAGGGCAGATCCGGCCCGACCCGCGAGCAGGTCACCGCGGCGGCGCGCACGGCGTAGCCGAGCATCGCCTCGATGTGCCCGCGCGGCAGCTCGGCCAGGGCCGCCGGACTGTCCAGCCCATGCCGGCTCAGGTAGGCCAGGAGCGCGGCCTGGAAGGTGTCGCCGGCGCCGACGGTATCGCGGGTGTCCACCGCCTGCGCCGGCACCGCCCAATGCCCGTGCTGGCGGCTGTGCACGCTGGCGCCGTCGCTGCCGTGGGTGAGGAACAGCAGCTGACAGCGCTGAGTGAGCCACTGGCTGACCACGTCCTCGGGATCACGCTGCGGGTAGAGCAGGGCCAGGTCTTCCTCGCTGACCTTGATCAGGTGGGCCTGGGCGGCGAAGGCCTCGATGCGCTGGCGCCACAGCTCGATGCTGGGCTCGACCCCGAGGCGCACATTGGGGTCGAGGCTGATCAGGCGCCGCTCGCCCTCGCGCCGCACCAGTTCCAGCAGGGTATCGGCGATGGGCGTCACCACCAGGGAATAGGAGCCGACATGAATGCCGCGCACCCGTGCATCGAGCGTCGGCAGATGCTCGAGGCCCAGCAGCCGATCGGCACAGCCCTCGCCGCGAAAGCTGTAGTGCGGCACGCCCTGGGCGTCGACCGCGACCATCGCCAGGGTGGTCGGTGCGTCGCTGGACACCAGGTAGGCGTCGCTCACGCCTTCCTCGTGCAACACCCGGCGCAACCGCTCACCGAGAAAGTCCGTGGAAATACCGGCGAACAGCGCCGAGTCAATGCCCAGACGGCGCAAACCGACCGCCACGCTGAACGGCGAACCGCCGGCAATCGCCTGCAACTCCAGCTGACTGCTGCGCGCGCCTTCGTCCAGGCTGAAGACATCGAACAGGGCTTCACCACATACCAGATACATAACTGACTCCTTATCAGGGGAAGGCGCCTTGGCGGGCATGGGGGTTTAAGCGAGCAAAGCCTGCAGGGTGGCGCTCACCCCCTGGCCGCGCAGGCTCTCGAGATTGCGCTCGAAGGCGGCGACGAAGGCCGGGGAGGCGGCCAGCGCGCCGCCGAAGATCGTCTCCTCGCCCAGCACCCGCGCGGTCAGCTGCTGGTCGTCATCGATCAGCGCCTGGCAGTGTTCGGCGCGCGGGTCGACTATCCGGTACTGCTCGCCGTTCTCGTCGACGCCCTTGAGGTACAGCGCCCAGGCCGCCACCACCAGGGCGCCACGCTCCAGCGCACAGCCGCCTTCGATCAGTCGGTTGAGGGTCGGCACGATGAACTTGGGCAGCTTCGACGAGCCGTCGGAGCAGATCCGCTCCAGCTGATCGGCGATGGCCTGGTTGCAGAAACGCTCGATCAGGGTGTCCTTGTACAGCTCCAGGTCGATGCCCGGCACCGGCGCCAGTTGCGGGGTCACGTCCTGGTCCATGAAGGTGCGCACGAAACGGCGCAGCAGCCGGTCGTTCATGGCCTCGTGGACGAAGCGATAGCCCTTGAGAAAGCCCAGGTAGGTCAGCGCCAGATGGCTGCCGTTGAGCAGCTTGATCTTCATCTCCTCGTAAGGCGTGACGTCGTCGGTGAACTGCACCCCGACCTTTTCCCAGGCCGGCCGGCCGTTGACGAACTTGTCCTCCAGCACCCACTGCGCGAAGGGCTCGCAGACCACCGGCCAGGCGTCCTCGATACCGTGGCGCTCGGCCAGTTGCTGGCGGTGCGCATCGCTGGTCATGGGGGTGATGCGGTCGACCATGGCATTGGGGAAGCTGACATTGGCCTGGATCCAGGCGGCCAGCTCGGGGTCGGCCAGATTGGCGAAACTGAGCAGCGCCTTGCGCGTCACCCTGCCGTTGTGCGGCAGGTTATCGCAGGACATCAGGGTGAAGGCCGGGGTGCCGGCGGCGCGGCGCCGGGCCAGGGCCGCGCAGAGGAAGCCGAAGACGCTGCGCGGCGCCTCGGGATGGGCCAGGTCGTGCTGGATGTCCGGCAGCTCGGCGAGAAACTCGCCGCTGCTGTCGTCCATGCAGTAGCCGCCTTCGGTGATGGTCAGCGAGACGATACGGATCGCCGGATCGGCCAGTTTGTCGATCAGCGCCTGGGGCGAATCCTCGGCCAGCAGCATGCCACTGATGGCGCCGATCACTTGCACCGCGTTGCCCGCGTCGTCGCCCAGCTCGACCAGGGTGTAGAGGTAGTCCTGCCCGACCAGGGCATCGCGCATGGCGCGGTCGGCGCCGCGCAGGCCGACGCCGCAGATGCTCCAGTCGAGGGCTTCGCCCCGGTTCATCAGGGCCTCGGTGTAGGCCGCCTGATGGGCGCGGTGGAAACCACCGACGCCGATGTGGGCGATGCCCTGCTGGGTGGTGTCGGCACGGTAGGCGGGCAGCGCGATAGGCGCCGCCAGCTGGTCGAGATGCTGGCGATTGAGTTTCATCTGAGCTTCCTAAGCGGGTCTGACGGGCGGCCTCAGGCCGCCTGCTGGAGTCGTTTGGCAATGGCCTGGCCATCGGCGTCGAACAGGTGGCAGTGGGCCGGGTCGAACGCCAGCTCCAGGACTTCGCCAGCGCGCGGGGCGAAATCGCCACGTACGCGGATGGTCAGCATCTCCTTGGAGGCCGTGCGCACGTGACAGTAGGTGTCGCTGCCCAGACGCTCGCTGACATCGGCGGTGACCCGCAGCTGGCCTTGGCCTGCCGGCACTATATTGAAGTGCTCGGGACGCACGCCCAGGGTCACCGGGCTACCCGCGGCGAGGCCGCCAGCGGCCAACGGCAGGCTCAGTTGCGCGCCGCACTCCAGCTTCACCTCGCAGGCGGCGCCGTCGGCCTTGGCGACCTGGCCCTGCAGGAAGCCCATCTTCGGCGTACCGAGGAAGCCGGCGACGAACAGGTTGGCCGGGTGGTGGTACAGCTCCATCGGCGAGCCGACCTGCTCGACCCGCCCGCCGTTGAGCACCACCACCTTGTCGGCCAGGGTCATGGCCTCGACCTGGTCGTGGGTCACGTAGATCATGGTCGCCTGCAGCTCCTGGTGCAGGCGCGCCAGCTCCAGGCGAGTCTGCACGCGCAGGGCGGCGTCGAGGTTGGACAGCGGCTCGTCGAACAGGAAGATCTTCGGGTTGCGCACGATGGCGCGGCCGATGGCCACGCGCTGGCGCTGGCCGCCGGAGAGCTGCTTGGGCTTGCGCTCGAGCAGCGGCTCCAGTTCGAGGATGCGCGCGGCGTTCTGCACCTTTTCCTTGACCTCGCTCTTGGCCACGCCGGCCAGGTCGAGGGCGAAGGACAGGTTCTTGCCCACGGTCATGTGCGGGTACAGGGCGTAGGTCTGGAACACCATGGCCAGGTCGCGCTTGGCCGGGGCCATGTCGGTGATGTCCTTGCCGTCCAGCTCGATGGTGCCGCTGGTGACTTCTTCCAGCCCGGCGATCAGCCGCAGCAGGGTGGACTTGCCGCAGCCGGACGGACCGACGAACACGACGAACTCGCGGTCGCGTACGTCCAGGTCGATGCCCTTGATGATGGCGGTGCCGTCGAAGCCTTTTTTCAGGTTACGAATCTTCAAATCTGCCATGGGGAAATCCTCTTGTTACTTGACTGCGCCGAAGGACAGGCCGCGTACGAGTTGTTTTTGGCTGATCCAGCCGAAGATCAGGATGGGCGCACAGGCCAGGGTCGAGACCGCCGAGAGCTTGGCCCAGAACAGGCCTTCTGGACTGGAGTAGGAAGCGACCAGCGCGGTGAGCGGGGCGGCGGCCGAGGAGGTCAGGTTGAGCGACCAGAACGCCTCGTTCCAGCACAGGATCAACGACAGCAACATGGTCGAGGCCAGGCCACCGCGGGCGATCGGCAGCAGCACGCGGCCGATCTCCTGCAGGGTGGTGGCGCCGTCCAGGCGTGCGGCTTCGAGGATGTCGACGGGGATGTCCTTGAAGTAGGTGTAAATCATCCAGACCACGATCGGCAGGTTGATCAGGGTGTAGATGACGATCAGCGCGATGCGTGAATCGAGCAGGCCCAGGCTCTGGCAGATCAGGTAGATCGGCATCAGCACGCCCACCGGCGGCAGCATCTTGGTCGACAGCATCCACAGCAGCGTGCGCTTGGTGTGGCGGCTCTCGAAGAACGCCATGGAGTAAGCCGCCGGCACCGCGATGAGCATGCACAGCAGGGTCGCCACGGAGGAAATCAGCAGCGAATTCCAGGCGAAGCTGAAGTAGTCGCTGCGCTCGTTGATCAGCAGGTAGTTCTCCAGCGTCGGCATGAAGACGAACTGCGGCGGCGTGGCGAAGGCGTCGATCTCGGTCTTGAAGCTGGTGAGGATCATCCACAGGATCGGGAAGAAAATCAGCGCGGCGATGGCCCAGGATGAAGTGCCGACCAGCACACTCTGCAGGCGACGGGATTGTTTAAGCGTGAGCATGATCAAGGCCTCATTGCTGGTTGGTGAGGTTCTTGCCGATCATCCGGATCAGCACTATCGCCGCCAGATTGGCGATGACCACCGCGATCAAGCCGCCCGCGGATGCCATGCCGACGTCGAACTGCAGCAGCGCATGGTTGTAGATCAGGTAGGCCAGGTTGGTGGACTCGAAACCGGGGCCGCCGCTGGTGGTGGTGAAGATTTCGGCGAACACCGAGAGCAGGAAGATGGTCTCGATCATCACCACCACGGCGATCGGCCGGGCCAGGTGCGGCAGGGTCAGGTGCCAGAAGATCGCGATGGGCCCGGCACCGTCGAGGCGCGCGGCCTCCTTCTGATCCTGATCCAGCGACTGCATGGCGGTCATCAGGATCAGGATGGCGAACGGCAGCCACTGCCAGGAGACGATGAAAATGATCGACAGCAACGGGTACTGGGCCAGCCAGTCCACCGGTTGCGCGCCGAAGAACTTCCAGATGGCGGCGAGGATCCCGGAGACCGGATGCAGGATCAGGTTCTTCCACACCAGCGCACTGACCGTCGGCATGATGAAGAAGGGCGAAATCAGCAGCACCCGCACGATGCCCCGGCCCCAGAACTCGCAGGCTTCCAGCAGCGCGGCGATCAGCACGCCGAACACCACGCTGATCAGCAGCACGCTGCCGACCAGCAACAGGGTATTGGTCGCGCCGGGGATGAAGCCGGCGTCGCTGAGGAAGTACTCGAAGTTCTCCAGACCGACGAACTGGTTCTCGCCGGGGTACAGCAGGTTGTAGCGAATCAGCGAGAAATAGATGGTCATGCCCAGGGGGACGATCATCCACAGCAGCAGCAGGGCCACCGAGGGGCTGACCAGAAACCAGCCGGGCTTGAGCGGACGGCGCTTAGCGCCGGCAGTCGCGGGCGCACTTTTCAGGTGCGTGTCGAGGGTCGAAGTAGTCATGGCGACTCCGTGTTGATTCGGCGAGAACAGGCGGTCGGACACCGGCCTAGGGGGCTGCAGGCGTGGTGTCAGGACGGTCTATGGCAAGTGGGCTACTTCGGATAGCCCGCGCGTTTCATCTCACGCGCCGTGGACTGCTGGGCCGCCATGAGCGCCTGGTCGACCGACATGTGGCCGGTGAGCGCGGCGGTGAACTGCATGCCGACCTGGGTGCCGATGGCCTGGAACTCGGGGATGGTGACCAACTGAATACCGACATAGGGCACCGGCTTGAGCGTCGGATTCGCCGGGTCGGCCTGCTGCAGGGATTCCAGGGTGACCTTGGCGAACGGCGCGGCGGCCATGTAGGCGTCGCTATAGGTCGAGGCGCGGGTGCCCGGCGGCACGTTGCTCACGCCATCGGTCTCGGCGACCAGCTTGGCGTACGCCTGGGACGTGGCCCAGGCACTGAAGAGCTTGGCCGCGGCCTTGGACTTGGAGCTGGTGGGAATCCCCAGCGCCCAGGAATACAACCAGGCCGAGCCCTTGGCGGTGACCTGCTGCGGCGCATGGCTGAAGCCCACCTGGTCGGCGATCTTGCTCTGGCGGCTGTCGGTGACGAAGGAACCCGCCACGCTGGCATCCACCCAGAGCGCACACTTGCCGCTGTTGAACAGCGCCAGGTTCTCGTTGAAGCCGTTGCTGGAGGCGCCCGGCGGGCCGTACTGCTTGAGGGTGTCGACGTAGAAGTTGAGCGCCTGCTTCCATTCGCTGCCGCTGAATTCGGGCTGCCATTGCTCGTCGAACCAGCGCGCGCCGTAAGCGTTGGCCAGGGTACCGATCAGCGCCATGTTCTCGCCCCAACCGGCCTTGCCGCGCAGGCAGATACCGTATTGCTCCTGCTCCGGCTTGTGCAGCTTGGCGGCGAACTCGCCCATCTGCTCCCAGGTCGGGTAGTCGGGCATGCGCAGGCCGGCCTGCTCGAACAGGTCGGTGCGGTAGTAGGTTATCGAGCTTTCGGCGTAGAACGGCAGGGCGTACAGCGTGCCCTTGACCGACAGGCCTTCGCGCACGGAGGGGAAGACATCATCGAGCGCATAGTCGGCCGGCAGGTCGGTCATGGGTTCGAGCCAGCCCTTCTCGCCCCACAGCGAGGCTTCGTACATGCCGATGGTCAGCACGTCGAACTGACCACCCTGGGTGGCGATATCGGTGGTCAGGCGCTGGCGCAGGACATTCTCTTCGAGCACCACCCACTTCAGGTCGATCTCCGGGTGCTGTGCTTCGAAGGTTTTCGACAGCCGCTGCATGCGGATCATGTCGCTGTTGTTGACGGTGGCGATGGTCAGGTTTTCGGCGGCGTAGGCAAACGCCGACAAGGACAGGCAGGAAACAGTAACTAAGGCTTTAGCTGCATGGTTCATTGGTTTGAACTCCTCTCCTGCGTCGCCACGGCGACCGGAGATCGATATTGTTTTTGTATTAGTCGACCTGCATTACACCTCTGCGCAAAACCTCGAACAACGCCGCGACTGCACTGCAACTAATACTTTTTTGCACTCTTGAAAGCGAACGCAAACACCTCCACGCGACTCAACGCCAGTGGGTCCAGGCCTCTAGAAGGGATAGCCGCGCTAAGCGACTGACCGGATCAGTACAGGTTTTGCTCGGTCAAACGCTGAACCACCAGCTTGCGGTAGTCGGACGGAGTCACTCCCTTGAGCTGCAGGAAGCGCCGGTTGAAGTTGGAAATGTTGCTGAAGCCGGACTCGAAACAGATCTCGGTCACCGGCATGTCGCTCTTGCTCAGCAACTCGCAGGACTTGCTCACCCGCAGCCGGTTGACGAACTCGACGAAGCCGCGTCCGGTGGCCTGCTTGAAGACGCGCGAGAAGTAGGTCGGGGTCATGCCCAGGTAGTGCGCGACCTCTTCCTGGCTCAGCTCCTGGGCATAGCGCTGAAAGATGTAGTCCACCGCCCGGTTGATGCGCTCGACGTGATGCTCGTCGGCCAGTTGCGCGGCGACACTGCCGGAGAGCAGCTGGTAGTCCTCGCTGGCGGCCAGCAGCTCGAGGAGGATGAAGAAATGCCCGAGGCGGGCGATGCCCTGGGAGTCGGCGATCTTCTGCAGCAGGCCCCTGGCCTCGCGGATGCAGCGTGGGTCGCGAAACTCGATACCGAACTGGGCATGCTCCAGCAACGGCGCCAGCCCCTTCAACTCGGAAAATACCGCCGTGCCGCGATCGAGCACCTCGTCGGTGAAGTTCACCAGCATGTCGCGCGTGGCGAAGTGCTCGCCCTCTTCGACCTGGCTGATCCAGTTGTGCGGCAGGTTGGGCCCGGTGAGGAACAGGCTATCGGGGGAAAAATTGCCGATGTAATCGCCGATGAAGACCTTGCCGGAACTGGCGACTATCAGGTGCAGCTCGTACTCCTTGTGGAAATGCCAGCGCACCAGCGGCGACGGAAAACCATGCTGACGATAGATCAGCGAGTGGCCTTCGTGATCATCCATCAACTCGAAGGAGGGGTCGGGTACACGGACTGTACGGGTCATGGTTCGCGGTCAATTTTGGGTGGCCCAGGTGGCGCAGCAGACCGCGCCGGCACTGGCTCGCAGCTCGCGGCGGAACACTGCATCTTGGCCAGGCCGGGCGGCGGCGGATGGTAGGCCTGCGTGCAGCGCAGTTTGTCAGCCTCAGGTATTAATTTAAGCACATCCCCCTCACCGGCAGGCAGGCACGTGCCGAATGCTCCGCTGCGCTCATAACAAGGCCAGCTGCCCGCCCGGCGGGCGGAAGCGCCGTGCCGATGCCCCGGACGATGGGCCGTCCAGCAGCCGATGCTCCAGATCAGCGTCGGCCGCAGCAATGCCATGATTTGCAACCAGACGCCTGTGCCTGGCCCGCAGCCATAACGCCCATAGACGCGGTGCCAGTGGCCATGGTTCTCAGGGAGATCGCAGCAGGGCAACGCGGTTCGGGCGACCTCAACAACCCGACGGTTATCTCGGCCGTCACGCCTGGATCGCTGACTTTGCCTGGCCGTAGATCCTTGACTCCCACGGCTCATCTCGCAGCCAATGACGACTCACCTGTTGCCCCCCCCAAAGGCCGCGAGAATACTGGGCAACCAACTCAGTAGGCCGCTGAGAACACACTCACCTTTCCCATGAAAATAAATGTACCTAACTATCATTATTATGACTTTGCCAAGGGTCGGCTTGAGCGACAGACTGCTCCTCTCTTGCGCCAAAGTGCCATGCCACGTTTAACGGGCATGTTCAGCCAGAATTGAGCGTTTGCCCGCACAAAGAGAACGCTCGTCTGTACATGCCGGCGCACTGGGTTGGGTGGCCATGATCGGCATCGGCACGCCGTATCGCATGATGCCGAAACTCTTTGTGCCTGACCTCGACGATCGAATTGCGCGCTGGGCGCCAACATTGTGGGTTCACGGCCACACCCCTAACAGCCGTGACTATCATGTAAGCAACCCCCCGCGGTTATGCACGCGGGGATATCCCGGAAAAGCTGGCATTTGACCCGTTTCTAACCATCCAGGTATGAGCGAATGGACGCAGTCAGCCTGCTAAGGCGCGAGCAGTTTTAGAGGCCATACGAGTCAATCGCCTGGGCCTCCAATGGCGCAATCGCTCGATCAGGTGAAGGCGCAGTTACACGTCATCCAGCGCAGGAGGGAAGCAGCACCGGCACAGCCGGACAATACGGATCGGGAGGCTTCCTAGCACACCGCTCCGCACAACGAGGCTAGCAGCGGATCCGTGCTTCGGCGCGGTCGGTCAACAGCCAATCCGACAGACTTGGTTCAAGGAAGTAGGTTAATGAATACGACATTGCTTTCCCCGGATACGCGAGGCAATAAGCCGCTCTGGATCGTTTTCTGGATCTATGGCGTGCTCGTCAGCCACCTTTACTTCGGTGCGATTATCTATTCTTACCGGACATTGGGAACGCCGGTATTAGGTGCGTTACTGGCGGGCTTCGTTCTATACACCGCCTGGATCATGCGCTCGGTGTGGGTTAACGCGTTCAACGTCGGTAACGAGACTTACGGCCACATCGCGCGCTACCTCACCGTCGCCTGGGCTCTCAATGCCGTGCTGGTATCCGGCTTCCTGTTCCTCGGGCACCTCGACCTGGTCTCGGTGCCCATCTGATCCGGCAGTGGGCCAGCCTGCACGCATGATGAGTTCGCCTATCCACCCCGGCAGCCGTTCCAAGCACTGCAGCCGGGGTCGGCAGGAGCAGTCTGCGGCGACCTTCTGATCGTGGCCCGCGATGCGGCACAGGCTGGCGCCTACGAGCCGAGCTCGGCCTTTATCGCCGCCTGCCGTCAGCCATTCGGCTGTACGGCCGGCGAGTTCTTCCGCGACCAGCCTATTGCGGCGGCTTCTTCAGCTTGGGGTTGGGGAAGAACTGCACCGCCTGCACCTTGGGGTCGGCGGCCTTGGGCTTGAGGGCGCTGACGTTGACCCGGGTCGCCAGCTCCCTGGGCACCGAATTGCCGCGCTCGTCGAGGGTGTCGGCGTAGCCGCAGGCCACGCATTCGCGGTGCGGCACAGCGTCTTCGTCCCACATCTGGATCTTGTCCATTGCGCTACACGCCGGGCACACGGCGCCGGCGATAAAGCGGCGCTTGCTGGCATTCATCGGCAGATCGTTCATGCGGCCTCCTGGCTCAGGCCGAGATGGCGCAGCAGGGCGTCGATGGAGGGCTCGCGGCCACGGAAGTCGACGAACAGCGCCATGGGTTCTTGTGAGCCGCCGCGGGCGAGGATCGCCTCACGGAAGGCACGGCCGGTTTCACTGTTAAACACGCCTTCTTCCTCGAAGCGCGAGAAGGCGTCCGCCGAAAGCACTTCGGCCCATTTGTAACTGTAGTAACCGGCCGCGTAACCGCCGGAAAAGATGTGCGCGAAACTGTTGGGAAAGCGGTTGTAAGCCGGCGGACGCAGTACCGAGACCTGGTCGCGGATGCCTTCGAGCACCTCCAGCACGCCGCGGCCGTCGCCGTGGCTGGCGTGCAGCTCGAAGTCGAACAGGCTGAACTCCAGCTGGCGCACCATCATCAAGCCGGACTGGAAATTCTTCGCCGCCAACATCTTGTCCAGCAGGCTCTGCGGCAGGGCTTCGCCGGTTTTATAGTGGCCGGAAATCAGCGCCAGGCCTTCGGGCTCCCAGCACCAGTTCTCCATAAACTGGCTCGGCAGCTCGACCGCGTCCCAGGCCACGCCGTTGATCCCCGAAGCGCCGGCATGCTCGACGCGGGTCAGCAGGTGGTGCAGGCCATGGCCGAACTCGTGGAACAGGGTGGTGACTTCGTCGTGGGTCAGCAGCGCCGGCTGCTCGCCGACCGCCGGGGTGAAGTTGCACACCAGGTTGGCCACCGGGCTGATCAGCCGGCCAGCGGCGTCACGACGCTTGTCGCGGGCGCCGTCCATCCAGGCGCCGCCACGCTTGTTGGCGCGGGCGTAGAGGTCGAAGAAGAAGCGTCCGACATGCTCGCCGTGCTCCTTGATCTCGAACAGACGCACGTCCGGGTGCCAGCTGTCGAAACCCGACAACTCCTCGATCTGGATGCCGTAGAGCTTCTCGACGATGGCGAACAGGCCGCTCAGCACCTTGTCGATGGGGAAGTAGGCACGGAGGATTTCCTGGGAAATGCTGTAGCGCTGCTCGCGCAGTTTCTCGCCGTAGTAGCCGAGATCCCAGCTTTGCAGGTCGTGGCAGCCTTGCTCGGCGGCGAAGGCTTGCAGTTCGGCCAGATCCCGCACGGCGAAAGGTTTGCTGCGCAGCGCCAGGTCGCGCAAGAAATGCAGCACCTGTTCGGTGGACTCGGCCATCTTGCTGGCCAGGCTCAGCTCGGCGTAGTTGGCGAAGCCGAGCAACTGCGCCAATTCCTGGCGCAGGCCGAGGATTTCCAGCATCACCGGGCCGTTGTCGTGCTGGCCGGCATTCGGCCCCTGATCGGAGGCGCGGGTGCAGTAGGCGGCATAGACCTCTTCGCGCAGGGCGCGGTCGTCGGCGTAGGTCAGCACCGCGAAGTAGCTGGGGAATTCCAGGCTGATCAGCCAGCCGTCCAGGCCCTTGGCCGCGGCGACTTGCTGCATCTGTGCCTTGGCCGAATCGGTCAGGCCAGCCAGCGCCGCCTCCTCGGTAACCTGCTTGCTCCAGGCTTGGGTGGCATCGAGCAACTGATTGGAGAAACGACTGCCCAGCTCGGAGAGCCGGCTCTGGATCACACCGAAACGCTGCTTCTCGGCTTCCGCCAGGTCGATGCCGGACAGGTGGAAGTCACGCAGGCTGTGCTTGAGGATGGTCTGCTGGGCGACGTCGAAAGCGGCCGCCTCGGGGCTGGCGGCCAGGGCGTGATAGGCCTCGTACAGCGCACGATTATGGCCCAGCTCGGTCGAGTACTCGGACAGCTTGGGCAGGCAGGCCTCGTAGGCCGCGCGCAGCTCGGCGTTGTTGCACACCGCATTGAGATGGCTGACCGGACTCCAGGCGCGGCCCAGGCGCTCATTCAATTCGTCGAGCGCCCGCACCAGCCCATTCCAGCTTGGTGTGCCAGACTGTTGCTGAAGCAGTTCGACAATGGCGGCACGATTCTCGGCGAGACGCGTATCCACCGCCGGCTCGACATGCTCCGGGCGGATGACGGAATAGGGTGGCAGGTCGAAGGCTTGCAGCAACGGGTTGTTGGCGGTCACGATGGGGCACCTGTAACGAAATGGGTTTGAAGCCATGAACCTGCCTTCGGCAGGCTGGACTCGGCACATATGCCCGTCATCATAATTACAATCACAGCTCACCGCAGCCTAAGAGGTTTCTATCGTGGCGATACGTACATACCAACAGTTCACCCCCTTGCTCGGCGAGCGGGCATTTGTCGATGCTTCCGCCGTGGTGCTCGGCGATGTGGAAATCGGCGACGACAGTTCGATCTGGCCGCTGGTGGTGATCCGCGGCGACATGCACAGCATCCGCATCGGCGAACGCACCAGCATTCAGGATGGCTGTGTGCTGCACATCACCCACGCCGGGCCATTCAACCCGCGCGGCTACCCGCTGAACATCGGCGACGATGTGACCATCGGCCACAACGTCACCCTGCACGGTTGCAGCATCGGCAACCGGGTGCTGGTCGGCATGGGCAGCATCATCATGGATGGCGTGGTGATCGACGAGGAAGTGGTGCTCGGCGCCGGCAGCCTGGTTCCGCCTGGCAGCCATCTGGAGAGCGGCTACCTGTACGTCGGCAGTCCGGCGAAAAAAGCCCGCGAGCTGACCGAGCAGGAGCGCAGCTACTTCCGCTACAGCGCCGACAACTACGTGCGCCTGAAGGATCAACATTTGATGGAGGGCTATACCAGCCGATGAGTTATTGCGGCAGGCACTACCAGAACATCCTTTTCGACCTCGATGGCACCCTCACCGATCCGCGTGAGGGCATCACCCGTTCGGTGCAGCATGCGCTAGCCAGACTGGACATCGACGAGCCGGATCGGTAGGCGGTGAAGCATTATCGCGAGCGCTTCGCCACGCTCGGGCTGTATGAGAATTGCATGTTCGCAGGTGTCGGCGATCTGCTCGAGCTGTTGCTGGCGCAGAACCGCACCCTGTATATAGCCACCAGCAAACCGGCGGTGTTCGCCGTGGAGATCGCCCGGCATTTCGATTTCGCCCGACACTTCCAGCGGATCTATGGCAGCGAACTGGACAGCACGCGCACCGACAAGGTCGAGCTGATCGGCTATCTGTTTGAGCGGGAAAACCTCGAGGTGGCCAGCACCCTGATGACCGGCGACCGCAAGCACGACCTGATCGGCGCGCGGCGCAATGGCCTGGATGCGGCGGCGGTGGGTTATGGTTTCGGCAGCCACGCAGAATTGCAGGCGCGGCGCCGACCTATCACTTCCCGACCCTGGCCGAGCTGCATCAAGCCTTCGGGGGCTGAGTCGCGGCCCGCCCCGGCCCATGCGGCAGGGTTCAGCCGTTGTTCTGGTAGATGATCTTGCGGCTGCCGCCGTCGCAGCTGCCGACCACCATGCTCTGATCTTGCACTTCGTCGTTGGCCACGATCTCCAGGGTGTAGCTGGACACGCCAGCGGCCTGGATCTTCACTTCGATTTCCTGCTTCAGTTCTTCGCAGGGTTTGGGCGCCGCCCATGCAGCACTACCGAGGATCCCGAGCAACACAGCCACTGTCCATCTGGTCATTGCACACCGCCTCTGTCTCGTTAGCCCAGTAAGTTGGACTGATAATTTCCCCGGCAAGTTCTAGCCGGCATTCTGCAAGGCGTCCAGCGCCGCGGCTCGTGCCACGCTCGGCAGTCGCCCCAGCGCGGCGGCGCGGCGATAGAAGCGTGGCCAATCCCCTCCGGCTTCGGCGAACAAGGCGGCGAACGCCGGCACCCAGTGATCGTAGAGACCGAACGGCAGCAGTTTGGCGTTGTTCAGTGGCGCCTCGATCCAGCCATCGTAGCGGCCACGGCCGCCCCACTCGCGCTCACGCAGAGCCCGGTACTCCCGGCGCAAGCGCTCGAACTCGGCCTGCTTGGCCACGCGCATGGCATCCGCCGCCAGGTCGCTGGCATACAACTGCTCCAGCCGCGCACGACTGGCCAGCACCAGCGCGGTGAACTGCTCACGCTGTTTGGCTTCACCCCCATCGACGAGCGTTACGCCGTGCGCCTGTTGCCACTGGCGCAGACCTTCACGCTCGACAAAGGTGGCGAAGGACTCGTTGAACGCGGTGTCATCGGCCACATACAGCTGCTGGTGGGCCAGTTCGTGGAAGAGTACCGCCACCAGGCGTTCATCGTTCCAGCGCAGCATGCTGTTGAGCAACGGGTCGTCGAACCAGCCCAGGGTGGAATAGGCCTCGACCCCGCCCAGGTAGGTGTCGAAGCCGCGCAGCTGGAGCCGCGCCGCCGCGCCACGGGCACGGCCCTGGCTGTAGTAACCGCGATAGGCCACACAGCCGGCGATGGGAAAGCAGTGCAGCTCCGGCTTGACGGAAAACTCCGCCGTGGCGAACAGGTTCCACACCACGAAGGGCCGCTGGATGTCGGCATAGCGGCGGTAGCTGCGGTTATCCGGCAGGCCCAGCCGGGCACTGGCGAAGTCGCGCGCCTGCTGGCTCAGGCCCAGGCGTTGCTTGAGCCCGGCATCCACCCGCGGATCGCGCAGCAAGGCATCGACCGGCTGGCTCGCGTGCAACACCTGCAGCTGCCCTCGGGCCAGATGGCTGTAGTAATCCAGGCTGCTGCAACCGCCGAGCAATAGCAGCGCGGCCAGCAGCGGAACTCCGCGCCGGTAGAGGAAGTCGATAGAGAAGCGAGCAAGGCATAATGTCATGCCCACCAAACTAGCGCATTGGCGCTAGTGCCCGCACTATCGGCGTCAATTCCGGAGGCTGCCATGCGTCACCTGGTTCTGATCGTCAGCTTGTTGATTCTCAGCGCCTGTGCCTCGCCGTTGCCGCCGCGCGACTCCGGCATGGCTTGGGTCGAGCTGTACACCACCGCCAGCGATTTGCTGATGGCCGAAGAACTCGACGGCAAGCGCCTCACCGATGGCCGTTACTTCCAGGTGACGCCTGGCGCCCACGAGCTGATCGCGCGCTATCGGTTCGAAGTGCAGGGCGGCGGGAGCCTGATGGCCGAACCGGTGCAACGCACCTGCGAGGTTCGCGTGCGCTACGACGACTTCGCCGCCGGCCAACGTTACCTGTTTGAAGCCCGGGAGCTGGCGATGAGCGCCCAGGCGTGGCTCTACGATGAGCAGCGCAATGTCCTGGCGCGCGCCAAGGTGCTGCGCTGCGGCGTCTTCTGAGGCGGCACCAGTGCGCCGCGAGCGGCCCGGCACGCAACTGCGCGAGGGTCTCGCCGACGCGCAAACGGGCGGCGCAATCGAGCAGGCTTCAGGCTACGGTTGCCATGGGCAAGCGACCAGCAGGCAACAGCAGCCGGAACCAAGCAGCCGAGGGGCTCTCAGCTTTCGCTGATGCGGAAACCGACCTTGAGGGTCACCTGGTAGTGGCCGACCCTGCCGCCCTCGATATGCCCGCGGGTTTCCAGAACCTCGAACCAGTCGAGGTTGCGGATCGACTTGGCGCACTCGGTCAGGGCATTGTTGATCGCTTCATCGATGCTGTTTTTCGACGACCCGACTACTTCGACTTTCTTGTAGGTGTGATGGTCAGACATGGCGGTTTCTCCACGAGGGGTAATGAAAGGCTATGTCCCAATTATGTGTTGCATGCGCGATCTCTTGTAGGAGGCGCGACCCCGCGGCGAATGCAGCCCGCAGGGCTGCCTGCTCATCGTTTCGCGGATATAGCCAAAGCTCGCCCCGAGGTCGGGCCTCCTACGAACCGCAGGCAGTTCGCGCCTGGTGATACAACACCTAACAGGTACAGAGCCTAATGAAACGCTAGTCGAGCACGAGATTTTTGCGACCTGTATTCGCCCTCTCCAGCCAAACTAAAGGCGATGTCCAACCCCGGCTCAACCCGCCAACTCGCCGCGCAGCCACTCGGCCAAGCGTTGCGCGCGCTGATCCAGGTGCCGCGCCGGCACCCATAAGGCCAGGCGTGCCGGGGTTGCGACGAAGCCCCAGGGCGCCACCAGGCGGCCCGCCGCCAGGTCATCGGCGACCAGCTGTTGCGGCGCGATGGCCACCCCGAGGCCGGCGGCAGCGGCCTCCAGCAGGTAGTAAAGATGCTCGAAACCCTGGCCCAGCCTGAGCCCCTCGGCGTCCAGGCCATTGCCGGTCGCCCAACTCGGCCAGGCCTGCGGCCGCGAGCTGGTGTGCAGCAAGGGTTCGCCCAGCAACGCCGCGGCCGGTGCCCGATGCAGCTCGGCGAACCGGGCGTAGCGCGGGCTCAGCACCGGGCCGATGCGCTCGGCGGCCAGCTCGAACACCCGCATGTCCGCCGGCCAGGGCGGTTCGGCAAACCACAGGGTGGCGTCGACCCCGGCGCGGCGCGGGTTCAGCTCGCCTTCGCTGGCCGACAGCTGCAGGCGCAACTCCGGCAGCTCACGGTTGAGCCGATCCAGGCGCGGGATGAACCAGCGCGCCAGCAGGCTGCCGGGACAAGCGAGGACGAACGGTGCCTCGGCCTGGCCCCGCTGCAACTCGCTGCACACCGCGCGCAGACGCGCGAAGGCCTCGCTGCTGACATCGCGCAACCGGCTGCCCGCGTCTGTGAGTTTAACGCCGCGTCCGTCCTTGACGAACAAGGCCAGGCCGAGGTGCTCTTCCAGCATCCGTATCTGCCGGCTGACCGCGCCATGGGTGACATTCAGCTGCTCGGCGGCCTGGCTGACGCTCTGTAAACGGGCCGCCGCCTCGAACGCACGCAGGGCATTGAGCGGGGGTAGCTCCTGAGTCATCTGTGAGATTTCCTGACAGGTTGCGGCGATCTTATCGCTTTTGTCCCGAGCCACACAGCCTTATCCTGTGGCCATTGTCGTAGGCAGCCCGCACGCTGGCGCCTACATGCCCAACACCCGCAGGAGAACGCCATGACCTCTTTGTGCAGCGGCCCCGACGCCAACGGCCTGTTCGGCTCGTTCGGCGGCCAGTACGTCGCCGAAACCCTGATGCCGCTGATCCACGACCTGGCCGCCGAGTACGCAAAGGCCAAGCTCGATCCGGAGTTTGCCAAGGAGCTGGCCTACTTCCAGCGCGACTACGTCGGCCGGCCCAGCCCGCTGTACTTCGCCGAACGCCTGAGCGAGCACTGCGGCGGGGCGAAGATCTATCTGAAGCGCGAAGAGCTCAACCACACCGGCGCGCACAAGATCAACAACTGCATCGGCCAGATCCTCCTGGCCCGGCGCATGGGTAAACAACGCATCATCGCCGAGACCGGCGCCGGCATGCACGGCGTGGCCACCGCCACAGTAGCGGCGCGCTTCGGCCTGGACTGCGTGATCTACATGGGCACCACCGACATCGAGCGCCAGCAAGCCAACGTGTTCCGCATGAAGCTGCTCGGCGCCACCGTGATTCCGGTGGTTGCCGGCACCGGCACCCTCAAGGATGCGATGAACGAGGCCCTGCGCGACTGGGTGACCAACGTCGACAACACCTTCTACCTGATCGGCACCGTGGCCGGCCCGCACCCCTACCCGGCGATGGTGCGCGACTTCCAGGCGGTGATCGGCAAGGAAACCCGCGAGCAGATCATGGCGCAAGAAGGCCGCCTGCCGGACAGCCTGGTCGCCTGCATCGGCGGCGGCTCCAATGCCATGGGCCTGTTCCATCCGTTCCTCGACGATAAAGACGTACAGATCGTCGGCGTCGAAGCGGCCGGTTACGGCATCGACACCGGCAAGCACGCGGCCAGCCTCAACGGCGGCGTACCGGGCGTGCTGCACGGCAACCGCACCTTCCTGCTGCAGGACGACGACGGCCAGATCATCGACGCCCACTCGATCTCCGCCGGCCTCGACTATCCCGGCATCGGCCCGGAACACGCCTGGTTGCACGACATCGGCCGGGTCGAATACACCTCGGTGACCGACCAGGAGGCGCTCGACGCCTTCCACCAGTGCTGCCGCCTGGAAGGCATCATCCCGGCGCTGGAAAGCGCCCACGCCCTGGCCGAAGTGTTCAAGCGCGCGCCGACGCTGCCCAAGGAACACCTGATGGTGGTCAACCTGTCCGGCCGCGGCGACAAGGACATGCAAACCGTGATGCACCATATGGGCGAACTGGAGAACCAAGCATGAGCCGCCTGCAGAGCCGCTTTGCCGAGCTGAAGCAACAGAACCGCGCCGCCCTGGTGACCTTCGTCACCGCCGGCGACCCCAACTACGATGCCTCCCTGGCGATCCTCAAAGGTTTGCCGCACGCCGGCGCCGACGTGATCGAGCTGGGCATGCCCTTTACCGACCCGATGGCCGACGGCCCGGCGATCCAGCTGGCCAACATCCGCGCCCTGGCCGCCAAGCAGAACCTGGCCAAGACCCTGCAGATGGTTCGCGAATTCCGCGAAGGCGAGCAGGACACGCCGCTGGTGCTGATGGGCTATTTCAACCCGATCCATCACTACGGCGTGCCGCGCTTTATCGCCGACGCGAAAGCAGCGGGCGTCGACGGCCTGATCGTGGTCGACCTGCCGCCGGAACATAACGCCGACCTCTGTGACCCGGCGCAAGCGGCGGGCCTGGACTTCATCCGTCTGACCACCCCGACCACCGACGATGCGCGCCTGCCCAAGGTGCTGGGCGGCAGCTCCGGCTTCGTCTACTACGTCTCGGTGGCCGGCGTCACCGGTGCCGGCGCGGCTACCCTGGAACACGTCGAGCAGGCGGTGGCGCGCCTGCGCCGCCACACCGACCTGCCGATCAGCATCGGCTTCGGCATCCGCACCCCGGAACAGGCCGCCTCCATCGCCCGCCTGGCCGACGGCGTGGTGGTCGGCTCGGCGCTGATCGACCAGATCGCCCATGCCGAGGACAGCGAGCAGGCCGTGCAGGGCGTGCTGAGCCTGTGCCGCGACCTGGCCGACGGGGTGCGCAACGCGCGCCTTTGAGGCCACACCGCGCGTAGGGTGGGCTTCGGCCCACCCTACGGAATGGGTGCGGGTTGGCTTGCCCCGCTCACTGCACCGCCTGCAACTGGCGCTGCGCCAGTTTCTGCTTCTTGTAGCTCAGCGCCGCCGCCGGCACGGCGCTGACCTTGCCGGTTTCCAGCCAGCGGCGCAGGCGGTTGGCATCGGCCATGTGGGTGTATTTGCCGAAGGCATCGAGCACCACGAACGCCACTTGGCGCTTGGCCATCACCGTGCGCATCACCAGGCAGTGGCCGGCCTCGTCGGTGAAACCGGTCTTAGTCAACTGAATACTCCAATCGGCCTTGTGCACCAGGCGATTGGTATTGCGAAAACCCAGGCTGTAATTGGGCTTGCGGAAGGTCACGCTGCGCTCGCGGGTGGTGCTGAACTGCTCGATCAGCGGGTACTGCTGACTGGCCTTGAGCAGCTTGACCAGGTCGTTGGCGCTGGAGACGTTGCGCTCCGACAAGCCGGTCGGCTCGACGAAGTGGCTGCGGCTCATACCCAAGGCGCGGGCCTTGGCGTTCATCGCCGCGACGAAGGCCGCGTGGCCCCCCGGATAGTGATGGGCCAGACTGGCGGCCGCGCGGTTTTCCGAGGACATCAGCGCCAGCAGCAACATCTCGCGACGGCTGATTTCGCTGCCCACCCGCACCCGCGAGAACACCCCGCGCATCTCTGCGGTGTCGCGGATCACGATCGGCAACTGCTGATCCAGCGGCAGCTGGGCATCCAGGGCGACCATGGCGGTCATCAGCTTGGTCACCGAGGCGATCGGCACCACCACATCGGGGTTGCTGGAGTACAGCACCTGGTCGGTTTGCAGGTCGACCAGCAGGGCGCTGCCCGAGGCCAGCTCCTGCCGCGCCGGCGCCTTCTCGGCGGCGGAGAGGTTCGACGCAACTACAGCCGCGCTGCACAGCAGCAACAGACTTACTATCGAATGACGAATTTTCACGGGATGCTTCACAAGATTAGGTGAGGGAAGGGCAGAACTGTGCGTTCTAGCCGCCGTAGTATACGAAAAACGGCTAGCGCTCTTAGAGTGTAGGGCGCCTATGGCGCCGCATTTTGTCCGTTCGGCGGAAGGCGTCAGACGGGGGCGCCGGCATCCCTCAGTTCGACCTGCAACCAGTCGACGAAACGCTGGGTCAAGCGCTGGCGACGCTTACGTTCGGGCAGCACCACGTAATAGCCGAGCTCGGAGCGGGCCTCCTGGGTGCAGACGCGGCACAGCAGGTTCTGCGCCAGCAGGTCATCGACCAGATGGCGCCAGCCGATCGCCACCCCTTGCCCGGCGATGGCGGCCTGAATCAACAGGGTGTAGTTGTCGAAGCGCAGGCTGCCCGAGCTGGGCGCCTCGGCGATGTCCAAGGCGCGGAACAGGCCCTTCCAGTCGAACCAGCGGGTGTGCACCTCGGGCCGCAGATGCAGCAGGGGCAGCTGCGCCAATGCCGCCGCTGGCAGCGGCAATGTCTGGCCCTTGAGCAGTTGCGGGCTGCACACCGGGAAGGCCGCTTCGGCAAACAACAGGTGGGCCTCGCCGTGCTTGAAGCGGCCATCACCGAAGGCGATGGCCACGTCGATCTCCGGGGGCATGCTGCCGAAGTCGCGCTCGCTGGTGATCAGGCTGACGTCCACATCCGGGTGGGCCTGGTGAAAACGGTGCAGGCGCGGCATCAGCCAATAGGCGGCCACGGCGAAATCGGTGGCCACCTGCAGCACTTCATGCTGCTGGCCGGCGGTCACCGCAGCCAGGCCGGCATCGAGCACCTCGAGGCCTTCCTGCACATGGCGCAGCAGCAACTCACCGGCTTCGGTGAGGACGATGCCGCGATACACCCGGTCGAACAGGCGGGTCGCCAGTTGCTGTTCCAGGCGCTTGATCTGCTGGCTGATCGCCGGCTGACTGCTGCCCAACTCGGCGGCCGCCGCGGTGAAACTCAGCTGGCGGGCGGCGGACGCGAACACCCGCAAAGCATCCAGAGAGATGCCTTCGGTTGCCCTTAGCATAAGCTGTACTTATCCAAGCTATGTGTTCCTGCCGGGTTTACCGTGGTTTTGTTTCGGCCTGATGATGGTGCCAGCACTGTCGCATAAATCTTTCATATGGAATAGCCGCCATGAAGCGCCCCAACATTCTGTTCATCATGGCCGACCAGATGGCCGCGCCGCTCCTGCCGATCCATGACCCGGCGTCGCCGATCAAGATGCCCAACCTGGTGCGCCTGGCCGAAACCGGCGTGGTATTCGATTCCGCCTATTGCAACAGCCCGCTCTGTGCACCGTCGCGCTTCACCCTGGTCAGCGGCCAGTTGCCGAGCAAGATCGGCGCCTACGACAACGCCGCCGACTTCCCCGGCGACGTGCCGACCTATGCCCACTACCTGCGCAAGCTCGGTTATCACACCGCGCTGTCGGGCAAGATGCACTTCTGCGGCCCGGATCAGCTGCATGGCTACGAGGAGCGCCTGACCAGCGACATCTACCCGGCCGACTACGGCTGGGCGGTGAACTGGGACGCACCCGAGGAGCGCCTCTCCTGGTACCACAACATGTCTTCGGTGCTGCAGGCCGGCCCCACCGTGCGCACCAACCAGCTGGACTTCGACGAGGAGGTGGTGTTCAAGGCCCAGCAATACCTCTACGACCATGTCCGCGAGAACGCCGCGCAGCCGTTCTGCCTGACCGTGTCGATGACTCACCCGCACGACCCCTATTGCATCCCGGAAGAGTTCTGGAACCTGTACCGCGATGAGGACGTCCCGCTGCCCGGGGTCAAGATCGAGCAACAGGATCTCGACCCGCACTCGCAACGCATCCTCAAGGTCGTCGACCTGTGGGGCAAGGAGCTGCCCGAGGAGAAAATCAGGGACGCGCGGCGCGCCTACTTCGGCGCCTGCAGCTACGTCGACGCGAACATCGGCAAACTGCTGAAAACCCTGGGCGACTGCGGCCTGGCCGACGACACCATCATCGTCTTCTCCGGCGACCACGGCGACATGCTCGGCGAGCGCGGCCTCTGGTACAAGATGCACTGGTTCGAGATGGCCGCACGGGTGCCCTTCGTGGTGCATGCGCCGAGCCAATTCGCCGCCCATCGGGTCAGCCAGTCGATGTCCACCGCCGACCTGCTGCCGACCCTGGTGGAGCTGGCCGGCGGCGCGCTAGACCCGAGCCTGCCGCTCGATGGCCGCTCCCTGCTGCCCCACTTGCAAGGCAGCGGCGGCCACGACCAAGTGTTCGGCGAGTACATGGCCGAAGGCAGCAACAGCCCGCTGATGATGATCCGCCGCGGCGAGTGGAAGTTCATCTACTCCGAAGTCGATCCGTTGCTGTTGTTCAACCTGAGCGATGACCCGCAGGAACTGGAGAACCTGGCCCAGTCGCCCGAGCACCAGGCCGTGCTCGCCGAGTTCCTCGCGGACGCCCGCGCACGCTGGGATATCCCGGCGATCCATCAGGCCACCCTGGCCAGCCAGCGCCGCCGGCGTTTCGTCGCCGAGTCGCTGAGCAAGGGCAAACTGAAGAGCTGGGACCATCAACCCATGGTCGATGCCAGCCAGCAGTACATGCGCAACCACATCGACCTGGATGATCTGGAGCGCCGTGCACGCTTTCCGCAGCCCTGATCCTGAGCCACTCCATTATTCGGCGCGCGCCCTGCCCGCGCCGAACCAAACTCCGAGGAAAGTGCCATGAAAACAATTAAACACGCCTGCGCCGCCAGCCTGCTGCTGAGCACAGTCGCACTCACCGCCCAAGCCGAAGACGCCAGTTGCGCGACGGTCAGGCTGGGCGATCCCGGTTGGAGCGACATCGCCGTGACCAACGGCATCGCCCAGTTCCTCCTCGACGGTCTGGGCTACAAGACCGAGACGCAGATCCTCGCCGTGCCGATCATCTATGCCGGACTGCAGAAGGGTCAGGTCGATGCCTTCCTCGGCAACTGGATGCCGGCACAGCAGGATAACTACGACAAGTTCGTCGCCAGCGGCATCGTCGACAAGCTGGCCGAAAACCTCAGCGGCACCGAATACACCCTGGCCGTGCCCAGCTACGCCTATGCGGCCGGGGTGAAAACCTTCGCCGATCTGGACAAGTTCGCCGAGCAGTTCGACAGAAAACTCTACGGCATTGCCGCCGGCTCACCGGCCAACGAATCGATCAGGAAGATGATCGCAGCCGACGAGTTCGGCCTCGGCGACTGGCAACTGGTGGAGTCCAGCGAGCAGGCCATGCTGGTTCAGGTCGGGCGCGCGGTGAAGCGCGACAAGTTCGTGGTGTTCCTCGGCTGGACCCCGCATCCGATGAACGTGCAGCACGACATGCGCTACCTCAAGGGCGGCGAGCAGTACTTCGGCGCCAGCGGTCACGTCAACAGCCTGGCGCGCAAGGGCTACGCCAGCCAGTGCCCGAACGTCGGCAAGCTGCTGAGCAACCTGAGCTTCACCCTGGAGATGGAGAACGCCATCATGAACCAGGTACTGAGCAAGCAGGCGAGCAACCAACAAGCCGTCAAGAACTGGCTGCAAGCCAACCCGACGGTCATCGACGGCTGGCTGCAAGGAGTCACCACCCGCGATGGCGGCGACGCTCTGGCGGCGGTGAAGGCGCGGTTTTGAAGCAACCACCGCCAGGCTCCCCTGCGGCGTCCGCCGCCCGGGACGGGCACGGGGCATTTGCGACAAGCACAACAGAGCGAGGAAAGCCTGATGTCATCCATTGCCGGGCAGCCCGCGGCCGGGCCCTTTCATGTCATGAGCAAACCGATCGGCCCGCGTTGCAACCTCGCCTGTACTTATTGCTATTACCTGGAGAAGGAACGCCTCTATCCGCAGGAGCAGAAGTTCCGGATGGACGACGCCGTGCTCGAACGCTTCATTGCCGATTACATCGCCTCCCAGGCCGCCGCCGGGGTTGCCGAGATCTGGTTTGCCTGGCAGGGCGGCGAACCCAGCCTGCTGGGGCTCGGCTACTTCGCCCGCATCGTGACGCTGCAAGAAAAGTACAAGCCCGCGGGAACCACGGTGCGCAACAGCATCCAGACCAATGGCACGCTGCTGACCGTGCAATGGGCGAGCTTCCTGCGCCAACATAATTTTCTGGTCGGTCTCAGCATCGACGGGCCGCCCAGCCTGCACGACCGCCATCGCCGCGACCGGCGCGGCCAGCCGACCTCGAGCCGGGTGATGGCGGCGCTCGAGCTGCTGCGCGCCCAGCAGGTCGAGTTCAACGTGCTGGCGGTGGTCAACCACGACAACGTGAGTCGGCCGCTCGAGGTCTACCGCTTCCTACGCGAGTGCGGCGTCACTTTCATGCAATTTATTCCGCTGGTCGAACGCCGCGACCCGCAGGGATGCCTCGCCGGCCCGACGGAGGGCGCGATGGACAGCGCTTCCATGCAGGTGACGCCCTGGAGCGTGTCCGCCCTGGCGTACGGCGATTTTCTCTGCGCCATTTTCGACGAATGGGTTCGCCATGACGTCGGGCGGGTCTTCGTGCAACACTTCGAGGTGCAACTGGGCCTGTGGCTGGGCAGGCCCGCCGCGCTGTGCATCTTCGCGCAAACCTGCGGGCGGGGCCTGGCGCTTGAGCACAATGGCGACCTCTACGCCTGCGACCACTACGTCTACCCCGAGTACCGCCTGGGCAACATCATGCAGCAGCCGCTTGGCCAGCTGGCCGCCAGCGCGGCATTGCGCCGCTTCGGCGAGGACAAGCGCGCGAGCCTGCCGCGCCAGTGCCGCGAATGCCCATACCGCTTCGCGTGCAACGGCGGCTGCCCCAAACATCGGTTCCTGGCGAGCGACGCCGACGGCGAGCAAGGGCTCAACTATTTCTGTGCCGCCTACCGCCGTTTCTTCGCCCACGCCGGCCCCTTTCTCGATGCGATGGCACACCTCGTTCGCCATGGCCGCCCCGCAGCCGCGATCATGCCGCTACTGGCCGCCCGCCGGGGCCGCTCGGCATCCGCCCTCAACCGAACCTGCCCTTGCGGCAGCGGGCGGGCGCTCAGGCAGTGCTGCGCTCCTGCGCCGGCAGCCCCCTGCAGGGGATCGCCAGGATGAGCGGCCGCTGCCTTGCCGGGCTTGATGCCACCCGCGAAGACATCGGCCAGCCGAACCGGCTTTGAATTAACCGCCTGGATTGCGTAGGGTTGATCCCACCGCTGCGCACGGATCTCGCCCGCAGCGGGCGCCCTCGCGAGCATCGCATGAGCACTGTCCACGCCACCGAAGAGCGACACCGCATGCCGCTACCCAGCCGCCAGACCCTGCTGCCGTTCCTGCGCTGGCTGCCCAGCACCAGCAAGCGCAGCCTCGCCAACGACCTGTTGGTGGGGCTCAGCGGCGCCATCCTGGCGCTGCCGCAATCCATCGCCTACGCCCTGATCGCCGGGCTGCCGGCCGAATATGGCCTGTACGCGGCGATAGTGCCGGTGATCATCGCCTGCCTATGGGGCTCGTCCTGGCACCTGATCTGCGGGCCGACCGCGGCGATTTCCATCGTCCTGTTCACCAGCGTCAGCCCTCTGGCCACGCCGGGCAGCGACGACTTTATCGCGTTGATCCTGTTGCTGAGCTTTCTCGCCGGGCTGTTCCAGTGGCTGCTCGGCCTGCTGCGCTTCGGCGCCCTGGTGAATTTCGTCTCCCACTCGGTGGTGCTCGGCTTCACCCTGGGCGCGGCCGTGGTCATCGCCCTCGGCCAACTGCCCAACCTGCTCGGCCTCAGCGTGCCCAGTCAGGCCACGGCGCTGGCGACCGTCCTCAATATCGGTCAGCACCTGCTGGAAAGCGACTGGCGCGCCCTGGCCCTGGCCGGCTTCACCCTCGGCGTCAGCCTGCTGGTCAGACGCCTGTGGCCGCGCTTGCCGGCCCTGCTGATCGGCATCGTCGCCGCCAGCCTGGCGGTGCTGGCGTGGCCGGCTCAGCTTGGCGGCATCGCCCTGGTCAGCGCCTTCGAGGGCCGTTTGCCGCCGTTCAGCCCACTGACCTTCAAACTGTCGAGCATTCTCCAGCTGCTGCCCGCCGCAGTGGCCTGCGGCATGCTCGGCCTGGTCACCAGCCTGTCGATCGCCCGCGCCCTGGCCAGCCAATCCCAGCAGTTTCTCGACGCCAACCAGGAAGTCCGCGCCCAGGGCCTGTCCAACTTGCTCGGCCCCTGGTTCTCCGCCTCGCTGTCGGCCGGTTCCTTCACCCGCTCGGCGTTGAACCTGCAGGCCGGTGCGCGCTCGCCCCTGGCCGGGGTATTTTCCGCGCTGCTGGTGGCGTTGTTCGCCCTGCTTGGCGCCCGCCTGATCGCGCATATCCCGCTGCCGAGCATGGCCGCCGGCATCCTCCTGATCTGCTGGGGGTTGGTCGATATGGCCGGGGTGCGTGCGCTGTTCCGGGTCAGTCGCTCGGAGTTCCTGGTGATGTTGCTGACCCTGCTGGCCACCCTGCTGCTGGAGCTGCAAACGGCGATTTACGCCGGGGTACTGGTTTCGCTGTTCTTCTACCTCAAGCGCACCTCGCAGCCACGGGTGAAGTTCTGGCAGGAGGGCGAGGAGGAGTTGCTGCGCGTTGAAGGGTCGATCTTTTTCGGCGCCTGCCATTACCTGCAGCAGCTGATCCAGCGCAGCAAAGGCGAGCGGGTGATCATCGATGCCCACCACGTCAATTTCATCGACTACGCCGGGGTGGCCATGCTCCACCAGGAAGCCCGCCGGCTGCTGGCGCAAAACCGCTGCCTGATCCTGCGCCGCGCCCGGCCCCAGGTGATCGAGGAAATCCACAAGCTCGAAGGCGCCGAGCGCTGCCCGGTGCAGTTCGAGGATTGAAACCTTGGCGGCTGCCGCGTCAGGCCAACTGACGGCGCAACTCGGCCAGCACCGGCGCGCTGTCCGGACGCACGCCGCGCCACAGGTAGAAGGCCTCGGCGGCCTGCTCGACCAGCATGCCCAGACCATCCAGGGTGCGCGCCGCGCCCTGCTCGGCAGCCCAGCGGTTGAACGCGGTCGGCTGCTTGGCGTACATCATGTCGTAGCACAGGGTATGACCCGGCGCGATCAGGCTCGCGGCGATCGGCGGCCGCTCGCCGGCCAGGCTGGCCGAGGTGCCGTTGACGATCAGGTCGACCGGCGCATCGAGCCAGTCGAAGCCGCTGGCCGCCACCGGGCCGAGGTCGCTGAACTCGCGGGCCAGCTGTTCGGCCTTCTGCACCGTGCGGTTGGCAATCACCAGCGCCGCCGGCTGCTCGGCCAGCAACGGCTCGAGCACGCCACGCACGGCCCCGCCGGCGCCGAGCAGGAGGATGCGCTTGCCGCGCAGGGCGCAGCCGGCATTAACGCTCAGGTCGCGCACCAGGCCGGCGCCGTCGGTGTTGTCGCCGAGCAGGCTGCCGTCCTCCAGCTTCTTCAAAGTGTTCACCGCGCCGGCACGCTGGGCACGGGCGGTCAGGCGGTCGGCCAGTTGAACGGCCTGTTCCTTGAACGGCACCGTGACGTTGGCGCCCCTGCCGGCGCTGAAGAACGCCTTGGCAAACCCGGGGAAGTCCTCCAGCGGCGCCAGCAAGGCCTCGTAGCTCAACTGCTGGCCGGTCTGCTGGGCGAACAGGCGGTGGATCAGCGGCGACTTGCTGTGGCCGATGGGGTTGCCGAATACGCCGTAGCGATCCATGTGAAAATTCCTCGCGTCAAAATTTGCGCTGAACGCGTCGTGAGTGAAGGCAAGGCGAAAGCGGGCGAGGAAGCGGAGTTTACCCAGGTAAATGAGCATTCCGAGTTCGCTTTCAACGCAGCATGGCCGAACGCAACAGCGTTCAGGGTAAATTTTCCAGCCAGTCGCGATCCGTTAGAAAATACTCGGTCAGGCGCGCTTCCTCGCTGCCCGGCTCGGCCTTCCAGTCGTAGCCCCAGCGCACCTGCGGCGGCAGCGACATCAGAATCGACTCGGTACGCCCACCGGACTGCAGGCCGAACAGGGTGCCACGGTCGTAGACCAGGTTGAACTCGACGTAACGACCGCGACGGAACGCCTGGAACTCGCGCTCGCGCTCGCCGTAGGGGGTCAGCTTACGGCGCTGCACGATGGGCAGGTAAGCGCCGAGGTAGGCATCGCCGATCGCGCGGATAAAGGCGAAACTGGTGGCGAAGTCCCACTGGTTCAAATCATCGAAGAACAAGCCGCCGATGCCGCGCGGTTCATTGCGGTGCTTGATCTGGAAGTAGCGGTCGCACCAGGCCTTGAAGCGCGGGTAGACCTCGGCACCGAAGGGCGCACAGGCATCACGGGCGACGCGGTGCCAGTGCACGCAGTCTTCTTCATTGGCGTAATAGGGGGTCAGGTCGAAACCGCCGCCAAACCACCAGACCGGCTCCTCGCCTGGCTTCTCGGCGCTGAAGAAGCGCACGTTGGCATGCGAGGTGGGCACGTAGGGGTTTTCCGGGTGGATCACCAGGGACACGCCGAGCGCCTCGAAACCACGTCCGGCCAGCTCCGGCCGATGGGCGCTGGCCGAAGGCGGCAGGCCGGCGCCAAACACATGGGAGAAGTTCACCCCGCCCTTCTCGATCAGCGCGCCATTCTCGATCACCCGCGTGCGCCCGCCACCGCCGGCCGGGCGCTGCCAGGCATCCTCGAAAAACTCGGCGCCACCGTCCTCGGCTTGCAGGGCGCTACAGATACGGTCTTGCAGGTCGAGCAGGTAGGCCTTCACGGCCTCAGTACGGTCACTCACGGCGGCACCTTGAAAAACAGTCAGGCCAGCCGGCGGCTTTGGCCAGCCGGCGCAATCGGCGCCAGCATAACATTTGCCAATGCGTGCCCGCAGTTGACGCCGCGCAAGCAAAGCGATTGGATGGATAGCCCAGCCCGCCGCCGTCATCGGCGGCGGCTTGATCGCCCCCCTGCAGCAAGGAGCCTGAGATGGCCAAGCGTATCCAGTTCAGCCGTCACGGCGGCCCCGAAGTGCTCGAGTACCGCGACTACCAACCCGCCACGCCCGGGCCCCATGAGGTGCGCGTGCAGAATCGGGCAATCGGCCTGAATTTTATCGACACCTACTTTCGCAGCGGTCTGTACCCGCCGCCGGCATTGCCGTCGAGCCTGGGCAATGAAGGCGCCGGCATCGTCGAAGCGCTGGGCGCACAGGTCAGCCAGTTCCAGGTCGGCGACCGTGTGGCCTACGCCACCGGGCCGCTGGGGGCTTACAGCGAACTGCACGTGCTGCCGGCCGACAAGCTGGTCAAGCTGCCGGATGCGATCGGCTTCGAGCAGGCCGCGGCGGTAATGCTCAAGGGCCTGACCGTGCAATACCTGCTGCGCCAGGTGTTCGCCCTCAAGGGCGGCGAAACCATCCTGTTCCATGCCGCCGCCGGCGGCGTCGGCTCCTTCGCCTGCCAGTGGGCCAAAGCCCTGGGGGTCAAGCTGATCGGCACCGTCAGCTCGGCCGAGAAAGCCGCGCGGGCCAAGGAGCAGGGCGCCTGGGCGACCATCGACTACAGCCATGAGAACGTGGCCCAGCGCGTGCTGGAGCTGACCGATGGGCACAAGTGCCCGGTGGTCTACGACGGCGTCGGCAAGGACACCTGGGAAACCTCGCTGGACTGCGTTGCCCCGCGCGGTCTGCTGGTCAGCTTCGGCAACGCCTCGGGAGCGGTCAGCGGGGTCAACCTGGGCATCCTCGCGCAGAAGGGCTCGCTGTTCGTCACCCGGCCGACCCTGGCCGGCTACGCCGACACCCCCGAGCGCCTGCAAGCGATGGCCGACGAGTTGTTCAAGATGATCGAAAGCGGTCAGCTCAAGGTCGATATCGGCAATCGCTACGCACTCCAGGACGCCGCCGCAGCGCAGGCCGCCCTGAGCGCCCGGCAGACCACCGGCTCGACCATTCTGCTGCCGTAGGGTGGGTTAGGCGGCGCTCACACCCCGCACCGCTATCGATTTCGTGACAATGCGCCGCCCACCCTAGCAAAGCGGAAAGCGTCAGGACGGCCTGATCACATCGCCCGTGACCAGGTCACGAATCAGACTAGGATTCTTGCGCCCACCCAGGGCGCCGCCGAGCACCTTGTCCAGTTGCCGCGGGAAGTACTGCTCGACCCGCAGCCGGGATCGCGCCGCCGGGCGCCCGGCCGGGTTGGCCGAGGTCGACACCAGTGGGCCGGTGAGGGCACAGAGCTCGCGCACCAGCGGGTGATCGCTGACGCGCAAAGCGACGCTGCGGTGCTCGCCGGTGATCCACTCGGGCAGGCGCTGCTGATGCGGTACCAGCCAGGTATTGGGGCCCGGCCAGGTGCTGGCCAGGCGCTCTTGCCAGATATCCGGCAGATCTTCGAGGAGAAAATCGAACTGCTCAATGCAGTCCGCCACCAGAATCAGGCCCTTGCCCATCGGCCGCTCTTTCAGCGCCAGCAAGCGCTCCACCGCGATGTCGTTCCACGGGTCGCAACCCAGGCCCCACACCGCCTCGGTCGGGTAAGCGATGACCCCGCCCTGACGCACCACCCGCGCTGCCTGCTGTACCTGCCAACTGCTGACCATTCACTGCTCTCCCGCTGAAGGAATGCCGCGCAGTGTACCCAAGCTAGCGGGCGCGGCCCACCCAGCGCCCGGCTTCGCAGGCGATACGGCCGTCCAGCTCCAGCTCGGTGAGGGCCGCCAGCACCGCCGACAACGGCCAGCCGCTGGCCGCCGCCAGGGCTTCGCTGCTGTGTGGCGCCGCATGCAGCAAGTCGAGCAGGGGATGCGCGAAGGATTGAGCCGGACTCGCCTCGCTCGCCAACGGCGGCTGCAGCTGCCAGCCGCGCAGCGCTTCGAGAATATGCGCGATGCTTTCCACCAGCACGGCGCCATCGCGGATCAATTGATGACAGCCGCGCGCCCCGGGGTGGTGGATCGAGCCGGGAATGGCATAGACCTCGCGGCCTTGCTCGGCCGCCAGCCGCGCGGTGATCAGCGAGCCGCTGGACGGACTGGCCTCGACCACCAGCACGCCGAGGGACAGGCCACTGATGATGCGGTTGCGCCGGGGGAAATTGCTCGCCTGCGGCGGGCAATCCAGCGGCAACTCGGAGACCAGCGCGCCGCCGTGCTCGACGATGTCCGCGGCCAGTTGCCGGTGCCGCGCCGGATACAGGCGCTGCAAACCGGTGCCGAGTACCGCGATGGTTTTCCCGGCCGCATCCAGTGCGCCTCGATGGGCGGCGCCATCGATGCCCAACGCCAGGCCGCTGGTGATGACGAAGCCACCGGCAGCCAGGCTGCGGGCGAAGCTGTGCGCGGTATCCAGCCCGGGCCGTGAGGCGCGGCGACTGCCGACCATGGCCAGTTGCGGCTGTTCCAGTAACCCGGGATCGCCGGCCACGTAGAGCAAGGGCGGCGCATCGCCGAGTTCGGCGAGCAAGCCCGGATAACCGGGGTCGTCCCACATCAACAGATGATGGCGCTCGGCCTCCAGCCAGGCCAGGGCGGCAGCGGCGCGCTCACGCACCGCGCTGCTGCGCCGGGGCTCGGCACAAGCGGCCGGCAACCCCAGCGCACGCCAGGCGCTGGCGGGCGCGCTGAGGGCGGCGGAGGCGCTGTCGAAGGCGCTGAGCAATTTGCGAAAACGCCGCGGCCCAAGCTCCGGCAGGCTGTGCAGGCGCAGGCGGGCTTCGAGTTCGGCAGGGGAAATGCTGTAGCGGGGGCATTGCGCCATGGCGATCATCCTTGATCGGTCGCGCCCAACAACCGGGGCAGGCTTGGCGGGCGGCAGCTTGCGATGAAGCAGAAAACGCCAGCCATGCACGCGCAAGGCTGGCGTCCGGGTCGTTACGGGTTACGTACTTTGTCCATCACCGCGAGCTGGCGGTTAGCACTAAGAATCAGGCCATAACTGAGCTTTTCATAGGTGCGGAACACCATCAGCAGACCGGCCCGCTCATCGGGGATCTTCACCGACTCGCCGGTGACCCGGTCGCGCACGGTTTCGCCGGTCTTGTACACCGCCAGCACGTTGCCCTCGGCCAGGCCATCGCGCGCGCCCTTGTTCAGGGTGACCACGTCGAACTGGCCGATTTGGGTCACGCCACGCGGGACGTCGAGGATCAGGCCGTTGATTTCGCGGCTCGGCTCGCTGGGCATGAAGGTCGAGTTAATCGCCCGTTCTTCGGTGGCGAACAGGCGATCGCCGAGGCGCACTTCCTGGGTCGAGCGGGTCAGGCTCATGGTGCCGATATCGCCTTCTTCGGCCACGATCTCACCGCCGCCGATGTCATCGGCGTTGATCCCGAGAAATTCCTGGGTATCCGGGTCGACGTATGTCTTGCCCTGACGGAAGATGCCGTACACCGGCGCGGCCGCGTCAAAGGCTCCACGCGCGTAGATGCGATCCCCGGCACCACTGACCACGCGCTCGGCGTTGCCGGCGACTATATAGGGCGCGCCGGCGAACTGTTCAGGGGTATCGACGATACGGTTACTCAGCAGGAAGCTGTTGATCGCCCCCAGCGGAATGGTCGGAATGGCTTCGGCCATCGGCGTGCTGCGAACCTGCGGCGACAGTTTGATGGTGCCGCGCGATTCGCCACGGTTGAGCATCAGGCGTGGCTGGCCGTCGATGTAGACCAGACTGAGTTGATCGCCGGGGTAAATCAGGTGGGGGTTGGCCACTTGCGGGTTGGCGTGCCAGATTTCCGGCCACTTCCACGGTTGGCGGAGAAACCGCCCGGAAATATCCCACAGGGTATCGCCCTTGACCACGGTATAACGGTCTGGGTGACCGTCCTTGAGTTGCACTTCGGCCTGGGCCAAGCCGCTAGCGGCAAGCAGCAGCAGGGCGAGTAGTGATTTCCTCATGCGGTGAATCCCTTTATTATGTGCCTTCACGTGGAGCGCCCTAGCGCCGCGACGAAACCCAGTTGTGCTGCGGCGTGAAGCCGTTTTTCAATGCTGCTCATCATCTTAGCAGCGGATTTTGACTTTATTCCACAAGTGCATCACAAACGCATATGGCTATCTTGAACATCCTCGAATTTCCCGATCCACGCTTGCGCACCATCGCCAAGCCGGTGGACACGGTCGACGACGCCTTGCGTCAACTGATCGACGACATGTTTGAAACCATGTACGAAGCCCCAGGCATCGGTTTGGCCGCGACCCAGATCAACGTGCACAAGCGCCTGGTAGTGATGGATCTGTCGGAAGACAGAAGCGAACCCCGGGTGTTTATCAACCCCGAGTTCGAGACGCTGACCGATGAGGTCGAGCAATACCAGGAAGGCTGCCTGTCGGTGCCGGGCTTCTACGAAACCGTCGAGCGCCCGCAGAAGGTTCGGATCAAGGCCCTGGATCGCGATGGCCAGCCCTTTGAGCTGATCGCCGAAGGCCTGCTCGCGGTGTGCATTCAGCACGAATGCGACCACCTCAACGGCAAGTTGTTCGTCGACTACCTGTCCACCCTCAAGCGTGACCGCATCAAGAAGAAGCTGGAAAAGCTCCATCGCCAGCAGGCTTGAGCCACACCTTTACAAAGGCTTGCTGCGGCAAGCCTTTTTCTTTTTAGCAGCGAGAACCCATGTCCGAGTCTTTGCGCATCGTCTTCGCCGGCACCCCCGAGTTTGCCGCCGAACACCTCAAGGCCCTGCTCGATAGCCCGCACCAGGTCATTGCGGTGTATAGCCAGCCGGATCGCCCGGCCGGCCGCGGGCAGAAACTCACGCCGAGCCCGGTCAAGCAGTTGGCCCTGCAACACGCGATCCCGGTGTATCAGCCGCAAACCCTGCGCGACCCGGCCGCTCAGGCCGAACTGGCCGCACTCGAAGCCGACCTGATGCTGGTGGTGGCCTACGGCCTGATTCTGCCGCAGCAGGTGCTGGATACCCCGCGCCTGGGCTGCATCAACAGCCACGCCTCCTTGCTGCCGCGTTGGCGCGGCGCCGCGCCGATCCAGCGCGCCATCGAAGCCGGCGACCCTGAATCCGGGGTCACCGTGATGCAGATGGAGGCGGGCCTGGACACCGGGCCGATGCTACTGAAAGTCAGCACGCCGATTGCTGCCGACGACAGCGGCGGCAGCCTGCATGACCGTCTGGCCCAGCTCGGCCCGCAGGCGGTGATCGAAGCCATCGCCGGCCTGGCTGCGGGCAGCCTGGTCGGCGAAGCGCAGGACGACCGCCTGGCGACTTACGCGCACAAATTGAACAAGCCAGAAGCCCGTCTCGACTGGGCGCGTCCGGCCGTTGAGCTGGAGCGGCTGATCCGTGCCTTCAACCCCTGGCCGATCTGCCACAGCACGCTGAGTGGCGAAACCCTGAAGATCCATGCCGCCGAGCTGGGCGAGGGCAGTGGGGCACCTGGCAGCATATTGTCGGCCGACAAACAGGGTCTGACGGTTGCCTGCGGCCAGGGCGCGCTGCGCTTGACCCGCCTGCAACTGCCCGGCGGCAAAGCCTTGGCCTTCGCCGATGTGTACAACAGCCGCCGCGAGCAGTTCGCCGTCGGCACGGTATTGGATCAATGAACCCGCGTCTCGCCGCCGCCCGCGCCCTAGCCGCCGTGCTCAATGGCAAGGCCTCGCTGGGCAGCAGCCTGCCGCCGCTACTGGACAGGGTCGAGGCGCGCGACCGTGGTCTGACTCAGGAGCTGGCCTTCGGCACCGCGCGCTGGCAACCGCGCTTGGCGCTGTTGGCAGAAAAACTCCTGCAAAAGCCGTTCAAGGCGGCGGACAAGGATGTCGAAGCGCTACTGCTGGTCGGCCTGTACCAGTTGTTCTACACCCGCATCCCGGCCCACGCCGCCATCGGCGAGACGGTGGCCTGTGTCGACAAGCTGAAGAAGCCGTCGCTCAAGGGCCTGCTCAACGCCGTGCTGCGCAATGCCCAGCGCGACAGCGAAAGCATCATTGCCAGCCTGGATCGCGATCCGGTGCTGCACAGCGCCCATCCGCGCTGGCTGCAAAAAACCCTGAAGGCCCAGTGGCCGGAACACTGGCAAGCCATCTGCGCGGCCAACAACGCCCACCCACCACTGATCCTACGGGTCAATCGCCGCCTCGGCAGCCGTGCGGACTACCTGGCCGAGCTGCGCCGCAGCGGCTTCGAGGCCGAGCCCTGCGCCTTCAGCCGCGACGGCATCCGTTTACTCCAGGCCTGCGATGTCACCAGCTTGCCGGGCTTCGCCGCAGGCCGCCTCAGCGTGCAGGACGAAGCCGCGCAACTGGCCGCCGACCTGCTCGAACTGGCCCCCGGGCAACGCCTGCTGGATGCCTGCTGCGCACCGGGCGGCAAGACCTGTCATGTGCTCGAGGCCGAGCCCGCACTGGCCGGCGTGGTGGCGCTGGATCTGGAAGCAAAGCGCCTGCTGCGGGTGCGCGAAAACCTCAAACGCCTCAATCTCGACGCCGAGCTGATCGCCGCCGATGGCCGTGATACCGCGACCTGGTGGGATGGCCAACCGTTCCAGCGGATTCTGCTCGACGCGCCGTGCTCGGCCACCGGGGTGATTCGCCGCCACCCGGACATCAAGCTGACCCGTCAGGCCGCCGATATTCCCGCCTTGGCCCAGCTCCAGGGCGAGTTGCTGGATGCCCTGTGGCCGACCCTGGAAGTCGGCGGCATCCTGCTCTACGCCACCTGCTCGGTGCTGCCCATGGAAAACAGTGACACCATCGCCGCCTTCCTCGCCCGCACGCCAAGCGCACGCGAGCTGGAGATCAGCGCCGACTTTGGCCTCAAACCGGCCCATGGTCGCCAGTTGCTGCCACAAATCGACGGCCACGATGGTTTCTACTATGCCAAGCTGAGCAAGATCGCCGCGTCTTCCCCTAAATCAGGTTTGTAGGAGTGATTGCTTGAAAATCATCATTCTCGGCGCCGGCCAGGTCGGCGGCACCCTGGCCGAACACCTGGCCAGCGAGGCCAACGACATCACCGTGGTCGACACCGACGGCGACCGCCTGCGCGACCTCGGCGACCGCCTGGACATCCGCACCGTGCAGGGCCGCGGCTCCTTCCCCACCGTCCTGCGCCAGGCCGGCGCGGACGATGCCGACATGCTGATCGCGGTGACCAACAGCGACGAAGTCAACATGATCGGCTGTCAGGTGGCCTACACCCTGTTCCACACCCCGACCAAGATCGCCCGGGTGCGCGAGCCGGCTTACCTGACCCGCTCCGGCCTGTTCACCAACGAAGCCATCCCGATCGACGTGCTGATCAGCCCGGAACAGCTGGTGACCAACTACATCAAGCGCCTGATCGAATACCCCGGCGCCCTGCAGGTGATCGACTTCGCCGAAGGCAAGGCCCAGCTGGTGGCCGTGCGCGCCTACTACGGCGGCCCGCTGGTCGGCCAGCAACTGCGCCAGCTGCGCGAGCACATGCCCAACGTCGATACCCGGGTGGCGGCGATCTACCGGCGCAACCGGCCGATCATTCCCCATGGCGATACGGTGATCGAGGCCGATGACGAGGTGTTCTTCATCGCCGCCAAGGGCCATATCCGCGCGGTGATGAGCGAAATGCGCCGCCTGGAAGACAGCTACAAGCGCATCGTCATCGCCGGCGGCGGGCATGTCGGCGAGCGCCTGGCCGAGGCCATCGAGAGCCGCTACCAGGTCAAAATCATCGAAATGAACCCGGCGCGCTGCCGTTACCTGTCGGAGAATCTCGACAGCACCGTGGTACTGCAAGGCAGCGCCTCGGACAAGGATCTGCTGGTCGAGGAGAACATCAACGATGCCGACATCTTCCTCGCCCTGACCAACGACGACGAGGCCAATATCATGGCTTCGCTGCTGGCCAAGCGCCTCGGCGCACGCAAGGTGATGAGCATCATCAACAACCCGGCCTACGTCGACCTGGTTCAGGGCGGCGAGATCGACATCGCCATCAGCCCGCAGCTGACCACCATCGGCGCCCTGCTGACCCACGTGCGCCGCGGCGATATCGTCAGCGTGCACTCGCTGCGCCGCGGCGCCGCCGAAGCGATCGAGGCCATCGCCCACGGCGACGCCAAGTCGAGCAAGGTGGTCGGCCGCGCCATCCAGGACATTCCGCTGCCGCCGGGCACCACCATAGGCGCGATCATCCGTGCCGAGGAAGTGCTGATCGCCCACGACACCACCGTGATCGAATCCGGCGACCACGTGATCCTGTTCCTGGTCGACAAGAAGTACATCCGCGATGTCGAGCGGCTGTTCCAGGTCGGCCTGACGTTTTTCTGAGCGGAGGAGGTTTTATGCTCGAATCCCTGGAAAAAATGCTGGCCCAAGGCATGGACAACGCCCTGTTGCGCTTCGGCCTGGGCAAGGGCTACCTGGATGCCGGCGAGCCGGCGCGCGCCGCCGAACACCTGCAGCGCTGCGTCGAGTTCGATCCCAAGTATTCGGCCGCCTGGAAGCTGCTCGGCAAAGCATGGCTGGCCGCCGCGCAACCCTTGGCGGCGCGCCAGGCCTGGGAGCAGGGCCTGCAGGCCGCGCGCGCGCATGGCGACAAGCAGGCGGAAAAGGAAATGACGGTATTTTTGCGCAAGCTGGACAAACACCAGCCGCAGCCCGACTAGCAGTCGATCGCCCGGCCTGCTCCCCATCAAACCCGGCCAGACAGCACCTCGCGCCTGGGCACGGCCCGGGCGATGGCGTTGAGCAGCATGCCGTAGAGCGGCACGAAGAGCAGCAGGCTGACCGCCAGCTTGATCGCGTAATCCACGCTGGCGATCTCGACCCAGTGCGCGGCCATGAACGGGTCGCTGCTGTGCCAGAAGGCGATGGAAAAGAAGGCCAAGGTATCCAGCAGGTTGCCCACTACCGTCGAGGCGGCCGGGGCCACCCACCATTGACGCAAGCCGCGCAGGCGCTCGAATACCTGGATATCCAGCAGTTGCCCGAGGCCATAAGCGATAAAGCTGGCCAGAGCGATGCGCGCGACGAACAGGTTGAACGCCAGCAGCGCGCTGACACCGGCGAAACTGCCGCTCTGGAACAGCACCGACACCCCATAAGAGGCGACCAAGGCGGGCAGCATGACCCGCGCGATTACCTGACGCGCGGACGCCTTGCCCAGCAGGCGCACGGTGAGGTCGGTGGCCAGGAAAATAAACGGAAAGCTGAACGCCCCCCAGGTGGTCTGCCAGCCGAACAGGGTCATGGGCAGCTGCACCAGGTAATTGCTGGCAATGATGATCAGCAGGTGAAAGGCGATCAGGCCGGCCAGGGCCGGGCGCCGGATCAGCGGGGAGAGCGTTGGCATGGCCTGTCCTTTTTGAATGAGATGGGGTTAGGGAACCCATTGCGGCGGCGGGGGAAATTCAGCGCACGCGGCATTTTAGCGATTTCTTGACCGACAGGGTGGGTTTCCTCTCGGGTCAGGAGCGCTGCTCAGCGCTCGATAAAGCGCAGCCCGACCCCCTCGGCATCCACCCGCACCACTTCCATGTGCAGCACCGGCGCCTCGATCGGCAGATCCTGCACCTGGCCGGTGACTATCGTGCCCTGGGACAGGGCCAGCAGATCCGGGTGTTTGACATAGACGCCGCCATCGGAGAGATCACGGGTCTGCGCCACCACTTCAGCGAAACTCGGGTGGCAGATCTTGATCCGGCACTTCATCAAGGTACGTGGATGTTGACGCTGACTGGGCATAAACGTGATCGTCCTTAGCAGGCGAGCTGCGATTAATAGCGCAAATTCCTCTAACCACCGGGCAATAATCCGCAAAAGACGCCGGCTGGGCGCCTCGACTCAATACCACTTCGGCTCGCCTGGCGGGCGCTTCTTGAAGCGCTTCATGCTCCACATGTACTGGCTCGGGTAGGCCCGCACGTATTTTTCGATGACCGCACTCATGGCCGCCACCGCGGTCTCCACATCCTCGCTGTACATCTCCTCCGGTACGGCCTCGAATATCACCTTGAAACCGCTGCCATCTTGCAGACGCAAGGCATGCAGAAACACGCCGCGGGCCTTGCCGCCGGCGAGCATGCCGGCGACGAACTTGCTGGTCAGCGCCTGGGTGGCGAGGAAGGGCACGAACACCCCGGAAGACAGGCTCGGCTCGGGGTCGGCGGGAATACCCACGACGCCGCCTTTGCGCACTTCCTTGATGACGCTGAGGATGCCTTCGCGGGTCGAGGGTGCCACCCGGTTGCCCAGCTGCACCCGCTGCTTGCGCAGCAACTCGTCGACCGCCTTGAGCTTGGGCGGTCGGTAGAAAATGATCGGTTGGCACTGCGCGCAGTAGAAGTGATTGAGCACTTCCCAGTTGCCCAGGTGGCTGGTGATGCCGACCACGCCCTTGCCGCTGGCCAGGGCTTGCTCGAGGACTTCCAGACCCTCGACCTCGCGGATCAGAGCGATGGATTTGTGTGCCGGCCAGATCCAGGCGCAGGCGCTTTCGGTGAATGTCTTGCCGATGCCCTTGAGGCTCTGCCCGACCAGGCGCTCGCGCTCGGCCTCGCTCAGTTCGGGGAAGCACTTGGCCAGATTGATCCGTACCACCGCGCGCGAGCTATTGGGCAGCTTCCACATCAACCAGCCGATGGCCGTGCCCAAGCCTTGCACCGCACGCCAGGGGAGCAGGGCGAACAATCGCAAGAAACCCACCACCAAGGCACCTTTGAGCTTTTCCACAGGCAACTCCATAAGGCCAAAAGGCGCCTAGTGTAACCAAGAGTGGCTTGGGCTGAACAACGCCCCCCAAGATCGCGGCTGGCGGATCGCACAGGCGCCGAGCGGTAACCCTGATCCTGCGCCAAGCGCCGGCCCGGCATACAGTCCAGCGTCAGACCAACCTACGCCCGGCCAGCACGGCATAGCGTTCGCAATCGGTGGTGTGATCCATGACCATGCCCGCGGCCTGCATATAGGCATAGCAGATGGTCGGGCCGACGAAGGTGAAGCCGGCCTTCTTCAGCGCGCGGCTCATCGCTTCGGCCTCCTCGGTGATGGCCGGCACCTGGCTGCGCTCGCTGAAGTGGTTGATCTTGGGCGCGCCGCCGACGAACGACCAGAGCAGCGCCACTGGATCCTCCAGCCGCAGCCAGGCCTGGGCGTTCTGCCGCGCGGCCTTGAGTTTCAGGCGATTGCGGATGATGCCGGGGTCTTGCATCAGGCCTTCCAGGTACTCATCGCTGATCACCGCCAGGCGCCGGGGATCGAAGCCGAACAGCACCTCGCGGTAGCGTTCGCGCTTCTTCAGCACGGTGATCCAGGACAGGCCGGCCTGGAAGCCCTCCAGCAGCAACAGCTCGAACAGGGCCTGGGGATCGCGCTGCGGCACGCCCCATTCCCGATCGTGATAGGCCTGATAGAGCGGGTCGTCGGTACACCAAAAGCAGCGCGGCATAGGGCCTTCCAGGGCGGTGGAGGCCGCGTCGATTGGGGTATACTCCCGCCCTTTCTGTCGCAGCCCCAACAGGTGAATTTTCCGTGAGCCAGACTACGCCTGCCGTGCGCACCTTCCAAGACTTGATCCTCGCCCTGCAACAATACTGGGCCGAACAGGGTTGTGTGGTGTTGCAGCCTTACGATATGGAAGTGGGCGCCGGCACCTTCCACACTGCCACTTTCCTGCGTGCCATCGGTCCGGAGACCTGGAACGCCGCCTACGTGCAACCTTCGCGTCGCCCCACCGACGGCCGCTATGGCGAGAACCCCAACCGCCTGCAGCATTACTACCAGTTCCAGGTAGTCTTGAAGCCGAACCCGGAAAACTTCCAGGAGCTGTACCTCGGCTCGCTGCAGGCCATCGGCATCGATCCGCTGGTGCACGACATTCGCTTCGTCGAAGACAACTGGGAATCGCCGACCCTCGGCGCCTGGGGTCTGGGCTGGGAAATCTGGCTGAACGGCATGGAAGTCACCCAGTTCACCTACTTCCAGCAGGTCGGCGGCATCGAGTGCTACCCGGTGACCGGCGAGATCACCTACGGCCTGGAACGCCTGGCCATGTACATCCAGGGCGTCGACTCGGTCTACGACCTGGTGTGGACCGACGGCCAGTTCGGCAAGGTCACCTACGGCGACGTGTTCCACCAGAACGAGGTGGAGCAGTCGACCTACAACTTCGAGCACGCCAACGTCGACAAGCTGTTCGAGCTGTTCGATTTCTACGAGTCGGAAGCCAACCGCCTGATCGAACTGGAGCTGCCGCTGCCGACCTACGAGATGGTGCTCAAGGCCTCGCACACCTTCAACCTGCTGGATGCGCGCCGCGCCATCTCGGTGACCGCCCGTCAGCAGTACATCCTGCGCGTGCGCGCCCTGGCCCGTTCGGTGGCGCAGAGCTACCTGCAAGCGCGACGCAAACTCGGCTTCCCGCTCGCCGCCCCCGACCTGCGTGATGAAGTTTTAGCCAAGCTGGAGGCAGCAGAATGAGTGCGCACGATTTCCTGGTAGAACTGGGCACCGAAGAGCTGCCGCCGAAATCCCTGAACAGCCTGGGCGAGGCCTTTCTCGCCGGTATCGAAAAAGGCCTGAAGGCCGCCGGCCTGAGCTATGGCCAGGTGCGCTACTACGCCGCGCCGCGGCGCCTCGCGGTGTTGATCGAGCAACTGCAGGAGCAACAAGCCGATCGCACCCAGAACCTCGACGGGCCGCCGCTGCAAGCGGCGTTCGACGCCGAGGGCAAACCGACCCAGGCGGCCCTGGGCTTCGCCAAGAAATGTGGCGTCGAGCTGGCCGAGATCGACCGCAGCGGGCCGAAGCTGAGATTCAGCCAGCGCATTCCCGGCCAGGCCGCCGCCGGCCTGTTGCCGTGCATCGTCGAAACCTCGCTGAACGAGCTGCCGATTCCCAAGCGCATGCGCTGGGGCGCACGCAAGACCGAGTTCGTCCGCCCGAGCCAGTGGCTGGTGATGTTGTTCGGCGATGCGGTGATCGATTGCGAAATCCTCGCCCAGAGGTCCGGCCGGGTCTCGCGCGGCCACCGCTTCCACGCCAACCAGGAAGTGCGCATCTCGACGCCGGCCAACTACGCCGAAGACCTGCGCAGCGCCTATGTGATCGCCGACTTCGCCGAGCGCCGCGCGCAGATCGCCGCGCGCATCGAGCAACTGGCCGTCGAACAGCAGGGCCGCGCGATAGTGCCGCCGGCGCTGCTGGATGAAGTCAGCGCCCTGGTCGAATGGCCGGTGCCGCTGGTTTGCTCCTTCGAGGAGCGCTTCCTCGAGGTGCCCCAGGAAGCGCTGATCATCACCATGCAGGACAACCAGAAGTACTTCTGCCTGCTCGATGCCGACGGCAAGTTGCTGCCGCGCTTCATCACCGTGGCCAACATCGAAAGCAAGGATCCGCAGCAGATCATTTCCGGCAACGAGAAGGTGGTGCGCCCACGCCTGACCGACGCCGAGTTCTTCTTCAAGCAGGATCAGAAGCACAAGCTCGAGACCTTCAACCAGCGCCTGGCCAACGTGGTGTTCCAGGCCCAGCTCGGCTCGGTCTATGACAAGGCTAAGCGGGTTTCCGCCCTGGCCGGCTTCATTGCCCAGCGCATCGGCGGCGACGCTACTCGCGCCGCGCGCGCCGGCCTGCTGTGCAAGTGCGACCTGGCCAGCGAGATGGTCGGCGAGTTCCCGGAGATGCAGGGCATCGCCGGCTATTACTACGCCAAGCACGACGGCGAAGCGCAAGACGTCGCCCTGGCGCTGAACGAGCAATACATGCCGCGCGGTGCCGGCGCCGAATTGCCGAGCACCCTGACCGGCGCCGCGGTGGCCCTGGCCGACAAGCTGGATACCCTGGTCGGCATCTTCGGTATCGGCATGCTGCCCACCGGCAGCAAGGATCCCTATGCCCTGCGCCGGGCCGCCCTGGGCGTGCTGCGCATCCTGATCGAGAAACACCTGGAGCTGGATCTGGCGGCGACCATCGCCTTCGCCATCGAACAGTTCGAGGGCAAGGTCAAAGCCGGCGATCTGGCCTCCCAGGTGCAGGACTTCATCTTCGACCGCCTGCGCGCGCGCTATGAAGACGAAGGCGTCGATGTCGCCGTCTATCAGGCGGTGCGGGCGGTCAATCCGGTCTCGCCGCTGGACTTCGACCAGCGCGTGCAGGCCGTACAGGTCTTCCGCAGCCTGCCTGAAGCTGCGGCCCTGGCCGCCGCCAACAAGCGCGTGTCGAATCTGCTGGGCAAGGCCGAGGGTCAGGTCGCCGCGAGCATCGAGGCGCACCTGTTCGATACGCCGAGCGAGTTCACCCTCAACGCCGCCATCCAGCAGGCCGAGCAGGCGGTGCAACCTCTGGCGCAGGCGCGTCAGTACAGCGCCGCCCTGGCGCAACTGGCCGGCTTGCGCGCACCGGTGGACGCCTTCTTCGAGGCGGTGCTGGTCAACGCCGAAGACCCTGCAGTACGGGCCAACCGCTATGCGTTGCTGGCCAAACTGCGCGGCCTGTTCCTCGGCGTCGCCGATATCTCGGTGCTGGGCTGAGGCTTGCCTGATCGTAAAATGGGTTGAGCCTAGCGACACCCATCATCACCTTCGCCGGGTGGCGGCCACCACCGCCACCCGGCCACGGACGTCCCATGAAACTGCTGATTCTCGACCGCGACGGCGTGATCAATTACGACTCCGACGCCTATATCAAGACCCTCGACGAGTGGATTCCGCTGCCCGGTGCCATCGAAGCCATCGCGCGCTTGTCCAAGGCCGGCTGGACGGTCGCGGTGGCCACCAACCAGTCCGGCCTGGCGCGCGGTTATTACGATCGGGCCGCGCTCGAGGCGATGCACGCGCGCTTGCGCCAACTGGTGGCCGAGCAGGGCGGCGAACTGGGCCTGATCGTGCATTGTCCGCATGGCCCGGACGACGGCTGCGACTGCCGCAAGCCAAAGCCCGGTATGCTCCGGCAGATAGCCGCGCATTACGGCGTCAGCCTGGCCGGGGTATGGTTCGTCGGTGACAGCCGCGGTGACCTGAACGCCGCGCTGGCCGTCGATTGTCAGCCGGTATTGGTCAAGACCGGCAAAGGCCTGCGGACCCTGGCTCAGGCATTGCCGGCAGGCACCCTGGTGTTCGATGATCTGGCGGCGCTCGCCAGCCAACTTATCCACTGAAATACAGCAGGACGGTAAACGCTCCCATGTCGACAATGCAGACCATCAGAACCTTCCTCTTCTACCTGTTGCTGTCTGTCAGCGCCTGTTTCTGGTGCATCCTCAGCGTGTTCGTCGCGCCCTTCCTGCCGTTTCGGGCGCGCTACCGTTTCGTCAACCAGACCTGGTGCCGTTGCGCCGTGTGGCTGGCCAAGGTGGTGCTGGGCATCCGCTACGAGGTCAAAGGCCTGGAAAACATTCCGCGGCGCCCCTGCGTGATCCTCGCCAAGCACCAGAGCACCTGGGAAACCTTCTTCCTCTCGGCGCTGTTCGAGCCGCTGAGCCAGGTGATCAAACGCGAACTGCTCTATGTGCCGTTCTTCGGCTGGGCCATGGCCATGCTCAAACCCATCGCCATCGACCGCAGCAACCCGAAAGCCGCCCTCAAGCAACTGGCCAAGCAAGGTCACGAGCGCCTGAGGCAGGGCGCCTGGGTGCTGATCTTCCCGGAAGGCACGCGGATTGCCAGCGGCCAGATCGGCAAGTTCTCCCGTGGCGGCGCCTCCCTGGCGGTCAACGCCGACCTGCCGGTGCTGCCCATTGCGCACAATGCCGGCGAGTTCTGGCCCAAGCAGGGCTGGAGCAAGACTCCCGGCACCGTTCAGGTGGTGATAGGCCCGGTCATGCACGCCGAAGGCACGGGGCCACGGGCGATTGCCGAGTTGAATGAGCGCGCCTTCGCCTGGATCAGCCAGGCACAACGCGACATCGGTGCGCTGGCCGCCGAGGATACCGCCTGCGACGTCCACGAAAGCGTCTAGAACACGGCTGGATTTGGCAGCGTGCCGAGCCCAGCCGTTTTTTCATAAATTGTGGATAACCTGTGCGCGAAATATCGAGAAAGTCCATTTATTCGATATAACCAACTGATTATTAAACACTTTGTCTTGAGCATGGAACGCTCGGCGACTGGGTATAAGTTTTACCCGTTGAGCTAATCCGGCACTGGCGCACAGTCTTCGCCGCCAACGGGGCGGGCAAAGCGGCTAAGCTAGGCCACTCCAGCGCGCTGAAAGGGAATTCAGGCCGATGCCGTCCATTTACCAACTCAAACCACACTTCCAGAACCTGCTGCGCCCCGGCGTAAAGCGCCTCTACGCCAGAGGCGTGAGCGCCAATCAGGTGACCCTGGCGGCGGCCGTGGTTTCCGTGTTGCTCGGCGTCATGCTGGCGCTCTTCCAGCAGCGCTGGCTGTTTGCCCTGATCCCCCTGTGGATGCTGCTGCGCATGGCGCTCAACGCGGTGGACGGCATGCTCGCCCGCGAGTTCGGCCAGCAATCGAAACTCGGCGCCTACCTCAACGAACTCTGCGACCTGATCGCCGACAGCGCCCTGTATCTGCCCTTCGCCCTGTTGCCCGGCGTCTCGCCTCTGCTGGTGGTATTGCTGGTGCTGCTGGCCCTGATCAGCGAATACGCCGGCGTACTCGGCCCCATGGTCGGAGCGTCACGGCGTTACGACGGGCCCATGGGCAAGAGCGACCGCGCCTTCTGCTTCGGCGTAGTCGCTGCCGGGGTGGTCAGCGGCCTGCTGCCCGCCAGCTGGAGCAACGGCCTGTTCGCGCTGATGGCCGTCCTGCTGCTCTACACCCTGTATAACCGCGTGCGCCAAGGCCTGGCCGAAGCGGCAACCTCTGTTGCGTAATAAGGACATTTCGATGCGCGAAGCCCTTGAACTCAGCTTTACCACCCATGACGGCGTGGAACTGCGCTACCGCCACTGGCCCGCCGCCACCGACAGCACCGCAGCACGACGCGCCATCGTGATGTTCCACCGCGGTCACGAGCATGGCGGGCGCATGGCTCATCTGGTCGATGAGCTGGATCTGGCCGATTTCGACTTCTTCGCCTGGGATGCCCGCGGTCATGGCCAATCGCCGGGCGCGCGCGGCGACAGCCCGAGTTTCGCCACCAGCGTGCGCGACGTGCAGACCTTCATCGAACACATCGTCGCCAGCCACGGGCTGCTCGAGCAAGACCTCGCCGTGCTCGCGCAGAGCGTCGGCGCCGTGCTGGTTGCCACCTGGGCCCATGACTACGCACCGCAGATCCGCGCCCTGGTACTGGCCTCACCGGCGTTCAAGGTCAAGCTCTACGTGCCCTTTGCCCGAACCGGGCTGAAACTGCTGCGCGCCTGGCGCGGCAATTTCTTCGTCAACAGCTATGTGAAAGCCAAGTACCTCAGCCACGACCCCGAGCGCATCGCCTCGTTCGACGGCGACCCGCTGATTGCCCGGCCGATCTCGGTGAATATGCTGCTCGGCCTGTACGCCGCCGCCGAGCGCGTGGTGGCCGACGCCCAGGCGATCCAGATTCCCACCCAAGTGCTGATCTCCGGCGCCGATTTCGTGGTACAGCGCCAGCCGCAGCAGCAGTTCTTCGAGCGCCTCGGCAGTTTGCGCAAGGAAATCCACATCCTGCCCGGCTTCTTTCACGACACCCTCGGCGAACGCGAGCGTAGCCATGCCCTGAGCCGGGCCCGGCGCTTTCTTCTGCACTGTTTCGCCGAACCGGTTCTGCGTCCCTCGTTGCTGGATGCCGATCGCCTGGGCGCGACCTGCGCCGAGGCCGAGAGCCTGGCCGCGCCGCTGCCGCCTAATTCGCTGCGCGACCTCTACTGGCGCGCCACCCGTGCCGGCCTCAAATTCGGCAGCCGCCTGGCCGATGGGCTCAAGCTGGGCTTCAGCACGGGCTTCGACTCCGGCAGTACCCTCGATTACGTCTACCGCAATCGACCCGGCGGCAAGTCGGCTATCGGCAGGTTGATCGACCGGAACTACCTGAACTCGATCGGCTGGCGCGGCATCCGCCAGCGCAAACTGCATGCCGAAGAACTGCTGCGCCTGGCCATGGGCAAACTGCGCACCCAAGGCCGCGCCGTGCGTATTGTCGATATCGCCGCCGGCCATGGCCGCTACATCCTCGACGCCCTGGAAGGCATGGAACAGCAACCGGACTCGATCCTGCTGCGCGATTACAGCGATATCAACGTGCGTGACGGTGCCGCGCTGATCGAGCAGAAAGGCCTGGGCGGGATTGCCCGCTTCGTCCAAGGCGACGCCTTCGACCGCGACGACCTGGCCGCACTCGAGCCCAAGCCGACCCTGGCGGTGGTCTCCGGCCTGTATGAACTGTTCGCCAGCAACCAACTGGTCGGCGACTCCCTGGCCGGGCTGGCGGCCGCCGTGGAAGAGGGCGGCTATCTGCTGTACACCGGACAACCCTGGCACCCGCAGTTGGCGTTGATCGCCCGCGCCCTGACCAGCCACCGCGGCGGCGAAGCCTGGGTGATGCGCCGGCGCAGCCAGGCAGAGATGGATCAACTGGTCGAAGCTGCGGGTTTTCGCAAATTGACCCAACGCATCGATGAATGGGGCATTTTCAGCGTCTCCCTGGCGCAACGGGTGTCCTGATGGCAGGCGTTGCGCTTGGTCGCGAAGCGGGGCTGTGGCAGCGCGGCCTGTTATGGCTGCTGCTATTGGCCCCGCTGTTCTTCGCCAGTTACGGCTTGGCCAACTGGCTAAGCGCGCAGCGGGCGGATGTCGGTAGCCTGGTGTTCGCCTGGGAACGCCAAATACCGCTATGGCCGTGGACTATCGTGCCTTATTGGTCGATTGATCTGCTATATGGTTTGTCCTTTCTGCTGCCGGCTACACGGCGGGAAATGGATCGCCATGGCCTGCGCCTGCTGAGCGTACAGCTGCTGTGCATCACGGCTTTCCTGCTCTGGCCGCTGCGCTTCACCTTCGAGCGCCCCGAGCTGGATGGCCTGTTCGGCGGTCTGTTCGATGTGCTGATGGGCTTCGACAAACCGTTCAACCAGGCGCCGTCCCTGCATATCGCCCTGCTGGTGGTGCTCTGGGTGTGCTTCGCCCGCTACGCCAGCGGGCTCTGGCGAGTGCTGTTGCATGCCTGGTTTTTCCTCATCGGCCTGTCGGTGCTGACCACCTGGCAACATCATTTCATTGATGTCCCCTCCGGGGTGCTGGTCGGCTGGTTATGCGTCTGGCTGTGGCCCATCGATGGCCCTGAACCGCTGCAGCGCTGGCAATTGGCACGCGCCCCCAAACGCTGGCGGCTGGCTTTGTGCTATGGCGTTGCCGCTGCCCTGGCTACGGCGCTGGCGGTCAATCTCGCGGGCGCCTGGCTATGGTTGTTATGGCCGAGCGTCTCCTTGCTGCTGGTCGCGCTGAACTATGCCCTGTTCGGTGCCGAAGGCTTCCAGAAGGATGCCGAAGGCCGCCTGAGCAGCGCCGCCTGCTGGTTGTTCGCACCTTATCTGGCCGCCGCCTGGCTCAACTCGCGGCTGTGGACCGGCCGCCATGCGCACGCCAATGAAGTGGCCGAGGGCGTCTGGCTCGGACGCATTCCCACCGCCGGGCAGGCTGACCAGTTCAACGCCCTGCTCGATCTCTGCGCCGAACTGCCGGCAACCGTTCGAGCCAAGGTTTATCGCGCGCTACCGGTGCTCGACCTGACTGCGCCCAGTGCGCAAACCTGCCTTGCCGCCGCGCAAGCCATCGAAACCCTGCGCCAGCACGGCCCATTGCTGGTCTATTGCGCCCTCGGCTATTCGCGCAGCGCTACTGCAGTGGCGGCCTGGCTGCTGCATAGCGGACGCTGCCAGGATGTGCCCGGGGCAATCGAACGCTTGCGTCTGGCGCGTCCACAGTTAGTCCTGGGCGAGCCCCACCAGCAAGCACTCGACGACATGCTGCTGCTAAGCCGCCAACAGTCGCAGGATCAACTGGCGGTAACCCATGGCTACTGAAATGCAGCTTCAGCTGATGGCCAGCCTCCTGCGCCGGGGGCGAACGCTGGATTGGCTGTCCGCTGGGCTGACCCTGCTCGCCTTGCTGATCGGCCTGGCCCCGCTGCTGAACACAGCAGCACATCCGTTAAGCGCCTTGCTCTGCGCCTTGCTGGTCATCCTCGGTCTGATCGAGAAGTACTGGGCCGTGCGTGTCGCCCTGGATGCCGAGCTGTTTCAGCATCTGGGCGACTCCGTTGCGCAACTGCACGGCCGCACCCTCGATCTCGATCGGGCCCTCGGCCAGCTTGGTCTGCAACCGGCAAACCAGGCTGCACGCGCCTGGGATCAACGCTGCCGCGGCGCGCTGCGACTCTTGCGCATGCAAGCTGTCTGGCTGCTGGCTCAACTGCTGTTGGCTGTGCTGATCATGCTCAGCCTGCCCTGGCTTTCCATCACCGGATAAGGAACCGTCCATGCTCGCTTCCCTGACCGCTTTTGCCATTACCTCAACGGCACGCCTGCTCACCGGTGCCCGCGCCCTCTGGCTCGGCTGCACGGCGCAGCCGGTGCAACGGCTGTACTACGCCAATCACAGCAGCCATGGCGATTTCGTCCTGCTCTGGGCTTCGCTACCCGAGGAGCTACGGCGCACGACCCGCCCGGTAGCCGGTGCCGACTACTGGCGGCGCGACAAGCTGCGGCGCTATCTGATCGACAAGGTGTTCAACGGTGTCTTGATCGACCGCGAGCGCAGTTCGCCGGGGGGCAACCCCTTGCAGCCCATGCTCGATGCCCTGGATAACGGCGACTCGCTGATTCTGTTTCCCGAGGGCACGCGCAATCTGGAAGACGGCCTGCTGCCATTCAAAAGCGGCCTGTACCACCTGGCCAAGGCGCGCCCCCAGGTCGAGCTGATTCCGGTCTGGATCGCCAACCTCAACCGGGTCATGCCCAAGGGCAGGGCGCTGCCGTTGCCACTGCTGTGCACCCTGAGTTTCGGTGCCCCGCTGCCGTGGCTCGAAAGCGAAAGCAAGCAGGCGTTCCTCGAACGCGCACGTAATGCCCTGTTGGCCATGGCGCCCGAGGAGGCTTGAAATGGATCACAACACCCTGCTGCTGTTCGCCGCTATCGGCGCCCTGTTACTGCTCGCCTCGGCAATCGGCTGGCTGCTCAAACGCCGCAGCGGCGACCGACCCAATCCGGTCATCGACAACCTCAACGCGCGCATCAATGCCTGGTGGGTGATGGTGCTGGTGATCGGCTGCGCCTTTCTGTTCGGCAATATCGGCGTCATCCTGCTGTTTTACTGCGTGTCCTTCTACGCCCTGCGCGAATTCATGACCCTGACCCCGACCCGACGCAGCGACTACCCGGCGCTGGTGGCCGCCTTCTATTTCGCCTTGCCCATGCAGTACCTGCTGATCGCCGTCGACTGGTACGGCCTGTTCAGTATCTTCATCCCGGTTTACCTGTTTCTCCTGCTGCCGATTCTCGCCTCCCTGGGCGGCGATACCACGCGCTTTCTCGAGCGGGCGTCCAAGGTGCAGTGGGGGCTGATGATCGCGGTCTACTGCATCTCGGCGGTGCCGGCCCTGCTGACCCTGGACATCCCCGGCTATGAGGGACGCAACCTGTTGCTGATCGCCTGGCTGATCATGGTGGTGCAGCTCTCCGATGTGCTGCAGTACGTCTGCGGCAAGCTGTTCGGCAAACACAAGATCGCTCCGCGTCTATCCCCCTCGAAGACGGTCGAAGGTTTTCTCGGTGGGGTAGCCCTGGCCAGCCTGGTTGGCGCCATGCTGTGCTGGATCACGCCTTTCAGTTTCTGGCAGGCCGCGTTGATGGCCTTGACCGTCAACCTGCTCGGCTTCGCCGGCGGCCTGGTGATGTCGGCGATCAAGCGCGATCGCGGGGTGAAGGATTGGGGCCACATGATCGAAGGCCACGGCGGCATGCTCGACCGCCTCGACTCGGTGTGCTTCGCCGCGCCAATCTTCTTCCACTTCGTGCGCTACTGGTGGGTGCCGCCACTGGCCTAGATTTGCCGACAACAGCGTTCAGGCTATACCAATAAACGAGCCCCGGTGTATCGACACTGCCGCCGCTTCACTCAAGCCCGGTCAGCGGCATTTTTGCCGCGGGCTGCCAACCGGGGCCGCTGTCCCGAATGGCAGCAACACTTACCGGTTACGCGATCCAGGCAGGGGAGATTTCGCTTGTGTAATCGCCCCTCGGTGTCTTTGTCTGCACCTCCACAGATTCCCGTAGGCGGCGTTTT
>NZ_JARRAB010000007.1 GCF_030376615.1 Pseudomonas sp. sp1636
GTATTCCAAACCCCCCATCCGTGAAAACGGGTGGGGGGTTTGTCTTTGCGCGTGAGAAACACCGGCTTAATATCTCGCATCTAAATTTCCCTTCTGAGGCTGGAATTACCAATGTCCACCCCTGCGATCCGTTCCGGGCTTGCTGCTTTGCCGGACGCCTACAAAGCAGTGCTTTATGTGTTGGCACTATCTTTCCCTGGCAAACATAAAACCGCTTTGCTCGAGCAGCTGCGCGACATGGGGGTGCGAAACTCCCCGACCAGAGCCCTGGATGGAGCAGCATTGGGCGAGATATTGGCGATGCTGCACAAGCTCGACTGGGTTTCCCTTGGCGGCGGCGGGCAGCCCTATTGCTTGCCGCCAGAGCGGCGCAATCTGGTGTTGCAGCAGCTCAATAGCGACGTCAGCAAAGACAGCTGGTTGCTCGCGTTACGCAGCAGCATGGCGCCGCCGCGCAGTGCCTGGGATATACCTAGCCAGGCGAACCAGCGGTTGAGTCTGTGGTTAGACATTCTGGGCGGGCAAGCGGACGACGTGCAGCAGGGTTTGGCTCTGCTGCAGTCGAGTTCGCTGCGTCATACTCTGACGGACGAGTCGCCTTGCCAGCAACTGCTGGCTGACGAGCCGGGAAAGCAGGTGTTTGCCACGCTCAAGCATGAGGTCAAAAGCCTGTTGCTGGAGGATTATCTGAGCCAGGTGAACTGGCAGCTGCAACCGGCAGAAGAGGCTTATCGGCAGGGGCTGGCCTTGCTCGTGGGCTCTTCGCTCAGTCCGGATTTGTCGTTGCAGCTGATGTTGCAGGCTCTGTGGCGTGGAGACTGGGTGCAGTATGAGGTGCTGGGGCAGGGTGGTCTGGCGTTCATGCAGCAGTTCATTCTGCAGGTGTTGCGTGGTCAGTATCCGCAAGCCTTGCTGGCAATGCAGGAGTGGATGCAGGCGATCAAGCGGCAAAGTAAGAAGCGCAAGGTCGACCTGCCGCCGATACTCAATGGTTTTTATTGCCTACTGTTGCTCGCCAGTGCGGACAAGCAGCTGTACCCGGCGCTCAAGCAGGCGGTCAGCCTGGGGCTGAAAGAGTATTACGGCCGTGCTTATCCGGCGCTGCAGATGCTGGTCGAGCAGCAGCAGGGCAGTGTCAGGCGGCCTGATCCAGAGTTTAGTGGGGCGTTGTCGCTCAATGGTTTTGATGGCTTGCTGCTAGCGCTGGGCTTGTACTGGGCAGATGCTGCGGTGGTGCGTGAGCCGGCTTGGTGCGAGCAGCTCGGCGGCTTTCGCGACAAGCTTGCGGCGGCTGGTTATCACTGGCTAAGCGAGGAGCTGGATGCTCTGCTGGCGCAGCAGTTTGGCCAGCCGCGGCGACAGCCGGACTGGCATCAGGTGGCCGGCCTGGTGCCGCTGGTCGGCCTTTATCAGCGTCAGGAAGCCTGGCAGCATGCCCTGACCGCGCTATCTCTGCTCAAGCCGGGCAAGACCGAGTCGAACACGACGCAGGCCCAGAAGTCGGCGCGACTGGCCTGGTTTGTCACGTTCAGCCCATATCAACTGAGCGTCGAACCGCGCGAGCAGAAGCTCGGCGCCAAGGGGCAGTGGAGCAAGGGGCGCGCCGTGGCACTCAAGCGTTTGTTCGAGGACGGCGACAGCCTGGATTTCCTGCTGGAGCAGGATATCCAGGCCATCCGCCAGATCCAGCTCGGTAGCGATTACTACTATGGCGGGGCGCGCTACGAATTGCCTGCGGAGCAGGCTTTGCCTCGGCTGCTTGGGCATCCGGCCTTGTTCTGGGCCGATGCGCCAGATGTACGGATCGACCTGCTACCCGGCCAGGTCAGCTTGCAGCTCAAGTCTCAGGGGGCGCAGATCCACCTCAGGCTCGAGCCGAGTGGCGTGCAGGGCAGCCCAGGTGTGTTGTTGCGCAAGGAGACGCCGACGCGCCTGCTGGTTTATCCGATCAGCCGTGAGTTGCGCCAGATCGGCGATATCGTCGGCGACGGCCTGAGTGTGCCGCAGGCCGCCAAGGCGCAGTTGATCGAGGCAATAGGTGCAATAGCGCCGCTGTTGCCGATTCACTCGGATCTGCCCGAGCTGGCTGGTCATCTCGACAGCGTTTCCGCAGATGGCACGCTGTATGCCCATTTGTTGCCGCTGGAGGCTGGCCTGCGCCTGCAGCTGTTGGTGCGACCCCTGGCCAGCAGCAGTTGGTTCAGGCCTGGCCAGGGATTGGAAAACGTGCTCGGTGAGCTGGACGGTAAAGCGCTACAGGCCAGTCGCGACCTGCGCGCAGAAACTGCTTCGTTGCAACGAGTGCTGCAGGCCTGCCCGGCGCTGGCACAGGCCGACAGCGATGGTCAGGAGTGGCAGCTGGCCGAGCCGCAGGATGCCCTGCAGGTCTTGAGTGAGTTGCAGGCACTGGAGGGCGACTGGCTGCAATGCGTCTGGCCGGAAGGCGAGCGCATGCGGATCAAGGCTCGGCCGGGCATGGGCCAGCTCAAGCTCGGGCTCAAGCAGCAGGGCGACTGGTTCGTGCTCAGTGGCGAAGTGCAGCTGGACGATGGCCGCGTGCTGCACCTGCGTCAGCTGCTGGAGTTGCTCCAGTCCAGCCCTGGGCGCTTCCTCAAGCTCGGCGAGCAGGACTGGCTGGCGCTGAGCGAGAGCCTGCGCAAGCGTTTGGACGAACTGACCCACCTGGCCGATCGGGTCGGCGATGACGGTCTGCGCCTGAATCTGCTGACCACGCCGCTGTTGGCCGGCTTGGCGCAAGAGGCCGGCGAGTTCCAGGCCGATGCCGGCTGGCAAGCGCACCTGGACAAGCTCGAATCGCTCAAGCACTTCCAACCGCAGCTGCCGAGCACCCTGCAGGCCGAGCTGCGCGACTACCAGCGCGAAGGCTTCGACTGGCTGGCGCGCCTGGCCCAATGGGGGGTCGGTGCCTGCCTGGCCGATGACATGGGCCTGGGCAAAACCGTGCAAACCCTGGCCCTGTTGCTGCACCGGGCGCCGGCCGGGCCGCAACTGGTGGTGGCGCCGACCTCGGTGGCGCTCAACTGGCAGGCGGAAACCGCGCGCTTTGCGCCAACGCTCAGGTTGCACATCTATCAGCAGAACCGCCACCTCGAAGGGTTGGGGCCGCTGGATCTGGTGATTGTCAGCTATGGCCTGTTACAGCAGGACAACCAGGCGTTCGCCAGCCAGCACTGGACCAGTGTGGTGCTGGATGAAGCCCAGGCGATCAAGAATTCGCAGAGCAAGCGCTCGCAAGCGGCGATGACCTTGCAAGCGGACTTCAAGCTGATCGCCAGTGGCACCCCGGTGGAAAACCATCTGGGCGAGCTGTGGAACCTCTTTCGCTTTATTAACCCGGGCCTGCTCGGCAGCCAGGAGCGTTTTGCCCAGCGCTTTTCCACGCCGATCGAACGTGGCGAACCGGGTGCGCGCAAGGCGTTGAAAGCTTTGATCCAGCCGTTCATCCTGCGGCGGCTGAAAAGCCAGGTGCTTGACGAGCTGCCATCGCGTACCGAGATCACCTACAAGGTGCCGTTATCCAGCGAGGAGAAGCACCTCTACGAGGCGCTGCGCCAACAGGCCCTGGATACGCTGAGCACCACGGCGCCGGGCAAGTCGCTGCAGGTGTTGGCGGAAATCACCCGTCTACGGCGCTTCTGCTGTCACCCGAGCCTGGTCGTGCCGGGTTGCGGCCTGAGTGGCAGCAAGCTGGCGGCCTTTGCCGAAATTGTCGAAGAGCTGCTGGATAATCGCCATAAAGCGCTGGTGTTCAGCCAGTTCGTCGACCATCTGAGCATCATTCGTGGTTGGCTCGACGAGCAAGGCATCAGCTATCAGTATCTGGACGGCGCCACGCCGCCGAAGGAGCGCCAGGCGCGTATGGCGGCCTTCCAGGCGGGCAGCGGCGAGATCTTCCTGATCAGCCTGAAAGCCGGTGGCACCGGGCTCAACCTGACCGCCGCCGACTACGTGATCCATCTCGACCCCTGGTGGAACCCGGCGGTGGAGGATCAAGCCAGCGACCGTGCCCATCGCATGGGGCAGCAACGCCCGGTGACGATCTACCGGCTGGTCACCGAACACACCATCGAGGAGCAGATCGTTGCCCTGCACGGACAGAAGCGCGACCTTGCCGACAGTTTGCTGGGCGGTGGTGAGGTCAGCGGCAAACTCGATGCCGATGCGCTGCTGAGCCTGCTCAAGGGCGACCAAGTGCAGCAGATAAGCTGAGGCGCGGGTGGCTGCGAGGTCGGTGCCTGAAACGACAAAGCCCCAGATTTCCACCTGGGGCTTTGTCGAATATTTGGCGCACCAGGCGGGATTCGAACCCACGACCCCTGCCTTCGGAGGGCAGTACTCTATCCAGCTGAGCTACTGGTGCAGCGCGGGCGCAATCATACGCATGTCGTGAGCGGGCGTCCATGCTGGCGGTTTGTGTGTGATTGCGCACGCATACGGCGGTTTTGTCGGGGCTGATCACCGGGGTCACCCTTGAGCGGCTAGTTCGTTAATTTTTTCGAACAGACTATTGCCCTTTACCCCTCGTGACCCTAGGATTCGTTTGAGATTTCAAACGTTCTCGCTAGCCCCGTTCGAAACCCTGCGCAACCGGGATCGTTCGTACTCTAGGCTGATGGCCAAGAATTGATCGCGCGCGGCAGCGCGCCTGCCAGAAGATTTTTATATGGGCGCCTGCCCGTGTGCCAACCACAATCGTCCGACGCCTGGGTGTCGGGAGTTTAGGAGACTGCCATGCAATTGAAAGACACCCAGCTGTTCCGCCAACAGGCTTATATCGACGGCAATTGGCTGGACGCCGACAGTGGCCAGACTATCAAGGTCAACAACCCGGCCACCAATGAGATCATCGGCAGCGTGCCGAAGATGGGGGCCGCCGAGACCCGGCGCGCCATCGAGGCGGCCGACCGTGCCCTGCCGGCCTGGCGTGCGCTGACCGCCAAGGAGCGCGCGACCAAGCTGCGTCGTTGGTTCGAGCTGATGATGGAGAACCAGGACGACCTCGGCCGGTTGATGACCATGGAGCAGGGCAAGCCACTGGCCGAGGCCAAGGGTGAGATTGCCTATGCCGCCTCCTTTATCGAGTGGTTTGCCGAAGAAGCCAAGCGCGTGTACGGCGACACCATTCCCGGCCATCAGGCTGACAAGCGCATTCTGGTGCTCAAGCAGCCGATCGGCGTGACTGCCGCGATTACGCCGTGGAACTTTCCGGCGGCGATGATCACCCGCAAGGCTGGCCCGGCCCTGGCTGCCGGTTGCACCATGGTGATCAAGCCGGCTTCGCAGACCCCGTTCTCGGCCCTGGCCCTGGTCGAGCTGGCGCACCGTGCCGGCATTCCCAAGGGGGTGCTCAGCGTGGTCACCGGCAGCGCCGGCGATATCGGTGCGGAGCTGACCGGCAACCCGATCGTGCGCAAGCTGTCGTTCACCGGCTCGACCGAGATCGGTCGCCAGTTGATGGCCGAGTGTGCCAAGGACATCAAGAAGGTATCGCTCGAGCTGGGCGGCAACGCACCCTTTATCGTGTTCGACGATGCCGATCTGGATGCCGCGGTGGAAGGCGCCCTGGCGTCCAAATACCGCAACGCCGGGCAGACCTGCGTCTGCGCCAACCGCCTGTATGTGCAGGACGGCGTGTACGACGCCTTCGCCGAGAAGCTGATGGCCGCGGTGGCCAAGTTGAAGATCGGCAACGGCCTGGACGATGGCATCACCACCGGCCCGCTGATCGACGCCAAGGCCGTGGCCAAGGTTCAGGAACACATCGCCGATGCGGTCGGCAAGGGCGCCAAACTGGTCGCCGGCGGCAACAGCCTGGGCGGCAACTTCTTCGAACCGACCATTCTGCTCAATGTGCCGAACCACGCCGCGGTGGCCAAGGAAGAGACCTTCGGTCCGCTGGCGCCCTTGTTCCGCTTCAAGGACGAGGCCGAAGTGATCGCCATGTCCAACGACACCGAGTTCGGCCTGGCCTCCTACTTCTATGCCCGCGACCTGGGTCGGGTGTTCCGTGTGGCCGAGGCGTTGGAGTACGGCATCGTCGGCGTCAATACCGGAATCATCTCCACCGAGGTGGCGCCGTTCGGCGGAATCAAGGCCTCCGGCACCGGCCGCGAAGGTTCCAAGTACGGCATCGAGGACTACCTGGAAATCAAATACCTCTGCCTGGGTATCTAGTCGGTCGCTACTGCGCTTTGGCGATGCCGCGTTGGCGGTATCGGTAAGGCAAAAGAATTATGCCCCCGTGGCCGGGAGGGCCGTAGCAGTCGATCATCGTATGCTGCTGCCGCGCTAACCCGGTCATTTCATCCTTGAGCCACGCCGACCGATGAGCGGCGAATGAGGACACCATGAGCAAGACCAACGAATCCCTGATGCAACGCCGCACTGCCGCCGTCCCCCGTGGCGTCGGCCAGATCCACCCGATCTTCGCCGACCGCGCGCAGAACGCCACCGTCACCGACGTCGAGGGCCGCGAGTTCATCGACTTCGCCGGCGGCATCGCGGTGCTCAACACCGGCCACCTGCACCCCAAAGTGGTGGCGGCGGTGCAGGAGCAGCTGAGCAAGCTGACCCACACCTGCTTCCAGGTGCTGGCCTACGAGCCCTACGTCGAGCTGTGCGAGAAGATCAACGCCCGGGTGCCGGGCGACTTCGCCAAGAAGACCCTGCTGGTCACCACCGGCTCGGAAGCGGTGGAGAACGCGGTGAAAATCGCCCGCGCCGCCACCGGCCGCGCCGGGGTGATCGCCTTCACCGGCGGCTACCACGGTCGCACCATGATGACCCTCTCGCTGACCGGCAAGGTCAATCCCTATTCGGCCGGCATGGGCCTGATGCCCGGCGGCGTGTTCCGCGCCCAGTACCCCTGCGCATTGCACGGGGTCAGCGTCGACGACGCCATCGCCAGCATCGAGCGGGTGTTCAAGAACGACGCCGAGCCGCGCGACATCGCCGCCATCATCATCGAGCCGGTGCAGGGCGAGGGCGGCTTCTATGTGGCGCCGAAAGCCTTTATGCAGCGCCTGCGCGCCCTCTGTGACCAGCACGGCATCCTGTTGATCGCCGACGAGGTGCAGACCGGCGCCGGGCGTACCGGCACCTTCTTCGCCATGGAGCAGATGGGCGTGGCCGCCGACCTGACCACCTTCGCCAAATCCATCGCCGGCGGGTTTCCCGTGGCAGGCGTGTGCGGCAAGGCCGAGTACATGGACGCCATCGCCCCCGGCGGCCTGGGCGGCACCTACGCCGGCAGCCCGCTGGCCTGCGCCGCGGCCCTGGCGGTGATCGAGGTGTTCGAGGAAGAGAAGCTGCTGGAGCGCTGTAAGGCGGTGGGCGAGCGTCTGGTCACGGGCCTGAAAGCCATCCAGGCCAAGCACAAGGCGATTGGCGAGGTGCGCGCCCTCGGGGCGATGATCGCCGTCGAGTTGTTCGAGGACGGCGACCTGCACAAGCCGAATGCCGCGCTGGTCGGCCAGATCGTCGCCAAGGCCCGCGACAAGGGCTTGATCCTGCTGTCCTGCGGCACCTACGGCAACGTGCTGCGGGTGCTGGTGCCGCTGACCGCCGAAGACGAGTTGCTGGATCGCGGTCTGGCGATCATCCAAGAGTGCTTCGACGAACTGGCGTAAGCGCAAACGCAGCATGGAAAACCCGCTTCGGCGGGTTTTCTTGTATCCGGGGTGCCGTGCTCAGCATTGTGGGGTTACGCCGCGTCGTGAGCGTCATGCCAGCTTCGTAGCCTGGATAAGCGCCAGCGCAATCCGGGAGCGGTTTGGCGCCGGGCATTGCTCCCCGGATTGCATCCGGGCTACGAAGCGGGCCACAGGCCACCGCAGCAGGCCGTAAGCATCCATCGGCGGCGACGAAAAACAGGTTCAAGCGGCGTCTGCGTAGTCCCCTGGGCCGGTGCGGCGATATTGTCGTCAGCCGATTCTGCGCTAGCTGTATAAGCTTGGTATAACCAGTTGGCGCCAGATCATTGGCCGCGTCTGTAACAAACAGGCATAACCGCTCTCTAGTTCTATATGCCAGACACACGTCGCATGGGCATCGGCGCGGCCAGCGGATCGGCCGTAGCGTGGCCGCGACGTTCTTCGCCAAGGAGTAAACCGTGCACGCCATGCTTCCCCTGCTCGACCAACTGGCTTTCCCGGCGATTCGCCGCGGTTCGCTGGAAGCCTTGCAGATCAACCTGACCTATCGCTGCAACCAGCGTTGCCTGCATTGCCACGTGAATGCCGGGCCGAGCCGTAGCGAGGCGATGACCGACGAGAGCCTGGCCTTGCTGCATCAGGTGATAGACGCCCATCCGGTGCAGACCCTGGATCTAACCGGCGGCGCCCCGGAGATGCACCCGCGTTTTCGCGAGATCGTGACGCACGCCCGCCGCGAAGGCTTACGCGTTATCGACCGCTGCAACCTGACCATTCTCGGCGAGCCCGGCTATGCAGATCTGGCCGATTTTCTTGCCGCACAGGGCGTCGAGGTCAGCGCCTCCTTACCCTGCTACTCGCGCGATAACGTCGACCAGCAGCGCGGCGACGGCGTGTTCGATGCCAGTATCAAGGGCCTGCAACAGCTCAATGCGCTCGGCTATGGCCAGGCCGGCAGCGGCTTGCTGCTGAACCTGGTGTACAACCCGCAAGGGCCCAGCCTGCCGCCGCCGCAAGCCGCGCTGGAGGCCGACTACAAACGCCACCTGCTGGAAGATTTCGGCATCCGTTTCAATCACCTGCTGTGCATCACCAACCAGCCGATCGCGCGTTTCGGCAGCACCCTGGTCAGCAAGGGTCAGTTCAATGCCTACATGCAGCTGCTGCGCGACAGTTATCGTCCGGAAAATATCGAGCCGTTGATGTGCCGGTCACTGGTCAGCGTCGACTGGCAGGGCTATCTGTACGACTGCGACTTCAACCAGATGCTCGACTTGCCACTTGAGTTGCAGGGCCAGTTGATCGCTCGTCAGCGCCCCCATTTGCGCGATCTGCTGGGCGCCAACCTGGCTGGCAACCCCATAGTCACCCGCGATCACTGTTTCGCCTGCACGGCCGGGCAGGGCTCGAGCTGTGCTGGCGCGTTAAATTCATAAGGATCGAACCATGCAACCCACCAGCATCACCGGGCTGTTTTTCTGGGGTTTTCTGCTGGCCTACGGCGTCTTGATGCTGGCGCTGGCGCCGCGCACGGTGACCCTCGGCGGCTTCTTCAATGGCGAGGACAACCGGGGCCGCGGTGCCGCGCCCTGGCTGCTGACCTCGAGCATCTTCATCAGCTGGATCTTCGCCAAGTCGGTGACCAACGCCGCCAACCTGGGCGCCAGCTACGGCTTGGTCGGCGGTCTGGCCTACGCCATGTACTGGCTGTCGATCCCGCTCACCGGCTTCGTCATCTACCGCCTGCGCCGCCGTTTCGCCGCCACCGGGCTGGTGAGTTTCCTCAGCCGCCATTACGGTCGTGGCGCCGCCCTGGCCTTCTCCGCCGCCATTCTGATCCGCCTGTTCAACGAGGTGTGGAGCAACACCGCAGTGGTCGGCGGCTATTACGGCGACTCCGGCAGCCTCGAATTCATCGGCGCCGCGTTGCTGTTCACCGCCGTGACCCTGGCCTACAGCCTGCGCGGCGGCCTGCGCAGCTCGATCCTCACCGACGCGGCGCAGGCGGCGATCTTCGTCGTCGCCCTGGTCTGGGTGCTCGGCCTGGTGCTGCCGCAACATTCGCCCGCCGAGCTGGCCAGCACCAGCCACTGGGCGCTGAATGCCGGCGTCGACCTGCTCCTGGTGGCCGGTCTGCAAGCCTTCAGCTACGGTTTCCACGATCCGGTGCTGACCGACCGCGGCTTTATCAGCGACGAAAAGACCATGCGTCGCTCCTTCGTGATCGCCGGGGTGCTGGGTTTTTTCGCCATTCTGGCCTTCAGCCTGATCGGCGTGCATGCCCAGCTCAGCGGCCTGGCCGCCTCCGACAACGTACCGGCGGCGCTGGCCAAGACCCTGGGCATCGGTGCCTTGCTGGTGATGACGGTGGTGATGGTGTCGGCTGCCGGTTCGACCCTGGACTCGACCTTTTCCAGCCTGGCCAAGCTGGCCGGGCGCGAATTGCCGCAATTGGCCGGCCGCGACCTGGGCCAGCAGGCGATTGCTGTGGGCATGGCGGTGATGGTGGTCTTTGCCCTGCTCGGCAACCTGCCGATGCTCGCCGGCACCGACATCCTCAAGGCCACCACCATCAGCGGCACCATGGTCATCGGCCTGGCCCCGGTGTTTATCCTGCACGGTCTGACCGTACCGACCCGGTTGGGTTTTCACCTGAGCTTCTGGGGCGGGCTGGGCCTGGGTGTGGCCCTGACCCTGGGTTGGATTCCGCAGAGCTGGGCCATCGGCGAAGGCAAGTACGCCCTGCTACTCGGCACTAACCTCTATGGCCTGGGCCTCTGCGTGCTCGGTTATCTGCTCCCCGGCTGGCTGTGGGGTCGAGTCTGATGCGCGCCGGCCGCGATTGCCCGCTGGATTACCGCCTGCCCCGCGATGCCTTCGCCGGCGAGCCGCTGTTCGACTGCCAGAGTCTGTATGTGGTCGGTGGCCTCTACGGCAATCGTCAGGCCCTGGCCGCGCTGGAACAACGCCTGGGCGCAGAGCCGGGTGCGCGGGTGGTGTTCAATGGCGATGCCCACTGGTTCGACCGCGACCCGGTTATTTTCCAGGCCATCGAGCAGGGCTTGGGCGGACACCTGGCCTTGCGCGGCAATGTCGAAAGCGAACTCGGCCGTGCCCACGACAGCGGCGCCGGTTGCGGCTGCGCCTACCCCATGACGGTGGATGACGGCGTGGTCGAGCGCTCCAATGCGATTCAGCTCGAATTGAAGCAAACCGTGCAGGGCTTGCCGGGCATGGCCGCGCGCCTGGCCGCGCGGCCCAGCACTGCGCTGGTCAGCGTCGGCGGCCAGCGGGTGGCGATCAGTCACGGCGACGAGCATTCCCTGGCCGGCTGGAACTGCGCCCGCGAAGCGCTGGCCGAGCCCGGGCGTCAACGGCAATTGGACGACTGGTTGGCTGCCAACCGGCTCAGGGTGCTGGCCACCAGTCACACCTGCACGGCCGTGGCGTTGAACTTGCGTCAGGGAGCGTTGATCAATAACGGCGCGGCCGGCTTGCCGAATTTTGCCGGCGGCCGCTATGGGCTGCTCAGCCGCATCGCCACCACGGCCCATCCGGCGGCGTTGTATCGCTGCCAGCGCGAGGCTCTGTTTATCGAGGCACTGCCGTTGCACTACGCTCACGATGCCTTTCTCGCCGATTTCGACCGCCAGTGGCCAACCGCCAGCCCGGCGGCGCAGTCCTATCGCCCACGCATTCTCGGCGCCGGCGCGGAGCAACCGCAGCGGGCTCTGCTGGCCGGCTTCAGCCTGTGCCAAGGCCTCTGCGCACTGGAGGCGCTGGATCGATGAACAGTCGCAAACTGGCCTTGCTGGGCCTGATCCTGGCTTTACTCGGCAGCTTCTGGGTCTTCGACCTCGGCCAGTACCTCAACCTGGAAGCGCTCAAGGCGCAGCAGGCGGCGCTGAATGCCCAGGTCGCGAGCGATCCCTGGCAGGCGGGCGGGCTGTTCTTCCTCGCCTATGTCGCGGTCACCGCCTTGTCGCTGCCCGGCGCGGCCTTGATGACCCTGCTCGGTGGGGCGCTGTTCGGTTTGTTCGAAGGCTTGCTGTTGGTGTCCTTCGCCTCCACTCTGGGCGCGAGTCTGGCCATGCTCAGCAGCCGCTTCCTGCTACGCGACTGGGTACAGGCGCGCTTCGCCCAACGCCTGGCCGGCATCGATGCCGGGGTCGAACGCGAAGGCGCCTTCTACCTGTTCGCCCTGCGCCTGGTGCCGGTGTTCCCGTTCTTCCTGATCAACCTGGCCATGGGCCTGACCCGCCTGCCGCTGCGCACCTACTGGTGGGTCAGCCAGCTGGGCATGCTGCCGGGCACCCTGGTCTACGTGAACGCCGGTCGCGAGCTGGGTCGGCTGCAGTCGCTGGGCGGGATTCTCTCGCCGGGGCTGCTCGGCGCCTTCGTCCTGCTCGGCCTGTTCCCCTTGCTCGCACGCAAACTGCTCGACCTGGTGCAGGCGCGCCGGCGGTATGCCGGCTGGCATAAGCCCAAGACCTTCGAGCGCAACCTGCTGGTGATCGGCGCCGGTGCCGGCGGCCTGGTCAGCGCCTATATCGCCGCGGCGGTGAAGGCCAAGGTCGGCCTGATCGAAAAGCAGCAGATGGGCGGCGACTGCCTGAACACCGGCTGCGTGCCGTCCAAGGCGCTGCTGCGCTCGGCCAGGCTGGCCCATGAATTGAAAAAGGGCGAGGCGCTGGGCTTCGCCGGCGTGCGCGGCGCGGTGGATTTTCCTGCGGTGATGGCGCGTATTCAGCGGGTGATCGGCGAGATCGCGCCGCACGACTCGGTCGAGCGCTACAGCGGTCTGGGCGTCGAAGTGATCCAGGGCGAGGCGAAAATCCTCTCGCCCTGGACGGTGGCGGTGAACGGCCGGATCCTGAGCAGCCGCAGCATCATTATCGCCGCCGGCGCGCGCCCGCTGGTGCCGAAGATTCCCGGCCTGGAACAGGTGCGCGGCTACACCTCCGACGACATCTGGAGCCTGCGCCAACAACCGCGCTGGCTGCTGGTGCTGGGCGGCGGGCCGATCGGTTGCGAGCTGGCCCAGGCCTTTCAGCGCCTCGGCAGCCAGGTGATCCAGGTGGAACTGGCCGAGCGCCTGCTGCCGCGCGAGGATGCCGATGCCAGCGCACTGTTACTCGCCAGCCTGCAGGCCGACGGCGTCGACGTGCGCCTGCAGCACCGCGCCGAGCGCTTCGAGCTGGTCGATGGCGAGCAGCGCATGGTCGCCCGTCGCCTCGACACCGGCGAAGAGGTGACCATCGCCTTCGACTGCCTGCTGCTGGCCCTCGGCCGGGTGGCCAATGTCAGTGGCTACGGGGTCGAGGAGTTGGGTCTGACCCTACGCCCCAACGGCACCCTGGAAACCGACGAGTATCTGGCCACCCGCCTGCCCAACATCTATGCGGTGGGCGATGTCACCGGCCCCTATCAATTCACCCATGTCGCCGCGCACCAGGCCTGGTATGCCGCGGTCAATGCGCTGTTCAGCGGCTTCAGGCGCTTCAAGGCGGACTACCGGGTGATTCCCTACTGCACCTTCACCGACCCGGAAGTGGCGCGGGTCGGCCTCAGCGAAGGCGAAGCCAGGGCGCGGAACATTGCCTATGAAGTGACCCGCTACGGCATCGACGACCTCGACCGGGCGATAGCCGACGAGGCCGCCCAGGGCTACGTGAAGGTGCTCACCGTGCCGGGCAAGGACAAGATTCTCGGCGTGTGCATCGCCGGCGAGCATGCCGGCGAACTGCTCGCCGAATACGTGCTGGCGATGAAGCACAACCTCGGCTTGAACCAGATCCTCGGCACTATCCATAGCTACCCGACCCTGGCCGAGGCCAACAAGTACGCGGCCGGCGAATGGAAGCGCGGCCATGCGCCGCAGGGGCTATTGCGTTGGGTCGAGCGTTTTCACCGCTGGCGGCGCGGCTGATGCGCCGGCTAGTGATCGCACTGTTGCTGGCGGCACCGCTGGCTCAGACCGTACTGGCCCAAACCGATAACCAACTGACGCCTTGGACGGCCGGCCCGCCGCAAGGCGAGTGGTCGGCGCCCTGGCGCGAGGCGAATATCCCCAAGCTGAAAAACCCCGAGCGCAGCCTGGTCGCGCAGGAGGGGCGCGCGGTCTTGCGTATTGAGGCCGCGGCCGCGGCCGGCGGCTTGCTGCATCCGCTCGACCTGCCTGGCGACCGGCCCTGGCAACTGAGCTGGCAATGGCGCACCGAGCAGCGCCTGGAGCAGGCGCGTTTCGCCACCCGCGAGGGCGACGACTACGCCGCCAGGGTCTATGTGCTACTGGATTACCCGCTGGCCAGCCTGGCGTTCCTGACCCGGCAGAAGCTGCGCCTGGCGCGCACCTTCTTCGACCCCGACCTGCCGGCGGCGACCCTCAGCTACGTCTGGGATAACCGCGCCGCACCCGACAGCCATGCCCGCAGCGCCTACAGCGAAACGGTGGAGATGCGCGTGCTGCGCGGGCCGCAGGCGCCGCTGGGGCAGTGGCTGGAGGAGCGCCGCGATCTGCGCGCCGACGCCATCGCCGCCTTCGGCAGCGCGCCGCGGCGGATTCTCGGGGTGGTCTTCGCCGCCGACAGCGACAACACCGGCGAGCGCGTCGAGAGCTATTTCGCCGCGCCGCAGTTGCAAGCTCGGCCCTGAGCGTCTGAGCGCGACAGATGGCCCCCTGATCTTTACCATATGGGCACCGTTGCGCTTGTGAACGAATGGGAACTTCGGCTCGATGAACCATTATGACTTGCTATTGATCGGTGCCGGCCACGCGCACCTCGGCGTATTGCGCAGTTGGACGCTGCTCGAGCGACCGCCTGGGCGCATTGGCCTGCTCAGTGCCGGGCATGAGGCGTGGTATTCGGGGATGTTGCCGGGCTTGTTGAGCGGCCGCTACCGCGCGGCGGATTGCCAGATCGAGCTGGCGCCACTGTGCCGGGCGGCCAAGGTCGAGCTGATTCTCGGCCAGGCCGAAACACTGTCTGCCGTGCAGCAACAGCTGCACCTGGCCGATGGCCGGGGCCTGAATGCCGATTGGCTGTCGCTGAATGTCGGCGGTGCCGTCGCCCGTCCGCCGCAACAGGATCTTGGCATGCAGGTGTTGGCGGTAAAGCCCTTCGCCGACTTTCTTGCCGGCTGGCAAGCCTGGCAGGCCGACCCGCAGCCGGTGGCGATTCTTGGCGGTGGCGCGGCCGGGGTCGAGTTGGCCCTGGCCTTGGCCGGCCAGGTGGCGGAGCTGGCGCTGTTCTGCCGTGGGTCGTTGTTGGCGGGGCACCCGGCCGGTTTGCGTTTGCGCGCCCTCGGCCATCTGCGCCAGCAGCGCGTACAGGTGCGCGAACATTGCCCGATCAGCCGCATCGACGGCGACTGCCTGTTCAGTGCTGACAAACCGGTCTGGCGGGGCTCGCGCCTGATCTTGGCCAGTGGTGCGCGGGCCTTGCCTTGGCTGGCGCAGAGTGGCTTGCGCTGCGATAAAAACGGCTTCGTGCAGATCGCGGCGACCCTGCAAAGCCATTCCCATCCGCATATTTTCGCCGTCGGCGATTGCGCCAGCCTGCCCGGTGCGCGCAAGAACGGGGTCTACTCGGTGCGCCAGGCGCCCGTGTTGGCGGCCAACCTGGCGGCCGCGCTACGGGGCTCGCCGCTGCGCGCTTATCGCGCCCAACGCCAGAGCCTGGCGCTGCTCGCCACCGGCGATGGCGGCGCCTTGCTCAGTTGGCATAACTGCAGCGCCGGCGGGCAGCTCTTCGGCTGCTGGAAGGATTACCTCGATCGCGGCTTTATCCAGCGCCATCGTCTTTCCGGCTAGTCCTGTGCTACCAAAGTGCCATGGTCTAGCGCGGCATTGCGTGATCGAATCAACTGCCGTTGCGCAGGGCGGTTGTCGAGACGAGCGGATCGCTGCCTACAGATTACCCCGCAGCTGCCGATTCACTGAGTAGGCGAGCGATTCGCCGGCATTGCGCGCACGGCCCAGGTGCTGGAGCAGCAGGTGCGCGAGTGGGGTGAATAAGGATGCAGTTGGTTCTGGTCTCGCCAGCATAAAAACTATGAGGTTCGTCATGCGCTCAGTCATTACCCACTCTCCCGCCGCCTGCCTGGTTCACCTCCTCGGACTGGTCGCCTTGGTCGTGGCCTATTGGCAATTCCAGCTGCCCGGCTACCTGAGCATTGCATCGCTCCTGCTGCTGGCCCTGTGGCCCTGGTTCGGCCCCTGGCGGCGCCGTGACGACTCGGTTTCGGCCAACAGCACGGCGGCTGCGGACTTCACCGAACTGAGCCGCAGCCTGTCCCAGCACACCTGCCATAACGCCTTGTCCGCCGCCCAGGTGGCGCATACGGTGCAGCAATTGGCCGATAAACTGAAGTCGCAGTTGCTGGCGGTCGAGCAGATCAGCCAGGGCGCAGACGCCATCACCCACACCGAACAGGACAGCGCCCGGCGTGCCGAACAGACCCTGAATGCCGCGCAGACCGTGCGCCAAAGCAGTGCCGACGGTCAGCAGGCGTTGCTCCAGGCGATTGCCAGGATGCAACGCTTGAGCGCGCAGACGGCCGCCAGTCGCGAGTTGATCGATGGCCTGAGCAGCCGTACCGAACAGATCGAGCAGGTCACCCAGGTGATCCAGTCGATTGCCAGCCAGACCAACCTGCTGGCGCTCAATGCCGCCATCGAAGCGGCGCGCGCCGGGGAACAGGGACGCGGCTTCGCGGTGGTCGCCGACGAGGTGCGCAACCTCGCCGCGCGCACCGCCACGGCCACCGAAGAAGTCGGCCAGATGGTCAGCGATATCCGCCAGCAGAGCTCGGCGGTGGTGGCGCATATCCAGGAACAGGCCAGCGAGCTGGATCAGGCCGCCCGGCAGATCGAGGGGACTGGCGGGCAGTTGCACGGCATCGCCGAGCTGGCCGTGGATGTGGAGAACCAGGTGGCGCAGATCAGCGCAGGCGCGGCGAGCAATCACGAACGTCTGGCCAGCCTGTTCGTCGCCGTCGAGCAATTGCGCGGCGACGTGCATGCCAGCGAGGCGCAGACCCGCCAGCTGGGCGACGCCGCCGGGCAACTGGTCGGCCAGGCCGAAACCGTCAGCGAGCAGCTCGCCGAAGTGGGCCTGGACGATTACCACCAGCGCATCTATGACCTCGCCCGCAAGGGCGCCACGAACATCGCCGCCCAGTTCGAGGCGGACATCCAGGCCGGCCGGATCGGTCTCGACGACCTCTTCGACCGCCACTATCAGCCGATCCCCGGCAGCTTTCCGGCCAAGTACAAGACCCGCTTCGACCACTATGCCGACCAGGTCTTGCCGGCGCTGCAGGAACCGATGCTGGGGTGCCACGAAGGGCTGGTGTTCGCCATCGCCAGCACCCCGGAAGGCTACGTGCCGACCCACAACAATGCCTTCAACCACCCGCCGACCGGCGACCGCGCGCGCGACATGGCGAAGAGTCGCGGCAAGCGCCTGTTCAACGACCGCACCGGCCTCCGGTGCGGCAGCCATCAGCAGCGCTTGCTGTTGCAGACCTACATGCGCGATACCGGCGAGCTGATGCACGACCTGTCCGTGCCCATTCAGGTGCAGGGCCGCCACTGGGGCTGCTTGCGTATGGGCTACAAGCCCGAACTCTGAGCCGCTGTTGGAGCTGTGCCGCAGGGTGCAATGTTTAGCCTTGGTGCAACTGAAGGTGTGAAAAGGCGGATTTAACCTCGGCTTGGCTCTGTGCGAGCCTCTTTGGCCATGAATCCCCCCGCCTATGCCGTCTTTCGCCCCCAGTTCTTTCCGTCCCGGCGGGAACGGGCGTTCCTCGGTGCCGATCGGCTCAATCCGTTGCTGCCTGAAATGCTCGCGTTCTGGGCGCGCTGGCATTGTCGCCACGCGCGCCCGCCGGATGCCTCTTTCGTTCTAATCTGAATAAGCCGGCGGCACCCGCGCGCCGTCCTTCCGCCGATTGTGTCCTGCCGCCCCCCCCTGCGGTGTTGCAGGCCGGACGTGCGCCCCTTGGCGCTAACGAGAGCCCCATGCCATTCGCCTCAGTGCAAGATGCCCAGCAGTTCCTGGCGCACCACCCCGATATCGAACTGTTCGAGCTGTTCATCCTCGACGCCAATGGCGTGCCGCGCGGCAAGTTGTTGCACCGCGACGAGCTGCTCGCCGTGTATGCCAGTGGCCGGCCGTTGCCGAGCACCATCCTCGGCCTGAGTATCAACGGCGACGACGTCGAGGATTCCGGGCTGGTCTGGGAGGTTGGCGACATCGACTGTCGCGCCTACCCGCTGGCCGGCAGCCTGAGCCGCATGCCCTGGCGGCAGATCCCCACCGCCGCGGTGCAGGTCAGCATGCACCCCAGCGAGGGCATGCCCGCCACCGTCGCCGACCCGCGGCACCTGCTGGTGCGGGTGATCGATGCGCTCAAGGCCGAGGGTTATCACCCGGTGATGGCCTGCGAGCTGGAGTTCTACCTGCTCGACCAGCAGCGCGACCACCAGGGCCGCCCGCAGCCGGCGCTAGACCGCGACGGCGGCCGCCCGCGCAGCACCCAGGTGTATGGTCTGCGCGAGCTGGAGCAGATCGAACCCTTTCTCAAAGACCTCTACGCCGCCTGCAAGCTGCAGGGGATCCCGGCGCGCACGGCGATTTCCGAATACGCCCCGGGGCAGGTGGAAATCACCCTGGAGCACGGCGATGCGTTGCTGGCCATGGATCAGGCGGTGCGCTACAAGCGCCTGGTCAAGGGCGTGGCGCATAAACACGGGATGCAAGCCTGCTTCATGGCCAAGCCCTTCGATCACCTGGCCGGCACCGGCATGCACATGCACGTCAGCCTGGCCGATGGACAGGGCGGCAACCTGTTCGCCAGCGAGGCGCCGGCCGGCACGCCGCTGCTCGGCCAGGCGGTCGCGGGCATGCTCGCCAGCCTGCTCGACTCCTTGTTGCTGTTCTGCCCCAACGCCAACTCCTACCGGCGCTTCCAGGCCAACAGCTATGCGCCGCTGGCGCCTACCTGGGGCGTGGACAACCGCACCGTGAGCCTGCGCGTGCCTGGCGGGCCGGCCATTACCCGGCATATCGAGCACCGCATCTGCGGCGCCGATGCCAACCCCTATCTGGCGGCGGCGGCCATCCTCGCCGGTATCCACCGGGGCATCCGCGAGCGGCTCGATCCGGGCGCGCCTATCGAGGGCAACGGCTATGCCCAGGCCAAGACGTTGCTGCCCACCGACTGGCTGACCTCGATCCAGGCTCTGGAACAGTCCGCTTGGGCACGCGAGGCCTTGGGCCGCGAGTTTCTCGACGTGTACCTGGCGATCAAGCGCAGCGAGTACCGCCAGTTTATGGCCGAGGTCGGCGAGCAGGACTGGCGCTGGTACCTGAACCAGGCCTGAATCCCTCGCGGCCGAGCGGCCGGCGCCTGGTTTTTCGAGCATTCGCCGGCTGGCGATGCCTATCGCCAGCCGGGGCCGCAGAGGCGCAAGTGGCTACATGGCCATCCACTGCTCGGTCAGCGAGCGGGTGTGGCGATACACGGTCATGGGCGCAAAGGCCCGGCCGGAGGCGCTTTGCAGGGCGCTGCTCTGGCTGTTCAGGTCGTTTAGCGCGGCTTTCAGGTATTCCCAGCGTACTTTCAGCTTGCTGACGCCGGCCACGGCCTTGGCCTCCAGCGCGCTGAGCTCGCCGTCGACGGAGGGCACCAGCTTGCGTTCATCCTGGCCGAGGTAGGTATCGGTCTGCTCACGGGCGATTTCGAAATTGCCGAGGTAGGAGCGGCTCAGGTACTGCACGGAGAGGAATTCGAGCTTGGCAGCCAGCTCGCTGTCGCCCTCCGACGACAGCTGACGGGCTTCATGCAGCAGGCCCAGCAGCGCCTTGCTCAGTTCTTCCGGGTAGCGCCAGGGCATGTTTTCTTCTTGCGGGCCAAAAGCCACGCCACGGCGGATCTGCAGCACCAGCTCCTGGTGCGCGTTGCGCAGCGCAGCGCTGCCTTGCGGCAGGCTTTGCACGGCGGCCGCCAGCATCTGCAGGTCGGTTTCGAGGGCGTTCAGGTGTTTCTTTTGGAAACCTTCGCCGCGTAACAGCATCAGGCTGCTGGTCGCTCGGCTGGCCTGCACCTGCACCTGCTCCTGCGGGCTGACCGCTTTGGCGAAGACCAGTGGCGAGAGGCTGGCGAGGGCGCCGAACAGCCAGAGTAAAACGGGACGAAATAGCGACTTGTTGCGCATTTCGGGGAGCTCCTTGTTATTTTTTTGAGCAATGCGGAGACAGTGGGTCGTTCGATCAACCCGCAAGAGGGTACTGCTCCCGTAGTTTGTCGGCATGCCTCGAAAGAGTGATTTCGTCGCAAGTTTGCGCTCAAGGATTGGCACCAGACGCCGGAGCATTGCGCCCGCGCCTCAGTCGGATGCCAGCAGCGAGACGGATTTGACCTGCACCCACAGCGCCTGCTGTTGATGGATGCCCAGGGCGTCGAAGGAATAGCGGGTGATGCGGGCGATCATCGGCTCATCGCCGACCCGCAGGCTGACCAGCATCTGCGCCTGGTTGTCCAGCGCCAGCCAATGCTCGACCCTGGCCGGCAGCAGGTTGAGCAGGCTGGTGTCCCGGGCCTGCTGCAGGCTCAGGCTGACATCCCGCGCCTTGATCTTGACCCGCACCGGCTTGCCGGCGGCCAGGGGCGCATGGGTTAGCTGCAGCAGGGCATCGGTGCCGCGCAGACGGATGCTCAGCAGGCGATAGTCAGGGTCGTAGTGGCTGACGATGCCATCGACCACGGCCTCGGCATCCTCCTCGAAGACGAAGGGCAGGTCGCTCCTGAGCAGGGTTTCCTTCAGCGGCCCGCTGGCCTGCACCCGGCCCTCATCCAGCACCACCAGATGATCGGCCAGGCGCGCCACCTCGTCGGGCGAATGGCTGACGTAGAGGATCGGGATCTCCAGCTCCTGGTGCAGGCGCTCCAGATAAGGCAGCACCTCCAGCTTGCGTTTGAGGTCGAGCGAGGCCAGCGGTTCATCCATCAGCAGCAGCCGCGGGCTGGTCAGCAGGGCGCGGGCGATGGCCACGCGCTGGCGCTCGCCGCCAGAGAGTTTGTCCGGCATGCGCTGCAGCAGATGGCCGATGCCGAGCAGTTCGACCGCCTGCTCCAGCGGCACCCGGCGGCTATGGGCGGGGATACGCTTGAGGCCGAATTCCAGGTTGCGCCGCACCGACAGGTGGGCGAACAGGTTGGCGTCCTGGAACACATAACCCAGTGCGCGCTGGTGCGGCGCGACGAACTGGCCCTGGGCGCTGTCCTGCCACAGCTCGCCATTGACCTGCAGGTACGCGTCGGGCGCCCGGTCGAGGCCGGCGAAGCAGCGCAGGCAACTGGTCTTGCCCGAACCCGAGTGGCCGAACAGCGCGCTGATGCCACGGCCGGGCAGGCACAGGTCGACATCCAGGGTAAAGCCGCCGCGCTCGATCTTGAAGCGTGCGCGGATCAGTTTTGGCGCCGCCTGGGGCGGAGCCGGCGGCTTGCCGCTGAGCAGTCTGCCGATCATTGCCAGCCCTGCCTGACACGGCGACCCGAGTAGAGCGCCAGCAATACGACGAAGGAGAACGCCACCATGCCGCCAGCCAGCCAGTGGGCCTGGGCGTACTCCAGGGTTTCCACATGGTTGTAGATCTGCACCGAGGCGACCTGGGTCTTGCCGGGGATATTGCCGCCGATCATCAGCACCACGCCGAACTCGCCCACGGTGTGGGCGAAACCGAGGATGGCCGCGGTCATGAAGCCGGGCCTGGCGAGCGGCAGCACCACCGTGAAGAACGCATCCCAGGGCTTGGCGCGCAGGGTCGCCGCCGCCTCCAGCGGGGCGCGGCCGATGGCCTCGAAGGCATTCTGCAGCGGTTGCACGACGAAGGGCAGCGAATAGAACACCGAGCCGATCACCAGCCCGCTGAAGGTGAAGGTCAGGGTGCCCAGGCCGAGGCTCTGGGTCAGCTGACCGATAACGCCGTGCGGGCCCATGCTCACCAGCAGGTAGAAACCGATCACCGTGGGCGGCAGCACCAGCGGCAGGGCGACGATGGCGCCGAGCGGCTTCTTCAGCCAGGAGCCAGTGCACGCCAGCCACCAGGCGATGGGCGTGCCGATCAGCAACAACAGCAGGGTGGTCAGCGAGGCCAGCTCCAGGCTCAGCAGAACGGCGTCGAAGTCGGCTTGGGTGAGAGGCATCGCGACGCTACCTTGAGAGTTTGTAGCCGTAGGACTCGATGATGAGGGCCGCTTGCGGGCCTTTCAGGTACTCGAGCAGGGCATGGGCCGCAGGATTGTTCGCGCCGCGCTTGAGTAGCAGTGCATCCTGCTTGATCGGCTGGTACAGCTCCTCGGGCACTATCCAGGCCGAGCCGCTGCTGAGCTGGCCGTCCTGGTACACCTGCGACAGGGCGACGAAACCCAATTCGGCATTGCCGGTCGACACGAACTGCAGCGTCTGGGTAATGCTCTGGCCCTCGACCAGCTTGCCCTTCAGCGCGGCGCCGAGGCCGAGCTTAGCCAGCACCTGGGTGGCGGCCAGGCCGTAGGGCGCGGCTTTCGGGTTGGCGATGGCCAGGTGCTTGAACTGGTTGGCCTTGAGCACCGCGTCGCTGCCGTCGAGATAGGCGTCCTGCGCCGACCACAGCACCAGGCTGCCGATGGCGTAGGTGAAACGCGAGCCGGGCACGCCGGCAGCGGCGCTTTCCAGCTTGGCCGGAGTGCTCTCGTCGGCGGCGAGGAACACCTCGAAGGGCGCGCCATTTTGAATCTGCGCATACAACTGGCCGGTGGCGCCGTAGGCGGCGAGCAGCCTGTGCCCGCTGTCCTGCTCGAAGGCGCGGGCGATGGCCTGCAGCGGCGCGGTGAAGTTGGCGGCCACGGCGACTTGCACTTCCTCGGCCAGGGCGCTGGCGCTGAGCGCCAGGCCGGCGAGCAGCGCCAGGCATGTTTGGGCTATAGGGCGATGCATGTAACGACTCCTCCTTGGCTTGCGGATAACGCCAGGGTGCTATCCGTGTTTGCTCGGGCACTTTAACCTGCGCCAACCGTTATATACAAAGAAATATAGCGGTTGGCGATCGGCACCTCAGGGGGCCGGGATGCCACGGCAGGGCGGCTGGCCGGTGTTTGTTCGGTGGGTTGGGCGAGGCACAACGGACATCGCGCGGCTCACGCGCGGCGCCAGACGCTGGCCAGCCAGGGTTGTTGTGCGCGCGGCAAACCGGGCGGACGGTAGTAATGCTCCAGTTCGACGAAGCCGGCAGTGCCGAGCAAGAGCCGCCAGTTGGCCAGGTCGTAGTAGGCGCCGTAGCGGTCGCCGTTCCAGCCTTCCTGGTTATCCCCGCGCGGGTTGGAGCTGAGCAACACGCCGCCCGGCTTCAGCGTGGCGTGCAGTTGGCGCAGCACCCGTGGCAGCTCCTGGCTGGGGATATGGAACAGCGCGGCGTTGGCGAAGACGCCATCGAACTGCGCGGCCGGCAGGTCGAGGGCGAGAAAGTCCTCCAGCCAGACCTCGCAGCCACTGTCGGCGCGGGCCATCTCGACGAAGCGCGGGCAGCCGTCCAGGCCGATGGCGCTGTGCCCGAGGGCGCTGAAGGTGCGCAGGTCGCGGCCCGGGCCACAGCCGAAATCGAGGATCCGGTAGGGCGGTTGGGCCTGGATATGGCCGAGCAGGGCGGCGATGTTCTGGCTGACATCGTGCTCGCGGGTGCCCGCGCGGAATGCTTCGGCGCTGGCCTGGTAGTGCGCCAGGGTCAGGGCGCTGATCCGGGCAAGTTCGTCGGCAGTCAGGGGCATCTGGGCAAACCTCGGACAAAAGCAGAGCACTATTAAAACCTATCTGCCGGTTCGCAGGTTCGGCGTGTGGCGCAAACGCCGGTTGATAAGGGCGCGAACCGGCCAAGCCGCTCGAGGGCGAGCATCGGCACGGCTCTGGAGGGGGCAATCAACAAGCGGTTGGCACCGTGCTGCTTTGCACCATCAGTCTTGCGGCGGCGCGCGTTATAGTGCTTCTGCCGTTTAACCCCAGTGGATACGCCGCCGATGCCTACGCTGCCCGCCGAGCACGCCGCCCCGCCACCCATCAGCCTGTTCGAGGCCTTGCTGTTCTGGCTCAAGCTCGGCTTGATTAGCTTCGGCGGCCCGGCCGGACAGATCGCGATCATGCACCAGGAACTGGTCGAGCGGCGCCGCTGGATCTCCGAGCGGCGTTTCCTGCATGCGCTGAACTACTGCATGCTGCTGCCCGGCCCCGAGGCGCAACAACTGGCCACCTATATCGGCTGGCTGATGCACCGCACCTGGGGCGGGGTGATCGCCGGGGGGCTGTTCGTGCTGCCGTCGCTGTTTATCCTGACCGGCCTGTCCTGGCTGTATATCGCCTTCGGCGACGTGCCGCTGGTGGCGGGGATCTTCTACGGGATCAAGCCGGCGGTGACCGCCATCGTCATCCAGGCCGCCTGGCGCATCGGCTCGCGGGCGCTGCAGAACCACTGGCTGTGGGGCATCGCCGCGGCGTCCTTCGTCGCCATTTTCGCCCTCGATGTGCCGTTCCCGTTGATCGTGCTGGGCGCGGCCTTGCTCGGTTATCTCGGCGGCCGCCTGTTGCCGGAGCAGTTCAGTATCGGCGGCGGCCATAGGGCTACGGATAAATCCTTCGGCCCGGCGCTGATCGATGACCACACTCCCGCACCCGAGCATGCGCGTTTTCGCGCCTCGCGCCTGGCCCTGATCGTGGCGGCTGGCGCCGTGCTCTGGCTGCTGCCGATGGGCCTGCTGGCCTGGCTGTACGGCTGGGAGGGCACCCTGACCCAGATGGGCTGGTTCTTCACCAAGGCCGCGTTGCTCACCTTCGGCGGCGCCTACGCGGTGCTGCCCTACGTCTACCAGGGCGCCATCGGCCATTACGGCTGGCTGACCCCGACCCAGATGATCGACGGCCTGGCGTTGGGCGAAACCACGCCGGGGCCGCTGATCATGGTGGTGGCCTTCGTCGCCTTCGTCGGCGCCTATGTGCAGCAGCTGTTCGGCCCCGAGCAAGCGTTTGTCGCCGGTGCCCTGGCGGCGAGCCTGGTCACCTGGTTCACCTTCCTGCCGTCGTTCCTGTTCATCCTCGCCGGCGGGCCGCTGGTGGAAGCGACCCATGGCGAACTGCGGTTCACCGCGCCGCTGACCGGCATCACCGCCGCGGTGGTCGGGGTGATCCTCAACCTGGCGCTGTTCTTCGGTTACCACGTGCTCTGGCCGCAAGGCTTTGCTGGCGCCTTCGACTGGCCCTCGGCGCTGATTGCGCTGGCGGCGGCGTTGGCTCTGCTGCGCTACAAGCGCGGGGTGATGGAAGTAATCGGCGCCTGTGCGTTGGCGGGCTGGCTGGTGCATATGTTGCTGAGCTGAGTGGGAGGTGTGTGATGAGCCGAATTTCGCTTTGTGAACTGCTGGAATGGCAAGCGGCGGGCAGGCAATTCACCTTGCTGGATGTGCGTCGCGCGGGTGTGCGCCTGGCCGACGCGGCGGAAATTGCAGGGGCGCAGTGGCGCGATCCGGAAGCGCTGTTTAGTTGGAAAGAGCAGATCCCCCGGGATCGGCCGGCGATCCTGTATTGCGCCCAGGGCCACGAGATCAGTCAGGGCTGCGCGGCCACGCTGCAGGCGATGGGGCTGGATGCGCGCTACCTGATCGATGGCTATGCGGGCTGGCACGCCGCCGGCCGGCCCACCCAGCGCCTGTCAATTTAGCCGGCGGCTGGCTAGCGCATCAGAGAAACCAGCGGTACTCCCGGGCATTGAGTTCGTTCATAAAGGCCAGGTGATCCTGGCGCTTGTTCTCGCAGTAGACCATGACGAACTCGCTGCCCAGGCCCTGGTTGACCACGGGGTGGTCGCGCATCGCCGCCACGGCGCTGAGCATGTCCTGGGGGAAGTCGATGCCGCTCTGGCGGTTCTGGTTGAGCGGGGCGATGGGTTCGCGCTGGGCCTCCAGGCCGTGTTCCATGCCCGTGAGAATGGCCGCCAGCACCAGGTAGGGGTTGGCGTCGGCGCCGGCCAGGCGGTGTTCGATGCGCAGGTTGCGGCCGTCCGATTCGGGGATGCGGATGCACGCATCGCGATCCTCGAAACCCCAGCTGGCGCGGCTGGCGGCGTTGACCATGGCGCCGTAGCGGCGGTAGGCGTTGTGGTTGGCGGCGAAGATCGGCATGCAGTGCGGCAGCAGCTCCAGGCAGCCGGCCACGGCATGCCGCAGCGGGCGTTGTTCGTCCGCCGCCAGCAGGTTGTGGCCGGCGGCGTCGTACAGGCTGACGTGCACGTGCATGCCGCTGCCCGGCGCCTGCAGGTAGGGCTTGCTCATGAAGCTGGCGCGCTGGCCGTGCTTGAGCGCCACGCCACGGGTGCTGCGGCAGAACAGCGCGGCCCAGTCGGCGGCGCGCAGGCCGTCGGCGCAGTGGCCGAAGTTGATTTCGAACTGGCCGGGGCCGAGTTCGGCGGTGATCACGTTGGCGTCCACGCCCTGCTCATTGGCCGCCTCGACGATCTCGTGCAACACGTCGGAGAAGCGCGACAGGCGTTCGATGTGCATGTTCGGCTGGTCGTCGGCATCGCCGCACAGCGGGTCGCGGGGGAACTGCGGCAGGCCGTCCTTGAGGGTGCGGTCGAACAGGTAGAACTCCAGCTCGAAGGCCACCACCGGACGGATGCCGCGCTGTTCCAGGCGCTTCAAGACCCGCGCCAGCACCTCGCGCGGCTCGAATTCGATGGGTGCGGCGGTGCCGTCGGAGCTGATCAGCATCTGCCCCAGCGGCTGGTTCTCCCAGCGCACCGGCTTGAGGGTGCCGGGGATCAGGCGGCGCGGCGCATCCGGGTCGCCGTCGTTGAAGCAGTAGTCGCCGATCGGGTGCAGGCCGCCCTGGGCGCCGAGCAATACGCAGTTCTGCGGGATCTTCAGCGGGCTGCCGGCGGCGACCTTCTCCAGCATCTCGACCGGGTAGCGCTTGCCGTAGAAATGCCCGGGGATGTCCAGGCTGATCAGGTCGACGTAGCGCACCGCCGGATGCTGGGTGCGGAAGGCGCGGACTTCGCTGAGCAGGTCGGGGAAATTATTGGTGTCGGTCATGCTGGGGCTCCTGCGGGTGCGGGTCATTTAAAGACCCAAAGCACCCGCGTCGGTTGATCGGTCAGGTTGGCGTAACGGAACTGGCTGTGCGGCGGCAACTGGAAGCTGTCGTTGGGGCCGAGCGTCACGGCTTGCGGGTCGTCGCCCAGCCAGATGCTCAGCTCGCCTTCGAGGACGAAACCGCCTTGCTCGTCGCTGTCATTGAGGTGGCCCTCGCCGCTGCTGGCGCCGGGCTCCAGGTAGCTGTCGAGCATGGAAAACCCGGCCGAGATGCGCGGCGACACCAGCACGTCGGTGATCCCGCCGCCGTAGTAAAGCGTGCGCCGCTCGCCGGGGCGGGTCACCCAGGGCAGCGCGCGCGGTTTGCTCAGGCTGTAGAAATAGGTGGTCGGCACGCCGAGGGTTTCGCTGATCGCGGTGAGGTCGGCCACGGTCGGCCGCGACAGGCCGCGCTCGACCTGGGAGAGAAAGCCCAGCGAACGGCCGATGCGCTCGGCCAGCTCGCCGAGGGTGAGGTTCTTGTGCTTGCGCAGGTCGCGAATCAGTATCGCCAGACCTTCTATTTCGTCCTGCATGTCCATGGGGTGCCCTCTCATCGCGGCTAGTTCGTAGGGTGGCTCAGACGATATCGCGCAAGCGGTACCAGGCCTTGCCGATGGCTTCCAGCGGCGCGGCGAGCCAGGCACCGCCGGGGAAGCGCGGGTTGTCGATGGCCTGGTACAGCGCCAGCAGTTCAGTGTCGCCGAGAATCGCCTCGCTCACCGCGCGGGCGCCGGCCAGGGTTGGCAGCACGCCGTGGCCGGAGAACCCCTGCAGCCAGTAGCGTTGGCCCTGGCGGCCGATGTCCGGGGTGCGTTTCAGGCTGACGTCGATCTGCCCGCCCCAGGCGAATTCCAGCGCGACCCCGCGCAGCTGCGGGAACACCCGTTCCAGGTAGGGCCGGGTGGCGCCGGCGACGTCCTTGGGAATGCCGCCCAGGTAGGTACAGCCGCCGCCGAACAGCAGGCGGTGATCCGGGGTCAGGCGGAAGTAGTCGGGGACGAACTGGTTGTCGATCACGCAACTGTCGTGCGGCAGCAGCGAGCGCGCCAGGGCTGGGTCGAGCGGCGCGGTGGCGACCTGATAGGAGCCCACCGGCAGCAAGCGGCCGGACAACTGGCGATCGAGGCGGTCGATATAGGCGTTGCAGGCCAGCACCAGCGCATCGCTGCGTACTTCGCCGTGCGCGGTGCGGGCGATAAAGCCGTCGCTGGTTTCCCGGTAAGCCAGCACCTGGCTCTGTTCGAAGATCTGCCCGCCGGCCTGCTCGATGGCGCGGGCCAGGCCCTGGGCCAGTTTCAGCGGGTTGAGGTGGGCCGCCTCGGGGTCGTAGAGTGCGGCCAGGTAGCGTGGGCTGGCGATCCACTCGGGCAGTTCCTCGGCCTCGATAACGCGCAGCTGCTCATAGCCCCACTTGGTCGCGGCCTCGTGCTGGGCTTCGCGCAGTTGCGCGATACGCCGCCGTTGCACGGCGGCCCACAGGCTGCCGACCCGGTAATCGACGTCGAAGCCATGCCGCCCCGGCAGTTCGCGCAGCTCCGCGGCGGCCCAGCGCATGCTGTCCCACAGGCGGCGGCTGCGTTCCAGGCCAAGCGCCTGCTCCAGCGCCGGCATGTCGCACGACCAGCCGAGCAACGCCTGGCCGCCATTGCGCCCGGAGGCGGCCCAGGCCACCCGGCTGGCTTCCAGCAGGATCACCCGCTTGCCGGCCAGGGCCAGGCGCAGCGCCGTGTGCAGGCCGCTGAAACCGGCGCCGACGATCAGTACCTCGCAATTCAGGCGGTCGTGCAGGGTTGGCCGCAAGGCAAGCGGGCCGGGAAAGGTGCGCGCGTAATAACTGGCGACATGCTGGGCGGATTGTTTGAACACGGCACGACTCATGAAATTAACAGTGTTAGATTTCATGAAAAATACACTATTTATTTCATATGGCCAAGCCGCCACTCGCCGTGCCGATCAGCCATGTGCCGGTAACGGTCTGTTAGCGGCGCCTGTGCGGGCCTGTGCATCGCTTGGCAGAGCTGCTCGCTCAGGTTTGGCGGACCTGGTTGCGACCGCCGTGCTTGGCCGCATAGAGGGCGCGGTCGGCCCGCTCCAGCAGTTCGCCGGCATCGTTTACGCCTTGTTCGGTCGAGGCGATGCCGGCACTCAGGGTGACCGAGAACTGAGTGCCGTCGGCGATGAAATGCAACGCGGCAAAGCGTTGGCGAATTTCATCGAGAATGCGCAGGGCCTGCTCGGCCGGGCAGTCGGGCAGCACCACGAGGAACTCTTCGCCGCCATAACGGCCCAGGCTGTCGACCCGGCGCAGGCGCTGGCGCAGCAGGTTGGCCAGGGCGCGAATCACGTTGTCGCCGGCGACATGGCCGTAGCTGTCGTTGACCTTCTTGAAGAAGTCGATATCCAGCATCGCCACGCTGGCCGGCTTGCCGCTACGCTGCGCGCGTTCCAGCTCGATGCCGACCTGTTCCTTGATGTCGGCATGCTTGAGCAGGCCGGTCAGGCTGTCGCGTGACAGGGCGATGCTCAGCAGGCGGGCGCGCTGGGCCCGGGAGAACACGGTGGAGATCAGGGCGTTGTCGGCGATGGGTTTGCTGACGAAGTCGTCGCCGGCCTTGATCAAGGCATTCATCTGCCGGGTGATATCGGTCTCCGCCGACAGGTAGATGATCGGCACCCGCAGCCAGTCGTCGTTGAAGCGGATGATCTGCGCCAACTCGGGGCCGGTGCAGTCCGGCATGTTGACGTCGAGCAGCACCACCTCCGGGTTGAAACGGCTCATGGCCGCGAAGATGCCCGAGGGTTTTTCCAGCACCTCAACCAGCATGTTGGCGCCGCGCAGGATCAGGCTGTAACGGCTGGCCAGGTCGTGGTCGTCATCGACGATCAGCACCCGGTAGGGCTCGCCCTGCTGCTGGGCGAAACAGCGCTCCAGACGATTTTCCAGTTGGGGGATGTCCACCGGTTTGGTGAAGTAACCCATGGCGCCGATGCGTACCGCTTGCAGGTGGGTGGCGAAGTCGTCCTGGGTGGTAATCACCAGCAGCGGCAGGGGGTGTTCCAGGCGCTGCTGCAGGGCCGCGGCATACGCCAGGCCGGTTTGCGCGCTATCGCCCAGATTGACATCGATGATCAGTGCATCCGGCAGGCGCCGTTGCAGGGCCGCATCGAAATCGTCGATACGACTGAAGTGCTCGGCGTGGTAGCCGAAATTGCTCAGGGTCAGGCGCATGTTCTCGCCGATGCTGGCTTCGTCTTCGAGGATGTAGATGCGCTGGACGTCGGTTTCTGCTTTCTGGGCGGTTCGCGGGCGAGCAGGGGTGGGGCGCTGAGCGGCGCTCGGCAGGCTTTGTGCGGTGAATTGTTGCAGTTGCTGGATGAACGCCTGCAAGCCCTGGTCTTTCAGGCGCAGGTTTTCCAGGCAGTGGCTGGCCTGTTGTTCGAGTTCACGGGCACGTTGGCCGATGCTGGCGAAGCCGAAGGTGCCCGCCGCTCCTGCCAGTTTGTGCAGTTGATCGCGCAGGCTGCGCAGCTGCAACAGTTGCGTCTCGTGGTCACCGGCTTGCAGCAGTTGCACCTTGTTGGCCAGCTCGGGCAGTTCCTGCGCCAGGCGCGCGGCGAATTTCTCGCTGAGCAGCTGCAGTTGGCGTTGCAGTTCGCTGCTCGGGGGGGACGGTTCAGCCATGCGCACTGCTCCATATTTGCCGGATCTGGGCGGCCAGTTGCATCGGGTCGAAGGGTTTGATGATCACATCGCGGGCGCCCAGGCTGCGGTAGTGCTCGATCTCGGCGGGTTGCACCTTGGCCGTCATGAATACCACCGGTATCCGGCCGATATCCACCAGTTGGGCGATTTTCGCCAGCGTTTGCGGGCCGTCCATGTCCGGCATCATCACATCCAACAGGATGAAGTCGGGGGCAAAGCCCTGCACCTGATCCAGCGCCGCCTGACCGCCCGAGCAACTCAGCACCTTGAACCCGCCGACAGCCTCCAGGGCCACCTTGGCCACTGCCTGGATCGAGGGGTCGTCTTCCACATGCAGGATGCGCGACAGTTCAGGCATGGGTGATCTCCTTGGCGGACAGCAGACGCGCGAGAATAGCGAGCAAGTGTTGCGCGTCCGTGGATGATTTGACCAGTGCGGCGTCCACCAGTGGCAGTTGCCCGCTGGGCAGCGCAGTGGACGAGAGTACCACCACCGGCAGGTGCGGATGCTGCTGGCGGATCTCCTCGAGCAGCGCCAGAGCATTCCCGTCGGTCAGGTTCGGTTCCAGCAGGATCAGGTCGAAGCTGCCGTGGGCCAGCGCCAGGCGCGCCTGGGCCAGGCTGTCGGCCGGGGTGAATGTGGCGAGGGAATGGCCCTGCTCGGCGATCGCCCGGCACAGCTCGAGGTCATCCTCGATATGCAGCACCCGGGCGCTGGCGGGCAGACCTTGCTGGGCGTGACGCAGACTGCCCGGCGGCGGTTGGTCGTTGGGTGGGCTCTGCTCAGGGTGTGCGGGCAGCTCGAACCAGAAGGTGGCCCCCTGGCCGGCAACCGAGTCGAAGCCGATCTGCCCGCCCATGCGTTCGATCAGTTCCTTGCTGATGGCCAGACCCAGGCCGGTGCCGCCCCGCTGCCGGGTGTCGCTGGCATCGGCCTGGGAAAACTTGGCGAAGATGTTCGCCTTGAACGCCTCGGGAATACCTGGCCCTTGGTCGCGCACGCTGACCCGCACCTGCTCGCCCCGCAGCTGCACGGCAAGCTCGACAGTCTGTCCGGCCGGCGAGAACTTGGCCGCATTGGACAGCAGGTTGGCCAGCACCTGGGCCAGGCGCTGGCTGTCGACCCGTACCCGGGTATCCGGCATGGGGTCGAGCAACTGCAGGTGCACCCGGTACGGGCTGGCATAGGGCTGGTTCTGCGCGATGGCCTGTTCGAGCAACGGGCGCAGGGCGTGCTCGCCGAGCTCGATAGGCATCTTGCCCGCCGCCAGTTTGTCCATGTCCAACAGGTCGTTGATCAGCTGGCTGAGTTGCTGGCTGTTGTCCTGGGCGATCGACAGCATCTGCTGCATGCTCGCCGGCACCGCGCCCAGTGCACCGCCGTTGATCAGCCCCAGGGAACCGGCGATGGCGGTCAGTGGGGTGCGCAGTTCGTGGCTGACGGTGGAGACGAACTCGGTTTTCATCCGTTCGATGCGCTTGCGTTCGCTGAAGTCCTGGATCTGGGCGACGAAGTGCGCCGGCCGGCCCTGGCCATCGCGCACCAGCGACACGCTGAGGAGCACCCAGATGATCCGCTTCCGGTTGTCCAGGTAGCGCTTCTCCATCTGGTAGCCGTTAGTCAGTCCGGCCAGCAGCTCTTCGACATTTTCCAGGTCGGCGGCCAGGTCGTCGGGGTGGGTGATCTGTTGAAAGTCGGTGGCCAGCAGCTCCTCGTGGCTGTAGCCGAGCATGCGGCAGAGCTCGTCGTTGACTTCCAGCCAACGGCCCGCGAGGCTGACCAGCGCCATGCCCTGGGGCGCGGTGTTGAAGGCATTGCTGAACAGCTGTTGACTGAGCTTGAGTTCGTCTTCGATCTGCTTGCGCTCGCTGATGTCCCAGATGAAACCGTCCAGCCACAGCAGGTGGCCCTGGCGGTCGTATTCGCCACGGCCTTTTTCCCGCACCCAGACACTGTGACCGGCGGCATGCTGGAGTCGGTAGGTCAGTTCGAAGGTTTGCTGGCTTAAGATCTGTTCCTTGACGCCGTAGGTGCTGGCGAGGTCGTCCGGATGGATCACGCTGGCATAGCTGCGCACCCGGTTTTCGATAAAGTCGCTGGCCGGGTAGCCGCTCAGGCGTTCGATTTCATCGCCCATGAAGCGCATGCTCCACTCGGCGTCGTGGCGGCAGCGGTAGACCACCCCGGGCAGGTTGGCGACCATGCCGCGAAAGCGGCTCTCGCTCTTTTGCAGGGCACGGGTGGCCTGCTGCAAGGCGCTGACATCGGTGGCGATGCCCAGGTAACCGTGGATGCCCTGTTGTTCGTTGCGGATGGCGCTGATCGTCAGGTTGACGATGCGTTGCTCGCCGTTCTTGCGCAGATAGACCCACTGTTGGGTGTGCGCGGCCCCGCCCTTGAGCTTGGCGACGAACACCTCGAAACCCTGGATATCGCGGCCAAGCTCGCGGCTCAATTCGCTGCCGCGGGCGCGCAGCTCTTCGGGCTGGTGGAACAGCATCGCTGAGTGCTGGCCGATCACCTCTGCGGCCGAATAGCCGGTGAGCAGTTCGGCGCCAGGATTGAACAGGTTGATCATGCCGCTGGTATCGGTGGCGATGAGGGAGACGCCGGTGGCCGAGTCGAGCACGGCTTGGAGGAAGGCGCGGGCCTCATGCACCTGAGCCTCGTGTTGTTTGACCTCGCTGACGTCCTGCACGGTGCCGGTCAGGCGGGTTAGCCGGCCCTGCTCGTCCGCCTGCAGGCGGGCCAGTTCATGCACCCAGCGGATCTCGCCGTCGGGCCGCACGATGCGATGCACCACGTCGTGTAAGCCACCCGCGCGCGCGCGTTGTTCGCTGGCCTCGACCAGGGCCAGGTCGGCGGGGTGTACACAACGTTTGAAGGCCTCGATGGTCGGGGTCAGGCGTTCGGCGTCATGGCCGAAGATGTCGAAGATAGTGCTGGACCAGGACAGTTCGCCCGTTTCCAGGTTGGCTTGCCAGTGGCCCAGACGGGCGATCTGCTGGGCCTGATCCAGGCGTTCGAGCAGGGTCTGCCGGGTCTGCTCCTGCTGTTGGCGCTCCAGGGTCGAGCCGACCCAGCGGGCGAACAGGCGCAGGAATTCGCGGTCGGCCTCGTCGAAGGGCTGGGTGCGCGCCTCGGGCGAGGCGAAGCACAGGGTGCCGAAACGCTGGCCGGCGACCCAGATGGCGATGCCGAGATAGGTTTCCAGGTTGAACAGCGGGTAGCCGGGGTGCGCGGCGTGAACCGACTGGCTCATGTGTTCGATGGCCAGGACTTCGTCGCTGTGCAGGGCGAGGCTGCAGTAGGTGTCGCCCAGGGGGAAATGCTGGCCGTCATGCAGGGTGCCCGCGGGTGAGACCTGCACCCGTACCTGGTAATCCTCGGCCTCGATCTGGCCGATGATGGCCACTGGCACCTGATAGAAACTGGCGCCCAGTTGCAGGGCCTGGCGTAGTTGCTCCTGGCTGCTCAGGGTGGGCAGGCCGGCAATCTCGTTGAGTGCGCGCAGGGCCGCTTGCTGGCGCTGTAGATACTGCTGAGCCTGCTCGCGTTGCACGTCGCGGCGCAGCGCCTCGATCAACTGGCCCAGGGTGGCGAGCAAGGGCTGCAGCTGCTCGGCCAGGGCGTCCCGGTAACCCTCGGCGCAGTTGGCCAGGCCGAGCATGCCCACCAGGCGGCCGTGAGCATGGATCGGCAGGCCGGCAAAAGCCAGCAGAGGCGGGTGCCCCTCAGGTAAACCGCCGCTGTGCGGGTGCTGCGCCGGCGCGTTGCTGATCAGGGGCTCGCCGCTACGCATGACCTGGCCGAACAGGGTGTCGAGGTTGCGGAACTCCATGCCTTGCGCCGAGCGTTCGGCCGAGAGCGCGGCACTGGCGCTATCCCAGGCAATATTGCTGATGCTGTAGGTGTGCAGATAGGGCGCGCCCTGTTCATCGGCGAGCACTTCGCCGATGAAACCGAACTCGCTGGCGGTCAGTTCGAGGATGCGCTCGAGCAGTGCTTCGAAGGCTTCGCGCTGGTTCTGGGCGGTGATATAGGCCGCCTGGGCCTGAGCGATGAGCGCCAGCAACTGGCGCGACTGTTCGCTTTGCTGGTGCTTGTGCTGCAGTTCGTCGCGGTGGCGACGAATCAGGGTTTGGCTGGCATGGCGGGTGCTCAGCAGCAGGAGCAGGAGCAAGGCCTCGGCAGCCAGCCAGGCCAGCAGCCATTTGCCGATCAGCCACTGCTGGTCGCTCCGGTGGCGGACGTACTGCGTGCTGATATCGCGCCAGGTCAGGGCGATGGCCGCGCTGCCTGGGCTGGGGAGGGCGGCGGGCAGATAGTTTGGCAGCACTACCTGGTTGAGCAGGTAGGTGCGACCCTGATCCTCAAGCAACTTGAGGGTGTTGCCGCTGGCGGGGGCAGGCAGCAGCTGTTGTGCTTGCCAATGTTGCACCTGGACGCGTGAGAAACCTGCCAGGTGCCAGTAGTCGTTCAGGCCGCGCAGTGCCTGGCCGTCGAGCGGCGGTTGCTGCTCGGTGCGCTTGAACAGCAGGGCGACGCCAGCATCCAGTTCCTGATCCAGTTGTTGCAGGTCGTTGTGCAGGTTCAGGGTGACTTCCAGGGCGCCGACGGTCACGGGTTTGCGGGTGCCATCCACCTGCAGCGGGGTGATGGCACGCATCACCAGGTTGTCGACGCCAAGCCCCAGGCCGGCCTTGCTTTGTTGAGCCTGCAGGGCATCGTCCAGCATCGGGCGTTGCGCAGCGGGGCGGTCGCCGAAGCGTTCCGGCTGGTGCACGCGCAGCAGCACTGTTGTGGTGGGTGCGAGATGAACGTAGAGATTGAACGGGTGGCTGGCCTGCAGGTTGCGCCAGCGTGGGGCCAGGCGGGTGTAGAGCTGGTTGCGGATGGCGTTCGCGGCGGCCTGATCCGGGGAGCCGCTGCGGTGCAGGGCGTAGGCCTGACGCACCAGCTCGATGACCCAGGAGTCGGCGGCAATGCTCTCTGCCAGCAGCTGGGCCTGATCCTGTTGGCGGCGTTGCGTACTGTGCAGGGCCAGGCGTTGCAAGTCCGCCTGCTTGGCCATCTGCAGCTGCCAGAAGGTTTCCCGTTCGCTCAGGGCGAGCCAGCCCAGCGCGGCAAAGAACAGCGCCAGGGCGAGGCTGCCGAGACCGACTATCCAGCGGATCGCGGCGGATATTTTCCTGGTCTTCATGCGCGACATCCTCAGCGAACCGGCTGCATTCAGGCCAGCCCGGCGAGACGCCGCAGGCGCGCCTGGTCGTTGCTGTCGCCGCTGGCGTCCAGCTCGCAGGCGGCCAAACGCATGAGTACGGAGGCGCGCTTGACGCTGTTGTTGGGCAGGGCATAGCAGGCGCCAATCAGTTCGCGCAGCGCCATGGGCAGTTGCCAGCGCGCCTTGATGGCAATGGCGAAGGGCGAACTGAATTGGCCAAGCGCTTGCGCCACCTGCGCCTCGCCGAGGCGGTGGCCGCGTGTTGCCCAGGCCTGGGCCAGGTAGAGCACGCAGAGTTCGCCCATGCGGTGCAGCAATGCCGCGCAATGAAAGGGTGCCGGATCCAGCTCGCACTGGCGGGCCAGGGTCATGCTCTTTTCGGCCAGCTGTTCGCTGGCATCCAGATGGGCGTCGGCGAGCCTGCGCAATAGTGGATTATCCAGGGCGCTGGCCTGGCGCAGGGCCAGGCCCATGGCCAGGTTGAGGCTGGTCGCCGCGCCGAGTTTTTGCAGCGCTTCAAGCAGGCTGATGCAAGGGCGGCCGGCGCCGTTGTAGGCGCTGCTGTTGGCCACGGTCAGTAAGCGGGCATTCAGCGCCGGGTCGTGGCGCCAGTCCTCGGCCAGTTCGCGCAGGCTCAGTTGCTCATCCTTGAAGTGTTGCCGTAGACGATCGCGGATGCCCTGGCTCAGCGGCAGATCCAGCTCGCCGGCGGGCAGTTTTTCCAGGTAAGCGACAAGGTCTTCATCGCTGGCGAGGGCGACCGCAGAATCTTGCGCCCCGAGCGCCGGCAGTAATTTGTCCAGGCTGGCGGCCACGCGCGAGGCCTGGAAGGGTTTGCTGATAAAGGCATTGATGCCCAGTGCGCGGACTTCCACCACGCTGCTGCGGTCGCTGCGGGCGCTAACCATCACCAGCGGCAGCTGGCGGTTTTGCTGGCGAACCCGCTTGAGCAGCCGAGTGCCTTCGCCGTCCGGTAGGTTCCAGTCGCTGATGACCAGGTCGCTGACGCGTTGTTGCCAATCCGCCAAGGCCTCGGCCACGCTGCCCAGGCAGATGACTTCGGCGCCCGGGCGCAGGCTCAGAACGATCTGCTTGAGCAGGTCGGCGATCCAGTGATCGTCTTCGAGAATCATTACCCGCATAGATGTCAGCTATCCCTTGGCTCTGCCGCTAATGATGCATGATTGGCCGCAGGTGCCGCTACGGCCCGCGTCTGCTCGGACTCGACCGGTTGTGGTCGGCCGAACAGATAACCCTGGCCATAGTCGCAGCCTATCTGGCGCAGGAACGCCATCTGCTCCGGCCGTTCGATGCCTTCGGCGAGTACCTTGAGATCCAGGCTGTGACCCAGGGCCACCACCGCGCGGGTAATGGCGACATCGTCGCTGTCGTGGGGCAGGCCGCGGACGAAACTCATGTCGAGCTTGAGTTTGTGCACGGGCAGGCGCTTGAGCCGGGCCAGGGAACTGTAGCCGGTGCCGAAGTCGTCGATGGCCAGGCGTACCCCCAAGGCCCGCAGGCGCCCGAGCAGTGTCAGGGCCGCATCCGGGTTGTCCATCACCGCGCTTTCGGTGACTTCCAGTTCCAGGCAGGCGGGATCCAGGCCGGTGGCGGCCAGCACCTGGGCCACCTGCAGATCCAGCTCGCCGCGGCTGAACAGCCGGCTGGAGACGTTGACCGCGACGAACCGCGGCACTTGCGCCTGGGCCTGGGCTTGGGCTTGCCAGCGCACCATCTGCCGGCAGGCTTGTTCCAGCACCCAGGCGTCGATGGCGCCGATCAGGCCGCTGTCTTCGGCGATCGGAATGAATTCCCCGGGCGCAACCAGGCCGCGTTGCGGGTGTTGCCAGCGCACCAGCGCCTCGGCGCCGATCAGCTTGCCGTTGGCCAGTTCGTGCAGCGGTTGGTAGTAGACGCGCAGTTCATGGTTAGCCAGGGCGTGGTGCAGGGCGCTGATCAGGTCGACGCGCTGGCGGGCGAATTCGGTCAGTTCCTGGGTGTAGAAGGCGTAGCCTTCGCGGCCGCTGCTCTTGGCCTTGGACAGCGCCGAATCGGCGTTGCGCAGCACCTGATCGAGATTTTCGGCGTCGCCGGGGAACAGGCTGATGCCGATGCTGGCGCTGATGTAGAACTCATGGCCGTTGAGGCTGAAGGGGGCGCCCAGGCTGCTCAGCAGTTGCTGGGCCAGGCTGGCGGCCTGGGGGGCATCCAGGCAGTGTTCGTAGAGCAGGCCGAACTCGTCGCCGCCGAGGCGTGCCAGGGTCATGCCTTCGCCCCGTTGTGCGGCCAGCCGCTCGCCGACCGCCTTGAGCAGCAGGTCGCCGATGTTGTGGCCCAGGCTTTCATTGATGTGCTTGAAGTGATCGAGGTCGATCAGCAGTACCGCGCCTTGTTGTTCGGATTTGGCCCGTTTGAGGGCGTTTTCCACCCGCTCGGTGAAGAGCAGGCGGTTGGGCAGACCGCTCAACGGATCATGGTGGGCCAGGTGATCCAGTTCGCTCTGCGAGCGCTTCAACGCGCTGATGTCGGAGAACACCGCGACGTAGTGACTGACCGCGCCTTGCTCGTCGTGGATGGCGCGGATACGTTGCCACTGCGGGTAGATTTCGCCGTTCTTGCGCCGGTTCCAGATTTCCCCGCTCCAGCTGCCCCGGACTGCCAGGGCGTGCCACAGGCGTTGGTAGAATGCCCGGTCGTGGCGGCCCGAACTCAGGTGGTTGGGCCGACGGCCGATGATTTCCTCGGGGCTGTAGCCGGTGATGCGGGTAAAGGCCGGGTTGACGTGGACGATCTTCTGCTTGCTGTCGGTGACCAGCACCCCGTCCTGGGTCGCGTCGAACACGGCGGCGGCCTGGCGCAGGCTGTGTTCATTGGCGCGGCGCTGGCTGATGTCGCTGGCGGTGCCGATAAAGCGCTCCGCTCGGCCCTGGGCGTCGAGTTGCAACTGCCCGCGTGACTGGATCCAGCGGTAGTCGCCATCCTGGTGGCGCATGCGCGAGGTGGTTGTGTGAGGTTCTTGACTGGCGTTTTGCAAAGTACGGGCGAGCGCCTGTTCCTGCTCGGCGCGGTCGTCGGGATGCAGCTGCTGCAACCAGCGTGCCCGGGTGCCGTCTAGCGTCTTGGCTGGCAGGCCGAGCAGGGCGGTATAACCGGACGAGAAACACACCTTGTCGCTGCGCAGATCCCAGTCCCACCAGCCCTCCTGAGCGGAGTCCAGAGCCAGGCTCAAGCGCTCTTCGCTGGTGCGCAGCGTTTGGCGCAGGCGGGCCTGCTGGCGCAGGTGGGAGTGCAGGATCAGGTACAGCAGGACACTGCTGAGCAGGACGAAGCACAACCCCTTGAGCAGTTGCACCTGTTCGGCGCGTTCGGCCGGCAGGTGCAGCCAGGCCAGCAGGGCATCGCCGAAGAAGACCCAGAGCCCGGCAGCCAGCAGGTAGGTCAGAGTCAGGCGCACCGCTCCTTGGTGTAGGCTCATAGGTTGTAGATCCGCGCTCTTGGTCAGTGCAGTGATAATAGAGGATGAAACGACCCGACAGGGTTATCTAAAAGACCAACTGGTTTTATGATCCATGCCGGGGATAATGCGATTGTGGCCGGCGAGACGCTGAAAAAACTCTCGCCTGCTGCGAATGCCTGGAGACCGTCGTCGCGACGGCGGCCGATGTTTTCACAACCTCTGCGTCTCTCAGGCACGCCATGGTTTCCTTTCAAGAGGCTCTCGGCTCATGTGGTACAACGGTTTGCTCGATCTCTCGGTGTGGCAGTTGATCGCTGCCGTTCTGCTGATGACCCACATCACCATCGTCGGCGTCACGGTGTACCTGCACCGTTATTCTGCCCATCGCGCCCTGGAGTTGCATCCGGCGCTCAAGCACTTCTTCCGTTTCTGGCTGTGGTTGACCACTGGGCAGAACACCCGCGAATGGACGGCCATCCACCGCAAGCACCACGCCAAGTGCGAAACCGTCGACGACCCGCACAGCCCGCTGATCAAAGGCCTGGGCACGGTACTGCGCAGCGGCGCCGAGCTGTATCGGCAAGAGGCGAAGAATCCGGAAACCCTGCGCATCTACGGCAAGAACTGCCCGGACGACTGGATCGAGCGCAATCTCTATTCGCGCTATACCTTCGCCGGCGTGACCCTGATGGCGCTCATCGACCTGGCCCTGTTCGGCGTGATCGGCATCAGCGTCTGGGCGATCCAGATGATGTGGATTCCAGTCTGGGCGGCCGGGGTGGTCAACGGGCTCGGCCATGCCGTCGGCTATCGCAACTTCGAGTGCCGCGACGCCGCGACCAACCTGCTGCCCTGGGGCATCCTGATCGGCGGCGAAGAGCTGCACAACAACCACCACACCTATCCCAACTCGGCCAAACTGTCGGTGCGTCAGTGGGAGTTCGATATGGGCTGGGCCTGGATCAAGCTGTTCAGCCTGCTCGGTCTGGCCAAGGTGCAGCGCGTGGCGCCGATTGCCCATCGCATTGAGGGCAAGCGCCTGCTGGACATGGACACGGCCATGGCGATCCTCAACAACCGCTTCCAGATCATGGCGCAGTACCGCAAGCTGGTGATCGGCCCGCTGGTCAAGCAGGAACTGGCCAAGGCCGACGCCTCGGTGCGCCACCAGTTCCGTCGTGCCAAGCGCCTGCTGGGTCGCGAACCGAGCCTGCTGGAAGATCGGCAACAGGCGCGCATCGACGCCATGCTGGCGCAGAGCCAGGCGCTCCAGGTGATCTACGAGCAGCGTCTGGCGCTGCAGCAGATCTGGCTCAAGACCAGCGCCAATGGCCATGACATGCTCGAGGCGATCAAGCAGTGGGTGCACGAGGCGGAAACCAGCGGGATTCAATCGCTGCGTGATTTCGCCGAACAGTTGAAGACCTATTCGCTGCGCCCGGCCGCGGTTGCCTGAGCGGCTGTGAAAAACCCTCGCCTGCTGCGGCCGCCTCCAGGCGTCCGCAGCAGCGTTGCGCTCGATATTTCACACCCTCCGAGCGCTGCCGATCGAGCGTTTACGCCCGAGGGCGAGTAGCCGCGGCCACGGTAGGCATTGGCGATTTTCCGCCGAAGTTGGTTCCTCGGTTGGCGAAAACCCGCCTGTAGGTGCTTGAGCGCCTCGCAAGATCCCCCCCTTTCTTCGCTGAAACGCCCCGAGCTAGACGGGGCGTCGCCGGCCTGTCGGCGCTTGGCACAATATCTGCGTATGGCACTGGGTCGCTGAGTCCGGCAGCTGAAGGTCGATCCCGCGCGACCGCTGTGCCGAATGCCATTCGTCCAGAGGTGCTGGGCGCTCAATTGACACGGCGAATGCAGGCCGTCTACTCTGATATGGCTTTTTGTAAATTGGTAATACCAATATTCAGATAAGAACAATTCTAATAAAGCTGTCGAGGTTCCTCATGTCGATCAAGTTTGTAGCGCTCGCGGCGCTGTTTCCTGGTTTGCCACATCAGCAGGACGCATTCCTGCCGCCCCGTGTTCTGGCATTCGCCGGGATAGCCCGGCGCCTCGGCCAAGTGGCCATCGCCCCCTGATTTCCTGTTCACCTCGCATGCCGCCGCCGGGCTATCCGGATCGGCGAGGCGCGCGGGAGTGAGCCCACGAATTCGGTGCGTGCTACCTCTTCGCTGTCGAAGTCGGTGCCCAAGCCGATGTGCCACCCTAAAAACACTGGAGAAGACCATAATGAGAAAGACCTCCCTGGCGCTGGCCGTAGCCGTCGGCACCCTGGGCTTGTCCCTGAGCCAAGTCGCCAACGCCGAGTTCATCAAGGACAGCAAGGCCAGCCTGGATCTGCGCAACTTCTACTTCAACCGGGATCTACGCGACACTACGGCGGCCCAGCAGTCCAAGCGCGAAGAGTGGGCCCAGGGTTTCATCCTCAAGGCCGAGTCCGGGTTTACCGAAGGCACCGTCGGCTTCGGCCTGGATGCCTATGCCGGTCTGGGTCTGAAACTCGACTCTTCCGACGAACGCGCCGGCACCAACCTGCTACCGAACAGCTTCGGCGACGAAGGCCCAGGCGAGTATTCGGAAGCCACCGCCACCCTCAAGGTCAAGGCTTCCAAGACAGTCGCCAAGATCGGTGGACTGATGCCCAAGCTGCCCAGCATCGCCGCCAACGATTCGCGCCTGTTGCCGCAGACCTTCCTCGGCGCTCATCTGAACAGCCAGGAAATCGACGGCCTGACCCTCGATGCCGGCCAGCTGCGCGAACTCAACCAGCGCGACTCCACCGACTTTCAGGATCTCAGCCTGAACGCTGGCGCCAAGCGCAACTTCAAATTCACCGGCAATGGTAACCAGGGCGACGACTTCAACTTCGCCGGCCTGACCTACAAGCCGCTGGACAACCTGACCACCGCCTACCACTACGGCGAGCTGGAGCAGCTGTACAAGCAGCACATCTTCAACGTCGTGCATGTGTTGCCGATTGCCGACAAGCAGAGCCTGAAGACCGACCTGCGCTATGCGCGCTCCACCGACGACGGCTCGAGCAACGTCGATAACAAGGCCTTCGGCGCCATGTTCACTTACGGTCTGGGCTTCCACAGCTTCGGCCTGGGCTACCAGAAGATGAGCGGCGACACCGGCTACGCCTATATCAACGGCACCGACCCGTTCCTGGTCAACTACGTGCAGATCGGCGACTTCGCCAACAAGGATGAAAAGTCCTATCAGCTGCGTTACGACTACAACTTCGCCGGTCTGGGCATTCCCGGCCTGACCTTCATGACCCGCTACCTCAACGGCGACAACATCGATCGTCTGAACGCGGCTGGCGAAGGCAAGGAGTGGGAGCGCAACAGCGAACTGATGTACGTGTTCCAGGACGGCGCCCTGAAGAACCTCGGCATTCGCCTGCGTAACGCCACCGTGCGTTCCAACGTCGGTAACGACCTCGACGAGAACCGTCTGATCGTCAGCTACACCCTGCCGCTGTTCTGACAACCCAGTTGTTGACGGGGCGCTGATCAGTTGCATCCTGACCGGCGCCGAACCATGAAGAAGCCCGGACTCTGTTCCGGGCTTTTTCATGGCTATGTCCCCATTATGTGTTGCAGGCGCGATCTCTTGTGGAGGGCCGCGCCTGTTCCTGACAGGCTAGCGGCATTTCCCACATCCATGTGGGTCACGCGACCCCGCGGCGAATGCAGCCCGCAGGGTTGCCTGCCCATCGTTTCGCGGTATAAGCCAAAGCTCGCCCCGAGGTCGGGCCGGCTACGGATCGCAGGCCGTTCGTGCCTGGCGATACAACACCTAACGGGCACAGAGCCTTTGTCATGGTTCTGTCCCCGTGACCTGTTGCGCCCGATCGCCGCCGCGATGGCGATCAACCGCCAGACGCCGGTCGGACGTGACGCCGCTCAACCGCGCAGCCTGGATAGGGGCGGTTTTCCTGCTAAGGTAGAGGCCCGCCGTCTCGCCTGATTGATCGTCCATGCCCGAGCTGCCCGAAGTCGAAACCACCCGCCGCGGTATCGCCCCCTTTCTCGAAGGCCAGCGGGTCACCCGGGTGATAGTGCGTGAGCGTCGTTTGCGCTGGCCCATTCCAGAGGATCTGGATGTGCGCTTGTCCGGCCAGCGCATCGAGTGTGTCGAACGGCGCGCCAAGTACCTGCTGATCAAGGCCGAGACCGGTAGCCTGATCAGCCACCTGGGCATGTCCGGCAGCCTGCGCCTGGTCGAGTGCGGTCTGCCGGCGGCCAAGCACGAGCATGTGGACATTGAGCTGGAGTCGGGTCTGGCCCTGCGCTACACCGATCCGCGGCGCTTCGGCGCGCTGCTCTGGAGCAGCGACCCCTTGCGGCACGTATTGCTCAGCAAGCTCGGCCCCGAGCCGCTGACCGAGTGGTTCGACGGCGAGCGTTTGTACCGGCAGTCGCGTGGCCGTTCGATGGCGGTCAAACCCTTCATCATGGATAACGCGGTGGTGGTCGGGGTCGGCAATATCTATGCGAGCGAAGCGCTGTTCGCCGCCGGCATCGATCCACGCCGCGCAGCCGGTTCGATTTCCCGGGCGCGCTATATGACCCTGGCGGAGCAGATCAAACGCATCCTCACGCATGCCATCGAGCGCGGCGGCACCACCCTGCGGGACTTCGTCGGTGGCGACGGCCAACCGGGCTATTTCCAGCAGGAACTGTTCGTCTACGGGCGCGGCGGCGAGTTCTGCAAGCAATGCGGCACGACCCTGCGCGAACTCAAGCTGGGCCAGCGCGCCAGCGTTTATTGCCCGCGCTGCCAGCGCTGACCCTGAGCTTGTGGTTCGCTGGGGTTCGAAAGGCCGGTGTGGGTCTTTTATAGCTATTGACGGCCGTCACGCTGACAATCGGCGGCGCGCTGTTATAGTTACTGGCACTGCCTCCTAATAGCTGAAGGATCGCCCCGATGAAACTGTTTCGCTCGACTGCCGTTGTCCTGGCGCTGACCACTGGCTTGCTGGCACTGCCGGTACAGGCGGAAGTGGTGCAAAACTCCAGTGGCGATCCGCTGTACACCGCCAATGCGCCCAAGGCTTTTTCGATGGTCGGCGACCTGGTGATCGCCCGGCCCTTGCTGATCGGCGCTACCGCCATCGGTGCCGTGGCCTTTGTGGTCAGCCTGCCGTTCACCGCCTTGGGCGGGAATGTCGGCGAGGCGGCTCAGGCGTTGGTGGTCGAACCGGGCAAGGCGGCCTTCGTGCGCTGCCTGGGTTGTACGACCAGCGGCTACAACAAAGGCTGACCCTGCTGCATGCCTGACCCTGGCCGCAATCTTCGGCATCGATTGCGGTCGCTCAGCTGGATTCTGCTGTTCGCCCTGCTGGCCCTGAGCTTCTGGTTCAGTGCCGGCTGGTTGGCCCTGTGCGGCGGACTGGCGCTGTTCCTGTTCGGCATGCAGTGCCTGGAGGAAGGGCTGCGCCAACTGGCCGGTGGCAAACTGGAACGCCTGCTGGCGCTGAGCACCGCGACACCCTTCAAAAGCCTGATGTTCGGCGTGAGCGCCACCCTGCTGGTGCAGTCCAGTTCGTTGGTGTCGCTGTTGACCATCGCTTTCCTCAGCACCGGCCTGATCCAATTGGCGGCGGGAATCGCCATCCTGTTTGGTGCCAATCTGGGCACCACCAGCGGTATCTGGCTGCTGGCCCTGGCTGGACAGAACGTCAGCCTCGGCCCGCTGGCGTTGCCCTTGCTGGTGTTTGGTGTGCTCGGCAGCTTCACCGGTTCGCGGGGCTCCGCGGTCGGCCGCGTGGTGCTGGGCGTGGCGTTCCTGTTTCTCGGCATCGACCAGATGAAGGCCGGCTTCTCCAGCGTGGCCGGCGACTTCGATCCCCTGCACTATCAACTGCCCGGCATTGCCGGCCATCTGCTGTTTACCGGCGCGGGCTTGCTGATCACGGTATTGCTGCAGTCCAGCCATGCCACCCTGATGCTCACCCTGACGGCCCTGGCGGGTGGCCAACTGGCATTGGAGCAGGGGTTGGCAATCGCCATCGGCTCCAATCTGGGCAGCACGGTCACGGCGGTGATCGGTGCCCTCGGCGGTTCCCGCGTGGGGCAGCGACTGGCCCTGGCGCATGTGCTGTTCAACCTGGCCAGCGGGGCCCTGGCGCTGGTTCTGCTGGTGCCGTTGGCTACCCTGGTGCGCTGGCTGACGGCGCCCATGGGCCTTGGCGGCAACCTGCCGATTCAGCTGGCGCTGTTCCATACGCTGTTCAATGCCATGGGCGTGAGCCTGTTCTGGCCGTGGCAGGGTGCGCTGGTGGATCTGCTGGAGCGCTGGCTGCCGGATCGCGAAGAGCCCCGGGTGCTGATCACCGAGGTGGCCCCGTCGGCGACCGGGCCGACGCGCGCCCGTTATCTGGACGAAAGTGCCCTGGCCAGTGCCGACAGCGCGGCTCAAGCGGTGGTACTGGAGTTGCAGCACCTGGCCCGTCTCAGTCTGGAGGTGATTTGCCACGCACTCTATGTGCCGGTGGATCGGCTCGAGCGCAGTCGCCAGGACGAACGCCTGCTGAGCGCCCGCCCCGATTCGCGGGCGCTGGATGCCGAGCAGCTCTACCAGCGGCATATCAAGGGAGTGTACAGCGACCTGCTGAGTTTTATGAGCCGCCTGGAAGTCAGCCTCGATCAGGCGCATCAGCACTTCTGGGTCAGCTGCCAGCTGGCGGCGCTGCAACTGGTGGACGCGGTGAAAGATGCCAAGCATTTGCAGAAGAATCTCGGCCGCTACCTGCGCCAGGACGACAGCGTTACCCGCCAGAGCTATGTCGAGCTGCGTCGACACCTGCTCGGGGCGCTCCATGAGGCCCGCGAACTGGGTCGGCTCGAGCTGCCCGATACGCTCTGGGACGAGCGCCTGCGGCAGTTCGACGAGGGTGCGGCAGGCTTCGACAGCGCCTTTCGCCAGCGTCTGTTCGCCGCCGTGCGCGAGCGGCGGCTGGATGGCCAGCAGGCCAGTTCGCTGATGAATGACCTCGGCTATGTCAGCCGTATCACCCAGAGCCTGCGCAATGTGCTGCTGCTCGGTCAGGGCGAGGGTAACGAGCTGTTCCGGCCGCTGCGCCAACTGGTGGCCGAGGATGGCCCATTGATCCAGCTGGATTGACTGATGCCTACGGTTGCGGCGGCGTAGCTACTGCGCTGGTGCCGACGCCGCGGGGGTCGCTGGCGGCTTCGACCCGTTTGCCTTGCTTGTCCCAAAACAGCACCTGCTGGTTGCCGTAACGACGCTGCAGGGCCTTGAGTCGATGGCCGCGGGCTTGCAACGCGGCGCTTTGCGCCGGGCTGAAGGCGTCCGGTTCGTGCTCGATCAGATCCGGGCGGTACTGATGGTGATAGCGGGCGACGCCGGGCCAGCGGGCAATCGGCTGGCCGTCGAGGTACTCGAGCATCGCCAGCAACACCATGCTCGGGATGCGGCTGCCGCCGGGGGTACCGAAGCTGGCGAATTCCGTGCTGCTTTCGATAAAGCTCGGGCTCATGCTCGACAGCGGGCGCTTGCCGGCGGCAATGGCATTGGCCTGGCTGCCGGTCAGGCCGTAGGCGTTGGCGCCCTGGACATCGGCGGCGAAGTCGTCCATTTCGTCGTTGAGCAGCACGCCGGTACCGGGCACGGTGAAGGCGGCGCCGAACGGCAGGTTGATCGACAGGGTCGCCGCCACCGCATTGCCGTCGGCATCGAGTACCGAGAAGTGGGTGGTGTGGTCGCCTTCGTGCCAGCCGCCGGCGGGCGGCAGGCTGGCGCTGGGTGTGGCTTGCTGCGGGTCGATGCTGGCGGCCAGTTGTTTCATATAGCTGGGCGCGAGCAACTGCTGCAGCGGGTTAGCGACGAAGTCCGGGTCGCCGAGCAGGCCGCGGTCGCGGTAGGCGCGGCGCAGCGTTTCGACGACCAGGTGGGTGCGTTGCACCGGCTCGGCCTGGCGCCAGGGCAGTTGCTGCAAGATCAGCAGGCTCTGCGCCAGGGCCAGGCCGCCCGCCGAGGGCGGCGGTGCGCCGATCAGCTCGCGGCCGTCAGCCAGGGGCACGCGCAAGGGTTGGCGCTCGACGATGCGATACTCGGCCAGATCGCGCAACGACCAGATGCCGCCAGCGGCGCGCACGCCATTGACCAGCTTCGCGGCGACTTCCCCGGCGTAGAAGCCGGCATGGCCATCGCGAGCCAGGCGCTCCAGGGTTGCGGCCAGTTGCGGTTGACTCAGCAGGGCGAATTCTGCGGGGATTTCGCCTGCATCGTCGAGGAAGATGCGGGCGCTTTCCGGGTCGTCGCGCAGGGCGGCCAAACGCCAGTTGGCCCGTTCACGGTAGACCCGGTCGATGCCAACGCCGTCGCGGGCCAGGCGAATCGCCGGGGCCAGCGAGTCGCGCAGCGGCAACTGGCCGAAGCGTTCGGCCAGCAGCACCAGGGCGGCGGGCAGCCCGGGAATGGCGGCGGCCAGCGGCCCATTCAGCGATAGCGGCTTCCGTACCTCGCCATCGCGCCGGTAGAGGTCGACATGGGCGGCCAGGGGCGCCCGCTCGCGGGCGTCGAGAAAGCGATAGGTCGGTTGGCTGCCGGCTTCGCGCAGAAGGAAGAAGCCGCCGCCGCCCAGGCCCGAACTGTAAGGTTCCGCCACCGCCAGGGCGGCGCCGATGGCGACCGCCGCATCGAAGGCGTTGCCGCCCAGGGCCAGGGTTTCCTGGCCGGCGACGGTGGCGGCGGGATGGGCGCTGACGATGGCGGCCTGGTTGGGCGCTGCCTGGGCCGGCAGGCTGCAGATCAGTAGCAGGGTGGTGAGGACGATTCTCTGCAACATGGGGGCGATCTGTACCGTGCTTCGGGGAAGCCGAAGCTTAGCAGCGATTGGTCGGCCGATCCGGGAAAGGCGTGCGAGGCGGTCGGTGCGTAGGGCGTACTCGCCCAGCAGTACGCCATTCAAGCGTTCAACTGGCCGGATGGCGGCGGACTGTTCGCTGCGCTCCTGAGCCCGCACTACGGATTGGGTTCCGGATCCGTAGGGCGGACAGGCCGTGCGCCAGGGCGCGGTCAGCCTCTCAGGCCTTGCCGGTAATGATCAGGTACTTCTCCATCAGCTCGTCCTTGCTCTCGACGTGGTTTTCGTCGAGCGGGATGCAATCCACGGGGCAGACTTGCTGGCACTGCGGCTCGTCGTAGTGGCCGACGCATTCGGTGCACAGGTTGGGGTCGATCACGTAGATCTCCTCACCCTGGGAGATAGCGCCGTTCGGGCACTCGGGCTCGCAGACGTCGCAGTTGATGCAGTCGTCGGTGATGATTAGGGACATGGAATAAACACTCCTGCCGCAGCCGTTGGCGGCGACATATTCAAACAACATTCAAACAACAGCATCCCAGCAACAATAGGCGGACAACAGGCGGGTAATGCTGGACGAATTGTGCCGGATTGTTGCAGCGGGCGCCATGTGCGGGCGGGCTTGTCCGCCCACACGGAACCCCGGTTCAGTGTTTGAACCGTTCGTTCAGGGCGTCGGCCACGGCAGGATGGACGAACTTGCAGATATCGCCACCCAGCGCGGCGATCTCGCGCACCAGGGTCGAGGAGATATAGGAGTATTTTTCCGACGGAGTGAGGAACAGGCTTTCCACGTTCGGCGCCAGTTGGCGGTTCATGTTGGCCAGCTGAAACTCGTATTCGAAGTCCGAGACCGCGCGCAGGCCGCGCAGCAACACATTGGCGCCTTGCTCCTGGGCGAAGTGCGCGAGCAAGGTGGAGAAGCCGACCACCTCGACATTGGGCAGGTGCTTGGTGACTTCGCGGGCCAGTGCGACCCGTTGTTCGAGGGGGAACAGCGGGTTTTTCTTCGGGCTGGCGGCTACCGCAATGATCACGTTGTCGAACAGGCGCGCGGCGCGCTCGACCAAATCGCCATGGCCTTTGGTGATGGGGTCGAAGGTGCCGGGGTATAACACTCGATTCATCGTGACGTCCTGGCGGATCCGTTGGGGAGTCGGATGGTAGCGCAGCGAGGAACTGCGGCCAAGTCAGGCGTGTGCGCCACGCACTTGGCCGGCCCGTGGATGCCCCGCCATCAGGCGTGCTTGAGGCGCTCGGCCAGTTGGCTCGCCAGTTGCGCGGTCAGGCCATAGATCGACAATTGCGGGTTGGCGCCGATGCTGGTGGGGAACAGCGAGCCGTCGTGGATCGACAGGTTGCTCAGTTGGTGGTGCCGGCCCAGGCTGTCGGTGACCGCCTGCCGTGGGTCTTCGCCCATGGCGCAGCCGCCCATTACGTGGGCGCTGCTCAGGCGGGTGCGGTACAGCTCCAGGCTCAGCTCGTCGATCAGCTTCTGGGCTGCGCCCAGGGTCTTTACGTAGCCGGCGTCGGCGTGCAACGGCAGCACGGCCTTGGCCCCGGCGGCGAACTGGATCTCGGCCATGCTGTGGAAGGCGCGGCGCACCCCATCCCAGCTGTAGTCGGTCATCCGGTAGTCGAGTACCGGGCTGCCGTCGCCGCGCAGTTCCACCGTGCCTTCGGCGCTGTCGGGGTGGAAGCCGTCGCGCAGCAGGGCCAGCATGACGTTGGTGTGCGGCAATTGTTCCATGCGCAGGGCGTTGTCGACGCCGAAGCGGCCGAGCAGGGTGGCGGTCAGCGCCGGATGCAAGGGCGGCACCTCCAGCTTGTAGGACATGCGTCCGGCCGTGCCGTCGAGCCATTGGAAGTGGTCGGAGTAGATCGACTGCGGCGCGCCGTAGAAGGGGTTGATCCGCTGCTCGAACTGCGCGGCGGAGAAGTTCACCAGGTGCAGGAAGGTGCGTTTGCCGGCGCGCCGGTGTGGGTCGGGGGCGCCCGAACGCAGGAGGATGCCGGGGGTGTTGATGCCGCCGCCGGCGAGGATGTAGTGCTTGGCCTTGACCCGGATCTTGCGCCCGGTCGGCGCCACGCAGCGTTCGTCCATGGCCAGGCATTCGATGCCCGCGACCCGCTCGCCGTCGAGCAGCAGGCGTTCGGCACGTGCCAGGTAGAGCAGCTCGCCGCCTTTTTCCAGGGTCGCCGGGATGCTGGTGACCAGCATCGACTGTTTGGCGTTGGTCGGGCAGCCCATGCCGCAGTAGCCGAGGTTCCAGCAGCCGCGCACGTTGCGCGGGATGACTTTCCAGTGGTAGCCGAGCTGCTCGCAGCCGCTACGGATCACCTGGTTGTTGGCGTTGGGCGGCACGGCCCAGGGCGCGACGCCCAGGCGTTGTTCCATCTGCTCGAACCAGGGCGCCATCTCTTCCTCGCTGTGGCCGCTGACGCCATGCTCCCTGGCCCAGTGCTGCAGGGTCGGCGCGGGGGTGCGAAAGCTCGAGGTCCAGTTGACCAGGGTGGTGCCGCCGACCGCGCGGCCCTGGAGGATGGTGATGGCGCCGTCCTTGCTCATCCGGCCGATGCCTTCCTGGTACAGCTGTGGATAGGCCTCGGCCTCCTGCATCTTGAAGTCGCTGCTGGTCTTCAGCGGGCCTTCCTCGATCAGCAGTACCTTGTAGCCGGCGGCGCTGAGGATTTCCGCGCTGGTGCCGCCGCCCGCGCCGGTGCCGACGATGGCCACGTCGGCTTCCAGGCTCAGGTCGTGCTCCAGGCGTGCGCCGTTATGGGTTTTCCAGCCGCGGGCCAGGCCTTCGGCGAACAGATCGGGTACAGGCATTTAAGGCTCTCTTTCTTATGGTTTCGCGTATGCAAGGCTGAGCGAGCTAGAGCCAGGCTAGGCGCGCAGCCAGCCGTCAGACTGTAGGCGGGCCGGGGTAGCCGCAGTGGGCCCAGGACTCGGCGCGCCCGTACCAGCTCATCATCACCAGTTGCAACAGCGAGGCGTGGCCCATTTGCAGCAAGCCGATGGAGCTGTTCTGCCAGCGTTCGAGAAAAGCGCGTACCTCGCTTGCCGAGGCGTTGTCCCAGCGTCCCCAGATGCCGGTCAGCGGCCCGCGGGTCAGTGGCATGGCCAGCACGTCGAACAGCTGCACGGTCAGTTTGAGCAGCTCGGGGGACAGGTGGTTGAGGCTGTAGTCGAGGCTTTCGAGGGTGCCGCTGACCGCCTGCGCCATCATTGTCGGAGCCACCGCGCCTTCCAGCAGCACCGGGATCAAGGTCTGGAGGAAGGCCAGGTCGGTTTCGCGGATCACGCTAAAACCGGCCTTGGGCGTGCTGGCCGAGCAGCCGCTGAGGGTCGCGGTCAGCCCGGCAGTGGCGAGTAAGGCCGAGCCGAGCAGGCCGACTTTCAGCAGATTGCGCCGCGACAGGCCCGACGAATCAAGAGTGGTGTCGTGCATTATTGTTATCACCGATACGGCTTTGGTTAACGGACGAACAACTTGTAGACCAGTTTCTGCAGCGCCTTGCCATAGGGCGGGTAGATCAGTTTGGCGGCGTTGAAACGCTGTTTGATGAATACGCCCTTGGCCTTGCTGAAGGTCAGGAAACCTTCGTGACCGTGGTAATGGCCCATGCCGGAGGGGCCGACGCCGCCGAACGGCAGGTCGTCCTGGGCCACGTGCAGCAGGCAGTCGTTCAGGCACACGCCGCCCGAATGGGTCTCGTGCAGCACGCGTTGCTGCTCGCGTTTGTCGTAGCCGAAGTAGTACAGCGCCAGCGGGCGGGCACGCCGGTTGACGTAGGCGAAGGCATCTTCGATGCGCTGATAGGGGATCACCGGCAGCAGCGGGCCGAAGATCTCGTCCTGCATCACCTTCATCTGGTCGCTGACGTTCAGCAGCAGGCTGTGCGGCATGCGCCGGCCTTGCGCCTCGGGGAACAACGGCAGGATGGTCGCGCCCTTGTCTTCGGCATCGCTGAGGTAGCCGTTGAGGCGCTGCTGCTGGCGCTCGTTGATGATCGCGGTGTAGTCGGGGTTGTCCTGCAATTGCGGGTAGAAACCCTGCACCGCGGCGCGGTAGGCGGCGACGAAACCTTCGACGCGATCTTCGGGCACCAGCACATAGTCCGGCGCCACGCAGGTCTGCCCGGCGTTCATGGTCTTGCCGAAGGCGATGCGCTCGGCGGCGTCCGCCAGCGGTACATCGGCGGAGACGATGGCCGGCGACTTGCCGCCCAGCTCCAGGGTCACCGGGGTCAGGTTCTCGGCGGCGGCGCGCATCACGTGCCGGCCGATGCTGGTGGCGCCGGTGAACAGCAGGTGGTCGAACGGCAGCCTGGAAAAGGCCATGCCGACCTCCGCTTCGCCCAGCACCACGCTGACCAGGTCTTCGGGGAATAGCTTGGCCAGCAGCTCCTTGAGCAGCTGCGAGGTGGCCGGGGTCGACTCGCTCATCTTGATCATCACCCGGTTGCCGGCCGCCAGCGCGCCGACCAGCGGGCCGATGGCGAGAAACAGCGGGTAGTTCCACGGCACTATGACGCCGACCACGCCGAGCGGTTGGTAGATCACCTTGGCCGAGGCCGGCATGAACGGCAGGCCGACGCTGCGCCGCGACGGCTTCATCCATTTCCTGATGCGTTTGCTGGCGTAGTGGATGCCGTGCAGGCTGGGCATCAGTTCGGCGAGCAGGGTCTCGTCGGCGGAGCGGTTGCTGAAGTCCCGGGAAATCGCCTGGATCAGCGGGCCTTGCGCATGGGTCAAGAGTTCGCGCAGGGCCTTGAGCCACTGCATGCGCTGCTCCGCGCTCGGCATCGGGTTGGCCTGATACGCCTGGCGTTGCAGGGCGAAGGTGGTTTCCAGCGAGCTGATCGGCTGTTGCGGCAGGTTCGGTTCCAGATAGGCGATGTCGGCGACCATGGGGCGGTTCCTCGGCGATCCAGCAGGGCAACCCGTTGCGCCGGCGAGCAGGCGGCTTGGGCGTGGCAAAAGTGCTGCTGGATTTTTAGAGCAATTGCTCTAATCTGTCAAATCACCTGAGAATTGCAGGCTTGGCGTGTGGCCATTCGGCTAGCGCCGCAGGCGCTTCACCCTGTACCTTTGCCGGGCTTTTGAGTCGAGATCGAGCAATCCATGGCCATTCCACCGAAAACCCGCGAGCGTATCGTCCAGGCCAGCCTCGAGTTGTTCAACGCCCAGGGCGAGCGCAGCGTCACCACCAATCACATCGCCGCGCACCTGGGAATTTCGCCGGGCAACCTGTACTACCACTTCCGCAACAAGCAGACGATCATCGCCGAGCTGTTCGGCCAGTACGAACGCCATGTCGACGGTTTTCTGCGCCTGCCCGAAGGCCGTGCCCTGACCATCGCCGACAAGACCGTCTACCTGGAGGCGCTGCTCGCGGCGATGTGGCACTTCCGCTTCCTGCACCGCGACCTGGAGCACCTGCTCGACAGCGATGCCGAGCTGGCCGAGCGCTACCGGCTGTTCGCCCAGCGTTGCCTGCAGGGCGCGCAGAGCATCTATCAGGGCTTCGTCGAGGCCGGCATCCTGCAGATGACGGCGCCGCAGATCGAGGCGCTGGCGCTCAATGCCTGGATCATCATGACCTCCTGGGTACGCTTCCTCTGCACCACCTGCGGCCAGCCTGGCGGCCTCAGCGAAGCCATGCTGCGTCGTGGCATCTACCAGCTGCTGGCCCTGGAGGCGGGCTATATCGCGCCGCAGGCGCGGGAGGCGGTCGACGCCCTGTACCGCCGGCTGCATGTGCCGCTGGAACAGGTGCTCTGAATCGAGACTGGCGTAGGCGGGTCGGGCCGCGGCGCCAACTGTCGGTACACGCAAAACCTGTTGCGCCGTAGCCCAGCCTAGGCCAGCGTCTCCAGCCACTCGGGGATGCGCCGCTCCAGGTAATAGCCCGGCCGCCGAGGTGAACCGTCGATAAAGCCGACATGGCCGCCATGCTCATGCAGTTCGAATTCGATGCTTGGCGACAGCTCGCTGGCCTTCGGCAGGCTATGGCGGAACACGAAGGGGTCGTCGGCGGCCTGGATGATCAGGCTCGGGGTTGCGACGCTGCCCAGGAAGTAGCGGCTCGAGGCGCGGCGGTAGTAGTCCTCGGCATCGGCGTAGCCATGTAGCGGCGCGGTGATGCGGCCGTCGAAATCCCAGAAAGTGCGCATATTGTCCAGGGGGCCGAGTTTTTCCAGGGTGGACAGGCGATCGGCCATGCCCTGGTGGGCGAACAGGCGCTGTTTGTCTTTCACGTAGGCCACCATTTCGCGCATGAAATGGCTCTGATAAACCCTGGAAAAGCCCAGGTCGAGGCGATCCGCACACTGATCCAGGCGAAACGGCACCGACACCGCTACGGCGCCTTGTACCTGGCTGGCGCCGCCGGTTTCGCCGAGGTACTTGAGCAGCACGTTGCCGCCCAGGGAATAGCCGACGACGTACAGCGGGGTCAGCGGCCGTTGTGCGCGCAGATGGCGCAGCGTTTCGGCCAGGTCGTCGCTGGCGCCGGAGTGGTAGCCGCGCGCCAGCAGGTTGGGTTCGCCCGAGCAGCCGCGCCAGTTCAGCGCCACGCTGGCCCAGCCGCGCGCGGCCAGGGCCTGTTGCAAGCCGAGCACATAGTGCGAGCCGGACGAGCCGGTCAGGCCGTGCAGCACCAGCACCAGGGGCGCCTCGGCGGCATGCGGGCCGTGCCAGTCGAGGTCGAGAAAGTCGCCGTCCTCCAACCACAGGCGTTCGCGCTGGCGCTGCAGTTGCGGCGCCTTGCGCCACAGCGGGCTCCACAGGGTCTGCAGGTGCGGGCCGGGTAGCCACCAGGCGGGTTTGAAGTGCGTGTTCATGCTGGTAGCCCGTGGCCTCAGCCAGCCTGGGCGCTGCGCTGCCACAGCGCGTAATACACCTGGCCGGCCTTCTGTTCGCGGTGCAGGCGCCAGTTGCCGGGCAGGCCGAGGCTGGAGGGCGGGTTTTCGCTTTCGCTGTAGATCCAGGCATCCGCCGCCAGCCAGCCGTGTTGTTCCAGCAGGTTGCAGGCGGGCAGGAGCAGATTCTGGCCGAACGGTGGGTCGAGAAATACCAGGTCGAACGGCGTGACGGCCTGGTTCTGCAAGTAGGCGAGGGCATCGCTTTGCAGCAACTGGCCGTTGTCGCAGTGCAGGGTCTGCAGGTGGCCGCGCAGGCTGGCGATGGCGCCGGGGTTGAGATCCAGCGCCAGGGCACTGCCGGCTCCGCGCGACAGCGCTTCGAGAAACAGCGCGCCGCTGCCGGCGAACGGGTCGAGCACCTTGGCGCCTTCGACGTAGGGCGCCAGCCAGTTGAACAGGGTTTCGCGCACGCGGTTGGGCGTGGGGCGCAGGCCGGCGGCCATGGGGAAGTTGAACTGGCGCGAGCGCCATTGCCCGCCGATGATCCGCAGTTGGCCATCGCCACCATGGGCGGTTGCCGCTTTGTTTGGCTTGCGCATCAGTGCTCCGGTACGGCAGAGGGTTGTTCGACGGGTTTGTCGCCGGGCGGCGGCAGTTCCTGCTGGGCCACGGTCGGTCCGACGCTGACGATGACCAGGGCGTCCGGGTCGAGGTGCTTGGCCATGGCGGCCTTGACCTGCTCGGTAGTGAGGGCTTGCACCGCACGCATGAAGTCTTCCAGGTGGCTCAGCGGCAGGTCGTAAAAGCCCATGGAGCCGAGTTGGCCGACGATCGCGGCGTTGCTCGCGGTGGACAGCGGGAAGCTGCCGGCCAGCTCGCGCTTGGCGTTGTCCAGTTCTTCCCGGGTCGGGCCGCTGGCCAGGTAGTCGCGCAGCATGTCCTTGACCAGTTGCAGGGTGCCGGTGCTGAGTTCGGCGCGGGTCTGCAGGTTGATCATGAACGGCCCGCGCGCCTGCATGGCGCTGAAACCGGAGTAGACGCCGTAGGCCAGGCCGCGCTTTTCGCGCACCTCGCTCATCAGCCGGGTGCCGAAACCGCCGCCGCCGAAAATCTGGTTGCCCAGATAGAGCGCGGCGTAGTCCGGGTCGCGGCGGTCGATGCCGAGCTGGGCGATCATCAGGTGGGTCTGGTTGGACGGGAACTCGATATGGCTGAGGCCGGCTTGCGGCGCGTCCGGCTGGGCAATGAGGGGCAGGGCCGGGCCTGCGGGCAATGCGGCGGAGACTTGTGCCGTGAGCGCTTCGGCTTCGCCGCGCGAGAGGTCGCCAACCAGGGCGATCACGGCGTTGCCGGCGGTGTAGGCCTTGGCATGGAAGGCCTGCAATTGCTCGCGGCCGATCGCCGGGACGGACTGTTCGTTGCCTTCGCTGGGGTGGGCGTAGGGGTGCTTGCCGTAAAGCCGCTCGAACAGTTGCAGGCTGGCCAGTTTGCCGGGGTTCTGCTTCTGGTACTCGAAGCCGGCCAGCACCTGGTTCTTGATCCGCAGCAGGGCGTCCTCGGGGAAGGTCGGTTGGCCGAGCACCTGGTTGAACAGTTGCAGGGCCGGCTCGCGTTTGTCCGCGGCGCTCAGGCTGCGCAGGCTGGCCACCGCCATGTCGCGGTAGGCGCCGTTGCCGAAGTCGGCGCCCAGGCTTTCGAAGCCGGCGGCGATGGCGCCGACGTCCTGGCCCGGCACGCCTTCGTTGAGCATGGCGTTGGTCAGCATCGCCAGCCCTGGCATGCCGTCATCCTGGCTGCTGCCGGCGGCGAAGGTCAGGCGCAGGTCGAACATCGGCAACTCGCGCGCCTCGACGAACAGCACCTTGGCGCCCTCGGCGGTTTGCCAGGTCTGGATCTCCAGATTGCGCCGGCTCGGTGCCTGGCCGTTGATTGCAGCCAAGGACTCGATCTTCGCCGGCGCCTCGGGCGCGGGCTGGACGTCGCCGGTGGGGGCGTCGGCACGGTTGGCCAGCAGGAGCAGGATCGCCAACAACGCCAGTACCGCCAGGCCGAGCAGGCCGTAGCGCAAACCATTGCGCTCACTCATCGTGCTTCTCCTCGGGTAGAACATGGGCGACGCTCAAGCGCTCGCGGGTAAAGAAGGTGTTCGCCGCGCTCTGGATATCGGCCGGGGTGACCGCTTCCAGGTCGGCCAGCTCCTGATCCAGCAGCGTCCAGGACAGGCCGACCGTCTCCAGTTGGCCGATGGCGGTGGCCTGGCTGGTGATCGAGTCGCGCTCGTAGACCAGCCCGGCAATGACCTGGGCACGCACGCGGGCCAGCTCCTCGGCGGAGGGCGGGTTCTGCTGCAGATCCCGCAGCTCGCGCCACAGGCCGGCTTCGGCTTGCGCCAGGGTCTTGCCGGTTTGCACATTGGGCGTGGCGGACAGCACGAACAGGCTGTCGCCGCGCGGATGGGCGTCATACCAGGCGGAGGCCGCGGAAACCAGTTCCTCGCCACGCTCCAGGCGCGACGGCAGGCGGGCGCTGTAGCCGCCGTCGAGCAGGGTGGCGAGCAGGCGCAAGGCATGCACCTGGCGCGGGGTTTCGGCGGTGGCCAGGCCCGGCACGTTGAAGCCCAGCAGCAGGCTCGGCAGTTGGGTTTTCAGGTGCAGGGTGATCCGCCGCTCGCCCGGCGCGGCCAGCTCGCGGGGGATTTTCGCCGCGGGCACCGCGCGTGCGGGGATGGCGCCGAAATAGCGTTCGGCGAGCACCTTCACCTCGCTGGCGCTGACATCGCCAACCACCACCAGGGTGGCGTTGTTCGGCACGTACCAGGCGGCATACCAGGCGCGCAGCTCCTCGACGGTCATGCGCTCGAGGTCGGCCATCCAGCCGATGGTCGGAGTGTGGTAACCGCTGGCGGGGTAGGCCATGGCCTTGAACCGCTCGTACGCCAGCGCGCCGGGTTTGTCGTCGGTGCGCAGGCGCCGTTCTTCCTTGATCACCTCGATCTCGCGGGCGAATTCATCGGCCGGAAGCGCAAGGCTGGCCAGGCGGTCGGCTTCCAGTTCCAGGGCCACGGCCAGACGGTCGCGGGCCAAGACCTGGTAGTAGGCGGTGTAGTCGTCGCTGGTGAAGGCGTTCTCCTCGGCGCCGAGTTCGCGCAGGATGCGCGAGGCTTCGCCGGGGCCGAGCTTGCGGCTGCCTTTGAACATCATGTGCTCGAGGGCGTGGGACAGGCCGGTCTGGCCGGGCGTCTCGTAGCTGGAGCCGACCTTGTACCAGAGCTGGGACACCACCACCGGCGCGCGGTGATCTTCGCGGACGATGACCTTGAGGCCGTTGTCCAGGCTGAACTCGTGGGTCGGCTGTGGTTCGGCAGCCGTGGCCAGCAGCGGCAGGCCGATGGCGGCGAGCAACAGGGTTGCGGCGCGTAGAGCGATCATATGCATGGGAATGAGGTCACCGTGATGGGCTGCGTGCGTCGCCGAGTATGCCGTTGAGAGGTTGCAGCGTGGTGGCTGCAGGAGATCCCTGGGCATGCAGTTGTCGACGGATTCTAGCGGTAAGTGGCTATTAACAGAACCGTGAGACTCCTGAGGTGTGCCGGCGTTCCTTGGCCTGGGGTCGCGCAACTATTGCGAATATTGCGAAAGCGGTCATTCAGTGCTGCTGCTCAAGCCAAAGCCGCGCCGGTCGAAGAACGCGGCCAGGTAATCGATAAAGGTTTGCACCTTGCGCGTGGCCCGGCGGTGGCTGGGGTAAACGGCGAGGATCAGCGGGCCGAAGGCATCCGGATCGAAGTCGTACTCCGTCATCATCTGGAGCAATTGGCCGGTCTCCAGATAGGGCTGCACACTCCACAGGGGGCAGGCGTGCAGGCCTACTCCCAGCAGGCAGTTGGTCAGCAGCAGGTCGTAGTTGTCGCTTGCCAGGCGTGCTTGCGGCACCGGGGTGCGCAGGCGTACGCCGTGGTGCGCCAGCCACCAGTAGTGTTGATCCAGCGCCGGGTGGCGGTAGAGCAGCCATTGGTGGCGGCCGAAGGTTGCCGGCGTGACCGGCGTCGGGTTGGCCGCCAGGTAGGCCGGGCTGGCGCACAGGACGATGCGATTGTGCCCCAGCGGTTTGGCAATCAGCCCCGGCAGGTCGCTGCGGCCCTCGCGCAAGGCCAGGTCATAACCGCCCTCGGCCAGGTCGACGAAGGCGTCGCACAAATCCACCCGCAGGCTGAGCTGCGGATGTTCGGCGAGAAAATCGGCGCAGACTCGATCGAGAAACGCCCGGCCAAACGCCAAGGGGGCGGTCAGTCTCAGGCTGCCATGCAGGCCCTGCTTGAGCTGGCCGATCTCTTCGCCGGCATCGTGCAGGCGCTGCAGCACCTGGCGGGCGGTCTCCAGGTAGAGCCGGCCGGCCTCGGTCAGCGCCGTGCGTCGGGTGCTGCGCTCGAACAGTTGCGCGCCCAGTTCCGCTTCCAGGTGGCTGACCGCCTTGGTCAGGGCCGAAGGGGTCTTGCCCAACTGCTCGGCCGCACGGCTGAAACTGCCCTGTTCGGCGGTGGCGACAAACATGCTCAGGGCGCCGAGCTTGTCCATAGTGTTTTTCCTGTTTGGCAAGAATGTTTTGCTCGGCAGCGCTGTTCTGCCGCTGCCTATCCGCCGCTAGTCTCATGGCCAGACCAATAAAAACTAGAGGCTGCGGCGATGCAACGATTTATTCCAGGCTTGTTGGCCGGCGTGCTGGCTTTTTCCTCGATGGAAGCCATGGCGGCGGCGGATCTGTTGTTATTCAACGGCAAGGTGTTTACCGCCGAACCCGGCCAGCCGCTGGCCCAGGCGGTGGCGGTGGCGGGCGGCAAGATCCTCAAGGTCGGCAGCGATGCCGAAATCCAAGCCCTGGCCGATGCCGATACGCAACGGGTCGACCTGGCGGGCAAGGTGTTGATGCCGGGCATGATCGACAGCCACAGCCATCCGGTCATGGGCGCCATGGCCAGCCTGCGGGCCAACCTGTATGACGAGGTGCTGGCGCTGGCCGAGCTGGAGCAGTGGATCCTCGAACAGGATCGGGCCGGCAGCGCGCGCATGGGCGATCTGATCGTGATTTCCGGCGCCAGTTCGGCCTATTGGCAGCAGAGCGCCGGGCTGGGCGCTATCTTCAACCAGGGCCGTTGGGCCGAGCAGCCGCTGGTGCTCGATGGCATCGACGGGCATACCGGCTGGGCCAATCAAGCCCTGCTCAAGCGCCTGAACATCGATGCCGGACTGGTGCGCAGCCTGTCCGACAAGGAGCGCGGTTTTATCGGCCACGATGCCGACTTCAACCCCACCGGCTACCTGGCGGAGAATGGCTGGGATCGGGTGCGTAGCCAGTATCCGGCGCCCAGCGAGGCCGACATGCTCGCAGCCGCCCGCGAGGCGGTGAAGATCAACAACCGGGTCGGCATCACCGCCTGGATGGATGCGGCGGCCAATGCCGGTGACGGCGATGGCCTGTTCGAGCTGCGCCCCAGCGAACAAGACCTGGGCGTGCTGCCGCTGTACCGCGCGCTGGCCGAGCAGGGCGAGCTCAGCGCCCACGTCGCCGCGCTGCTGGTGACCCATCCGCAAAGCCAGCCGGCCGACCTGCAGGTGCTGGACAAGGTCATGCAGCAGTTCCGGGGCGTGCCCAACCTGAGTTTCCCCGGCATCAAGATTTTCGCCGACGGCGTCATGGAGTTCCCGGGGCAGACCGCCGCGGTGCTCGAACCGTTCAACAACAGCCGCAAACGCGGCGAGCTGCTGATCGACCCGGCCGGCTTCGGCGGGTTGGTGACGGCTGCCGAACAGCGGGGCTGGATCGTGCATGTGCATGCGGTGGGCGACCGCGCGGTGCGTGAGGCGCTGAACGGCTTCGAGCAGGCGCGCCAGCTCAACCCCGCGCCGCTGGCGCACAGCATCAGCCACCTGCAGATGGTCGATCCCGCGGAGTTCCCGCGCTTTCAGCAGCTCGGCGTGATCGCCTCCATGCAGCTGCTCTGGGCCACCGCCGAGAGCTACACCGAGGAGCTGGTCAAGCCCTACGTGAGCGCCGCGGCTTACCTGCACCAGTACCCGGCGCGCTCGCTGCACCAGGCTGGCGCGACTATCGCCGGCGCCAGCGACTGGCCGGTGTCCAGTCCCAATCCGTGGAACGCCATCGCCCAGGCCAGCACCCGCAAGGGCCCGCTCGGGGTGCTCAACGGCGCCGAGAGCATCGACCGCGAAAGCATGTTCCAGGCCTACACCCTCAATGCGGCCAAGGCCCTGCGCCTGGAGCAGCGCATCGGCTCCCTGGCGCCGGGCAAGCAGGCCGACCTGATCGTGCTGGATCGCGACGTGTTCCAGGTCAGCGACGAGCAGCTGTTCGACACCCAGGTGCTGCGCACCTACTTCGCCGGCCAACTGGTGCACGCTCAGGAGTCCTGACCCGCTGCGTCCGATCGGCCCTGCTCCGCGTTGGAGTGGGGCGGGCGGAACCTCGATCCACCCCGATAACAATAAGGAAAACCCTATGCGCGCGTTAACCGCCTTCGTTATGGCTGCTCTGGGATTGGCTCCGCTTGGCCAGCTACAGGCCTTGGAGCTGAACCAACAGTTCGACTTGCAGATCACCCCCAAGCTGCTCAGCGATTACCGCTCCAGCGGCATTTCGCAAACCCTGGGCGACCCGGCCTTGCAGCTGGATGTGCTGCTGGCCCATGCCAGCGGCCTGTATGCCGGGGTCTGGAGCAGCAATGTCGAGTATGGCTATGACTGGGAACAGGACGACGACTACGGCACCCGTCAGGAGGTCGACTACTACGCCGGCTATTACTGGCAGATCGACGACGACCTCAGCCTCGACCTTTACTACAACAGCTACAGCTACCCGGGGGAGGGCCAGTTCAACGGCGCCGATGTCTACCTGACCCTGGATGCCTACGGCTTCTTTATCGGCGGCAAGCACTCGGCCGATGTCGACGAGAGCAGTTCCAGCTACTTCGCCGGCTACCGCACCCAGTTGCCGCTGGAGATCGGCCTGGAGTTGAAAGCCGAGAATGTCGACTACAAGGACAAGGTGTTCTTCAACAAGGACTGGATCCGTGGCCAGGAGGACTACAACAACTGGAGCATCGGCCTGCAGCGGGAAATGCTCGGGGTGAACTGGGGCGCGAGCTATGTCGATACCGATCTGTCGCAGGCCGAGTGCATGAGTTACATGGGCTATGACGACCTGTGCAGCGCCACCCTGGTCTTCAGTGCCAGCCAGACCTTCTGATGCCCACGAGCGAGGACAGCGCCGTGAACTCCCCCGGCCTGCTCGCCGCCGTCGGCCTGCTGGCACCGATTCAAGGAAGTGGCCGGCGGCTGAGTCGGTCGACATGCTCCCTGGCGCTCGTGGGGCTTGCAGCGAGGAGGCGTCCATATGCGACAGATAGACCTGCTCCGCGGCGGCTTATAGTGGTAAAGTCGCGCGCAATTCTCGTGTGTTGCCCGTCAGCATGACTGGCTTCATGTCGGCTTGAGCCCTGTGCGGTCAAAGCCACACGCACGGTTCTTGGGGCTCCCGCTCAGGAATGATCCGGGGGTCGCCCGACCTTACCGGCGGCCACGTCTGGTATCTGGTCTGAATGTTACTGTGCGCTTCCTTCAGCTTTATATTCTGCTGCGCAGCCAATGTTCCAGACCCGCCCACTGGCGCGTCGCACCTTTGAGATAGCCGTCCTCCATGTTTGGTTCCAACGACGACAAGAAGACCCCCGCACCCGGCGCCACGCCCGCTGTACCGCCATCGGCCGAGAAACCCGCCGAGAAGAAAGACCTGTTCGGCTGGTTGCGCAAGAAGCCGCAGGAGCCCGCCAGCAGTCCAGCAACTCCCGCGGCCGAACCCACGCCTGCACCCGAGTCGCCAGCACCGGCGCCAGCGCTGCCGCCAGCCGGCGAGGCCGCTGCGCCAGTGCTCGGACAGGTCGCGCCGGCTGCCGGTGCCGAGCCCGCATCGACGCCGACACCGACACCGACACCGACGCCCGCGTCGGTGGCCGAGCCGGTGCAGGCGCCGCGGCCTTCGCGGTTTCGCATCAATGCCGGCAGCGAAGTGCTGCATCCCGTCGTTCACGTGGCGGAACCCGAGCCGCCTGCGCCGGCCGCAGCGAGCGTCGCGCCGGCTCCGGCAGCCGAGGTGCAGGTCGAGCAGAACAAACCGGGCGATAACCAGGGCGGCTGGTTCGCCCGCCTCAAGCTGGGGCTGTCGAAAACCAGCGCCAGCCTGGGCGAGGGCATGGCCAGCCTGTTCCTCGGCAAGAAGGCGATCGACGACGAGCTGCTCGAGGAGATCGAAACCCGCCTGCTCACCGCCGACGTCGGCGTCGAAGCCACCAACCTGATCATCCAGAGCCTGACCCAGAAGGTCGCGCGCAAGCAGTTGACCGACAGCGGCGCCTTGTACCAGGCACTGCAGGACGAGCTGACCGCGCTGCTCAAGCCGGTCGAGCAGCCGCTGCGCGTGGATCAAACCAAGCAGCCCTATGTGATTCTGGTGGTCGGCGTGAATGGCGCCGGCAAGACCACCACCATCGGCAAACTGGCGCAAAAACTGCAGCAGGACGGCAAGAAAGTCATGCTGGCCGCCGGCGACACCTTCCGCGCCGCCGCCGTGGAGCAGTTGCAGGTGTGGGGCGAGCGCAACCGCATTGCGGTGATCGCCCAGCACACCGGGGCCGATTCGGCGTCGGTGATCTTCGATGCGGTACAGGCCGCCAAGGCGCGCGGCATGGACGTGCTGATCGCCGATACGGCCGGGCGCCTGCACACCAAAGACAACCTGATGGAAGAGTTGAAGAAGGTGCGCCGGGTGATCGGCAAGCTGGACGACACGGCGCCGCATGAGGTGTTGCTGGTGCTGGATGCCGGCACCGGGCAGAACGCGATCAACCAGGCCAAGCAGTTCAACCAGACGGTGAACCTGACCGGCCTGGTGCTGACCAAGCTGGACGGCACCGCCAAGGGCGGGGTGATCTTCGCCCTGGCCAAGCAGTTCGGCCTGCCGATTCGCTATATTGGCGTCGGCGAAGGCATCGACGACCTGCGCACCTTCGAGGCTAACGCCTTTGTCCAGGCGCTGTTCCAGTCGCGGGAATCCTAATGATCAAGTTCGAGCAGGTCGGTAAGCGTTACCCCAACGGTCACGTCGGGCTGCACGAGCTGAGTTTTCGCGTGCGCCGTGGCGAGTTCCTGTTCGTCACCGGCCACTCGGGTGCCGGCAAAAGCACCCTGTTGCGCCTGCTGCTGGCGATGGAACGGCCGACCAGCGGCAAACTGCTGCTGGCCGGGCAGGATCTGGGGCAAATCAGTAACGCCCAGATTCCCTACCTGCGCCGGCAGATCGGCGTGGTGTTCCAGAACCACCAACTGCTGTTCGACCGCAGCGTGTTCGACAACGTCGCCCTGCCGCTGCAGATCCTCGGCCTGTCCAAGGTGGAGATCGGCAAGCGCGTCGGCGCCGCCCTGGAGCGGGTGTCGCTGGCGGACAAGGCCGAGCAGTTTCCCAGCGAGCTCTCCACCGGCCAGCAGCAGCGCGTCGGCATCGCCCGCGCGGTGGTGCATCGGCCGGCCCTGTTGCTGGCCGACGAGCCGACCGGCAACCTCGACCCGCGCCTGGCCGCGGAGATCATGGGGGTGTTCGAGGATATCAACCGCCTGGGCACCAGCGTGCTGATCGCCAGTCACGACCTGGCGCTGATCGCGCGCATGCGCCACCGCATGCTGACCCTGCAGCGTGGCCGCTTGATCGGCGACGGGGAGGCGGTCTGATGAGCGCTACCCGCATGCCCGCCCCCCAGCCGGCGCAACGCGTCGGCGCCGCGCCGAAAAAGCCCGAATCGAAGACCCCGGACGACGGCCCGGATTTTCGCAGTCAGTTCCACGCCTGGCTGGAAAGCCACCGCGCCAGCCTGGTCGACAGCCTGCGGCGCCTGGCCAAGCAGCCGATTGGCAGCTTCTTCACCTGCCTGGTGATGGCGGTTGCCCTGAGTTTGCCGATGGGCCTGGCCTTGCTGCTGGACAACGTCGAGCGTCTCGGCGGCTCCTGGCAGCGCGCCGCGCAGATTTCCCTGTTCCTGCAGATCGACGCCAGCGAGGCCGAAGGCCAGGCGCTGCGCGAACAGATCGGGGGCATGGACGAGGTTGCCGAAGCCGAGTGGATCAGTCGCGAGCAGGCCTTGCTGGAGTTCCAGCAACTGTCCGGGTTGGGCGAGGCGCTCAAGGAGTTGCCGGACAATCCGTTGCCGGGCGTGGTGCTGGTGACGCCCAAGGAAGTCGACAAGGTCACTCTGGAGGCTCTGCGTCTGCGCCTGGCCGATTTGCCCAAGGTGCAGCAGGCGCAACTCGATCTGGTCTGGGTCGAGCGGTTGACGGCGATTCTCAACCTGGGCGACCGTTTCGTCTTCGGCCTGACCCTGTTGCTGGTGATGGCCTTGTTGCTGGTGATCGGCAATACCATTCGCCTGCACATCGAGAACCGCCGCACCGAGATCGAGGTGATCAAGCTGGTCGGCGGCACCGACAGCTATGTGCGCCGGCCCTTCCTTTATATGGGCGCGCTCTACGGCTTGGGTGCCGGGCTGCTGGCCTGGCTGCTGCTGGCCTATGGCCTGGGCTGGCTGAACGACGCGGTGATTCGCCTGGCCGGGCTCTACGGCAGCGACTTCGCCCTGGCGGGCGTGCCGGCAGACGACGGCCTGTCCTTGCTGCTCGGCGCGCTGCTGCTCGGCTACATCGGCGCCTGGCTGGCGGTCGCCCGGCATTTGAACGAATTACAGCCAAGATAGTTAAGTGGTTGATTTTATTGATATTGACTATGTGTAAGGGAACTTGTACAGGCGTTCCTAGTCGTATTGCTCAGTGTTACACTGCGCTCGATTCGTGAGTCGGAGGATCCATATGTCCACTTCTTTGCAACCTGTTCATGCTTTAGTCCCGGGCGCCAACCTGGAGGCTTACGTGCATGCGGTCAACTGCATACCGCTGTTGACCGCCGAGCAGGAACGCGAGCTGGCCGAGAGTCTCTATTACCAGCAGGATCTCGAAGCCGCTCGGCAAATGGTGCTCGCCCATCTGCGCTTCGTCGTGCATATCGCCCGCAGTTATTCCGGTTATGGCCTGGCCCAGGCCGACCTGGTTCAGGAAGGCAACGTCGGCCTGATGAAGGCGGTCAAGCGCTTCAACCCGGAAATGGGCGTGCGCCTGGTGTCGTTCGCCGTGCACTGGATCCGGGCCGAGATCCATGAGTTCATCCTGCGCAACTGGCGCATCGTCAAGGTCGCCACCACCAAGGCGCAGCGCAAGCTGTTCTTCAACCTGCGCAGCCAGAAGAAGCGTCTGGCCTGGTTGAACAACGAGGAAGTGCATGCCGTGGCGGAGAGCCTGGGCGTCGAGCCGCGCGAGGTGCGCGAGATGGAAAGCCGCCTGACCGGCCACGACATGGCCTTCGACCCGGCCGCCGAGGCCGACGACGAAAGCGCCTTCCAGTCGCCCGCCCAGTACCTGGAAGACCACCGCTACGACCCGGCGCGCCAGCTCGAAGCTGCCGATTGGAGCGACAGCTCGACCGCCAACCTGCATGAGGCGCTGGAAGGGCTCGACGAGCGCAGCCGCGACATCCTCTACCAGCGCTGGCTGACCGAGGAGAAAGCCACGCTGCATGAACTGGCCGCCAAGTACAACGTCTCCGCCGAGCGCATTCGCCAGCTGGAGAAAAACGCCATGAACAAGCTGAAAGGCTCGATCGCGGCGTGATTGCACACCCCGAAAGAGCCGCACCCTGGTGCGGCTTTTTTCTGCCTGGAGAAAAGCCTTGAGGAAAATGCCGCCCCTGCGCGCGCAACACGGGTTGGTATTTGCCGCTGTTGCGTTGCTGTTCTTCGCCTGGGGCGCCTGGCTGATGCGCCCGCAACCTGCGGCGGCGCCGCTGCCCTGGTTGGCCGAGTGGCAAGCCGAAGTGTTCGTGCCCCTGGCCGATAACCGCCTGAACCTGGCGATGTTGAGAGCTCGGGTAGAGGGCGAGCTGTGGCTGCAGTCGCGTCCGGAGGGGGCGCGCTTGCTCTACCGCGCGGATTGGCCGGCGAGCGGCGAGCCTTGGGCGTTGGAAGCCGAACTCGAATTGGGCGAGGCCGAGCGCGCCAGCCTGATGGCGGCGGCCGGCTTGGGCGTGGGCGACGATGAGCAGCCGCTCGGCCGGCAGTTGCTGGCCGGACTGGGCAGCCATGCCATCGTGGCCCTGAGGCTCGAACCGCAGCAGGCCGTGGCCGCCGCGCGTCTGGCCAGCAGTCTCGGCCAGCCGCGCCTGCGCCTGGAACTGGGCGAGGGCCAGGCCTGGGTCTATCCCGAGGCGGGGTTGACGGCGCACACCGAGGGCGAGCGCTTGCGGTTGTTGCAGGTGCTGCCGCGGCAGGCCTTGAAGCGGCGCTGACATCGGCGGGCAGGACTCTCGTCGGGCGCTCAGCCCGTTCGGCCGTCAGTCCAGGCGCGCCGCGTGCAATCGATTGAGGTAGTGGCTGCCGCCGAGTTGGCGCATCTGCTGGCGAATCCAGGCCGCGCGGCGGTTGACGTGAGCGCTCGGCCGGCTGGCGCTCCAGTGCCGCGGATTCGGCAGCACGGCAGCCAGTTGGCTGGCCTGTTGGGCCGACAGGTAGGGCGCGCCGGTCTTGAAGTGGTAGCGCGCCGCGGCTTCGGCGCCGAATACGCCGTTGCCCCATTCGGCGCTGTTGAGGTACACCTCGAGAATCCGCTGTTTTGGCCAGAGCAGTTCGATCAAACCGGTGAACCAGAACTCGATCCCCTTGCGCAGCCAGCTGCGGCCCGACCAGAGAAACAGGTTCTTCGCCACCTGCTGGCTCAGCGTGCTGGCGCCGCGCAGCGAGCCGCCTCGCAGATTGTGCGCCAGCGCCGCGCGAATCGCCGCGACATCGAAGCCCCAGTGTTCGGCGAATTTCTGGTCTTCGCCGGCGATCACCGCGATTTTCAAGTCGTCCGGCAGCTCGCCCCAGGGGCGCCAATTGCGCTGCAGGTTGATGGGCTGGCCGTCGACCCAGGATTCGACCTTGCGCTCGACCATCAGGGCCGTGCCGGGTGGCGGCACCCAGCGCAAGACCAGCACCAGCAGCGCCGAGCCGGCCATGAGGCAGAGCAGCAGTTTGAACATCAGGCGGCGGATGGAGCGAAACATGCGGGCTTGGCCAGGGGGATTTTGCCGGCCATTATAGCGGTCGCCGTTGTCTTGTCTGGAGTGATGCATGGTGCGTCTGTGGTTGTTGCTGTCTGCCTTGGCCGGGTTTACCGGCGTCGCCCTGGGGGCTTTCGCCGCCCATGGCTTGAAGAGTCGACTCGGCCCGGAGTATCTGGCGCTGTTCCAGACCGGCAGCCACTACCAACTGATCCACGCCCTGGCGTTGTTCGGCGTCGCCCTGCTGGCGCTGCGGGTGCCGGGCCGCTGGGTGAATCTGGCCGGAGGTTTTTTCGCCCTGGGCATTCTGTTGTTTTCCGGCAGTTTGTATCTGTTGGCGCTCAGCGGCATCGGCGGGCTGGGGATCATCACGCCGTTCGGTGGCCTGGCCTTTCTTGCCGGTTGGCTGTGCCTCGGCCTGGCGGCCTGGCGTTGCGGCGAATGCTGAATACGGCTGCTGGGTCAGGTTAACCTGACCCGCACGTCAGAATGTGGGGCGAATGCCGTCCTTTGGCCTTGGTCATCGTCCGTGATCGGGCTAGAATGCCCGCCCCTGCCAAGTTGTGACCGTCCCGTTATGCGTATTCAGTTGAACGGTGAATCATTCGAGCTGGCCGATGGCGCCACCGTTGCCGACCTTATCGGTGGTCTGGATCTGGCTGAACGCCGGGTCGCGGTCGAACTCAACCTGGATATAGTGCCGCGTAGCCAGCATGCCGCCACCGCGCTTCGCGACGGCGACCGGGTTGAAGTGGTGCACGCAATTGGTGGCGGTTAATCCGCACTGGAGTTTGCAATGAGCCAAGTTCGTAACGACAAGCCGTTTACCCTGGCCGGCCGTACCTATCAGTCGCGTCTGCTGGTGGGCACCGGTAAATACAAGGATCTCGACGAGACCCGCGCGGCCATCGAAGCCTCGGGCGCCGAGATCGTCACGGTCGCCGTGCGCCGCACCAATATCGGCCAGAATCCGGGCGAGCCGAACCTGCTCGACGTGATCAGCCCGGAGCGCTACACCATCCTGCCGAATACTGCCGGTTGCTACGACGCCGAAGAGGCGGTGCGCACCTGTCGCCTGGCCCGTGAGCTGCTCGACGGTCACAAGCTGGTCAAGCTGGAAGTGCTGGCCGACCAGAAGACCCTGTTCCCCAACGTGATCGAGACCCTCAAGGCCGCCGAAGTGCTGGTCAAGGACGGTTTCGATGTGATGGTCTACACCAGCGACGATCCGATCATCGCCCGCCAGCTGGCCGAGATGGGCTGCATCGCGGTGATGCCGCTGGCCGGCCTGATCGGCACCGGGCTGGGCATCTGCAACCCGTACAATTTGCGCATCATCCTCGAAGAGGCGACGGTGCCGGTGCTGGTCGATGCCGGCGTGGGCACCGCCTCCGACGCCACCATCGCCATGGAGCTGGGCTGCGAGGCGGTGCTGATGAACAGCGCCATCGCCCATGCGCAGCATCCGGTGCTGATGGCCGAGGCCATGAAGTACGCCATCGAAGCCGGGCGCCTGGCCTACCTGGCTGGGCGCATGCCGAAAAAACTCTATGCCAGCGCGTCCTCGCCCCTGGACGGCCTGATCAAGTAACGAGCAGAACATGACCGAATCGCACCAACCCTCGGCCGAAGCCGAGGACACGCGCCAGCACCGCACCATCAAGAGTTTCGTGATGCGCGCCGGGCGCATGACCGAAGGCCAGCAGCGCGGCCTCGATCTGGGCTGGCCTAAGTTCGGCTTGAAGCTGGAGGACGGTGCTCAGGATTTCGACGCGCTGTTCGCTCGCCAGGCGCCGCGCACCTTCGAGATCGGCTTCGGCATGGGCCACTCCACCCTGGAAATGGCCGCCGCCGCGCCCGAACAGGACTTTATCGGCGTCGAGGTGCACCGCCCCGGCGTTGGCGCGCTGCTCAACGGCTTGATGACGCAGAACCTCGACAACGTGCGGGTCTACAGCTGCGATGCCCTGGAAGTGCTGCGCCACTGCGTGGCCGATGCCAGCCTCGATCGCGTGCTGCTGTTCTTTCCCGACCCCTGGCACAAGTCGCGGCATCACAAGCGGCGCATCGTCCAGCCCGCGTTCGCCGAGCTGGTGCGGCAGAAGCTCAAGGTCGGCGGCGTTCTGCACATGGCCACCGACTGGGAAGCCTACGCCGAATACATGCTGGAAGTGATGAACGTGGCGCCCGGCTACCGCAACCTGGCGGCCGACGGCCGTTGCGTGGCGCGCCCGGCAGAGCGGCCGACCACCAAGTTCGAGCGCCGTGGCGAGCGCCTCGGCCATGGCGTTTGGGATCTGAAATTCCAGCGCGAGAGCTGAGAGCCTGTAAAACGAATCCCCGCCTACTGCCAGTGCCGCAGGAGCACGCCGCGGCAGCGCAGGCAAACAGTATCGAGCGCTGCCCCGGCAGCGCGACCCGGCTGAACCACAGCCACAGGACGCTTGCACAAGATCGGGATCACCCGGCGCCAGGACGGCCCCTCACCGCATGACTGAAACACATCAAGTTCGAGCCCTTTGGCGGTTCGGGCACAAACAAGCAGTGGCGCCTGGCGCCAGCTGCGGTGAGGAGTTCGTTGTGTTGAGAGTATGTTCAATTGCGTTGCTGGCCGCCATTGCGCTGCAGGCGCAGGCCCAGGTCGACAGTGCCCAGGCCGCGCGCCTCGGCCAGGATCTCACCCCGCTCGGCGGCGAGCGCGCCGGCAATGTCGCCGGCACCATCCCCCCTTGGGAGGGCGGGCTGGCCGAGCCGCCGGCCAATTACCGGCCGGCCATGCACCATCCCGACCCTTACGCCGACGATGCGCCGCTGTATCGGGTCGACAGTCAGAACCTCGGCCAATACCAGGCGCAGTTACCGGCCGGGCTGAAGCGCTTGCTGGAAAACAATCCGGATTACTTCCTGCGCGTCTATCCGACCCGGCGCAGCGCTGCGGCGCCGCAACGGATCTACGATGCCACCCGCTTCAATGCCCTGAATGCCCAGTTGATCTCCGGCGGCAACGGCGTCGAAGGCGTCGCGGCGGGTATTCCGTTCCCGCTGCCGCAGAACGGCCAAGAGGCGATCTGGAACCACATCATGCGTTACCGTGGCGAGCAGGTCAGCATGGTCACCAACCAGGCGGCGGTGCTCGCCAACGGTGGCTACAACCTGCTCAAGCTGGAGCGCGACGTGTACTTCCGCTATGGCCGCGAAGGCGTCAACCCGCAGGATCTGGACAACACCCTGTTCTATTACAAGTACCGGGTGGTGGCCCCGTCCAAGCTGTCCGGCTCGGCGCTGGTGGTGCAGGAAACCCTCGACCAGGTGCTGGCGATCCGCAAGGCCTGGCGTTTCAACCGTGGCGAGCGGCGGGTGCGCCGTCTGCCGATGTTGGCCTACGACAGCCTGCAGCCGGACACCAACGGCATGGCCACCGCCGACCAGGTCGATGCCTATAACGGTGCGCCGGATCGCTACGAGTGGCAGCTGCTCGGCAAGCAGGAGATGCTGGTGCCCTACAACAGCTACGCGGTGCATCAGCAGGGCATTGCCTACGAGCGCATCCTCAGGGACAACACGCTTAACCCCGAGCTGCTGCGTTACGAGCTGCACCGCGTGTGGGTGGTCGAGGCCGAGCTGCGCAAGGGCTTCCGCCATCCTTACGGCAAGCGCCGCTTCTACCTGGACGAGGACAGCTGGCAGATCCTCGCGGTCGACTTGTACGACCGGAATGGCGAGCTGAGCGGCCTGCAGGAAAGCCACCCGATCAGCTACTACGAGGTGCCGATGTTTGGCAGCACCCTGGAAACCCTCTATGACTTGAAGGGCGGCCGCTACTTCGTCGACGGCCTCGACAACAACGAGCCGATGTACGATTTCAACGCCCGCCTCAACCCGCGCGACTTCACCGCGCAGGCGCTGCGCCGCGAAGGTAACTGAGTTCGGTTAGCGCCGCTACACACAAAAGCCGCCCACTGGGCGGCTTTGTTGTGTATGCAACGCCGCGCTTGGCTGACGCGGTCGACGCAGTGGCAGAAGAAACCGTCCTCGCTTGTGGCAAATAGGGACTTGTGCCGAGGGAGGTAGAGAACCCCAGGGTTGCGATGGTGGCCGCTCTCAAGGGCTTGAGTGCCAGGCACTCTGCGCGCCAGCCGGTTGTGCCGAGCCAGCGCGTTAGCAGGTCGTTGAAAAATGTAGGCGAGGCAGGCAAGACAAGGCAAAAACGGCCGAGGAAGCGGAGTTTACTGGCTGTAAATGAGCATTCCGAGGCCGTTTTTAACGCAGTATTGCCAACGTAGGTAGTTTTTTAACGGCCTGCTAGACACGGCGTGGCTTAGGCGGCGGCGTACACCACCAGCTCGACCAGCATTTCCTCGCGGGCCAGGCCGGCGATGACCAGGGCCGCGCGGTTCGGGTAGGGCGCGCTGAAGTATTCGGCGTACACCGCATTGACCGTGGCCAGGTAGCTGCGGTCGGTGACGTAGATCAGCACCTGGGTCACCGCGTCCATGCCCAGGCCGGCGCATTCCAGCGTGTGCTTGAGGTTGTCCAGGGTCTGCCGGGTCTGCGCCTCGATGCCGCCGGGCACCACTTGGCCCTGGGCATCGATGGGGATCTGCGCGGTGTACAGGGTGCCGTTGCCGATCACCGCCCACTCCAGCGGGGCCTTGGACGGGAACAGTTGGGTTTTTACGGCCTGTTTCATGGAGGCTCCTAGGTTCTTGCGAAATAAAAAAAGAGGGAGGCGACGTTAGTCGCGCTCCCTCAAAGGTGAGGATTAGAGGCCTTGCTCGTCGGCCATGCGCCGGGCGATCTGCGGCGCGTTCCACAGCGCCGGCAGCAGCACCAGGGACACCGGCACGGCGGTGATGACGATGAACGACTGCAGCGCGCTGATGCCGCCGGCACCGATGGAGATCAGCAAGGCCGCCACCACGCCCATCATCACGCCCCAGAACACGCGGATCTCGGTGCGTGGGTGATCGGTGCCGGTCATCACCATGGAGATGGTGTAGGTCATGGAGTCGCCGGTGGTGGTGACGAAGATGATGGTGAGGATCAGGAACAGCACCGAGATCAGGTAGCCCAGCGGCAACTGCGCGGTGATCGCCAGCAGGGCGCCGGGCAGGTTGAAACCGGCGAAGGCTGCGGACACCGAACCGGGGTTGTTCAGCTCGAAGGCCAGGCCGCTGCCGCCGACGATGGTGAACCAGAAGCAGGTGATCACCGGCGCCACTATCGAGATCATCAGCACCAGCTCGCGGATGCTGCGGCCACGGGAGATGCGCGCGACGAACATCGCCATCAGCGGGCCATAACCGAGGAACCAGCCCCAGAAGAACACCGTCCACCAGTCCAGCCAGGCCGGGTCGGCGCGGAAGGTGGCCATCGGGATGAACTTGTCCAGGTAGATGCCCATGGACTGCACGTAGGCATCGAAGATGAACGCGGTCGGGCCGAACAGCAGGATGAACAGCATCAGCAGCACCGCCAGGGCCACATTGAGCTGGCTGAGGAGCTTGATCCCGCGGGTCACCCCGGAGACGGCGGAGATTGTGTAGATGCCGACCAGGATGAAGATGATGGTCAGCTGGGTGCCGTAGTCGTTGCTGATGCCGAACAACTTCTCCAGGCCGAAGCTCACCTGCAGGCCGAGGAAGCCGATCGGGCCGATGGTGCCGGCCACTACCGCCAACACGCAGCAGGCATCGACCAGGGCGCCGAACCAGCCGCCCATGACGCGCTCGCCGAACACCGGGTAGAGCAGGGTGCGTGGCTTCAGCGGCAGGCCTTTCTCGTAGTGCAGGTGCATCAGCACGATGCCGCTGAGGCTGCCGAGAATCGCCCAGGCGAGGAAGCCCCAGTGCATGAAACTCTGTGCCAGCGCGTTGTAGGCCGCCTGCGGGGTGCCGGTCTCGCCGCCGAACAGCGGCGGCGGCGAGAGGAAGTGGGCCATCGGCTCGGCCGCGGCCCAGAACACGCCGCCGCCGGCGAGCAGGGTGCACATGATGATCGACACCCAGGTGTAGGTCGGCATCTCAGGCACCGCCAGGGCGCCCAGGCGCACCCGGCCGGTGCGGCCGAAGGCCAGCGTCAGGCCGATGCCGAAGGTCAGCAGCAGCAACACCTGCCAGTAGGCGCCGAACAGCTTGGTCGACCAGGCGAAGGCGCTGTTGACCCACTGGGTCATGGCTTCGATGTCCCACAGGGCGAGGGCGGCGAACAGCAGGATGAAGCCGCCGCTGATGAGGAACACCGGGACATCCACTTCGTGCAGCAGCTTGCTCTTGTAGCTCATGGCGGGACTCCCGTGGTGGGTAGCCAATGGCGTGCTATTCATTACAGCCTCCTGACAAGAATCTTGTACTTGTTGGTTGTTCAGGGCAGTTACTGGGCAGGCTTGAGGCCTTGCTCCAGGGTGTTGAGCCAGTTCAGGCCCATCACTTTGGCGGTGTCTTCGGCGCTGAAACCGCGCTGCAGCAGGCCTTGGGTGATGTTCGGGAAGTCGCGGCTGTCGCCGAACCAGCCCAGCGGCCTGGGCCAGTCGGCGTTGCTCGCCGAGCCCTCGCCGTAGTCGACCTGCTTCGACCAGCGGCCGCTGCGCATCCACTCCAGCACCGACTGCGGCTGGTTCTGGCACAGGTCGGTGCCGATGCCGATGTGCTCGATGCCGATCAGCTCGGCGGTGCGTGCGACCATGTCGCAGAACTGCTCGAGGCTGCAGTCCGAGCCGTTGTGCAGGTGGAAGGGGTACAGGCTGAAGCCGAGCAGGCCGCCGGAGCGGCCCAGCTCGCGCAGCACCGTCTCCGACTTGTTGCGTTTGGCCGGGTGGAAGAACGCCGGGTTGGCGTGGGAGATGATGATCGGCCGGCTCGACAGCTCGATGGCTTCCAGGGTGCTGCGCTCGGCGCTGTGCGACATGTCGATGAGCATGCCGACCCGGTTCATCTCGGCGATGGCCTGCTTGCCGAAGCGGGTGATGCCGCTGTCGCTGCCCTCGTAGCAACCGGTGGCCAGCAGGCTCTGGTTGTTGTAGGTCAGCTGCATGATCAGCAGGTTGAGCTGGCGGAACACCTCGATCAGGGCGATATCGTCCTCGATCGGCGAGCAGTTCTGCGCGCCGAAGAACACCCCGACCTTGCCCAGCTGCTTGGCCCGGCGGATATCGGCGGCGCCCGCCACCGGCATGATCAGGTCGGCGTGCTGCTCGAAGCGGCGGTTCCACTCGCCGAGACGGCTCAGGGTCTCGCGGGCGTTCTCGTGGTAGACCAGGGTCGCGTGCACGGCGCTGACGCCGCCCTCGCGCAGTTGGCTGAAGATCTCGCGGGACCAGTTGGAGTACTGCAGGCCGTCGATCACGATCAGGTCGTCATGCATGGCGCCGTCCTCAAGCACGGATGTAGGTGGTCTTGACCACGGTGTAGAACTCGCGGGCGTAGCTGCCCTGCTCGCGCGGGCCGAAGCTGGAGTTCTTCCGGCCGCCGAACGGCACGTGGTAGTCGGTGCCGGCGGTCGGCAGGTTGACCATCACGCAGCCGGTCTTGGCCCGGCGCTTGAAGTCGCTGGCGACCTTCAACGACTGGGTCATGATCCCGGCGGTGAGGCCGAAGTCGGTGTCGTTGAGGGTGGCCAGGGCCTGCTCGTAGTCATCGACCTTGATCACGCAGGCGATAGGGCCGAACACCTCGTCGCGGTTGATCTGCATGTCGTTGCGGGTGTCGACGAACAGCGCCGGACGCATGTAGAAGCCCTCGTACTCTTCCTCGATGCGCTCGCCGCCGCAGACCAGACGGGCGCCCTCGGCCTTGGCCTGCTCGATGTAGCGCAGGTTCTGTTCCAGCTGCTTGCCGTCGATCACCGCGCCTATCTGCACGCCTTCGCGCAGCGGGTAGCCGACCTTGAGCTGGCCCATGCGCTCGACCAGGGCGGCGACGAAACGGTCGTGAATGCCGGCGCTGACGATCAGGCGCGAGGAGGCGGTGCATTTCTGTCCGGTGCCGAAGAAGGCGCCGTTTAGCGCGCAGTCCACGGCCTGCTCCAGGTCGGCGTCGTCGAGCACGATCAGGGCGTTCTTGCTGCCCATCTCCAGCTGGCAGCGGACGAAGTTGGCGGCGGTGGCGCTGGCCACCTTGCGCCCGGTCTCGACCGAGCCGGTGAAGCTCAGGGCATCGATCTTGTTGGAGTGGATCAGCGCGTCGCCGACCGTGGCGCCGCTGCCCATGACCAGGTTGAAGGTGCCGGCCGGCAGGCCCTGGCGGGCGATGATCTCGGTCAGCGCCCAGGCGCTGGCCGGTACCGCGTTGGCCGGCTTGAACACCACGGCATTGCCGAAGGCCAGCGCCGGGGCGATCTTCCAGGCGGCGGTGGCCATGGGGAAGTTCCACGGGGTGATGATGGCGACCACGCCCACCGGTTCGCGGCGGGTTTCGATTTCCACGCCGGGGCGCACCGAGTCGGCGGTCTCGCCCATCTGCCGCAGCACTTCGGCGGCGTAATACTGGAAGAACTGGCCGGAGCGGTAGACTTCGCCCATGCCCTCGGCGAGGGTCTTGCCCTCTTCGCGGGCCAGCTGCTCGCCCAGTTCGGCCTTGCGCGCGATCAGCTCGTCGCCGATCGCCATCAGCACCTGGTAGCGCTGCTCCAGGCCGCTGCGCTGCCACTGCGCCTGGCCGGCGCTGGCCGCGTCGAGGGCCTGCTCGATTTGCCCGGCGTCGGCCTGGGCGTACTCGCCGAGCACATCCTGGGTGTTCGCGGGGCTGACATTGCGGATAGTCGCGGAGCCCGTAAGCCACTCGCCATTGATGTAGTTAGCAAAGATATCGCCGGACATATGCACCTCCTCTCAAACTGTTAACGAATGGTAGGCGCCGTCTTGAATAAACTAAAATCAGTAGTAACTATTGTTCGATAAGGAAAACTTACCGTGCTTCCCGACCTCAAGATCGTCCAGCTGCGCCATTTCGTCTGGGTCGCCGAGCTGCAGGGTTTCCATGCCGCCGCGGAGAAGGCCCACCGCACCCAGCCGGCGATTTCCCTGTCGATCCGCGACCTGGAAGGCAAGCTCGGCCAGGCCCTGTTCGAGAAGCGCAACGCCCGCGCGGCGCGACCGGAGCTGACCCCCTTCGGCGTGCAGTTCATGGTCTACGCCAAGGAGCTGATCGCCCACCACGACCGGGTGGTCAAGGACATGAGCCTGATCGCCCAGCACAAGTCCGGGCACCTGCGCATCGCCTCGGTGCCCTCGATCGCCAGCCGCCTGCTGCCGGACATCCTCACCCGCTTCATCGGCGACTCCACCGACCTGCACGTCAGCCTGTTCGACGACAGCTCCGAGGTGGTGCTGGGCATGGTCGAGAATCAGCAGGTGGATTTCGGCATCGCCAGCCTGTGGGAGGCGGAGAGCGACATCCAGTTCATCCCGATCTGGGAGGACAGCATCGGCGTGGTCTGTCGCAGCGACCATCGCCTGGCCGGCGAGGCGCAGCTGAGCTGGCGCCAGTTGCGCGGCGAGCGGCTGATCGGCAACGGCACCTCGCGCCTGCTGGCCGGCAGCGAGGCCGAAGAGCTGGTGGCCGATTCGCAGTTCTTCATGTCCAACATGATTTCCCTGCTGGCCATGCTCGAGGCCGGCATGGGCATCACCACCCTGCCGCGTTTCGCCTTCCCGGCCGAGCACGGCCAGCTGCGCTTCATTCCGCTCAGCGAGCCGCAGGTCAACCGCGACATCGGCATCGTCCGCCGCGCCGACCACTCGCTGCCGGTGGCGGCCCAGGCGCTGTTCGAGTTCATCCTGCGCGACAACGAACTGGATCCGGCAGACTGGCAGTAGATGACTCTTATCTGATCGATATGGTCATGCGAATAAGTTTCCCTTATCAGGCGATAGGACGATCTGAATTGCCCGGCCCTCGCCCTTGGACCACCATCGACGGCAGATAACAACAATCCGTCGCACCCCTCAGACCTCTGGCCGAGCCTGATGTCGGGTGGGGCCTGCGCCAGTCGAGGGCACCGGTATGACTACTTCATCCAGCAACCATCCCGCCATGCAGGGGGCGCAGGCGCTGCCCATGCGTCCGGCCTCTGTGGTCATGGACCTGGAGCGGCTCGGCAGCCTGCACCAGAGCCGCCTGAGTTTCATGCGCAGCCTGGTGCGCAAGATCATGCGCGAGGGCTGGCGCATCGAGCCGCGCCGTTTCGAGCTGGATGCCGAGGGCTACGGCAGCGTGATCTACCGGGTGCAGACCGAAGGCGATCTGTTCAGCTTCGTGCTGTTCTCCCAGTACCTGGCGCCGGACAAGCGCAACGACCGGGTGATCGCCACCGAATGGGATCTGACCATGGCCCTGTGCGAAGGCGAGGTGGACGACGACTACGTCGAGTTCCTGCGGCGCAACGTGCCGCTGCAGGAAGCCGGGCGCCTGGATGCGCGGGTGCTGGTGCTGTCGCGGGCCAACCGCAGCGTGCGCAACTTCGATGCGGTGGTCGACGCCCTCAGCGCCGGCCGCCAGCCCGACGCCGCGCAGATCGCCAAGGTCGGCTACCTCTATCGCACCACCGCGGTCTATGGCAGCGGCAAGCTGGGCATGGCCGACTGGGAGAAGGTCAGCGGCAAGCACCCGGACTTCGCCCGGCCCTACGCCGCCGAGATGTTCGTCTGCTACATGCTGCGCAACTTCAGCCTGCAGCAGGCCGAACACATCGCCCGCCAGCGTGCGCCGCAGACCGCGGTGCCTATGCAGCCGGCGCTCAAGCGCTACTTTGGCATCGGCAACTCCACCGGCCTGGGCATGGCGCCCTACCTGATCAATCACCCGCAGCTGGTCAGCCGCTGGATCGAGATGCGCGAGCTGGCCCTGGCGCGGGTCTGCGGCCTCGGCCAGGTCACCGCCGAGCGCCTGGCCCGCCTGCAGGCGCTGGTCGCTCGCGGCATCGCGCATATCCAGCAGACCGTCACCGAAGACGCCTGGCAGACCGGGCATAACCAGGCGGTGCTGGAGGATCTGGCCCGGCTGCAGGACTGGCTCGCCAGCCAGCCGCTGCAGAGCTGGGCGCAGCTGCAGGCGTGGTCGGCGCGCATGCTCGGCCTGCAGGGCCAGGAGCTGCTCAATTGCATCCTGCTGGAACTCTACCCGGAGCTGGTCGACAGCCTGGAAGACCGCCTGGTCGTGGTCGAGAACCTGGAGTTGCAGCCGCAGATGCCGGCCCGCGAGCTGCGCGCCCTGATCGAGCGGCACTACGATTGGGCGCTGGCCATCGACTTCGCGGCCGAGGGCGCCAGCGAGACCTTCTGGTACCGCTCCGAGGAGAAACAGGAGCCGCGCCTGGGCAACTGCAGCCTGGAGAGCGGCCGCGACAAGCAGATGCCGCTGGGCATCGGCTACCTGGTGCAGCAGTGCCATCGTCAGCTGCTGGCCTACCTGGCCGAGCAGCCGGAGCAATGCACCGCCAGCTTCCTCCTGCGCCATCCCGAGCAGCGCGGCATCGCCCGGCGCATCCAGAGCATGAGCCAGACCCATTACGGCGAGATTCGCGCCAACCTGCTGGATCGCGAGGTGCTGCCGATGCACCTGCTGCGCTGCAAGCTGGCCTTCTTCGGCGTCAGCAAGTTCGATCCGCGCTCGCGCCTGTGGGTGCGCAACACCATGTTCCAGGGCGCGCCGCTGCTGGAGGATATCGGCCAGCCGTTCGAAGACGACTGGTTCCTGCCGTTGGCCCCGACTGAGGAGAAATGCTGATGCTGATTTCATCGAATGAACTGACCGCCCTGCTCAAGCGGGTATTCGAGGGCATGGGCTATCCGGTCGGCTACTACGAGGACGCCGCCGCCCTGGTCAAGTGGCTGCAGGTGCATGGCGAACAGGGCTTCGGCGAGTTGCAGCGTGCCCTGCCCTATGTGGCCGACAGCCAACGCCCGGCCCTGCAGCTGCTCGCCGAGGAGAGTCAGGCGCTGCTGTTCGATTGCTTCGGGCGCAGCGCCCTGAACTGCCTGCCGAGCATCGTCGAGCTGGCCCAGACCAAGGTGCTGGAGCAGGGCTGCGTCAACGTCAAGGTGCGCAATTGCCACAACCGCAAGTTCATTCTCAAGCTGCTGGTCGACTGTGCCCGTCAGGGCATCAGCGTGCTGGCCTATTGGCAGAACGGCAAGCAACCGGTCAGCGAGCATGTCGCCAGCATCGCCGCCGGTACCGCTTACCCCAGTTACAGCGAGGCGTTGCTGGCCGATGCCAGCGCGGCCGATACCCAGACCCTGACCCTGTTGCTGAGCACCCGCATCGACCTGAGCGGGCAGTTGCACGGCAGCGCCAGCCAGCGTAGCGGCTATCGCCAGGTCGCCCCGGAACAGTTCGCCCGGGCCGGCCAGGGTGCCCTGGAAGGCGGCATGGATATCGCCATCGAGTTGTGGCAACAGCTCAACCAGTTGGCCGAGGCGGTGCTGGTGGAAAGCTCCGAGCAGTCGCGCATGGGCGCGGGCGGCGGGCGCTAAGGCGCCAGCGACGGGCAGGCAGCCATGGACTACAGCGGCAGCGAATGCCTGGCGCTGCTGATCGTGCTGGGCGGCAGCCTGGTGCAGGGGCTGCTGGGCATTGGCTTCGGCCTGCTGGCGGCGCCGCTGCTGTATCTGCTCGACCCCGGCTACGTGCCCGGCCCGGTGTTGCTGCTGGGTTTTCTCCTGGCCTGCTGCATGCTCCTCGGCCACCGCCAGGCCCTGGCCTGGCGGCGGCCGCTGCCGGCCATCCTGGCGCGACTGCCCGGCGCCTGGTGCGGCGGCCTGTTGCTCGGCCTGCTGCCCAGCGCCTGGCTCGGCCTGCTGCTCGGCGCCTGCGTGCTGCTGGCGACAGTATCCAGCTACCGCTGGCTGGAGGTTCGCTGCAACCCGCACAACCTGGCGCTCGCCGGTTTCTGCTCGGGACTGCTGGGCACCGCCACCTCGGTCGGCGGGCCGCCCATGGCGCTGGTCTACCAGACGCGCGAGCGACTCGGCGCGCGCGATGAACTGGCCGCCTTCTTCCTGCTGACCACCCCGGTCTCGCTGCTGGTGCTGCTGTACCAGGGGCGCCTGCCGCTGGATTACCTGCACAGCACACTCAAGCTGGCGCCTGGCGTGCTGGCCGGCTATGCCCTGGCCCGCTGCCTGGACGGCCGCTTCGACACACGCAGCCCGCGCCGGCTGTTGCTGCTGCTGTCTTTGCTGGCGGCGGGCGGGCTGCTAATGCGCAGCCTTTGGCAGTTGTTGCGGTAGTGCATCGCCTCGGTCTGTCGACGACCCCTCGCTATTACACCGGCAGCGGCAGGTGCTTAGCTGCGATCCGCCAGTACGCCGATCAGGAAGAACACCAGCAGCAACACCGGCGCCAGGGTGTAGTTGTTGAAGTGGCCGAGGCCCTGGGCCAGCCAGGGGGTGAGGAAGACCATCGCCAGACCGTAGCCGACCGCGCAGATCAGGACGAAGATCAGGGTGCGGAAGATGAAGTTGAGGCTGCCGATTCTGCGTTGTACCCAGGCGTTGATGCCGGGGCCGAACAGCACCAGCAGGGTGGCCATGATCGCCAGGGCGATGTCGTACAGGTGGCCACGGCTCCAGCGCGACAGGGTGGCGATCAGGTCGAATAGCAGATCCAAACGGAGTCCTTAGCGCCATGTGGCGCACAGCAGGTCAGGGCAGAAAATGTTGCAGCAGGTCGTTGAGAAACAGCTGGCCTTCGCGGGTGGCGACCAGGCGGGCCGGGTCGCTGTGCAGCAGGCCGCGCTGCTCGGCTTCGGCGCGGGCGGCGGCCAACTGGCTCAGCGCCAAGCCGGTGCGCCGAGTGAACAGGGCGCTGGCGACGCCGTCCGTGAGGCGCAGCACGTTCATCAGGAATTCGAAGGGCAGTTCGTCCGGGCCGAGCCGGCGCTCGCCGGCACTGAAGCCTTTGTCGCGATCCAGGTAGTCTTTGGGCAGGCGGGTTTTCCAGCTGCGCGTGATCGTGCCGTCCGGGTTGCTGAGTTTGGCGTGGGCGCCGGCGCCGATGCCGAGGAAGTCGCCGAAGCTCCAGTAGTTGAGGTTGTGCCGCGCCGCCTGGCCGGGTTGGGCGTAGGCGGACACCTCGTACTGGGCGTAGCCCTGTGCGGCGAGCAGCGCCTGGCCGGCCTCCTGGATGTCCCAGAGGATGTCGTCTTCGGGTATCAGCGGCGGCTGGTTCCAGAACAGCGTATTCGGTTCCACCGTCAGCTGATACCAGGACAGGTGGGTGGGGCCCTGGGCGATGGCGATGCGCAAATCGCCGAGGGCATCCTCAAGCGACTGGTCGGGCAGGCCGTGCATCAGATCCAGGTTGAAGTTGTCGAAGCCGGCGGCGCGCGCCATGTCGGCGGCGCGGATCGCCTCGTCACCGTCATGGATCCGCCCCAGGGCCTTGAGTTTGGCGGCCTGGAAGCTCTGCACGCCAATCGACAGGCGATTGATGCCCAGCGCGCGGTAGTCGCGGAACTTGGCCTGCTCGAAGGTGCCGGGGTTGGCTTCCAGGGTGATTTCGATATCGGCGGCGAAGGGCACGCGGCGCGCCACGCCTTCGAGCAAACGGCCCAGTGCCTTGGCCGAGAACAGGCTGGGGGTGCCGCCACCGAAGAACATCGAGCTCAGCGGCCGGCCATGAACTTGCGGCAAGTCCCGGTCGAGGTCGGCGAGCAGGGCGTCGACGTACTCTTCTTCCGGCAATGTCGGCCCGGCGGCATGCGAGTTGAAGTCGCAGTACGGGCACTTCTTCACGCACCAGGGGATGTGGACATAGGCCGCCAGGGGCGGCAGCTCGAAGCGGCCAGCTGTAGGCGCGGCGCTTGAACCCGTGCTCATAGCCCCAACCGCTGCTTGAGCAGGCGCATGGCGCGGGCGCGATGGCTGATCTGGTTCTTCTCGGCGGGGGCCAGTTCGGCGCTGGAGCAGTCATGTTCCGCTACCCAGAACAACGGATCGTAGCCGAAACCCTGGGTGCCTCGCGCGGCATGCAGGATGTGCCCGTGCCAGAGGCCCTCGCAGATGATCGGCAGCGGGTCTTCGGCATGCCGCAGCAGCGCCAGGCAACAGACGAATTGCGCGCCGCGCTGCGCGTCCGGCAGGCCTTTGAGCACCTCGAGCAGCTTGGCATTATTGGCCGCATCGCCCTGGCCATCGGCATAACGCGCCGAGTAGATGCCCGGTGCGCCGCCGAGAAAGTCCACGGCCAGGCCGGAGTCGTCGGCCAGCGCCGGCAGGCCGGATACGCGGGCCGCATGGCGGGCCTTGAGGAGGGCGTTTTCGACGAAGCTCAGGCCGGTTTCTTCCGGCTCCACGCTGCTGAATTCGGCGACCGAATGCACGCGCACGGCATCGCCGAGCATGGCCTGGAGTTCCTTGAGTTTGCCGGCGTTATGGCTGGCGAGTACGAGCTCGTTTAGCTGGATCATCAGTCGGGGAAGAGTTCCTGGTTGAAGTCGAGGCTGTGCGTGGTGCCGCCGGTCGCCTGGATCGTGAGGCTGAAACGCAGGACTTCCTGTTGCTCGATGGGGAACTGGGCCAGGTAGTAGATGGCCTCGCCTTCGCTCACCTGTTTGAACTTCAGGGTGTGGATCTGGCCGAGCAGGTTGCGCATCTCGCCGCTGACCACGGCCGCGGTCGGTTGCCCGGCCTTGAGCAGCGAGATATTCAGCACGCCCTGCTTCTTGCCGCGGCTGAGACCCACCGCCGCGGCGATCTCCGGTTGCAGGAAGCTGGAGTTGAAGGCGATGTAATGCACGTCCAGCTCGCCGAAGCTTTGCTTGCGTTCGGCAACGGCCGGCAGGCTCAGGCACAGGGCGATAAACAGTAGGGCGATGCGGCGCATGGTGGTTCTCCTCGGGGTGGCCTGGTTGCCGGCGAAGTCAGGTGGCGATCGATCCGCTGATCCGGTAGATACCGATCTCTCCTAACAGATTAGGCCAAATGCGGCTGGCCCATCCGTGGCGATGGTCGCGATCCACCGCCAGGCGCTCGAGAACCCTGGCCTGCTGTGCGCGGCACAGGCGCTCGAAATCCTCGAAGGTGCAGAAGTGGATGTTCGGCGTGTTGTACCAGGTGTAGGGCAGAAAGTCGGACACCGGCATGCGGCCCTTGCTGGCCAGGTACCAGCGGCAACGCCAGTGGGCAAAGTTGGGGAAGGTGATGATGCAGGTCTTGCCGACCCGCAGCATCTCCGCCAGCACCTTGTCCGGGAAGTGCAGGGCCTGCAGCGACTGGGTCATCACCACCACGTCGAAGCTGTTGCTGGCGAAGTTGCCCAGGCCCTTGTCGAGGTTCTGCTCGATGACGTTAACGCCTTTTTCGACGCAGCGGGCGATGTTGTCCGGGTCGATCTCCAGGCCATAACCGCTGACCCCCTTGTGCTCGGCCAGCCAGGCGAGCAGTTCGCCATTGCCGCAGCCGAGGTCGAGCACCCGGCTGCCGGCGGGGATCCAGTCTTGGATGATGTCCAGGTCGGCTCTCATGGGCGCCTCATACTGCGATTCGGTTCATATAGCTGCGGAAGGCCTGCAAATAACGCGGAATGGGGATCAGGAAGGCGTCGTGGCCCTGCGGTGCGTCGATTTCCAGGTAGCAGACGTTCTTGCGTGCGGCGATCAGGGCGTCGACGATCTCCCGCGAGCGCGCCGGCGAGAAGCGCCAGTCGGTGGTGAAAGACATCACGCAGAAGTCCGCCTGCACCCCGGCCAGGGTCTGGGCCAGGTCGCCGTCGTGGTTGGCCGCCGGGTCGAAGTAGTCCAGCGCCTTGGTCATCAGCAGGTAGGTGTTGGCGTCGAAGCGCCCGGAAAACTCCTCACCCTGGTAGCGCAGGTAGCTTTCGACCTGGAATTCGACGCTGTGGAAGTCGTAGTTGAGTTTTTCGCTCTTCAGGCCGCGGCCGAATTTCTCGCCCATGGCGTCGTCCGACAGGTAGGTGATGTGGCCGACCATGCGCGCCAGCATCAGGCCGCGCTTGGGGATCACCCCGCGTTCCTGGAAGTGCCCGCCATGGAAGTCCGGATCGGTGAGGATGGCCTGGCGCGCCACCTCGTTGAAGGCGATGTTCTGTGCCGAGAGCTTCGGTGCCGAGGCAATCGCCAGGCAATGACGGATGCGCTCGGGGTAGCTGATGGCCCACTGCATGGCCTGCATGCCGCCGAGGCTGCCGCCGATCACTGCGGCCCATTGGGCGATGCCGAGGGCGTCGGCCAGACGCGCCTGGCTGTGCACCCAGTCTTCCACGGTCATCACCGGGAAGTCCGCGCCAAAGGGCTTGCCGCTGGCCGGATTGAGGCTGCTGGGGCCGGTCGAGCCGTTGCAGCCGCCGAGGTTGTTGAGGCTGACGATAAAGAAGCGGTTGCTGTCGATCGGCTTGCCCGGGCCGATGCAGCTGTCCCACCAGCCGGGCTTGCGCTCGTCCGCGTGGTGGTAGCCGGCGGCGTGGTGGTGGCCGGACAGCGCGTGGCAGATCAGCACCGCGTTGCTGCGCGCGGCGTTCAGTTCGCCGTAAGTTTCGTAGACCAGTTGGTAGTCGGCCAGGCTGCGTCCGCACGCGAGCGTCAGGGGCTCGGCGAAGTGCAGCACCTGGGGGGTCACCAGGCCAACAGAGTCTTGGGGGAAGGCTGTAGACATCGACCCTGCTCGCAGTAAAGGAAGTGCCGCAGTCTAAAGAGCGCTGCTGCGGGCGGCAAGCGTGCGGGCCGCGGGCAAGGCCTGGGCGCGCCGCTGGCGGCGGATTATTCGCCGACTCTGTGCTGGCGTGCCGGGCCGGGCAGGTTGACCACCTTGCCCTGGCGTTGCACCGGCGCGGGGCGGCGCAGGTTGCGCAGTATCTCGTCCGCCTGGTGCAGTTGATGGGTCAGTTCATCGCGGTAATCCAGCAGTTGCTGGCCGCGCTGACGGGCTTGCTGGGTTTCCTGGGCCAGGGCCTTGAGCCGCAGCATGTGGCTTTCCAGCAATTGTTTGTGTTCCAGGGTGTGTTGCATCAGCGGCATCAGGGCGTCGCTGGCCCACTGCCCGGCGTCGGCCCGCAGGCGTTGGTGCAGGCCGATGACTTCCTGCACCAGGGTGGCGAAGAAGCGCTTGCTCAGGCTGCGTTGTTCGGTGAGCAGGGTTTTCAGGTGCAGGCGGAACTGGTCGGCCTGGGTCTGCAGCTGTTTGAGCTCGCGCAGGTAGCGTTTGACGTTGAACTGCGGCGCATCGATGCCCTGCAGTGGGTTGTCTTGATTGTGTCGGCGATAGATGGCCGCGACCATCTTGTTGGCCATCTCGGCTTCATGCGCCAGGCTGTCCATGTCATGTTCCACCGAGCGGAAGAAGGCCAGGATAGCCTGGTTGATGCCCAGGGTGGTCCAGCTGCCGGCGAGGTTCTTGCGCACTTTATTCAGGTGTTCGTCGAGGCGTTCCGGGCGTACGGCAAGGCGCAGTAGCTCGCCTTGGCGCTGGAGCAGGCGTTGATTGGTTTTCAGGCCGAGCAGGCGCTTGTGGTGTTGGCTGTGATCATTCTTGGTCTTGGCGGTCAGCTCGAACAGCAACTGACCGTTGTCGTGCTGGTGGTTGCTCAGCAGCGCCTGTTGTTCGTGAACCTTGTCCAGGCGCAGGTTGAGGGCATGCCGGCTGCCCTGCAGCAGCGCCAGCACCTGGTTGACCACCCGGTCTTCGATCAAGCGCTCCTTCTGGCTGACGATACGCTCGCACAGCAGGGTCTCCAGATCGCCCATCTGGCTGCGGGCCAGCAAAGCCTGATCCTTGCGCACCTTGGCCAGCAACGCTTGTTTGGCCGATAGCGGCAGCACGTCCTCGGGCCGGATGCCGAGTTGCTTGGCGGTCATGGTCTGGATCTGCGCAATGGCGTTCTGCACGAAGGCTTCGCCGGCCAGGTCGTCCCAGAGGATGTCGATCTTGTTGAGCACGGCGAACAGGCAGGTCTGGGTGTCGTCGTCGAGTTGGCGGATATGCTGCTGCCAGACTGCCATGTCGCTGGCGGTCACCCCGGTGTCGGCGGACAGCAGGAAGATGATCGCCTGGGCGCTGGGCAGCATCGACAGGGTCAGCTCGGGTTCGCTGCCCAGGGCATTCAGGCCGGGGGTGTCGAGAATACGCAGGCCTCGGCGCAGCAGCGGGTGGTCGAAGTTGACCAGCGCGTGGCGCCAGGCCGGCACCAGCACCTGGCCGGGTTTGCCGGTGCTTTCCAGGGCGTCGGGGTGGAAGCCCAGCTGGATGGCTTGCTCGACCGGCATGGGTTTGCTCTTCGCCACCTGGGTGAAGGCCTGGATCATGTTGTGCGGATCGCTGAGATCCAGCGGGATATTCACCCAATGCCGGGGAATGCGCTTGAACTGGGCGACGCTGGCCTCGGTCGAGCGGGTTTCGATCGGCAACAGGCGGATGTAGGAGCGCTCCGAGCGGGGGTCGAAGAACAGCTCGGTGGGGCACATGGTGGTGCGCCCGGCCTGGGACGGCAGCATGCGCTGGCCGTATGCGGAAAAGAACAGGCTGTTGATCAGTTCGGTCTTGCCGCGCGAGAACTCGCCGACGAAGGCCAGGGTGATGTGGTCGCTACGCAGCAGCTTGAGGGCGCGCTCGAGCTTGGCGTCCAGCGCATCGGAGTTGAGCCGATTGTTGACCAGCCAGGTGCGGTAGCGCGTGATCTGGCGCATCAGTTCGCGCTTCCAGCCGACGTAGGCGTCGATCTGTTGACTGAGACGTTCCATGCTCATCCTGGCGTTCCTCTGGCTGACGCGCCCTTGGGGGCCGTGCTGTTGGCGGCGCGAGTCCGTCAGGCCTGGTGGGGTGGGCGCTGATGCACTGGGCTGGCGAGCATTATGCGGGGCGTGCAGGGGCTGTCAATTGGCTAGTATTTCGATCCGGCCTGATGGTCGCTCAGGCGGGGCGAACGGTCAGCCCGAGCGCTGCTGGCAGTTGCTGCGGCTGTTTGATGCGCACGCGTTTTTGCCGGCTTTGCTGGCCGCTTTCCAGGCTGACCTGGCTCTTGCCGACGGCAAAGGCGGCGGCGAGAAAGGCCAGCAACTTGGCGTTGGCCTTGCCGTCGACTGGCGGGGCGGTGAGGCGAATCTTCAACCGCTCGCCGTGCAGCCCGGCGAACTCGTCGCAACTGGCTTTGGGCTGCAGGTGGCAATCGAGGATCAGATCCGCGCCGTCCCAGCGATAGAAACTCATCGGCTTCTCGGGGTCAGACCGCCATGCTGAGGCCCTTGAACATGCCGGTCATCACCGCCAGGTTGCGGATCACCAGCATGTCGATCAGGTTGAGGGCGAGAAAGGCGAAGATCGGCGACAGATCCAGCCCGCCCAGGCTCGGCAGAATGCGCCGGATCGGCGCCAGCAGCGGTTCGCAGATCTGATTGATCAATTCGGCCGCCGGGTTGTGGCTGCCCTGGGCGACCCAGGACAGGATCACGCTGATGATCAGGGCGAAGAAGAACACCTTGATGAACAGGGCGGTGACGCCAATGATCGACCAGATCAGCAGTTGCAGCGGGTTGTCCAGGCCATAGCCCATCAGCAGCAGGACCAGGGCCATGAGCACCAGTTGCACCAGGATCGCCAGCACCAGCGAAGCCAGGTCGAGGCCGGCGAAACTGGGAATGACCTTGCGCAAGGGTTTGAGCAGCGGGTGGGTGGCGCGCACGATGAACTGGCTGAGCGGGTTGTAGAAGTCGGCCCGCACCAGTTGCAGGATGAAGCGCAGCAGCACGATCAGCAGGTACAGGCTGCCGATGGTTTGCAGGATATACACCGCTGCGGTACTCAGTCCGATCATGATTGACTCCTTGTTGGTCCAGCTGTTTGTGGGCCAGATTGTTTAGCGACCGAGCTGCTCGGCCAGTTGCGCCGAGCGCTGGGCGGCGGCATTCAGTGCCTGTTCGACCAGGGCTTCGAAGCCGCCGGCCTGGAAGGTCTTGATTGCCGCTTCGGTGGTGCCGGCCGGCGAGGTGACGCGACGGCGCAATTCGCTGGCATCGACGTCGCTGGCCACCGCCATGCGTGCCGCGCCCAGCGCCGTGTGCAGGGTCAGTTGAGCGGCGGTGTCGCGCGGCAGGCCGAGTTTTTCGCCGGCAGCCGTCATGGCCTCCATCAGCAGGAAGAAATACGCCGGGCCGCTGCCGGAAACGGCGGTGACCGCATCGATCAGTTGCTCTTCGTCCAGCCACAGGGCCAGGCCAACCGCGCCCAGCAGCTGTTCGGCTTGCTGGCGCTGTTGCGCCGAAACCAGGTTGTTGGCATACAGGCCGCTGACGCCCTGGCGCAGCAGCGCCGGGGTATTGGGCATGCAGCGCACTATCGCGCGGGCGCCGAGCCAGTGTTCCAGGCTGGCGCAGCTGATGCCGGCGGCGATGGATACGACCAACTGACCCGCGTCGAGATGGGCGGCCAGATCCAGGCAGACGTCTTTGATCACTTGCGGTTTGACGGCGAGGACGATCAGGTCGCAGCCCTGAATCGCCTCGGCGTTGCTGGCGAAGGCGTGGATGCCGTGTTCGGCGCTGATTTTGGCGCGTTGTTCGGCGCCATGGTCGCTGGCGCGAATGCTGCTGGCGTCGACGCCTTGGGCGCGCAGCCCGCCGATCAGGCTAGCGGCCATATTACCGGCGCCGATAAACGCAATGCGGGGGGAGGTCATAGCGGGTTTCCTTTAATGAGTCGGGGCTGGCGGCTAGGCATAGTCGCGGGCACCAAACAGAGCGGTACCGATGCGCACCCAGGTCGCGCCTTCGGCAATGGCGGCTTCCAGGTCATGGCTCATGCCCATGGACAGGGTATCGAGGTTCAGGTTCAGCTTGCTTTGCAGTTCTGCCAAGCGGGCAAAGGCGGCCTGTTGCGTGGCGCGGTCTTCGCTGGGTTGGGGAATGGCCATCAATCCACGCAGCTTGAGGTTGGGCAGTTGTGTCACCGCCTGGGCCAATACCGGCAATTGTTCGGGGTTGCAGCCGGATTTGCTGGCCTCGCCACTGACATTCACCTGCAGGCAGATATTCAGCGCCGGCAAGTGCGGCGGGCGTTGCGCGGACAGGCGCTCGGCGACTTTCAGGCGATCCACCGAATGCACCCAGTCGAAATGCTCGGCGATGGCCCGGGTCTTGTTCGATTGAATGGGGCCGATGAAATGCCAAATCAATGGCAGGTCGCGCAACTCGAGTTGTTTTTCCAGTGCTTCCTGCAGGTAGTTTTCGCCGAAATCGTGCAGTCCGGCAGCATGGGCCTGGCGGATTGCCGCTGCGGGTTTGGTTTTGCTCACTGCGAGCAGGCCAATCGTTGCACAATCTCGCTGCGAGGCTTGCGCCGCCTCACGGATGCGCGCGCCGACCTTTGCAATATTCTCTGCTATCGTGGACATTACTTGCGCCAGCCGCCTAGGGTTTGCGGCATTCTACCGTCATTAGGGAGTTCCATGGATATCACTGAGCTGCTTGCCTTCAGCGCTAAGCAAGGCGCGTCGGATCTGCATCTCTCTGCTGGTCTGCCGCCGATGATTCGGGTCGACGGCGATGTGCGCCGAATCAATTTGCCGGCCCTGGATCACAAGCAGGTGCATGCACTGATCTACGACATCATGAACGACAAACAGCGCAAGGATTTCGAGGAGTTCCTCGAAACCGACTTCTCCTTCGAAGTGCCGGGTGTCGCGCGTTTCCGGGTCAACGCCTTCAACCAGAACCGGGGTGCCGGCGCGGTGTTCCGCACCATTCCGTCCAAGGTGCTGACCATGGAAGACTTAGGGATGGGCGAGGTGTTTCGCAAGATCACCGACGTGCCGCGCGGTCTGGTGCTGGTCACCGGGCCGACCGGTTCGGGCAAGTCGACCACCCTGGCGGCGATGCTCGATTACCTCAACGGCAGCAAATACCAGCACATCCTGACCATCGAAGACCCGATCGAGTTCGTTCACGAATCGAAGAAGTGCCTGGTCAACCAGCGTGAAGTGCACCGCGACACCCTGGGCTTCTCCGAAGCCTTGCGCTCGGCGCTGCGCGAAGACCCGGACATCATTCTGGTCGGCGAAATGCGCGACCTGGAAACCATTCGCCTGGCGTTGACCGCCGCGGAAACCGGCCACCTGGTGTTCGGCACGCTGCACACCACCTCGGCGGCCAAGACCATCGACCGGGTGGTCGATGTGTTCCCCGCCGAAGAAAAATCCATGGTGCGCTCGATGCTGTCGGAATCCTTGCAGGCGGTGATCTCGCAGACCCTGCTGAAGAAGGTCGGCGGCGGTCGGGTGGCCGCCCATGAAATCATGATCGGCACCCCGGCGATCCGTAACCTGATCCGCGAGGACAAGGTGGCGCAGATGTATTCGTCGATCCAGACCGGCGGTTCGCTGGGCATGCAGACCCTGGATGCCTGCCTGAAAACCCTGGTATCCAAAGGGCTGGTGACCCGCGAAAGCGCGCGGGAAAAATCCAAGACCCCGGAAAACTTCTAGCAGGCCGTTGAAAAATGTAGGCGAGGCAGCCAAGACAAGGCAAAAATGGCCGCAACGTAGCGCAGCGGAGTAACAGCCACAGGCTGGCCCGCAGGGCGAGCGAAGCGAGTCAAAAGCGGAGTTTACGTGTTGTAAATGAGCATTTTGAGGCCATTTTTAACGCAGTATTGGCAACGTAGGTAGTTTTTCAACAGTCTGCTAATCCGTATCTGGCCAGCCGCAAGGTTGGCCAAGACCCAGACCGCTGGCGAGACACGCGCCCCGGCAACTGGTGGTTGGCTAAGCGCGTGACAGTGATGGGCGAGATAACGCATGGAATTCGAAAAACTGCTGCGCCTGATGGTGGAAAAGGGCGGCTCTGACCTGTTTATCACTGCCGGCGTACCGCCATCGATGAAGGTCAACGGCAAGATCATGCCGGTGACCAAGACCCCTATGTCCCCCGAGCAAACCCGGGAAACCGTGCACTCGGTGATGAACGAGCAGCAGCGCCGCGACTTCGCCGAGAGTCACGAATGCAACTTCGCCATCAGCGCCCGTGGTATCGGCCGCTTCCGCGTCAGTGCCTTCTACCAGCGCAACCTGGCCGGCATGGTGCTGCGCCGGATCGAGACCAACATCCCGACTCTGGATGACCTCAAGCTGCCGGAGGTGCTCAAGAAACTGGCGCTGACCAAGCGTGGCCTGGTGCTGTTCGTCGGCGCCACCGGTACCGGCAAGTCGACCTCGCTGGCGGCGATGATCGGTTACCGCAACAAGAACAGCAGCGGCCACATCATCTCCATCGAGGATCCGATCGAATACATCCACCAGCACCAGAACTGTATCGTCACCCAGCGCGAGGTCGGCATCGACACCGAGTCCTTCGAGGTGGCGCTGAAGAACACCTTGCGCCAGGCGCCGGACGTGATCCTGATCGGTGAGGTGCGCACCCGCGAGACCATGGATCACGCCGTGGCCTTCGCCGAAACCGGTCACCTGTGTCTGGCCACGCTGCACGCCAACAACGCCAACCAGGCGCTGGATCGGATCATCAACTTCTTCCCGGCCGATCGGCAGAATCAGGTGTGGATGGATCTGTCGCTCAACCTCAAGGCCATCGTCGCCCAGCAGTTGATTCCCACTCCGGACGGCAAGGGCCGCCGCGCGGTGATCGAAGTGCTGATCAACACCCCGCTGGCGGCCGACCTGATTCGCAAGGGCGATGTGCACGAGCTCAAAGCCTTGATGAAGCGCTCCACCGAACTGGGCATGCAGACCTTCGACCAGGCGCTGTACAGCCTTTACAGTCAGGGCGAAATCACCTACGAGGACGCACTGTTGTACGCCGACTCGGCGAACGACCTGCGCCTGATGATCAAGCTCGGTTCGGAAGCCGACAGCGACCACCTGGCCCACCTCAGCGATGGCCTGTCACTGGAAATCACTCCGGAAGACCCGGGGCGGAGTTTCCGCTGAACCAGAGTGGTGCAACTCTGCCCGCGTTCGCGGGCTTTTTATCGGGCGGTAAACCTTGCGCGGTCTTGCCGATCCCATGCGCATCGGCCCGCGCTGCAGGAGCAAGGTATGGACGTAAGCAAGGACACCCACAGCAAGGTCATCGGTTATCTGCTGTGGATCTTCGGTTTTCTCGGTGCCCACCGCTTCTATTACGGCAAGCCGGTGAGCGGAACCCTCTGGTTTTTCACCCTCGGCTTGCTGTTTATCGGCTGGATCATCGACCTGTTCCTGATCCCGGCAATGGATCGCGAGGCCGACCTGCGCTTCACCGCCGGCGACACCGATTACAATGTCGCCTGGATTCTGCTGACCTTTCTCGGCGTTTTTGGCGTGCACCGCATGTACCAGGGCAAGTGGATCAGCGGGATCCTCTATCTGTTTACCGGCGGCCTGTTCCTGATTGGCGTGCTCTACGACTTCTGGACCTTGAACGAACAGATATCGATCAAGAATGCCGCCCGCGAATAAGTGGCCAGGGCAGGGCCATGTCCAGCCGCAGAATCATCTGCCCGCGCGTAGGGCGTACTCGCGAAGCAGTACGCCATTGCCCTTGCGGAGTCGCGGCGCACTGTTCGCTTCGCGCCTGGGCGGCCGCTGTCCCGATCCGCCCTATTCGATGCCTCGTTGTCGGATCACGCCTGGTAGCTGATCCGTCCGTCGACCAAGGTGTAGCGCACCGCACCGGGCAGGCAATGGCCGATAAACGGGCAGTTGGCACCTTTGGAATACCAGCTTTCCCCGGCCAGGGTCGAGGCCTGCGGGTCGAACAGCAGCAGGTCGGCCGCTGCACCCACGTGCAGGCGCCCGGCGGGCAGGCGTAGGGCCTGAGCCGGACCGCTGGACAGGCGGGCGAGCAGGGTCGGCAGGTCGAGCAGGCCGTCTTCCACCAGACTCATGGCCAGCGGTAGCAGCAGTTGCACGCTGCTGATGCCCGCTTCGGTGGCACCGAACGGCGCCAGCTTGGCGTCGCGTTCGTGGGGTTGGTGGTGGCTGGCGATGGCCGAGATCACCCCGCTTTTCACCGCTTCGCGCAGGCCGTCGCGGTCGGCGCGTGAGCGCAGTGGCGGCTGTACGTGGTAGAGGCTGGAGAAGTCGCTCAAGGCCTCGTCGGTGAGAATCAGTTGATACAGCGCCACATCCGCCGTCACCGGCAGGCCGCGGGCCTGGGCCTCGGCGATCAGCTGGGCGCCGCGGGCACTGGTCAGCTGGCTGAAGTGGGCGCGCACGCCGCTTTGTTCGACCAGCAGCAGGTCGCGGGCCAGGGCCACGGTCTCGGCGGTTTCCGGGATGCCGGCCAGGCCGAGGAAGCTGGCGGTGGCGCCTTCGTGGGCCAGGCCGCCTTCGGCCAGGTCGTGATCCTGGGAGTGGAAGATCACCGTCAGGTCGAAGGTGGCGGCGTATTCCAGGGCACGGCGCAGGGTGCGGGTGTTGCGGAAGCTGTCCAGGCCATTGCCGAAGGCCACGCAACCGGCGTCGCGCAGGGCCACCAGCTCGGCCAACTGTTCGCCGTCCAGGCCTTTGCTCAGGGCGCCTATGGGGAAGACCTTGGTGTGGCCGGCCTCGCGGGCACGGTCGAGGATCAGTTCGGCCACCGCCGGGGTGTCCAGCACCGGCTTGGTAAAGGGCGGGCAGCACAGGCTGGTGACGCCGCCGGCGGCGGCGGCCAGGGTTTCGCTGGCGATGCTGCCCTTGCGGCTGTAACCGGGTTCGCGCAGGGCGACGGACAGGTCGACCAGGCCGGGCGCGGCCACCAGGCCCTGGGCGTTGATGATTTTCTCCGCGACGAAACCGGCCGGGGTCTGGCCGATGGCGATGATCTTGCCGGCATCGATAAAGAGGTCGCTGACCTGGTCGAGGCCATTGCTCGGGTCGATCACGCGGGCCCCGAGGATTGCGCTACGCATCAGTTGGACTCCTCGGCTTCCTGGTTGAGTTGGCGCTGGGCATTCTGCCCGCTCATGGCCATGGACAGCACGGCCATGCGTACGGCGATGCCGTAGGTTACCTGGTTGAGAATCACCGATTGCGGGCCATCGGCCACCGCCGACTCGATTTCCACGCCGCGGTTGATCGGCCCCGGGTGCATCACCAGGGCATCCGGTTTGGCCAGGGCCAGGCGCCGCTCGGTCAGGCCGAACAGGCGAAAGAATTCGCCCTCGCTGGGCAGTAGGCCGCCAGTCATGCGTTCGCGCTGCAGGCGCAGCATGATCACCACGTCGACGTCCTTGAGGCCGGCAGCCATGTCGCTGTAAACGCTCACGCCGTATTGCTCGATGCCGACCGGCAACAGGGTCTTGGGTGCGATCACGCGGATGTCCGGGCAGCCCAGGGTCTTGAGTGCCAGCATGTTCGAGCGGGCCACCCGCGAGTGCAGGATATCGCCGACGATCGCCACCGAAAGGTTCTCGAAGCCACCCTTGTGTCGGCGGATGGTCAGCATGTCGAGCATGCCCTGGGTCGGGTGGGCGTGACGGCCATCGCCACCGTTGATGATCGCCAGATTCGGGCAGACGTGTTCGGCGATGAAATGCGCGGCGCCCGAATCGGCGTGGCGTACCACGAAGATGTCGGCGGCCATGGCTTCGAGGTTGCGCAAGGTGTCGAACAGGGTTTCGCCCTTGCTGGTCGAGGAGGTCGAGACATTCAGGGTGATGACGTCGGCGGACAGCCGTTGGGCGGCCAGCTCGAAGGTGGTGCGGGTGCGCGTGGAGTTTTCGAAGAACACGTTGCACACGGTCTTGCCGCGTAGCAGCGGGACTTTCTTCACCGCCCGGGCGCCGACTTCGAGGAAGGAGTCGGCGGTGTCGAGGATTTCCGTCAGCAGTTCGCGGGGCAGACCGTCGAGGGTAAGGAAGTGGCGCAGCTGACCTTGGTCATTCAGCTGCAGCGGGCGCTTGGCATCCATGGGGATCATCGCGGTCATTCTCGGTTGGCCAACATCTGGAGTTCGAGGGTCAGCGGCGTGGGGCCGGACAATTTTACCCGCTGATCGGCTGCCAGCGACAGGCTGGCGCCGACCACGTCGGGGTGGATCGGCAGCTCGCGGGCATTCAGGTCGAGCAGACAGACCAGGGTCACGCTGGCCGGGCGGCCGTAGTCGAACAGTTCGTTGAGGGCGGCGCGGATGGTACGGCCGCTCATCAGCACGTCGTCGATCAGCACCAGGTGCTGGCCTTCGACCTCGAACGGCAGTTCGGACGGCTGTACCTGCGGGTGCAGGCCATTCTGGGTGAAGTCGTCGCGGTAAAAGGAGACGTCGAGGATGCCCAGGGGCGCCGGATCGCCCAGGGCCTCCAGCAACGCCTGGGCGACCCACACGCCGCCCGTGCGGACGCCGATAAAGCGTGGCTCGCGGATCTGCCGCCGATTGAGCTGGCTGATCAGTGCCGCGGCCATTTGCGGCAGCAATTCGGCGGGGTTGGGTAAGCTCATGGCAACACTCCAGATGTAAGTAAAACAGCCCCTGAAAACGTAGGCGAGGCAGCCGAGACAAGGCAAAAACAGGCGAGGAAGCGCAGTTTACGTGTTGTAAATGAGCATTGCTCGCTTCGCTCGTCCTCCGGGCCGCGCTAAAGCGCGTCAGCAGCTAGCTCCTTTCCGAGCCTGTTTTTAACGCAGTATCGGCAACGCAGGTCGTTTTCAGGGGCTGTTTTCTTCTAACCAGCCTTGTAGCAGCAGTGCTGCGGCCAGGGCATCGACCGGGCGTTCGCGATAGCCACCGCTCTGCCCTTGTTGCAGGCGCTGGCCCTTGGCGGCATAGGTGGTCAGGCGTTCGTCGTGGGTGTGCACCGGCAGGTTGAAGCGGCCATTGAGGCGGCGGGCGAATTTCTCCGCCCGCTCGCTCATCTCGCTCGGGGTGCCGTCCATGTTCAGCGGCAGGCCGACGACTATGGCGTCCGGCTGCCACTCCTTGATAAGGGCTTCGACCTTGTGCCAGTCCGGCACGCCATTCTGTGCTTTCAAGATGCACAGTTCGCGAGCCTGGCCGGTGATCGTCTGGCCAACCGCAACGCCTATCTGCTTGCTGCCGTAATCGAAACCCAGTAACAGGCGCAGCGGTTTGGTTTCGCTCATCAGGCGTGCCCGGCTTGCGAAGTGAGCAGGCTGAGGTTGACGCCCAGGCGTGCGGCGGCGGCATTCAGACGCTGATCGAAGGGCAGGTCGAAGAGGATGCTGCTGTCGGCCGGGCAGGTCAGCCAGGCGTTATCGGTCAGCTCGGTTTCCAGTTGCCCGGCATCCCAGCCGGCATAGCCGAGGGTGATCAGGTATTTTGCCGGCCCCGTGCCGTCGGCAATGGCGAACAGCACGTCCTGCGAGGTGGACAGGCCCAGCTCGCCGAGTTCCAGGGTGGCCTGAAACTGTGGGCCGGCCGGGTGCAGGACGAAACCGCGGTCGGTCTGCACCGGCCCGCCGGAGAAAATCGGCAGGTCTTGGCAGCGCGTGGGCGGCTCGGGTTCCGGGCGCAGTTGTTCCAGCACATCGGCCAGGTTCAGGCCGTTAGGGCGGTTGATCACCAGGCCCATGGCGCCCTGCTCGTTGTGCTCGATCAGGTAGATCAGCGTCTGCGCGAAATTCGGATCGGCCATGTGCGGCATGGCGATCAGGAAGTGGTGCTTGAGGTAGCTGGGTTTGGCGTCTTTCATGGGCATTAGTTTCAGGCCTGGAGCCAAGAGCTTCAAGCGCCAAGCAGCCAACGGCAAGAAAAAATCGGGAGAAGCCCGGAGTCAGTTGCTGGACAGGCGATCACCGCGCTCGAAACGCCAGGTGCGGATGATTTCCAGGCGGTCGACATCGGCCAGATCGCCGGTGAACGGGGCGTAGGGCGCGGCCAGGCGCACGATGCGCAAGGCCGCCTGGTCAAGCAGTTGCTGGCCGGAGGACTCCAGAACCTGGACTTCGTAGAGGGTGCCGTCACGGTTGATCGAGACCAGCACCCGCAGGCTGCCGTAAATCTGCTGGCGGCGTGCGTCGTCCGGATAGTTGAGGTTGCCGATCCGTTCAACCTTCTTGCGCCACTCGTCCTTGTACCAGGCACCCTTGTCGCGCATGGTCGAGGCCGCGCTGAGGCGGTGGATCTTCGGCCGTTTGGCGTATTGCTGGATGTCCTGGGCCAGTTCGGCTTCCAGGCTGGCGATCTCCGCAGAAAGCTGCGCGCTGTCGAACACCGGTGCCGGAGGTGCCTGCACTGTGGGTTTGGCTGCCTCGCGCTTGACTGGAGTCTTTTGCTGTTGCGGGGCGCGGGTCGCGACTGCGGCTTTCGGCGCTTCCTGGCGAACCGCCGCTTGTGCCGGTGCGGCGGGCGGGGTCACGCGCTTGACCTGGGTGTCCTGGAACAGTGCCTGTTCGGTGGTTTTCGGTGCGGCCTTGTGTTCCAGGGTGCCGCTGCCTTGCTGGTTGTCCTGGGCGAGGAAGTCGGCTTGTTTCGGCGTTTCCTCGCTCTTGAAGGTCGACAGGGTGATTTCCAGGGTTTTGCTGATCTGGCTAGGCTCGGCCAGGCTGAAACCCAGGCCGAGAATCAGCGCGGCATGCAGGGCGGCGGCGAGGAACAGGGTGAAACCCAGCCGATCCGCTGGGCGGACGCCAGCGGCGAGTAGGTCGGGCGGGTTGATGGCTGCGTTCATGTTGTTTCGGGTCTGTTCAGGTTGCCGCGCAGTCTGACGGCTTGGGGCCGCCAGCTGCAAGCGACAAGCCTGAAGCTGCTACTTGCGTCAAGCTTTCGCCTTGCCGCTTATGGCGTGCAGCTTGCCTTCGATGGCGTCCATCAGGCGTTCGCCGATACGGGTGTCGTAGGCGGCGTCTATCTCGCGGATGCAGGTCGGGCTGGTGACGTTGATTTCGGTCAGGTAGTCGCCGATCACGTCCAGGCCGACGAACAGCAGGCCTTTCTCGCGCAGGGTCGGGCCGACGGCTGCGGCGATCTCACGGTCGCGTTCGCTCAGTGGGCGGGCTTCGCCGCGCCCGCCGGCGGCCAGGTTGCCACGGGTTTCGCCGTGCGCCGGGATGCGTGCCAGGCAATAAGGTACCGGCTCGCCATCGATCATCAGGATGCGTTTATCGCCTTCGAGGATTGCCGGCAGGTAGCGTTGCGCCATTATCTGCTGTTTGCCGTGGGCGGTAAGGGTCTCGAGAATCACCGAGAGGTTGGGATCGCCCTCGCAATGACGAAATATCGAAGATCCGCCCATGCCATCCAGGGGTTTGAGAATGATGTCACGTTGCTCTTTGGCAAACTCGCGCAGAATGTCGGATCGGCGACTGACCAGGGTCGGTGGTGTGCAGAGCGGGAACTGGGTGGCAAACAGCTTCTCATTGCAGTCGCGCAGGCTCTGTGGGCGGTTGACCACCAGTACGCCGGCTTGCTCGGCCTGTTCCAACAGGTAGGTGGAGTAGACGAATTCGTTATCGAAGGGTGGATCCTTGCGCATCAGGATCACATCCAGCTCGGTCAAGGCGACGTCATCCTCGGCGCCCAGCTCGAACCAGCGCTCCGGGTCATTGAATACCTTGAGCGGGCAGAGGCGGGCGCGTGCTTCGCCCTGGGCCTGGTAGAGGTCTTTCTGCTCCATATAGAAGAGCGACCAGCCGCGCGCCTGGGCCGCGAGTAACATGGCCAGCGAACTGTCCTTCTTGAAGGCGATCTGGGCGATGGGGTCCATGACAATGCCGAGGCGAACGCTCATGGGGGGATTCTCCGTGAAAGGCAGCGGTTTGAAAGGTGTCGGAACTGGCGTGTGGCGTCAGGGTGGCGCTGGGAAGGCGGGGGGTCAAGGAAAAAACCTGGCCCACCCGCGGCTTATAGCTTGCATGGGGAGAGTGTGCTAAAAAGGCCCGACGATTGGGTTGCAGCCCGTCGGTGGCAAGGCCTCAGGCGCACTGATTAGAACGCAAAAATAACGACTCACCGAGGCGATGGTAGGGCAAACATGGAACAGCATTCCGAGGGTTTGAGGGTAATGGTGATCGACGATTCGAAGACGATTCGTCGTACCGCGGAAACCCTGCTGAAGAAGGTGGGTTGCGAGGTGATTACCGCAGTTGACGGCTTCGATGCTTTGGCAAAGATCGCCGACACCCATCCAAGTATTATTTTTGTCGACATCATGATGCCGCGGCTCGATGGCTACCAGACCTGCGCCCTGATCAAGAACAACAGTGCTTTCAAGTCCACCCCGGTGATCATGCTGTCCTCCAAGGACGGCTTGTTCGACAAGGCCAAGGGGCGCATCGTTGGCTCCGATCAATATCTGACCAAGCCTTTCAGTAAGGAAGAGTTGCTGGGTGCGATCAAGGCCCATGTCCCTAACTTCACCCCGTTGGAACAGGCATCCTGACGTTTACCGGGTAGCGGTAGACGCTTTTTCATGTATTGGGAAACACCATGGCTCGAATTCTGATTGTTGATGACTCGCCGACCGAGATGTACAAACTGACCGCCATGCTGGAAAAAAATGGCCATCAGGTGCTCAAGGCGGAAAATGGCGCGGACGGCGTTGCCCTGGCGCGCCAGGAAAAGCCTGACGCGGTGTTGATGGACATTGTCATGCCGGGGCTCAATGGTTTTCAGGCGACCCGCCAACTGACCAAGGACGCCGACACCAGCCACATCCCGGTGATCATCGTCACCACCAAGGATCAGGAGACCGACAAGGTCTGGGGCAAGCGCCAAGGCGCCAAGGACTACCTGACCAAGCCGATTGACGAAGAGACACTGCTGAAAACCTTGAGCGCCGTATTGGCCGGTTGATGCTGTGCCAATAATTAAAAAATAAGCAGAAGGCCACGGTTGGCATGGCGGACGCGCAGACACCTTTTCAAACCCTCCTCGAAATCGACCAGCGTTGTCGGTTGCTGGCGGCTGGCCTGCCTTTGCAGCAGACCGCCGTGCAAACCTGGAGCGGTATTGGTTTTCGCATGGGCGAGCGGTTTTTCGTCGCGCCCATGGGCGAGGTCGGGGAAGTGCTGCACGAGCCGCGCCATACCTTGCTGCCCGGGGTTAAAAGCTGGGTCAAGGGCGTGGCCAACGTGCGCGGTCGTCTGTTGCCGGTGATGGACTTGTGCGGCTTCTTCGGCAACGAGTTATCGCCGCTGCGCAAGAAGCGACGGGTGCTGGTGGTCGATCACCAGGACGTATTCGCCGGGCTGACGGTCGATGAGGTGTTCGGCATGCAGCATTTTCCGGTGGACAGCTTCTCCGAGCGGCTACCGCCGCTCGAAGCGTCCATCGCGCCGTTTATTCATGGGGTCTTCCAGCGCGAGCAGCCCTGGTTGGTGTTCAGCCCTCATGCGCTGGCTCAGCACCAGGGGTTTCTCGATGTTGCGTTTTAACAGTTTTTCGGTTGGGTCGGCTTTGCCGGCCTGTTGGGGTTGTGTGGGAACCGTAGCGCGCTCGGTCCAGGCGGGGGCCAGATAATGAAAAAACTAAATACAGGCAATTTATTCGCGAGTACGCGTAGCAGTACGCTGATCGCCGGGCTGTTTATCGTCCTGATCGTCTCCATCGTGCTGTTGTTCGCCAACTTCGCCTACATCAACACGCAATCCAACTACGATACGGAATACATCAGCCACTCCGGTGAGCTGCGGGTGCTGTCCCAGCGTATCGCCAAGAACTCCACCGAAGCGGCCGCCGGTACTGCCGAGGCCTTCGGCCTGTTGCGCGAGGCGCGCAACGACTTCGAAACCCGCTGGGGCTATCTGACCAACGGCAACCAGGAGAGTGGCGTGCCCTCGGCGCCAGAGGCCGTGCAGGCGCAGATGACTGCCGTGCAGCAGGACTGGGACAGTCTGCGGCAGAACACCGACGCCATTCTGGCCAGCGAGCAGACCGTTCTGTCCCTGCACCAGGTGGCCGAGACCCTGGCGGAAACCATCCCGCAGCTGCAGGTCGAGTACGAGGAAGTGGTCGACATCCTCCTGGAAAGCGGCGCGCCAGCTGCCCAGGTTTCGGTGGCCCAGCGCCAGTCGTTGCTGGCCGAGCGTATTCTCGGCTCGGTAAACAAGGTGCTGGCCGGTGACCAGGACTCGGTGCAAGCGGCCGACATGTTCGGCCGTGACGCCAGCCTGTTCGGTCGGGTATTGAGCGCCATGCTGGAAGGCAACGCGGCGATGGAAATCGCCAAGGTGACCGACGCGGAAGCGCTCGAGCGACTGGCGGAAATTTCCGAGCTGTTCGAGTTCGTCTCCGGTTCGGTGGACGAAATCCTCGAGACCTCGCCGGAACTGTTCCAGGTGCGCGAGTCGGCCGACGGCATTTTCAGCGTCTCGCAGACCCTGCTGGATAAAGCCTCCGACCTGGCTGCCGGGTTCGAAGACCTGGCCGATGGCCGCGCCATCAACACCCTGGCCGGTTATGTGCTGGGTATTCTGGCGTTGGGCTCGATCATCCTGATCGGCATCGTGATGGTGCGCGAGACCAACCGCCGCCTCGCCGAGACCGCCGAGAAAAACGAACGTAACCAGGCCGCGATTTTGCGCCTGCTCGACGAAATCGCCGACCTCGCCGACGGCGACTTGACCGTTGCCGCGACCGTAACCGAAGACTTCACCGGCGCCATCGCCGACTCCATCAACTACTCCATCGACCAGCTGCGCGACCTGGTAGTGACCATCAACCTGACCGCCGTTCAGGTCGCCGGCGCCGCCCAGGAAACCCAGGCCACGGCGATGCACCTGGCCGAAGCCTCGGAGCACCAGGCACAAGAAATCGCCGGTGCGTCCGCGGCGATCAACGAAATGGCCGTGTCGATCGACCAGGTATCGGCGAACGCCTCGGAATCCTCGGCGGTAGCGGAGCGTTCGGTAGCCATCGCCAACAAGGGTAACGAAGTCGTACACAACACCATCACCGGCATGGATAACATCCGTGAGCAGATCCAGGACACCTCGAAGCGGATCAAACGCCTCGGTGAGTCGTCCCAGGAGATCGGTGACATCGTCAGCCTGATCAACGACATTGCCGACCAGACCAACATCCTCGCCCTCAACGCCGCGATCCAGGCCTCCATGGCCGGTGACGCCGGTCGCGGCTTCGCCGTGGTAGCGGACGAAGTCCAACGCCTGGCGGAACGTTCCTCGGCTGCGACCAAGCAGATCGAGGCGCTGGTTAAGACCATTCAGACCGACACCAACGAGGCGGTTATCTCGATGGAGCAGACCACCTCCGAGGTGGTGCGCGGTGCTCGTCTGGCGCAGGACGCCGGGGTCGCCCTGGAAGAGATCGAGAAGGTATCCAAGACCCTCGCGGCCTTGATCCAGAACATCTCCAACGCGGCGCGCCAGCAGGCTTCCTCGGCGGGTCACATCTCCAACACCATGAACGTGATCCAGGAGATCACCTCGCAGACCTCGTCCGGTACCACCGCCACCGCCAAGAGCATTGGTAACCTGGCCAAGATGGCCAGTGAGATGCGTAAGTCGGTTTCCGGCTTTACCTTGCCGGAAAGCGGCGAACAGGCGTAAGTGAGCGGAGCGTGGCGGCCTTTGCCGGTCGTTGCCCAACGCCTATGGCCATGAGCGAGAGGCACCACATGCAGTCAGGCGTCTGGGCCTTGCAACCGGTGGCAGACATGTCGGCCACCGAGTTTCGCGCTTGGCAGGAGCTGCTCGAGGAGCGCACCGGCGTGGTGATCAGCGAGCAGCGACAGGCGTTCCTGCAAACCAACCTGAGTGCGCGCATGCGTGAGCTGGGGGTGCTGGATTACGCCAGCTATTACCGGCAGGTCACGGATGGCCCGCGCGGTGCAGTCGAGTGGTCGACCCTGCTGGATCGTCTGACCGTACAGGAGACCCGTTTCTTCCGGCATCCGCCATCGTTCGAGCTGCTCGAACGCTACCTGCGCGAGCGACTGCAGCACGGATTGGCCAGCCCCTGGGAATTTTGGAGCGTGGGTTGCTCGAGTGGCGAGGAGCCTTACTCGTTGGCGATCATGGCGGCTGAAGTGCTGCGCGACAGCGGGCAGCCCGCGCACTTTGGCGTGACCGCTACCGATATCAGCCTGAAGGCGCTGAGCAAGGCACGCGACGGTCAGTATGGCGCGCGCAAGCTGGAACAACTCGATGCGCAGTTGCGTCAACGCTATTTTGTGGCCCAGGCCGATGAACGCTTCAAGGTGGAGCCGGGCCTGGCGGCGCAAGTGTGTTGCGCCAGGCTCAATGTGCTGGAGTTGGCCAAGGCGCCAATGTCCGGTATGGACGTCATTTTTTGTCAGAACTTGCTGATCTATTTTCGTCGCTGGCGCCGCCGCGAGATCCTCAACCGCCTGGCCGAGCGCCTGGCGCCGGGTGGTCTGCTGGTGGTGGGAGTGGGTGAAGTGGTCGGTTGGCAGCATCCGGATTTGCTTCCGGTGGCCGACGAGCGAGTGCTGGCGTTTACCCGCAAGGGATAGCAGGCCGTTGAAAAACGTAAACGAGGCAGCCAGTGCAAGGCGTAACGACCAACGGGAGTAACAGCCGAAGGCTGGCCCGAAGGGCGAGCGCTAGCGAGTCAAAACAGGCGAGGACGCGACTGGGGTCGCATTCGACTTTACGCGCTGTAAATGAGCAGTCCGGGCCTGCTTTTAACGCAGCGATGGCAACGCAGGTAGTTTTTCAACAGCCTGATAAGGCAGAGCCAAGTATATGAGTGGAGTGGCTATGGGGGATCGGCACGACTATGTCGCCCTGGAATGGGTCAAAGGCGAAATCGCGGAAACCCTGAAACAGGCGCGCCAAGCCCTGGAGGCGTACGTCGAGAATCCGCAGGATTCGACGCGCATGCGTTTCTGCCTGACCTATGTGCACCAGGTACACGGCACTCTGCAAATGGTGGAGTTCTACGGCGCAGCGCTGCTCGCCGAAGAAATGGAGCACCTGGCCCAGGCGTTGATGGAAGGCCGCGTGGCCAACCAGGGGGAGGCCCTGGAAGTGCTGATGCAGGCCATCCTGCAGTTGCCGGTCTACCTCGACCGGATCCAGACCGCGCGCCGCGACTTGCCGATGGTGGTGCTGCCACTGCTCAACGACCTGCGTGCTGCCCGCGGCGAAAAATTACTCTCGGAAACCAGCCTGTTTTCCCCGGATATGTCCGTGCGAACGCCGGCCTTGTCGGTCGATTCCCTGGGCGCACTGCGCACCGCAGAGCTGCCGATACTGCTGCGCAAACTGCGCCAGATGCTGCAAGTGGCGTTGGTTGGGGTGATTCGCAATCAGGATCTGCCGACCAATCTGGGCTACATGGCGCGGGTTTTCGGCCGCCTCGAGACGCTGTGCAAGGACGCACCGCTTGGCGCGTTATGGCAGATCGCCTCGGGTTTGGTCGAGGGTCTGGCCGGCGGTGGCGTGACCAATGGTACGTCGGTACGCACCCTGCTGCGCCAGGTCGATAAAGAGCTCAAGCGCCTGGTCGAGCAGGGTGCCGATGGCATCAACCAGTCTGCCCCCGACGAGCTGACCAAGAATTTGTTGTTCTACGTGGCCAAGGCGCCGGCGCAGTCGCCGCGCATCAGCGCCTTGAAGGAACAATTCCGTCTCGACGACGCGTTACCGGGCAATGATGTCGTCGATGAAGAACGGGCCCGGCTGGCCGGCCCGGATCGCGACGCCATGCGTTCGGTGGTCGGCGCCCTCTGCGAGGAGTTGGTGCGGGTCAAGGACAGCCTCGACCTGTTCGTGCGCAGCGACCGCAATCAGGTGGCCGAACTGGACAGCCTGCTGGCGCCGCTCAAACAGATTGCCGACACCCTGGCGGTGCTCGGTTTCGGCCAGCCACGCAAAGTCATCCTCGATCAGATCGACGTGGTTCACGGTCTGGCGCTTGGCCGGCAGGCGCCGAGCGATGCCGTGCTGATGGATGTTGCCGGTGCCCTTCTGTACGTCGAGGCGACCCTGGCGGGCATGGTCGGCCCGGTTGCCGACAGTGGTCGCGAAGAGAGCCATCTGCCCACCACCGACGTGGCGCAGATTCACCAGTTGGTGATCAAAGAGGCGCGCACTGGCCTGGAGCAGGCCAAGGACGCGATTATCGAATTCATCGCCTCGCAGTGGAACCACGAGCATCTGGCGCGCGTGCCGGCGTTGCTGACCCAGGTGCGTGGCGGCCTGGCCATGATTCCGTTGACGCGTGCCGCGGATCTGCTGAATGCCTGCAACCGCTACATTCAGGAACAGCTGCTGGCGCGCAAGGCCGTGCCGAACTGGCAGAGCCTGGACACCCTGGCCGATGCCATCACCAGCGTCGAGTATTACCTCGAACGCTTGGCCGAAGATCATGGCAGCCAGGGCGACCTGATTCTCGATGTGGCCGAGGAAAGCCTGGAAAACCTCGGCTACCCACTGCAAGAAAAACCCTCGATCCTCGATCGTGTGGAACCGCCGGATGAGCCGCAGGCCGACCTGCGGCATGCCCGCGAAGTGCTGGCCGACGACCCGGACGCGGGGGTGGCGCTTGAGCTGCCGGCCGATCCGCTCGGTGAGCCGGCAGAGCCGCTCGCCCCGCCACCCGCCGATGAGCTGGATGCGGAGTTCAGCGAGCTGGCCGCCGTCGCGCCCATCGGCGAGCCGCCGCTCGACGATTGGGCTATTGAGCCATTGGCAGGCGAGTTTGAGCTGGTCGACTTCACTGGCGAACCCGCCGCTGCCGAGTCGCTGCCGGCACTTGAACTGGATGAGCAACCGACGCTCTCGTTCGACAGCGTCGATCTGCAACCCGAAGAGTTGCGCCTGGACGAGCTGAGCAGCCCGGCGGATTGGGATGAGGCCGAACTGGTGTCGCTGGGGGTGCCGGCGGTTGAGCTGCCGAGCGCGCCGCCAGTGGTCGATGAGTCCGCTCCCGAGGCCGACAGGCCGCTGTCGATGGCCGATGTCATGGCCGCGCCGCTACAGGCGATTAATCCGCCGGCGCAGGATGTGCCGCCCAGTTTGTTGCCGCCGCCGGCCGATGAAGAGCCGGTCGATAACGAGTTGATGGAAGTCTTTGTCGAAGAAGCCGGCGAAGTCCTGGAGACCATCGGCGTGTTTCTGCCGCAATGGTGCGCCGACACGACCGACAGAGAGGCCCTGAGCGAAATACGCCGGGCCTTCCACACCCTCAAGGGCAGTGGCCGCATGGTTCGGGCACTGGTCATCGGCGAATTGGGCTGGTCGATCGAGAACCTGCTCAATCGGCTGCTCGATCGGAGCATCCAGCCCGCTGCCGAAGTGCTGCAGGTCGTGGCTGATGTGGTCGTGCTGATGCCGGCCCTGGTGGACGAATTCGCCGCCAAGGCCCAGCGTCAGCGTGACGATGTCGACCTGCTGGCCGCCACCGCGCATGCTCTGGCGAAAGGCCAACGCCTGGCCGGAGCCGACGCCCCGGCGGCCCCGCTTGCGGGTGTCGCCGAAGCGACCGCAGCAGTGGATGAACAGGTCGAAGCGCTCGATCCGCAACTGTTGGAGATTTTCCGCAACGAGGCCGAAACCCACCTCGATACCCTGGGCGGTTTCCTGGCCGATTGCGCGCAAGAGTTGCCGAGGCCGGTCACTGACGACTTGCAGCGAGCCTTGCACACCCTCAAGGGCAGCGCCTACATGGCCGGGATTCTGCCAATCGCGGAGATAGCCGCGCCGCTGGAGAAGCTGGTCAAGGAGTTCAAAAGCAACCTGATCCCCATGGATCTGGCCGAAGCCGAATTATTGAGCGCCGCCGAGCAGCTGTTCCGCCTCGGCCTGGGGCAGTTGGAGACTCAGCCCCTGGCCCCATTGCCTGGGGCACCGGAGTTTCTCGAACGTGCGCGCAAACTGCATCAGGATCGCCTCGAGGCCGCGCAGAGCAGTCGCCAGAGCGAGCAGGGCGAAACCCGCGACCCGCAGCTGATCGGCATTTTCCTCGCCGAAGGCATGGACATCCTGCTGGATGCCGAGGCTTTGCTGCAGCGCTGGCGCGAGCATCCGGCCGATCGCCAGGAGCTGAGTGCTTTGCTGGACGAACTGACGACCCTGGGGCGCGGCGCGGAGATGGCCGAGCTGCCGCAGATCGATGAGCTCTGTGAAGCCCTGCTCGACCTTTATGGCGCGGTGGAAGAGGGCAGTCTGGCGGTCAGCGAGCGCTTCTTCGGTGAGGCCGAGCAGGCGCATGAAGCGCTGATCAGCATGATGGATCAGGTGGCTGCCGGCTTGCAGGTCAACGCCGAGCCTGCACGGGTCGAGGCGTTGCGGGGCTTGCTCGGCGAAGCGCTGGATCCGCGCGCGCTGGCGCTGTTGTCCGCAGAAGGTTCGGCGGGCCTGGAAATCGTCGAGTTGGAACTCGCCACTGCGGCGCTCGCCCAAGCACCCTGGGCACAGGAGAACGACGGCGAGACAGCCACGGCAATTGAACTGCAGGTTGACCAGGACGCCGACCGCATGTCCGAGTCGGCGCCGGCTGCGCCGTCCTCTGGCCATGAGGCGCTGGATGCGGAAATGGTCGAGATTTTTCTCGAGGAGGCGGTGGACATCCTCGAGAGTGCGGGGCAGGCGTTGCAGCGCTGGAGTGCCGAGCCGGATAACAAGGCCGCTCTGTCGTCCCTGCAGCGGGATCTGCACACCCTCAAGGGCGGCGCGCGGATGGCCGAAATCCGCCCGATTGGCGACCTCGCCCATGAGTTGGAGTCCTTGTACGAAGGCTTGGTGGATCGGCGCTTCAGCCATTCCCCGCCGCTCGTTGGCCTGCTGCAGCAAAGCCATGACTGCCTGGCCATGTTGTTGGAGCAACTGCAGAACCAAGCCGTATTGCCGCAGCCACTCGAACTGATCGAGGCGATTCGCTGCTTCCGCCAGGGCGGAGGCGCACAGGGCTTGTCAGCCGCGCTGACGGCGCCCGAGACTGATCCCGAAGCCGAAGCCGAAGCCGAAGCCGAAGCCGAAGCCGAAGCCGAAGCCGAAGCCGAAGCCGAAGCCGAAGCCGAAGCCGAAGCCGAACTGGAGGACGCGGCAGAGCACGAGCAAGGAGACGACCTGCCGCTAGTGCCGCAAGTCGAGGACGAGATTGAGCTGAGCCTGCCGGTCGACGAGCAACCGACGGTGCAGGTGGCCGCACCTGAGATGGCCGCACGAGCCGAGCTGGAGACGCTGGCGCCAGCAGAGCTCGACGATCGGCCCGACCAGGAACTGATGGAGATCTTCCTCGAGGAGGGCTTCGACATTATCGACAGCGCCGGCGCGGCCCTGCTGCGCTGGATGGATGACACTGACAACAGTCTCGAACTGGAGGCTCTGCAACGCGACCTGCATACCCTCAAGGGGGGCGCGCGGATGGCGGAGATCCGCGAGATCGGCGACCTCGCCCATGAACTTGAATTCCTCTATGAAGGGCTCTGTGATGGGCGGCTGCGTCCTGGCCAGGAGTTGTTCGGCCTGCTCCAGGGGTGCCACGATCGCCTGGCCGAGATGCTCGATGCGGTGCGTGACAAGCGTGCGCTACCCAATGGCGACGCGCTGATCGAGACGATCAAGCATTTTCGCGCCAACCCGGACGAGCAATTGAGCATGCCGTCTGCCGTGCAGCTCAAGGCGGTGCCCGAAAACCAGGATCAGGACGATGCCGAGTCGGACATCCTCGATATTTTCCTGGAGGAGGCCGACGACCTGTTGGAAGCGATGGAAGTCGCCATGGGCCGTTGGGATCAGCGCCGCGAGGATGGCACTGCGCTCGATGACGTGTTGCGTGTCCTGCATACCCTTAAGGGTGGCGCGCGGCTGGCCGGACAGAATCGCCTGGGCAATCTGGCCCATGACCTTGAGTCACTCCTGAGCGAGGCCCAGCAGCAAGGTGCGCCTTGGCCGGAAAGCCTGTTCCTCGACCTCCAATCGGGGTTCGAGGGGCTGCAGCAAGAACTCAATCAATTACGCCAGCGCCTGCAAGACCGTCTGGCGGCGGAAGACAGTGCGGCGGCTGACGTTGAGCCCGCGGCGGTAAAAATGCCCGGCCTGCGGCTGCCCATAGTCGCGGCCAGCGACCTGCCGGCCCGAGAGCTGGTGGCCAAAGTCCTGCCATTCGTCCGCCGAGCGCAGGAGGCCGCACAGGAAGCCGCTGCCCGGCGAGCCCCGCAGGAGCTGGTCAAAGTGCCCGCCGAACTGCTCGAAGGCTTGGTCAACCTGGCCGGTGAGACCTCGATCTTTCGCGGTCGGGTCGAGCAGCAGGTCAGCGATTTTGGTTTTACCCTGAGTGAGATGGAAGCGACCATCGACCGTGTGCGCGATCAGCTGCGGCGTCTGGATATCGAAACCCAGGCGCAAATCCTCAGCCGTTATCAGGCCGAAGCCGAGCGCGCCGGTTATGAAGACTTCGACCCGCTGGAAATGGATCGCCACTCGCAACTGCAGCAGCTATCACGCGCATTGTTCGAATCGGCCTCCGACTTGCTCGACCTGAAAGAAACCCTGGCCATGCGCAACCGCGATGCGGAAACCCTGTTGTTGCAACAGGCGCGGGTCAATACCGAGCTGCAGGAAGGCCTGATGCGCACCCGCATGGTGCCTTTCGACCGCCTGGTGCCGCGGTTGCGGCGGATTGTTCGTCAGGTCGCTGGCGAGCTGGGCAAGCAGGTCGAATTCGTCCTCGGCAATGCCGAAGGCGAAATGGATCGCGCCGTGCTCGAACGCATTGTCGCGCCGCTGGAACACATGCTGCGCAACGCCGTCGACCATGGCATCGAATCGGCCGCTGCGCGCCGCGCTGCGGGCAAGCCGGAGCAAGGTACTATCCGCCTGAACCTCGGGCGTGAGGGCGGCGATATCGTCTTGACCCTCAGCGACGATGGCGGCGGCATCAAGCTCGATGCGGTGCGGCGCAAGGCCATTGAGCGTGGCCTGATGGACGAGGAGTCGGATCTGACCGATCACGAGATCCTCCAGTTCATCCTCGAGGCTGGTTTTTCCACCGCCGAGGCGGTCACGCAGATTTCCGGACGTGGCGTCGGCATGGATGTGGTGCACTCCGAGGTCAAGCAACTCGGCGGCAGCATGAGCATCGACTCGACGCCGGGCGCGGGTACCCGCTTCGCGATTCGTCTGCCGTTCACCGTGTCGGTCAACCGCGCGCTGATGGTGCTGTCGGGCGAAGACCTGTATGCCATCCCGTTGAATACCATCGAAGGCATCGTGCGGGTTTCCCCCTACGAGCTGGAAGCCTATTACGCGCCCGATGCGCCACGCTTCGAGTATGCCGGCCAGGCCTACGAGTTGCGCTATCTCGGCGACCTGCTGAATAACGGCCAGCAACCCAAACTGGTCGGCCAGAGCCTGCCTTTACCGGTGATCCTGGTGCGTTCGAGCGAGCACGCGGTAGCGGTGCAGGTCGACTCTCTGGCGGGTTCCCGCGAGATCGTGGTGAAAAGCCTCGGGCCGCAGTTCGCCGGGGTGCATGGGATTTCCGGCGCGACCATCCTCGGTGACGGTCGCGTGGTGGTGATCCTCGACCTGCTGGCAACCATCCGCGTCCTGCATGCGCATTTGCTCAACCAGCTGCAACCCCGGCTGGTCGGCCATACGGCGAGCGCTGCGGAAGTCGAAGCGGATCGGCCAACCCTGGTCATGGTGGTGGACGATTCGGTCACCGTACGTAAGGTCACCAGTCGCCTGCTCGAGCGGAACGGCATGAACGTATTGACCGCCAAGGACGGTATGGATGCCATTGCCCAGTTGCAGGAGCACAAGCCCGACATCATGTTGCTGGACATCGAGATGCCGCGCATGGACGGTTTTGAAGTGGCGACTCTGGTGCGTCACGACGAACAGCTGAAAGACTTGCCGATCATCATGATTACCTCGCGTACCGGTGAGAAACACCGCGAGCGGGCGCTGGCCATCGGCGTCAACGAATACCTTGGCAAACCCTACCAGGAGTCGTCATTGCTCGAGAGTATTGCGAAATGGGTGGATCGCCGCCCGGGCGAGCCGGCATGAAGGAGAGCAGTGTGGCACGCATAGCAGTCATCGCCGACACTTCCCTGCAGCGCCATGTGTTGCAGCAGGCGTTGACCGGGAGTGGCTATCAGGTGGTGCTCAACAGTGACCCGGCGCGTCTGGATGAGGCGACCCTGGCGACTTGCGAGACCGACTTGTGGTTGGTCGATCTGGCCCAGACCGAGGATTTTCCACTGGTCGATAAGCTGATGGAAAACGCCAGCGCGCCGATCTTGTTTGGCGAAGGGCATGCTCCGGAACGGCATTCGGAAAACTACCCGCGCTGGGAGCGGCGTCTGTTCGGCAAGCTGAAGAAACTGGTCGGCGACCCCTCGCAAGCGGTTGGGCCCAGCCTGCAGGCGCTACTGGCCGAGGCGCAGCGGCCGACCCGCCTGGATTTGCCACAGGTGCTTGCGGATACGCCGCTGGTGGTCGGTGAGCCAGCCCGGCAGGTCTGGTTACTGGCCGCCTCGCTCGGCGGCCCGGCTGCGATCAAGGCCTTCCTCGACGCCTTGCCTGGCGGTTTGCCGGTGGGGTTCGTCTATGCCCAGCATATCGACGCCAGTTTCGAGTCGGCGTTGCCGCAGGCCGTCGGTCGGCATAGCCAATGGCGGGTCAATCCGGCGCGTCACGGCGATTTGGTGCGTTGTGGCGAGGTGGTGGTCGTGCCGATCAGTCGTGAACTGGGCTTCAGCGACGAAGGTGCCATGCAGATCAGCGAACGTGCCTGGCCAGAACCCTACAGCCCGTCGATCGACCAGATGATGCTCAACCTTGCCCAGCACTTTGCCGGGCTATGCGGCGTCATTGTGTTCAGTGGCATGGGCAGTGACGGCTGCGCCGCGGCGGCGTATGTACGGCGTCAGGGGGGCGCTATCTGGACCCAGCGTGGCGATACCTGCGCCTGCCCGAGCATGCCGGACAGCCTGCGCGAGGGTGGCTACAGCAGCTTCAGCGCCGACCCGCGGGAGCTGGCCGCTGGGCTGGTCAATCACCTGGCCGAGCAGTGCAGTTAATCTGGGGCAGCGCCCTCCTTAGGATTTTTTCATGAGCCAAACCGTAGCCACCCCGAATACCGTCAACAGCCTGACCGCCCTGCTGGTGCCGCTGGCCGACCGCAGCTTGTTGTTGCCGAACGTGGCAGTCGCGGAGCTGATTGCCTATCGCGCCCCGCAAGTCAGTGCCGGTATGCCGGCCTGGTTTCTCGGCCAGATTGGCTGGCGTGACTTGAACCTGCCGCTGTTGTCGTTCGAGGCGGCATCCGATGGCCAGGCGCAGGTCGGTTCCGCTGCGCGGGTGGCGATCATCAACGCCCTCGGCGGCCGAGCCAAGGTCAAGTTCATTGCTCTGTTGGTTCAGGGGATTCCGCGATCGGTAAAAGTCGGTACTGAGCTGCTGCGTGCCGATGTGCCGTTGTCGCCTCTGGAGCTGGACGCCGTGCTCATTGGCGAGGAGGTGCTGAAGATTCCCGACCTGATCGGCCTGGAGCAGAGGCTCGAGGATGCCGGGCTGATTTAACCGACGCCATGTAAAAAGCCCCGCCTGTCGAGCGGCCCCGATCGGGGCCGTCCGCCAGGCGGGGCTTTTTAGTTCAGCGCGTTAGCGAGCGCTTTCTGGCTGCGCGCCGGCGAGCGGGGCATCCGCCGTAACCGGTTCGCTGGCGGGCTGCTTGCCGATCCAGAAGTCGGCATTCTTGATGCCGAGCTTCTCTGGATCGAAGACCGGATCCAGGCCTTGCTGCTTCTGCGCCTCGTAGTCCTTCAGGCAGGTGTAGGCCACCTTGTGCATCAGCAGGATGGCGCCGATGTTGAGCCAGGCCATCAGGCCCACGCCGAGGTCGCCCAGACCCCAGGCCAGGTCGGCGGTCTTGACGGTGCCGTAGACGGTCGCCGCGATGATGCCGAACTTCAGCAGCGGGGCCAGCCAAGGACGATCCACCTTGCGGGTGAGGTAGGCGATGTTGGTTTCGGCGATGTAGTAATAGGCCAGGATGGTGGTGAAGGCGAAGAAGAACAGGGCGATGGCGACGAAGTAGGAGCCGAAGCCCGGCATGATGTTTTCCATCGCGTTCTGCACGTAGCCGGGACCGGCGGCGACGCCGGCGATGCCGGTGAACAGCGCTTCGCCGTCGGCGCCCTGCACGTTGTACTGGCCGGTGACCAGCAGCATGAAGGCGGTGGCGGAGCAGACGAACAGGGTGTCGATGTAGACCGAGAAGCCTTGAACCAGACCCTGCTTGGCCGGGTGGCTGACGGCCGCGGCGCTGGAGGCGTGCGGGCCGGTGCCCTGACCGGCTTCGTTGGAATACACGCCGCGCTTGACTCCCCACATGATGGCCTGGCCGAGGATGGCGCCGAAGCCGGCTTCGAGGCCGAAGGCGCTCTTGAAGATCAGGGCGATCACGTCAGGCAGTTGCTCGATGTGCAACATGACGATGACGCAGGCGACGATGATGTAGCCCAGCGCCATGAAGGGCACGACGACTTCGGTGAAGGAGGCGATGCGCTTGACCCCACCGAAGATGATCATGCCGAGCATGATTGCCAGCACCGCCGCGGTGGTGTTGGGGTGGATGTCCATGGCGTTCTGCAAGCTGGAACCGATGGAGTTGGCCTGTACGCCTGGCAGCAGCAGGCCGCAGGCGAAGATGGTGACGATGGCGAAGGTCACCGCGTACCACTTCATGCCCAGGCCTTTCTCGATGTAGAACGCCGGGCCGCCGCGGTGCTGGCCGCGCACCTCTTCCTTATAGACCTGGCCGAGGGTGGATTCGATGAAGGCCGAGCTGGCGCCGAGGAAGGCCACCATCCACATCCAGAACACCGCACCCGGACCACCGAAGGTGATGGCGGTGGCGACCCCGGCGATGTTGCCGGTGCCCACGCGCCCGGCGAGGGTCATGGTCAGTGCCTGGAACGAGGTGATGCCATTGCTGTCGGTACGGCCGGCGAAAATCAGGCGAGCCATTTCACGGAAGTGGCGAATCTGCAGGAAACGGCCGCGCAGGGTGAAATACAGGCCGACGCCCAGGCACAGGTAGATCAGTGCCGGGCTCCAGATGAGGCCGTTGAGGTAATTAACCAGATCATTCATAGGGTGCTCCTTGGGCCTGGGGTGTGCAGCGACCTCCTTTTGGGAAAGGCGCATGACCCTGGCGAATTATTATTGGAGAGAGGTTCGGCGCGGTGAACACCGGTCTCGGCAAGTGCAATGTGCGGGGTGGACCGCGGCTCGCAATTGGGGTGCAGAGGATGCCAGAGGCGGGCGGCCTTGCCACCTCGAAAAATCACATCTTGTTACATCCAGGCGACAGAGACTTACGAAAAGTCGCCCCAGAGCTGCTGGGCGACGGCCAGGGCCACTACTGGCGCGGTTTCCGTGCGCAAAACGCGCGGTCCGAGGCGGGCGGCCTGGAAGCCGGCGACCTTGGCCTGTTCGACTTCGCTCTCGCTCAAGCCGCCTTCCGGGCCGATCAGAAAGGCCAGCGACTGCGGTTTGAGGTGGCTGGCTAACGGCTCGGCAACCGGGTGCAGCACCAGTTTCAACTCTGCATCGACCTGTTGCAGCCAGTCGGCCAGGCTGAGCGGCGGGTGAATGAGCGGAATCGCCGAGCGCCCGCACTGCTCGCAGGCGCTGATGGCGATCTGGCGCCAGTGGGCCATGCGCTTGTCGGCACGCTCGTCTTTCAGGCGTACCTCGCAACGTGCGCTGACAATCGGGCTGATTGCGTTGGCGCCCAACTCGCAGGCCTTCTGGATCGCCCAGTCCATCCGTTCGCCACGCGACAGGCCCTGGCCCAGGTGGATCTGCAGCGGCGATTCGGCCAGGCCGGCAAAGACTTCGCGCAGTTCGACGCGCACGCTCTTCTTGCCGACCTCGATCAGCTCGCCGAGGTATTCCAGGCCGCTGCCGTCGAACAGTTGCACGGCATCGCCGACCGCATGGCGCAGCACGCGGCCGATGTAGTGGGCCTGGGTTTCCGGCAGCGTGTGCTGGCCGAGGGAGAGCGGGGCGTCGATAAAGAAGCGGGATAGGCGCATAAGGGGCGAACCTGGATCAAAGGCGCAAATTCTAGCGGTAGGGTGCGCCGTGCGCACCGATATCCGTAGGCGGGCTGTTAGCCCGGATCGCGAAAGCCCGGGTACAGGGTATTGCCCTGAGCCACACTGACCGAGCTGCGGGTGGCGATGTCGATGCCCTCGCTGGCCACTTCGGCGAGGAAGTCGATCTGCTCTTCAGTGATCACATAGGGCGGCAGGAAGTACACCACGCTGCCCAGCGGGCGCAGCAGGGCGCCACGTTCGAGGGCGTGCTGGTAGACCTTGAGGCCGCGTCGTTCCTGCCACGGGTAGGCGGTCTTGCTCGCCTTGTCCTGAACCATCTCGATGGCCAGGGCCATGCCGGTCTGACGCACCTCGGCGACATGCGGGTGATCGGCCAGGTGCGCGGTGGCGCTGGCCATGCGCGCGGCGAGCTGCTTGTTGGCCTCGATGACGTTGTCCTGCTCGAAGATATCCAGGGTCGCCAGGGCCGCGGCGCAGGCCAGCGGGTTGCCGGTGTAGCTGTGCGAATGGAGAAAGGCGCGCAGGCTGGTGTAGTCGTCGTAGAACGCCCGGTAGATGCGGTCGGTGGTCAGGCAGGCAGCCAGCGGCAGATAGCCGCCGGTCAGCGCCTTGGACAGGCAGAGAAAGTCCGGGCGGATGCCGGCCTGTTCGCAGGCGAACATGGTTCCGGTGCGGCCGAAGCCGACGGCGATCTCGTCGTGGATCAGGTGCACGCCATAGCGGTCGCAGGCCTCGCGCAATAGCCTGAGGTAGATCGGGTGGTACATGCGCATGCCGCCGGCACCCTGGATCAGCGGCTCGACGATCACCGCCGCCACCTCGTGACCGTGCTCGGCCAGGGTCTGCTCCATATGGGCGAACATGGCCCGCGAGTGGGCTTCCCAGCTCATGCCGTCGGGGCGCCAATAGCAGTCCGGGCTGGGCACCTTGAGGGTGTCCAGCAGCAGCGCCTTGTAGGTGTCGGTAAACAGGCCGACATCGCCCACCGACATGGCCGCGATGGTTTCGCCGTGGTAGCTGTTGGTCAGGGTGACGAAACGCTTCTTCTCGGGCGCACCGACATTCAGCCAGTAGTGAAAGCTCATCTTCAGCGCGACTTCGATGCAGGATGAGCCGTTGTCGGCATAGAACACCCGATCGAGTCCCGCCGGGGTCATCTTCACCAGGCGCTCGGACAGTTCGATCACAGGCGCATGGCTGAAGCCGGCGAGGATCACGTGTTCCAGTTGGTCGACCTGATCCTTGATGCGCTGGTTGATCCGCGGGTTGGCGTGGCCGAACACGTTGACCCACCAGGAGCTGACTGCGTCGAGGTAGCGCTTGCCGTCGAAGTCTTCCAGCCAGACCCCGGAGCCAGAGCGGATCGGCACCAGGGGCAGCTGTTCGTGATCTTTCATCTGCGTGCAGGGGTGCCAGAGCACATTCAGGTCGCGCTGCATCCAGTGGTCGTTCAGGCTCATCGAAACACTCTCCCAATCATCTGCGCCAAGCCTATCAGATGCCTCCAGGGTCATGTGCGCTACAACCGAGCGGATCGGTGGGCGCCAGCAGGAGCCGATTATCCCCTCAGGCGCGCCCTTGGTAGGCATGGACTGAACTTCAGAATGGGCGGGTGGACTAACTTCGTTGGGCTAAATTTTTCAGGTTTAAATATCGTATTTCCAGATATTTAAAAGCGAAAAATTCCACTTTTATTCGATAGGTTTGTCGTTAATCTTGCGCTCATCTTCCGGATCGCATTCTTTCTATGGAGCCCTCGATGCAGTGGCGCAACACTTCTTCCCACTACGGCGTGATCAGCATTGCCTTGCACTGGCTGATGGCGCTAGCGGTCTTTGGCCTGTTCGGGCTGGGTTTGTGGATGGTCGGTCTGGATTACTACAGCGGTTGGTATAAAACCGCGCCGGATCTGCACAAAAGCATTGGCCTCCTGCTGTTCGCGGTGATGCTCGGGCGCATGCTCTGGCGTTGGATCAGCCCGCCGCCGCTGAGCCTGCCCAGCCATGGCCGGCTGACTCGCCTGGGCACTGCGCTCGGGCATGGCTTTCTGTACCTGGGCCTGTTGGCGTTGATGATTTCCGGTTACCTGATCTCTACGGCGGATGGCCGCCCGATCGAGGTGTTTGGCTGGTTTGCCGTGCCGGCGACCCTCACCGGCATCCCCAATCAGGAAGACGTGGCCGGCCTGGTGCATGAATACCTGGCCTGGGCGCTGGTGGTGTTTGCCGCTATCCACGCGCTGGCCGCCCTGAAGCATCACTTTATCGACCGTGACCGCACGCTGGCCCGCATGTTCGCTCGCTAACAACCTTTTGTCGCGTGGAATGACCCGCGTGCCGAACTATTCAACCTCACAAGGAGATTGCCCATGTTGAAAAAAACCCTCGCCGCCCTGGCCCTCGGTTCCGCCCTGCTCGGCGCCGGCCATGCCATGGCCGCCGATTACGCCATCGACAAGCAAGGTCAGCACGCTTTCGTCAATTTCAAGATCAGCCACCTGGGTTACAGCTGGCTGTACGGCACCTTCAAGGACTTCGACGGCAGCTTCAGCTTCGACGACAAGAACCCGGAGGCCAGCAAGGTCAATGTCACCCTCAGCACGGCCAGCGTCGACACCAACCACGCCGAGCGCGACAAGCACATTCGCAGCGCTGACTTCCTCAGCGTCGACCGGCACCCGACGGCGACCTTCGCCTCCACTGCGGTGAAATCCACCGGCGCAGGCACGGCCGATATCAGCGGCAACCTGACCCTCAACGGGGTGACCAAGCCGGTGGTGATCGCCGCCACCTTCATCGGCCAGGGCGATGATCCATGGGGCGGCTACCGCGCCGGCTTTACCGGCAGCGCCATGCTTAAGCTGAAAGACTTCGCGATCGAGAAGGATCTTGGCCCGGCTTCGGCGGAAGTCGAGCTGATCATCTCGGTGGAAGGCGTGCGTCAGTAAGCCTGGCAACGCGCTGTTTCGCAGAACGCCGACCTCAGGGTCGGCGTTTTTGCCGGTGCAGAAACCACAACGCCGACCCTGGGGTCGGCGTTGTGGTTAAGAACGCTGCTTAGCTTTCGCGGTTGCGCGTCAGCAGGGCAGGTTTCTCGCCGCGCGGACGATTGCTCGGCAGCTGGTCGAGTTGCTCGGGCGTCGGGAAGCGTTCGCTGCTGCGCGAACCTTTGTGCACGATCACCGGTTGCTTGTCACTCGGGCTTTTTGCCGCGCCCTCTCGGCGTGGCAACTCATCGCGGTTGAGCGAGGTGGTGATCTCGCGTGAGTCGCGCGGCGGCCGGGCGCGGCCGGAGCCATTGCGCCCTTGGCCGCCCGAACCCTGGCGTTTGCCTTGGTTGCCGGCACCGGCACCGGCACCGCTACGCGGGCTTTTGCTCGGCGTGCGCGGCCCCTGGCCAACGGCATTGCTGGCGCTGGGGCCCGAAGCAGGCGCGCCGGGCCGACGGCCACGGTTCTGCTGCTTGTTCTGGTGTGGGCTGACATAGTCGGCCCGATTACCGAAGTTATCGATTTCGTCGTCGCGGAACTCATCCGGCGCCCGATCCGGCGGCAGAGCAGGCACTGCCGGCGCGGCGGCGCGGCCGGTTTGCGCGCGGCGTGGCTGCTGCGAACGGGCGGCCTGAGGCTTGGCCTTGCCGCTGTCCTTGCCCTTGTCCTTGCGGCCGCCGCCGTGGCGCTCGCCTTCCGGCTTGGCGCCGCGGGGTTGGCGCGGCTTCTGCGGCTCGCGCACTTCCGGGCGCTCGGCCTCGACCGTGCTGGCATCGAAGCCGAGCAGGTCGCCGTCGGCGATCTTCTGCTTGGTCATCCGCTCGATGCCCTTGAGCAGTTTTTCTTCATCGGGCGCGACCAGCGAGATCGCCTCGCCGCTACGCCCGGCGCGGCCAGTACGGCCGATACGGTGCACGTAGTCTTCCTCGATATTCGGCAGCTCGAAGTTGACCACATGCGGCAACTGGTCGATGTCCAGGCCGCGGGCGGCGATATCGGTGGCGACCATGATCCGCACGTTACCGGCCTTGAAGTCGGCCAGGGCCTTGGTGCGGGCATTCTGGCTCTTGTTGCCGTGGATCGCCACGGACGCCAGGCCGTGCTTGTCGAGGTATTCGGCCAGGCGATTGGCGCCGTGCTTGGTGCGGGTGAACACCAGCACCTGTTCCCAGGCGCCAGCGCTGATCAGGTGGGCGAGCAGGGCGCGCTTGTGGCTGGCCTGCAGGCGGAATACCCGCTGTTCGATGCGCTCGACCGTGGTGTTCGGCGGGGTGACCTCGATACGCTCGGGGTTGTGCAGCAGCTTGCCGGCCAGGTCGGTGATGTCTTTGGAGAAGGTCGCCGAGAACAGCAGGTTCTGGCGCTTCGCCGGCAGCTTGGCGAGGACCTTCTTCACGTCATGCACGAAGCCCATGTCGAGCATGCGGTCGGCTTCGTCCAGCACCAGGATTTCCACGTGGGACAGATCCACGGCGCGCTGGCCGGCCAGGTCGAGCAGGCGACCAGGGCAGGCCACCAGCACGTCGACGCCCTTGGCCATGGCCTGCACCTGGGGGTTCATGCCGACTCCGCCGAAGATGCAGGTGCTGACGAATTTCAGGTCGCGGGCATAGACCTTGAAGCTCTGGTGCACCTGGGCGGCCAGTTCGCGAGTGGGGGTGAGCACCAGCACGCGCGGTTGTTTCGGGCCGTGGCGCTGCTCGCGATCCGGATGGCCGTTGGGGAACAGCCGCTCCAGGATCGGCAGGGCGAAGCCGCCGGTTTTACCCGTCCCGGTCTGGGCGGCAACCATCAGGTCGCGGCCTTGCAACACGGCGGGAATGGCCCGCTGTTGCACTGGGGTGGGCTGGGTGTAGCCCGCTGCCTCGATGGCGCGGACTAAAGCCTCGGAGAGACCGAGGGAGGCAAAGGACATGAGTAATCCTGTTTAGTGAGGGCGAGGCCCTATGGGGTGTATTGCCTGACTTGAATCGCGTTTGGGGGGCGCAATCCCGTCCGGTACTGCTGGTCTCTGGGGACTAGCATCCGGGCGCAAGCCTGGCGGGAAGGCCGGAGTATAACAGAGCCGTCGCGGTGTGGGATTTTTCGACTGCCCAGCGGTGCAGGTCTGCCGGCGAGGCCTGCCATGGCGCGTTCTGCGTGGCTGCTGCAGGCAGGTGCGCAGGCCTGCTCGAGAACGCCGGCGCCACTAGCGTGGCCCGGGCCGAGCCCGACAGCGGCTTGCGCGGCGGCGCTCGGGGGATGAAACACGGCGTGCAAATTGCGCCCGTAGCGCGGATCATGCCGACCCGCCGGGGCGATCCCGCAGTCGCCCGTTGGCTCGGGGGTCTAGGCTATAACTTGACTAAACGATCAGGCCTGTATGACTTGAGCGGTACCACAGCCATGGAGTGTGCATATGGCCAGCAGAAAAACCACCAACGCCACGGTGTCCCCCAAGGGCAGCCTGGAAACCCTGTCGCAGCGCGAAGTGCAGCAGTTGCGCGAAACCGGCTCCGGCAGCGTCTATGCGCTGTTCCGCCAGTGCGCCCTGGCGATCTTGAACACCGGCTCGCACAGCGACAACGCCAAGACCATCCTGGAGGCATACCCGGATTTCGAGATTCTGATTCATCAGCTCGATCGCGGCATTCGCCTGGAGCTGTGCAACGCGCCGGCCGACGCCTTCGTCGATGGCGAGATGATCGCCAGCACCCGGGAAATGCTGTTCAGCGCCCTGCGTGACATCGTCTACACGCAGAGCGAGCTGGAAAACAAGCGGGTCGATTTCAACAGCTCCCAGGGCATCACCGACTATGTCTTCCACCTGCTGCGCAACGCCCGCACCTTGCGCGCCGGTGTGGAGCCGAACGTAGTGGTGTGCTGGGGCGGCCACTCGATCAGCGGCGAAGAATACCGCTACACCAAGGTGGTCGGCCATGAACTGGGCCTGCGCGGTCTGGATATCTGCACCGGCTGTGGCCCCGGGGTGATGAAGGGGCCGATGAAGGGCGCCACCATCGCCCACGCCAAGCAGCGCATTGTCGGGGGGCGTTACCTGGGATTGACCGAGCCGGGGATCATCGCCGCCGAGGCGCCCAATCCGATCGTCAATGAGCTGGTGATCCTGCCTGATATCGAAAAGCGCCTGGAGGCCTTTGTCCGGGTGGGGCATGGCATCATCATCTTCCCCGGCGGCGCCGGTACCGCCGAGGAACTGTTGTATTTTCTCGGCATCCTGCTGCACCCGGACAACCGGGGCGTACCCTTCCCGTTGATCATGACCGGGCCGAAAAGCGCCAGCCCCTACCTGGAACAACTGCATGAGTTCATCGGCGTCGCCCTGGGGGCCGAGGCGCAGCAGCGCTGCAAGATCATCATCAACGATCCGGCCCAGGTGGCACGGGAAATGGCCCAGGGGATCAAGGGCGTCACCCAGTTCCGCCGCGAGCGCAACGATGCCTTCCATTTCAACTGGCTGCTGCGGATCGACGAGAGTTTCCAGCGCCCGTTCGAACCCACCCATGAAAACATGGCCAGCCTGAATCTGACCCGCGACCAGCCGGTGCATGAGCTGGCGGCGCAGTTGCGCCGCGCGTTCTCCGGCATAGTCGCCGGCAATGTCAAGGTTCAGGGGATTCGCCTGATCGAGCAGTATGGCCCCTATGAGATCACCGGCGATCAGGACATCATGCAGCCGCTGGGTCGCCTGCTCCAGGCCTTCGTCGACCAGCACCGGATGAAGCTGCCGGGGGGCAGCGTCTATGTGCCCTGCTACCGGGTGCTGAGCTAGCCGGGCGCCGCGGCGCAGACCCAGGCAGGCGAGACCCGCGATGGCGATTAACTGGCGCTGAAACACTGGCATGGCGCCAGATGTATCCATCTCGTCCCCTGATGGGGAGGTGAGCGGCGGGTCGCGCTGCAGGCAAACCCGGAGGTCGGGCAAGGCTCCGACCTCCGGGCGGCTGTCAGCGCGGCAGCTTGAGGTTGTTCCAGATTGCCAGGCTGGGGGCTGCCTGGTTCATGCAGTAGAAGTGCAGCCCAGGCGCACCGCCTTGCAGCAGGCGTTCGCACATCTCGCCGATCACCTGCTCGCCGAAGGCGCGGATGCTGTCGCTGTCGTCGCCATAGGCCTCCAGTTGCTTGCGTACCCAGCGCGGGATTTCGGCGCCACAGGCATCGGAGAAGCGTGCCAGCTTGCTGTAGTTGGTGATCGGCATGATGCCCGGTACCACCGGAATATCCACGCCCAGCTTGCGCAGTCGCTCGACGAAGTAGAAGTAGCTGTCGGCGTTGAAGAAGTACTGGGTGATCGCGCTGCTGGCGCCGGCCTTGGCCTTGCGCACGAAGTTGGCGATGTCGTCCTCGAAGTTGCGTGCCTGCGGATGCATCTCCGGGTAGGCGGCGACTTCGATGTGGAAGTGATCGCCGGTCTCCTGGCGAATGAAGCTGACCAGTTCGTTGGCGTAACGCAGCTCGCCGCTGGCCAGGCCCATGCCGGACGGCAGGTCGCCACGCAGGGCGACGATGCGCTCGATCCCGGCGTCCTTGTAGGTGTTCAGCAGCTCGCGCAGTTCGGCCTTGGAGTCGCCGACGCAGGACAGGTGCGGCGCCGTGCTCACGCCGACATCGTTATTTAGCTGCAGCACGGTGTGCAGGGTGCGGTCGCGGGTCGAACCGCCGGCACCGTAAGTGCAGGAGAAGAAGTCCGGCTGGTAGCTGGCCAACTGGCGCGCGGTGGCCAACAGTTTTTCATGCCCGGCTTCGGTCTTGGCGGGGAAGAACTCGAAGCTGTAACGGCGTTCTTGAGACATAAGAAAACTCCCTAGGGTGGGTTAGCCGAAGGCGTAACCCACCATGGTTCTCGATGGGTTACGCCGCTGCGCGGCTAACCCACCCTACGCATCAATAGCGATAGGCGTCCGGCTTGAACGGGCCTTCCTGGGTGACGCCGATGTAGTCGGCCTGCTGCTTGGTCAGTTGCGTGACCACGCCGCCGAAGCCCTTGACCATCTCCAGCGCCACTTCTTCGTCGAGCTTCTTCGGCAGGACTTCGACGCACAGGCGTTCGGCTTTCTGTGCGGCCGGCAGCTCGGCGAACTTCTGGCCGAACAGGAAGATCTGCGCCAGCACCTGGTTGGCGAAGGAGCCGTCCATGATCCGGCTCGGGTGGCCGGTGGCGTTGCCCAGGTTGACCAGGCGGCCTTCGGCCAGCAGGATCAGGTAGTCGTCGTTGAGCGGGTCGAGGTCTTTGCCGGTGCGGTGGATCTTGTGCACCTGCGGTTTGACTTCTTCCCAGGCCCAGTGCTTGCGCATGAAGGCGGTGTCGATTTCGTTGTCGAAGTGGCCGATGTTGCACACCACGGCACGCTTCTTCAGCGCCTTGAGCATGTTGGCGTCGCAGACGTTGACGTTGCCGGTGGTGGTGACGATCAGGTCGATCTTGCCCAGCAGCGCGCTGTCGACGCAGGCTTCGCTGCCGTCGTTGATGCCGTCCTTGAACGGCGAAACCAGTTCGAAGCCGTCCATGCACGCCTGCATGGCGCAGATCGGGTCGACTTCGCTGACCTTGACGATCATGCCTTCCTGGCGCAGCGACTGCGCCGAGCCCTTGCCCACGTCGCCGTAGCCGATCACCAGCGCCTGCTTGCCGGACAGCAGGTGGTCGGTGCCGCGCTTGATCGCGTCGTTGAGGCTGTGACGGCAGCCGTACTTGTTGTCGTTCTTGCTCTTGGTCACCGAGTCGTTGACGTTGATCGCCGGGACTTTCAGCTCGCCCTTGGCCAGCATGTCGAGCAGGCGGTGTACGCCGGTGGTGGTTTCTTCGGTGACGCCGTGGATCTTGTCGAGCATGGCCGGGTATTTGTTATGCAGGATCTCGGTCAGGTCGCCGCCGTCGTCGAGGATCATGTTGGCGTCCCATGGCTGGCCGCCGGCCAGGATGGTCTGCTCGATGCACCACTCGTATTCGGCTTCGGTCTCGCCCTTCCAGGCGAACACCGGGATGCCGGCGGCGGCGATGGCCGCGGCGGCCTGATCCTGGGTGGAGAAGATGTTGCACGACGACCAGCGCACTTCGGCGCCCAGGGCGACCAGGGTCTCGATCAGCACGGCGGTCTGGATGGTCATGTGGATGCAGCCGATGATCTTCGCGCCCTTGAGCGGTTGTTCGCCGGCGTATTTGCGGCGCAGGCCCATCAGCGCGGGCATTTCCGATTCGGCGATGATGATTTCGCGGCGGCCCCAGGCGGCCAGGGAAATGTCGGCGACTTTGAAGTCGGTAAAACCGGCAGGCGTCAGTACAGCGCTCATGCAGTGAATTCTCCATTCGTTGTCTGCGATCAGGCTGTGTGAAAACTACTGCGCTCGGCCAGGCTGCGTTAGAAACCGGCTCGGAATGCTCATTTACAGTGCGTAAACTCCGCTTCCTCGCCTGATTCTGTCTTGCCTGACCTTCGCTCGCTACGTTTTCACGCAGTCTGATTGGGCGCCGTTGATGCGTTTGGTTAACGCCCCATCCGAGCCTGACAAATCCCCGCTTGGCAGGGTTTGCTGCAGCGCCCCTCGGACAGGTGGCGGGAGCGACCGGAACTGTGCCGGTCGTGTGAAGCCCGGCGATTATAGCGAGGCCGGGCGCCAAGCCCAAGGCTTTCCGTCGCTCGGGATGGCCGTGGATGGCCGTCTGGGCCAATAGCGCCGCAATGGATCGGACATGGGCACTCCAGGAGCGGGATGCGCCAGCGCAACGTCGGCCCAAGCCAGCGGGCGAGCTGGTTGGCCGCCGCGCCAGCGCCTGGGTGCGCGCCAGGCATGGGGCGGCCTGCGAACGGCCGTTCCCGGCGTGTTGACCTCTGCGCTCAAACACCACGCTTGGCCGCACCGGCGCGGATGGCGATACTGTCGGCCGTTCTGTTAATCCAAGCTGTTTGTCGTGAAGGTGTTATGAAGTTGAAGAGCCTGTTCCTCGTTGCGCTTGCCCTGACCCTGACTGCCTGCGGAGGGGTCGACCCGAACTCTCCGCAGGGCCAGCGCCAGGCCATTTTCAAGCAGATGCTCAAGGTCAGCGAAGACCTCGGCGGCATGTTGCGTGGGCGGATTGCCTTCAAGCCGCAGCGGTTTGTCAGCGGTGCGGCCGAACTCGATCAACTGGTTCGCACGCCTTGGCAGCACTTTCCCCAAGTCAAGGAAGAGGGCGGTGAGAGCCGTGCCAAGGATGAGGTCTGGCAGCGCCAGGCGCGTTTCCAGCAGCTGGCCCGCGAGCTGGAAGCAGGCACGGCCGCACTGGTCGCCGCGACGGCTGTCCGCCCGCTGGAAGCTGCCGATTTGGTTGCGCCCGTGCAGCGTGTCGAGGACGGCTGCAAGGCCTGTCACGAGGAGTTTCGTGCGTTCTAGCAGGCCGTTGAAAAACTACCTGCGTTGGCAATACTGCGTTAAAAACGGCCTGCTAGCGGGGCATCGCACCGGCTTAAAACCCCTCGATCCGCGCGCCGCGCAGTTGATCGCGCAAGGCCTGCACTTGCGGGTGGCGAAAGAAGGCCTGCAGTTGCGCCGCGCGGCTTGGGCCGATTCCGGGCTGGCGCTGCCAGTCTGAGCTGGTGCGTTGCGCCAGCTCATCCCAGTTGTCCGCCAGCGGCGCATCGCCGCTTGGCGGCAGGCCGATGGCGCGCAGCCAGTCGGCAAAGGGGCGTTGCCGGGCCAGGCCGAAACTGTGCAGCAACGCGGCAGCGCTGCGTTCGCCAAATCCGGGAAGATTGCGCACCTGGCTCTCGCTCAGGCTCAGCCAGTCGAGCAAGCCGTCGATTTGCTGCGCCTGCAGCAGTTTGTCCCAGGTGGCGGGGCCGACCCCGGGTAGCGCCAAGCCCTGTTTGCCACTGAGCCAAGCCAGGCGCGCGCGGAACTGGCTGGCGCAGGCCGGGGTGGCGCGCCAGCAGCTCAGCGGGTGGTATGTGTCGGCATCAGGAACCGCGAGTCGGCGGCGTTGCGGGCTACGCCAGACCACGCTGTCCAGTTTGGGAATGGTCAGGCCGGCGAGGCGGATCGCGACCTGATCGCCCGGGCGAATGTCCAGCTGCTGCCAGCGTTGCAACGAGCCGAGGCCGACATATTCGATCCGGCGCTCGTCCAGGGTGATCGCCTGCAAGCGCAGCACTGGGGTGATGCGGCCGCTGCGGCCAATCCGGAAATCCACCGCCTGCACCACGGCCAACGCCTGGCTCAGCGGGTATTTCCAGGCCGCCGCCCAATGCGGCGGTGCGGCTTGCCAGCGTTCGACGGCGGGGCGCTTGCCCTGGCGCAGCACCACGCCATCGCTGGCGAAAGGCAGGGGGTTGCGGTACCACTGTTCGCGCCAGTGCCGGGCGGCGCTGAAGTCGCTGAGCGGCTGGCTGAATCGCAGGCTGTCGGCAAAACCCAGGGCGTCGAGTTGCTGCAAGCGCTCGCGCATCTCGGCCGGGCCGTCCGGCCAGTCCCAGACGAACAAGCCGATGCCGGCGGCGTCCTGCTCCGTCAGCGTTTGCCGCGCCAGCAGGCCGGCGACCCGGCCGCGCGCGCCAAGGCCGCCGGCCTCGGCTTGCACATGCTCGGGCAGGCGCCAATAGAGTTCGCCTTGCAGGGTCAGGTCAAGCGCCGTCGGCAGGCGTTGCGGAATGGCTGGCAGGCGTTGCGCCTGGGTCGTCCAGTCCTGGCCGCTGCGGCCGTCGCCGCGGCTGATGGCCTGCCGCAAATGGCCGTCGCGATAGACCAGGGTCACCGCCACGCCATCGACCTTGGGTTGGATCCACAGGTCGTTGCGGGTCGCGATCCAGTTGCGGACCTCGGCGTGATCCGCCAGCTTGCGCAGCCCGGTCTGTGCCACCGGATGGACGACCCGCCCGGCGCTGCCGCTCAGGGGATCGGTGGGCGGCGGGCCGATTCCGGCAAAGCAGCTGCGCCACTGCTCCAACTGGGCGCGGGCCTGGTCGTAGAGTTCGTCGGCGACCAGGGCCACGCCCTGGCGATGGTAGGCGTCGTCCCAGGCGGCGAGCTGTGCGCCGAGTGCGGTTATTTCAGCCTTGGCCTGCACCGTGGGCCAGTCGGGGCAAGGGGCGGCCCAGGCATCGAGGACGAGCGCAAGCAGGAGTAGGGCGATCCGGGGATTCATCATGAGCATCCTTGCTCGGGGGGAATAGGCTTTACAGCCTAGCAGGCCGTTGAAAAACTACCTACGTTGCCGATACGGCGTTAAAAACAGGCTCGGAATGCTCATTTACAGCTCGTAAACTCCGCTTCCTCGCCTGTTTTTGCCTTGTCTCGGCTGCCTCGCCTACGTTTTTCAACGGCCTGCTAGTCGGTTTCCTGCGCACAACAAAAAGCCCCGCACGGGGCGGGGCTCTCGGTGTTGCTGGCGGGCTTACAAACCGCCGGCGGCGCGCAGCTCGGCGGCCTTGTCGGTTTTTTCCCAGGTGAAGGCGGTGAAGCTGTCGTCGCCCACGCTCATCTCGACCGGGGGACGGCCGAAGTGGCCGTAGGCCGCGGTCGCCTGGTACATCGGGTGCAGCAGGTCGAGCATTTTGGTGATCGCGTAGGGGCGCAGGTCGAAGTGCTCGCGCACCAGCTGGATGATCAGGTCGTCGCCGATCTTGCCGGTGCCGAAGGTGTTGATCGAGATCGAGGTCGGTTGGGCCACGCCGATGGCGTAGGACACCTGGATCTCGCAGCGCTCGGCCAAACCTGCAGCGACGATGTTCTTCGCCACGTAACGGCCGGCGTAAGCCGCCGAACGGTCGACCTTGGACGGATCCTTGCCGGAGAAGGCGCCGCCGCCGTGACGGGCCATGCCGCCGTAGGTGTCGACGATGATCTTGCGCCCGGTCAGGCCGCAATCGCCCACCGGGCCGCCGATGACGAATTTGCCGGTCGGGTTGATATGGTACTGGGTGCCCTTGTGCAGCAGTTCGGCGGGCAGGGTGTGCTTGACGATCAACTCCATGACCGCTTCCTGCAGGTCGGCCTGGCTGATTTCCGGGTTGTGCTGGGTGGACAGCACTATCGCGTCGATGCCGACCACCTTGCCGTTCTCGTAGCGGCAGGTGACCTGGGATTTGGCGTCCGGGCGCAGCCACGGCAGCAGGCCGGATTTGCGCGCTTCGGCCTGGCGCTCGACCAGGCGGTGCGAGAAGCAGATCGGCGCCGGCATCAGCACGTCGGTTTCGTTGCTGGCGTAGCCGAACATCAGGCCCTGGTCGCCGGCGCCCTGGTCTTCCGGCTTGGCCCGGTCGACGCCCTGGTTGATGTCCGGGGACTGCTTGCCGATGATGTTGAGCACGCCGCAGGTGGCGCCGTCGAAGCCGACGTCGGAGCTGGTGTAGCCGATGTCGCAGATGACGTCGCGGACGATCTGCTCGAGGTCGACCCAGGCGCTGGTGGTGACTTCGCCGGCGACAATCGCCACGCCGGTCTTGACCAGGGTTTCACAGGCCACGCGGGCGTGTTTGTCCTGGGCGATGATGGCATCGAGCACCGCGTCGGAAATCTGGTCGGCGATCTTGTCCGGATGGCCTTCGGAGACGGACTCGGAGGTAAAGAGGGAGTATTCGCTCATCGATCGGTTTTCCTATGGTTAAGCGCTGACTGGAGCCCGTAGGCCGCTGTGTGTTGGCGGTTTGGCAAAGTGCCGAACCTGAATCTGGAAGCCGTTACGCAGGCCTACATAGAGGCTGTCGCTGGCGCTGAGTCCGGCCGCGACGGCCCAACGGGCCAGGTCGTCTTGCTCGAAGCCGAGCCAGAGATCGCCGCAGGCCTCGCGGGCCCAGCTCTGGTTATGGCTGCAGAGATCGGTGATCAGCAGACTGCCGCCGGGGTTTACCCGGTTGGCCAGTCGCTTCAGGGCCTCGGCCGGGGCGGCGAAATGGTGCAGCACCATATTCAGCACCACGCAGTCGGCGGCGGCGTAGTCATCGCTCAGGGCGTCGGCCAGTTGCAGTTCGATGTTGGCCAGGCCTTCTGCCGCGCAGCGCAACTGCGCCAGTTCGAGCATCGCCTGGCTGTTGTCCAGGGCCGTGACCCGGGCAAAGCGCCGCGCCAGCTCAGGCAGGAAGCCGCCGTCGCCGGGGCCGATTTCCAGCGCTGTGGCCGATGGCGTAAAGCCCAGGGAGTCGAGCAGGGTCAGCACGCTGTCGCGATATTGCGGCAGGCCGGCGATCAGGTCTTGCTGGGCTTGGAAGCTGGCCGCGCTGCGGGCGAAAAACTCCTGGCTGGCCGCGGCGCGCTGGCTGTGCACGTTGGCGATGCGCGCCCGAACCTCGTCCGGCAGCGGCAAGCCATCGACTTCCTCGAGCAGGGCCGCATGCAGAACGCTGCCGAGGTGTTCGCTCTGCGCCAGGGCGCGGCGATAGAAGATCGCATTGCCTTCGCGGCGGGTGGCGACCAGGCCGGCCTGGGCCAGCACCTTCAAGTGGTGGCTGATGCCCGATTGGCCGATGGCGAATATCTGCGCCAGCTCCAGCACGCCGAAGGAGTCGTTGGCCAGGGCGCGCAGTACGTTCAGGCGCAACGGATCGCCGCCGGCCTTGCACAGGGCGGACAGTTCATCGACGGGCTCGAAATGCAGTTGGGGGGCGCGCACATTCATAGGGTGGGCAGTCTAGTCGGTCACTTTTCATCCAGCAACAGCAATATCAATAAATTTTGATATTGCTGTTGCTGGCGTGGGTTTGCGGATGGCTGCCTAGAAAACATTGGCCCTACGACTATCTGTCATTGCCCCGGTGGGCTCCGCTGGGCGAAAATGGCCGCCTTTTTCCGCCCCCTTCGTTTTAGAAGTAGCCCCGTAGGAGATTCAGTGATGCCCAGCCGTCGTGAGCGAGCCAATGCCATTCGTGCCCTGAGCATGGATGCCGTGCAGAAAGCCAACAGCGGCCACCCGGGTGCCCCTATGGGCATGGCGGACATCGCCGAAGTGCTCTGGCGCGACTACCTCAAGCACAACCCGGGCAACCCGAGCTTCGCCGACCGTGACCGCTTCGTGCTGTCCAACGGCCATGGTTCGATGCTGATCTACTCGCTGCTGCACCTGACCGGTTACGACCTGGCTATCGAGGATCTGCAGAACTTCCGCCAGCTGCACAGCCGCACCCCGGGCCACCCGGAATACGGCTACACCCCGGGCGTCGAAACCACCACCGGCCCGCTCGGTCAGGGGCTGGCCAACGCCGTGGGCTTCGCCCTCGCCGAGAAAGTGCTGGGCGCCCAGTTCAATCGCGACGGCCACCAGATCGTCGATCACCACACCTATGTGTTCCTCGGCGACGGTTGCATGATGGAAGGCATCAGCCATGAAGTCAGCTCGCTGGCCGGCACCCTGGGCCTGGGCAAGCTGATCGCCTTCTACGACGACAACGGCATCTCCATCGACGGCGAGGTCGAGGGCTGGTTCACCGACGATACGCCCAAGCGCTTCGAGGCCTACGGCTGGCAGGTGATCCGCAACGTCGACGGCCACGACGCCGAAGAAATCAAGATCGCCATCGACACCGCGCGCAAGAGCGCGCAACCGACCCTGATCTGCTGCAAGACCACCATCGGCTTCGGTTCGCCGAACAAGCAGGGCAAGGAAGACTGCCACGGCGCGCCGCTGGGCAACGACGAAATCGCCCTGACCCGCGCCACCCTGGGCTGGAACCACGGCCCCTTCGAGATCCCCGCCGAGATCTACGCCGAGTGGGACGCCAAGCAGGCCGGCGCCGCCGCCGAGGCCGAGTGGAACCAGCGCTTTGCCGCCTACGCCGCCGCCTACCCGGAGCTGGCGTCCGAGTTCGAACGGCGCATCGCCGGCGAGCTGCCGGCCGATTTCGCCGAGAAGGCCGCCGCCTATATCCAGGACGTCGCGGCCAAGGGCGAAACCATCGCCAGCCGCAAGGCCAGCCAGAACGCACTGAATGCCTTCGGCCCGCTGCTGCCGGAATTCCTCGGCGGCTCGGCCGACCTGGCCGGTTCCAACCTGACCCTGTGGAAGGGCTGCAAAGGCGTGTCCGCCGAAGATGCCAGCGGCAACTACATGTTCTACGGCGTGCGCGAGTTCGGCATGAGCGCAATCATGAACGGCGTCGCCCTGCACGGCGGTTTCGTGCCCTACGGCGCGACCTTCCTGGTGTTTATGGAATACGCCTGCAACGCCGTGCGCATGGCCGCGCTGATCAAGAAGCGCGTGCTGTTCGTCTACACCCACGACTCCATCGGCCTGGGCGAAGACGGCCCGACCCACCAGCCGATCGAGCAGCTGGCCAGCCTGCGCTGCACGCCGAACCTGAACACCTGGCGTCCCTGCGATGCGGTGGAGTCGGCGGTGGCCTGGAAATGCGCGATCGAGCGCAACGACGGCCCCAGCGCGCTGATCTTCTCGCGGCAGAACCTCACCCACCAGGTGCGTGACGCCGAGCAATTGGCCAACGTCGCCCGCGGCGGCTATGTGCTGAAAGACTGTTCCGGCGAGCCGGAGCTGATCCTGATCGCCACTGGTTCGGAAGTCGGCCTGGCGGTGCAGGCGTTTGACGCCTTGACCGAGCAGGGCCGCAAGGTGCGCGTGGTCTCCATGCCGTCGACCAGCCTGTTCGACCAGCAGGACGCCGCCTATAAGCAGGCGGTGCTGCCGTTGCAGGTTGGCGCGCGGATTGCCATCGAGGCCGCCCATGCCGACTTCTGGTACAAGTACGTCGGCCTGGAAGGCCGGGTGATCGGCATGACCGGCTTCGGTGAGTCCGGCCCGGCACCGGCGCTGTTCGAACACTTCGGCTTTACCGTCGAGAACCTGCTGGAAACCGCCGCCGAACTGCTGGAAGACTGAGTCATACCGACAGAGTAGGGTGGGCTGAAGCCCTCCGAGCCGGTCACCCGTATCGGCCAATCGGTGGGCTGAAGCCCGCCCTACCTCGCATCTCCCTCGTTTCGGTGAGCCTTTCTATGCTGCAACGCCCCTACAGAGTCGCCCTCAACGGCTACGGCCGCATCGGTCGCTGCGTGCTGCGCGCCCTGCATGAGCGCGGTGCCGACGCGCGCCTGGAAATAGTCGCGCTGAACGACCTGGCCGACCAGGCCAGCATCGAATACCTGACCCGTTTCGACTCCACCCACGGGCGCTTTCCCGGTGAGGTGAAGGTCGACGGCGACTGTCTGCATATCAATGGCGGCTGCGTGCAGGTGCTGCGCCAGGCGGCGCCGGAAGGTATCGACTGGGCGGCGCTGGATATCGACCTGTTGCTCGAGTGTTCCGGCGCTTATCACACCCGCGCCGACGCCCAGCGTTTCCTGGCGGCCGGCGCACCGCGGGTGCTGTTCTCCCAGCCGATGGCCAGCGAGGCGGATATCGATGCCACCGTGGTCTACGGGGTCAATCAGGCTTGCCTGAGCGGCAGCGAGAAACTGGTGTCCAACGCCTCCTGTACCACCAACTGCGGGGTGCCGCTGCTCAAGTTGCTCAATGAGGCGATTGGTCTGGAGTACGTGTCCATCACCACCATCCACTCGGCGATGAACGATCAGCCGGTGATCGATGCCTACCACCACGAAGACCTGCGCCGCACCCGCTCGGCCTTCCAGTCGGTGATTCCGGTGTCCACCGGCCTGGCCCGCGGCATCGAGCGCTTGCTGCCGGAACTCAGTGGGCGGATTCAGGCCAAAGCCATCCGCGTGCCGACGGTGAACGTGTCCTGCCTGGACATCTGCCTGCTGACCACCCGCGACACCTCGGCGGCGGAAATCAATCGGGTGCTGCGCCAGGCCGCCGAAAGCGGCCCGCTGCAGGGCTTGCTGGCCTACACCGAGCTGCCCCATGCCAGTTGCGATTTCAACCACGATCCGCATTCGGCCATCGTCGATGGCAGCCAGACCCGGGTTTCCGGTCCGCGCCTGGTCAATCTGCTGGCCTGGTTCGACAACGAATGGGGCTTTGCCAATCGCATGCTCGACGTCGCCGAACACTTCCTTGCTGTGTCCCCTGTTCCCATTCAACCAGCCCCCGTGAAGGACTGATTCCATGACCGTTCTGAAGATGACCGACCTCGACCTCGCCGGTAAGCGCGTGCTGATCCGCGAAGACCTCAACGTGCCGGTAAAAGACGGCGCGGTGACGAGCGACGCGCGCATCCTCGCCGCGCTGCCGACCATCAAGCTGGCCCTGGAAAAGGGTGCGGCGGTCATGCTCTGCTCGCACCTGGGCCGCCCGAGCGAAGGCGAGTACAGCGCAGAGAACAGCCTCAAACCAGTGGCCGACTACCTGAGCCAGGCCCTGGGCCGTGAGGTGCCGCTGATTGACGATTACCTCGGCGGCGTCGAGATCCAGCCGGGCCAACTGCTGTTGCTGGAAAACGTGCGCTTCAATTCCGGCGAGAAGAAAAACAGCGACGACCTGGCCCGGCAATACGCCGCCCTCTGCGACGTCTTCGTCATGGACGCCTTCGGCACCGCCCACCGCGCCCAGGGCTCGACCCATGGCGTGGCCAAGTTCGCCCAGGTCGCCTGCGCCGGCCCGTTGCTGGCGGCCGAGCTGGAGGCGTTGGGCAAAGCCCTGGGCAGCCCGGCCAAGCCGATGACCGCGATTGTGGCCGGTTCCAAGGTGTCGACCAAACTCGATGTGCTGAGCAGCCTGAGCCAGATCTGCGACCAGCTGATCGTCGGCGGCGGCATCGCCAACACCTTTCTCGCCGCCGCCGGTTTCCCGGTCGGCAAGTCGCTGCACGAAGCCGACCTGCTGGAGACCGCCAAAGCCATCGCGGCCAAGGTCAGCGTGCCGCTGCCGGTGGACGTGGTGGTGGCCAAGGCCTTCGCCGAAGACGCCGAGGCCACGGTCAAGCTGGTCGCCGAGGTGGCCGCGGACGACATGATTCTGGATATCGGCCCGCAGACTGCGGCGCAGTTCGCCGAGCTGCTGAAGTCGTCGCAGACCATTTTGTGGAACGGTCCGGTCGGCGTGTTCGAGTTCGACCAGTTCGGCAACGGCACCCAGGTGCTGGCCGAGGCCATCGCCGCCAGCCCGGCGTTCTCCATCGCCGGTGGCGGCGACACCCTGGCGGCCATCGACAAGTATGGCGTGGCCGACAAGATTTCCTATATCTCCACCGGCGGCGGCGCCTTTCTCGAGTTCGTCGAGGGCAAGGTGCTGCCGGCCGTGGCAGTGCTGGAACAGCGCGCCAAGGGCTGAGCAAGGGCGATCAATGCCTGCTTTACTGGGCTGCTAGCGATGCTTGGATCGATGGCGCCATTGCCAGGTAGCCCGGATGCAATCCGGGAAGATCTCAAGGCAGTCGGGGTTTAGCAAGAGACCAGGCTGCCCCTTGGTCTCCAATAACTTGAATAGCGCCTGCCCCTGCGGCAGGCTTGCACGATTAACGAATCCCACCGGGAGAAAGAACACCATGGCACTTATCAGCATGCGCCAGATGCTCGACCACGCCGCCGAATTCGGCTATGGCGTGCCGGCCTTCAACGTCAACAACCTCGAGCAGATGCGCGCCATCATGGAAGCCGCGGACAAGACCGACTCCCCGGTAATCGTCCAGGCCTCGGCCGGTGCGCGCAAATACGCCGGTGCGCCGTTTCTGCGCCACCTGATCCTGGCCGCCATCGAAGAGTTCCCGCATATCCCGGTGTGCATGCACCAGGATCACGGCACCAGCCCGGACGTCTGCCAGCGCTCGATCCAGCTGGGCTTCAGCTCGGTGATGATGGACGGCTCGCTGAAGGAAGACGGCAAGACCCCGGCCGACTACGACTACAACGTGCGCGTGACCCAGCAGACCGTGGCCTTCGCCCACGCCTGCGGCGTCTCGGTGGAAGGCGAGCTCGGTTGCCTGGGCAGCCTGGAAACCGGCATGGCCGGCGAAGAAGACGGCGTCGGCGCCGAAGGCGTGCTCGACCACAGCCAGATGCTCACCGATCCGGAAGAAGCCGCCGACTTCGTCAAACGCACCCAGGTCGATGCCCTGGCTATCGCCATCGGCACCAGCCACGGCGCCTACAAGTTCACCAAACCGCCGACCGGCGACATCCTCGCCATCGACCGGATCAAGGAAATCCACAAGCGCATCCCCAATACCCACCTGGTGATGCACGGCTCCAGCTCGGTGCCGCAGGAGTGGCTGGCGATCATCAACCAGTACGGCGGCGACATCAAGGAAACCTACGGCGTGCCGGTCGAGGAAATCGTCGAAGGGATCAAGCACGGCGTGCGCAAGGTCAATATCGACACCGACCTGCGTCTGGCTTCCACCGGTGCCATGCGCCGCCTGATGGCCGAGAACCCGAGCGAGTTCGACCCGCGCAAGTTCTTCGGCGCCACCGTGACCGCCATGCGCGACATTTGCATCGCCCGCTACGAAGCCTTCGGCACCGCCGGCAATGCCTCGAAGATCAAGCCGATCTCCCTGGAAGGCATGTTCCAGCGCTACGCCAGGGGCGAGCTGGCCGCCCAGGTCAACTAAGCCTCTGCGTTACGCCAAGAGCCCCGCCCGTGCGGGGCTCTTGCGTTTTCGCGGGCAAATCCGCCGGGGGCGTTCGTGGATCCTGCCAATCCGCGCCTCTCGTGCTGGCGGCATCGCCAAGGCTGCGCGTGCTAAGCGCTGGCGTGGCGCCCATGGCGAGGTGGCCGCGAATCCAGCCGGAGTCGCTGCAACGGCTCAGCTGCTGCATACTCCTCGGCTCGAATCCCGAGCTAACCGCCCATCACTGACCATGACCCCACTGAAATTCCTCCAGGGCTACCCGCTGCCGTTGCAAGAGCAGATCCGCCAGCTGATTGCCGAGCAACGCCTGGGCGACTACCTGGCCCAGCGTTACAGCGGCAAGCACGACGTGCAAAGCGACAAGGCGCTATACGCCTATATCCAGGCGCTCAAGCAGGAACACCTGAAGAACGCGCCGGCGATCGACAAGGTGCTGTTCGACAACCGCCTCGACCTGACCCATCGCGCCCTCGGCCTGCACACCGCGATTTCCCGTGTGCAGGGCGGCAAGCTCAAGGCCAAGAAGGAAATTCGCGTCGCCGCCTTGTTCAAGGACGCCGCACCGGAATTTCTGCAGATGATCGTGGTGCACGAGTTGGCCCATCTGAAAGAGGCCGAGCACAACAAGGCGTTCTACAAGCTCTGCCAACACATGCTGGCCGATTATCATCAGCTGGAGTTCGACCTGCGCGTCTATCTGACTTGGCGCGAGCTGCAAGGGCGTAACCCGGCCTGAGGCGGCGGGGGCGCTAGCCATCACCGGGACAGTCGCCGCGGCGTCCCTCAGCCGCGCAACATCAGGTTGAGCTGATCGACCACTTCCGCCCAGTCGGCATCCTCGAGAATCTCCTCGCGCAGAAAGCTGGCCTGGGCGACAGTCCAGAAGGGCGCGTCGGCCAATTGGCAGGTTTCCGGCAAGGGGGAGTGGGTGGCGATGAAGCGTTCGATGCTGGCCTGCTCGGCCGGCAAGCCGAGCTGGGCAAACAGGGCCGAGAGGCTGTGAGTGGGGCTTTCCATGGTGTGCTCCTTCTAGCGATTGGGCTCGCCCATACAGCCTAGCGTATATCGCTAGTGGCCCCGGGGTCTGCCGGTGGCACAATGGTTCCAGGGATTGGAGGTGGTCAGGGTATGCATCCAGGGTTTCTGCGCAGTTTGTTCGCGGTGGGGGTCGGCCTTGTGCTGCTGATCCCGCCGCTGGCACTGGCGCGCGAGTTGTTGGTGGTCGGCAGCGATTTTTCGCGGATATTCGAACGCACGGCGGCGGACGAATACCGGGGGCTCGGCCCTGACCTGCTGCGCCAGGTGCTCGAGCCGCGCGGCTACAGCCTGCGCTTCGCCTCTTACCCCTGGGCCCGGGCGCAACTCATGGTCGAACGGGGCCAGGCCGACATCCTTGTCGGCCCCTATCGCAGCCCGGCGCGCGAGGCGCGTTTCGCCTTTGCCGAGTCGGCCTTTCAGCGCGACCGGATCGTCTTTTATCGCCGCCGCGACCGGCCGTTTGAGTGGTCTGGCGATTACCGCCAGCTGGCTGGGCTGCGTATTGGCGTGGTGCGTGCCTGGACCTACGGCGCGCGTTTCGATGGCGTGCGCGAGGGGCTCGATCTGGTCACCGTGGAGGCGGTCGACAACGGCCTGAAAATGCTCAGCCTGGGCCGTCTCGAGCTCTTCGCCAGTAATCAGCGCAACACTCTGCCGGTGTTGCAGGCGCTGGGCTTGAGCGATGAGATCAACCAGCTTGAGCATCCTATCGATACGCAGGACGGTTACTTCGCGTTTCCTCTGCAGAGCAGCCATAACCGCCTGCGCGAGGATTTCGACGAGGGCTTTCGGCAAGTGGTCGAGCGCGGGCAACTGGCCCGGCTGGCGGCCCGCTGGCAGGTGGAAATCCCTTGAGCAAGGCCATGTGCCAGTTGGCTGTTGCGCCCACAAAAACGAGTGGCAACAATTAAAGGTGGACAGCGCCATGGCTTTGGACGTGGGTAGCGCTGGATAAGCGCCAGCGCAATCCGGGATCGCTCTCCCGGATTGCACCGCGTCCCGCGGTTTATCCAGGCTACTCTCGCCGATTCGATCTGCCAGCAGCCCACCGCCGGCGCAAGCCCTTCAGAGCCTTGAGCGAGGGCGTTCAGCAGGCCCGCAACACCAGGAACAGCTGGGTGGCGGTGCCCAGGCGCAGCTCCACCCGATCGCCTTCGCCGCAGCCGATCAGGCGTTGTCCGAGCGGTGCCCGTGGGCTGATCACCCGCACCTCCTGACCGTCCAGCAGCACCTTCAGGCCGGCACCGTCGGGGCCGAGGAACAGGCATTGCTCGCCGCCCTGGGCATCGGCCAGCCACACCAGGGTGCTGAGCTGAATGCCCAGTTGCGCATCGAAGGGCCGCAGCCGGAGTTTTTCCCAGGCACTCAGGGCTTGGCGAATCTCCTCGACCCGGCGCGCCTGCCCGGCGGCCAGATAGGACGCTTCCAGGCCCAGGGTGTCGTACTTGTTCTCGGCAATATTTTCTTCATGAGTGGCCGCTTCATAGGCAGTCAATGCCGCGTGCTGGGCCAGTGCCAGGTCGGTTTGCAGCCGGTCGAGAATCAATTGCTGGAGCAGGGCTTTGTTCAACGGTCACTCGCAGGGTCGGGGCGGCAGGAAAACTTCGGCTTATGCACCAAAGTCTAGTGTCGCCATGGCTACCGAAGGCGGCATTGTGCACCGGTTGCTACTAAAAGCGAGGGTGCGGGAATGAACATGATGCGGTCGATGGGGTTTTTCTTCCTGTTTCTGCTGGTGCCGTTGGGCGCTTCGCTGGCCAGCTACCCGGGGCCGATTGCCGAATGGTTGAGCAGCTTGTTCGGTGTGCCGATCAGCCGGGGCAACCTCGGCGCCGGCTTCATGCTGCTGGCGGCGATCTGCCTCAAGCTCGACCTGAGCATTCGGCGCCGCGCTCAGGTCAACCAGGCTCGCATCGCCTGAGCCGACGCCTGGCCTTGGCCTGTGTGCCGGTGCCGTCTGAAAGCAGCGCAATACCCCGGCGCCTTGGATACACTGCCTCCATCTGCGGCGGGAGGCGATGATGGAGACGACACAGTCGGACTACTCGATTTATCGGCAGGTAGTCACGCAACTGATCAATGATCGGGAACAACTGCCCAGCTTGCCGACGTTGACCCTGGAAATTCGCCGAGCGCTGGCCGAGCCGGAGGTCAGCATGACCCGGCTGATCGGCTTGATCGGCCGGGATCCGGCACTCAGTGCGTTGCTGATGAAGTACGCCTCCAGCGCCTTGCTGCGCACCCGCGTGGTGCCGAAGACCCTGCAGGACGTGTTGCGCGTGCTCGGCATGCAGCAGGTGGATCGGGTGGTGATGCTGCACAGCGTCAAGAGCCTGTTTATTCTGCACAGTGCCGAGCACAAGTTATTGTTCCTGGACGCCTGGCAGCGGTTGACCCTGAAGGCGAGTATCTGCGGCTGTCTCGCGCGCAAGGTGGGACGGGTTCCGGCCGATCATGCGGTGCTCGGCAGTTTGCTCAGCGAGGTGGGCTCGCTCGCGGTGCTCTCGGCGTTCAAGGCCGGTGACCTGGTGCCGACGCCCGCGCGCTACCACAGCTTGTGCCAGGCCTATGGCAAGTCGCTGGGGGTGATGCTGCTGAAAAAGTGGGCGGTGGATGAGGCTTATGTGGATCTGGTGCGCGAGGCGGGCAACTGGACGCTACAGCGGCAGCGGCAGATCGAGTTGCTCGATCTGGTCAACCTGAGCCTGTTCCATGCCCTGCTTGATCGCCATGACGCAACGCAGTTGCCAGCGCTGGCCAGCCTGGCCGCCTACGCCAAGCTCCCTGGCGCACACCAGGAAGTGGCGGCGGACGGCCGCCTGGCCCTGGTCAGCCAGCATGGCGACGAAATCCATGAGCTGGCCGCGATCCTGCGTTAGCGGCCCAGCAATCCTCTGAATATCGCTTGGCTAACGCCCTCCTGCAGGTTCCGGACAGGCTGCTAGGGCTTGCCGCGATCCTTGAGCAGGTGCGCGGCGAGGGTGCGCAACGGCCCGAGTTGCCGGCAGATCAGCGCCAGCTGGGTCTGCACCAGGCGCTGCTGATCGTCCAGCGCATCCGCGCGCTGTTCCAGTTCGGCGGCCAGTTGCTCTTCGGCATCGCTCTGAATCGCCACCGCACGTTCTTCGGCCAGGCTCTGGGCGATTTCGTCGAGGCTGGCGGCGAGGCGTTCGGCGCTCGCCGGCAGCGGGCTCTGCCGGTCGCCGAGGAGGATCTCGCCGCGGTGCGCGCCGAGGCCCGAGAGATAGCTCAAGAGGGTGTGCGACAGCACCAGAAAGCGGAAGCCGACGTCCGCTTCCTTACGGAAATGCCCGGGTTCCATGAGCATGTTGCCGAGGGTGGTGGACAGTGTGGCTTCGGCGTTGTGCGCATTGCGCCGGGCCAGGCGGTAGGCCAGGTCGTCGCGTTTGCCGCTGACATACTGCGCGATGATCTGGCGCAAATAGCTGCTGTTGCAGCTGAGGGTGTTGGCCAGCATGCGGTTGAGCCGGCGCCCTTGCCAGTCCGGCAGGATCAGGAACACCGCGAGGCCGGCGATCAGGCTGCCGATCAGGGTGTCGACCAGGCGCGGGATAAACAGCCCGTAGCCGTCGCCGACCTGATTGAAGCAGAACAGCACCAGCAGGGTAATGGCCGCGGTGGCCAGGGTGTAGTGGCTGCTGCGAGTGGCGAAGAAGGCCACCCCGGCAGCCACGGCGAAGAAGGCCTGCACCAGCAGATTGGGGAACAGGTCGAACAGTGCCCAGCCGAGCAGCAGGCCGAGCACGGTGCCGGCGATTCGCTGCACCAGCTTGAGGCGGGTGGCGCCATAGTTCGGCTGGCAGACGAACACCGTGGTCAGCAAAATCCAGTAACCCTGGGCCGGATGAATCCAGTGCAATACGCCATAGCCGGCGGCCAGGGCGATGGCCAGGCGCAGGGCGTGGCGGAACAGCAGCGAGGTCGGGGTCAGCTGCTGGCGCAGGCGTTCCGCGACCTCCTTGAGCGACTGCGGCCCGCGATCCAGCAGGCTGCTGTCCTGTTGCTCGGCCAGGGCATCGGGGTTGCTGGCGTGGCCGAGCAGTTGGTCGAGGGCGGCGAGGTTGCCGGCCAGGGCCCCCAGCGAGCGCAACAGCTGGCGCCAGGCCGGATTGCTTTGCAGGCGCAGGTGTTGCAGCGAGGCCTGCAGGTCGTCCAGCGCTTGCGTGCATAGCCCGCGGTACTCGAACGGCTGGCGCAACTCGATGGCTTGGGCCAGGCGCTGGCAAGCCTCGCCATGCAGGCGCAGCAGACGCTGGCAGCGGAACAGCACATCGCTGTGAAAGAACGCCTCGGCCAGTTCGTTGTAAGGGTAATGCGATGAGCTGGCGCGCTCGTGGAGATCCTGGGCGAGGAAATACAGTTTGAGGTAGCGACTGACCTTGCTCCCCGGTCGGTCATTGCCGGCGCGGTGCAGGATGATTTCCTTGGCGGCATTCAGCGCCGCCACCACCCGGCCGTTCTGCCGGGCCAGGGCCAGCCGCCGCTGCTCCACATCGAGTTGCCGCAGCGGCTCGAACAGGGCGGCCTTGAGCGTGAGGTATTCACCCAGCTCGCGAAACAGCCGGGCCAGGCTGTGCTGTACCGGCTGGTTGGCGAACAGCGCATGCCAGATCACCGAGAGCACGCCGTACCAGGCCGCCCCCGCCACCAGCAGCAGCGGCTCCAGCCACAGGCCGGCGATACCGCCGCGCTGCTCGACGCCGATCATGCTGTAGATCGCCAGGATCAGGGTGGCCGAGCCCAGGGTGGCGTAGCGCTCGCCAAGGGCGCCGAGCATGGTCAAGGCGAAGCTGGCCAGGGCCAGGGCGCTGACGAACAGCCAGGGGTGGGGGAACAGCCACTCCACCGCATAAGCCGCTGCACTGAAACAGCCGAGCGTTACCAGCAGCGCGGTCAGGCGGCCCTGCCAGCTGTCGTCGGTCTCGGCCAGGGCGCTGGCGATCACCCCGAGAAACAGCGGAATCAGCGCCTGCATCCAGCCCTGCGCCCAGCACAGCGACAGGCTGCCGCCGAGGGCGATGAACACCCGCAGGCTGTAGCTGAATTTATCCAGCGCCCACAGGCGGCGCAGGGAATGGCGAAGAGAGGTGGCGGGCATCCGGGCGACCTTGTGTAGCGGTAATAGTGAGCAGACTAACGGAGTAGGCGGACGTCTGGCACTCCCCTGGAGACACCTTTTACCGCGCCAGGGGCATCTCTGGCTCTGGGCGAAAAGTCATGGACTATCCTGTAAGCAGACAGCCGCGCTTTGCCCATCCTTCGCCACCCGTGGCGGCTGTCCTGGAGAGGCCGTGAAGGTTTTCCCAACATATCCTTTGCTCTTTGCCTTGGCCCTGCTGCTTTTGCCTGCGGGGTTGTGGGCGGCGCCCGCGGTGGTGGTGGAGTTGCGCGTCGACGGGGCGATAGGCCCGGCCAGTGCCGACTACGTGGTGCGCGGCCTGTCTCGCGCGGAGGAGGACGCGCAGCTGATGGTGCTGAGCATCGACACCCCGGGCGGCCTGGACACCTCGATGCGGGCGATCATCAAGGCGATTCTCGCCAGCCCGATTCCGGTGGCCAGCTTCGTCGCGCCCAGTGGCGCGCGGGCCGCCAGTGCCGGCACCTATATCCTCTATGCCAGCCATATCGCGGCGATGGCGCCGGGCACCAACCTCGGTGCGGCCACCCCGGTGGCCATCGGCGGCATGCCCGGTTCGCCGCCGCAGAAGCCGGCAGGGGATAAGGCGGAGAAGTCCGACAAGGCGGGCGAAGGCGAGGCCGAACAGGCGCCGACCGATACCCTGAGCAAAAAACAAATCAACGATGCCTCGGCCTACATCCGTGGCTTGGCGCAACTGCGCGGGCGCAATGTCGAGTGGGCCGAGCAGGCGGTGCGCGAGGCGGTCAGCCTGTCCGCCGAAGAAGCGCTCGAACTCAAGGTGGTCGACTATGTCGCCCGCGACCTGGCGGATCTGCTCAAGCAACTGGACGGCAAAAGCTTCACCGCCGCCGGCGTCGAGGTGACCTTGCAGACCGCCGGCGCCGTGGTGGTCAGCCGCGAGCCGGACTGGCGCACGCAGTTTCTGGCGGTGATCACCAACCCCAGCGTGGCGTTGTTGTTGATGATGATCGGCGTCTACGGCCTGTTCTTCGAGTTTTCCAACCCGGGCAGCGGCGTCGGCGGGGTGCTCGGGGGCATCTGCCTGATTCTGGCGCTGTATGCCTTGCAGTTGCTGCCGGTGAACTACGCTGGAATGGCCCTGATCCTGCTCGGCATCGCCTTCATTACGGCCGAAGCCTTCATGCCGAGTTTCGGCGTGCTCGGGATTGGCGGCTTGGCCGCCTTCGTCTTCGGCGCCTTGATTCTGATCGACACCGAGGTGCCCGGCTTCGGCATTCCCCTGGTGCTGATCGTGACCCTGGCTTTGACCAGCGGGGCAGTGATTTTCGCCATCCTCAGCATGGCCTTGCGCGCCCGGCGCCGCGCCCTGGTCGGTGGCGACAGCGAACTGATCGGCAGTCTGGCGCGGATCCACGCGGTGCAACCGAGCAACCCGTTAGGCGGCTGGGTGCAACTGCAAGGGGAAAATTGGCAGGTCGTCAGCCAGGTGCCGCTGCAGCCCGGTCAGCAAGTACGGGTGCTGGCGCGCCAGGGCTCGACGCTGGACGTTGCCACTACCGATGAGCCACCGCCACGAGGAGAATGACCATGGGTTTCGAACTGAGTTTCGCCACGCTGGCGGTGCTGTTGATGGCGCTGCTGGTCTCGGCGTTTCGTATCCTGCGCGAATACGAGCGCGGCGTGGTGTTCCAGTTGGGCCGTTTCTGGCGGGTCAAGGGGCCGGGTCTGGTGATCATCATTCCGGGCATCCAGCAGATGGTGCGCGTCGACCTGCGCACCATCGTCCTGGACGTGCCGACCCAGGACGTGATTTCCCGCGACAACGTCTCGGTCAAGGTCAATGCGGTGATTTACTTCCGTGTGCTCGACCCGCAGAAGGCGATCATCCAGGTCGAGGATTACCACGGCGCCACCAGCCAGTTGTCGCAAACCACCCTGCGCGCGGTACTCGGCAAGCATGAATTGGACGAGATGCTCGCCGAGCGCGAGCGACTCAACATCGATATCCAGCAGGTGCTCGACGCGCAGACCGACGCCTGGGGCATCAAGGTGGCCAATGTCGAGATCAAACACGTCGACCTCGACGAGTCGATGATCCGCGCCATCGCCAAGCAAGCCGAAGCCGAGCGCGAGCGGCGGGCCAAGGTGATTCATGCCGAAGGCGAATTGCAGGCCTCGGAAAAGCTCATGCAAGCCGCCGAGATGCTCGGCCGCCAGCCCGGCGCCATGCAACTGCGCTACATGCAGACCCTGAGCAATATCGCCACTGACAAGAGTTCGACCATCGTCTTCCCGCTGCCGATCGAGCTGTTGCAGGGCATGGCCGAGCTCAAGGGTAAGCCTTAGCAGAGCGCCGCGTCAGCGGCTTGAGCGGTCAAGCGCTGCAGCTCTTCTACGCTTGAACATGATGCGGCGCCGCCCGCTGGATAGAAGGAGAGGATCATGCGTATCGGTGTCCCCAAAGAAATCAAGAACCATGAGTACCGGGTTGGCCTGACCCCGCAATCGGTCACCGAGCTGACCGCTCTCGGCCATGAGGTCTGGGTCGAGACATTGGCCGGTGCCGCCATCGGCTTCAGTGACGGCGACTACCAGGCGGCCGGCGCCAGCATCGCCCAGGACGCCGCCCAGGTGTTCAGCGAGGCGCAGTTGATCGTCAAGGTCAAGGAGCCGCTGGCGGTCGAGCGCGCGCGCCTGCGTCCGCAGCACACCCTGTTCACCTACCTGCACCTGGCGCCGGATCGGCCGCAGACCGATGAGTTGATGGCCAGCGGCGCCACCTGCATTGCCTATGAAACCGTTACCGACAACCACGGCCGTCTGCCGCTGCTGGCGCCGATGTCCGAGGTGGCGGGGCGCATGTCGATCCAGGCCGGAGCCAATTGCCTGGAAAAAGCCAAGGGTGGGCGCGGCGTATTGCTCGGCGGTGTGCCGGGGGTGGCGCCGGGCAAGGTGGTGATCCTCGGCGGCGGCGTGGTCGGCAGCCATGCCCTGGCCATGGCGGTGGGCCTGGGCGCCGATGTCAGCGTGCTGGACAAGAGTGTCGATGCCCTGCGCCGTCTGGATGCGCAGTACGGCAATCGCATCACCACCCTCTACTCGACCCGTGCGGCGTTGCGCGAGCAGATTCTGGCGGCCGATCTGGTGATCGGCGGCGTGCTGATTCCCGGTGCCGCCGCGCCCAAGCTGATCACGGCCGAGATGGTTAAGCAGATGCAGTCCGGCTCGGTGTTGGTGGATGTGGCGATCGACCAGGGCGGCTGCGCGGAAACCTCGAAAGCCACCACCCATGCCGACCCCACCTATGTGGTCGACGAGGTGGTGCATTATTGCGTGGCCAATATGCCCGGCGCGGTGGCGCGTACTTCGACCCTGGCGTTGAACAACGCGACTCTGCCGTTCGTCATCGCCCTCGCCGAGAAAGGCACGCGGCGTGCGTTGGAGGAAGACCCGCACCTGTGCAACGGCCTCAACGTGGCCAGGGGCGTGATCACCTGCGGCAGCGTGGCCGAAGCCCATGGCTTGCCTTATCAGTCGGCGACCGGCGTGCTGGAGCATCTGCTGTAGCGCAAGCGGCCGGGGCCCGCACAGGGAATGGCAGGGTCTGCTGCTTTTGTGGGAGGGCCGCCCTCGGCGCGATGCTTTTGCTTGTGGGCGGACGATGTCCGCCATCGCCGCGGGTCGCGCCTCCTACAGGGGGTTGGTGGTGTCTGCTGCTTTTGTGGGAGGGCCGCTCCTGCGCGATGTTTTTGGCCTGCAGGGCAGGCCTGTTTTCGCCGCGTGGCGCCTCTCAGCGTCCCGAAATCACGCTGGCTCGCCCCAGCAGCGGCAGGCGCGCCAGTTGGCGGATCAGCGGTGCGCTGATGCGCTCCAGCCAGGCGCTGGCCGCGCAGGCGAAGGGGGTATAACAGCCCCATGCCAGCGCCAGCAGGCTGAGCAACACCCCGCCAACCAGCGCGTCCGAAGCCCAATGGGCGCCAGCGACCAGGCGTGGCAGCATGAACAGCACGGCCATGCTCCAGACCAGTAGCAGCTTCCAGCCGCGGGCGAAGAAACTCATGAACAACGCCCAGAGCAGCAGCACCGAGGCGTGGTCGCCGGGGAAGCTGCGGCTGGCGCTGTCTTTCATGTGCCAGCGCTCTGCCCAGGCGGGGAACAGCTCGGTCAGGCGCGCGCTGCCTTCTACCACCAGTGAGGCGCTCGGCCGTTGCCAGCCCATCAGTTTGACCAGGTCGGCGAAACCGACGCGTATCAGCAGCATTACCAGCAGGACGGCGAGAAAGGCGAACAGCGCTCGGCGCACCTGGGTAGCGCTGAATACCAGGTCGGCCTTGAGCATCACCGCCAGCATCAGCAGGCCGACGCCCATATCCACCGGACGCATGCTGCCGATGGCCCAGATGTGCGCCCACAGGCCGGCCGCGTGCACCGGCTCGTTGAGCAGGGCGAACAGGAGCAGGTCGAGTCGATCCCACAGTTGCCGGGTTGGCTGCCACAGCCAGCTGGCGAGCAGCAGCGCGGCGCTGATGTGGCAGATCAACAGGGGGCGCAGGCGCCATTGGCTGGTGACGAAAGTGCAGGGCATGCTGCCGCTCCTTGGTGGAAATAATGTTGCGCCTCCCCAGGCGGCGCGCATTTTAGGGGAGTTGGCCGGGGTTTGCATGTGATCTGAGCCGCAATTTCTCCGGCGGGTGATCGTCAGCCCGCAGGCTCGTGGCGGTCATTCGGCGTGCGGCCCTTGGTTAGGCCGGCATTTGTGCCTAAAATTGCCAGCTTTTCGCAGTTCCCCTTGCAGGCGAGCCCGCTATGCCCGATTTCACCCAACGCTTTCTGTTCGACGACACCGACATTCGCGGCGAGTTGGTCGTCCTGGGCGAGAGCTACCAGCAGGTGCTGGCCAAGCATGAGTACCCGCAACCGGTCGCCCAGCTGCTCGGCGAGCTGATGGTCGCCGCCTCCTTGCTGGTTGGCACCCTGAAGTTCGACGGCCTGCTGATTTTGCAGGCGCGCTCCTCGGGGGCGCTGCCGTTGTTGATGGTCGAGTGCTCCAGCGCCGGCGAGCTGCGCGGTATCGCGCGCTACCACGCCGAGCGGATTGGCGCCGATGCCGGCCTGGCCGAGCTGATGCCCGATGGCGTCCTGGCGATGACCGTCGACCCCACCCAGGGCCAGCGCTATCAGGGCATCGTCGACCTGGACGGCGCCACCCTGAGCGATTGCCTGTCCAACTATTTCGTCACTTCCGAGCAACTGGCCACCCGCTTCTGGCTGTGTGCCGACGGCCAGCGTGCGCGCGGCCTGCTGCTCCAGCAATTGCCCGCCGATCGTCTGAACGATCCAGAGGAGCGTGAGGCCAGCTGGCAGCATGTGGCGACCCTGGCCGGCACCTTGAGCCACGAAGAGTTGCTGGGCCTGGACAACGAAACCCTGTTGCACCGCCTCTATCATGAAGAGCCGCTGCGCCTGTTCGAGCCACGCGCCCTGCAGTTCCGTTGCAGCTGCTCGCGTGAGCGTTCGGCCAATGCACTGGTCAGCTTAGGCCAGGCCGATGCCGAGTTGCTGCTCAGCGAACATGCCGGCCAGGTGGTGATCGATTGCCAATTCTGCAACCAACGCTACGCGTTCGATGCTGCCGACATCGCCCAGCTGTTCGCCGGCGGCGGCACTGCGGGGCCGGCGCAGACCCTGCACTGAAGGCGATAGCCTGTGCCTATCGACCCGCTTGGCGGATCGGGTGCTGCCAAGGGACGTGCTTTCTGGCATACTCCCGCGACTTTTTTCTCGCTGTAGTAGTGTTTTTGCCTTTACTACAAAACGTTTGGAAAACTCGGCCCTTTGGTCGATGGGGACCCACATGACGCAAGCTAACAACGCCGTGTACACCGACATCAGCGCTGCCCAATTGGTCGAAGAAGCCATTCGCCGCGGTGAGGGCGAACTGGCCGCCAGTGGCGCCCTGGTCGTACGTACCGGGCACCGTACTGGTCGTTCGCCGGCTGATCGCTTCATCGTGCAAGAGCCGACTACCGAGGCGAAAATTGCCTGGGGCGCGATCAACCGTCCCTTTCCTGCGGACAAGTTCGACGCCCTGTGGGATCGCGTCGAGGCGTTCAGCCGGGATCAGGATCGTTTCGTTTCCCACGTCCATGTAGGCTCCGCCGAGGAACACTACCTGGCGGTCAAGATGACCACCGCCACCGCCTGGCAGAACCTGTTCGGCCGTCAGCTGTTCATCAATCCGCCAACCTACAACCCGCTCGGCAAGGACGAGTGGCAGGTGCTCAACGTGGCCAACTTCGAGTGCTCCCCTGAGCGTGACGGCACCCACTCCGACGGCTGCGTGATCATCAACTTCGCCGCCAAAAAAGTCCTGCTCGCCGGCATGCGCTACGCCGGCGAGATGAAGAAAGCCATGTTCTCGGTGCAGAACTTCCTGCTCCCGGAAAAAGACGTGCTGCCGATGCACTGCGCCGCCAACATCGGCGAAGAGGGCGACGTGACCCTGTTCTTCGGCCTGTCCGGCACCGGCAAGACCACCCTGTCGGCCGACGAGTCGCGCTACCTGATCGGCGACGACGAGCACGGTTGGGGCGAGGGCGTGGTGTTCAACATCGAGGGCGGTTGCTACGCCAAGTGCATCGACCTGTCGGAGAAGAACGAGCCGGTGATCTGGAAAGCCATCCAGTTCGGCACCGTGCTGGAAAACGTCGTCCTCGACGCCGAGCGCGTGCCGGATTACCGCGACGACAGCCTGACCCAGAACAGCCGCGCCGCCTACCCGCTGGAGTTCGTCGAGAAGCGCAGCGAGAAGAACCTCGGCGGCGAGCCGAACGCGGTGATCTTCCTCACCTGCGACCTGACCGGGGTGCTGCCGCCAGTGTCGATCCTTAACGAAGAGCAGGCGGCCTACCACTTCCTGTCGGGTTACACCGCGTTGGTCGGCTCCACCGAAATGGGCAGCGGCAGCGGCATCAAGTCGACCTTCTCCACCTGCTTCGGCGCGCCCTTCTTCCCGCGTCCGGCGGGCGAATATGCCGAGTTGCTGATCAAGCGCATCCGCGGCTTCGGCTCCAAGGTCTATCTGGTCAACACTGGTTGGACTGGGGGCGGGTACGGAGTGGGTAAACGCTTCAATATCCCGACTACTAGAGGCGTGATCGCGGCGATCCAGAGCGGTGCGCTGATCGGCAGCGAGACCGAGCAACTGCCGATCATCAACCTCAGCGTGCCGACGTCGGTGCCGGGCGTCGAAACCAGCCTGCTCAACCCGCGCAACACCTGGGCAGACCAGAACGCCTACGACGAAGCGGCCAAAGGCCTGGCCAAGCTGTTCATCGACAACTTTCAGAAGTTCGACGTCAGCGACGCTATCAAACAGGCCGGTCCGCAGCTCTAAGCCGCGGTCTATTGCCGCTCGAACAAGCCGCCTTCGGGCGGTTTTTTCATGTTCGGGCCGGCAAGGACGCGGCGCTACACCCCGACGTAGCCCTGTGCTTGGCCGCAGGCGCGGCTCTGGCCGACAACGCCTGCCAGTGCCGCGCGAACGACTCGGCCGCCATGGGCCGGCCCAGCAGGTAACCCTGACACTGGTCACAGCCTTCGCCCAGCAACCAGCCCTGCTGCTCCGGCGTTTCCACCCCTTCGGCCAGCACCGTCAGTTGCATGGATCTGGCCATGGCGATAATGGTATGGACTAACTGGCAGTCGCTGCTATTGGCGGGTACTCCGGCCATGAAGCTTTTATCGATCTTCAGTTTGTCCAGGGCAAAGCGGCGCAGATAGGCCAGCGATGAGTAGCCGGTGCCGAAATCGTCCACCGATATCCGCACGCCCAAGGCCTTGAGGGCTTTCAGAGTGTTTTCCGCCTGATCGATGTGGCGCATCAGCGCGCCTTCGGTGATTTCCAGTTCCAGGCAATGAGCCGGCAGGCCGCTGCCGGCCAGAGCCCGCGCGACCAGTTGGACGATGTCTTGTTGCATGAACTGGATCGGCGACAGGTTGACGGCGATGGTCTCCAGCAGCAGTCCTTCTTCGCGCCAGGCGTTGGCCTGGCGGCACGCCTCGTTAAGCACCCAGCTGCCGATCGAGACAATCAGTCCGCTGTCTTCGGCCAGCGGGATAAAGGTATCCGGCCCTACCTGACCGTGTTGCGGGCTGTGCCAGCGCAGCAGCGCCTCGGCGCCCAAGCAATGGCCGTCCTCCAGGCGCATCAGCGGCTGAAAGTGCAGGCTCAGTTCATGGTTATGCAGGGCCCCGCGCAGGGAACGCTCCAGCTCGAAGCGCGTCCGCGCATGCTCGGTCAGGCAGGGGATGTAGTGGGCGCAGGTGTTACGACCGTTGGCCTTGGCTCGGTACATGGCCGCATCCGCGTTGCGGATCAGTTCCGCCGCGCTGCCGCCATCGCCGGGGTACAGGGCAATGCCAATGCTGGCGCCCACATACAGCTCATGATCCTCTTCCAGCTGCAATGGCTGTTCGAGCAACTGCAGCAGGCTGCGGGCCACCAGGCTGGCCGTGCTCGGTGCCGGCAACTGCTCGAGGATCAGCAGGAACTCGTCGCCCCCCAGCCGCGCCAGGGTATCTTCCTGACGGCAGCGGGTCTGCAGGCGTTGGGCCACCGTGCGCAGCACGGCGTCGCCAAAACCATGGCCATAGCTATCGTTCAGCGTCTTGAAGCGATCCAGGTCGATAAACAGCACCGCGAGGTGGCCGCCACGGCGCGTCACCTTGTCCAGCGCGTGCGCCAGTCTGTCGTACGCCAGCGCCCGGTTGGGCAAGCCGGTCAGCGAGTCGAAATGCGCCATTTGCTGCAACTGGCGTTGATAGCTCTCGACAAAGCGGATCAGCATCTGTGAGCCGAACAGCAACCCCAGCATCAGCAGGAATACCGCCAGCGCATACACCGGCGCACGCTCGACGAATACTTGCTGGAAACTCTTGCCGCTCACCAGCACCGCCAGCACCCCGGAGCCCTCGCGTTGGCGAACCCAGGCTCCGAATGGCAGCTGCGCATCCAGCAGGGTCAAGCCCGACAAGTCGACCCAGCCCGGCTCGAGCCGGGCCGCCTGGATCAGCTTGCGCTGGACGGGAGAGGAGGCCTCGCCGCTGAGGAGCAGCGGTTGCAGTGAATCTTCAGGTGAGGCAGGCTCGCCCCCCTGCCACCACAACAACAGGCTCCGAGCCTGATCCTGTCGGCTCTGGTTGACACTGCGCTGCTCCAGCGCCATCGCCACTACAACCACCAGCAGGATACTGATGAAAGCTACGCCGTTGACCGCCCAGAACTTGTAGCGCAATGGCATTCGCCGTAATGCTTCCATGCCTGAGTTCCATAGTCAGAAAAGAGATGATTCTATATTTGTGAGCTGGTTCGCATCATGCGTTGAGTCAATGCTGACGGGGGTGCGCCGTATTTACGCACATTGCTTGCCGAACTTGGCGGCTAACCGCGGCAACGTCCTGGCGCGGGCAGGCTTATCCCGAGACTATTCAGCCTAGCACTCAGGCAAAGGTTCATTTCGATCATTGGACAATGGTCGTATACCGCCAACGGTTAATGGAGTAACAGCCCATGCACAGCACCCTCGAACGTGTTTTCGGCTTCAAGCAGCTGCGCCCCGGCCAGGAGGCGGCAATCGGCGCCGTGCTGGCCGGGCGCTCGGCGGCGGCGATCTTCCCCACCGGCTCGGGCAAATCGCTGTGCTACCAACTGTCGGCACTGCACCTGCCGCACCTGTGCCTGGTGGTCTCGCCATTGCTGGCGCTGATGCAGGATCAGCTGGCCTTTCTCGCCCGCCACGGCATCAGCGCCGCCAGCATCGACTCGGCGCAGAGCCGCGAAGACGCCAGCGCGGTGATGGCCAGGGCCAGGTCCGGCGAACTGAAGATCCTGATGATCTCGGTCGAACGCCTGAAGAACGAACGTTTCCGCCACTTCATCGGCCAGGTGCCGATCTCCCTGCTGGTGATCGACGAAGCCCACTGCATCTCCGAGTGGGGCCACAACTTCCGTCCCGACTACCTCAAGTTGCCCGACTACCAGCGCCAGTTCGGCATTCCCCAGGTGCTGCTGCTCACCGCCACCGCCACGCCGCCGGTGATCGCCGACATGCAGGCCAAGTTCGCCATCGCACCGGCGGATGTGATCACCACCGGCTTCTACCGGGCCAACCTCAACCTGTTGGTCGAGCCGGTCAGTGGCGCCGACAAGCAGCGCCGGCTGGCCGAGTGGCTGGGGGCCAAGGCCGGGCAGCCGAGCATCGTCTACGTCACCCAGCAGAAGACCGCCGAGCAGGTCGCCGAACGCCTGAGCCAACAGGGTATCGCCGCCAGCGCCTACCACGCCGGCATGGCCCACGAGGCACGCGAGGCGATCCAGCGCCGCTTCATGGCCGGGCAGATCAACTGCATCGTCGCCACCATCGCCTTCGGCATGGGCATCGACAAGAGCGACATCCGCAACGTGGTGCACTTCGACCTGCCCAAGTCGATCGAGAACTACAGCCAGGAGATCGGCCGGGCCGGGCGCGACGGCCAGCCCTCCGACTGCCTGGTGCTGGCCAACCGCGACAGCCTCAACGTGCTGGAAAACTTCGTCTATGGCGACACGCCCGAGCTGGGCGGCATCCGCTGCGTACTCGACGAGCTGCTGGCGCACGGCCGGGACGGTGAGTGGGAACTGCTGCTGGGTGCCCTGGCCGAGCAGAGCAACATCCGCCAACTGCCGCTGAAAACCCTGCTGGTGCAGTTGGAGCTGCGCGGCATCATCGCCCCGCGCTACGCCTACTTCGCCGAATACCGCTTCAAGCACCTGCTCGAACCCGAGGCCCTGCTGGCCCAATTCGACGGCGAGCGGCGCCAGTTCGTCGAGGCCATCCTCGACAGCTCACCACGCGCCCGCACCTGGTGCACCCTGGATTTCGCCAGGCTCTACCAGCAGCACCAGGCCGAACGCGGGCGGGTGGTCAAGGCGCTGGACTACTTCCAGGACAAGGGCTGGATCGAGCTGGAAAGCAAACAGATGACCGAGGTCTACGCGCTGCTCGATGCCGGCTTCGACCCCGAGGCACTGAGCGCCGAGCTGCACGGTTACTTCAAGCAGCAGGAACGCAGCGAAATCGCCCGCATTCACGCCATGCTCGAACTGTTCGCCAGCGAGGATTGCCTGGGTCAGCGTCTGGCCGCCTACTTCGGCGACCGCCAGGCGCCCGAACGCTGCGGCCACTGTTCGGTGTGCCACGGTCAGGTCGCCCGTCTGCCGGAGCCGCCGCCGCTGCGCGCATTGGCCGAACATGACCTGCAACGCCTGTGCGGCAGCTTTATCCAACGGCATGCCGAGCTGAAAGGCAGCCCCCCGACTGCCGAATGCCTGACCCGCTTCCTCTGCGGCATCAGCGTGCCGCTGTTCACCAAGCTCAAGGCGCGCGGTATTGCCGGCTTCGCCGCGCTGGACAGCTATCCCTACGCCGAGGTGCGCGCCTGGGCCGAGCAGGCAGGCTAATCAGGTGGCGGCTTGAGAGCGCATAACGGCTCGGTTCTCGAGCGAGCAGTTGCAGAGGCCTGGCCGGATCGGCAGGCCGCTTAAGGGATTTTGTAGCTGTCGGGTACCTCCAGCGCCACGAAGTGGCGCATGTGCTCCAGAAACCGCTGATGAAACTTCGAGAGCCGGCTTTGGCTGGGTATCAGCATGTTGAAGTCCATTTCGATCACCGGCTCGAAGGGGCGAAACAGTACGCCCGTGCCGCGGTATTCGAGGGCGCTGATGGCATCCACCAGGGCGACCCCGGCGCCCTGCTCGACGAACATGCACATGGGGATCGACAGCTGGGTCTCCAGGCGCAGCTCGCGCTGCACGTCGTGGGCGGCGAAAATCGCGTCGATATGCTGGCGTGAGGCGATCGCGTGGGGGTAGGAGATGAAGGCTTCGCCCTGCAGATCCTCGGGCACTATCACGGCCTTGTCCTGCAGGCGATGGCCGAGCGGCAGGGCGCACAGCAGGCAGGACCTCAGCAACCGCTCGCTGCGCGGGCTGGGGTAGGTATTGGGCTCCACGATAAAGCCCAGGTCGTAGCGCTGGCTTACCACCAGATCCACCACTTCGCGCGACGCCTGCACCATCAGGGTGATCTGCGCCTGCTCATGTTCTTTGAGAAAAGCGCTGATCGCCCGCGGCAGAAAGGACAGCCCCAGCGCCGGGGCACAGGCGATATGCAGCGAGCCGCGCTTGAGGCTGCCGATTTCCCGGGCGGTACGGGCGATGCGCTCGACGCCGAGCAATGAGCGCTGCACTTCCTCGTACAGCACCAGCGCCTCCGGGGTGGGCTGCAGGCGACCCTTGATCCGCTCGAACAGGGCGAAGCCGATGTCCTCCTCCAGCGCGCCGATCAAGCGGGTCGCCGCCGGCTGGGAGATGTGCAGCATCTCCGCGGCGCGGGTGACGGTCTGGCCGAGGATGACCGCACGAAAGGCTTCCAATTGACGCAGGTTCATCCGCCGCAACCCCATAACAAAAAGACATAGTCTTGCCAAAATAAAGCATTTTTCAGCGCCGCATAAGCACCCTAGGATCAATCCCATCTTCACCGACAAGGCAGTCTGACTGAATCCCGGCACAAGCGCGGGAGTAATCCTGACTGAGGCGCACCCTATGCAGAAAACTGAGATCATGGTCGTTGGCGGCGGTTTGCTCGGCATGGCCATCGCCTACGGCCTGGCTCGCCTGGGGCGCCAGGTCAGCGTGCTGGACGAGGGCGACACGGCCTTGCGCGCGGCCCGCGGCAACTTCGGCCTGCTCTGGGTGCAGGGCAAGGGCTACGGCATGCCGGCTTATGCGCAGTGGACCCTGCAATCGGTGGCGCTGTGGCCGCAGCTGGCGCGCATGCTGCTGGCCGACACCGGCATCGACGTGCACTTGCGCCAGCCCGGCGGCTTGCAGCTGTGCCTGTCCGATGCGGAAATGGCCGAAGAAAGCCGTCGCCTGTGCTGGCTCAAGGATGCGCTGGAGGGCGACTATCCCTTCGAACTGCTCGACCCGGCCGCCCTGCGCCAGCGCCTGCCCGGTGTCGGCCCGCAGGTGGTGGGCGCCTGCTATTCGCCGCTGGATGGCCACGTCAACCCGCTTAAATTGCTGCGCGCCCTGCATGCGGCCTGCCAGCAACGCGGCGTGCAGCTGCTCAATGGCCGCCGGATCAGTGGCATCGCGCAACGCGGCGCGGGCTTCGAGCTTGCCAGCGGCGACCAGCGCTGGCACAGCGAGCGTCTGGTGCTGGCGGCCGGGCTGGGCAACCGCGAGCTCGGCGCCTTGCTCGGCCAGCCGGTACCGCTGCAGCCCAGTCGCGGGCAGATCCTGGTGACCGAACGCCTCGAGCCCTTCCTCCATTACCCCACCAGTACCGTGCGCCAGACCGACGAAGGCACCGTGCAGCTGGGCGACTCGGCCGAGATGGTGGGCTTCGACGACGGCACCAGCAGCGCGGTGATGGCCGATATCGCCGGGCGCGCGGTGCGGTGTTTTCCGCGTCTGGCGAACGTGCGTCTGGTGCGTGCCTGGGGCGCGTTGCGGGTGTTGAGCCCGGATGGCGCGCCTATCTATCAGGCCCTGCCCGGCGCACCGGGCGCCAGCGTGCTGTCCTGCCACAGCGGCGTGACTCTGGCCGCCGCCCACGCACTGCGCCTGGCGCCCTGGATCGCCGGTGAACAGGCACTGGCGGAGATCAGCCCCTTCGGCCTGCAACGCTTCGCCACTACCTCCGCAACCGCAACCGAGGTGCGTCATGCCAGCTGACAGCCTGTTCCGCCAACTGCCCTCGGCCGCCGAGCTGCTCAGCATCGACTTCGATGGGCAAACCTTGCAGGTGCCGGCCGGCGTCTCGCTGGCGGCGGCCTTGCTCGCCAGCGGCGTGCGCCATACCCGCAGCACCCCGGTGAGCGGCAGCCCGCGCACGGCCTACTGCATGATGGGGGTGTGCTTCGAATGCCTGGTCGAGGTGGACGGCATGCCCAACTGCCAGGCCTGTCTGCTCCAGGTCGCGCCCGGCATGCAGGTGCGCAGCCAGCACGGCGCTCGCCGCCTGGGCTCGGCGTCCGCGCTGGAGGAGCACCAGGATGACGCTTGAAACCTTCGATCTGCTGATCATCGGCGCCGGCCCGGCCGGCATGAGCGCGGCGCTCGAGGCGCGCCGCCATGGCCTGAGCGTGGCGCTGCTGGACGAACAGCGCTCGCCCGGCGGGCAGATCTACCGCAACATCGACCACAGCGACCCGCAACGCCTGGCGATACTGGGTGCCGATTACCAGGCCGGCGCCAGCCTGAGCGCGGCCTTTATGGCCTGCGGCGCGCGCTACATCGCCGGCGCCGCGGTGTGGCAAGTCACCGCGCAGAAGCAGGTGCACTACCTGCTCGACGGCCGCGCCGGTGTCTTGCAGGCACGGCGCTTGCTGATCGCCACCGGCGCCTATGAACGGCCCATGCCGATTCCCGGCTGGACCCTGCCCGGAGTGATGACCGCCGGTGCCGGGCAGATCCTGCTGAAAAGTGCCGCGCTGCTGCCAACCGATCCGGTGGTGCTGGCCGGCTGCGGCCCACTGCTGTACCTGTTGGCCGTGCAGTACCTGCGCGCCGGCATTGCCCTGGCGGCGCTGGTCGACACCAGCAGCCACACCGATGCCCTGCGCGCCTGGCGCCAGCTGCCGGGGGCTTTGCGCGGTTGGCGCGACCTGCTCAAGGGGGTGTCGCTGCTGGCCAGCCTGCGCCGCGCCGGGGTGGCGCATTATCGCGGCGCGCGCGATCTGGCGATTGAGGGCGAAGAGCAGGCTCAGGTCTTGCGTTTCAGCAGTGGCGGCATCCAACGGCGCATTCCGGCGAGCTTGATCCTGCTGCATCAAGGCGTGGTGCCGAACACCCAGATCAGCTGGTCGCTGCGCCTGCAGCACCAGTGGAACAACGCGCAACTGTGCTGGAGCGCCGAGCGCGACGCCTGGGGCGAGACCAGCCTGGCGGGGATTTTCATCGCCGGCGACGGCGGCGCCATTGGCGGCGCGCTGGCGGCGCAGCAGCAGGGCCGGCTCGCCGCCCTGGCCATCGCCGGGCAGTTGCACCGCCTCACAGCGCCTGCCATCGAGGCACTGGCCAAACCCTATCGCCGCGCCCTGGCCCGGCAGCTCGCCGCGCGCCCATTGCTCGATGCGCTGTACCGCCCACCACTGGAACACCGCGTGCCGGCGGATGCGATCATCGTCTGCCGCTGCGAGGAAGTCAGCGCCGGCGAGGTACGCCAGCACGTCGACCTCGGCTGCCTCGGCCCCAACCAGACCAAGGCCTTCGGCCGCTGCGGCATGGGCCCCTGCCAGGGACGCCTGTGCGGCCTGAGCGTGACCGAAGTGATCGCCGAACGGCGTGGCGTCCCCCCCGAGGAGGTCGGCTACTACCGCATCCGTTCGCCGTTGAAACCCATCACCCTCGCGCAGTTGGCCAGCGAGGCCACGGCCAGCATCCCTCAGGAGTCCTTATGAACGGCATCCAACGCATCGACAGCAATCCCCGCCTCAGCCGCGTGGTGGTGCACAACGGCGTGGCCTGGCTCAGCGGCATAGTCGCCGCCGATTGCACTCAGGATATTCGCGAGCAAACCCGCCAGGTGCTGCAACGCCTGGAGGAATTGCTGGCGGAGGTCGGCAGCGACAAGAGCCGCCTGCTCAGCGCACAGATCTGGATGAAGGACATGCCCGGCGACTTCTCGGCGATGAACGAGCAGTGGAGCGCCTGGTTCGCCTCCGGCGAGACGCCGGCCCGCGCCACCGCCCAAGTGTGCTTCGACGCTGCCGACATCCGCCTCGAGCTGATCGTCACCGCGGCGGTCTGAGCACCGCATTCACCCTGAGCCCGCCGGGCTCGCCCGGAGGTATGGCCGCAATGGCCAGCCAAGTGCCATGCACAGCAGTCATCCGACGTGCTGCTGCCGATTACGGGTGACTTCATTTCCTGGAGCATCCGGATTACAACAACAACGTAATTGGAGCCACCTATGAATCGCTACAGCACGCTCAAAACCCTCGGCCTGGCGACGCTGGTCGCCTTTGCCTGCGCCGCCCAGGCCGCCGACAAGCACCTGCGCCTGGGCATCGAGGCGGCCTACCCGCCGTTCGCCTACAAGACCCCGGACAACCAGATCCAGGGCTTCGATTACGACATCGGCCAGGCGCTGTGCGCCGAGATGAAGGTCACCTGCGAATGGACAGAGGTCGAGTTCGACGGCCTGATCCCCTCGCTCAAGGTGCGCAAGATCGACGCCGCCCTGTCGTCGGTGTCGATCACCGAGGAGCGCCTGAAATCGGTGGACTTCAGCCACAGCTACTACCGCGTCCCGGCCAAACTGGTCGCCCGCACGGGCAACGGCATCGAGAGCATCCCGGCCGACCTCAAGGGCAAGCGCATCGGCGTGCAACGCGCCACCAACTTCGACCGTTATGCCAGCGAGTATTTTGAGCCCGCCGGTGCCGAGATCGTTCGCTACGGCACCCAGAACGAGGTGTTCCTCGACCTGCTGGCCGGCCGCGTCGATGCCAGCCTGGCCGGCTCCATCGCCATCGAAGAGGGCCTGCTGAAGAAGCCGGAAGGCAGTCCCTTTCAGTTCGTCGGGCCGAACTTCAGCGAAGAGCAGTATTTCGGCACCGGTGCCGGCATCGCGGTACGCAAGAACGACCCCTTGGCCGCCGAGCTGAACAAGGCCCTGGCCGCCATCCGCGCCAACGGCACCTACGAGCAGATCCGCAAGAAGTACTTCGACTTCGACATCTACGGGGACTGATTGACTCCGCTCGTCGCCGCCCCTGCGGCGGCGAGTCTGGCCTTCGCAACGCCTTGAACCTTAACGCGGGGTGGTAGCTATGGAACTTGATCTGGTTGAGCTGTTTGCGCTGGAGCGCTTGTTTGGCCAGGCTGGCGCCGAGCCCCGCTGCTTGGCTGGCGCGCGCCATAGTTTCGAGGTGCTGGAGCGCTCGAAGACCTCGCTCGGATTCTATTCAATCATTAAATACCCCCACGGCCTCGAGCAGATCCAGCCGCGGCAGGAGCTAAGCTTGCCCTTCAGGCACCATTTGCTGCCGTCTGGCGGCCACTTCGTCTGCTGGGTCGAGGGTGACTCGACGCTGTGCTTGGAGGCCGTCGCCAGTCAGCAACCTTGGCCCGCGGATTTCACTCCGGCTGGCTTGTAAGGTGGGCGCGGCCTGCCTGCTGGCAAGTTGTGGGGGGAGGCGCAGGACAACGGCTTCGCCCCGAGGTCGGGCCTCCCACAGACAAGACTCAAGCCGGCGAATTTGAGCTAAGCAACTGGCAGGCCGTTGAAAAACTACCTACGTTGCCGATACGGCGTTAAAAACAGGCTCGGCAAGCCGCTTGCGGCTAACGCGCTTTAGCGCGACCCCGCAGGGGCGAGCGAAGCGAGTCATGCTCATTTACAGCTCGTAAACTCCGCTTCCTCGCCTGTTTTGACTCGCTAGCGCTCGCCCTTCGGGCCAGCCTTCGGCTGTTACTCCCGTTGGTCGTTGCGCCTTGTCTCGGCTGCCTCGCCTACGTTTTTCAACGGCCTGCTAGCCGTACAGACCGCCAGCTGCTTGCTCAAGTCTTTAGGGTTGCTCTGCCAGCGTGCTTGTCAGGTACGACCGTGTTCGCCGAAATGCACCTTGGCCGCCTTGCGGCACTCGATGGCGCCGCGGCGGTGATTGCGGGGCAGGCTGCTGCTGTCGATACGGCTGTCCAGAGCCTGCCATTCGGCCAGGCATGAGGTGTCGTCGTTGCAGCCCTCGATCCACCGCGCATCAACCCCGCGGTTAACGCTGCGTCGGGCCGGCGCATTGTTGCGGCTGGCTTGTTCCGCCTCGTTCTGCGCCATGTACGGCGGTGAGGGCATGCCGCGGCTGGGCGCAGTCTGCTGGGCGCGCGGCAGTTCGCCGTAGCGGCAGGTGACTATGTGTTCGTCGATGTGTTCGTCGATGTGGTTGCCGGGCTTGATACGGTCGCTCAGGGGCGCCGGGGCGCTTGACGGCGCACCGGTCAGGCGCTCGGGCTGGATTGGCTCGGGTTGCTGGGCAGGGGTGGCGCCGAGGCGGCGCTGGTGAGGGCCAGTAGCCGTCTCGGGTTTCGCTGGTTAACGCCCTGTGCAGGGCGTTCGATCTGTGTCGCTGGCCGCCTGGACGAGTGCCAGGGTGCTGCGTCGGATCGTCATGCTATTCAGTTCGAACAGATCTTCGTTAGCGCGTTGGCTATTTCTCCAGACCCAAGGTCGGATTAGGCCGTTCGACTGTTCTAGCGTTGTACGATTTGCCCACACGCGAGCTGCGGCGTTATGCGCTAAGCGCAGAGTGGTGTCTCTATGTGTTGTTGACCTGCACCCATGGTCTGACGTTTAAACTCCCTGGTTGTACGTGCATTCTGCGCTTTGGCACTCTGGCTCACGTGCAGAACCACGCGGGTGCTGATTGGGGGAAAATGATACGGCGTGTCGTCATTCACTTAAGCCCTCCTTGCTGCTGTCCTGGGTCTTAAGGTAGCTCGATTTATTGCGTGAGGTTTAGTACATGTGGCAATAAAACCTGAGCTCTCAGGAATTAATGCACATAAAGCCCGCCAACATTGAATTTCGCGCGGTGATCGGCGGCTGATCCGCCCTGGCGGCGCGCGTCCAGGCACTTGAGTGTCGACTACAGACAACTGTGCATGACCCAAGCGCTCTAGGTTAGACGGGTGTTATTTCAGCCGAAAACTTGGAGCCGACATGCCTAACCCGATCACCGTTCTGCGCGATACCGCGCCCATGCCCATGCTCGACGCCTGCAAATGGGAGAAGCTTGCCGGCGACCCGCACACCGTCAATCTCAATGCCTACACCTCGGAAGACGGCAGCAAGATCATGGGCACCTGGATCTGTACCCCCGGCAAATGGCGGGTCGCCTACGAGAAATGGGAGTACTGCCACTTCCAGGAAGGCTACTGCATCATCACCCCGGACGGCCAGGCGCCGATCCACCTCAAGGCCGGCGACATCTTCATCGTCGAACCCGGCATGCAAGGCACTTGGGAAGTGGTCGAGACGGTGCGCAAGTATTTCGTCTTCGCCTGAAAATCCCGTCGCGTAGAAGAACAGCTGGCCCGAGCCGCGGGCTAGCTCGCCTCCTCATCGGTTAACCGCTGCAGGTAAACGGCGAAATCCGGGTCTTCCCCGCGCAGCAACTGTGGCAGCCGTTCGCGGAAGTCCTCGCGTCGGCTCCACTCGCGCATGTAGTCCTCCCAGGAATGCCAGCGGCGCTGTTTCTTCTCGTCCATGTCGCTCTCGTAGACCAGCAGATAGGCACGCTCGAACAGGGAGATCAGCATGTCGAAAATCAACCACATGCGTTCGCGCTGTTCGTCGCTCAGATCCGGGGTGGCGAGCTGGCTGCGCAGTTTCAGATCCGGGTTGGCCAGCACCACTTCGAGGAAGTCGATATAGGCATCGGAGAGCTGCTGCCAGGTGGCCTCTTCTTCGTTCGCGCGTTCCTTGCGTTGCTCGACCAGGAACACCCCAATCGCGAAGGGCAAGGCCACCACAGTGACGATGTAAGACAGCAGTTCCCAGGTTTCAAGTGTCATATCGACGCCTTTGGCTAATGGCCATTAGCAGGCCGTTGGAGAAACTATCTGCGTCGCCGACGCGGCGTCAAAAAACGGCCTGCTAGAGCAAGGTTATTTTGCCGCAGGCAGGGCGGCACGGCGCTATTGCCCAGGCATTATTTACTCGCGCAGGCGATAAGAGTTGCCTTCCACGCCGGCGATTGTCATAACTGTCACGTGGCCATGTGAGGAGCGTAGTCAACGCCCCTATGCAGGCTCCGCGCAGTACAGGGCTCGGCGTACGCAGTTGCAGCGTCGCAGGTTGTGGTCTTTGTCACCGTCGCAGCGACAAAGTCCGGAACCTCGACGCTATGCTGGCCCTCGAAGGTACAGACCCGTCAGAAGCGAGGAATACCATGCAAATTCATGTGAGAAGCAACCATATCGAAGGAAGTGTCCGGCTTCAGGAGTGGGTAAGCGCAACAGTGACGGAGCGGCTGGATCGTTTTGAAGATTTTCTCACTCGGGTTGAAGTTCACCTCAGCGACGAAAACGGCAACAAAGCCGGTGTCGACGACAAGCGCTGCCAGATCGAGGCGCGGCCCAAAGGCCATCAATCCATTTCAGTCACTCACAAAGCCCCATCGCTCGATCAGGCCGTGGACGGCGCCACCGAAAAACTGCGCCATGCCCTCGAACACATGGTCGGCAAGCTCGAGGTAAAAGCCGTCTCCAGCGGGCACATCGACGACCCACGTCTGAGCGAAGAGCCCCAGCAAGTCACCGAAGCCCTGCTGCAGGAAGAATTTCTGGCCAGGCAAGAAGCCCTTGGCCGGGACTAAGCTACTCACTTGCGTGATTCCTGAATGATTGCCATAAGGGGTTGCCATGCACGCATGGCAACCCCTTTAAGGTTGTGCAATCCGTTCCGGAACAAGCCGAACCAACCCGTAACCACGCCCTTGCAGACGCCGCGCCGCTGCCGACCTGTTGCGCAATAAGCCCCCCGTGATCCGGCGCCGACTGCCCGCTCGGATGGTTCCGTGCACCTGTGGGAGATTGCCCGCCGTCATCGACGGAGCGCTGTCGTGCAGCAATCGTTTCATGCCCTGCAACACTCGCCACGAGCCATAGGGAATGCCGTGCTGTTCGATATAGGCTTTGGATTCAGGTTCAAGAGGTAAAGCGTATTGCCCATTGGTTTTACCCTGAGAGGAGCCTTTGGGCTCAATTTCAGCCTGCGCTTGCAACATATGCCCGCGCCCGGTTGTCGTGGCTAATATCGGTGATGGGTGATGGCGCGTTTTTTCTTGTCACAGCAGGTCATTTTGCGGGCGCCTGGTTCATCGCCCCGTGAACACGCGTCAGAGCTCGCGCCGAGGTCGGGCCTCCTACGGGTACAGCGGCAAGTCGCGCCTTGCGCATAAAGGCAGGATTCGGTGAGTCGCCGGGATAAACCGAGATGCGGCGCAATCCACGAGAGCGTTCGCGGATTGCGCGGGTGTTTGTTCGGGCTTGGGCAGCACCGCAGTCGGGAGTTCGCGGCCGCCCTCCCATGCAGCACATAAGCGAACGGGGGCTTTTGTAAGCCAAACGCCATAGATGATTGGTGGTTATCTGCTACAACGCCAGGGCAAATAGCTCTTTTCTAGCGGGCATAAGGCCACTATTCTTCGTCGCATGTTTTATGCAGGCGTACCCCCGGCTCTTTGGGTTGTGTCAACGCCACCATTTGCAGGTAAGAAGGGACTCGACCATGCAAGAGCAACGCCACCTGCCTGCGCTCCGCGCGCACATCAATCAACTGCTGAGCGAGGGTTGGGTCATCGCCCAGCGCAATCCGCTCAAGTTGCAGCTAGGGAGTAGAACCTGTTTGATCATGCACGGCATGCTGATCAGCGAAGGCACGCTCTGGAACCATGCCGATGCTGCCTTGCGTTCCTCGGCATGCAACCCGCAGCCGCAGGCGCGGCAAACAATCGACGCGCCTGCGCCGGCTCGGGCCGCGGGTTAATACCAGGCCATATCCCGGTTATGTGTTGAGCACGATTGGCGTCTGCAGCGACTTCAGCCGCGAATTTTGCGGGCGTTTGCAGGTTTTCGCGGATAAGCCCGCTCCTGCCAAAGCACTACCCTCCATGCCGCGCGTAACTGCGACATAGCCTAACAGGCCGTTGAAAAACTACCTGCCTTGGCAATACTGCGTTAAAAACGGCCTCACAAAAGCGAAGCGTTGAACGCGCTTCGGCGCGGCCCCTTAGGGGCCAGCCTGCGGCTGTTACTGCGCTGCGCTGCGGCCGTTTTTGCCTTGTCTTGCCTGCCTCGCCTACGTTTTTCAACGACCTCTATGGCCATGTGAATAACGTCACCTACTACAGCTACTTCGACAGCGCGGTGAACGCCTACCTGATCGAGGTCGGCGGCCTGGATATCCACCACGGCGCAGTGGTCGCTTTCGTCGTCAGTTCCAGCTGCGACTACTTCGCTTCCATCGCCTTTCCCGAGCGTATCGAGATCGGCCTGCGGGTCGCCAAGCTCGGTGCAGTACGAGCTGGCGGTGTTCAAGGATGGCGAGGACGAGGCCTGCGCGGCCGGGCGTTTCGTCCATGTGTTCGTCGAGCGGGCGAGCAACCGGCCGCTGCCGATTCCGGCGAATTTACGCACGGCGCTGGTGGCCTTGCGGGTCGAGTAAGGGCGGCCCATCCTTCAGCGTTGACTTACAGCAGCCAAGCGCTACCGAGTCTTACGGATCGGCCAGCGCCGCGCGGCGACCGCGTGCAAGGTCGACGCTGGCGAGAATCAGCAGGCCGAGGACGAAGTAGCTGCCGGTGATCAGCAGCGCCAGGCGGTGGTCGCCAGCGCTCAGCCAACTGGTCAGGCCATAGGTCATCGGGCCGATAATCGACGACAGCTTCACCGCTTGGCCCCACAGGCCATAGAACTCCGCGCGCCGGGTCGGCGGCGCGAGCAGGCCGACGATGGCGCGTCCGGCCGACTGGCTGGCGCCCATGCACAGCCCGGCGATATTCGCCGCCAGCCAGAACAGCCCCGGCCCCTCGGCGGCCCAGGCCAGGCCGATCATCAGCAACCAGCCAAACAGGGTCAGGCTCAGGGTGGCGAGATGGCCGAGGCGATCCTGCACATAGCCGAACAGCAAGGCGCCGAGCGAGGCGGTGACATTCACCAGCAGGATCAGAACCAGAGTGTCCTGGGTGCTGAAGCCCATGGCCTGGTGGGCGTAGATGGCGGCCAGGGTCACCACCGCGGCGATCCCGGCCTGGTAGCTGACGGTGCAGGCGAGAAAGCGCAGCAGGTCGCGATAGCGTCCGGCTTCGCGTAGCGTTTGGGCGAAGCGGGCGAACGCCACCCGCGCGCTGTGGCGGGCGCCGGGCTGCAGCTGCGGCTGGCTGCGTTCGTGGAGGAACAGGAAGGTCGGCAGGCTGGCCAGGGCGAACAGGCTCGCGGTGAGCAGCATGCACACCGGCACGAATTGCGCCGCCGTGTGCCCCTGGGCCTGCGCCCAACTGACATAGGCCAGGCTGGCGCCGAGGCTGAGCAGGCCGCCGAGGTAGCCGAAGCCCCAGCCCCAGCCGGAGACGCGGCCGATGGCATCCTCGCGGGCGATTTCCGGGAGGAAGGCGGCGATCAAATTCTCGCCGCTGCCGAAGCAGAAGTTCGACAGCACGACGAAGACGATGGCGGTGGCCAATGCGCCCGGCCCGGCCAGTGCCAGGCCGGCGGTGAACAGCACGCAGCCGAGGGTGCAGAGCAGCAGCAGGCGCTTCTTGCAGGCATAGGCATCGGCGTAGGCACCGAGCACTGGCGCGCTGAGGATGATCAGGGCATAGGACAGGGCGATCGCGCCGGTCCAGACCAGGGTGCCCCAGGTGGCGCCGCCGGCCACCACCGCGACGAAGTAGGCGTTGAACACCGCGGTGATCACCACCGTGGTGTAGCCGGAGTTGGCGAAGTCGTACATCGCCCAGGCCCAGGCTTCGCGGGGTGTCACTCCGGGGGCGAGGCTGGGGGGCATGGCAAGCACTCCGTTGGCGGGCGCACGGCTGGCGGCGCGCAACCGTGCTCAAGCAAGCCTAGCAGCCTGCCCGACGAGAGACGCTCGCGCTATAACCGCGAGCCTGCTATGGGCTAGAGGTTATTATCGTCAGCGCCGGCAAAGGCTTATTGTTTTTGGCGAGGGCGGTCGTCGGGACTGCCCGCTCGCCGAGCGGCGGTGGAAAAACGCTCGCCGGCTGGCGCTCGATATTTTCACAACCGCTGAGGGGTCGTCGATGAGTCGTCTGCCTCATGCAACAAGCGCCCATCCCGACTCGGCGGCTGCGGCGCACAGACTGTTACGGATCGTTCGCCAGACGGTGGCCGAACTGCGCCCTTATGCCGCGCAGGGTGCGGCGGTCAGCCTGGACAGCGTGTTCGACAGCGATCTGGGGCTGGACAGCCTGGCGCGGGTCGAACTGTGGTCACGTATCGAGCGCGAGTTCGGCGTGCGCCTGCCGCAGGCGCTGTTCGCCTCGGCGGAGACCGCGGGCGACTTGCTCGAGGCGCTGCTGGCCGGCAGCCCGACAGGCGCGACGGGGCCACCCGGCAGGGTCGAGCACTTGCCGATCAGCCCGCCGGAGCGGCTCACGCCGGACGCCGCGCAGAGCCTGATCGAGGTGCTCGACTGGCATGTGCGGCGCCATCCGCAGCGCATCCATGTGCGCCTACTGGGCGATAGCGATGTGCCCGAAAACATCAGCTACCTGGCCTTGCAGCAGCGCGGCCTGCAGCCCGGGCAGCGGGTGGCGCTGATGCTGCCGACCGGGCGCGACTTCCTCTTCGGCTTCTTCGCCATCCTCCTCGCCGGCGGCGTGCCGGTGCCGATCTATCCGCCCATGCGCCTGTCGCAGATCGAGGAACACCTGCGCCGCCAGGCGGGCATTCTCGCTAACGCCGAGGCGGTGATGCTGATCACCGTCAGCGCAGCCAAGCTGCTCGCCCGCCTGCTCAAACCGCAGGTGCCGAGCCTGGGCGAGATCGCCACCGTGGCCGAACTAGCCGCCGAGCCCGGCACATTCCTGGCGACGCCGCGGCAGGCGCAGGATCTGGCTTTCCTGCAGTACACCTCGGGCAGTACCGGCCAGCCCAAGGGGGTGATGGTCAGCCACGCCAATCTGCTGGCCAACCTGCGGGCGATGGGCAGGGCGCTGCGGGTCGACGCCGACGACGTGTTCGTCAGCTGGCTGCCGATGTACCACGACATGGGCCTGATCGGCGCCTGGCTCGGCAGTCTGTATTACGCTTCCGTCCTGGTGTTGATGTCGCCGCTGGCCTTTCTCGCCCGGCCGGTGCGTTGGCTGGAGGCGATCCACCGTTACCGCGGTACGTTGTCGGCGGCGCCGAATTTCGCCTACGAATTGTGTCTGGGCAAGCTCGCCGACAGCGAGCTCCAGGGCCTCGACCTGAGCAGCTGGCGCCTGGCCTGTAACGGTGCCGAGCCGGTCAGCCCGGACACCCTGCAGCGCTTCGCCGAGCGCTTCGGTCGCTACGGGCTGCAGCCAGGGGCGCTGGCGCCGGTGTACGGCCTGGCCGAGGCGACCCTGGGCGTGGCCTTCCCGCCGACGGGGCGTGCGCCGCTGATCGATTGGGTTCGGCGCGAGCCGTTCCAGGCCCGGGGCAAGGCCCAGCGCGCCGAGCCGGGCAGTGCCGAGGCGCTGCGTTTCGTCAGTTGCGGGCGGCCGCTGCCCGGGCATCAGGTGCGCATCGTCGACGATCAGGATATCGAGCTGCCCGAGCGCTGCGAGGGGCACTTGCAATTCAAGGGGCCGTCCACCAGCAGCGGCTATTTCCATAACCCGCAGGAGAGCCAGCGGGTGCGCCATGGCGAGTGGCTCGACTCGCTCGACCTGGCGTACATGGTGGCTGGCGAGGTCTACCTGAGCGGGCGGGCCAAGGATCTGATCATTCGCGGCGGGCGCAACATCTATCCCTACGACGTGGAGACCGCCGTCGGCAGCCTGCCGGGCCTGCGCAAAGGCTGCGTCGCGGTGTTCGGCAGTGGCGACCCGGCCAGCGCCACCGAACGCCTGGTGGTGCTGGCGGAGACCAACGAGAAGGACGCCCGCGCGCGGCAACGCCTGCAACAGGCGATCAAGCGGGTGGCCATCGACCTGACCGGGGTGCCGCCGGACGATATCGTCCTGGCGCCGCCGCACAGCGTGCTGAAAACCTCCAGCGGCAAGATCCGCCGCGCCGCCAGCCGCGAGCTGTACGAGCGCGGCGAAGTGGGACGGCCGGGGCGACCGGTGTGGCGGCAGCTACTGCGCCTGCTGCAGTCGGCGCTGCGGGCGCAACTCGGTCGTGGCTGGCGCAGCGTTCTGGCCGCGCTCTATGCCGCGTATTTCTGGGTCTGGCTCGGGCTGCTCGGCAGCCTGACCTGGTCGGCCGTGGCGTTGCTGCCGCGCCTGATCTGGCGCCGCCGTCTGACCGGCGCGGCGGCGCGGCTATTCTTGCGTCTGGTGGGCATCCCCTTGCGCATCGGGGGGCTGGACAGGCTGCGTGGGCAGGGTGTGCGCGTGCTGGTCGCCAACCATGCCAGCTACCTGGACGGCTTGCTGCTCTGCGCGGCCTTGCCAGCCGAGTTCAGCTTCGTCGCCAAGCGCGAATTGGCCGGACAGCGCATCGCCGGGCACTTCCTGCGCCAGATCGGTACCTGCTTCGTCGAGCGCTTCGACCTGCAGCGCAGTGCCGCCGATGCCGAACGTCTGGCGGCGGCGTTGCAGGCCGGGCAGTCGCTGCTGCTGTTTCCCGAAGGCACCCTGAGCCGCGAGCCGGGCTTGCTGCCATTTCGCATGGGCGCCTTCGTCCTCGCCGCGCGCGCCGACGTGCCGCTGGTGCCGGTGGCCATCGCGGGTTCGCGCATGGTGCTGCGCGACGGCCAGTGGTTCCCCCATCGCGGCGCGATTCAGCTGCACATCTGCGCCCAACTGCTGGCGCCGGGGCGCGACTGGCTGGATGCGATCAAGCTGCGCGACACCGCGCGGGAGGTGTTGTTGCAGCGCTTGGATGAGCCGGATCGGTTGCTGCTGGCGGGTTGAGGCTGGCGGGGAATCGTTGCGGCAGGCGGGAGTTGTTCCCCGCCGCTCAGTGCTTCTTGTGCTTCTTGTGCTTGTGGCCATGGTAGTGGCCACGGTCGTCAGAACGATTGTCGTCGCTCATTTCGTTGCCGAGCGCGCCGCCCGCCGCGCCACCCAGGCCGGCGCCAATGGTTGAGCCGGTGCTGCCGCCGAGTTTGCCGCCGATCACCGAACCGCCGGCGGCGCCCAAACCGCCGCCCAGGGCCGCTTCGGTCTTGTTGCCGTCACGCGCGGTGATGACTCCGCCGGCCGCGCCGCCAACCCCGGCACCAATGGCGGCACCGGTGCTGCCGCCGACCTGCTGGCCGATCACGTTGCCGAGGACGCCGCCGACGCCGCTGCCGATGGCGACCTTGCCGCTGTCGCCGGCAAAGGCGGCCGGTATGCTCAGGGCGCTGAATAGCAGCGCGGGAATCAGGGTGCGCATAGGGAAGACCTCAAAAAGAATTGGACGCCCAGACTAGGGGTATATCAGCGGCGAATGCCGATGCGGACGGTTTCAGTCTGTGTGGCTAATACTGCGACCAGCTCGGCTGAACGGGCGGCGTGCCATATGCACGTGCAACAGCAGATGAGAGGTTAACTGATCAACAAGTTCCCCTCCGTTGGCCAGGAGGGGATGCTCTGTGTGACCACGCACTGGGCCTGAGTCTGACCGGGGCAGATCAGTCGTCGTGACCGTGGTGCCAGCCGTGGCGCTTGCCGTGCTTGCGGTGGCGGTGCTTGTGGCCGTGGCGATGGTCATCGCGGTAGTAGCGGCGGTCGTCACGGTAATAGCGGCGATCGTCGTCGTGGCCGCGGTCGCCGAAGTTGTTGCCCAGCGCGCCGCCGGCACCGCCGCCGAGAGCCGCGCCGATCAGGCTGCCGCTGGTGCCGCCGAGTTGCCGGCCGATGACGTTGCCGCCGGCGCCGCCGAGGGCACCGCCGATGGCCGCTTCGGTGCGGCTGTGGCGGTCGGCGCCGACCACGCTGCCGGCCGCGCCACCGACGCCGGCACCGATGGCGCCGCCGGTGTTGCCGCCGACCTGCTGGCCGACCACCGCGCCGAGCACTCCGCCGAGGGCGCCGCCAATACCGGCTGAGGTATTACCCGCGAACGCGGCGCCACTGGCCAGGCTCAGGGACAACAGAAGGATCGAGGAGTACTTCATGGTGAGGAGAACCTCCGTGTGGATATGGCCGCGATCCTCGTTGCCTCTCGGTGTCTGTGCAAGCCTCTGCCGACGAGCTGCACGACTTTGTTCAAGGTTGGTAAATATTTGTTTTTAGGGAAGAACTTCAGGGCTCTCGGTGAGTCTGAGGTCTCTTGGCGTGGCGTGTTTGGGCGCGGTTCCGGGGTCGAAATGCTGGCCTTCTGCCCGCGCGGGTCACGTCCACTGAGGCCGTTTAACCGGGCAGTGCGGCCGTGCCCCATGCGCCGGATTGCGGCACAACTGCGATCCAGCCGATGGCCACCTACAGCAGGCTCTCCTTGCGCCACTGCTCCAACGCCTGGGTCAGCGGCAGCACCTCGCCGGGGCGGCTCAGGGCGTAACCCGGCAACTGGGCGATGCGCGCCTGGAACTCGGGGTTTTGCAGCACTTTGAGCAGGGCGGCCATGGCCGGCAATTGCAGGCTGTCCTCACGACAGAGCAGGCAGTAGTGCTCGCGGGCCATGGGGATGAAGGTCAAACCGAACTGGCGCGCCGCCGCCTCGACGCCGAAGCCGGCGTCGGCCATGCCGCTGGCCACAAAGGCGGCCACCGCTGCGTGGGTGAACTCCTCGTTGTGGAAACCGTTGATCGCCGCGCTTTCCAGGTTGTCGCGGCGCAGCAGGCCTTCCAGCAGCATGCGCGTGCCGGAGCCCTGCTCGCGGTTGACGAAGCGCAGATTGCCGCGCAGCAGATCGGCCAGTTGCTGGATGCCATGCGGGTTGCCGGGGGCGAGGATCAGCCCCTGGGTGCGCACGACGAAGGTGATCACCCGCTGGTCGGCGCGCAGCCAGGGCTGGATACGGCTCATGCTCAGGGCGCCGAGGGGGCCGGAGGGCACATGCAGGCCGGCCACCTCGCAGTCGTGGCGCTGCAGGGCGATCATCGCCTCGCTGCCGCTGCGAAACTGCACCTCCCATTGCCAGCTGGAATCCTGCTCCAGCCATTCGCGCAACGCGGCCACGGCGAAACCGTGACTGGCGTGGATGCGCAGGCCCGGGTTACTCGCTTGTAAGACCCGGTTCAGCTCCAGCTCCAGCTCGCCGGCCAGGTTGTCCAGCTGCGGCGACAGGCGCGCGCGTATCCGTTGGTCGGCCCACAGCAGTTTCTCGCCGAGCGGGGCCAGGTGTGCCCCCTTGCCGCGCTCCAGGATGATCAGCGGGGTGCCGAAGAATTCCTGCCACTTGCCCAGCAGGTTCCAGGCATGCCGATAGGAATAGCCGGCGCGGGCGGCGGCCTCGGTCAGCTTGCCGGTGTCGTGTACCGCTTGCAGCAGTGCCAGGCCTTGCGGGTCGAGGCTGCTGCCGTCGTTTTGGTGGAAGCGCCAGCGGGGCTGGATGTCGATGCGGATCATATGCTCGGTACTTCATATTTGATCGAGGGGTGGCCCATGGTACTTTGCGTCATCGGGCAAATTTCAGCCTGATTATAAGAACTTTATTTCATATGTGGCGGCCCGTTAAGGTGACGCCAGAAATAACCGACTCAGCAGCCGTGAATGAGTCGAGTTATTTCCTAGACAGCACCGGCTTTACCCGCCGGCTGGAGCTTCGAACATGGCCACTCTTCCCCAGCGCTTCGACCCCGAGCAATGCCAGGCCGTTACCCGTGAGGTGCTGGCCGCCCACCGGGATCAGCCGGGCGCGCTGCTGCCCATCCTCCACGACATCCAGGATCGCCTCGGTGCGGTGCCGCCCGAGCTGTTGCCGCTGATCGCCGAGGATCTCTGCCTGTCGCGCGCCGAGGTGCATGGGGTGGTCAGCTTCTACCACGATTTCCGCGCCAGCCCGCCCGGTCGCCAGCACCTCAAGCTGTGCCAGGCCGAGGCCTGCCAGTCGATGGGGGTCAAGGCGCTGACCGCGGAGCTGCAGAGCAAGCTCGGCCTGCAGCTGGGCGAGACCCGCGCGGACGGCAGCCTGACCTTCGAGGCGGTGTACTGCCTGGGCAACTGCGCCTGCGCGCCGAACGCCATGCTCAACGGCGAGCTGCACGGTCGGGTCGACGCCGAGGGCCTGCTGGCCCTGCTGGAAGAACAGGAGACACAGGCATGAGCGAGGCGACTATGAGTGCAGGTTCTTTGACCGTCTACGTTCCGCGTGACGCCACCGCCCTGAGCCTGGGCGCGGATCGCGTGGCACAGGCCATCGCCGCCGAGGCCAAGGCGCGCAACCTGGAGATCAAGCTGGTGCGCAACGGCTCGCGCGGGCTGTTCTGGCTCGAGCCCATGGTCGAGGTCAACACCCCGGCCGGGCGCGTCGCCTATGGCCCGGTCAAGACCAAGGACGTGCCGGGCCTGTTCGACGCCGGCTTCCTCGAAGGCAAGGCGCATGCGCTGGGCCAGGGCCTGACCGAGGAGATCGACTACCTCAAGCGTCAGGAGCGCCTGACCTTCGCCCGCGCCGGCATCACCGACCCGCTGTCGCTGGACGATTACCTCGCCCACGACGGCTACCGCGGTCTCAAGCGCGCGCTGGGCATGAGCCCCGAGGCGATAGTCGCCGAGGTCACCGAATCCGGCCTGCGCGGTCGCGGCGGCGCGGCCTTCCCCACCGGCATCAAGTGGCGCACCGTGGCCGGCTGCGAGGCCGAGCAGAAGTACATCGTCTGCAACGCCGACGAAGGCGATTCGGGCACCTTCTCCGACCGCATGGTGATGGAAGACGACCCCTACGTGCTGATCGAGGGCATGTGCATCGCCGGTCTGGCCGTCGGCGCGACCATGGGCTACATCTACCTGCGCTCCGAATACCCCCATGCCGAGGCCGCGCTGACCGCGACCATCGCCAGCGCCTACGCCGCCGGCTACCTGGGCGACGATGTGCTCGGCAGCGGCAAGGCCTTCCACCTGGAACTGCGCCGCGGCGCCGGCGCCTACATCTGCGGCGAGGAAACCGCGCTGCTGGAAAGCCTCGAAGGCAAGCGCGGCACCGTGCGGCCCAAGCCGCCGCTGCCGGCCATCGAAGGCCTGTTCGGCATGCCGACGGTGATCAACAACGTGATCTCCCTGGCCTCGGTGCCGATCATCCTCGCCAAGGGCGGCGCCTACTACAAGGACTACGGCATGGGCCGCTCGCTCGGCACCCTGCCGATCCAGCTGACCGGCAACATCGCCCGCGGCGGCCTGATCGAGAAGGCCTTCGGCGTCACCCTGCGCGAGCTGCTGTATGAATACGGCGGCGGCTCGGCCAGCGGCCGGCCGATCCGCGCGGTGCAGGTCGGCGGCCCGCTGGGCGCCTACCTGCCCGAGTCGCAGTTCGACACGCCGCTGGACTACGAGGCCTTCGCCGCCCTCGGCGCGGTGCTCGGCCACGGCGGCATAGTGGTGTTCGACGACAGCGTCGACATGGCCGACATGGCCCGCTACGCCATGGAGTTCTGCGCGGTGGAATCCTGCGGCAAGTGCACGCCCTGCCGGATCGGCTCGACCCGCGGCGAGGAGCTGCTCGAGCAGATCATCGTCGCCCGTTCCGAAGGCCCGCAGCCGGGTCGCATCGAGCTGCTCAAGAGCCTCTGCGACACCATGCTCGGCGGTTCGCTCTGCGCCCTCGGGGGCATGACCCCCTACCCGGTGATGAGCGCCCTCAACCACTTTCCCGAGGACTTCGGGGTGTCGAAAGACGCCGCCGAAGCCCGCTGATCCGGAGGCGCCCTCATGGCCCTGTATCGTGAACTCGACTATGGCACCCCTGCCCGTACCGGCGCCCCGGTAACGGTGGAAATCGACGGCAACCCGATCACCGTACCAGCGGGCACTTCGCTGATGCGCGCCGCGCAAGAGGCCGGTATCGCCGTGCCGAAATTGTGCGCCAGCGACAGCCTGGAACCCTTCGGCTCGTGCCGCCTGTGCATGGTGGAGATCGAAGGCCGGCGCGGTTACCCGGCCTCCTGCACCACCCCGGTGGAGCCGGGCATGAAGGTGCGCACGCAGAGCCCGAAGCTGGCCGAACTGCGCCGCGGCACCATGGAGCTGTACATCTCCGACCACCCGCTGGACTGCCTGACCTGCTCGGCCAACGGCAACTGCGAGCTGCAGGACATGGCCGGCGTGGTCGGCCTGCGCGAGGTGCGCTACGACCCGGTGAAGACCCACCTGGCCGAGGCCAAGGACGAGTCCAACCCCTATTTCAGCTACGACCCGGCCAAGTGCATCGTCTGCAACCGCTGCGTGCGCGCCTGCGAGGAAGTGCAGGGCACCTTCGCCCTGACCATCGACGGCCGCGGCTTCGACTCGCGGGTGGCCGCCAGTCAGGACGAGAATTTCATCGATTCGGAGTGCGTGTCCTGCGGCGCCTGCGTCAACGCCTGCCCGACCGCCACCTTGATGGAGAAGTCGCTGATCGAGATGGGCCAGGCCGAGCGCAGCGTGACCACCACCTGCGCCTACTGCGGGGTGGGATGCTCGTTCAAGGCCGAGGTCAAGGGCAACGAAGTGGTGCGCATGGTGCCGAACAAGGACGGCCACGCCAACCACGGTCACGCCTGCGTCAAGGGCCGCTTCGCCTGGGGCTACGCCACCCACCCGGACCGCATCAGCACGCCGATGATCCGCGACAGCATCCACGAGGCCTGGCGCCCGGTGAGCTGGGACGAGGCGATCGGCTATGCCGCCAGGCGCTTCAAGGAGATCCAGGCGCAGTACGGCCAGGGCGCGCTCGGCGGGCTGACCTCTTCGCGCTGCACCAACGAGGAAACCTACCTGGTGCAGAAGCTGGTGCGCGCCGCCTTCGGCAACAACAACGTCGACACCTGCGCGCGGGTCTGCCATTCGCCCACCGGTTACGGCCTCAAGGTCACCCTCGGCGAATCGGCCGGCACCCAGGACTTCGACTCGGTGCTGGCCGCCGACGTGGTGCTGGTGATCGGCGCCAACCCCACCGACGGTCATCCGGTGTTCGGCTCGCAGCTCAAGCGCCGTCTGCGCGAGGGCGCCAAACTGATCGTCGTCGACCCGCGCGGCATCGATCTGGTGCGCAGTCCGCACGTCAAGGCCGAGCACCATCTGCAACTGCGTCCCGGCAGCAACGTCGCCCTGCTCAACAGCCTGGCCCATGTGATAGTCACGCAAGGTCTGGTGAACGAAGCCTTCGTCGCCGCGCGCTGCGAGGCCGAGGCCTTCGAGCAATGGCGCACCTTCGTCGGCGAGCAACGCAACAGCCCCGAGGCGCTGGAGGCCGTGACCGGCGTGCCGGCCGCCGCGGTGCGCGCCGCCGCCCGTTTGTACGCCACCGGCGGCAACGCGGCGATCTACTACGGCCTGGGCGTCACCGAACACAGCCAGGGCTCCTCCACCGTGATGGCCATCGCCAACCTGGCCATGGCCACCGGCAACCTCGGCCGCGCCGGCGTGGGGGTCAACCCGTTGCGCGGGCAGAACAACGTGCAGGGCTCCTGCGACATGGGCTCCTTCCCCCATGAGCTGCCGGGCTATCGGCACGTCTCCGACCCGCAGGTGCGGGCGCAGTTCGAGCAGGCCTGGGGCGTCACGCTGCTCGACGAGCCGGGCCTGCGCATCCCCAACATGCTGGCCGCCGCGCACGCCGGCACCTTCAAGGGCATCTACATCCAGGGTGAAGACCCGGCGCAGTCCGACCCGGACACCCAGCACGTCACCGATGCGCTGAAGGCCATGGAATGCGTGGTGGTGCAGGATCTGTTCCTCAACGAGACCGCCAAGTTCGCCCACGTGTTCCTCCCCGGCGCCTCGTTCCTGGAGAAGAACGGCACCTTCACCAACGCCGAGCGGCGCATCTCGCCGGTGCGCAAGGTGATGCCGGCGCTGGCCGGCAAGGAAGACTGGGAGGTGACGGTGGCGTTGTCCAACGCCCTCGGCTACCCGATGAACTACAGCCACCCGTCGCAGATCATGGACGAAATCGCCCGCCTGACCCCGACTTTCAGCGGGGTCAGCTACGCCAAGCTCGAGCGCCTGGGCAGCATCCAGTGGCCGTGCAACGACGAGGCGCCGGAAGGCACGCCGATCATGCACGAGGAGCAGTTCGTGCGCGGCAAGGGCCGCTTCATGATCACCGAGTACATCGCCAGCGACGAGCGCACCTCGCGCAAGCGCCCGCTGATCCTCACCACCGGACGGATTCTCTCGCAGTACAACGTCGGCGCGCAGACCCGGCGTACCGCCAACGGCGCCTGGCACGCCGAGGATCGTCTGGAGATCCACCCGGCGGATGCCGAGGATCGCGGGATCAAGCACGGCGACTGGGTGGCGATCAACAGCCGCGCCGGCGAGACGGCGATGCGTGCGACTATCACCGAGCGGGTGCAGCCGGGGGTGGTCTACACCACCTTCCATCACCCGGAATCCGGCGCTAATGTGATCACCACCGACAACTCCGACTGGGCCACCAACTGCCCCGAGTACAAGGTCACCGCGGTGCAGATCAGCAAGGTCGAAACCCCTTCGCAGTGGCAGGCCGAGTTCCAGGCCTTCACCCACGAGCAGCTCGACCTGCTGCCGCCGATCAAGGTGGTGCAGCTATGATCGGCAAGCAGCACGCGCGCACGCTCGCGGCATGGGTATCGCTGCGCTCAATCCACCTTACCCGGGGGACTGCCCGATGGGCATGAACGCCACACAATTGATCAAGATGGCCAACCAGATCGGCGCCTTCTTCGCCTCCCAGCCCGATCCGCTACAGGCGCGGGACGACTTCGCCCAGCACCTCAAGCGCCAATGGGATCCGCAGATGCGCCGCGCGCTCTATGCTTATCTCGATGCCGGTGGCAGCGAAGGGCTGAACGCCTTCGCCCTGGAGGCCCTGCAGGGGCTGCGCGAACAGGTTGAGCCGGCCGCCAGCCGGGCCTGACCCGAATCCCTGGGAGTCTTCGAGCATGTCACGTTGCGCCGCCATCTCCGTCCCGAGCGAGCCGCCCACCAGCCAGGCGCAGGACGCCTATGCCTACGTCGAACTGGATGGGGCGGCGCAGTGCGGCAGTGCCATGCTGGCCGAGGAGTGTGCCCTGGCGATTGCCTACAACGGCGTCGCTCATGCGGTGATGATGGTGTCGCCCACGGCCGTGGAGGACTTCGTCATCGGTTTCAGCCTGAGCAGCGGGGTGGTCGACAGCGTCGGGGAAATCTATGACATCCGCCTCCGGCGCAGCGGCGACACCCTCAACGCCGAGGTGCAGATCGCTAACCGCGCCTTCTGGGCGCTCAAGCAACAGCGCCGTCAACTGGCCGGCACCAGCGGCTGCGGCCTGTGCGGGGTGGCGGCGCTGGAACAGGCGCTGCCGCAGCTGAGGCCGCTGCCGGCCAGCCCCTTGCCGCCGGCCGAACACTTGCACGACTTGCGCACGCGCATTGCCGGGGTGCAGAGCCTGGCGCGCCCCAGCGGCGCCCTGCATGCCGCGCTGTTCGTCGATGCGGACGGTGCAATCGGCCTGTGCCGCGAGGACATCGGCCGGCACAACGCGCTGGACAAGTTGATCGGCGCCCTGCGCCAGCAAGGCCGCAGTGCCCGCCAAGGCTTCGTGGTGGTCACCAGCCGCTGCAGCCTGGAGCTGATCCACAAGGCGGTGCGCGGCGAAGTCGCCACGCTGGTCAGCCTCTCGGCGCCGACCAGCCTCAGCGTGCGCTGGGCGCGCGAGCACCGGCTCAACCTGATCCATCTGCCGCACCACAGCGCGCCGCGGGTGTACAGCCCGCTGCCAGGCGGCGAATAACCTCAGGCAGGTTACAGGTTCTGCAGCAGATCGCGGTAATCCTCGACCGCGGCGAATTCCTCGGTGTCTTTCGGCGCCTGGCGGCTGTCCGGCTGGCGCACCGCCAGCAGATGGCCGATGCCATACGCGCGGGCGCTGCGCAGGATCGGCAGGCTGTCGTCGATAAACAGGCTGCGCGCCGGATCGAAAGCGAAGTCCTGTTGCAGGGCGAACCAAAACTGCGCGCTTTCCTTGGGAAAACCGTAGTCATGGGAGCTGATCAGGCGGTCGAAGTAGGGCGCCAGTTCGATGCGTTCGAGCTTCAGCGACAGCGAGTCGCGGTGGGCATTGGTGATCAGCACCACGCGCTTGCCGGCGGTGCGCACCGCGGCGAGGAAGGTGTCGGCGTCCGGGCGCAGGGCAATCAGCTCGGCGACCTCGCGCTTGAGGTCGCGGATCGGCAGCGCGAGTTCGCGGCTCCAGAAGTCCGTGCAGTACCAGTTGAGCTGGCCGGCCTGCGCATGGAACAGCGGCAGCAGCTCGGCGTCGGCCAGCTCGCGGCTGATGCCGTGCAGCTCGGCGTAGCGTTGCGGCAGGTGCTGCAGCCAGAAGTGGTTGTCGAAGTGCAGGTCGAGCAGGGTGCCGTCCATGTCCAGCAGCACGGTATCGATCTCGGTCCAGGGCAGTAATGGCATGGGGCTTCTTGTGGGCTGATTGTGCAGGTTGTCGCGAATCTGCCGCCTGAGGTCGTGATCGCGCAATCTGCGACGGGGCTAATCGGAACAGGCGCGGTATGATAACTCGCCCCGCCACTCTCAGGAGCCGCACCATGCGTCAGAAACCCACCGTACTCGCCCGCGAGATAGTCGCCAGCAGTCGCTTGTTTCGGGTCGAGGAGCTGCAGCTGCGCTTCGCCAACGGGGTGGAACGCACCTATGAGCGCCTGGTCGGCAAGGGCGTCGGTTACGGTGCGGTGATGATAGTGGCGCTGGCCGATGCCGAGCATGTGCTGCTGGTCGAGGAATACTGCGCCGGCACCGACGACTACCAGCTGTCGCTGCCCAAGGGCTTGATCGAGCCGGGCGAGGACGCGCTGGCGGCGGCGGATCGCGAACTCAAGGAGGAGGCCGGTTTCGGCGCGCGGCAACTCGAGCACCTGACCGAGTTGAGCCTGTCGCCCGGTTATATGAGCCAGAAGATCCAGGTGGTGCTGGCCCGGGATCTGTATCCGCAAAGCCTGCCCGGCGACGAACCGGAACCGATGCGGGTGGACAAGGTCAACCTGCGCGAGCTGTCGAGCCTGGTGCAGCATCCGCAGTTCAGCGAGGGTCGGGCCCTGGCCGCGCTCTACCTGGCGCGCGACCTGCTGACCCAGCGTGGAGACTTGGTGCTATGAGCCATGCCCTGATCCCGGCGGTGGTGCAACTGGTGCGCGAGGCCGGCGCGGCGATCCTGCCGCATTGGCGCGCCGGTGTGCTGGTCACGGAAAAGGCCGACGCCTCGCCGGTGACCGCCGCCGACATGGCCGCCCACCACCTGCTCAACGATGGCCTGATCGCGCTCGACCCGAGCATTGCGGTGCTGTCCGAGGAGGACGCCGCCATCAGCCTCGGCGAACGGGCGCAGTGGCGCCGCTGGTGGCTGGTCGACCCGCTGGACGGCACCAAGGAATTTATCGCCGGCAGCGAGGAGTTCACCGTCAATGTCGCCCTGATCGAGAACGGCCGGGTGGTGTTCGGCGTGGTCGGGATTCCGGCCAATGGCCGCTGTTATTACGGTGGCGCCGGCTTGGGCGCCTGGCGCGCCGAGGCCGACGGCACGGCGCAGCCGATCAGGGTGCGCCTGACCCCGGACGAGGCCTTTGTCGTGGTCGCCAGCCGCCGGCACAGCAGCCCGGCGCAGGAACGTCTGTTGGAGGGCCTGAGCGAGCGTTTCGGCGATCTGCAACTGGCCAGCGTCGGCAGCTCGCTGAAGTTCTGCCAACTGGCCGAAGGCATTGCCGATTGCTACCCGCGCCTGGCGCCGACCTCGCAGTGGGACACCGCCGCCGCCCAGGGCGTGCTCGAGGGTGCCGGCGGCGAAGTGCTGACCCTCAAGGGCGAGGTGTTGAGCTATGAGGCGCGCGAGTCGCTGCTCAACCCGTCCTTCCTCGCCTTGCCCGCCGCCGCCGAGTGGCGTGCCGAGCTGATCCAGCTGGCCCGCGCCCTGGACTGAAGCACAGAAACTTTGGCAAGCCCGGATAACATCCGGGGATTCTACGCGGCCCAAACCCTCCCCGGATTGCACCCGGGCTACGGGATAGTGGCCCGTCCGCTGGCTAGCGCTGCGCTCAACCCTCCCTGGGAACTACCAGTGGCTGCTCAGTCGAGCATGTCGCGGTAGCGTTCGTCCTGCTTGAACCGCAGCGGCTGGGCGAAGCCCGGTACCTTGATCTGTTCGGTGCCCAGCTCTATGGCTTGGTCGTCGATCAGGTCGTGGCCGAAGTTGTAGATGATCTGCAGTTGGCCGTGCAGGGCTTGCTGGTCATATTCCTGGGCGGCGGCGCGGGTCTGTTCGCGGCGCGCGCAGTAGGCGGCGAAGGCGGCCTCGCCGTGACGTTTGCGCAGCATCCGCTCGACCACGTGGGGCGCCAGCACCAGGGCACTGGCGTTGTTGCCGCCGAAGCCCTTGGAATTGATGAAGCATACGTCCAGCGCCTGCTGGCCGAGCTGGCGATCCACGGTGGCGATGCTCAGGTGTTGCTGAAATACGTCGTCGGCGACGGCGTCGATGGTTTTGATGCCGGGGATGATGCCGTACTTGAAGCAGCCCAGGGCGGAGATCAACTGATCGCCGCTGGCCGCGGCCAGGGAATGGCCGACGAAGGCCTTGGCCGCGGTGATCGGCCATTGTTCGATGGCGAAGGTCGCGGCGATGCGATCCAGCAGTTCCGATTCGGTGGTGCGGTTGGCCGGGGTGCTGGAACCGTGGGCCTGGACGAAACTGCGCTGGCGCACGGCGTCGATGCCGAGCAGTTGCACGGCGCTGGCCACGGCCTTGGCCACGGTCAGGTAGTTGCCCGGCCCGGGGGCGGAGATGGATTTCTTGAAGCCGTCGGCGTTGACGAACACGTCCGGCACCGCGCCGTGGATGTCGGCACCCAGCTCCAGGGCCAGTTCGTCGTCCATCAGCACCACGAACTGGCAGGCTTCGGCCAGGGTGAAACCGCAGTTGTCGCCGAATGGGCGGCTGGCGCGGCGGAAGTCGACGTCATCCTTGCCCTCGATCTGGCGCAGGCCGTCTTCGGTGGCCAGTGCGCCCATGGCGCCGTAGCCCTCGATGCATTCCTGGTTGAGCGGCGCTTCGCTGCTGCCGACGATGACCACCCGCGCCTTGCCCGCGGCGATCTGCTCGATGCCCTTCTGCAGGTTATAGAGGAAGGTGGCGCAGGCGCCGGTGATGCTGCCGGTGCTGCCGACGCTGCCGAGCACGTAGGCGTTGATGAAGTCCGCCGACATGCTGTTGAGGCCCAGGGCCAGCTGCTTGGCGGTGACCCGGCCGCCCTTGAGGCGCGATTGCATCAGGCCGCCGAAACCGTTCTCGTCGAGCTGGCTCATGATGCAGCTGGAGAACACGGCGATTTCGTCCGGTTGTACCCGGTCGACGATCGACTGCCAGGGCAGGCCGGTCGAGCGCAGGGCGTCGGTCACCCCGACAATCGCCATGCTCAGGCCGCGCGGGTGGAAACGCGAGTTGTAGTGCTCGCTCGGTTCGAAGCCGGTGGGCAGCTGGCCGGCGGACTTCACCGGCAGGGCGCGGTAGCTGTCGACCTTGAACTCGCAGTTGTCGTGCAGGGCGACGCGCACCTCGGTGGCGTTCAGCGGCTCGACCGACCAGTTGGCCGGCAGTGGCTCGGGCAATTGCTTGCGGTTGCTGATGAAGCTCAGCGGGGTGCCCGGGGCGCCGCTGACGCTGATGCTCTTGTGCCAATGGGCGGCATCGACGTCCAGGTGCTGCTTTTCGATGCGGCGCACCAGGGTCGAGGCGAGGATCTGCTCGGCAAACCGACTGTCGATCTCGGCCAGGCTCAGCGCCGTGCCGTCGGCCGTCTGGTAAGTGCCGTCGAGCACCTGCACCAGCTTCATCATCACCGCCAGGCCGGCGAGGGTTTCCTGGCGCGCGCGGGTGTCCATGGACTCGATCACGGAGCGGCGGAAACCGTGGTGAAAGGAGCTGCGGCCGGCTGCGTTATAGCCACCAAAACCAACGATCACAGGTAAACGAGACTTCACGCGGGAACTCCTTCAAATAAGTACGCCAGGACAAGCTCAGATGAGGCTATGGCGGCTTGTCACGTGGGCCGCCCCCTCTAACGCGGGGGATGGCCTGCGGAGCGAGGGTCGGCTCGACTGTTCGGATGCCTATGCTGACGCGATTCGTGACCTGTGAGTCACGGCTTCGACCAAGGTCGCGCTTCGGTAAAGCCTTACAGCTGCTAAGGTTTCTTTAGTTCAAGGTTTAGCGGGAGAACAACAATGCACAGCCTCAACCCCTATGAATACGGCATGCCGCGCGATGCGGCCAACTTTCAGGCGCTCAGCCCCTTGAGTTTTCTCGAGCGCGCGGCGAGTGTCTACCCGCAGCGCACGGCACTGATCAACGGTAGCCTGCGGCAGACCTGGGGCGAGACTTACAGCCGCTGCATTCGCCTGGCCTCGGCGCTGGCGCGGCATGGCATTGGCCTGGGCGATACGGTGGCGGTGATCGCGCCGAACGGCCCGGCGATGTTCGAGGCGCACTTCGGCGTGCCCATGTGCGGGGCGGTACTCAATGCCATCAACACCCGTCTGGATGCCGAAGCCATCGCCTTTATCCTGCAGCATGGCGAAGCCAAGGTGCTGCTGGTCGACAAGGAGTTCGGCGAACTGGTGCAGCGTGCCACCAGCAACCTGTCCAAGCGGCCGTTGATCATCGGCATCGACGACCCGGAATATCAGGACGGCCAACTGATCGGCCAGTTCGACTACGAGGCGCTGCTGGCCGAGGGCGACCCGGACTATGCCTGGCAGATGCCGGCCGACGAGTGGCAGGCGATCTCGCTCAACTACACCTCCGGCACCACCGGCAACCCCAAGGGCGTGGTTTACCACCACCGCGGCGCGCATCTGAATGCGCTGTCCAATGCCATGTGCTGGGACATGAGCCGCTTCCCGGTGTACCTGTGGACGCTGCCGATGTTCCACTGCAACGGCTGGTGTTTCCCCTGGGCGCTGGCCGCCTATGTCGGCACCAGCGTGTGCCTGCGCCAGGTGCGGGCCGAGGCGATCTATCCGCTGCTCGCCGAGCATGGCGTCGACCACTTCTGCGGCGCGCCGATCGTGCTGAATATGCTGGCCAACGCCGCCGATGACTTGAAGGCGCTGAAGACCCGCCCGGTTAAAGTCCTCACCGCCGGCGCCGCGCCCCCCGCGGCGGTGATCGAGGCCATGGAGGCCCTGGAATTTCGCGTCACCCACGTCTACGGCCTGACCGAAACCTACGGCCCCAGCGTGGCCTGCGAGTGGAAGGAGGAGTGGGACAGTGAAACCCCGGAGCAGCGTGCCCGCCTGAAATCCCGTCAGGGCGTGCGCGCGCCGCTACTCGACGGCCTGATGGTGGCCGACCCGGAGACTCTGCTGCCGGTGCCCAAGGACGGCGAGACCATCGGCGAAATTTTCATGCGCGGCAACGTGGTGATGAAGGGTTACCTGAAGAACCCGACCGCCACCGCCGAGTGCTTCGCCGGCGGCTGGTTCCACTCCGGCGACCTGGCGGTGTGGCACGCGGACGGCTACGTCGAGATCAAGGATCGTTCCAAGGACATCATCATCTCCGGCGGCGAGAACATCTCCTCGATCGAGGTCGAAGACGTGCTCTACCGCCACCCGCAGATTCTCGAGGCGGCGGTGGTGGCCATGCCCAGCGACAAGTGGGGCGAAACCCCCTGTGCCTTCGTCACCCCCAAGCCGGGGGTCGAGCTGACGGTCGCGGAGGTGATCGGCTTCTGTCAGCAGCGCATGGCGCGCTTCAAGGTGCCCGGTTGCGTGGTCTTCACCGCGCTGCCGAAAACCGCCACCGGCAAGGTGCAGAAGTTCGTGTTGCGCGAACAGGCGCGGGCGCTGGCGGAGGCTGGCCAGAGCGCGAGCTAGGAGGCGGGCGGACTTAACGCCGTTCTACTGCGGAAAAGTCCGACAGGCTCCCGGGGCCGGTCAGCGGGGCGCGGGCAACTCAACGGTAGTCGATGCCGCCGCTGTGGATGCTGATGCGGGTGCCGGCCGTGCCTTGGACAAGCCCCTCGATATCCCCCAGCGCGCCGATTACCGCGACCTTGCCGGTGTGCCGGGCGAATTCGCAGGCGGCCTGGATCTTGGGCCCCATGGAGCCGGCAGCAAAGGGCAGTCGCTCCAGCGCATCCGGATGGGCCTGGGCGATGGCCTTCTGCGTGGGTTGGCCCCAGTCGACGAAGGCCGCGTTGACGTCGGTGGCGATCAGCAGCAGATCGGCGTCCAGCTGTTCGGCCAGCAGCGCCGAGCAGAGATCCTTGTCGATCACCGCCTCGATGCCCTTGAGCTGGCGGTTTTCGTCGTAGACGGTGGGGATGCCGCCGCCGCCGGCGCAGATCACCACCGTGCCTTTGTCCAGCAGCCACTGGATCGGGCGGATCTCGAAAATCCGCTTGGGTCTGGGGCTGGCCACCACGCGGCGAAATTGCGCGCCATCGGCGGCCATGCTCCAGCCTTTTTCGCGCGCCAGGTGTTCGGCCTCCGCTTGGCTGTAGAGTGGGCCGATCGGCTTGCTCGGGTGCTGCAAGGCCGGGTCGGCCGGGTCGACTTCGACCTGGGTCAGCAGGGTGGCGAAGGGCACCTCGAACGGCAACAGGTTGCCCAGTTCCTGTTCGATCATGTAGCCGATCATGCCTTCGGTCTCGGCCCCCAGCACGTCCAGCGGGTAGGGGCTGTCCGGGCTGTAGGCGGCATTCTGCAAGGCCAGCAGGCCCACCTGCGGGCCGTTGCCGTGGACGATCAGCAGTTGCTTGCCGGGGGCGATCCTGGCGATCTGCGTGCAGGCGCTGCGCACGTTGTCGCGCTGGTTCTGCGCGCTCAGGGGTTCGCCACGACGCAACAGGGCGTTGCCGCCCAGGGCGATTACGATACGCATGCTCGATCTCCTTGCGCGCGTTCGGCGCTCATATATCGCCGAGGGTGGCGACCAACACCGCCTTGATCGTATGCATGCGGTTTTCCGCCTGCTCGAAGGCGATACAGGCCGGCGATTCGAAGACCTGGTCGGTGACTTCGATACCGTCGGCCAGGTGCGGATATTGTGCGGCGATCTGCCGGCCAAGCTCGGTCTCGCTGTTGTGCAGCGCCGGCAGGCAGTGCATGAACTTGATCCGCGGGTTGCCGCTGGCTTTCATCATCTCGGCGTTGACCTGGTAGGGCAGCAGCAACTGAATGCGCTCGGCCCAGGCCTGAACCGGCTCGCCCATGGAGACCCAGACATCGGTGTGGATGAAATCAACGCCCTGCACCGCCGCCTTGGCATCTTCGCTCAGGCTGATGCGCGCGCCACTTTCGCCGGCAAAGGCCTGGCACTGTTTGACCAGGGCTGCGTCCGGCCAGAGCGCCTGGGGCGCGGCGATGCGCACGTCCATGCCGAGCTTGGCGCCGACCAGCAGCAGCGAATTGCCCATATTGTTGCGCGCGTCACCCAGGTAGGCGTAGCTGATGTCGTGCAGCGGCTTGTCGCTGTGCTCGCGCATGGTCAGCACGTCGGCGAGCATCTGCGTGGGGTGGTACTCGTCGGTCAGGCCATTGAATACCGGCACCCCGGCGAACTTGGCCAGTTCCTCGACGATTTGCTGATGGTAGCCACGGTATTCGATGGCGTCGTACAGGCGCCCGAGTACCCGCGCGGTGTCCTTCATGGTCTCCTTGTGGCCGATCTGCGAGGAGCCCGGGTCGATAAAGGTGACATTGGCACCCTGGTCATAGGCCGCCACTTCGAAGGCGCAGCGGGTGCGGGTCGAGCTCTTCTCGAAGATCAGTGCGATGTTCTTGCGCTTGAGGTGCTGTTGCTCGGTGCCGGTGTACTTGGCGTGCTTGAGGTCGCGGGCCAGATCCAGCAGGTAGTGCAACTCCTGAGGGCTATGGTGCATCAGGCTGAGCAGGTTGCGGTTGTGCAGATTAAACGCCATGACAATGTCCTTGTGAAAAATGGGCGCGGCAGGCCTGGGTAAAGCCTGCCGTGCACAATCAGTAATCGACAGGATCGCGGACGATTGGGCAGCTCATGCAATGCCCGCCGCCACGACCGCGGCCCAGTTCGCTGGCGTCGATGGTGATGACTTCCACCCCGGCCTTGCGCAGTTGGGTGTTGGTGTAGGTATTGCGGTCGTAGCCGATCACCACGCCGGGTTCGAGGGCCAGTACGTTGTTGCCGTCGTCCCATTGCTCGCGTTCGGCCTCGTAGCTGTCACCGCCGGTCTGCACGGTGCGCAGTTGCTTGAGGTTGAGCGCTTCGGCCACCACCTGCAGGAAGGGCTGCTGCTCGCGGCGAATGTCGATGCCGCCCGGTTTGCTCGGGTCGGGGCGCAGGCTGAACGGCACTATCTGGTTGACCACGTCGGGGAAGATGGTCACCAGGTCGCGGTCGCAGAAGCTGAACACCGTGTCCAGGTGCATGGCCGCGCGCGATTGCGGCAGGCCGGCGACTATCACCCGTTCGACCGCGCCCTTGGCGAACAGATTCTGCGCCAGCTGGCCGATGGCCTGGCGCGAGCTGCGTTCGCCCATGCCGATCAGCACTACGCCGTTACCGATCGGCATGACGTCGCCGCCTTCCAGGCTGGCCGAGCCGTGGTCGAGCTCCGGATTGCCGTACCAGGTCTCGAACTCGGCGTTGGCGAAATCGGGGTGGAAGCTGTAGATGGCCGTGGCCAGCAGGGTTTCCTGGCGGCGCGCCGGCCAGTGCATCGGGTTGAGGGTGACGCCGCCGTAAATCCAGCAACTGGTGTCACGGGTGAACAGCGTATTGGGCAGCGGTGGCACGACAAAGCTGGCCGGGCCGATAAACTCGCCGAGCATCTTCAGGCTGGGGCTTTCCCCCAGACCCTTGAGCAGGTCGGCCACCGCCACCCCGCCGATCAGATGTTCGGCCAGGGCGCGCGGCGGCAGGCTCTGCAGCCAGCTGCGCAGCTCATTCTGCAGGCCGATACCGACCAGATTGGCGCTGACCTTGCGGTCGAGAATCCACTGCAGGGCGGCGGGATTCTGCACGGTGTCGCTGAGCAGGTTGTGCATCTCCACGACCTCGACGCCACGCTCACGCATCTTGCTGACGAAGTCGAAGTGGTCGCGCTTGGCCTGGCTGACCCAGATCACATCGTCGAACAGCAGGTCGTCGCAGTTGTTCGGGGTCAGGCGCAGGTGTGCCAGGCCGGGCGAGCAGACCAGCACCTTGCGCAGCTTGCCGGCTTCGGAATGCACCCCGAGTTTTCCAGTACTCATGTCATACATCCTTCTGTTAGAGGTTGAGGAAGCCGGCGTAGAGGCCGTAGGCGGCGATGCCGGCGCCGACCAATACGGCGAGAAAGATCAGGCCTTCCAGGGGGGCGAACACCGGCTGGCCCTGCTCGCGCCTGGCCTTGGCGAACAGAATGGCGCCCGGGGCATAGAGCAGCGCCGACAGCAGGACGTACTGCACCCCGCCGGCATACACCAGCCACAGCGCGTAGATCATCGCGATCAGGCCGATCAGCAGATCCTTGCGCCGCGCCGCGGCTTGGTTCTCGTAGGTTTCGCCGCGTACCGCCAGCAGCACCGCGTAGGCCGCCGACCAGAAATACGGCAGCAGGATCATCGAAGTGGCCAGGTACAGCAGGTTGAGGTAAGTGGCCTGGTTGAACAGGGTGACGATCAGGAACAGCTGGATCAGGCCGTTGGACAGCCAGAGCGCGTTGACCGGTGCGTGCTTGCTGTTTTCCTTTTTCAGGAAGTTGGGCATGGTCTGATCGCGGGCGCCGACGAACAGGATCTCCGCACACAGCAGGGTCCAGGACAGCAGCGCGCCGAGCAGCGAGACGATCAGGCCGATGCCGATCAGCGCCGCGCCCCAGGGGCCGACCACCTGTTGCAGCACGCCGGCCATGGAGGGGTTCTTCAATCCGGCCAGTTCGGCCTGGCTGAGAATGCCCATGGACAACACGTTGACCATCACCAACAGCAGCAAGACCCCGACGAACCCGAGCACCGTGGCCCTGCCGACATCGGCGCGGTTCTCGGCGCGGGCCGAGTAGACGCTGGCCCCCTCGATGCCGATAAACACCCAGACGGTGACCAGCATCATGTTGCGCACCTGATCCATCACGCTGCCCAGCTCCAGGTTGCCGCGTCCCCAGAAGTCGGCGGTGAACACTTCGAGCCGGAAGGCAACGGCGGCGATGACGACGAACAGCAGCAGCGGCACCAGCTTGGCGACGGTGGTCACCAGGTTGATGAACGCCGCTTCCTTGATGCCGCGCAACACCAGGAAATGCACGGCCCACAACAGCAGCGAGGCGCCGATGATGGCGGGCAAGGTGTTGCCTTCGCCAAAGATCGGGAAGAAGTAGCCGAGGGTGCTGAACAGCAGGACGAAGTAGCTGACGTTGCCGATCCAGGCGCTGATCCAGTAGCCCCAGGCCGAGGAAAAGCCCATGTAGTCGCCAAAACCGGCCTTGGCGTAGGCATAGACCCCGGCGTCCAGTTGCGGTTTGCGGTTGGCCAGGCCCTGGAAGACGAAGGCCAGGGTCAGCATCCCCACCGCGGTAATCGCCCAGCCGATCAGGATCGCTCCGGCGCTGGCACTGGCGGCCATGTTCTGCGGCAGGGAAAAGATCCCGCCGCCGACCATCGAGCCCACCACCAGGGCTATCAGTGCGGCCAGACGGAGTTTGCTGGAAGCCTGGGACATGGTGACTCTCCTTGAGGGCATGGCGATCATCATTGATCCACATGGGGCTTCGGGCGGGGCTGATCTGGGTCAAGGGCAAGGCCGATCACCGGCAACTGGGCGGATTTCTCTGGGCGATGTCCCGGTGATGCATCGCGCGAGGGGGCGTGCTGTTGCCGGGGCGGACTCAACAGGTAACCGGGGCATAAGCAAAAAAAAAGCCCGGCACTGAGGCCGGGCAGAAAGTACACGGGGTACTTCAACAGGTCGCGATCAGCTCATCCCCAGCCAGTTCGGCAGGGCCATGGACACGGCCGGGATGTAGGTGATCACCATCAGGAAACCGAGCAGCAGCATCAGCCAGGGCCAGGCGGCCTTGATCACCGCGGTCAGCGGCATGCCGGTGACCGCCGAGGTGACGAACAGGTTCAGCCCCACCGGTGGGGTGATCAGGCCGATCTCCATGTTCACCACCATGATGATGCCCAGGTGGATCGGGTCGATGCCCAGTTGCACGGCAATCGGGAACAGGATCGGCGCGAGGATCAGGATGATCGCCGAGGGTTCCATAAAGGCCCCGGCCACCAGCAGCACGATGTTCACCACCAGCAGGAACTGCCAGGGTTGCAGGCCCATCTCGATCACCAGGGCGGTGATGGTCTGGGGGATCTGTTCGGTGGTCAGCACGTGGGCGAAGAGCATGGCGTTGGCGATGATGAACATCAGCATGATGGTCAGCTTGCCGGACTCCAGCAGCACCTTGGGGCACTCGCGCACCGTCATGTCCTTGTACACGAACAGGGCGACGAAGCCGGCGTAGACCGCCGCCACCGCCGCCGCTTCGGTCGGGGTGAACATGCCGGAATAGATGCCGCCGAGGATGATCACCATCAGCAGCAGGCCCCAGATCGCCTTGCGCGCGGTGCTCAGCAGTTGGCGCAGGCTGGCACGCGGCAGGGACGGCAGATCCATCTTGCGCGCGACTATGTAGATCGCCACCATCAATGCCACGCCGAGCATCAGGCCCGGGATCACCCCGGCCATGAACAGCTTGCCGACCGACTGTTCGGTGGCGGCGGCATACACCACCATGACGATCGACGGCGGGATCAGGATGCCCAGGGTGCCGGCGTTGCAGACGATGCCGGCGCCGAAGGCCTGCGGGTAACCGGAACGCACCATGCCGGCGATGGCAATCGAGCCGACGGCGGCCACGGTCGCCGGCGAGGAACCGGACAAGGCGGCGAACAGCATGCAGGCCATCACCGCGGAGATCGCCAGGCCGCCACGGATATGGCCGACGCAGGCGTTGGCGAAATCGATCAGGCGCTGGGCCACGCCGCCGGTGGTCATAAAGGCGCCGGACAGCAGGAAGAACGGAATCGCCAGCAGGGTGTAGTGCTCGCTGGTCTCGAACAGCTTGATCGCCAGCGAACGCACCGAATCCGGGCTGAACAGCATGATGGTCACCGAGCCGGCCAGGCCGAGGGAGGCGGCCACCGGTACGCCGATGAACATCAGCGCGAACAGCAGAACGAAGAGGAACAGAATGGTCATTGCTTGGGTTCCTCGTGCTCGGTCAACTTCATCGCTTCGGCGGCCTCATCGGCCAGGCCGAGGCCGGTCTGCTGGTGGCGCAGGATACGCACGAAGATTTCCAGGAAACGAATAAACACCATGGCGTAGCCGAACGGCACGACCAGGGTGATATGCCATTGTTTGATGCCGTAGTGGCCGAGATCCTCGGCGCCAATATTGGCGATGAACAGGGTGCGCACCCAGTCGAAGCTGGCCACGCTGACCAGCCCGGCATAACCCAGGCAACACAGGCAGGCGATCAGGCCGATGATGCGTTGCACCGGCTTGCGCGCCAGTTTCACCAGCGCGTCGACGCCGATATGCCCGGCGGTGCGCACGCCATAGGCCAGGCCGAAGAAGATCAACCAGGCGAACAGCGCCTTGGTCAGAGAGATGCTCCAGGTCATGTCCTGGGCCAGCCCGAGAATCAAGTCGCCGACGGCGAACAGCTGGTCGCTGGCGCCTTCCCAGCGATCGCCCAAGTTGTAGAACAGGGTGTAGAGGTTGTTGAGAATCACGTAGACGAATGTCACCAGCGTCATGGCCGCCAGGAGGAAGGCGATAAAGCCTTCTTCGAAGTGATCCCACGCGCGTCGCAAGGCGTTCATCGATAATATCTCCAGTGCAGGGAAGGAGGGCCAGGGCTGTAGCTACGGCAGTGCCCTGGCGCAATAGCCCGGCAGCGCGGCGATCTGCCGCCGCTGCCGGTGGGTTACGCCGCCGGGCGGCTAACCCGCCCTACTGGTTGGCGGCGTCGGCGGCCTTGATCAGGTCGGCACCGATTTCGCCTTCGAACTTGGCCCATACCGGCTTCATGGCATCGCGCCACATGCCGCGCTGCTCGGGGGTCAGGTTGAGGATTTCGCTGGTTTTGGCGTCGAGGATGCGTTGCTTGTCGCCCTGGTTCAGTGCGTCGGCTTGCTTGTTCACCTCGGCGGTCACTTCCACGATGATCTTGCCCAGCTCGCCGCGCACGTCTTCCGGCAGGCTGTTCCAGAACTTGGTGTTGGTGATCAGCATGTAGTCCAGAACGCCGTGGTTGGACTCGGTGATGTACTTCTGCACCTCATGCATCTTCTGGCTGTAGATGTTCGAGTAGGGGTTCTCGGCACCGTTGACCACGCCCGTCTGCAGGCCTTGGTAGACCTCGGCGAAGCTCATCTTGCGCGGGTTGGCGCGCACGGCCTTGAACTGCTCCTCGAGGACGGCGGACGCCTGTACGCGGAACTTCAGGCCACGGGCATCTTTCGGTTCACGCAGGGCCTTGTTGGCCGACAGCTGCTTGAGGCCGTTGTGCCAGTAACCCAGGCCGGTGATGTTCTTGTCTTCCATCGACTTGAGCAAACCCTGACCTGCCGGGCTTTGCTGGAAACGGTCGACGGCGGCCATGTCCTGGAACAGGAACGGCAGGTCGAATACCTGGATCTGCTTGGTGTATTGCTCGAACTTGGCCAGGGACGGGGCAATCAGCTGCACGTCGCCGAGCAACAGCGCTTCCATTTCCTTGCCATCGCCGAACAGCGAGGAGTTCGGGTAGACCTCGACTTTGACCTTGTCGCCCAGACGCTCTTCGGCGAGCTTCTTGAACAGCATCGCGCCTTGACCCTTGGGGGTGTGCTCGGCGACCACGTGGGAGAATTTGATCACAATCGGCTCGGCCGCTTGGGCCATGCCGGCGATGCTCAGCGACAGGGCGCAAGCCAGCGCCTTGGCAGTCAGTTTGAACATGAAATGCTTCCTCTTGTTTTTGTGCTTGGTTGATGCGCCGTAGCGCTACAGAGCGGGCGAACAACGACAAGTCTAGGCGGCCTGCCGGAAAACGACGGACGCTGGGCAGCGATTGCCTGAACTTGTCTTTGTTGGATCGCCTGCAGGTACTAGAGCAACCGCCATGCCAGACCAGCGTCCGGCGGCCGAAAATCCGT
>NZ_JARRAB010000008.1 GCF_030376615.1 Pseudomonas sp. sp1636
AATAATTATATTTGTATTTAAATTTAATTCATGAACACACCAACAACCCCAGTCCCAGCGAAAAAAAGCCGCCCTCCCGGCCGCCCCGGCGGCGATACGACTGCGCAACGCGAGCGCCTGATCGACGCCGCCCTCAACGCATTCGCCCACAAGGGCATCGCCGCCAGCAGCCTGCGCGCCATCGCCAGTGCCGCCGGGGTCACCCCCGCGCTGGTCAATTACTACTTCGGTAACAAAGCGAAGTTGCTCGCCGCCGTCGTCGCAGAGCGCCTGCTACCCGCGCTTATGGGGCTCAGCCAAAGCCTACGCGAGACCGGCGATGACCCCGCGGCCCTGATCCGCGAGTTTATCCAGGGCATGCGCCGGGTCGTCCAGGCACATCCCTGGTTGCCACCGTTGTGGGTACGCGAGGTGCTATGCGAAGGCGGCGGCCTGCGCGAGTTGTTGATGAGCCACATCGCGCCATTGATTTCACGCATGCTGGCCGAGCGCTTCGCCGCCGCGCAGCGGCGTGGCGCCCTCAACCCGGATCTCGAGCCCCGCCTGCTAGTCGTCTCGCTGGTCGGCCTGACCCTGTTCCCTTACGCCGCCGCCCCTATCTGGCGCGGCCTGTTCAACGCCCCCGAACTGGACGACGAGGCGCTGGCCCGTCACACCCTGATCCTCCTCGAACGCGGCCTGGAGAGTCCCCATGCGCCCTGAACATTGCCTGCTGGCCCTCCTGCTCATAGTCTCCGCCGGCTGCCGCCAGGAAGCGTCCGAGCCCGTACTGCTCGGCACCCTGGAATGGGACCGTATCGGCCTGCCCGCCGAAGCCTCGGAAACCATCCTGCGCTGGCACGTCGCCGAAGGCGATCGGGTCGAGGCCGGACAACTGCTGCTCGAACTCGACCCGCGCCGCCAGGATGCCCGCATCGCTCAGGCCCGGGCTGAGGTAGCGCAGGCCGAGGCGCGCCTGAGTGAACTGAGCAACGGCGCGCGCGTGGAAACCATCGAGGCGGCCCAGGCCACCCTGGCGCGCAACCGCGCCGAGCTGACCGACGCCGAGCGCAATTTCCAGCGCTTCGACACCCTCTACCGGCATCGCCAGGTGGCCATCGCCGAATTGGATCGCGCCCGCACCAGCCGCGATCAGGCCAGGGCCGCCACCCGCAACGCCGACGCCCAGTTGCGCGAACTGACCCACGGCACTCGCACGGAGCAACTGCAACAAGCCGCCGCCAGCCTGCAGGCCGTGCGCGCCAACCTGGCCCGCCTGCAGCTCGACCGCGACCACCTGAGCTTGCGCGCCCCGCGGGCTGGACGGGTCGATGCCCTGCCCTTCAAGCCCGGCGACCAACCGCCGGTCGGAGCCGAACTGGCCAGCCTGCTGGTCGGCGATGCGCCTTACGCACGGCTCTACATCCCCGCCAGCCAGCGCACCCGCTTCGAGCTGGGCGACGCCCTGCGCGTGACTGTCCAGGGCGTCGAGCAGCCCTTCGCCGCCACCCTCAGCAGCATCCGCAGCGAAGCCAGCTTCACCCCCTACTTCGCCCTCAGCGGCGATGACGCCAGCCGCCTGATGTATCGTGCCGAACTGCGCCTGCAAGGCGATGGCGCACGCCGGCTGCCGGCCGGGCTACCGCTCAGCGCCGAGCGCGACGCCGATGCCCAGCACTGACGTGGTGATTCAGGCCAGCGGCCTGAGCAAGCGTTTCGGCGCGCTGACAGCGGTGGACAACCTGAACCTGCGGGTACGGCGCGCCGAGGTGTTCGGCTTCCTCGGCCCCAACGGCTCCGGCAAGTCGACCACCATCCGCATGCTCTGCGGCCTGCTGCGACCCAGCGCGGGGGAGATCGAGGTGCTCGGTTGCCAGATCCCCCGCGATGCCGAGGCACTCAAGCGGCGCATCGGCTACATGACCCAGAAATTCTCCCTCTACGAAGACCTCAGCGTGGTCGAGAACCTGCAGTTTCTCGCCACCGTGCAGGGTCTGGACAAGGCTGCGGCGCGCCAGCGTATCGCCGAACTGCTCGAGCGCTACTGGCTGGGCGAGCAGCGTCAACAGATGGCCGGCACCCTGAGCGGCGGGCAGAAGCAACGCCTGGCGCTGGCCGGCGCGGTGTTGCACAAGCCCGATCTGCTGTTGCTCGACGAGCCCACCAGCGCGGTCGATCCGCAGTCGCGTCGGGAATTCTGGGAGTCGTTGTTCGAGCTGGCCGACGCCGGCACCACCCTGCTGGTCTCCACCCACTATATGGACGAGGCCGAGCGCTGCACCCGCCTGGGCATCCTCGACGCCGGCCGCCTGGTCGCCGACGGCAGCCCGCGCGAACTGCTCGATGCCCTGCCCGGCCACCCGCTGCTGATCGAGTGCGCGCAACCACGCCAGGCCCAGCGTGCACTGCAGGGCTGCGCGGATGTGCTGGCGATGGCGCAGATCGGTGCCGCATTGCGGGTGCTGGTGGCCACCGCCGATGCCCGCGCGGGCATCGAACAGCGCCTGCACGCCGCCCGCATCGATGTGCAAATAAGAAGCACGCAAGCCAACCTGGAAGACGTATTCGTCAGCGTCACCCGCCAACCCGTGCAGGCCCCGCGATGAACCTGCGCCGCCTCACTGCGATCGTGGTCAAGGAGCTGCGCCAACTGCGCCGCGACCGCCTGACCTTCGCCATGATCGTCGGCATTCCGCTGCTGCAACTGGTGCTGTTCGGCTACGCGATCAACATGGACGTGCGCGGCATCGACGCCGCCGTCCTCGACCAGGCGGGCAGCGCGCGCTCGCGCGAGGTGGTGGCGGAACTCGGCTCCAGCCAGGTGCTCAACCTGCGCTACCGGCTGAGCAACCCGCAGCAAATGGACAGCCTGCTGCGCCAAGGCAAGATCAGCGCCGCCCTGGTCATCCCGAGGGATTTCGAGGCGCGCCTGGAAAACCAGGAGCGCCCGCCGCTACAACTGGTGGTGGATGGCTCGGATCAGAGCGTACAGGCCTCGGCGCGCCAGTTGGCGAGCTACCCGTTGCCGGGCTGGGAGAGTCGCCAGACGATCGAGCTGGTCAACTTCTACAACCCCGAGCGCCTCGCGGCGGTGAATACCGTGCCGGGGCTGATCGGGGTGATCCTGACCATGACCATGGTGCTGTTCACCGCCATCGCCCTGGTTCGCGAACGCGAACGCGGCAACATGGAAATGCTGATCACCACGCCCCTGTCGCCCTGGGAGCTGACGCTCGGCAAGGTGCTGCCCTTCGTCGCTATCGGCCTGCTCCAGGTGACGGTGATTCTGCTCACCGGCCGCCTGCTGTTCGAGGTTCCTATCCGCGGTTCGTTACTGGAACTCTATGCCGCCTCCTTGCTGTTCATCGTCGCCAGCCTGGCGCTCGGAGTGTTTATCTCGACCCTGGCGCAGACCCAGTTCCAGGCCATGCAAATTGCCTTTTTCACCTTCCTGCCGCAGATTCTGCTGTCCGGTTTCATGTTTCCCTTCGCCGGCATGCCCAAGGCCGCCCAGTGGATCGCCGAACTGCTGCCGCTCACCCACTTCCTGCGCCTGGCGCGCGGGATCATGCTGCGCAGTGCCGGGTTGCTGGATCTCTGGCCGGAGATACTGGCATTGCTGGTGTTCACCGGACTGATGCTGGGCGTGGCGGTAACCCGGGTGAGCAAACGCCTGGATTGAGCAACGCCGCGGCGCCCGGATCGGCCCGGGGACAAATCGCGCACCATAAAAAAAGGCGACCGAAGTCGCCCAAATTGCCTTGCGTGCTCGTGAAACTGGAGAACTTACGGCGCCTTGCGCTTGTGCGAGTCCTTCCAGATGAAATAACCAACGCCAGCGAAGAAAGCGACCATCAAACCAACGGTGCCGATACCGGCGAGAACTACGACATCAATAAACATGGTTGCCTCCTGCGCTAACCCTGCTGGAATGGCTGCAAGGTAACAGGCACGGGGGCAGGATCATTGATCCAAGTCAAGGCCGGGAAAGCCTCGACGGCGGGCAATACAGGAAGCTGACCCAGATCAATGGATCGGCCTCGGAACCGCGCGAATCAGCGCTTTTTCGCTTTGTGCTTGGCCTGTTTCTTACCCTTGGGCAGCGGCAGCGCCTGCTCGAATGCCTGGCGCATTTCCTCGAGTTTCTTGTCGTGCAGATCGTGAATGCGCTTGCCGCGCTCGGCGCTGAAATCAATCAGCTTGTCGTCATTGTTCATGCGGGCGACCGGATTAAACGAAACGTCAGATTCAGGCGCGGCGCACACTGGCTGCGCGTCTTCGCCACTTGGTGCTGCCAATAATGCTGGGTTGGCCCGCGCATGACCAGCAGTGAACCGTGCTCGAGCCACAACGAGTGTTCAATCCGGCTCTGTCCCTTGCGCCGCAGATCGAAACGCCGGGTCGCGCCGAGGTTGAGCGAGGCGATCAACGGATTGGCGCCCAGCTCAGGCTCGTCGTCGCTGTGCCAGCCCATGGAGTCCTGCCCGTCGCGGTAATAATTGAGCAATACGCCATTAAGCGGCTGCCCCAGCGTCGCCACCAGCCGGGCGCGAATCTCTGCGAGCAGGGCTGTCCAGGGCAGCGGCTGATGGGTCAGGCCGGAATAGCGGTAGCCGGCCTCGCCATCGCCATACCAGGCCACCAGCCGCGGCACTCGATGCGCTCGTCCGTAGAGCCGCACGTGCGGCTGCTGCCAGGGCGTCTGTTCGAGCAGTTGCTGCAGCCACAGATCGGCCATCTCCGGCGCAAGCCAGCGCCCAAGCAACTCCAGCTCGGCATCAGGTAATTGCAGATCGGTCGCGGGGAATAGACTCACAACGGGCTCGGCGAAACAGGCGGTGCACTTGGCCATGATTGTGCGCGGTTCAGACCTGCACATCCACCCACAAACCCTGGCGGGGCAACTCATCGATTACCGCCTCGTCGGCCGCGGCCACTTCGCCTTCCGCCAGCGCCTCGGGACTGTAGCCACGCCGCTGGCGCCGCCGCTGTTCCTCGCGCAGCAACTCGGTTGCCTCCTGCGGGTGGCGCTTATCCAGGCTCACGCCACTTTCCTTGGCGCTGGCGGCAGCCGGCGTAACCGGCGGGACATCGGGCCTGGGCTTGATCGCGTCCTGCTGGACGGTGACCGGCGCCATGCCGTGGGGAATGGGCGGTAGCACTTTATCAGTCCTCCTTTGGTCGGGCTGTCGGCCACTCGGACGCCAACTTGAGGCCCGCCTCACTACACTTTCGACTTAAGTAAGCCTTATAAGTGCCGGTTAAGCACTATTGCGCCTTTGGCCTGAGCCCGGCGTTCCGTTACCATAGCCGGCTTTTTCACGCAGGAGACAGGCATGGCGCAGTATGAACCGGGGCAACGCTGGATCAGTGACAGCGAAGCGGAGTTGGGCTTGGGCACCGTCCTCATGCAGGACGGTCGGATGCTCACCGTGCTCTACCCGGCCACTGGCGAAACCCGCCAGTATGCTGCGAACAATGCACCGCTGACGCGCGTGCGCTTTTCTCCGGGCGACGAGATCACCCACTTCGAAGGCTGGAAGCTGACCGTCCAGGAAGTCGACGACATCGACGGCCTGCTGGTGTACCACGGGCTCAACGGGCAGAACCACAGCGTCAGCCTGCCGGAAACCCAGCTGTCCAACTTCATTCAATTCCGTCTGGCCAGCGATCGCCTGTTCGCCGGGCAGATCGATCCCCTGCCTTGGTTCGCCCTGCGCTACCGCACCCTGGAGTTCACCAGCAAGCAGTTGCAGTCCTCGCTCTGGGGCCTGGGCGGCGTGCGCGCGCAACCGATCGCGCACCAGTTGCACATCGCCCGTGAAGTCGCCGACCGCATCGCCCCACGGGTATTGCTGGCCGACGAAGTGGGCCTGGGCAAGACCATCGAAGCCGGCCTGGTGATCCATCGCCAACTGCTCTGCGGGCGCGCCAGCCGCGTGCTGATCCTGGTACCGGAAAACCTCCAGCACCAGTGGCTGGTGGAGATGCGCCGGCGCTTCAACCTCGACGTCGCCCTGTTCGATGCCGAACGCTTTATCGAGAGCGATGCCAGCAACCCGTTCGAGGATTGCCAGTTGGCGCTGGTCGCTCTGGAATGGCTGTGCGAAGACGAGCGCGCCCAGGACGCGCTGTTTGCCGCCGGCTGGGATCTGCTGGTGGTCGACGAGGCCCATCACCTGGTCTGGCACCCGGAGCATGCCAGCGAGGAATACGCCCTGGTCGAACAGTTGGCCGGGGTCATCCCTGGCGTGCTGCTGCTCACCGCCACCCCGGAACAGCTCGGCCAGGACAGCCACTTCGCCCGCCTGCGCCTGCTCGACCCGCATCGTTTCCATGATCTCGCCGCCTTCCGCGCCGAGAGCGCCCACTACCGCCCGGTCGCCGAAGCCGTGCAGGAGCTGCTCGACCAGGGCAGCCTGTCGAGCACTGCGCACCGCACCATCCACGACTTCCTCGGCCTGGAGGGCGAAGGCTTGCTGGCCGCGGTCAACCACGGCGACAGCGAAGCCTCGGCGCGCCTGGTGCGCGAGCTGCTCGACCGCCACGGCACCGGCCGCCTGCTGTTTCGCAACACCCGCGCCGCCGTGCAGGGCTTCCCCGAACGCGAATTGCACGCCTATCCGCTGCCCAGTCCGGATCTGTACATGGAGCTGCCGATCGGCGAGCACCCGGATCTGTACCCGGAAGTCAGCTACCAGGCCCAGGCCGAGGTCGACGAGGAACAACGCTGGTGGCGTTTCGATCCGCGCGTCGAATGGCTGATCGACACCCTGAAGATGCTCAAGCGGGTCAAGGTGCTGGTGATCTGCGCCCACGCCGAGACCGCCATGGATCTGGAAGACGCCCTGCGCGTGCGCAAGGGCATTGCCGCCACCGTGTTCCACGAGGGCATGAACATCCTCGAACGCGACCGCGCCGCCGCCTACTTCGCCGACGAGGAATTCGGCGCCCAGGTGCTGGTCTGCTCGGAGATCGGCAGCGAAGGCCGCAACTTCCAGTTCGCCCACCACCTGGTGCTGTTCGACCTGCCGGCTCACCCGGATCTGCTCGAACAACGCATCGGCCGCCTCGACCGGATCGGCCAAAAACAGCGCATCCAGTTGCACGTGCCCTACCTGGAGAACAGCCCGCAGGAGCGCCTGTTCCAGTGGTACCACCAGGCGCTGAACGCCTTCCTCGCCACCTGCCCGACCGGCAACGCCCTGCAGCACCAGTTCGGCAGCCGCCTGCTGCCGCTGCTGGAAGCCGGCGACGATGGCGAATGGCAGAGCCTGGTGGACGAGGCCCGCAGCGAACGCGAGCGTCTGGAAGGCGAACTGCACAGCGGTCGCGACCGCCTGCTGGAACTCAACTCCGGCGGCGCCGGCGAAGGCGAAGCGCTGGTCGAAGCCATCCTCGAACAGGACGATCAGTTCGCCCTGCCGATTTACATGGAGCAGTTGTTCGACGCCTTCGGCATCGACAGCGAAGACCATTCCGACAACGCCCTGATCCTGCGCCCCAGCGAGAAGATGCTGGATGCCAGCTTCCCCCTCGGCGACGACGAAGGCGTCACCATCACCTACGATCGCGACCTGGCCCTGGCCCGCGAGGACATGCAATTCCTCACCTGGGAACACCCCATGGTGCAAGGCGGCATGGATCTGGTGCGCTCCGGCTCGATGGGCAACACCGGCGTGGCGCTGATCAAGAACAAGGCGCTGAAACCCGGCACCGTGCTGCTCGAACTGCTGTATGTCAGCGAAGTGGTGGCGCCGCGCGCCCTGCAACTGGGTCGTTACCTGCCGCCGGCGGCGCTGCGCTGCCTGCTCGACAGTAACGGCAACGACCTGGCGCACAAGGTGGCGTTCGAGACCTTGAACGACCAGTTGGAAAGCGTGCCGCGCGCCAGCGCCAACAAGTTCGTCCAGGCCCAGCGCGACACCCTCAACCCGTTGATCAATGCCGGCGAAGGCAAGGTCGCCGCGCCCCACAGCCAACGCGTCGAGGACGCCAAACGGCGCCTGGCCGCCGACACCGAAGAGGAGCTGGCGCGCCTGACGGCCCTGCAAGCGGTCAACCCGAGCGTGCGCGACAGCGAATTGCAAGCCCTGCGCCAGCAGCGCGAACAGGGCCTGGCCCTGCTCGACAAAGCCGCACTGCGCCTGGAAGCGATTCGCGTGCTGGTGGCCGGCTGACGCTAGCAGGCAACTGGGCGAGTCGCACCACTGAAGCCCCAACCCGATCATCCGCGTACAGCCGCTCATCGACCATTGCGCCCTGCCACCGCTACCCGGCAAGGGCGCATGCGCCGACGCAATTCTGCCCCATGCCTTCGTCGAAGCCTCACTGACGCGGCGCGCAGGCTGGGGCGCATGGATCGCCCGCGAGGTGCCCGGCCGCGACGAAGAACCTGCCGATCCGCCGTCATATGCCGGCCTTATGCTTGCCTTATGCACAGCCTCACTATACTGATGCCATATCGCCACAGGCTTCACCCGTAACCGGCGATAGCGTGAATCACGACTGACAACCGAGCCTTTTGCCGTGAGCGCACTCGCTGTTAGTGGTTTTCCAAGGTCGCATATACGCTGAGCCAGCGGCAGGTAGCCATGCCCTTACCCGTTCAAACGCCACCCGCTAGGCTGGGCCACACTGCGCTCCGACTGATCCTCGCCCTGCTGCTGACGGTGGTGCAGTGGCTATGCCTGGCCGAGGCCATGGCCGCGGAGAAAGTGCGCCTGCAACTGCGCTGGCTGCATCAGTTCCAGTTCGCCGGCTACTACCTGGCGCTGGAAAAAGGCTTCTATGCGCAAGCCGGACTGGAAGTGGAAATTCGCCCAGGCGGGCCCGGGACGCCAAAGCCGATAGACCTCCTGCTCGCCGGCGATGTCGATTTTGCCATTGCCAACAGCGGCCTGATCATCGCGCGCATGCAGGGCCAGCCGGTGGTGGCGCTGGCGGCGATCATGCAGAGCTCGCCAATCGTATGGATAGTGCGCGCCGACTCGGGCATCTACACCCCCCAGGATCTGGCGGGCAAACGGGTGATGCTGATGCCGGCACCGGAAAGCGCCGAGCTGCGCATCACCCTGGCGCATGAGGGTATTGACCTCAGCCGGCTCGAGGTGCAGCAGACCAGCTTCAACCCACAAGATCTGCTCGACGGCCATACCGATGCCTACGACGGCTATATCTCCAACGAACCCTTCTGGCTGCAACAGCACAAAGTGCCCTACCGGTTGATCAATCCGCGTGAATACGGGGTCAATTTTTACAACGATGTGCTGACCACCCGCGAAGCCCTGCTGCAGCAACGCCCGGCCCAGGTCGAAGCCTTCATCCAGGCCAGCCTGCAAGGGTGGCAGTACGCCCTGGAAAACATCGAGGAAAGCGTGCAGCTGATCCATCAGCGCTACGCCCCCGACAAGAGCCTGGAACATTTGCGCTTCGAAGCCGAGCAGTTGAAGAAACTGATCATGCCGGAACTGGTTCAGCTCGGGCACATGAACCCCGGGCGCTGGCACGCCATTGCGCAAAGTTACCTGGATCTGGGTATGGCCGAGGGTCCGATCGAACTGGACGGCTTTCTCTACACGCGCCAAGCAGCAACCGATCATGGCCTGCTCTACCAGGTGTTGGCGGGCGCCTTGCTGGCCCTGTTGCTGCTGGGCGCCGTGGCCTTGCGCTTTGCCCGCCTGACCCGGCGCCTGCGCCTGGAGGTCATGCGGCGGCGCCAAGCCGAGCAGGAACTGCGCAACAGCAACCTGCAACTCGAGCACCTGGCCAATACCGACCGCCTGACCGGACAGTGGTCGCGCCTGAAGCTCGAAGAGCTGGCAGACAACGAAATCAAACGGGCCGAGCGTTACGGCTTCCCGCTGGCCCTGGTGTTTCTCGACATCGACCATTTCAAATCTGTCAACGACCAATACGGGCACGACGTCGGCGACCGTGTACTCAGTGGCATGGCGCAACGGATCAAGGCCCACCTGCGCGATTCCGACAGCTTGTGCCGCTGGGGCGGCGAGGAGTTCATCGTCCTCATGCCGCACACCGACCTCGAGCAGGCCTGCCTGATCGCGGAAAAGCTCCGTACCCTGCTCGCCGCCGAACCGCTGAGCGGAACGATCAGCGTCACCGGTAGCTTTGGCGTGGCCCAGTGGCAACCAGGGCAAGGTCTGGGCGAGTTGGTGCACTGCGCCGACCTGATGCTCTATCGCGCCAAGAAGCTGGGACGCAATCGGGTCGAACGCTTTTCCCCCAGCAGCATCCGGCCCCTGGTGTAACGAGCCGATTCATACTCAGCCGGCGTTGCGCCAGTCGGCCAGCCAGCCCAGTCCCGCCTGCGTCCCGGCCGCCCCCGGTTGGTATTCGGCGCCCAGCCAGCCCCGATAGCCCGTGCGTTCGAGCGCCGCCAGGGCCGGGGCAAACTCGAGCCGACCGGTTCCCGGCGCCCCGCGACCGGGGCAATCGGCGAACTGTACATGGCCGATGCGCCCCGCCAGCAACTCGATGCCCTCCACCAGATCCAGCTCCTGGCGCGCCATGTGATAGAGGTCGTACTGAGCCGCCAGATTGGGATGCCCGACCCTGCGCAGCAACCCATCGAGCTGCTCGGGGGTGTTGAGCAAGAAGCCCGGCATATCCAACGGGTTAATCGCCTCCACCAGCACGCGGATCCCCAGCAGCAGAAAAGCCTCGGCGCTCTTGTGCAGATTGGCGGCCAGGGTCGCCAGCGCCAGCTCGCGACTCACCCCGGCGGCCAGGCGCCCGGGCAGCACATTGACGCAAGCCGGGCGCACCATCGCCGCGTAGGTCAGCGCCTCCTGTAGCGCGGCATCGAACTCGGCCTGGCGCGCCGGCACCGCCGCCAGACCGGCGCCGCCGCCGAGCAAGTCGCCGGCCGGCAGATTGATCAGCACCAACGGCATGCCCGCCGCCGCCAGCGCCTCCTGCAGACGGAGCGCCGCCAGCTCGTAGGGAAACTGGATTTCCACCCCATCGAAACCCGCTGCGGCGGCCGCCACCACGCGCTCGCGCAACGGCAGTTCGCTGAACAGCAGGGACAGGTTGGCGGCGATCTTCATGCCTCGCCCTCCCGGTACAGTTGCACCAGCGTGGCCGGATCGCGCTGCAGATTGCCCTGGCTGCCGTGCAGGCGCATCAGTTGCGCCGCCAGACCGCTGAGCGGGGTGGCCGAGCCGATCTCGCGGGACAGTTTGACCGCGCCGTCCAGATCCTTGAGCAGGGTGCGCACATGCCATTTGATCGGTTCGAACTGGCTGTTGGCCATTTGCGGGGCGAGGATCTGCAGCGGTTTGGAATCGGCAAAGCCACCGGCCAAGGCCGGCGCGAGCAGGCTGGCATCGACCCCGGCCTGCTCCGCCAGGGCCACCACCTCGGCAATCACCAGGGCGTTGCAGGCGACGATCATCTGATTGCACAGTTTGGTCACCTGGCCGGCACCGACATCGCCCATGCGGGTCAGGCGCTGGCCCAGGTGGGCGAGGATCGGTCGCACCCGCTCGATGTCCTCCTCCCGGCCGCCGGCCATGATCGCCAGGCTGCCGGCCTCGGCACCGGGCGTGCCGCCGGACACCGGCGCATCGACCCAGCGCATGCCGCAGCGACGCTCCAGTTCGGCGGCCATCGCCCGGGTCGCCGCCGGCTCCAGGCTGGAAAAATCCACCAACAGCTGCCCCGGCCGGGCGCCCTCGACGATGCCGCCGGGGCCGAACACCACCTCGCCCACCACCTCGGTATTGGCCAGGCACAGCATCACGATGCCGGCATCGGCGCACAACTCGGCCGGGGTTTGCACCTGCTGCGCGCCCTGTTCCACTAGCGGCAGGCACTTGTCCGGCGAACGGTTCCACACGCTCAACGGGAAACCGGCGGCGAGCAGGCGGCGGGTCATCGGCAGGCCCATCAGGCCGATACCGGCGAAAGCCAAGGCGGGAAACGCGGCGGTCATGATCAGACTCCTCTAAAAGTCACGCTTATCTTAACGCAGCTTGGCACGGCGCCCGCGCAGCCCAACCGCCACAAGCGCATGATTCCCTTTATACTCCGTCGGCTTTCCCCGCCATTGAACCGGAGAACCCCCATGTTGAAGCGTCCCTTTGCGCTGGCTGCCGGCCTTGCCCTGTCTGTTTCCGCCGTATTCGCCCAAGCCGCCGATGTGTTGCGCGTCTCGGCCATCCCCGATGAAGCCCCCACCGAACTGCTGCGCAAGTTCGAGCCGCTGGGCGCCTACCTCGAACAGCAACTGGACATGCCGGTTGAATTCGTCCCGGTGTCCGACTATGCCGCGGTGGTCGAGGCCCTCGCCGCCGACCGTATCGACATGGCCTGGCTGGGCGGTTTCACCTTCGTCCAGGCGCGTCTGAAAACCGGCGATGCGATCCCCCTGGTGCAACGCGCCGAAGATGAGAAGTTCACCAGCAAGATCATCAGCGCCGACCCGGCCGTGCATTCGCTGCAGGATCTGAAAGGCAAGACCTTCGCCTTCGGCTCGGTGTCGTCCACCTCCGGCAGCCTGATGCCGCGCTACTTCATGCTGCAGGACGGGATCGAGCCCGAACAGTTCTTCAGTCGCATCGCCTACTCCGGCGCGCATGACGCCACCGCGGCCTGGGTGCAGGCCGGCAAGGCCGACGGCGGCGTACTCAACGCTTCGGTGTGGGACAAACTGGTCGCCGCCGGCAAGGTCGACACCGACAAGGTCAAGGTGATCGCCACCACCCCGCCCTACTTCGATTACAACTGGACCGTGCGCGGCAGCCTCGACCCGGTCGTGCGCGACAAGATCCAGGCGGCGTTCCTCGCCCTCGACCCGGCCAACCCGCAGCACAAGGCGATTCTCGACCTGCAAGCCGCCAGCCGCTTTATCGCGACCAAGGCCGAAAATTACCAGGGTATCGAGGAAGCAGCCCAGGCGGCCGGCCTGTTGCAGTGAGTGTCAGCCTCAGCGGCGTGGGCCTGACCCACGCCAACGGTCAGGTGGCGCTCAGCGCGGTCGATCTACAGGTAAAGCCCGGCGAGCGGGTGGCCATTATCGGCCCCTCGGGCGCGGGTAAAACCAGCCTGCTGCGCCTGCTCGCCAGCAACCTGCAACCCAGCAGCGGACAGATTCAGCTGCTCGGCCAGCAGCCCTGGCAGTTGGCTGCCGGTCAGCGGCAAAAATTGCGTGCGCGGATCGGCCTGATTCATCAGGCGCCGCCCCTGCCGCCGCGCCAGCGGGTGGTCACGGCGGTACTGGCGGGCAAGCTGGGGCAATGGTCGCTGGGCAAGAGCCTGCTCAACCTGCTACACCCGCTGGATATGCCCGGAGCCCAGGCGACTCTCGCTCGCCTGGATCTGGCCGATAAGTTGTTCGAACGCTGCGATCAGCTCTCCGGTGGCCAGTTGCAACGGGTCGGCATCGCCCGGGTGCTCTATCAGGCGCCGGAACTGATCCTCGCCGACGAGCCGGTGTCGGCGATGGATCCGGTGCTCGCCGGTCATACCCTCAGCGTGCTCAACGAGGAAGCCAGCCGGCGCGGCATGACTTTGCTGGCCAGCCTGCATGCGGTGGACTTGGCCCTGGCGTATTTCCCGCGGATCATCGGCGTGCGCGAGGGCCGCATCGTCTTCGACCTGCCGCCCAATGCGATCGGCACCGGAGCGCTGGATGCCTTGTACGCCAACGAACAATTGCCAGCCGTGCCCGCTTCGGCAGCGTCGGCGCCTGTGAGTGTGCAGATCCCGCGATGCTGAACCCGCCACTGCGCGACCCGGCGGCCTTACCGCGCCTGGCCCTGACCCTGCTGGCCCTACTGCTGTTGTGGCCGGGCCTGACGCTCAGCGAACTGAACCTGGCGGTGCTGTTCGATGAACAGAACGCGGCCAATATGGGCCGCTTTCTCGCCGACTTCTGGCCGCTGGCGCATGGCCGCGAATTCCTCCAGTTGCTCGCTCGCGCCACCCTGGAAACCCTGGCCATCGCCACCGCGGGCATGGCCCTGGCCCTGCTGATCGCCATTCCCGGCGCGCTGCTGGCCAGCCGCGCGCTGTCGCTGTCCGCCGTGCACCGTGGCGGACGCCCGGCGTGGTGGGCGCAGGCGCTGCGCTGGCCGGTGCGCGGCCTGCTGATCGTCCTGCGCAGCGTGCCGGAAATCGTCTGGGCGCTGCTGTTCGTGCGCGCCGTCGGCCTCGGCCCGACCGCCGGGGTGCTGGCCATCGCCATCACCTACAGCGGCATGCTCGGCAAGGTCTATGCGGAAATCTTCGAGTCGGTCGACCCGCGCCCGAGTCGTGCCCTGCTGGTCGCCGGCAGCCCGCGCCTGGCCGCCTTCGCCTACGGGGTGCTGCCCAATGCCGCCGCGGAAATGCTCTCCTACACGGTGTACCGCTGGGAATGCGCGATCCGCGCCTCGGTGGTGATGGGCTTCGTCGGCGCCGGCGGCCTGGGCCAGCAGATCGACCTGTCGCTGCGCATGTTCGCCGGCGGCGAGGTGGCCAGCATGCTGCTGTGCTTCCTGCTGCTGGTGCTGCTCGCCGACCAGCTCAGCCGTCTGCTGCGCGCGAGGTTGCTATGAGGCCTTCCGGGGAGAGGACTTCCGAGCAGAGGCCCGCCGCGGACAAGCGCCTGGGCAACTATGCCCTGCTGCTGGCCTTGCTGCTGACGGTGGTCGCCTCCTTCCGCTTCCTGGGCATCGACCTTGGCGCACTGATCAGTGGCGACAGCCTGAGCCAGATGGGCCGCTATGCCAGCAACTTCTTCAGCCCGGATTTCTCGGCGCCACAGGTGCGGGCCATCGGCCACGGCGCGCTGGAGACCCTGGCCATGTCGGCCATCGGCACCCTGCTCGCGGCCCTGCTCGGCCTGCTCCTGGCCTTGCCGGCGGCCGGACGTTTCGGCTGGCTGGCGCTGAGTGGTTCACGCCTTCTCTTGAATGCCCTGCGCGCCATACCGGAACTGGTATGGGCAGCCCTGGTGGTGCTGGCCGCCGGCCTCGGGCCGAATGCCGGCACCCTGGCCCTGGCCCTGCACACCACCGGGGTGCTCGGCCGGCTGTTCGCCGAGGCCCTGGAAAACACGCCGAACGAACCGGCCGAGGCGATTCGCCTGAGCGGCGGCGGGCACATGGCGGCGTTCTGTTACGGCACCCTGCCAGCAGTCTGGCCGCAGCTGATCGCCTACTCGTTGTACCGTTGGGAAAACAATATCCGCATGGCCAGCGTGCTCGGCTTTGTCGGTGCCGGCGGCTTGGGGCAGATGCTCTACGTCAGCCTCAGTCTGTTCCAGGAAGCCCAGGCGGCGACGGTGATCCTGGCGATGCTGATCCTGGTGCTGGCGGTCGACGCCTTGAGCGGCTGGGCGCGGCAACGTTGGGTCAGTGCCTAGGGCGGCCTCGGAGCGAAGCGACAGCCCGCCACAGGCTGCTTCGCGAATCCGCGGCGAGCAACGCCCTATTCGATAGCGCCACTACAGCACTACAGGCCGTCTTTCTCCAGATGGTCGAGATCGACCGGATCGCCGGTATGGCTGCCGAGCTTGCTACGGATATCGGCGAACATCTGATCGTATTCCCGGTGGCCACGCATGATCAGGCTGAAAGTGGCCGGCATCCCATGCTTGAGCGCCAGTCGGCTGGCGACGCTGGCGAAATTGAAGGCGGTATCGCGATGCAGCTCGAACTGCTCCTCGAACGCCTGGCCGGCCACTTCGCCAACCAAGCGCATGTGCAGCATCGGCCCCTCGACCGGATCCTGGCGCACCTCGTAGTAGAGATCGACGCTGAACGCCGGCTGGTCGGCGGTGGCGACCGGGTTGACACGATGCAGATGGCCAGGTTCGAACATATTGACTCCGTCTCACTGAGGGAAACCAAGGCCAGTCTAGACCGCTTCAGCACTCATCGGCGCCTCGCTTCGGCGCACATTCAGTGCACAACAGCTGCGCCACGACGCTCCTGCACCAACACCCAAGGCGCCACCACCACCGCCCACAGCCGAGGGTCGCGCGCCAGCAAGTCCTCGGCACGCCCGTCATCGACTTGGCTCAACAAGCCTTGAGCCAGCCAGGCCGCGACGCGATCCTTGTCGTTTTCGGCTACGGCCTGCGCCACAGCGACCAGATCCAGCTCAGCCGCCACCCACAACAAGGCGCCGCGGGCGAAGAAAGGTTGCAACTCTTGCCAACTGATTGGCGCGGTTTCCCCAAGCAGCTTGGCATATAGAGTGTTGCTAGAGAGCGTGCTAGTTTGTTCAGTCATGGTGTGTCCGCAGAAGTAGTCCAGGTTTCGCTCGGGCCACATGATAGCGTCGGGCAAGCGCCAGGCAAGTACGCCTGACGTTGTCAGGAGCGGGCAAGACACGCCGTTTTTCTATACGTTTCTTGCAATTAAGCGACATCCGCATGTTTTGCCCCCACCGGCTGGCTTTCAAGCCGCAAAGCAGCACTCTACACTGCAGCGGTACAGTTGCCGGGGTATGACCGGGGGAAGCAACCCGGTTCTGCAGCTTTGGCCGCCAGAACTACACAACCAAAATCAATAAGAGTGGAGCACTATGAACAAGGCTACTAAGCAGATTTCCAAACTGTTTGCCGCCATGGCCATGGCCGGCGTTGCCAGCTACTCGTTAGCGGCTGACACCATCAAGATCGGCATGGCGGGCCCGGTAACCGGCGCAGTCGCACAATACGGCGAGATGCAATTCATCGGTGCCAAGATGGCCATCGAGCAGATCAACAAGGCCGGCGGGGTGAACGGCGCCATGCTCGAAGGCGTGGTCTACGACGATGCCTGCGATCCGAAACAAGCCGTGGCCGTGGCCAACAAGATCGTCAACGACGAAGTGAAATTCGTGGTCGGCCACCTCTGCTCCAGCTCCACTCAACCGGCGTCCGACATCTACGAAGACGAAGGCATCCTGATGATCAGCCCGGCGTCGACCAGCCCGGACATCACCGCACGCGGCTACGAGCTGGTGTTCCGCACCATCGGCCTGGACAGCATGCAAGGCCCGACCGCCGGCAACTTCATCGCCGACCACGTCAAGCCGAAGGCTGTCGCGGTAATCCATGACAAACAGCAATACGGCGAAGGCATCGCCACCGCGGTCAAGCAGACCCTGGAAGGCAAAGGCACCAAGGTCGCCCTGTTCGAAGGCATCAACGCTGGCGACAAGGACTTCTCCGCGATGATCGCCAAGCTCAAACAGGCCGGTGTGGATTTCGTCTACTACGGCGGCTACCACCCGGAGCTGGGTCTGCTGCTGCGCCAGTCGGCTGAAAAAGGTCTGAGCGCCAAGTTCATGGGTCCGGAAGGCGTGGGCAACAAGGAAATCTCGGCCATCGCCGGCCCGGCCTCCGAAGGCCTGCTGGTCACCCTGCCGAAGTCGTTCGACCAGGATCCACGCAACCAGGCGCTGGTCGAGGCGTTCAAAGCCAAGAACGAAGACTCCAGCGGCCCATTCGTCTTCCCCGCCTATGCTGCCGTGCAAGTAATTGCCGAAGGCATCGAGAAAGCCGGCGATACCGACACCGCCAAGGTGGCCGCAGCCCTGCGCGCCAACAGCTTCGACACGCCGACCGGCGTCCTCAGCTTCGACGAAAAAGGCGACCTGAAGGACTTCAGCTTCGTCGTCTACGAGTGGCACCAGGACGGTTCCAAAACCGAAGCCAAGTAAGCAGCCCCGCCTGAACCCAAAGCCCACTGCAGCCGCAGTGGGCTTTGCTTATTAGAAGAATTCCGGTCTCACCCTGCGCCACAAGCGCTGACGTGCGTGACGACCCAGGAGTTAGGCAATGCCTGATCTGTATCACTACCTGCAACAGCTGGTTAACGGTCTGACCGTTGGCAGCACCTATGCCTTGATCGCCATCGGCTACACCATGGTCTACGGCATCATCGGCATGATCAACTTCGCCCACGGCGAGGTTTACATGATTGGCTCCTATGTAGTTTTCATCGTTATCGCCGGCTTGGCCATGTTCGGCCTGGACAGCTTGCCCCTGATCATGATCGCGGGCTTCGCCGCCAGCATCATTGTCTGCGCGGCCTACGGTTACAGCATCGAACGCGTCGCCTATCGCCCCCTGCGCGGCGGCAACCGCCTGATCCCGCTGATTTCGGCGATCGGCATGTCGATCTTCCTGCAGAACCTCGTGTTGCTGTCCCAGGACTCCAAGGACAAGGCCATCCCCAACCCGCTGCCGGGCAACTTCGTGTTCGGTGAAAGCGCCATGAATGGCGTGGTCATTTCCTATATGCAGGTGCTGATTTTCGTCGTCACCTTCCTGGCGATGGTCGGCCTGACCCTGTTCATCTCCCGCTCCCGTTTGGGCCGGGCCTGCCGGGCCTGCGCCGAAGACTTGAAGATGGCCAACCTGCTGGGTATCAACACCAACAACATCATTAGCCTGACCTTCGTCATCGGCGCCGCCCTGGCCGCGATTGCCGCCATACTGCTGGGCATGCAATACGGCGTGATCAACCCGCACCTGGGCTTCCTCGCCGGGATCAAGGCTTTCACCGCGGCGGTGCTGGGCGGTATCGGCAGCATCCCCGGCGCGGTATTGGGCGGCCTGGTGCTCGGCGTAGCCGAAGCCTTCGGCGCCGACATCTTTGGCGATCAGTACAAGGACGTGGTGGCTTTCAGCCTGCTGGTGCTGGTGCTGCTGTTCCGACCGACCGGCATCCTGGGTCGTCCGGAGGTTGAGAAAGTATGACTACCTCGATCATGAAAAACTTCAAGACGGCCTTCTTCAGCGCTCTGCTGGTGCTGGCGGTGGCCTATCCGGTCATCGGTCTAAAACTGAGCATCGTGGGCATCAAACTGGAAGTACAAGGCGCCAGCCCGACCGTGCTCTGGGGCATCCTTGGCAGCTCGATAGCCATGTTCTGCTGGCAATTGTTCCGCACCCAGCTGGGTGCCGTCTGGAGCCATACGCCGAAGTTGCCGAGCATGCCGAGCCAGGCCAGCAACTTCCTCACCTTGCCCTCGACCCAGCGCTGGGTAGTCGTGGGGCTGATCATCATGGCCCTGGCCTGGCCGTTCTTCGGCAGCCGCGGCGCGGTGGACATCGCCACCCTGATCCTGATCTATGTGATGCTCGGCCTCGGCCTGAACATCGTGGTCGGCCTGGCCGGCCTGCTCGATCTCGGCTACGTGGCCTTCTACGCGGTCGGCGCCTACAGCTATGCGTTGCTGGCGCACTACTTCGGCCTGAGCTTCTGGATCTGCCTGCCGATTGCCGGCCTGATGGCCGCCACCTTCGGTTTCCTCCTCGGCTTCCCGGTGCTGCGCCTGCGCGGCGACTACCTGGCCATCGTCACCCTGGGCTTCGGCGAGATCATCCGCATCCTGCTGAACAACCTGACCTGGCTGACCGGCGGCCCCAACGGCATCGGCTCGATCCCCAAGCCGACCCTGTTCGGCCTGGCCTTCGAGCGCAAGGCCGCCGAGGGCATGCAGACCTTCCACGAATACTTCGGCGTCGCCTACAACTCGATCAACAAGGTGATTTTCCTCTACCTGATCGCCCTGGTGCTGGTGCTGCTGACCCTGTTCGTGATCAACCGCCTGCTGCGCATGCCGCTCGGGCGTGCCTGGGAAGCTCTGCGCGAGGACGAAATCGCCTGCCGCGCGCTGGGCATGAACCCCACCATGATCAAGCTCTCGGCCTTCACCCTGGGCGCCTGCTTCGCCGGTTTCGCCGGCAGCTTCTTCGCCGCGCGCCAGGGCCTGGTCAGCCCGCAGTCCTTCACCTTCATCGAATCGGCGATCATCCTCGCCATCGTCGTGCTGGGCGGCATGGGCTCGCAGCTGGGGATCATCTTGGCGGCCATCGTCATGATCCTGCTGCCTGAGCTGGCCCGGGAATTCAACGAGTACCGCATGCTGATGTTCGGCGCCCTGATGGTGCTGATGATGATCTGGCGTCCGCAGGGCCTGTTGCCCATGCAGCGCCCCCACCTGGAGCTGAAACAATGAGCCGCCCGATCCTAGAAGTAAGCGGCCTGTCCATGCGCTTCGGCGGCCTGCTGGCCGTCAACGGGGTGAGCCTGACCGTCAACCAGAAGCAAGTGGTGTCGATGATCGGCCCGAACGGCGCCGGCAAGACCACGGTGTTCAACTGCCTGACCGGCTTCTACCAGCCCACCAGCGGCAATATCCGCCTGGCCGGCGAGCAGATCGAGGGTCTGCCGGGCCACCAGATCGCCCGCAAGGGCGTGGTGCGCACCTTCCAGAACGTTCGCCTGTTCAAGGAAATGACCGCGGTGGAGAACCTGCTGGTGGCTCAGCACCGCCACCTCAACACCAACTTCCTCGCCGGCTTGTTGAAGACCCCGGCGTTCCGCAAGAGCGAACGCGAGGCCATGGCGTACGCCGCGCATTGGCTGGAGCAGGTCGACCTGACCGAATTCGCCAACCGCCCGGCCGGCACCCTCGCCTACGGCCAGCAACGCCGCCTGGAAATCGCCCGCTGCATGATGACCCGGCCGAGCATCCTGATGCTCGACGAACCGGCCGCCGGCCTCAACCCACGGGAAACCGACGACCTTAAAGCCCTGATCCGCATGCTGCGCGATGAACATAACGTCACCGTATTGTTGATCGAACACGACATGAAGCTGGTCATGAGCATTTCCGACCATATCTACGTGATCAACCAGGGCACGCCCCTGGCCGACGGCACGCCGGAGCAGATCCGTGCGAACCCGGACGTGATCAAAGCCTACCTGGGGGAAGCTTGATGCTGTATTTCGACAAGGTTTCCACCTTCTACGGCAAGATCCAGGCCCTCCATGACGTCGACGTCGAGGTGCGCCAAGGCGAGATCGTCACCCTGATCGGGGCCAACGGCGCCGGCAAATCGACCCTGCTGATGACCCTGTGCGGCTCACCGCAAGCGAGCAGCGGCAGCATCCGCTTCGAGGGTGAGGAATTGATCGGCCAGAACACCCCGGACATCATGCGCAAGAGCATTGCCGTGGTACCGGAAGGACGCCGGGTATTCTCCCGCCTGACCGTGGAAGAAAACCTGGTGATGGGCGGCTTCTTCACCGCCAAGGGCGAGTTCCAGGAGCAACTGGACAAGGTTCTGCATCTGTTCCCACGCTTGCAGGAACGCCTGACCCAGCGCGCCGGCACCATGTCCGGCGGCGAACAGCAGATGCTCGCCATCGGCCGGGCGCTGATGAGCAAACCCAAGCTACTGCTGCTCGACGAACCCTCGCTGGGGCTGGCTCCGATCATCATCCAGCAGATCTTCAGCATCATCGAACAGCTGCGCGCGGATGGCGTAACCGTGTTCCTGGTCGAGCAGAACGCCAACCAGGCGCTCAAGCTGGCCGACCGCGGCTATGTGCTGGAGAACGGCCGGATCGTCATGCAGGGCAGCGGGCATGATTTGCTCCATGACCCGAAGGTACGCGACGCCTACCTGGGGGGTTAAAAGCCACTGCGGGCCACGCGCGCCGCACCGTCGCTCGGCACGTTGTTAAGCGACCCTTGCAGCAAATAAAGACCGCTCTTCGGAGCGGTTTTTTTATCCGCGCACGGCGTCCCTGGCCAGTTACAATGGTTGTCCTTTTTTGCCGACGACTCTTTCCATGACCGACCCGATACGCCTGTCCAAACGCCTGATCGAACTGGTCGGCTGCTCACGCCGCGAGGCCGAGTTGTATATCGAGGGCGGCTGGGTGCTGGTCGATGGTGCGGTGGTGCAAGAGCCGCAATTCAAGGTCGGGACACAGCGCGTCGAACTGCTCCCGGACGCCGTGCTGGCGCCGGTCGAGCCGGTCACCCTGCTGCTGCATGTGCCCTCCGGTCACTCCCCGGATCGCGCGGTCGAGTCCGTTAGCCCGGCCAGCCAGTGGCCGGACGACAGTTCGGGCATCCGCCCGCTGAAAAGCCATTTCGCCCGCCTGACCACCTGCCTGCCCCTGCAGGCCGGCGCCGATGGCCTGCATGTGCTGACCCAGGACTGGCGGATCGAGCGCAAGCTCAAGGAAGATCAGGCCAAGCTGGAGCAGGAGTATGTCGTCGAGGTGATCGGCACGCTCAGCAACAGCCAGCTAAAACGCCTGAACCATGGCCTGAGCTTCAACGGCTCGGCACTGCCACCGTGCAAGGTCAGTTGGCAGAACGAAACCCGCCTGCGCTTTGCCTTGAAAAACCCACAACCCGGGCAGATCGTTTTCATGTGCAACAGCGTCGACCTCAAGGTGCTCGGCATGAAGCGCATCCGCATCGGCGGCGTGCCCATGGCCAAAGTCCCGCCCGGCCAATGGCGCTACCTGGCCGCGAAAGAACGCTTCTAGATTGCTTCGACTGCCGCCACTGGCGTTGCAGTTCCCACATTTCAGGACTTCCTCATGCTCAATAACGATGTACTGCGCAGCCTGCGCTATATGCTCGACGTCAGTGACGCGAAAATCGCCGAAATCATCCAGCTCGGCGGCAAACCGACCGGCGAAGACGCCATCGCCGCGCTGCTGAAAAAGGACGACGAGGAAGGCTTCGTCGAATGCGACGACGAACTGATGGCGCACTTTCTCGATGGCCTGGTGTACTTCAAGCGCGGCAAGGACGACAGCCGCCCGGCCCACCCCTTCGAGCTGCCAGTGACCAACAACATGGTGCTGAAGAAACTGCGGGTGGCCTACGAGCTCAAGGAAGACGACATGCACGAGATCATGCAAAGCGTCGACTGTCCGGTGTCCAAGCCCGAGATGAGCGCACTGTTTCGCAAGTTCGGCCACAGCAACTACCGCACCTGCGGCGATCAGTTCCTGCGCAACTTCCTCAAGGGCCTGACCCTGCGCGTGCGCGGCTGACTTGACGGCTGCCGCCCGCCAGCTGCGGGCGATCCTGGCCATAACCCATGGCGCCGCATTTCCAAGGGCAATAGTGACTGCCGCCTGACAGCCAGCCGATTCGGGTAGTGCCACTCACCTCCCTGAAGGATTCGCCATGCCCCCTACTTCTCCCTGCAAGGCCGCACCGCGCTAATCCCGACGAAGCGCTGGGGCCGCGAGGAGGAAATGGCGGCCCTGGCGATCAGCCTGGCCAGCACCGCCGGCGCCTACATGATCGGCGTGATTATCCCCATCGACGCTGGCTTCAGCCGCTGAATCGGCTTCTGTGCAAATGTGCGGCCGCTGGTCTGACGTGCCGCTCGCTGAGCGGCGACTCTGCTAGCTTTATTGGTTGGGGGTAACCGCACCTCAGGCCGCCGCGGCGGCAAGGAAGGTAGCCATGAGCATGGCTGACTGGCGCATGCAGGGCGCCGAATTTGCCACCTGCAACTGCAATTGGGGCTGTCCCTGTCAGTTCAGCGCCCTCCCCAGCAACGGTCACTGCGAAGCCGTGGTGTCGATGCGGATAGATCAGGGCCACTACAACGAGGTCAAACTGGACGGCCTGTGCTGGGTCGGCACCTTTGCCTGGCCCGGCGCTATCCACGAGGGCAACGGCCGCTGCCAGGTTTTCATCGAAGACAAAGCCACCCCGGAGCAGCGCGAAGCATTGCTGCGCATTCTCTCCGGAGAGGACACCGAACCCGGCAGCACGGTATTTTCGGTATTCGCCGGCACCATCAGCGAGATGCTTGAACCGCAGTTCGTGCCCATCGAGTTCAGCGTGGACGTGGACAAGCGCGAAGCCCACACGCGCATTGCCGGCGTGCTCGAGGCTACCGGCGAGCCGATTCGCAACCCGGTAACCGGCGAACTTCATGAGGCGCGGCTGATTCTGCCCAAGGGCTTCGAGTTCACCGAAGCGCAAATGGCCAGCGGTACTTACCAGACCCAGGGCGCGATCAAGATCGCCTCGCAGAATAGCCACGGGCATTTCGCCCGATTGCATTTCACCGGGCAAGGGGTGGTGCGCTGAAGGTGCGGAGCTTTCCCGAGGGGCTCGCCGACCAGCGGCAACGACGCCTACCCTACTGGCCGCTGGGCAAGGAACAATGGCTGGCGCTGCTGAGCCTGCTGACATTAATCGGCGTGGCGTGGCTGCTGTTGCTGCGCATGGCCGCGAGCATGGCCACGCCGGGCGGCATGGCCGATATGGCCATGGCGGGCATGCCGATGCCCTGGAGCCTGGCCGATGCGCTGCTGATGCTGGCGATGTGGTCGGTGATGATGGTCGGCATGATGCTACCGAGCGCCCTGCCGATGATCCTGCTCTACCAGCAGATGCTGCGCCGCTACATGGCCGCACCCCAACGGCACTGGGCTCTGCTGCTGTTCTGCCTGGCCTATCTGTTGGTGTGGAGCGGCTTCGGCCTGATCGCCACCGCGCTGCAATGGGGCCTGGATCGCCTCGCCCTGCTCAGCCCACAGATGCGCAGCCAGAGCCACTGGCTTGGCGCGGCTCTGCTGCTGGGCGCCGGCATCTATCAGTGGCTGCCGGGCAAGTCTGCCTGCCTGGCGCATTGTCGTGGGCCGGTGCAGTTTCTCCTCGGTCACTGGCGCTCCGGTGTCGTCGGTGGCTGGCTCATGGGCCTGAAACATGGCCTCTACTGCCTGGGCTGCTGCTGGATGCTGATGGGGCTGCTGTTCGTCGGCGGCGTGATGAATCTACTGTGGGTGGCCTTGATCGGCGCCTATGTGCTGCTGGAGAAGCTGCTGCCCAGAGGCCTTTGGCTCGGCCGCAGCGCCGGGTTGCTGCTGTCTGCCTGGGGCCTGCTGCTATTGTTCGCTAGCGTCGCTTAAGGCCATCGCGTATTGCGGGTAAGATGGCCCCCCTCGCCACTGCCAATCGCGTCCTTATGCCTTACTCCGTTTCGCCCATCGGTTTTCTCCGCTCCTGTTTCAAGGAGAAATTCGCCATACCGCGCCAGCCCCAGCTGGCACCGGCGGCCCGCGGCGTGCTGGAACTGCTCGCGCCCTTCGATACCGGCGAGGCGGTGCAGGGCCTGGAACAGGTCAGCCATGTCTGGCTGCTGTTTCTGTTTCACCAGGCGCTGGAGGATCAGCCACGCCTGAAAGTGCGCCCGCCACGCTTGGGTGGCAATAAATCGGTGGGGGTGTTCGCCAGCCGCGCCACCCACCGCCCCAACGGCATCGGTCAATCGGTGGTCAAGCTGGACAAGGTCGAACTCGGCAAACTCTGGCTGTCCGGCATCGACCTGCTGGATGGCACCCCGGTGCTGGATATCAAACCCTATGTGCCCTATGCCGACAGCGTCGCCCGTGCCTATAACCGCATCGCCGACAGCGCCCCGCCGCTGATCGAGGTGCAATGGCGGGACGACGCCCTCAGCCAGGCTCACAGCCACGGCCTGCGCCTCGGCGAGCCGCTGGTCGGGCTAATCGAGCAATGCCTGGCCCAGGATCCGCGCCCGGCCTATCAGGTTCCACAGCCCGAGCGCCGCTATGGCTCGCGCTTCTGGGATGTGGATGTACGCTGGCACTACCCGGAACCGGGAAAAATTTGCGTGCTGGCAGTGGTGGCGGCCTGAGCGGGACGGTCAAAAGCCAATCCAGGCGGTGCCAGCCCAGCAGTGACCGACGACGGCCAGGTGCACGGCCTGCTGATGCCGTGGCAAACCATTCGCCGTCGCAAAACCATTACACATTTTCCTTGAAGTATTGCTTCCGCCACGCCGGGCGCCGACTAAAGTTAATTCGTGGCTACCGCCTTGCGACACGTTGCCACACCCTTGCGCAGGCCATGGCTGGCCCCGAGAGCCAATAATTTACGTTATGAAAACAAATCCTTACGCACCCTCAAACAACATCGTTGACCTTCTGCTCGACGCCATTTGCGTGGTCGACAAGGCCGGACGCTTTGTTTTTGTCAGTGCGGCCTGCGAGCGCATCTTTGGTTATACGGCCGAGGAAATGGTCGGCAAGACCATGATCGAACTGGTATTTCCGGAAGATCGCGCAAGAACGCTGCAGGCGGCCAGCGAAATCATGTCGGGCACGATCAAGCCCAACTTTGAAAATCGCTATGTGCGCAAGGATGGGCAGATCGTGCACATCATGTGGTCGGCACGTTGGTCGGAGGACGATCAGCTGAGGATTGCCGTGGCCCATGACATCAGCGAACGCAAACGCAGCGAGTCGATGCAATCGGCGCTCTATGCCATTTCCGAGGCGGCGCACTTGGCCAAGGATTTGCCCGGTCTGTTTGAGAAAATCCATTCGATCCTCGGCCAACTGTTACCAGCCATCAACTTCTTCGTGGCACTTTACGATGAACAGAATGACCAACTGAGCTTCCCCTACCATATTGATGAGCGCCACCAGGCACCGGCGCCGCACAAGCGCGACGCCCTCACTCTCAGCGCCGAAATCATCCGTACCGGGCAGGCCCTGCTGCTCTCACCAGAAACGCTGGCGACCCTGCCCGAGCATGTGCAGGCTATCGACTGCGCTTCACTTTATTGGCTGGGCGTGCCGCTCAACTCACACAAGGGCACTATTGGCGCCTTGGTGGTGCAGAGTTACACCTACGGGGCGCGCTACACCGACAAGGACAAAGAGCTGCTGCAATTCGTCTCGACCCAGGTGGCCACGGCCATCGAACGCCAGCAACTGCTCAGCCGCTTGCAGTTCATGGCCCAATACGACCAGTTAACCCATCTGCCTAACCGCGCACTGCTCTATGACCGTTTGCATACCGCGCTTGCCAAAGCGCACAGGGAGCGCACGCAACTGTCTCTGCTATTCCTCGACCTGGACAAGTTCAAGCAGGTGAACGATACATTCGGCCATGCCATCGGCGATCTACTGCTGCAGATGGTTGCCAATCGCCTCAGGCAATGCGTGCGCGAGGCGGATACGGTCGCACGCCTGGGGGGCGACGAATTCGTCGTGCTGCTCGAGGACTGCCACTCGCCGGATCATGCCTTGTTGGTCGCCGAAAAAATCCGCTTGGCGCTCAACCAACCATTCGACCTGGGCGGTCAGCCTCACACGGTTCTACCGAGCATCGGGGTGGCGCTCTATCCGCAACATGGAGGCGATGCGCAACAACTGCTCAGTCATGCCGACTACGCCATGTACATGGCGAAGAAAAGCGGCGGCAACCGCTTCCAGACCACGTTCGAGCCAAACCATCCGCTGGAGAGCTACTGACGCTTGATTCCGGGCCGACGTGCACCGGGCCGGCATTCAGCCTAAACCTTGGAAGAAGCCGCCCGAACGAAAAAATGCCAGTCAGCTTAACTGACTGGCATTTTCCGTTCGGGCGGCTTCTTTGCTTACAGCACTCGCCGTTACCCAACAAAGTTGAGCAATACCCCGGCCGCCACTGCCGAGCCGATTACCCCGGCCACGTTCGGCCCCATGGCGTGCATCAGCAGGAAGTTCTGCGGATTGGCCTCCAGGCCCACCTTGTTCGACACTCGTGCCGCCATCGGCACCGCCGAGACGCCTGCCGAGCCGATCAATGGATTGATCTTGTTGCTACTGAAGAGGTTCATCAGCCTGGCCATCAACACGCCGGCCGCAGTGCCGCCACAGAAGGCGATCATGCCCAGCAGCAGAATGCCGAGAGTCTTCAATTGCAGGAACGACTCGGCAGAAAGCTTGGAACCCACGGTCAGGCCCAGACAAATGGTCACGATGTTGATCAACGCATTACGCGAGGTATCGGCCAGACGCTCGACCGCCCCTGCTTCGCGCAACAGGTTGCCGAAGGCGAACATGCCCACCAATGGTGCCGCGTCCGGCAGCAGCATGCCCACCAACAGGCACAGCACCAGCGGGAACACAATCTTCTCGACCTGGCTGACATGCCGCAACTGCTGCATGACGATGGCGCGCTCTTCCTTGGTCGTCAGCGCACGCATGATCGGCGGCTGAATCAGCGGCACCAGGGCCATGTACGAATACGCCGCCACGGCAATCGGGCCGAGCAAATGCGGGGCCAGCTTGGCCGTCACAAAGATCGAGGTCGGGCCGTCGGCACCGCCGATAATCGCGATAGAGGCCGCCTCACGCAGGGTGAACTCCATGCCAGGAATCCCCAGGGAGGCAATCGCCAGCGCGCCGATCAAGGTGGCAAAAATACCGAACTGCGCCGCCGCCCCCAGGAACAAGGTCTTCGGATTGGCCAGCATCGGCCCGAAGTCGGTCATCGCCCCGACACCCATGAAGATCAACAGCGGAAACACGCTGGTCGGCAAGCCGACTTCATAGAACAGGTGCAAAATCCCGGAGCCTTCAGCCATGCCGGCCACGGGAATGTTGGCCAGCAGACCACCAAAGCCGATCGGGATCAGCAACAACGGCTCGAAACCTTTCTTGATCGCCAGGTAGATCAATCCCAAGCAGATAGCGATCATCAAGGCCTGGCCGGGTTCCAGATGATACAGACCCGTGCTTTGCCAAAGTTTGAGGAGCTTTTCCATTAAATGCTCCTCAGCCGATGGTCAGCAGGCTGTCGCCCACCGCCACCGCATCGCCCACCTTGACGTTGACCGCACCGATGGTGCCGGCCTTGAACGCACGAATCTCGGTTTCCATCTTCATCGCTTCAAGAATGATCACCAGTTGCCCTTCTTCGACCGTAGCCCCCGGCTGCACCAGAACCTTGAAGATATTGCCCGCCAGAGGCGCCGGTTGCGGATCGCCAGCGCCGACAGATACTGGGGCAGCAGAGGCCGCTGCAGCGGCGCCACCGACAGGCTTGAGGCCTTCGATGTCACCGCCTTCGTTGACCTGAACCACAAAGGACTTGCCGTTGACTTCCACGGTATAGACTTCGGGCTTGCCCGCTTCCCGCGCCGGCAATTCGTTACCGCTCGGCGCTGGTTCGAAGGCCGCAGGGTTGCCGCGATTCTCCAGAAACTTCAGGCCAATTTGCGGGAACAGCGCATAGGTCAGCACATCGTCGATTTCATCTTTGGCCAGCTTGATGCCCTTCTCTTGGGCGATGCCCTTGAGCTCGGCGGTCAGCTTGTCCATTTCGGCACTGAGCAGGTCGGCCGGGCGACAGGTGATGGCTTCGGCACCATCCAGCACCCGCAGCTGCAGCTCTTTATTGAAGGGAGCCGGCGCTGCGCCGTATTCACCCTTCAACACGCCTGCGGTTTCCTTGGTGATCGACTTGTAGCGCTCGCCGGTCAGTACGTTGATCACCGCCTGGGTGCCGACGATCTGCGAGGTCGGGGTCACCAGCGGAATGAAGCCGAGGTCTTCGCGCACCCGCGGAATCTCGGCCAATACTTCATCGAACTTGTCCTGGGCACCCTGCTCTTTCAGCTGGCTTTCCATGTTGGTGAGCATGCCGCCCGGTACCTGGGCGACCAGAATGCGCGAGTCGACGCCCTTGAGGTTGCCCTCGAACTTGGCGTATTTCTTCCGCACTTCGCGAAAGTAAGCGGCAATTTCTTCGAGCAGCTCCAGGTTCAAGCCGGTGTCGCGCTCGGAACCCTGGAAGATCGCCACCACCGACTCGGTCGGCGAGTGGCCGTAGGTCATCGACAGCGAGGAGATCGCGGTGTCGACGTTGTCGATACCGGCCTCCACGGCCTTGAGAATCGCAGCAGTGGAAAGCCCGGCAGTGGCATGACACTGCATGTGAATCGGGATCGACAGGCTGGCCTTCAGACGCGACACCAGCTCGAAGGCGATGTACGGATTGAGAATACCGGCCATGTCCTTGATCGCGATGGAATCGGCGCCCATGTCTTCGATCTGCTTGGCCAGGTCGACCCACATCTCCAGGGTGTGCACCGGGCTGGTGGTATAGGAAATGGTGCCCTGGGCATGCTTGCCCTGCTCCTTGACCGCCCGCAGAGCGGTCTGCAGGTTGCGCGGATCGTTCATCGCGTCGAACACGCGGAACACATCGACACCGTTGACCGCTGCACGCTCGACGAATTTTTCCACCACGTCATCGGCATAATGCCGATAGCCGAGCAGGTTCTGCCCACGCAAGAGCATCTGCTGACGGGTATTGGGCATGGCCTGCTTCAACGCACGAATACGCTCCCATGGGTCTTCACCCAGGTAACGAATGCAGGCATCGAAAGTAGCGCCGCCCCAGGATTCGACCGACCAGAAGCCGACCTGATCGAGCTTGGGCGCGATCGGCAACATGTCCTCCAGACGCACCCGGGTTGCCAGAATGGATTGATGCGCGTCGCGCAGAACCACATCGGTGATACCAAGTGCATTTTTCGTAGCGGTCATACGGAAACTCCCTGACAAACCAGAATCAGCCGCGTCGCACGCGGTGTTGATGAAGGGCCAACTGAATGGCGGCAAGAATGTCTGGCTCAGGCTCCTGACCCGCTAATTTGACCGGAGCTGGAGCACTGGTCTCACGCACATGCGGAGCCGGCGCGAAACGTCCGACCACACGAGCCATCAGACGAATACAGAGAATCAATAGAGCCAGAAAGAAAAACACTGAGCCCATGCCCATCAGCATGAGATCGACACCCTCAAGCAGGAGTTGGCTGGAGGTCATAATGACTCCTTATTGGCGCGACTCGGCAGTCGCATATTCTTGGACGGAGGAGGCACCCGAAAGCTGCCGGGAAAAGCTGGCGCACCTTAGCTTGAAACAGGCGTTTGAAGCAAATCCAGAGTGTTTTTTGCGACATATTCGGATGGAATGGCGCCGCATCAAACCCTACACCCAGCACAACCCAACCAGCGGCATCGCCCAACCGCGCTGACCATAGGGTCGAGCCTTGCGCCACCAACGAGCGACTACAGCAAGAACACCGTGGCCAGCCCTAAGAAAATAAAGAAACCGCCACTGTCGGTCATCGCCGTAATCATCACACTGGCACCCAAAGCCGGATCACGCCCCATGCGCACCAGAGTCATCGGGATAAGCACCCCCATCAATGCCGCAAGCAGCATGTTCAGGGTCATGGCCCCGGTCATCACCACGCCCAGCGACCAGCTGTCGTAAAGCACATAAGCCACTACGCCAATCACCCCTCCCCAGACCAGGCCGTTGACCAGGGCGACGCCCAGCTCCTTGCGAATCAAGCGTGAGGTATTGCCGGTACTGACCTGATCCAGCGCCATGGCACGCACGATCATGGTGATGGTCTGATTGCCCGAATTGCCGCCAATACCGGCAACAATCGGCATCAAGGCGGCCAGGGCCACCAACTTCTCGATCGAGCCCTCGAACAAGCCAATCACCCGCGAAGCCATAAACGCCGTGATCAGATTGATCGCCAACCAGGCCCAGCGGTTGCGCAGCGACTTCCATACCGAGGCGAAGATGTCTTCCTCCTCGCGCAGGCCGGCCATGTTCAGCACTTCGTTTTCGCTTTCCTCACGAATCAGGTCGACCATCTCGTCGATAGTCAGGCGACCGATCAGCTTGCCGTTCTTGTCGACCACCGGCGTGGAGATCAAGTCGTAGCGCTCGAACGCCTGGGCGGCATCGTAGGCGTCCTCATCCGGATGAAAGCTCACCGGATCGGTGGCCATCACCTCGCTGACCAGTTTTTCCGGATCATTGACCAGCAAGCGCTTGACCGGCAGCACGCCCTTGAGCACGCCGTCGTAATCGACCACGAACAACTTATCAGTATGCCCCGGCAGCTCTTTGAGGCGGCGCAGGTAACGCAACACCACTTCCAGGCTGACGTCTTCGCGGATGGTGACCATCTCGAAGTCCATCAGCGCACCGACCCTATCCTCCTCATAGGACAACGCCGAGCGCACCCGCTCACGCTGCTGCGCATCGAGGGTTTCCATCAATTCATGCACGACATCGCGCGGCAGCTCGGAGGCCAGATCCGCCAGCTCGTCGGCATCCATCTCCTTGACCGCCGCGAAAATCTCGTGGTCGTCCATGTCGGCGAGCAGCGTTTCGCGCACCGCGTCGGATACTTCGAGGAGGATATCGCCGTCGCGCTCGACCTTGACCAACTGCCAGACAGTGCGGCGATCCTCAAGCGGCAGCGCTTCGAGGATATGGGCAACGTCGGCGGAGTGCAGGTCATCGAGCTTGCGTTGCAGCTCGACCAGATTCTGCCGGTGCACCAGGTTTTCCACGAGATCGTGGTGCTGGCCTTCCTGACGATGGGTCAGGTCTTCGACCAGCTTATGCCGATGCAGCAACTCAACCACCTGAGCCAGGCGATCCTGCAGGCTTTCTTGCGGTTTTTTGGCTTCTACTTCAGTCATGGCACGCTCCACCCCCAGTGGCGGCGCACGCCAAAGAGGGTCAATCAATCAGTACGCGATTGCACAATCGAGATTCAGAGTAACTACTGGGTAAGTCCATGGTGGTGATCCACAAGCCCCGGCGGGGCTGACGGGCAAAATGATAACACCGCCCGACGGCTTTGCACGCTACAAAAACCAGGTAAGAACAAGCCTTTGCAGGACAAACTTCGGCGTTTTATAAGAACCTGTAGCTGCGACGCCGGAGACACCGCACAAGGCACCACTGGCAATGCCAACCTGTGCGACTAGACTTGCACCACGACCGTCAAGGAGGACGCCTCGATGCATGGACTGCGCCGCGCAGCTTTCTGCGCCATTTTGCTGTGCCCACCACCGCTACTGGCTGCAACCGTGTTCCGCTGCGAAGACGCCAACGGCCACATCGCCTTCACCCAGCAGGGCTGCCCCAGCGAACACACGCAATACCTGCAGGACGCTTATAACGCCACACCAGGCAGCGGCAAATCCACGCCACTGGCCAAACCAAGCAAACCCTCACGGCGCAAGGGCACGCAAAAGTCCCGCGAACTGGTGGTGGTCGGCGAGCAGCAGGATGGCTGCGGCAACCTGATCAGCAATAGCGAACGCCGCACAGCCATCATCAAACAGCAGATACGCAGCGGCATGAACCGCAACGACGTGGAAAACAGCCTGGGTACACCGGACAAAATCAGCGGCCAGAACGGCCAGACCCGCTATCACTACCGCGACCGTCAAGGTAACAGCCGTCAAGTCAGCTTCGATGAAAGCGGCTGCGTTAAAGGCAAACGCTAGAAATCTGGCGGTTGCACCACCAACAGCAGCCCATGAATAAGGCTCTGTACCCGATAGGCGTTGTATCACCAAGCGCGAACTGCCTGCGATCCGTAGGAGGCCCGACCTCGGGACGAGCTTTGGCTATAGCGCGAAACGATGGGCAGGCAGCCCTGCGGGCTGCATTCGCCGCGGGGCGCGTGATCCACATGGATGTGGGAAATGCCGCTAGCCTGTCAGGAACAGGCGCGGCCCTCTACAAGAGACCGCGCATGCAACACATAATTGGGGCATAGCCATGAATAAACCCTGGCAAGGCCGCACCACAACGAACTCGCGGGCAAAAACAATCGACTAAGAAAAAGGGCCTGCATCGCTGCAGGCCCTTTTCTTGTTACTTCTGATTGGTGCACTCAGGAGGATTCGAACCTCCGACCGCTCGGTTCGTAGCCGAGTACTCTATCCAGCTGAGCTATGAGTGCAAGTGGCGCTTTTTAACCAGATCACCGCTGGTTTGAAACACGATCCGCATCGCTGCCGATCATCTTCAATATGGTGCACTCAGGAGGATTCGAACCTCCGACCGCTCGGTTCGTAGCCGAGTACTCTATCCAGCTGAGCTATGAGTGCACTGTCCGGCGCATTATAGGCATTCAATTTTTTCAATCAAGCTTAAATCAGATTAATTTCAACAACTTACCGATTAAAGCAGGATCAACACCTACAACGCTGAATAATGGCGGAGAAGGGGGGATTCGAACCCCCGACACCCTTATGAGATGTACTCCCTTAGCAGGGGAGCGCCTTCGGCCACTCGGCCACCTCTCCGCAACACGGGGCGCATGATACCCAGCTTTGCCCCGTTTGCAAAGCCAAAAATCAGATAAAAATTAGTGGCTTGGTTCTTCGTCCTTCTCTTTCTGGATGCGCTGGTAAATCTCCTCTCGGTGCACGGCTACCTCCTTCGGCGCGTTAACGCCAATGCGCACCTGATTACCCTTCACGCCCAACACGGTGACAGTGACCTCGTCACCCACCATCAGGGTCTCACCGACCCGGCGAGTTAGAATCAGCATTCCTTTCTCCTCACGGATTTAAATCCAATACAACAGTCTGCAAAAAAGATAATGGTGGCAGCCCCATGAAGCTCAAGCGAGGCCTTCACCCAAGTATTGACTAGTGTGGGCAGAAAGAAAGTCCATCCACGCCAACCAAAAAGACAAAAGGCGCGCAATAGTGCGCGCCTTTTGGGCAATGCCTCAGTCGCCCTGTCGGGCCGGGGCATCCAATTCGAAGGCGGTGTGCAGAGCACGTACCGCCAATTCCAGATATTTCTCCTCGATGACCACGGACACCTTGATTTCCGAGGTGGAGATCATCTGGATATTGATATTTTCCTTGGCCAGGGCCTCGAACATCCGACTGGCGACCCCGGCGTGGGAGCGCATGCCGACGCCGACGATCGACACCTTGGCAATCTTGATGTCGCCAATCACTTCACGAGCACCCAGCTCACGCGCGGTGTCTTCCAACACCTGCTGCGCGGCCTGATAATCGTTGCGGTGTACGGTGAAGGTGAAATCGGTGGTGTTATCGTGCGCCACGTTCTGCACGATCATGTCGACTTCGATATTGGCGGCGCTGACAGGGCCGAGAATCTTGAACGCCACGCCCGGGATGTCCGGCACGCCACGGATGGTCAGCTTGGCTTCGTCGCGGTTGAAAGCGATGCCGGAAATGATCGGCTGTTCCATGGATTCCTCTTCATCAAGGGTAATGAGGGTGCCCGGGCCCTCTTTAAAGCTGTGCAAGACGCGCAGCGGGACGTTGTACTTGCCGGCGAACTCCACCGAGCGAATTTGCAGCACCTTGGAACCCAGGCTGGCCATTTCCAGCATTTCTTCGAAGGTGATCTTCTCCAGACGCTGAGCCTGGGGCACCACACGCGGGTCAGTGGTATAGACACCATCGACGTCAGTATAGATCTGGCACTCGTCGGCCTTCAGCGCCGCCGCCAGGGCCACACCCGTGGTATCGGAACCGCCACGCCCCAGGGTGGTGATATTGCCGTGCTCGTCGACCCCCTGGAAACCGGCGACCACCACCACCCGGCCGGCCTTGAGATCGGCCCGCAGCTTCTGATCGTCGATCTGCAGGATGCGCGCCTTGTTGTGCGCGCTGTCGGTGAGAATCCGCACCTGGTTACCGGTGTAAGACACCGCCGGCACACCACGGCGAATCAGGGCCATGGTCAACAGGGCGATGGTCACCTGTTCGCCGGTGGACAACATCACGTCGAGCTCACGCGGCACCGGCTGCTCATCGCTGGCCTGTTTGGCCAGCTCGATCAGCCGATTGGTTTCACCGCTCATGGCGGAAACCACGACCACAATGTCATCGCCGTTTTCGCGGAACTTCTTCACCTTCTCGGCCACCTGCTGAATCCGCTCAACAGTGCCGACGGAGGTGCCGCCAAATTTCTGTACGATCAAAGCCATTTCAAAGCCGCCTCAGCCCGTGAAGGGCGCCCATTAAACATTCAACTCAAGCCACTGCCAAGGCCCACCGGGCGTAATGCAGGCCTTGGCGCTCACCCGCCCAGGCAGGGGCCTACAGACCTTGCTCGGCAAAGGCCACGGCCAGCGCCAAGGCGCCATCCAGCGCAGCGCTATCGGTACCGCCGCCCTGGGCCATGTCCGGCCGACCACCGCCCTTGCCGCCGACCGCCGCCGCGGCCTGCTTCATCAACTCGCCGGCCTTGAGTTTGCCAGTCAGATCCTGGGTTACACCGGCCACCAGCACGACCTTGTCGTCCTGCACGCCGCCGAGCAGGATCACCGCGCTGCCGAGCTTGTTCTTCAACTGATCGACCATGGCCAGCATGGCCTTGCCATCCAGGCCGTCGACCCGCGCGCTGAGCACCTTGACGCCCTTGACCGCCACCGCAGCGCCGGCCAGATCGTTGCCCGCCGCACTGGCGGCCTTGGCCTTGAACTGCTCCAGCTCCTTTTCCAGCTGGCGATTGCGTTCCAGCACGGCCGTCAGCTTGTCCAGCAGGTTGTCGCGACTGCCCTTGACCAGTGCGGCGGCTTCTTTCAACTGCTCTTCGGCCGCATTCAGGTAAGCGAAAGCAGCGCCACCGGTGACCGCCTCGATACGCCGCACACCCGCCGCCACTCCGCCTTCGCTGGTGATCTTGAACAGGCCGATGTCGCCGGTTCGGGAGACGTGAGTACCGCCACAGAGTTCGACGGAGAAATCGCCGCCCATGCTCAGCACGCGCACCTGGTCGCCGTACTTCTCGCCGAACAGGGCCATGGCGCCTTTTTGCTTGGCGGTTTCGATATCGGTCTCGACGGTTTCCACGGCGCTATTGAGGCGCACCTGGGTGTTGACGATATCTTCCAGCAGCTTCAATTGCGCCGGCGTGATCGCCTCGAAGTGACTGAAATCGAAACGCAGGCGCTGGCTATCGACCAGCGAGCCTTTCTGCTGCACGTGCTCGCCGACCACCTGACGCAGCGCGGCGTGCAACAAGTGCGTCGCCGAATGGTTGAGCGCGGTGGCCTGGCGCACGCTGGCGTCGACTTCGGCCTTGATCGAGGCGCCTAGGCTCAGACCGCCCTGGACGACGATGCCGTGGTGCAGGAAGGCCCCGCCGGCCTTGGTGGTGTCGCGCACATCGAAACGCACGCCGGCGCCCGCCTCATCGACAAGAAACCCGCAGTCACCGACCTGGCCACCGGATTCGGCGTAGAACGGCGTCTGGTCGAGCACCACCACGCCCTCCTCGCCCTCATTCAAACGTTCGACCGCCTGGCCGTCGCGCAGTAGCGCGATAACGCTGCCGCTGCCGCTGGTGCCGGCGTAGCCGAGGAAGCGCGTATCGCTGTCGACCTTGACCAGGCTGTTGTAATCCATGCCGAACGAGCTGGCGGAACGGGCGCGCTCGCGCTGGGCCTGCATTTCGCGCTCGAAGCCGGCCTCATCGAGGCTCAGCTCGCGCTCGCGGGCGATGTCGCCGGTCAGATCCATGGGGAAGCCGTAGGTGTCGTACAGCTTGAAGATCACCTCGCCGGGGATAACGCTGCCCGCAAGCTCGCTCAGATCCTGCTCGAGGATCTTCAGGCCCTGCTCCAGGGTCTTGGCGAACTGCTCTTCTTCGGTTTTCAGCACCCGCTCGATCTGTGCCTGCTGCTGCTTCAGCTCGGGGAAGGCTTCGCCCATCTCGGCCACCAGCGCCGCGACTATCCGATAGAAGAAGCTGCCCTTGGCGCCCAGCTTGTTACCGTGGCGGCAGGCGCGGCGGACGATGCGGCGCAGCACGTAGCCGCGGCCCTCGTTGGACGGGGTAACGCCGTCGGCGATCAGGAAGCTACAGGAACGGATATGGTCGGCCACCACTTTCAGCGACGCCTGATCTTCGTTGGCGCAGCCGATGGCCTGAGCCGAGGCGTTCAGCAGGCTCTGGAACAGGTCGATCTGGTAGTTCGAGTTGACGTGCTGCAGCACCGCGCTGATGCGCTCCAGACCCATGCCGGTGTCCACGCTCGGCGCCGGCAGCGCATGCAGCACGCCGTCCGCGGTGCGGTTGAACTGCATGAACACGTTGTTCCAGATCTCGATGTAGCGATCGCCATCTTCTTCCGGCGAACCGGGCGGGCCGCCCCAGATATGCTCGCCGTGATCGAAGAATATCTCGGTGCAAGGGCCGCACGGCCCGGTGTCGCCCATGGTCCAGAAGTTGTCGGAGGCATAGGGCGCGCCCTTATTGTCGCCGATGCGGATCATCCGCTCGGCCGGCACGCCGATTTCCTTGTTCCAGATATCGAAAGCTTCGTCGTCGTTGGCGTAGACGGTGACCCAGAGTTTGTCCTTGGGCAGGTTCAGCCAGCGCTCACTGGTGAGAAATTCCCAAGCAAAGTGGATGGCGTCGCGCTTGAAGTAATCGCCGAAGCTGAAGTTACCGAGCATTTCGAAGAAGGTATGGTGGCGCGCGGTATAGCCGACGTTTTCCAGGTCGTTGTGCTTGCCACCGGCACGCACGCACTTCTGGCTGGTGACCGCACGGGTATAGGCACGTTTTTCCAGGCCGAGGAAGCAGTCCTTGAACTGATTCATCCCGGCGTTAGTGAACAGCAGCGTCGGGTCGTTCGCCGGGATCAGCGAGCTGGAAGCGACACGGGTGTGCCCTTTTTCTTCGAAGAAGCTCAAGAAGGCTTCACGGATTTCTGCGCTTTTCATAGGATCATCCACGGAAACAGGCGGCCACGGCAAAGCCGGCAAAGGGCCGCATTATATCGGGCCTGCGCTATGGGGCTAGTACCTTTATTAATAGGCAGCGTCTATTTGACGCTATGTTTCGATCAGTTTTCCCGGAAAGCGGCGAACGCCTCAAGCACCCGGCCAATGTTATCCGCCGAGATGTCCATATGCGTAACCATGCGCAGACGCGGCGCGGCCGTCAGCCTGATCCCGCGCTCGGCGCAGAACGCTTGGAGTGCGCCGGCCTGCTCGCCGACCTGGGCATAGACCATGTTGGTCTGCACCGGCTCGACCGCGTAGCCTAACCCGCGCAGTCCGTCGGCCAGGCATTCGGCATTGGCGTGATCGTCGGCCAGGCGGGCCACCTGATGCTCCAGGGCATAGAGCCCGGCAGCAGCCAGCAGGCCGGCCTGGCGCATGCCGCCGCCGACCATCTTGCGCAAACGCCGCGCCTTGCCGATCAGCTCGCCGCTGCCGCACAGCAGCGAACCCACTGGCGCGCCCAAGCCTTTGGACAAACACACCGAGACCGAATCGAAGTGCCGGGTAATCTCCCTGGCCGGCACGCCCTGCTTGACCGCCGCGTTGTACAGCCGCGCGCCGTCCAGGTGCAGGGCCAGGCCATGCTGGCGGGTCAGTTCGCGGGCCGCGGCCAGATAACTCAACGGCAGCACTTTGCCCTGCATGGTGTTTTCCAGCGCCAGCAGGCGGGTGCGGGCGAAGTGGAAGTCGTCCTGCTTGATTGCCGCCGCGACTCTGCCCAGGTCGAGCGAACCATCGGCCTCGCCTTCGATCGGCTGCGGCTGGATCGAACCCAGCACCGCCGCGCCGCCGCCTTCATATTTATAGGTATGTGCCTGCTGGCCGACGATGTATTCGTCGCCACGCTCACAGTGGGCCATCAGGCCGAGCAGGTTGCTCATGGTGCCGCTCGGCACGAACAGCGCGCCGGCAAAGCCCAGCTCGGCGGCCAGGTAACATTCCAGGCGGTTGACCGTGGGATCCTCGCCGTAGACGTCATCGCCCAACTCGGCCGCCAGCATGGCCTCGCGCATACCGGCACTGGGTTGGGTAACGGTATCGCTGCGCAGGTCGATGACGGGCATGGACGGTTTTCCTTAACGTGACGAAAACGCCGATGCTAAGGCGCCGGTCACAGGCACACAAGTTACAGTTCCGGGGGATACAGTTTCGTAGCCCGCCTAAATTTATAGAGCAGGCCCTGGCGCAAAACGGGATGACGGCAATCCCGGATTGCGCTGCGCTTATCCGGGCTACACATGACCGATCAGGCCAGCTGCACGTCTTCCGCCGGGACGATGAGGATGCCGGCGCGCAGACCGTTTTTCACCTTGGGGTTGGGGAAAATGATTCGCGCATTCGGCTCTTCCACTACCCAGCGGGTACCGGCCATATCCTCGGCAAGCAGATAGCCGAGCGGCAGCTGGCTGAAATTTTCGACGTCCACCGGCAGGTGCAAGCGGAAGGTGTCGCTGTGCTTGATGACTTCCCGCGCCACGGTGAACAACTGCAGCCCGCTCAGTTCGGCGCCTTGCGCTTGCGGCTCTGGCTCGCAGCCTTCGATGATGTACTGCAGACGCTGTTCGAGCCGCTCCAGATTGACCTGCTGGTTCTGGCCGAAGGCACGCGCCTTGCCCAGTTCCAGGGTGAAAGCTTCGGCGCCCAGCTGCGTGTAAGTGTAAGCGCTGAAGGTGATCGAACTCTTGTTGTGCAGCAGCACCGCCTCGATCCCCGCCGCATTCAAGCGGGCCAGTTCGCGCAGACTGCGCGGCCGCCCCGCCTGCCAGGGATACAGGGCGAACTGCTCGATTTTCGAGGCGCGGATCGCGGTATGCAGGTCGTAGTGCAGGCGGGTACGTTCGGGCTTGCTGAAGAAAGTCGCGGCCAGATGCTCGAGCTCACAGGCACGCATGGCCTCGGCACCGGCATGCTGCTCGTGCTGGCCGTTGAACAGGCGATTGATGTCCTGCTCGATATAACGCTCGCCGCGGCGGATCGCCGGCGGATTGCCGAACAGGAAGAGGATCCGTGCGCGCGGCTTCAGCTCGCCACGGGCAATACCGTGCAGCAGGCGGTCGAGCAATTCGATGGGGGCGGTTTCATTGCCGTGGATGCCGGCCGAGAGCAGCAGATCCAGGCCATTGTCGCTGGCCGCCGGCGGCGTCACTTCCAGCGCGCCTTCGGCCAGCCAGCGCAAACGCGCGCCCTCGGGCGTCAGCTGGATCTTCGCTGCCGGTTCAAAGCCGGCCAAGGTCAGTTCAAGCAGTTTGCCGAGGGCAAGCATAGGAGTTACCTCAATCGTGATTGCAGTCTGGGCCGTGCACGTGCTCGTCGTCGCCGGGCTCGCCCGGCTCCATCTCCAGCTCCAGGCTGACCAGGTTGGTGGCCAGCGGGCGCAGCAGCAGGTTGGCGTACTCGGCCGCACCCTCCTCCACGTCCACGCCAATCATCAACTGGTTATTGCCAACCTGCTGAAACCAGACTTCCTGGCCCTGCCACATGACGGCAAAACGGGTGCAGGTGGTTTCCAGCTGGGTGCCATCTTCATCTTCGAGAATCAGTTGCAGGACATCGGACATTATTCAAAGCTCCACGCTATAAGCCACAAGCAGCAAGTTTAGAACGCCAAGCGTGCGCTTGAGGCTGCTGGCTTGCCGCTCAGTTCAATTGAAAAGGATAAACCGCACCCAGTTTAAGGATCTGGGTCAATTCATCCAATGCCGTGCGGCATTCAATTAGCAATTGCGGATCGGCCAATTCGCTCTCGCGGAGGCTATCGCGGTAGTGCTTGTCGACCCAGACGTTGAGCGTGTCATACAGCTGCGGGGTCATGATCACCCCCGGATTCACCGCCGCCAGCTCATTGTCCTTGAGCGCCACGCGCAGACGCAGGCAGGCCGGGCCGCCGCCGTTCTGCATGCTTTGCTTGAGGTCGAACACCTTGACCTCGCGAATCGGCCCGCTGCCGCTGGTGAGCCGCTGCAGGTAATTCCACACATTGCCGTTGTTGCGGCACTCCTCCGGCACGATCAGCAACATGCCGCCGTCGGCGCGCGACAACAACTGGCTGTTGAACAGGTAGGACTTCACCGCGTCCTCTACCGTGACTGCATCGCGCGGCACGCACACCGCTTGCAGGTTGCCGCCACGACGGCCGAGCTTGTCGCCCAGCTCGGCCAGCACCTTGTCGGTGTCGAGGAAGGCGTCCTGGTGATAGAACAGCACTTCGCCGTTACCCACCGCGATCACGTCGTTGTGGAATACGCCCTGATCGATCACCGCCGGGTTCTGCTGAGCATAGACCACGCCCTCCTCGCTCAGACCATGCAGGCGGGCGACGGCCTGGGAAGCTTCCAGGGTCTGCCGCGCCGGGTAACGCTGCGGTGCCGGGAAGCGGCTGTCGAAGGCGCTGCGGCCGAACACGAAAAACTCCACCCCGGCCTCGCCATAACCCTTGCAGAAGCGCGTGTGGTTGGCCGCGCCCTCGTCACCGAACTGCCCCACCGCCGGCAGCGCCGGGTGATGGGCGAAATGCTGAGCGTTGGCGAACATGGCGCCGAGCACGCGGCTGGTGGTCGGGTGCTCGATGCTGCGGTGGAATTTGCAGTTGAGGTTGGCGGCGGTGAAATGCACCCGGCCGTCGGCGGTATCGGCACTGGGGCTGACGGTGCAGGCGTTGGCCGTCCACATGCTCGAGGCCGAGCAGCTTGCCACCAATAAAGGCATGGCCTGTTTCGCCGCCCGCTCGATCACCTGGGCATCGCTGCCGGTGAAGCCGAGGCGGCGCAGCACCGCCACATCCGGACGTTCCTGCGGGGCCAGCACGCCCTGCTTGAAGCCCATCTCCATCAGCGCCTTCATCTTCGCCAGACCTTGCTTGGCGGCTTGCTTCGGGCTGGAGGCGGCCTGGCTGTTGCTCTGCGAAGCGACGTTGCCGTAGGACAGGCCGCCGTAGTTGTGGGTCGGGCCGACCAAACCGTCGAAATTCATTTCATAGGCGGACATTACAGGCTTACTCCCGGGGTCAGGGTGGCGGGCAGGCTCAGGCTCTCGCTTTCCAGCGAGGCCACCGGATAGGCGCAGTAATCCGCCGCGTAGTAAGCACTGGCGCGGTGGTTGCCGGAAGCACCGACGCCACCGAACGGGGCCGTGCTGGCGGCGCCGGTCAGCTGCTTGTTCCAGTTGACGATGCCGGCGCGGCTGTGCAGCCAGAACTGCTGGTAACGCGCGCTGGAGTCCGACAGCAAACCGGCGGCCAGGCCGAACTGGGTGTTGTTGGCCTCGGCGATTGCGCCCTCGAAATCGGCATAGCGGATGACTTGCAGCAGCGGGCCGAAGAACTCTTCGTCCGCACGTTCGGCCACCGCGCTGACATCGAGAATACCCGGGGTCAGCAAGGCGGCGCCGGGCAGCGGCCGGGTCATCGCCAGCAGCGCCGTGGCGCCCTTGTCGAGCAATTGCTGCTGGGCCTGCAGCAGGTGTTCGGCCGCGCCTAAGGAAATCACCGAGCCCATGAAGGGCGCCGGCTGCTCGTCATAACGGCCGACCTTGATCTGCCCGGCGACCTGAACCAGACGCGCGAGCAAGGCATCGCCCCACTCGCCCTGCGGCACCAGCAGACGCCGGGCACAGGTGCAGCGCTGGCCGGCACTGATAAAGGCCGACTGCACGATGGTGTAGACCGCGGCGTCGACGTCGGCGACCTGGTCGACGATCAACGGGTTGTTGCCGCCCATTTCCAGGGCGAGGATCTTGTCCGGGCGCCCGGCGAACTGCTGGTGCAACAGGTTGCCGGTGCGGCTGGAACCGGTGAAGAACAGCCCATCGATGCCCGAATTGCCGGCCAGGGCCACGCCGGTTTCCCGTGCGCCCTGCAGCAGATTGAGCACGCCCGCCGGCAAGCCGGCCTCAATCCAGCACTTGACGGTCAGCTCGGCGACTTTCGGCGTCAGCTCGCTGGGTTTGAACAGCACGCAATTGCCGGCCAGCAGCGCCGGGACAATGTGCCCATTGGGCAGGTGGCCGGGGAAATTGTAGGGACCGAACACCGCCACCACGCCATGCGGCTTGTGCCGCAGCACGGCATTGGCATCGGCCAGCGGCGCACTCTTCTCGCCGGTACGTTCGCGGTAGCTCTGCACCGAGATGGCGACCTTGTTGACCATGCTGGTGACTTCGGTGGCCGACTCCCACAGCGGCTTGCCGGTTTCCTCGCCAATCGCCTGGGCCAGTTCGTCGGCACGGCCCCTGAGGGCCACGGCGAAGCGTTCCAGCACGGCGATGCGCCCGTCCAGGGAACTCGCGGCCCAGCCGGCAAACGCGGTGCGGGCGGCCATTACGGCAGCCTCGACCTGAGCGGCACTGGCCGCCTGGCCCCGCCAGACCACGGCCTGACTGACCGGATTCAACGACTCCAGGGCTTCGCCCTGACCAACCTGCCAGCTACCGGCGATGTAATGGGTGCTCATTTTGTTTTATCACTCCCAGCCATTTCATCACCCGGCGTTGCGCCGGGCATGCTCTTCGATCGAACGCTCCGGATCGGCTCCAGGCGCTTCGGGTATTCAGCCACGGGCCGACAGCGGCACCGCTCTCACCTGGTCGCCGACCGACAACTGCAAGCGCTTGGCGGTCAACGGATCGACCACCAGGGTGCCGGCGGCCAGACGCGCCGCGCCCACGGCAATACGGCAGTCTTCGCGCTTGCGGTTGTGAATCAGGAACACCGTGGCGTCATCGCCCGGCGTACCTATGGCCAACACCAGTGCCTGGCTGTCGCGTACGGCACGGATTTTCGCGGTTTCCGCTTCGATGGCCGGACCGGCGTCGAAGATGTCGACATAACCCTGATAGCTGAAGCCTTCGCCCTTGAGCATGGCCAGCGCCGGCTCGGTATTCGGGTGCACGCGACCGATGATGTTGCGCGCGTCTTCGGAGAGAAAGCAGGTGTAGAGCGGGAACTTGGGCATCAACTCGGCGATGAAAGCCTTGTTGCCGACCCCGGTCAGGTAGTCCGCCTGGCTGAACTCCATCTTGAAGAAGTGCCGACCCAGGCTTTCCCAGAACGGCGAACGGCCGTGTTCGTCGGACATGCCGCGCATCTCGGCGATCACCTTGTCGCCGAACAACTCGCCGAACTCGGCGATAAACAGGAAGCGTGCCTTGGACAACAGACGGCCATTGAGCCCCGTGCGGTGATCGGCACGCAGGAACAGCGAACAGAGTTCGGAGTTGCCGGTCAGGTCGTTGGCCAGGAACAGGGTGGGGATTTCCCGGTGAATGTTCAGCTCCTGGGAGGCACTCACGGTCAGGCCGACGCGATAGTTGTACCAGGGCTCGCGTTTGCCGACGGCGCCGGCAATCGCCGAAATGCCGACCACCTTGCCGTCGTCGTCCTCGAGCACGAACAGGTAATCCGCGTCGGCCCGCTCGGCCTCACCGCGGAAGGCTTTTTCTGCCCAGCCGACCCGGTGCGCCAGGCGCGCCTCGTTGGCCGGCAGGGTGGTCAGGCCGGCGCCGGTGCTGCGCGCCAGGTCTAACAAGGCCGGAAGATCGGCACTGCGTACGGGACGAACGATCATGCACTAACTCCTTAAACCGCAACCAGACGCACGCTGGCGCCCTCGCCGACGCCGAGGGCTTCGGCAGTTTCAAGACTGAGGGTAACCGGCTTACCCGGCACCCAATCCAGATCCGCAACTACCGCGCGAAAATCCTGCAGCAGACCGTTGCTCACCAGATACGGGCGACCGCCCTTGCCCGGTTCGCCGAGCTTGACCGGCACCACACGGCTCTGGGCGATGGTGCGGATGCCCGAGGTGCGCGCATGCAGGGTCGGCCCGCCGTCGAAGATGTCGATGTAGTGATCGGTCTCGAAGCCCTCGCGCATCAGGATGTCGAAGGTCACCTGGGCCCGCGGGTGCACCTGGCCCATGGCCTCCTGCGCCGCATCGGGCAGCAGCGGCACATAGATCGGGTAGTGCGGCATCAGTTCGGCGAGGAAGGTGCGGCTCTTCAGCCCACACAGGCGCTCGGCCTCGGTGTAGTTCATGTCGAAGAAGTTGCGCCCCACCGCATCCCAGAACGGCGAGTCGCCGGCCTCGTCGCTGTGACCGACGATCTCCACCACCACCGAATCGGCGAAACGCTCCGGATGATTGGCGACGAACAGCAGCCGCCCCCGGGAATTCAGCTCCGAGCAGACGCTGCCGACCAGCGGCCGCTCGACGTAGAAACTGGTCAACAGGCTGTTGCCGGTGAGGTCGTGGCACAACGAGAGCACATGGATCTTGTTGTGGATCTTCAGCTCGCGGGAGTTGTGCACGAAAGTTTCGTTACGAAAGCTGTAGAACGGCTCGGAATAACCGGCCGAGGCGACGACCCCGGAACAACCGATCAGGCGCCCGCTCTCGCTGTCTTCGAGGACGAAGAAGTAGCTCTCCTCGCCGTTGAAACTGACTTCGGCGGCGAAGGACGCCTCGGAGGTGGCGATCTTGTCGCGCAGGCGATCGGTATCGTCCGGCAGCGAAGTCACACCTACCGGGCTGTCCGCGGCGAGACGCTGCACTTCACTCAGGTCGGCCATTTGCGCGGGGCGCATCACCAGCATGGTGTCACTCCTTCTCAAGAAAAGCTCCAAGCCGCTCAACGCGAGCCGCCCGGAGAAAACCGTAACCCGAAGGCCACAGCACACACGGAGACAGTCATCCCTGCAATTAGCCCGGCTTATCCATAAGCCAAGCAAGCGCAGCCCGTGGCGAGCGCAAGCGGATCGCCGCCGGGCTGTCGACTCAGGCCTGGGTCAGCTTGGCCACAGCGCGTTCGAAACGTGCCAGGCCTTCATCGATGTCGGCATCTTCCACCACCAGGCTCGGCGCAAAACGCACCACGTCCGGGCCGGCTTGCAGCACCATCACGCCTTGCGCGGCGGCGGCGTCGAGAATCGTCTTGGCCTTGCCTTTCCAGGCATCGCTGAGCACCGCACCGACCAGCAGACCGAGGCCGCGAACCTGGCTGAACACGCCGTACTGTTCGCCGATCTGCTGCAAGCGGGCGTCGAAACGCTGCCGCTTGGCTTTCACCCCAGCCAGCACTGCCGGGGTATTGACCACATCGATCACCGCCTCGGCCACCGCGCACGCCAGCGGATTGCCGCCGTAGGTGGTGCCGTGGGTGCCGACGACCAGGTGCTTGGCCAGGTCATTGGTGGTGAGCATGGCGCCGATCGGGAATCCGCCACCCAGGCTCTTGGCGCTGGAGAGGATGTCCGGGGTCACGCCGTAATGCTGGTAGGCGAACAGCGAACCGCTGCGGCCCATGCCGGTCTGCACTTCGTCGAAGATCAGCAAGGCGTCGTGCTGGTCGCACAACTCACGAGCCGCCTGCAGATAGGCCAGGTCGGCCGGCAATACGCCGCCCTCACCCTGAATCGGCTCCAGCACCACGGCGCAGGTCTTGCCGGAGACCGCGGCTTTCAGCGCCTCGATATCGTTGTACGGCACATGGCTGATGCCCTGGATCTTCGGCCCGAAGCCATCGGAATACTTGGCTTGGCCGCCGACACTGACGGTAAACAGGGTGCGGCCGTGGAAACTGTTGGTCGCCGCGATGATTTCGTACTTCTCTTCGCCGAACTTGTCGAAGGCCACCCGCCGGGCCAGCTTGAAGGCGGCCTCGTTGGCTTCGGCGCCGGAATTGCAAAAGAACGCCCGCTCGGCGAAGGTGGCGTCGACCAGCTTGTGCGCCAGGCGCAGGGCCGGCTCGTTGGTGAACACGTTGGAAATGTGCCACAGCGCATTGGCCTGCTCGGTCAACGCCGCCACCAGGGCCGGATGGCAATGGCCCAGGGCATTCACGGCGATGCCGCCGGTGAAGTCGATCAGCTCGCGACCACTTTGATCCCATACTCGAGAACCCGCGCCGCGCACCGGAATAAAGCCAGCCGGGGCATAGTTGGGAACCATCACTTGGTCGAAATCGGCGCGTTGCACCGGATCGTGCTGAACGGACATCGGAACTCTCCTGACGAGTAACACCTGCATGGGATGGCAGGCGATGGGAAGGATTGTAGGGATTGATTCGAGGCTGGCATTGCCGCCATGCGACAACTTCTTATAGCGCCAACCCGAGGAAAACCGCAGCTTTCGCAAATGCGACAGAAAGCGTCGGGAAGGCGCAGTTTAAACGCTGTTCGCCACCGAGTGGCACCGCCCATGCAATTTACCCGGCAGCTGACCGAACGGTTTTCGCAGGCCGTTGCAAACCTGCCGCGCGCGGCCAGGCAGCGCCGCAACGCAGCAACAGCCGCCGGGTATCCCGAACTCTAGGCCGTGATCGACTGGCTCTGCGCCAGCGGCGGGCGGGCGAGCCCCAGGAACTCGCTCAAGTCGGCTTTCCGCGCCATCGCATCCTGATAACCCAGCTCGATCAGCTCGTTGCAATAGCCGGCCTCGAACAGCAAATAGCTGAGCACGCCCGCACCGCCAGCCTTGGTCGCCCCCGGCCCACGCAGGAACAGACGCAGCACCGCCGACAGCTCGTGGCGATGGCGTGCGGCAATCGCATCCAGCGGCTGGCTCGGCGAAACCACCAACACCTCCACCGGACTCAGCCCCAGGCCGCGCGGGCGCTGCTCCGGCGGGATCAGCTCGCTCATCCGATTGAGCCGCTCGAGCAGCTCGATGTCGCCTTCCAGGTTGTCGATAAAGGTGCTGTTGAGCATGTGCCCGCCGATTTGCGCCAGGCTCGGCGGCTTAACCACCTGGGTTCTGGGAGCGCCAGCGTTGGCCGGCGCACCCGGTGGATTGTCACTGACGCCGACCACCAGCACCCGGGTCGCACCCAGGTGCAACGCCGGACTGATAGGCGCGGACTGGCGCACCGCGCCGTCGCCGAAATATTCGCGATTGATCTTCACCGGCGGGAACAGCAATGGAATAGAAGAGCTGGCCAGTAGATGGTCGACGGACAAGCGGGTTGGCACGCCGACCCGGCGATGGCGCATCCAGGGGTCGATGGTGGCGCGCCCCTGATAGAAGGTCACGGCATGCCCGGACTCGTAGCCGAACGCCGTCACCGCCACCGCGCGCAGCTGACGCTGGCGAACCGAAGCGGCGATCCCGGAAAAATCCAGCTCGCGCTGGAGCAATTCGCGCAACGGCGAACTGTCGAGCAACGCCACCGGCACCTGCCCGCCCAACCCCAGCAAGCTGTGACCGATAAAGCGACTGGCCTGGCGCACCACCCCCCGCCAATCGCTGCGATACACCTGATGCGTATGAAAACCCTGCCAGACGCTGGTCAGGCGGCGAACCGCCTCGCCAAAATGCAACGCCCCGCACGCCAGGCCGACCGCGTTGATCGCCCCCGCCGAGGTGCCGACGATCACCGGAAATGGATTCTGCGTGGCATCCGGCAACAAATCGGCAATCGCCGCCAGCACCCCGACCTGATAGGCCGCCCGCGCGCCGCCACCCGAAAGAATCAAGCCGGTGACCGGCTGGCAGGAGGGAGTGTCTGGCGTCATAGGCGGGTTCCGAATTCTTTAACTGGCAACCTGGAGACGGCCAGGCATGAAAGACACGCAGGGGGCGCCGCCCCATCCACGCCGAGCCGATGCTAACGCAGCGTCTACCTGCGGCGCTTGCGATAAAGCTTCGCCTCGCCCGGCGGGCGCGTCTTGAAGCGCCGGTGTGCCCACAGGTACTGCTCCGGTTGCTGGCGAATCGCCGCCTCGATCCACTGATTGATGCGCAAACAGTCGGCCTCCTCGCTTTCCCCGGGGAAATCCGCCAACGGCGGGTGCACCACCACCTTATAACCGGAGCCGTCGGCCAGCCGGGTCTGGGTGAAGGGGATCACCCGCGCCCGGCCCAGGCGGGCAAACTTGCTGGTCGCCGTCACCGTCGCGGCCGGCACGCCGAACAGCGGCACGAAAATACTGCGCTGGGCGCCATAATCCTGATCCGGCGCGTACCAGATCACCTTGCCGGCGCGCAGCAGTTTGAGCATGCCGCGCACATCGTCGCGCTCGATCACCCCCTGCAGGCGCTGCTCGCGGCCACGGCGCTGGATATAATCGAACAGCGGATTCTTGTGCGGGCGGTACATGCCGTACATGTCCTGCTGCATGCCCAACAGACCGCCGCCCATCTCCAGGGTGGTGAAGTGCAGGGCCATCAGCAGCACGCCCTGGCCCTCGGCTTCGGCCGCGCGCAGGTGTTCGAGCCCCTCGATCTGCCCCAGTTTGCCCAGCCGCGCCGCCGGCCACCACCAACTGATCGCCATTTCGAAGAAGGTCATGCCGGTCGAGGCGAAGTTTTCCCGCAACAAGCTGGCGCGCTCGCGAGCCGACAACTCGGGAAAACACAGCTCCAGGTTGCGCGCGGCAATCGCCCGGCGCGAACCGGCCAGGCGATACATCAACCCACCGAGCCGGCGCCCCAGCCACATCAACCACGAATAAGGCCAGAGCGCGAGCAGCCACAACAGGCCAAGCCCCAGCCATAACGGCCAGAAACGCGGGTGCAGGAAATAGGCACGAAAGACTGGACGATCCATCAACGATCCCGAGCAAAGCATAAAGCCCGACATTCTAGCACCGGCGTTTTGCCAGACGTTACGCAAAGACTCGGCCCGGCTTGCAGCCCAGCGGGGTTATCGCTATAAGTCCGGGCTACTTTCGTCACGACCGACAAGGCGTATCAGGCAGACCATGAGCCAAGCCGATCTACTCGAGCAAGACCCCGTATTCCAGCTCAAGGGCAGCATGCTGGCCATCACCGTGATGGAACTGGCACACAACGACCTCGACCGTCTCGATCAGCAACTGGCGGGCAAAGTCGCCCAGGCCCCGAACTTCTTCAGCAATACCCCGCTGGTACTGGCCCTGGACAAGCTGCCGGAAGGCGAAGGCAGCCTCGACCTGGGCGCCCTGATGGCCCTGTGCCGCAACCATGGCCTGCGCACCCTGGCCGTGCGCGCCAACCGCGAAGATGACATCGCCGCCGCCAGCGCCTTGGACTTGCCGGTGCTGCCGCCCTCCGGCGCCCGCGAGCGCCCGGTCGATCCGACCGGCGGTAGCAGTACCGCGAAAAAGCCGGAAAAGCCCGCAGAACCCGAGGTCAAGCCGAGCAAGATCATCACCAGCCCGGTGCGCGGCGGCCAGCAGGTCTATGCTCAGGGCGGCGACCTGATCGTCCTGGCAGCGGTCAGCGCCGGCGCGGAACTTCTCGCCGACGGCAACATCCATGTTTACGCGCCCATGCGCGGTCGCGCCCTGGCCGGCATCAAGGGCAACACCAAGGCACGCATCTTTTGCCAGCAGATGGGCGCGGAATTGCTGTCCGTCGCCGGCCAATACAAGGTCGCCGAAGACCTGCGCCGCGACCCGTTATGGGGCGAGGCGGTACAGGTCAGCTTGTCGGGTGACGTGTTGAACATCACCCGCCTTTAACGGATACTGCCGCCAATTTTCAGGGACATAAAAAGGCATCTGGAAGCCGCGCACGGCTGTCGGATTCCCGTCTTTCTTCACACTTTTGGGGTGAATCACCTTGGCCAAGATCCTCGTAGTCACTTCCGGCAAGGGTGGCGTGGGTAAAACCACCACCAGCGCCGCCATCGGTACCGGCCTCGCCCTGCGCGGGCACAAAACGGTCATTGTCGACTTCGACGTCGGCCTGCGTAACCTCGACCTGATCATGGGCTGCGAGCGGCGTGTGGTGTATGACTTCGTCAACGTGGTCAACGGCGAAGCCACCCTGAGCCAGGCACTGATCAAAGACAAGCGTCTGGAAAACCTCTACGTGCTGGCCGCCAGCCAGACTCGCGACAAAGACGCGCTGACCGAAGAAGGCGTGGAAAAAGTCCTCAACGAACTGCGCGAAAACTTCGAATACGTGGTCTGCGATTCGCCGGCCGGGATCGAAAAAGGCGCCCACCTGGCGATGTACTTCGCCGATGAGGCGATTGTCGTGACCAATCCGGAAGTTTCCTCGGTGCGCGACTCCGACCGCATGCTCGGCCTGCTGGCGAGCAAATCGCGCCGCGCCGTGAACGGCGAAGAGCCGATCAAGGAACACCTGCTGCTGACCCGCTACAACCCCGAGCGCGTGACCCGCGGCGAAATGCTCGGCGTGGAAGACGTCGAGGAAATCCTCGCCATCCGCCTGCTCGGCGTGATCCCGGAATCGCAAGCCGTGCTGAAAGCCTCCAACCAGGGCGTACCGGTCATCCTCGATGACCAAAGCGACGCTGGCCAGGCCTACAGCGATGCCGTCGACCGCCTGCTCGGCAAGGAAGTTGCCCACCGCTTTCTCGATGTGCAGAAGAAAGGACTCATGCAACGCTTGTTTGGAGCTCGCTAATGAATATTTTTGACTTCTTTCGTGAACGCAAAAAAGAAACCACTGCGTCCATTGCGAAAGAGCGTCTGCAGATCATCGTCGCCCACGAGCGCGGCCAGCGCAGCCAGCCGGACTACCTGCCGGCCCTGCAAAAAGAACTGGTCGAGGTGATTCGCAAGTACGTCAACATCGAATCGGATAACGTGCAGGTCGCCCTGGAAAACCAGGGCAGCTGTTCGATCCTGGAACTCAACATCACCCTGCCAGATCGTTGATTGGCTGAGAGCCAGAGACGGCGGCCATGGCCGCCGTTTCTATTTGTGGAAGAGCCATGCCGCTGTCGAACATCGAAATTCTCCACCAGGACGCCGCCCTGCTGGTGATCAACAAGCCCACCCTGCTGCTCTCGGTGCCCGGCCGCGCCGATGACAACAAGGATTGCCTGGTCACCCGCCTGCAAAACAACGGTTACCCGGAGGCGCGCATCGTCCACCGCCTGGATTGGGAAACCTCGGGGATCATCGTCCTCGCCCGTGACGTCGACAGCCACCGCGAGCTGTCGCGGCAGTTCCACGACCGCGAGACGGAAAAGGCCTACACCGCCCTGTGCTGGGGCCAGCCCGAACAGGACAGCGGCAGCATCGACCTGCCGCTGCGCTACGACCCGCCGAGCAAGCCGCGGCATGTGGTCGACCATGAACTGGGCAAACACGCCCTGACCCACTGGCGCGTGCTCGAGCGTTGCGGCGACTATTGCCGGGTCGAATTGACCCCGATCACCGGCCGCTCGCACCAGCTGCGCGTGCACATGCTGTCGATCGGCCACCCGCTGCTCGGCGACGCCCTCTACGCCCCGCCCCAAGCCCTGGCCGCCTACCCGCGCCTGTGCCTGCACGCCTGCATGCTCGGCCTGACCCACCCGCACAGCGGCGAACGCCTGCGCTTCGACTGCCCCGCGCCGTTCTAACGACCAGTGCCAAACAATAGGCAATTTACCCGTCAGCTGTTGCAACTCGCTGCATAGCAACATGGGATCTACGCGAGAGCCTCCGGGGCGCATACCCGGGCGGGCGCGGGAACGATCGCCAGGCCGCCCCCTAACGCGCAGGAGCGGTGCGGAGCTTATTACCTGCCGGCATACTTCATTCGATAACGTTCTTAAACAAGCTCTTGAAGCCGCAGCGGATCGCCAACATATAACCGTTAGCGGGGCTTGAGGCCCGGCCTTGAGCACCGCAAACAAGTCCCTGGTCAATACTCCACAGGAGGTTTGCGATGTACGAGTCCCTGCTTAACTTCCCCGGCGGACTGCTCGCCGAGTTCGAACGGCTGCAGCAGGAGTTGCAGCAAGAGTTTGCCAACCCGGGACGGCCGGGCAGCATCCGCGCGCTGGCCAGCGGCGCCTTCCCGGCGCTCAATGTCGGCAGCAGCCCTTCGGCAATCGAGATCTATGCTTTCGCACCGGGTCTCGACGCGAGCACACTGGATGTCCAGATCGACCACGGCCTGCTGTCGATCAGTGGCGAGCGCGAGAGCGCCCTTCCGCAAGACAGCGGCACCCTCTCGACCTATGCCAACGAACGTTTCGCCGGCCGCTTCAAGCGCACCGTGAGCCTGCCCGCCGATGCCGACCCGGACAAGATCCAGGCGCAGTACCGCAACGGCGTGCTGCATATCGCGGTGGCGCGTCAGGCATCGGCACAACCGAAACGCATCAGTATCCAGTGACCTCTCCGCTACACCCGTGCCACGAATCTGTCTCGATGGAGGAAACCGCGATGAACGAGAAACAAGTAGTCCGCCGCAGCGAATCCAAGGAAGAGCTGCAAACGCTGTTGCCCCAAGTGGATGTCTTCGAGGACAAGGACGGCATCCTGCTGCTCGTCGACATGCCCGGCGTGCCCAAGGACAAACTCGAGCTGCGGATCGACAACGACACCCTGCTGATCGAAGGCGACATAGCCCCGGACACCCCGGAAAACATGGAAGCGGTGTATGCCGAGGTGCGCCTGTCGCGCTATCGCCGGGCCTTCAGCCTGAGCAGCGATCTGGACACCGCGCGGATCGACGCGCAGCTGCGCGATGGCGTGCTCAACCTGCGCATTCCCAAGCACGCCTATGCGCAACCGCGCAAGATCGAGGTCAAAACCGCCTGATCCGCCTGAGCGGCCGCCCCCGTGGCAGCGTGCGGTCGCTCGCAACCAGGAGATCAACCCATGGAAAAGCTCACCGAACTGAAACACAGCCTGGAGGAAACCTGGCACTCGCTCAGCGATGACTGGCGCCACCTGCGCGAGCGTGCCGGCAGCGCCCTGACCCGCTTCACCCCGCAGGGCAGGAACCACAAGGCAGCGGCAACAACCCCGACCTCCGCCGAGCTCCCCTCGGCAAACTGGGCCTTGCTGGCCGGCGACCTGTTCGAGGACAACGACAAGTTCGTGGTACGCCTCGAAGTGCCCGGCCTGGACAAGCAGAACCTGGATATACAGGTGCGCAGCGACATGCTGATCGTGCGCGGCGAGAAACGCTATGAGCAGGAGTCCAGCAGCGGCCAGTATCGCATCCGCCAATGCGCCTTCGGCAGCTTCCACCGCAGCATTCCGCTGCCGACGCCGGTACTGGCCGAGCAAGCCTCGGCCAGCTACCGCAACGGCGTACTGCGCATCGAACTGCCCAAGACGGAGCAGGCCAGCGGCCGGCGCATCGAAGTCCGCGGCGAGTAGTACGCCAAGCTCAGGCTCTAGCAGGCCGTTGGGAAATGTAGCGAGCGAAGGCTAGGCAAGGCGAAATCAGCCGCAGCGAAGCGGAGTAACAGCCGAAGGCTGGCCCACAGGGCGAGCGTAGCGAGTAAAAAGCGCAGTGGACGAGCCGTACACGAGCATTTGATTCGCTCCGCCCACCCCTTCGGGGTCGCGCCGAAGCGCGTTCAACGCTTCGCTTTTGTAAGGCTGGCTTCAACGCCGCATAGCCGAGCGCAGTAGTGTTTCAACGGCCTGCTAGTCGGCGCCCTGCTGGCGCGGCCATACCAGGCTGAACTTTGCCCCACCCAGGGCTTCGCTGTGGCTGATCTGCGCCCGACCGCCGTGCCAGTAGATGATCCGGCGCACGATCGACAAGCCCAAACCATGCCCGCCGGAGGCGCGGGTACGGCTGTCGTCCAGGCGCAGGAAGGGGTTGAAGATGCGTTCCCAGGCGTCTTCCGGCACCCCGGGGCCGTCGTCCTCGACATCCACGCGGCAACGCTGCTGGCCGATCTGGTAACTCACCCGCACCCGCGCCTCGGCGTGGCGCATGGCGTTGCTCACCAGGTTCTGCAGGGCGCGGTGCAGGTAGCGCAATTCCGCCTCGACCAGCGCACCGCTGCCATCCAGGGCATCCAGCGCCGGGCCGCGCTCGACCCGCACACCGGCGCGCAGGGGCGCCAGTTCGTCGATCACCTGGTCGATCAGTCCGCCGAGGTCGACCTGCTGAAAGTTCAGCGCCGGCGCGCCCTGCTCCAGGCGCGCGTAGGTCAGCATCTCGTCGACCAGCTTGTCGAGATCCTGAATATCGCTGTCCATGCCGTCCATGTATTTGCGCCGTGCCGTTTCGTTCTCGGCATCGCCGATCATCTCCAGGCCGAAGCGCAGGCGCGCCACCGGCGTGCGCAGCTCGTGGGACACCGCCTGCACCATCTCGCGCTGAATGCTCAGGGAGCGCTGCAGGTGTTCGGCCATGGCATTGAACGCCGCCGCCAGCCGTCCCACCGAATCGCTGCCGCGACTCGGCACCCGTGCATCCAGGCGGCCGCTGGCGATGCGCGTGGCGGCGCCCTCCAGCCCCCCCAGGCGCTGCTCCAGCGGACGCACCAGCAGATAGACCGTCAAGCCGATCAGGCTCAAGCCCAACACCCCGATCAGCACCAGCAACTGCGGCGGATAGGGGCTCATCTGATACAGCGGGCCGATTTCCAGCACCCAGGACGAACCGGAGATGCCGGAGAACACATGAATGCTGTCGCCGCCCTTACCCAGCGCCATCACAGTATCGCCCTCATCCACCCGACGGCGCTGATCGGTATCCAGATTGGCCTGGTCGAGACTGATCAGGCGCAGGTCGAAGCCAAACTGCTTGGCCTCTTTAAGCTCGGCCAGACGCTGCGGCTGCTCGGCCAGCGGAAAGCGGATCAGCTCGTCGATCAGCAGAAAAACCGTCGCCCGCGCCAGCTGTTCGCTGATCTGCTGCACCTCGCCGGTCAGCAACAGCTGCTTCTCGTTGACCTGGCTATAGATGGTCGCCGCATGCGGACCGGTTTGCCGCACCAGCACCTGACCGCGCAGCAGGCGGTTGCGCGCCCCGCTGTCGAGATTGGCCTCGGCCACCGGCTGGATCGTCAGCGGGATACCCAGCAGCCGCCCCCACAGCACCACGGCGCGACGCCGTTCGAGTTCGCTCATCGGCGCCAGATTGTCGGCCATCAGGCGGAAGGTGCCGCGCGCCAGACGCTCGCGGTATTGCTCCGCGCGCACCTCGTTGACCAGGTGCAGGGTGCCGACGCCCAGCAGCGCCACCAGCACCAGTACCGCCAGCATGCCGGCATAAATGCGCAAAAAGATCGAATTCATATTAACGCCTGTTGAGGCTTCATCGCGGCCACGGCTTAAACCTCAACAGACCCTAGCGCTTCGGCAGCCTCGGCGACGAATAGATAGCCTTTGCTGCGCACCGTCTTGATCAGCCGCGGATGCATGGGATCGTCGCCGATCTTCGGCCGGATGCGCGAGATGCGCACGTCGATGGAACGATCCTGGCCGTCGTATTCGATCCCGCGCAGGGCATTGAAAATCTCCTCGCGCGAGAGAATCCGCCCGGCGTTGGCCGTCAGCAGCCAGAGCAGATCGAACTCGGCGCTGGTCAGCTCGATGCCCTGCTCGCCCAGCCAGGCCTCGCGCATCGCACTGTCGATCACCAGCGGCCCGAACTCCAGGCGCCGCGGCTCTTCGCCGGCAGCCGCCGCGACGCCCTCGCGCCGGCGCAGCAGCGCACGAATCCGCGCCAGCAGCACGCGCGGGCGCACCGGCTTGCACACATAATCGTCGGCGCCCATTTCCAGACCGAGCACCTGATCCATGTCGTCGGTGCGCGCCGTCAGCATCAGGATAGGCCCGTCGTACTGGTCGCGCACCTTGCGACAGATCGACAGGCCATCCTCGCCCGGCAGCATCAGATCGAGAATCACCAAATCCGGCTGCTCTTGCAGAATGCGCGCGGCCGCCTGCGCGCCGTCACCCTCGATGCTCACCGCCAGACCATTGCCTTGCAGGTAATCACGGGTCAACTCGGCCAGACGCTGGTCGTCTTCGACGATAAGGATGTGCCAGGTGTCTTGCTGCTGCACGGCTGCCTCCGGGGACAGGTCAACGACGGCGGAAAAGACGCTGATTGTAGCAATGCCGACCGCCATGGCGCAGGTCTGCCGCAACATCGTGAAAAACGCCACGCCGGCACTGCACAGAGCAGGCCAAAACACCACAAAAAAAACTACATATTGTGTTTTTGTGGCGGGCTTAAAAACTTGTCCATGGACAAGAAAAAAAACCTAAACAACGACGAACGGCACAAGGCCGCCCACCCCAGCAAGCACGCGGGTTTGACCAAGTTACCCCAAGTTAACCCACAGCTTTATCCACAGGCCAGAGGACTTGCCATCCCCCAAACACCGCACTATCTTGTATCTCAACGGCAATAAACACCTACATGTTGGGTTTTGACCTTAAATACGGAACAAGCACAACTGCCCTCGAAAGGTCTATACCCAGACCCGAATCTGCTGCACAAAACAACCTTGATGGTGCTTCTGGACAACCAGGGCGGCCATTGCTCCGGCAGCGCGACTCGCCTGCGAGAGCCAGGATAACGGCAGGTGGCCTTTGCGCGCCTACCACTACATCTAGTAGTGACGGCCATCGCCGGCACAACCCATAAAGCCAGGAAGGCGCTTTCAGCCAGACCCTTCCAGCCAGTTTGCAGAACCCCTGCCCCCAGCGCTTCGCTGCGTGCAGACGTTGTCGAAATGGCAATGAACGGCAGTAGATCCACCGCAAAGCGCCCGACTCAACACATTACCGATCACGGAGACATTCATGCATACCGACACCACTCGCGAGAACTCGCCGGCCCAAGCGCCGCAGGCCGCCGTTGGCAACCTGGAGCTGGCCGCCACCGCGCCAGGCCAGTTGCGTGTGATCAAGCGTAACGGCACCGTGGTGCCCTACACCGATGACAAGATCACCGTCGCCATCACCAAGGCCTTTCTCGCCGTAGAAGGCGGCAGCGCTGCCGCCTCGTCGCGTATCCATGAAACCGTCGCGCGCCTGACCGAACAGGTCAGCGCCACCTTCAAGCGGCGCATGCCGTCCGGCGGCACCATCCACATCGAGGAAATCCAGGATCAGGTCGAACTGGCCCTGATGCGCGCCGGCGAGCAGAAAGTCGCCCGCGACTACGTGATCTACCGCGAATCGCGCAGCCAGGAGCGCAAGCGTGGCGCCGCCAGCGACATCGCCCAGCCGCACCCGAGCCTGCGCGTGACCCACGCCGATGGCAGCCTGGCGCCGCTGGACATGGGCCGCCTCAACACCATCGTCAGCGAAGCCTGCGAAGGCCTGGCCGAAGTCGACGGCGCGCTGATCCAGAAAGAAACCCTGAAAAACCTCTACGACGGCGTGGCCCAGAGCGACGTCAGCACCGCCCTGGTGATGACCGCACGCACCCTGGTCGAGCGCGAGCCGAACTACAGCTACGTCACCGCGCGCCTGCTGATGGACAACATCCGCGCCGAAGGCCTGGGCTTTCTCGGTGTCGCCAGCAGCGCCACCCACCACGAGATGAGCGACTTCTACGCCAAGGCGCTGCCGGCCTACATCGCCAAAGGCGTCGAGCTGGAACTGCTCAACCCGGTGCTGAACAGCTTCGACCTGGAAAAACTCGGCGCCGCGCTCGATCACGAGCGCGACCAGCAGTTCACCTACCTCGGCCTGCAGACCCTCTACGACCGTTACTTCATCCACAAGGACGGCACCCGTTTCGAACTGCCGCAGATCTTCTTCATGCGCGTGGCCATGGGCCTGGCAATCGAAGAGCAGCACAAAGAAGAGCGCGCCATCGAGTTCTACAACCTGTTGTCCTCGTTCGACTACATGGCCTCGACCCCGACCCTGTTCAACGCCGGCACCCTGCGGCCGCAACTGTCGTCGTGCTACCTGACCACGGTGCCGGACGACCTGGGCGGCATCTACGACGCCATCCGCGACAACGCCCTGCTGTCCAAGTTCGCCGGCGGCCTGGGTAACGACTGGACTCCGGTACGTGCTCTGGGCGCCTACATCAAGGGCACCAACGGCAAATCCCAGGGCGTGGTGCCCTTCCTCAAGGTGGTCAACGACACCGCGGTGGCGGTCAACCAGGGCGGCAAGCGTAAGGGCGCCGTCTGCGCCTACCTGGAAACCTGGCACCTGGACATCGAAGAGTTCATCGAGCTGCGCAAGAACACCGGCGACGACCGCCGCCGCACCCACGACATGAACACCGCCAACTGGATCCCCGATCTGTTCATGAAGCGGGTGTTCGACGACGGCCCCTGGACCCTGTTCAGCCCGAGCGAAGTGCCGGATCTGCACGACCTCACCGGCCGCGCCTTCGAGGAGCGCTACGAGTACTACGAAGCCCTGTGCGAATACGGCAAGATCAAGCTGTTCAAGACCATCCAGGCCAAAGACCTGTGGCGCAAGATGCTCAGCATGCTGTTCGAAACCGGCCACCCCTGGCTGACCTTCAAAGACCCATGCAACCTGCGCAGCCCGCAGCAGCACGTCGGCGTGGTACACAGCTCCAACCTGTGCACCGAGATCACCCTCAACACCAACGCCGACGAGATCGCCGTGTGCAACCTGGGCTCGGTCAACCTGCCGAACCACATCGTCGACGGCCAGCTCGACCGCGAGAAACTGGCGAAGACCATCAAGACCGCCGTGCGCATGCTCGATAACGTCATCGACATCAACTACTACAGCGTGCCGCAGGCGAAGAACTCCAACGTCAAGCACCGCCCGGTGGGTCTGGGCATCATGGGCTTCCAGGACGCCCTGTACCTGCAGCACATCGCCTACGGCTCCGATGCGGCAGTCGACTTCGCCGACAAATCCATGGAAGCGGTCAGCTACTACGCCATCCAGGCCTCCTGCGACCTGGCCGACGAGCGCGGCAGCTACCAGACCTTCGCCGGTTCGCTGTGGAGCCAGGGCGTGCTGCCGCTGGACTCGCAACAGATCCTCATCGAGCAGCGCGGCCAGAAGTACATCGACGTCGACCTGACCGAGTCGCTGGACTGGGCGCCGCTGCGTGCCCGCGTGCAGAAAGGCATCCGCAACTCCAACATCATGGCCATCGCGCCGACCGCGACCATCGCCAACATCACCGGCGTGTCGCAGTCGATCGAACCGACCTACCAGAACCTCTACGTGAAATCCAACCTGTCCGGCGAATTCACCGTGATCAACCCCTACCTGGTGCGCGACCTCAAGGCCCGCGGCCTGTGGGACTCGGTGATGATCAACGACCTCAAGTACTACGACGGCTCGGTGCAGCAGATCGAACGCATCCCGCAGGAGCTCAAAGACCTCTACGCCACCGCCTTCGAAGTGGAAACTAAGTGGATCGTCGACGCCGCCAGTCGCCGCCAGAAGTGGATCGACCAGGCCCAGTCGCTGAACCTGTACATCGCCGGCGCCAGCGGCAAGAAGCTCGACGTGACCTACCGCATGGCCTGGTACCGCGGCCTGAAAACCACCTACTACCTCCGCGCCCTGGCCGCCACCAGCACTGAGAAATCCACCGTCAACACCGGCAAGCTGAATGCCGTGTCCAGCGGCGGCAACGACGGCCTCAGTGCCGCACCGGCAGCCGCGCCAGTGGCAATGTCGGCAGGCCCGGCACCGGTGCCCAAGGCCTGTGCCATCGACGAACCCGACTGCGAGGCGTGTCAGTAAGCGTGCGGATCTGAGCGGCATTCGCGTCGTTGCCGCTCGAATTGAGGGAGTTGATCGTCCCCACGCTCCGCGTGGGCACGCCGCCCCGGACGCTCCGCGTCTGCGGCCAGGCATAACAGCTCACAGGATGGTTCGACCCCGCAGGTCGCCCCATCAACCGACAAGAACACCGGGTGACGAACCTTTGTTGCGCACCCGACAACAGACCAAAGTTAACTGTACAGCCACATAAGCCGGTTATTTCACCGGCCCCGAGCAGGAGCCAAGCCATGCTGAGCTGGGATGAATTCGACCAGGTAGACGGCGCAGACGCCGCCGTTGCCAGCCACACCACCGCGCAAATCGCCGACATGAACATCGACAAACTCGACCAGGTCGGCGGTGCCGCCGCGGTCGAAGCCCGCGCCATCGCTGCCGACGACAGCGCCGCCGTGGCCCGTGCCAAGGCCGCCCTCGATCAACTCGACATCGCCGAAGGCCTGGCCGAGCTGGAAGGCGCCTCCGCCCGCGTCGCGGTCGACGAGAAGCGCATGATCAACTGCCGCGCCGACCTCAACCAACTCGTACCCTTCAAGTACGACTGGGCCTGGCAGAAGTATCTGGATGGTTGCGCCAACCACTGGATGCCGCAGGAAGTGAACATGAACGCCGACATCGCGTTGTGGAAGAGCAGCGACGGCCTGACCGACGACGAGCGCCGCATCGTCATGCGCAACCTCGGCTTCTTCTCCACCGCCGATTCGCTGGTCGCCAACAACCTGGTACTGGCCGTCTACCGCCTGATCACCAACCCCGAGTGCCGCCAGTACATCCTGCGCCAGGCCTTCGAAGAGGCGATCCACACCCACGCCTACCAGTACTGCATCGAATCGCTGGGCATGGACGAAGGCGCGATCTTCAACATGTACCACGAGATCCCTTCGGTGGCGAAAAAGGCCGCCTGGGGCCTCAAGTACACCCGCTCGATCTCCGACCCGACCTTCAACACCGGCACGGTGGAGACCGACAAGGAACTGCTGCGCAACCTGATCGCCTACTACTGCGTGCTGGAGGGCATCTTCTTCTATTGCGGCTTCACCCAGATCCTCTCCATGGGCCGCCGTAACAAGATGACCGGCGTCGCCGAGCAGTTCCAATACATCCTGCGCGACGAATCCATGCACCTGAACTTCGGCATCGACGTGATCAACCAGATCAAGATCGAAAACCCGCACCTGTGGGACGCCGCGATGAAGGACGAAGCGACCCAGATGATCCTCGAGGGCACCCAGCTGGAAATCGAATACGCCCGCGACACCATGCCGCGCGGCGTCCTGGGTATGAACGCGGCGATGATGGAGGACTACCTCAAATTCATCGCCAACCGTCGGTTGACTCAGATTGGCTTGAAAGAGGAATATCCGGGCACGACGAATCCGTTCCCCTGGATGAGCGAGATCATGGACCTGAAGAAGGAGAAGAACTTCTTCGAGACGCGGGTGATTGAGTATCAGACGGGTGGGGCGTTGAGTTGGGATTGATTCCGTTCATTCACTGAAAGATCAAGAGCGCTTTACCTGAAATGGATGTTTGGGGCGGCGATTAAAAATCAAGAGCCCCGCCTAGTGCGGGGCTTTTTAAAAAATAAAGTAGCCGAGCAAAACATGAAACTTGAAGAAGTGTTTGGAGTATCGAAAGATCTCATCGCCAGTTACACGGAGAGAGAGCATGTTGACGAGGCATTTGCTAGTGCGCTCCGACAGACCCGACAGATAATTGTCTACGGATCATCCAAACAAGGCAAGACAGCGCTAGTTCAACGCCACGTACCTGAAGACCAACGTGTAACCGTTCACTGCAGCCCACAAACTTCTACCGAAGACTTATATAGATCATTACTGAGACAAATGGGTGTAGAAGTAACAACCGAAAAGGCGAGTGAAACATCTCGCGAAGTTGAAGCATCAGTGACTGCAAAATTCACTGCCTTAATACCTTTTTTTGGAAAGGGGGAGGCCGAAACCAGCGGAAGTGCAACTGCTGGAAATAATGAAAGCATTACTAAAAAACCTATTGAGTTCAACTTATTGCTAGCTCAAGACGTGGGAGAAATACTGCAAAAAACCAACAATAAAAATCTATTTTTTGTAGTGGAAAACTTCCACTACCTAACCCCAGATGTTCAATCCGCATTTGCCTTTGATTTGAGAACATTCGAAGAAATGGGGCTCCGCTTCATTATTCTTGGCGTCTGGAGAGAAGCAAACCGCCTTATACAATTCAACGGAGATCTCCAAGACAGAATTGCGGAGATACCTGTGGAGCCTTGGGAGATTCCAGATTTCGAGAAGCTAGTAAATACTGGCGAGCCTCACATGAATGTCATTTTTGAAGAAAATGTTCGGAGAAAAATATTCGAGCAAGCTCATGGTAGCGTTGCTGTAGTGCAAGAAATAATCAAAAAAGTATGTGAAAAATGCAATTTACTTGAACACCACAACGGAACACAACCTTTTGTTATAAATGACATAGCCACCATTGACCTCTCGATAAAGGAGAAAGTAGATGAATATGCATCCCGGCATGTCAGAAGCCTTGAATCGATCGCAGCCGGTTCTCGAACAAGAAGAGCAACTGAAGATACCGAAGCACTTTATCTTCCATATCACTTGGTTCGCGTTCTAGTTAACCGCTCCTATCAAGAGCTCAAAGATGGCATTGAACGAAAGTGGCTTCAAGAACTAATTAGAGAGCAACACCCAACACCAGACAACGTGAGAACCTCTGACGTCACTGGCATGCTATTGCGCCTCCCCACAATACAAACAAACGCAAAGATAGTCCCCCCGCTATTTGACTATGACAGAGGGACTCGTCGTGTAAAAATTGTCGACTCGACCCTCTATTTTTTCATCGACAATTGCTCCCCTAACGAGGTTATGAGCGAAATACCACATCCTGATCCTGCTCAAAGTCTTTCTTAATAAAAAAGGGGAAAAAGGAAAAAGGTGACAAATTTATTTTCTTCGTTTCAGATCGTTCCCACGCTCCGCGTGGGAATGCAGCCTTCGACGCTCCAGCGTCCACCTACCCGCAACTCAGGTGGCGACGCAGAGCGCGGCGGGCTAGGCTCCTCCGCAAAGCATGGGGATCATCGCAGATAGAGAAACCGCCCTATTCCATTCACAGCCAGCCGATTCAAGGAAGAATCCAATGGGCCGCAGCCGCTACGTCATCATCGAATCTGAAAAACCACACTTCCTCACTTGCACAGTGCTGGAGTGGCTACCGCTGTTCACCCGCCCCGCTCTGGTCGAAATCCTGCTCGACTGCTGGCGCTATCAACAGGCAAACCAAGGCTTGCGCCTCTACGGCTACGTCGTACTGGAGAACCACCTGCACTTCATCGCCCAGGCACCTGACTTGGGCAAATGCGTCAGTGGATTCAAGTCATTCACGGCACGCCAGATCATTGACCACCTGCAAGCCCGAGGAGCAGAACGTTTGTTGGAGCGACTGCGCTTCGCCAAACGTGCGCACAAGGGCGACCGTGTGCACCAACTCTGGCAGGAAGGTTCACATGCGGAGCTGGTTTACAGCTCCGAGGTGATGCGGGAAAAGCTCGATTACATCCACCACAACCCACTCAAACGGGGCTACGTGGATCGGGCGGAGCACTGGCGCTACTCCAGTGCCAGGAACTACGCGGGGCAGGCAGGATTGATCGAGGTCGACCGGTGGGATGCGTGACGCGGAGCGTCACTGGCTGCGTTCCCACGCAGAGCGTGGGAACGATCAACGGGGCTACGTGGATCGGGCGGAGCACTGGCGTTACTCCAGTGCCAGAAACTACGCGGGGCAGGCAGGATTGATCGAGATCGACCGGTGGGATGCGTGACGCGGAGCGTCACTGGCTGCGTTCCCACGCAGAGCGTGGGAACGATCAGCGGGGCTACGTGGATCGGGCGGAGCACTGGCGTTACTCCAGTGCCCGGAACTACGCGGGGCAGGCGGGACTGATCGAAGTCGACCGGTGGGATGCGTGACGCGGAGCGTCACTGGCTGCGTTCCCACGCAGAGCGTGGGAACGATCAGCAGCATCTTAGCCTACCGGCAAAAATCGCCAGAACGGGCCTGGCCAGCCCAGCCCCTGGGCATGCCGGACGCGGCGCGTTCCCTCCTGTCGGCGAGCCCGCCCAGTCCTCGGCTCAGCTACCTTTCCTGTATGCCTTCGCCGCCGTGGCAGCCCCATGCCGGCCGCGAGGGTGCCCAAGCAGACGACCATCGCCACGGGAGCGACCATGCAGGCCTACAGTTCGTTTTATCGCTGGTTACACCGTCACCTGGTAGTGAGTTTCTTGCTGATGACGGTCAGTTTTCTGGCCTTTGGCTATTTCACCATCGACCTGGTTCACCTGCTCAGCAGCAATACCGTCTTTATCGTCAGGCATGGCTGGATGGCACTGATGAGCGGCGGCTTGCTGCAGTTTGCCCAGCTCACGCTGATGGCGCTGCTGGCGATGGCCTGCTACCTGCTCTTCCGCTTGTGTGAGCAGGCCGTCGTGCAGCGCCTGTCGGGCAGGGCGCGCTCGATGGAGTAGCGAGCCGTTCGCCCCGCGCACCGGCTTCGCCAGCGAAGCACGGCTGATGCCGCGCCGGACGGGGTAAGTATGGCGCCCAGCGGATCCTGCAGGTAGAGGCTGACCACCCAGGGCTGCTGACTGGCGAGGATCACCTGCTCGACCAGCGCCCGGCCGATGCCCTGGCGGCGGTATTTCTTGAGGATGAACAGGTCGGCGAACTCCAGCGCGTCCACCCCGGGAAGATTGATCGAGGTCGACCGGTAGGATGCGTGACGCGGAGCGTCACTGGCTGCGTTCCCACGCAGAGCGTGGGAACGATCAATCAATCCAGCAACTGGGCCGCAGGTAAGCAACCATGGAAATCCAAGGAACCTTGACCCCTCCGCATCTACCGCCTACCCTCACGGCCGGCGCCTAAGAAACGTCTTGATCCACACAGCGGCCTGACCGCTCCCGAAAGTTTGCGGCTTTTTTGTGCCTGCGGTTTTACCCTGCGCGCAAAAAATGCACCTCTGTTATGTCGGGAGTGGGCGAATACAAGACCCGAAAGGGGAATATGTCCGGCCCTCTGTGTGGGGTTTCTTAGCTCCCGGCACCTTAGCCCTAAGAAAGCTGTATTCACACAGAGGTAATGGATATGCCTACAGTCACCCGCCTTCGGCCCGAAGGCCGTTCGCCGCACACCCGCACGACTCATGCCGCCTCCTGCCAGGAGGTGCGCCATGCATGACGAAGTGTTGATCCCCACCACGTTCACCCGTCATCGCCGCCAACTGCGGGCGTTGTTGCTGGATGGCCAGCCCTGGTTCGCCGCTCGCGACCTCGGGCGTTTGCTCAACCACCGCATCGAGGACGGGCTGCGGCGCAGCCTGGATGACGATCAGTTGCAGGTCGCCCGGCTGCGCAGCGGCGATGGTGGCTATGAGCAGGCGCTGTTGATCAGCGAATCCGGCGTCTACGTCGCGCTACTGCACTATTACCACCCGGAAAACCGCTGCCTGCGCCAATGGCTGACCCACGAGGTGATTCCGCTGTTGCGCGACCAGAACCAGGCTTGCGATGCCGCCCCGCGTCGCCGCCTGCTGCGGTGGCAGGCGCTCGAGCTGGGTGTGCTGCACTGGCAAGGTCAACTGTGGGTGCCCTATAGCGAACTACCTCGCCTGATCAGCGGCCAGGCGTAGCGAAATAAAGCATCAAACCCCGCCCTGGCGGAGTTTGATGCTTCTGCCCCGCCATTATCGAAAGCAGCTCGGGCGTATTCTCCAGGCAAACGCTGCGGCTTGTTTCAAATCATCCCCTGTTCGCCCAGCGCCTTTTACAGTGTTAAGCCGAGCCACTCAGAAAAGGCCACGCCATGCGCCGGTTTCCCATGATGCTTGCTGCACTTCTGGCTACCCATGCTCAGGCAGGGTGCCCGCTTGCCGATGCGCCAGTCCTGGAACAGTCGCAAAAGGTGTACCTGCAAGCGTATGCCGGCGGCCTGATGCTCTGCGATGGGGAACAAAATCTGCGCTGGCCGCTGACTGATGCCGATGCAAGCCATGCAGCCACCCAGGTGGATCAGCATTGGCATTTTCCCAATCGGCAGAGTTTTGTCGTGGTCAGCGGCGCTTTGGGTGAGGTGTGGGAAATCAGCTACAACCCGCAGGCTCCGGAGATTGCCACCGGCAAGGTGCATGATTTCCAATACCGCGAAGGAGCCTTTGTGCCGGGTTATCTGCACCCGCAACGAGGACGCATTGCGCAGGCTGTTATCACGGCCAGCCAGGCGGAAGCCGATGAGCACGGTCTATGGCTGGAGCAGGATGGCAAGCGCCGTTTCTATCACCTGGATGTGCGCAAGTTTATTCCGCGGCCGGCAACCTAAAACGGTTTACGGCGCGCCAAACAGCGCCGTCCAATAAATCCCCGCATCACTCTGCGGATCAACGGCATAAGCGGCCCCCAACTCACGGAACTGTGGGTTCATCAGGTTGGCGCAATGACCGGGGCTGGCCAACCAGCCATCGACCACCCGGCGCGAGGTCTCCCGCCCGGCGGCGATGTTCTCGCCGATCGTCCCGCCGACATAACCGCCCAGCTCCGCCCGGTCGCCCGGCGTGCGGCCGTCGCGATCCTTGTGGGCGAAGTAGTTACCGTTGGCCATGGCCCGGCTGTGGGCCATGGCCACCGAGCCCAGCGCGGCGTTCCAGACCAGCGGCGCAGCGGCGGCAAAGGTTTGCGCGCCACACTGGCGCGGCTGTGCGCGCTCGGCGTTGATCTGTTCCAGCAGTTTCTGCCCTTCCGCCTGCCAGTCGCCCAGGCGCCCGCCCAGCAGCGGTCGCGCCAGCACGATGCGCCAGTCGCGCTCGAGGCGGCTCACGCCGATATCGACAAACTGCGGGTCGAGCAGGGTCTGACAGAAGCTCTCCTGCAACACCTTCATCGCCGAGGGTGCATCACGCGGGCCGGACAGGCTGATGGCCTGCACGTTGACCATGGGGTAGGCCGCGGCGGCCAGCGCCTGCTGCAGATCGACGGCGCCAACAACCGGCAGGATCAGGCGCGAATCGGCCGCCAGCGGCGGCAGCTCCTCGGACGCCTGCCCGGCACAGCGCTGCACCTGGCTGCGGTAGGCATTGATCGACTCGAGCAGTTGCGGCTCCTCGGCGGCGATGGCCGCAGTAGCCAGCAGCCCCAGCGACCAGGCCGCCAAACGCACAACGAATGAATTCACACCCATGGAAACCTCCCAGAATCTGTGCTGGCCATGATGCTTGATTCCGCCCCGATCTGCGCACAGTTAAAGCTCGTGGCATGGGTTGAACGCAGCGACGCCCAGCCAGGATCAAGGATACCTAAAGGCGGATCCGAATTAGCCTAGGACGGGCAAGGCTTTCGGCCCAGCCATTGGCCGGGACGCCCCAAGCGGAACACTGAAGGGGTCGAGGCTATTTGCCCGCACAGCAGCGCTGCGTTGCCTTCGAGGCGGTTGACCTCGGGGCGAAGCCGTTGTCCTGCACCGCGCCCCCGCAATTTGGCAGCCCGGCGGGCTGCATTCGCCGCGGGGCGCGCCTCCGACCAGGTTGCGGGCGGACTTGAGTCCATGGATAGACGGAGTAATCGATCAGGCCACTGGCAGGCACTGGGCGCAAGTCCCGCCCTGCGTGCTTTGAGTTACCATGGCAATCTAATCCTCTGCGCAAGAGTCCGCAGCATGTCTGATCGGAAGCAGGTTCGCCTGATCAAGAAGTACCCCAATCGTCGCCTCTACGACACGCAGACCAGTACCCACCTCAACCTGAGCGACATCCGCAAACTGGTCGTTGAGGAAGAACCGTTCCAGGTGGTGGATGCCAAGACCGGCGAAGACCTGACCCGCAGCATCCTGCTGCAGATCATTCAGGAAGCCGAGAGCGATGGCGAGCCGATCTTCTCCAGCGACATGCTCAAGGGCATCATCCGCTTCTACGGCCCCTTCCAGGGCATGCTCGGCAGCTATCTGGAAAACAGCATCAAGGCGGTGACCGACATCCAGGCGCAGACCGGCCAGCAATCGTCCCAGGCCTGGAGCGATTTCATGAGCAGCCAGGTGCCGATGATGCAGAAGGTGATGGGGCAATATGTCGAGCAGTCCAAGCAGCTCTATCTGAACACGCAGAACCTGTTCGGCCTGTTCCCGGGTTTTCCCGGTGCGGCTGGCCAAGCTGACAAAGACAAGAACAAGAACAGCAAGGATGACGACAAGGCCTGAAGCGGCTTGTCTTGCAGCAGTTCCCCGCAAAACCCTGCAATGACCCCGGCAGCGCCGGGGCATTGCAGGTCACGCTAAAACAGACTTACTTGCGCGCACCGCCAGTCGCCTTGCCCGCCTCACGGGTGGCCTGACCGGCGGCCGAGGCCGCTGCCGCGAGCCCGCTCTCGGCCATTTCCGCCGCCTGCTTGGCGGTTTTCTGCGCGCTCTCATAGACGCTGCCAGCGCCCTCGACGGCCGACTTGAGCATGGCTACCGCCGACTCGGTGCCGGCGGGCGCATTCTTGGCGATTTCGGCGACCAGATCCTGCATCTGCTGGGTGCCCTGGGCCGCCTGACGCTCGCCGAGCTTGGCGATATCGGCCTGGGTGGCGGAGATCAGGTCGTAGACCTTGCGGTTGAACTCCAGCAGGCGCTCGGCCTGTTGCGCGGGGTTGGCGAAACTGCCGAAGGCTGCCGAGAAGCTTTGCGGATCGCGAGCGGAGAACAACTTGCGGGCGCTGTCGAAGCCTTCCTCGCTGACGGCACGCATGGCGGCGAGTTGCAGCTGGCTGAGCTGCTCGACACCTTTGAGAACCTTGCCGTTCACCTGCTCCAGCAGGTCGAGGTTGGCTTTCTGGTCAGCCTGCAGTTTTTCCGAATCGAAGAAAGACATGGGGTGAGTCTCCTGGGGATAGAAAGGTCGAAAAGCCATGCTGTCGTGTGCTGCTGCACCCGACCCGCTGACTCATTCTTGGCGATCTTCGATTCGCGTGCAACTATTTTTTTGCACTGCAAAAAAACCATCATCGCCTCGCAACAATCGAGCCGCCCCGTACAAACCCAGCGCCACAAGGGCGAAAAGCCCATCTGATAGCAAGGTTTCATGTCGCCAAGGTGACGACAAAGCGAAATCCAGAAATTAATTTTTGCATAGCGTAAATCAATGCATACTCAACCCCGGAACACTGACGCAGCATTCACTATTTGACCCATAAGTCGTATTCATCTCTTCACAATTCGCGCGCATGATCGACTCGCCTGGGCAGCATCGGATGAGCCTCGACCGCCGCCAGGCGGGCCAGGCGCTCTGTCCGATCCGGCAACGGCTGCCCCGGCTTTCACTTGAAAAAATGGAGCTCAATCAGCATGACGGACAAGCGAATCGCACTGGTAACCGGCGGCATGGGTGGTATCGGCACGGCAATCAGCCGGCGCCTCTACCGTGACGGTTTCATCGTGGTGGTGGGCTGCAGCGCGCAGTCCACGCGCAAGGAGGCCTGGCTGGAGCAGCAACGCCGCGATGGCTTCGAGTTTCACTGCGTGACGGGCGATATCACCGACTGGGACGACAGCGTGCGGGCCTTCGCCGAGGTGCGCGAACAGATCGGCGCGGTCGACGTGCTGGTCAACAACGCCGGCATCACCCGCGACACCACCTTCAAGCGCATGACCCCGGACGACTGGAACGCGGTGATTGCCACCAACCTCACCGGCCTGTTCAACACCACCAAGCAGGTCGTCGACTCGATGGTCGAGCGCGGCTGGGGTCGCATCATCAACATCTCCTCGGTCAACGGCCAGCGTGGCCAGTTCGGCCAGACCAACTACTCGGCGGCCAAGGCCGGCATTCACGGCTTCACCATGGCGCTGGCCCGCGAAGTGGCGAGCAAGGGCGTCACCGTCAACACCATTTCCCCCGGCTATATCCTGACCGACATGACCGCGGTCATCCGCGCGGACGTGATGGAGAAGATCGTCGCCGGGATTCCGGCCGGGCGCCTCGGCCAACCCGACGAGATCGCCTCCATGGTCGCCTGGCTGGCTGGCGCAGAAGCCGGCTACGCCACCGGCGCCGACTTCTCGGTCAACGGCGGCCTGAACATGGCCTGAACCGGGCCCGGCTGATTGTTGGCGGCTGCCCCAGCGGGCACTCGCCTCCTCCCTTGTTTGCCGTAGAGGTCTGAACATGAACGATGTTGTCATTGTCGCCGCCACCCGTACCGCCATCGGCAGCTTTCAGGGCGGTCTGAGCGGCATTTCCGCGCCCGATCTGGGCGCTGCCGTGATTCGCCAATTGCTGGCGCAGACCGGCGTGCAGCCGAGCGCCATCGACGAAGTGATCCTCGGCCAGGTGCTGACCGCCGGCGCCGGGCAGAACCCCGCGCGCCAGGCCGCGCTCAAGGCCGGCCTGCCCCCTGCAGTCCCGGCACTGACCCTGAACAAGGTCTGCGGCTCCGGCCTCAAGGCCGTGCACCTGGCTGCCCAGGCGATCCGCTGCGGCGATGCCGAATTGGTCATCGCCGGCGGCCAGAAGAACATGAGCCTGGCCCCCTATGTGCTGCCCAAGGCGCGTACCGGACTGCGCAAGGGCCTGGCCACCCTGTGCATCGGTGGCGGCCAAGGCATCGCCCTGGCAGTCGAACGCGGTTAGGGCCGAACGACCGACCCCGGCCTGGCTTAAGGGTCACGCCGGCACCGCTCAGGCAGCCGCCTGAGCATCAGCAGTCTTTTCAGATAGCGGACACTGGTTATGGAAAACGCCTCGCCCTTCACCCCCTTCTTCTCGCCTAACCTGCCGTTCGGCGTGCGCCTGGCGGTGGAACAACTGCGCTTCTGGGTACGCCTAAACCCTTGGTTCCAGGGCATTCAAACCGATGCCTGGTTCGAGGTCGATGGCGCTGTCCTCGAGCGCCTGCAGGCCGAATACAACGGCGAATGGACACAACTGAGCCTGCAGACGCTGACCCAGCAGCCGTTCACCTTCAGCGACCCGCGCTTTGCCGGCAACGCCTGGCATCAGCCGCTGTTCGGCTCGCTGGCAGCCCTCTACCTGCTCAACTCGCGCTTCTTCATGCGCCTGCTCGAAGAGCTGCCGATCGAATCCGGCAAGATGCGGCAGCGCCTGCACTACCTGGTGGAACAACTGGTCGCCGCCGCCGCGCCGAGCAATTACCTCAACAGCAATCCCGAAGCCCTCGAACGTGCCGTACAAACCCAGGGCGCCAGCCTGTTCAGCGGCCTGCTGAACCTGGCCAGCGACATGCGCGAAGGCAAGTTGCGCCAGTGTGACAGTGGCGCCTTCGAGGTCGGCGTCAATCTCGCCACCACCCCGGGTCAGGTGGTCTATCAGAATTCGCTAATCCAGCTGATCCAGTACGCGCCGCAGAGCGAACAACAGCACCAGCGCCCGCTGCTGATCGTGCCGCCGATGATCAACAAGTTCTACATCCTCGACCTGCAGCCGCAGAGTTCGTTCGTGCGCCATGCCCTCGAGCAGGGCCACCCGGTGTTCCTGGTGTCCTGGCGCAATGCCGACGCCAGCATCGCCGACGCCAGCTGGGACGATTACGTCGAGCAGGGCATCCTCGAGGCGATCCAGGTCACCCAGCGCATCAGTACTCAGAAACAGCTCAACATCCTCGGCTATTGCGTCGGCGGCACCCTGCTCGCCTGCGGCCTCGCGGTTCTGGCCGCGCGCGGCGAGAAGCCGGCTGCCAGCCTGACCCTGTTGGTCTCGCTGCTCGACTACGAGGACGCCGGGGTGCTCAGCATCTTCATCGACGAAGCAACCGTCGGCTACCGCGAACGCACCATCGGCGGCAAGGGTGGAGCCTGCGGCCTGTTCCGCGGCGAGGACATGGGCAACACCTTCTCGCAGCTACGGCCCAACGAGCTGTGGTGGAACTACAGCGTCGAAAAGTACCTCAAGGGCCAAAAGCCGCGACCGCTCGACCTGCTGTACTGGAACAACGACAGCACCAACCTGCCCGGCCCCATGTACTGCTGGTACCTGCGCCACACCTACCTGCAGAACGACCTGAAGAGCGGCAAGCTGCAATGCTGCGGCGAGGTGATCGATCTGGGCAAACTCGACATGCCGACCTACTTGGTCGGTACCCGCGATGACCATATCGTGCCCTGGGCCGGCGCCTATGCCAGCACCCGCCTGTTCAAGGGCCCGCTGCGTTTCGTGCTCGGCGGCTCCGGGCACATCGCCGGGATCATCAATCCGCCGCTGAAGAACAAACGCGGCTACTGGACCAACCCCGAGCTGCAGGCCGACCCGGACACCTGGCTGGCTGGCGCCGAGGAACACCCCGGCAGCTGGTGGAGCGACTGGATCGAATGGTTGAGCGAATACGCCGGCAAAAGCGCCGCGCCGGTCGCCCGCCTCGGTTCCAAGCAGTACCCGCCATTGGAGGCGGCACCCGGTCAGTACGTGAAACAACGCGACTGAGCCGGGCGCGCCAATGCAACCGACCGGGGCAGCGACGGCGCGGCCCCGACCGGTGGTTCTGTTGCAACTGGCGCATGAACGCGATCAACCCGGCGGCAACGGAACCTTCGCAACATTCTCGACACTAAACCCGCACCCTTTCTTTGATAGTCGGGATACCCTGCCATGCGCCCCCTCATCCGCCTGCTCCTGCTGAGTACCGCTGCCCTGTCTCTGTCCGCCTGTTTCGACGATGCCCCGCGCATCGAACAAGCTGGCCTGTGCACCTACAACACCGACCCCCAGGCCGAGCGCTGCAAGCCCGGCCAGATGGCCTGGTTCCGTCCGAATCAGGGAACATTGATCAGCGAGGAGATGGCGCTGAGCGTGGCGGCGGCCTATTGCGACTTCAATCATCAGGTGATGCACAACCGAGCCGGTGTGCTCTGCGTGTTCACCGATCAGCGCCTGGATGCCACCAAGTAACCGCTTGGAGGATGTGGTTGAGCGCGGCGATAGCCATCACCGATCACCCGCCGGCAGATCTGTGCGGTGCTGCCAGGCCGGATCTTCGGGTATCTCCCGATAACGACCAAGTACTTATCCCCATAGTTACCGGGCATAGTTACCGGGCATACTGGCCGCCATCGGCCGTTTTTCAGCGACCTGTTCTTCACTCCCGTGCACGGAAGCCAATGCTTGCCACCAGCCTCGCCATCATCGCTGCGCTACTGATCGTCTTCTCGGCACTTGTGCTGCTGTGCCTGCGCCGGGTGAAACAACAGCTGGCACAACATCGCGCCTTGCTCGACGCCCTTCCCGAGGGGCTGTTGCTGGTGGGTCACGACGGCCGCGTCAGTGTGCATAACGCCGCCGCGGCAAGGATGCTGGGCAATCCCGCCGCAACGCTGCAAGGCACGCCGCTGCAGCGTTGGTGGCCGCAACCCGGCGAGCACACCACAGCCCTGACTCGCCAGCGCATCCTGCTGTCGGTGGATGGCCAGCAGCAGGCCGTGGGTGTCAGTCGAGTGGCAGCGGCCACTCATGGCCATGCCCTCGTCCTGGTCCAGTTGACGTCCCTGCACGACAACCCCGTCGAAGATGCCGAACGCTTCAAGCGCAGTCAGTACTTCGCCAGCATTGGCACCTGGGACTGGTCGATCGATACCGACAAGTTGTATTGGTCGGAGGCCATCTACGCCATGTTCGGCTTCAAGGCCGGCGAAGTAACTCCGAGCTATGAGCTGTTCTGTACCTGCGTCCACCCGGATGACCTCGAGCGCGTGCGGGCCGGTGAGCTGCGCTGCATTGAAACCGGCCATAACCATGATGAAGAATATCGGGTGATCTGGCCTGACGGCAGCATCCACTGGCTGCGCGAGACCGGCAACGTGGTCAAGGACGCCTGTGGCCAACCGGTAAAGATGATGGGCATCGTGCGCGACATCAGCGAAGAAAAAGCCTCGGTCAACCAACTGAAAAAAATCGCCCGCCACGACCCGCTGACCGGGTTGCCCAACCGCTTGCTGCTTGAGGAGTTTTTAACCCATGCGCTGGCGCGCGCACGCAGCAATGCAACCCGGGTGGCCTTGGTATTTATCGACCTCAATGGCTTCAAGCAAGTCAACGACAAGCACGGGCATGCCGTTGGCGACCGACTATTGGTTAGCACGGCACAACGCTTACAGCAGGCATTGCGCGAGTCCGACATGGTGGCGCGGCTGGGCGGCGATGAATTTGTGGTGATTATCGAGGGGCTGGCACTGGGCGAGAGCCTGCACGACGAGGCGCAATTAATCAGCGAAAAGATTCTGCAGCGGCTATCCCAGCCGATCGACCTCGGTAATGCCAGCCATCGGGTCGGCGCCAGTCTTGGCATTGCCATGTTTCCAGAGCACGGGCCGAACATCGACAGCCTCATCCACATTGCCGACCAGGCGATGTACGCGGCCAAGCGCAACGGCAACAACCAATATTGCCTGGGCATGGCGAACGCTGGCGAACCAAGCCCTGCCTGCCCAGCCCCGTAGTCGACCAGGCTGGCGCTGGCGGTTTCCAATCCACGCCTGCAACCTATACCACTGCTGATTCCCAGCCAGTGCATCATGGTTGAGCAAGCATTGCAGCGTTGCCGGATCGACCCACACCAGTTGCAATCCAAGGCCGACACCCGGCCGCTCGTGGTTACCAGCCCGGGAAGCTCGTGCGCTGGGTCTATAACTGAGCCGCCATATCAAGGCTCGACTGACTCTACCTGGCCATATGCCACGCGGGCCAGTAGCGGCAAACTACGCCGGAGGCCAACACGGCTCGGGCGTCGTCGAGAGGGCAACCGATGATCCAGTTGTTGCGTATCTCCAGGCCGAAGGGGAAGTGAACCCACCCTAATCCAGGCCAGCGCAGGCATCGATCTACCGCCTTTTCTCACATTATAGCCTGGCTACAGGTTAACCCTGGGCATGGATCGTCACCGAGGAGACATAGCAGGAATTAACCGAAGCGGGCTTCGCGGCCAAAGCCCTTTTGCAATAAATCAACCGAGCGCCGCCCTCGGCCTGATCGCATCCAACGCTCGGCCCGATGTGCACCTTGCGTGCTCACCAGGCGCTAACGCCGGCGAGTTTATTTTTTCTTGTCTTTGCTGACCTCGTGACCAATCACCCCGCCCACCACGGCGCCGGCACCGGTGCACAGCACGCCACCGCAGAGCACGTTACCGGCCACGCCACCGACGGCAGCACCTACAGCAGTACCCTTCTGTTGATGGGTCATGTTAGAGCAGCCACTCAGCCCTAAAGCGGAGAGCAAGACGGCGGTGGAAACAAGCTTGAAAATGCCCATATGAGGTACTCCAGTGCACAACTTGATAAATGTCCCTGGCGCTCAATTTGCTCACGCACAGGTAACGTTTCATTGTCCATGGGCTGGCGACCAGCCGTCTGTACGTTAACGCGCATAGCGATCGGGCGCCGTGGGTTAACTGCTTCGGAAGCTGTCGCTGCCCGTGCCGCAAAGTCACTTATCCATTAACTGGCCGTTAAAAACCTGCTGCGCTCGGCTAGGCGGCGTATTGTGGGAGTCACACCCACCCCGTGGAGAAGTCGCTATGTTCAAGGTAATGCGCAACGGCGAGAATCGCATCGACGTGGAGTTCTCCGGCAAGCTCGACAGCGCCGAAATGCGCGTCGCACTGGATGAACTGAGCCATCAATCCGAAGATATCGAACACGGCCTGATGCTTTATCGCATCGGCGATTTTTCCCTACCTACCTTGGGCGCAATGGCCGTCGAGCTGGCGCGCATCCCGCAACTGTTCCGCTTTGTTCGGCGTTTCGACCGCATGGCGGTGGTCGCCGACAAGGAATGGGTGAGAAAGGCCAGCGAAATTGAGGGCGCGTTGATTCCGGGTCTGCAGATCAAGGCATTCGATCTGTCTCAGGAGGCGGAGGCCGAAGCCTGGTTGCAACAGTAGGCTTCGTAAGGAACCTGGAACGGAACAGCGCCGACAAATCGCAGCAGCCGGCATCGCTCAGGGGGCAAGCATGCCCTGCGCCACGGAGCCTAGGCGCAATCCGAGGCAGACACCCCCCCTGCGAAACCGGGCAACAGGCGGCTAACAGGCCGTTGAAAAACTACCTGCGTTGCCAATACTGCGTTAAAAATGGCCTCAAAATGCTCATTTACACCACGTAAACTCCGCTTTTTCGGCCATTTTTGCCTTGTCTTGGCTGCCTCGCCTACATTTTTCAACGGCCTGCTAACCCAACTGGTCAATCATGACCGCGTTGGTGTAAACCAGGCCGCCATCACTCGCGCGATGCCCGACCAAGTGGAATTGGCCACGCTGGTTCTCATTCAAATAGACGCGCCATTGGCAATCGGACAAGGGGCCGCACCCCTGCGGCATATCCAACTCCATGCGGCTCATGTCGGCATCGACCAGGGCTTCTGGCTCGTGGGTCTTCTGCAAACGCTCTTCGGCCTGCTCCAGACGCAAATGATCGGGCTCACTGACGCGAAAATGGAAGCTTCCCGCCGGAGTAGATCTGCTGGCGCCGCGTGCTTTGCACCAGCCCTCAATGGTCAAGGTGTTCATGGCTAGACCTCCTGAAGTGGATGCCCGGGGGCTGTCATGCCCCTCCTGTCTAATTTTAGACAAGCCCGAGGAAACGTTGATCCATTGCCGCCGAGCGCGCCTCATCAAGACCGGCGTTTGAATAGCTCGGCGATTGCGGTAGGCTTTGCAGTCTATTTGAAAGGAGTAATCCCCCATGGCCAAAGCCACTGCCCGTCACATCCTGGTTGCATCCGAAGCCAAATGCCTCGAACTGAAAGCCGCTATCGAAGGCGGTGCCGACTTCGCTCAAGTTGCCAAAGACAACTCCACCTGCCCGTCCAGCCGCGACGGCGGTAGCCTGGGTTCGTTCGGCCCCGGTCAGATGGTCAAGGAATTCGATACCGTCGTGTTCAGCGCCCCGCTGAATGTCGTACAAGGCCCGGTGAAAACCCAGTTCGGTTTTCACCTGCTTGAAGTCACCAGCCGCCAGGACTGACTTCGCTTGTGCCCAGGCTCTGCGTGGGCACTACCCTCTCCGTTTAGCAGGCCGTAGACAAACTACTGCGCTAGGCTATGCCGCGTTGAAAACGGCCTCAAAACGCTCATTTACAGCACGTAAACTGCGCTACGTTGCGGCCGTTTTCGCCTTGCCTGGCCGTCGCTCGCTACATTTTTCAACGGCCTGCTAAGGCTTGGTCTTGCCCATCACATCGTCCGCCCAGCTCAACGCCGCCACGACCGTCGGAAAACCGATGGTGCTGGTGAGCGAGAGCAGCGCGTGATGGATCTGTTCTGGCGTCACCCCCGCTTCCAGTGCCCGCCGAACATGGCTATGCACTGCGCCCTCGGAACGGATCGCCGCCGCCGCGCCGAGCTGAACCAACTGAACGACCTGCTGCTCCAGCGGGCCGGCATTGCGCACGGCCTTACCCAGCGCCTCCACGGCGTCGAAATAATCCGGGTGTTGCTTCCTGAAACGCTGATAGGTCTCGAGCTCTCTTTTGTTTTCCATGCTGCTCTCCTCGTGTTGGGCGTGCGCCGGAATTTGCCTTGCGGCTCAGGCAGGACGGCCTGTTAACTCAGGTTAGTCCGCCTGACGCGAAAGATGACGGGGTGCGGCCAGACGGCAGACCGCGCACGAGCCCCTGGCGCGGGCAACGTCTTGGACTAGCGGGTCATTGCGACGGCCTGACACGCCATGTTGGGGATTTTGCGTGGCGATAATCTCGCGAGAGGACTGTTTGGCTAGTTGATTACTTCAAATTCGCCGGTTTGAGTCTTATCTGTGGGCGGCCCGACCTCGGGGCGAAGCCGTTGTCCTGCACCGCGACACCACAACTTGGCAGCCCTGCGGGCTGCATTCGCCGCGGGGCGCGCCTCCTACAAGGTTGCGGACAGGCTTGAGTCCATGGATAAACGGATTAATCGATCAGGCCACTAGCAGGCCGCTCGTTACGACAGACCAACCTGGAACCCTAAACGCTCGGGTGCGGCCTGGAAGCCCGGCGCAGCAAACTGCTCGTACCCTCGCTCAACGGAATAGGGCGGCGCTTGATAGCCAGGTATACTCGCGCCCCACTTTTCCCTCGGCAGCCGCAGACCTTCCATGACCAGCACCCACTCGCCTGACCCCACGCTCGCCGCTCAGGCTGCCGACGCTGAACCCGGCACCGCCGCCCCCGACGAGCCGATCCCGGCTAAAAAAGCCGGCCTGCCTGGCTTTGCCTCGCTGTTCTGCGCCGCAACGCTCGCCTCGGCCAAGCGCGGCAATCAAGCCTGGCAGCAGAAGGGCAGCAAGTCCGCTCACGAGAAGAAGATCGGCCCGGCACCGAATGGCACCCGCCGCTCCATGGGCAAGCGCTAGCGTCGGTACAACCGCCAAGGTTGAGCAACAGCCCGAGCGTGACCCGCAGCCGCGCCCAGCGCTTGCCGCGAACCAAGGCGTTCGTCGAGCAGCAACGCCGCGAACCTCAACTCCACACGCCAAAGTCGAGAAGGGTCGCGCCGAAGGCCAGGTAGCTCAACACCAGGTTCGAATTCAGGCTGATGCCCTGGTCAATAGGGTGCGCCAAGCTGCATCTGTCAGCCCGGCGCACCCTCGCCAAATCGGGCACGCGTCAGGTCGGCGTTGCGGGGGGAATCCGCCTGCGCCGCTCGACTTGGTTGCGGCCTGAACTTGCGGGCAACCCGCACCGGCCCATGCACCGCATCACCACGGCATAGCCGTTGAAAAGCCGCCGACATCTTCCGCTGCGGTGAGCGCCATCGCGATGGCTAACCGGCTACTTCACCAGCAGCACCGGCACCGCCACCTCATGAATCACCCGCGTGGCCACCGAGCCCAGCAGCATGCCGGCGAAGCTGCCCAGACCGCGAGTGCCCATCACCACGGTATCGCACTGCAGATGCTTGGCGGCGAGGCTCACTTGCTCCGCCACATTGCCGGAGGCGGTGTGCTTTTCATGGGCAATTCCCGCTGTCTGTAATTGATCCGCCGGCCATTCGAGCGCTTCATTGGCTGCCACCGTCAAGGACTGGCGCATATTGCCGATCATTTCATCATCCACGTATTCGCCATATATCGCGGGTTCATGCTGCACATTGAGCAGATGCACCTCCAGCGTTGCAGCATGCATGCGGGCGAAATCGATCACGTACTGCAGGGCACGCTTTGAGCTGTCAGAACCATCGAAGGCAAGCAGTATCTTGCGCATCACGCGTCTCCATTACCAATCCATTACAAGCATAGACCGGCGCAACCTCGCGCGGAGCCTGGCAACGATCGGCCCTGGGTTACTGGCCGGTTATTTCACCAGCAGCACCGGCACCGACACTTCATGGATCACCCGGGTGGCCACCGAACCCAGCAGCATGCCGGTGAAACTGCCCAGGCCGCGAGTGCCCATCACCACGGTGTCGCAGCCCAGCCGGTCGGCGAATTCGCTCACCTGTGCGGCCACGTTGCCGAGCGCGGTGTGCGTTTTATGGCCGATACCGGCTGCCTGCAGTTGATCGACCGGCCACTCGAGCGCCTTGGCAGCCGCCACCAACAGTGACTGCTGCAATTGATCGATGAACTCGCCAGTCACGTACTCGCCATACAGCACCGGTTCGTACTGCACATTGAGCAGATGCACCTCCAGCGTCGCTGCGTGATCGCGGGCAAAATCGATGACGTACTGCAGCGCACGCTTCGAGCTGTCCGAACCGTCGAAGGCAACCAATACCTTGCGCATAACCTGTCTCCTCTGCTGATCCACGACAAGCATAGACCAGCGCCCCGGGCAGCCGACTGCGCCCGCAAAGTGTCGACAAGCCGCGGGGTCTGTGGCGATTCGCCTTCGTCTCGAGCGCCCCGCGCCTGGCCAACTTGACCGCGGCAGTCGCTGCTCATAGATGGTCGCGAGCCTTGGCGAAGGGGCATGGTCAATCAAAGGGTGCCATGCGCAGACAGACCGATTAAAATCCGTGGTCTAACCGCGTAGCCCTGATTTTCTGCTGGCTGCCGCTCATCGGGGCGGAGCATCACCGGTAAAACCCCGGCTACTTATCCACCCGCACAGACCAAGAGAATCCGCATGGGCGCACAATGGAAAGCCAAACCTAAAGAAGCCGCCGCCAACGCCAGAGGCAAGATTTTCGGCCGCTTGGTGAAAGAAATCATGATCGCCGCGCGTAACGGTGCCGATCCGGAGATGAACCCCAAGCTGCGCCTGGCCGTGCATCAGGCGAAAAAAGCCTCAATGCCCAAAGACACCCTGGAGCGCGCAATCAAGAAAGGCGCCGGCCTGAGCGGGGAAACCGTCAACTTCGAGCGCACCACCTACGAAGGTTTCGCCCCGCACCAGGTGCCGGTGATCGTCGAATGCCTGACCGATAACATCAACCGCACCGTGGCCGAGATCCGCGTGCTGTTCCGCAAGGGGCAGATGGGCGCTTCCGGCTCGGTAACCTGGGACTTCGACCACGTTGGCCTGATCGAAGCTTCCAGCGACAGCGACGCCGACCCGGAACTGGCCGCCATCGAAGCCGGCGCCCAGGATTTCGAGGCGTCCGATGAGGGCAACACCCTGTTCATCACCGAGCTGACCGATCTCGACGCCGTGTGCCGGGCGTTACCCGAGCAGGGCTTCACGGTCAATTCGGCCAACCTGGGCTATCGGCCGAAGAACCCGGTCACCAGCCTGACGGACGCCCAGTTGGAAGAGGTCGAAGCCTTCCTCGAGGCCATCGACGGCCACGACGATGTGCAGAACGTCTATGTCGGCCTGGCCGGCTAGCAGGGACTCACGCGCCTACAGCCGATTCGCATAACAGACCGGCGAGCTCGGCTCGGCGCGGCGATCCAGTTCATCCTCGAGAAACTCGGCGAGCACCTGGGCGTTGTTCAGCTGCAGGTCGCGCGCGGCGAACAGCAGGGTCAGGGTGCCTTTCTCGGCGCTCTCCAGCAGCCCCTGCCAATATTCGGGGTGGGCGGCCAGCTCGCGGCGATACTGCTGGCGAAACTCGGCGAACAGCTCGGGCGCATGGCCGAACTGGCGCCGCAGCTCTGCGGACGGCGCCACCTCGCGCGACCAGGCGTCCAACTGCAGCGTTGCCTTACTGCAGCCGCGCGGCCATAGCCGGTCGACCAACACCCGCCGGCCATCCGCCGCCGCCACCCCCTCGTATACCCGCTTGCACTGAATCATCGACCTCTACCCTTGTGATCGCCCATATGCCTGAGTACCGTGGCCGCTCTTGCCAGGAGAGCTCCAATGCACCTTAGCCGCACCCTATTGTTTGCCCTGTTGCCGCTTTTTGCCAGTTGCCAGGTGTTCAGCGAAAAACCCCAGGCCGATTCGGCGAAACACATCCGCCTGCAAGGCGAACTCAGCCTGGACGCCGGACAGTTGCTGCTGCGCCCTTGCCAAGAGCAGCGGCATTTCGTCATCGGCGAAGACGGCGCGGCCGACCTCATGCGCGACGCGAGCGAACTGCTGGCCGCCGGCCCCGGCCCGCTGTTCGTCGACCTGCGCGGCCAGTTGGCGGCCAGCCCGCGAGCCGGCGTGGATGGCCAATTGACGCTCGGCCGGGTGTACCGCCTGCAACGCGAAGGCCAGGGCTGCGCCGACCTCAACTTCAAGCGCACCCTCCTCCACGCCAGCGGCCAGGAGCCAAGCTGGAGCGTGGCCGTCAGCAGCCAGGGCTTGATTCTCAACCGCCCAGGCCAGCAGCCGCTGGCCCTGCCCTACCTGGAGGAACAACTGCCGGAAGGCCGCCTCAACCTGAGCAGTGAAGCCAACGGCCAGCGCCTGCAACTCTGGGCCGCGCCGCAACGCTGTGTCGACAGCATGAGCGGCGCGCTGCAGCACCTGTCTGCCGAACTGCGCCTGAACGGTGCAGTGATGCGCGGCTGCGCCTACTTCGGCGGCGCGCGCAACGACTGAACGCGCGCCACGCTCTGCTTACACGACCAGCGCCAGATTGCCGCTACGGCAAGCCGTCATTCACCTAAGCTGAAGGCTACACAGTGAATGGGGGTGACATATGCTGCGTATCGCTATCAATGGTTATGGACGTATTGGCCGGGCGCTGCTGCGCGCGTTGGTCGAACGCAAACTGGAAAACAGGCTGCACCTGATCGCGATCAACGATCTCTGCGATCCCGTCACCCTGGTGCACCTGACCTGCTTCGACTCGACCTTCGGCCGCTTTCCCGGGCATGTCGGCATGCACGAGGACTCGATGCAGGTCAATGGCCAGTCGATCCACCTGCTGCGCGAGCGCGAGGCGGTCGAGCTGCCCTGGGATCAGCTCGGCGTCGACCTGGTGCTGGAGTGCACCGGCAAGCTGAAACAACGCGCCCAGGTCGAGCAGCACCTGACCGCCGGCGCCTCGCGGGTACTGCTCTCGCACCCGCTGGAAAGCGCCGACCTGACCGTGGTCTATGGCGTCAACCACGAGCGCCTGGGCAGCCAGCAGATCGTCTCCAACGGCTCCTGCACCACCAACTGCCTGGCGCCGCTGGCCAAGGTGCTGCACCAGGCCGTGGGCATCCGCCAAGGCCTGATCAACACCGTGCATGCCTACACCAACGACCAGAACCTGCTGGACAATGCCCATGGCGACCTCTACCGCGCCCGGGCCGCGGCGCTGTCGACGATCCCCACCAGCACCGGCGCGGCCAAGACCATCGGCCTGGTTCTGCCGGAGCTGGCCGGACGCCTGGATGGCTTGGCGGTGCGGGTACCGACGGCCAATGTGTCGCTGCTCGACCTGACGTTCAGCGCCGAGCGCCCGACCAGCCGCGAGGCGATCAATGCCGCCCTGCGGCAAGGCGCACAACAGATGCCCGCCGGGGTGATGGAGTGCAACGAGCTGCCGCTGGTATCGCGCGACTTCAATGGCTACTCGGTGTCCTGCGTGGTCGACCTCAACCACACCCGGGTGCAGGGCGAGCTGGTCAAGGTGCTGGCCTGGTACGACAACGAGTGGGCCTTCGCCAACCGCATGCTCGATGTGTTGCTGGCCTGGCTCAAGCCCTGATGCCATCCGCAGGGCGCGCAATGCGCCCTGCCGCTCCTCGGTAAATGCCGCGCGGCCCACCCTGTGCGCTCGAACCCGCCTATAATCGCCGCCTCACCCAAGCTGCCGGGTTGCCTCCGGCCCTGATTCTGGATTGCCCCATGCTGCGCATCACCGAACTGAAACTGCCCCTCGACCACCCCGAAGAGGCCCTGCGCCCCGCCCTGCTGCAACGCCTGGGCATCGACGATCACGACTTGCTCGACTTCAGCCTGTTCAAGCGCAGCTATGACGCGCGCAAAAAATCCAGCGAGCTGCAGTTCATCTATACCCTCGACTTCGCCGTGCGCGACGAGGCGGCGTTGCTGGCCAGGCTCAGCGAAGACAAGCATGTCGGCCCCGCCCCGAACACCAGCTACCAGCCGGTCGGCCAGGCCAGCCAGCCCCTCGAAGAACGCCCATTGGTGGTCGGCTTTGGCCCCTGCGGCATCTTCGCCGCCCTGATCCTCGCCCAGGCGGGCCTGCGCCCGATCGTGCTGGAGCGCGGCACCGAGGTGCGCCAGCGCACCAAGGACACCTGGGGCCTGTGGCGCAAGAACGTGCTCAACCCCGAGTCCAACGTGCAGTTCGGCGAGGGTGGCGCCGGCACCTTCTCCGACGGCAAGCTGTACAGCCAGATCAAAGACCCCAAACACCTGGGGCGCAAGGTGCTGCAGGAGTTCGTCAAGGCCGGCGCGCCGGAGGAAATCCTCTACGTCAGCAAGCCGCATATCGGCACCTTCCGCCTGACCGGCGTGGTCGCCAGCATGCGCGAGGAGATCAAAGCCCTGGGCGGCGAAGTGCGCTTCCAGCAGCGGGTCAGCGATGTGCTGATCGAAGACGGCCAACTGCAGGGCGTGGTGCTGGACACTGGCGAGCAGATCCTCAGCCGCCACGTGATCCTGGCCCTCGGCCACAGCGCGCGCGACACCTTCCGCATGCTGCACGCGCGCAACGTGCTCATGGAAGCCAAGCCGTTCTCGGTGGGTTTCCGCATCGAGCACCCGCAATCGCTGATCGACCGTGCGCGCCTGGGCAAATACGCCGGCCACCCCAAGCTCGGCGCCGCCGACTACAAGCTGGTGCACCACGCCAGCAACGGCCGCTCGGTGTACAGCTTCTGCATGTGCCCGGGCGGCACCGTGGTGGCGGCTACCTCCGAGCCTAACCGGGTGGTGACCAACGGCATGAGCCAGTATTCGCGTAACGAGCGCAATGCCAATGCCGGCATCGTCGTCGGCATCACTCCGGAGCAGGACTATCCGGGCGGGCCGCTGGCCGGCATCGAGCTGCAGGAACGCCTGGAGTCCCAAGCCTACCTGCTCGGCGGCAGCACTTACGAAGCGCCGGGACAGCTGGTCGGCGACTTTATCGCCGGGCGGCCCTCGACCGAGCTGGGCAGCGTCGAGCCCTCCTATAAACCCGGGGTGAAATTGGGCGACCTGGCCCTGGCCCTGCCGGACTTCGCCATCGAGGCGATCCGCGAAGCGCTGCCGGCCTTCGACAAGCAGATCAAGGGCTTCGCCCTGCACGACGCGGTGCTCACCGGCATCGAGACGCGCACCTCCTCGCCGCTGCGCATCACCCGCGGCGCCGACCTGCAGAGCCTCAACGTCAGAGGCCTGTACCCAGCCGGCGAAGGTGCGGGCTATGCCGGCGGCATTCTCTCGGCCGGGGTCGATGGCATTCGGGTGGCCGAGGCGCTGGCGCGGGAGATGTTGGGGCTTGCGAACACCTGAGCCCGCTCACCTCCTTGGATTGACGTTGGCCTACTGCCTGACTTGAGTCCATTCCAGACTAATAACGTTGCCCAGGCCAAGGACTTCGGCTCCTTGCCCGGGCGGCGCCATCTTGGCTGAGAGTCTGGCAGACACGCACGGTGGCGATCTAGCGCCTGACGCCGCTAGCAAAACGCCTGGCCACACCCCCGGCAGCCCCTCATCCACAGCCTCATTGCGTGCAACCTCGACAGAGCTCACCTGCGCAACCAAGACTTATTCAGTTTCCCAGCAGCCAGCTCTCACACTGGTCTCAGCCTGCAACGGCACGCGCATGAGAATAGGAGCTCGTCGCCGCAATTGCAGATTGTTGTACAATCTGCAATTGCGGTGCTAGCATCACCCTCCTCCCGCCACGTCGCTGCTGATAACAGAGCCCAGAGGGAGTTTCGACGCAGTAACCACAAAAACAATATGAGGTCTCTAACATGGGTGTCCGTACTGATTGGCCGACATTTGGCGCCACGCTGGTGGTGCTGCTCGGTATCTGTATTCCATTGTTGGTCATGCAGGAGCAAGCCAACGACTTTATCAATGCCGCATTTAGCGTTATGACCGCAAACTTCGGCATCCTCTATCAGTGGGGCGGTATTGCAGCTGTCGGTCTGCTGTTGTGGCTGGCGCTAGGCCGCTTTGGCCAAGTCAAGTTGGGCAACAGTTGCGAGCGCCCAGAATTTTCATCTTTTAGTTGGGCGGGAATGTTGTTTTGTGCCGGCATTGGCTCCGGCATTCTCTACTGGGGCACCATCGAATGGGCCTATTATTTGCAAACTCCCCCCCTGGGGATTACTGCCAATACTGATAAAGCTGCGGAATGGGCCGCGACTTATGGCATGTTCCATTGGGGCATCACCGCTTGGGCTTTCTACGGCGTACCGGCCATTCCCCTTGCTTATCTTTATCACGTCCGCAAGCAACCGGAGTTGAAACTGAGTGCCGCTTGCGAAGGCGTACTCGGCAAATACGCACATGGCGCTCTGGGCAAAGTCATCGACATTTTGTTCATGTTCGGCCTGCTCGGCGGCGTTGGAACCAGCCTTGGTTTGGGTACGCCCATGGTGGCGGCAGGGTTGAGCGAAGTATTTGGTATTGAAAACTCCTTCGGCCTCAGCATCTTCGTCATGTTGCTATGCACCGCAATCTTCGGTGTTAGCGCCTATTCCGGCCTAAAGAAGGGCATAAAGATACTCAGCGACATCAATGTGTGGTTGGCAATTGCATTGATCGCTTTCATTTTGCTGGTTGGCCCGACCCTGTTCATCCTCAAGACCACTACCAATAGCATTGGCCTGATGCTGCAAAATTTTGTGCAGATGAATTTCTGGACCGACCCCATAACCAACTCTGGCTTCACGGAAAGCTGGACCGTCTTCTACTGGGCCTGGTGGATCGCCTATGGTCCATTCATGGGTTTGTTCGTCGCCAAGATTTCAAGAGGCCGTACGATTCGCCAAGTCATCACGGGCATGCTGGTTTATGGCAGCCTCGGTTGCTGGGCCTACTTTGGGGTGCTAGGCAATTATGCGATGCATCTGGAGTTAAACGACATTCTTTCCGTCACCAGCATACTGAATGAGAAAGATGCCCCCACCGCCATTATCGCCGTGATTAAATCGCTTCCGCTGTCCTCTTTAGTGCTGCCGTTATTCTGCGTGCTGGCACTGATTTTCCTCGCCACTCAGTTCGATTCCGCCGCTTATATCATGGCCGCCGTGGCAACTGTAAAGCTGACGGAAAATGAGCATCCGGCGCGCTGGCATGTATTGTTCTGGGCCTTGGCCCTGGCTGCTCTACCACTCAGCCTGATGTTCGTCGGCGGCCTGAAAGCGCTGCAAACGGCAGCCATTACCCTGGCGTTACCACAACTCTTTATCACCGCGATCATGGCGATCTCCCTTGTTCGCTGGCTGCGCCATGATGAAATCAACGGTGTGCCAAGCGCCTCGCGGGTCGCAGATACCTCTCAGAGCTTCACGGCGGCCAACGTAACCGCCACTCCCTGAGCTCAACTCCATGGTGGCCTCATTATTTACGAGGCCACCAAGCCACCGCCTCTCCACACGATGCTACTCATGAACGAACTTCTAATTGATAGCGCAGAAATTTATGTAGTCGGCCCAGAGGTACCGCGTCATCGACTAGCGGCCGACATGGGCGAAGTATATGAAACCTTGACCCTACTGCGCCTGCAGACGCGCTGCGGACTAGAAGGTATCGCCGGCGTCACCACCTATTCCGAACACTGTTTCGACGAGTCGTTGGGCGCAGCACTTAAACCCCTTCTACCAGAATTACTGGGGCGCAACGCATGGAACTCCGACATCATCTGGCAACACCTGATGAGTCGCTACAGTTGCATGACGCCTAAACCCCAATCGGCCATTGATATCGCCATCTGGGATCTAAAAGCCAAAGCAGTAAACCTGCCGCTTTATAAGTTACTCGGCGGCAGTCGGGAGACGATTCGCTCCTATGCCAGCACGCCGCTTCTCAACAGCCCAGAAGACTATGTGGCCTTCGTCCACGACCTGCGCGCACAAGGCTTTGACACGGTGAAATTCCATGTTTGTTGTGAACTGGAGAAAGACCTGGCTCTGCTGGACGCAATCGAGAGTTCCTTCGGTACTTCCTTGCCGTTCATGATCGATTTGGAGGAGCGGTATAACCGGAAAGATGCACGGATAATTGCCAAGCGACTGGAAAAAATGAACTGCGTTTGGTTAGAAGCGCCGTTGGTCGATAGCGACTTGATCGGCTATGCGGAACTGCGTCGCCACACATCGACAGCAGTTCTACCGGCGGGAAACACCCTGCTAACCCCGGGCATGATGATCCAAGGCATACAACTACACGCCTGGGATGGCCTACGCACGGATGTCACCTATGCCGGCGGTTTTACCGCCGCGCGCACCATTGCCGCGTTGGCGCAAGCCCATAACCTGCCACTGGAGCTGCAGTCCTGGGGGTACACACCTTCACAGGCGGCGAACCTGCATCTGATGCTGTCGATTCCCAACGCCATGTATTTCGAGCAACCGGTTCCCTACTCCAGTCATGAAGCCTATTGCCTGACGCCGATCCGAACCCGGGATGGCGTCATCCAAGCTCCCACGGCGGCAGGCCTAGGAATAGAACTCGATTGGCAGCAGGCACGCAAGGACACACTTTGGCAGCATCAGATTGGCGGATAAGCGATGAAAATAACCGATATAGAAGTGATCGAACTCCGGGTGCCTGACGATCGAGAATTGAACCTCGACCCGACCAACAATGGCTGCCTGATCCGCGTACATACCGATGCCGGTATCAGCGGTATCGCCGAGGTGGACAGCCTGCCCTCGGTTATCAAAGCGATTGTTGACGCGCCACCGCGAATCAAAACCCTCATGGGTTTAAAGTCGATACTGATCGGCGAGGATCCGACCGATATTCCTCGACTATGGCAAAAGATGTATCACCACACCAGTTACTGTGGCCGCCGAGGCGTGGTGATGCATGCCATCAGCGGCATAGACATTGCGCTCTGGGATCTGCGCGGCAAGTTGGAAAACAAGCCCGTATCGGCATTGCTCGGATATCCGCAGCACGAACGTCTCCCCGCCTACACCACGGTCTATCCACTTGGCCGCACCGTTGACGAACTACGGCAGGCGATCGATCACGCATTAAAGTTCCCGGTAAAGGCATTGAAGCTGGCCATCGATTCATTCTGGAAAGATGAACCGGCACAAGCCATAGAGCTGTTGCATGCTGCACGAGCCCATGTTGGCAGCGAACTCGAACTCATGCTCGATGCCACTGCGACCTACACGGATTGCGCGCAACTGGAGCCTTTGCTTCCGGCATTGCACGAGTGTCGAATTCAATGGCTGGAAGCCCCCTTCCCGCTGGATAATATCGACCAGTTTCGCAACTTGAAAAGCGCAGGGATACCCATCGGAGCCGGCGATACGGGCTTGACCGCCCCAGCCGAATGGCAACCATTTTTCAGTGAGGCACACATTGATATTGCCCAACCGGATATTAGTTGGGTCGGCGGCTTTACCGCTCTGAAACAGATAGCCGTCATGGCGGCGGCGCAAGGAAGCCGTTTGATCCCGCACGGCTGGAATACTGATCTGACCCTAGCAGCCAATCTGCACTTCCTGGCCGTACAGCCAAAAGCCGAATACGCCGAGTTCTCGACCTCGGCCTCGCCCCTACGCTGGCTACTGTGCGAGAACGGACCGAAGATCGATGACGACGGCATGATCGCAGTTCCTCAGGGTTCAGGCCTGGGGATTGAACTCAATGAACGAACGATACAGCGCTATCGCGTGCGATAAGCGCCGGCAACCAACCAGAATTAATGCCCCTGATCATCAGGGGCAGAATGTTGCTGTAGCTCCGCGAAGTAGGTGATGTTTCGGATTGCTTCCGCTTGCGCTTGCTCGCCTTGGCCGGAGCAAATCGCAGCGACCAGATCATAGTGGCTGCTACCCACCTGATGCCGATCGAATACTTGGTTAGCTGCGGCGATATAGGCCAGGAACTGATTTTCGATCAGCTGGTATTGCAGGGCCAAACGATTGTGCTTGGACAACTCGACGATAGTTCTATGCAAATCGAGGTCGGCTCGCGCAATGGACTTGATGTCCTCGCCCTCACAAAGCACCAATAACTTCTGATAGATCGCTTGCAAGCGGGCGACGCCTTCATCGTCAATCCGCTCCGCCGCAAGACGCGCGGCCAACCCTTCCAAAGTAGCCCTCAGGGTATAGAGCTCCCAAATATCTTGATCGTTAAGCATCGATACCGACCAGCCAGCATAAGGTACCTGAGTCACTAGCCCTTCAGAGCCGAGTTGGTGTAGCGCGATGCGGATAGTTCCGCGAGACAGGTTGTACTCTTTAGCCAGGCTGGTTTCGACTAAGCGCATCCCCGGTGTCAGCTCGCCGCTGACAATATCATCACGCAGTAAGTCCGCGGCCTGATCTTCCAAGCTGCGCTTGTTGATCATTGCTGATTTCTTCATATGCTATGACGTTCTTTTAAATTGTCTGATTGGCCGACAATCATATCAAGAAGCCGAAAAATTAGAACGCGCCCAGACGCCGCACCGTCCCTCACTAGACCGATAGCTAGAACCCAGCCGTGGGCAACTCACCCGGCAAGGCCACGCCCCGCTCGGCACAGGCGGCCACCGCCTCGATCAGCGGCGCCAGCTCGAAGCCCTGGCTGTGCAGCCAGGCCTCGTCATAGTAGGTGCCGGCATAGCGCTCGCCGCCATCGCAGAGAATCGCCACCAGCGAGCCGGATTCGCCGGCCGCGGCCATGCGCTGCGCGACCAGCAGCGCACCGATCAGGTTGGTGCCGCTGGAACCGCCCACGCGCCGGCCCAGGCGCCGCGCCAGGTAGTGCATGGCCGCCAGCGACAGGGCGTCCGGCACCTTGCACATGGCGTCGATCACCGAGGGCAGGAAGGAGGCCTCGACCCGCGGCCGGCCGATGCCTTCGATGCGCGAGCCGCAGTTCAGGGTCAGGCCGGCATCGCCTGTGCGGTAATAATCGAAGAACACCGAGCGCTCGGCATCGGCGCACAGCACCCGGGTGGTGTGACGGCGGTAACCCACGTAGCGGCCGAGGGTGGCCAGAGTGCCGCCGGTGCCGGAGCTGGAGATCAGCCAGGCCGGCTCGGGATAACGCTCGCTACGCAGCTGCTGGAAGATCGACTCGGCAATATTGTTGTTGGCGCGCCAGTCGGTGGCGCGCTCGGCGTAGGTGAACTGATCCATGAAGTGGCCACCGCTCTCGCGCGCCAGGCGTTCGGATTCGGCATAGATCCGGGTCGGATCATCCACCAGGTGGCTCTGGCCGCCATAGAAGGCAATCTGGGCGATCTTCTCCCTGGAGGTCGACGCCGGCATCACCGCAATAAAGGGCAAGCCCAGCAGGCCGGCGAAATAGGCTTCGGAAATTGCCGTGGAACCGCTGGACGCCTCGATCACCGGCGCACCGGGCTTGAGCCAGCCGTTGCACAGGGCGTAGAGAAACAGCGAACGGGCCAGGCGATGCTTGAGGCTGCCGGTGGGGTGACTGGATTCGTCCTTGAAGTACAGCTCGACGCCCGGCAGGCCGGGCAACGCCAGGGGGATCAGGTGAGTATCGGCACTGCGTTGGAAATCCGCCTCGATGATGCGGATCGCCTCACGCGCCCAGGCTCTGCAGTTGCTCATCGGTATGTCCTCAATCCAGTACAGCCGCCGGCAGCGGCGGCGCGGCGGTGCGCCACTGACTCAATGCCACCCCGGCAAATACCAGCAGCACGGCGAGCATCTGCGGGCTATTGAGACGCTCGCCGAGCAACAGCATGGCGAACACCAGGGTGAACACCGGGATCAGGTTGGTAAAGCCTGAAGCCTGGCTGGCCGGCAAACGGCTGACCCCGAAGTTGTACAGCCCGTAGGCGCCCACGGTCACCAATACGCCCAGGTATGCCACCGCGCCCACTCCCAGCAGGCTGAACTCGCGCGGCAGCGGTGCCGCCAGCAAGGCCAGCGGCAGAAAGAACAGGGTGCCGACGAAGGCCACCATGGCGGTCAGCAGAAAGGGCGAATAGCGCGCCGACAAATGCTTGAGCAGCAGGGTGTAGCCCATGGCACAGAGCATGGCGAGAAATTCGTAGAAGTTGCCCAGCAGCGGGTTGGGGGCGTGTGCATCCGCGCCACCGGCCAGGCTCAGCCAGATGGCGCCGATCACGGCGATGAGAAAACCGGCCAGGGTGGTGCGACTGATGCGCTCCTTGAGCCAGACAAAGGCCCCGACCGCCACCAACAACGGCAGCAGCGCCGTGACCATGCCGGCCTGGGAGGCACTGGTGTTTTGTAGCGCCAGAGCCTCGAAGAGAAAGTACAGGCAGGGTTCGCAGGCCGCCAGGCCGAGCAGGTATTTCCAGTCGCCACGGCGGTACTGCATGCGCCCACGCCAGCGCCAAGCCAACAGGAAGACCAGGCTACCCAGGGCCATACGAGCGCAGATCACCCACAACGGCGGTAACTCGGCAAAAGCCAGTTTCAGGGCGATAAAGGAACTGCCCCACAACGCCATGGCGACCACCAGGCAGACCATCGCCACCCCTCTGCCCTGCCCGCCCATAGCCACCTCCGTGTAAAAGCCGGAGTGTAGAACGGCTTGAGTGCTGCCGCCAGATACAGTCAGGCGCTGGAACTGTATGCCGGCGGCTCGGCATGGATAGCCCGGACAAGCCTTGGGCAAGGCCGAATCATGCGGCCCCGGATTGCGCGGCACCGACCCGGGCTGCGGCGCGGCTCTACTGCTGCCAGGGCCTGCCGCGGGTCTTGTCGCTCAGGCGCAGCTTCTGCTGCAGGGCGGCCTTGGCCAGCATGTGGGCGCTGACCGGCGCGGTGATGAACAAAAACAGGGTGATCAGCAGCTCGTGCAGGCTGATGCCGTCGCCCCGGCTGCCGAAGTAGAACAGGGAGGCGATGACCATGCCGCCGACGCCCAGGGTGGTCGACTTGGTCGGCCCGTGCAGGCGCATGAAGAAGTCCGGCAGGCGGTACAGGCCTATGGCGCCGACCAGGGCGAACAGGCTGCCGAGCAGCAGAAACAGGGCGACCAAGGCTTCGATCCAGCTATGCATGCCAACTCCTTACTCGATGATGTCGCCGCGCAGCAGGTATTTCGCCACCGCCACCGTGCCGATAAAGCCCATCACGGCGATCAGCAGCGCCGCCTCGAAATACAGATCCGAGCCCAGCCAGATACCGAACAGCACCAGCAAGGCGATGGCGTTGATGTACAGGGTGTCCAGGGCCAGGATCCGATCCGGCAGATCCGGCCCCTTGATCAGGCGGGCCAGGGTCAGCATCAGGGCCAGGCCCATGATCGCCAGGCACAATGGAATCACGTAGGCGAGCATGCGAATACCTCCAGTAGCGGCGCTTCGTAGCGGCGCTTGATCTGCGCGACCAGGGCGACTTCGTCGTCCACATCCAGGCCATGTACCAACAGGGTTTTGCGGTCGTCGCTCAAATCGGCGGACACCGTCCCCGGGGTCAGGGAGATGATACTGGCGAGCATGGTCAGGGCCAGCTCGTCCTCCAGCAGCATGGGAATCTCGACAAAGGCCGGACGCAGCCTGGCACTCGGGCCGAGGATCAGTTTGGCCACCTGCAGGTTGGCGATGACGATATCGCCCAATACCTGCAGAAAGAACAGGCACAGCTTCAGCGGTTTGCGAACGCGTGGCGGGTTGATCCAGAACACCTGGGTCACCAGCGGAATCAGCCCGCCGAGCAGTGCGCCGAGCAGCCAGTGGCCAAGGCTCAAATCATTCACCAGCAGCAGCCAGACCCCCAGCAAGGTCAGGCTCAGCAGCGGATGGGGCAGCCAGCGGCGGGCCTTCATGGCGCACCTCCCGGGAGGACGATCTGGCGATACAACTGCAGGTCGAGCAACTGGCTGGCCGTTGCCTCGGCATACGTCAACAGAGGCGCGGCCAGGCCGACCAGCAGCGGACTGAGCAGCAACAGTCCGATGCAGGCGAGCAAGCGGCCATAGTCCAGTTCGGCACTGTCCAGCTGGCTCTGACCGACCCGCCAGAACAAGGTGCTGCCGGCGCGGCTGAGCGCGATCAACGTGGCCAGACCGCCGCCCAGCACCGCCGGCCAGAGGAGCAGCGCCTGCAGGCCCGGCTCCACCGCACGCAACAACAGCAGCTTGCCGATGAACCCGGACAGCGGCGGCAAGCCGGCCACGCTGATCGCCCCGACGAAAAACAGAATTCCCAGCAAATGCGGATTCTGCAACTGCGGCCCCTGGATCAGCAGAGTGGTTTTCTGCCCCCGCTGGCGCGCAATCAGATCGGCCAGGAGGAACAGGCCACCGGCAATCCAGGTGCTGTGCAGCAGGTAGAACAAGGCGGCGGCCAAGGCTTGTGGCGTGCCCAGGGAAATCCCCGCAAGCAGGGTGCCGACCGAGACCACCACCAGATAGGCGAGCAAGTGGTGCAGACTGCTCGCCGCCAACGCGCCTATGACGCCCAAGCCGATGGTCAACAGCGCCAACGGCCAGAGCCAGTCCTGGGCCATGTTGGCCAACATGCCGGCGTCGTCGCCGAAGATCAGCGTATAGACGCGCAGGATCGAGTACAGACCGACCTTGGTCATGATCGCGAACAGTGCCGCGACCGGCGCCGTGGCCGAGGCGTACGCCCTGGGCAACCAGAAATACAGCGGCAGGAACGCCGCCTTCAAGCCGAACACCACCAACAGCAACAAGCCGGCGGCGCCCAGCAAGGGCGCCTGATCGGCATTGGCCGCAGCCACCCGTACGGCCAGGTCGGCCATGTTCAGCGTGCCGCTGATGCCGTAGAGCACGCCGACCGCCAACAGGAACAAGGCCGAGCCGACCAGGTTGAGGATCACGTAATGCAAGCCGGCCCGTACCCGCTCCGCTCCACCGCCGTGCAGCAACAGCGAATAGGAGGCGATCAGCAGAATCTCGAAGAACACGAACAGGTTGAACAGGTCGCCGGTGAGAAAGGCGCCGTTGATGCCCATCAACTGGAACTGGAACAGCGCATGGAAATTGCGCCCGCGCTCGTCATCGCCGCGCGTCGCATAAAGCAGGGCGAAAAAGGCCAGCAGCGCAGTAGCCACCAGCAACAGCGCACTCAACCGGTCGAGCAGCAGGATGATGCCGAACGGCGGCTGCCAGTTGCCCAGGGCATAGACCCGCAGCCCGCCCTGGTCGGCCAGCCAGATCAACCACAGACTCAGCGCCACCAGCACCGCGGCGCTGCTCAGCGATAAGGCTCGTTTGGCCGGCATGCTCAGCCGGGCTCCGAATAGCAACAGGCAGCCGATGAACATCGGCAGCAACACCGGCAGGATCAAGCCATGATTCATCGGGCGGACTCCCGGCCATCGACGTGGTCGGTTTTCATTTCGCCGACGCTGCGCAGCGCCAGCACCACCACGAAGGCGGTCATGGCAAAGCCGATGACGATGGCGGTCAGCACCAGCGCCTGCGGCAGCGGATCGGCATACTCGGCGTTGGCGCCGATCACCGTGGTTACGCCGGTTTGCAGGCGACCCATGGCGAACAGGAACAGGTTGACCGCATAGGAGATCAGCGTCAGGCCCATCACCACCGCAAAGGTGCGCGCTCGCAGCAACAGGTAAACACCGCTGGCGGTGAGGATGCCGAGGGCTACGGCAAACAAAGCTTCCATCTCAAAGTACCTCTTGTCCGGCCTTTTCCTGGGTCAACTTGCCCAGGTTAGAGAGAATCAGCAGGGTCGCACCGACCACGGTCAGGTACACGCCCAGGTCAAACAGCATGGCACTGGCCAGCTCGATTTCGCCGATCAACGGGATCTCGAAATGACCGAATGCCGAGGTCAGAAACGGTCGGTCGAATAGCCAACTGCCGAGCCCGGTCAGCCCGGCGATCAGCACCCCGGCCCCGGCCATGCGGTGATAATTGAGCGGCAACCGCGACTGCGTCCACTGCACGCCGCTGGCGACGTATTGCAGGATCAGCGCCACGGCAGTGACCAGGCCGGCGATGAAACCGCCGCCCGGCAGGTTGTGCCCACGCAGGAAGATGAACACCGAAATCAACAGGGCCATCGGCAACAGTACCCGCGACAGAGTGGCGAGGATCAGCGGGTGGCGATCATGCGCCCAACTGCGGCCTTCGGCATCGGCGTGCGGCTGGAACAGGCGCAGGCCATCGAGCATGGCGTAGATGCCGACACCGGCAATCGCCAGTACGCTGATTTCGCCCAGGGTATCGAAGCCGCGGAAGTCCACCAGGATCACGTTGACCACATTGCTGCCACCGCCGCCGGACAGGCTGTTCTCCAGGAAGAAACTGGAAATGCTGTCATAGGGCCGGGTCAGTACGGCAAACACCAGGATCGCCACCATCACCCCGAAGCCCGCCGCCAGGATGAAATCGCGCAAACCACGGATACTGCTCGATTCGCCACGCGTCTGCGCCGGCAGGAAGTACAGCGCCAGCATCAGCAGGACGATGGTCACCACCTCCACCGACAGCTGGGTCAGGGCCAGATCCGGCGCCGAGTAGCGGGCAAAGGCCAGCGCCACCATCAGGCCGACCACACTGAGCATCAGCAGCGACACCAGACGCTGGCGATGGAACACCACCGTGGCCAGCGCGGCCAGTGCCAGGACGCCCAGGCCCAAGGCGGTGATGCCATCGACCGGAGTCAGCGCCAGCGCGCCGGTAACTTGCGGCAAGGGGCTGAGCGCAAAGGTCACCACCACCAGCGCGGCGCCCAATAACAACCCCAGATAATGCTGCAACGAACCGTTTTCCAGGCGCTTGGTGATCGCCAGGCAAATCCGCACCAGCAACAGCATGCCCTGCTCGAACAGCAAGCGGGCATCCATGCTCGGCAAACCGGCATACCAGCGGAACAACGGCTGGCGGCATAAGTAAACGAGAATCCCGCCAAACAAGGCGATGAAACTCATCAGCAGCGGCAGATTGAAGCCATGCCAGATCGCCAGGCTGTATTCGGGCAGGCTCCCGCCCAGGGCCGCCGTCGCCGCCACGGCGAGCAATGGCGCGACCGTGTAAGCCGGCACTATGCCGACCAGCAAACAGAGGAATACCAACACCTCCACGGGCAGTTTCATGTAGCGCGGCGGCTCATGGGGCGGGTACTTCGGCAGGTTGATCGGTTCGCCGTTGAAGAACACGTCATGGATAAAGCGCAGCGAATAGGCCACCGAAAATACCCCGGCCAGGGTCGCCGCCGCCGGAATCGCCCAGTTGAAGCTGCCGAGCAGGTGCTGGTTGAGGGTCTCGCTGAAGAACATCTCCTTGCTCAGGAAGCCATTGAGCAAAGGCACCCCGGCCATCGCCGAGGCCGCCACCATCGCCAACATGGCGGTATGCGGCATGTACTTCCACATGCCGTTGATGCGGCGCATGTCGCGGCTGCCGGTTTCGTGGTCGATGATGCCCGCGGCCATGAACAGCGAAGCCTTGAAAGTCGCGTGGTTGATGATATGGAACACCGCCGCCACCGTCGCCAGGCGGGTATCCAGACCGAACAGCAGGGTAATCAGGCCCAGGTGGCTGATGGTCGAATAGGCCAACAAGCCCTTGAGATCGTGCTGAAACAAGGCCATCCCGGCGCCGACCAGCAAGGTCACCAGACCGGTGATACTGACCAGGTAGAACCACCACTCGGTACCGGCCAGCGCCGGATACAGCCGCGCCAGCAGAAACACTCCGGCCTTGACCATGGTCGCCGAGTGCAAATAAGCCGAAACCGGAGTCGGTGCCGCCATCGCATGGGGCAACCAGAAGTGGAAGGGAAACTGCGCCGACTTGGTGAACACGCCGAGCAACACCAGCACCAGGGCCAGGGGATACAGTGCATGGGCGCGAATCGCATAACCGCTGGCGAGCACCTGCGACAGCTCGAAGCTGCCGGCGATATGGCCAATCAGCAAGATCCCCGCGAACAGAGCCAAACCGCCGCCGCCGGTAATCGCCAAGGCCATGCGCGCACCGGTGCGCGCATCCGAACGGCCACTCCAGAAGCCGATCAAGAGGAACGACGAGAGGCTGGTCAGCTCCCAGAACATCAGCATCAGCAGCAGATTTTCCGACAGCACCACGCCAAGCATCGAGCCCATGAAGAGCAGCAGAAAAGCGAAGAAACGTCCGATCGGCTCCTGTTTCGCCAGGTAGTAACGGGCGTAGAGAATCACCAACAGACCGATGCCGAGAATCAGCAAGGCAAACAGAAAACCCAGGCCATCCAGGCGCAAGCTCAGGTTCAGCCCCAGCGAGGGCAACCAGTTCAGCTTGACCTTGAGCAACTCACCGGCAAACACCGACGATTGTTGCGACAACAACAGGAGCAAAGCCGCCAGCGGCGCCAGCCCCGCCGCCACCGAGCAGGCCGAACGCCCCATTCGCTCGGCCAACAGTGGCAGGATCATCCCCAAAAATGGCAAGGCGACAATTAGCGCAAGCGCCATACACAAAACCCCTTTTTTGCAAGTCCGCCGACCGGGTCATGGCCGAGGGTTAGCGTCCAAACTGCTACGCCCGCCGCATGACCGGGACTCACCGGCGTGCGGCGGGCGTAGCTTGTTGTATTGGCCGGTCTACGCCGACTGCATAGCCTGAAGAGGCAATGACAATTAGTGCTGCAGGTATCCTCAGATGGCTCAACCGGCGCTCGCCAAGCCTGATCGGAGCCAGCTAAGCCTTTGTCGACACAGGATTATTTCCCGATTATCCATACCTATCGGTGCAACGTCATGAATAGAAGTATTACTAAAATCGCGAGCCGGCCGGCTGTCTGACTCTAGCGAGTGCCGGGCACAGGGTGGCGATCATTGAGTGACCCACGAAAAAGCCGGATCAGCTGGCGCTGATCCGGCTTGGGCACGAGTCACAGGGCGACGCGGCTGGTGCCGTTGACAGTCATGATCCGTACGCGCTGACCCACCCGGAAAATCTGGTTCTCTTCGACGGCCTGAACATAGGCACGCATGGTGCCGTCGTCTTCACGTACGGTGATTTCCACGCCCTGGGTGCGAGTGAAGCCCTCTTCGGTGGCGGCACCGATCAAACCACCGGCCACCGCACCGATCACCGCCGCGACGGCACTGCCGCGACCGCCACCGACACCACTACCGGCCACTCCGCCCACCACCGCACCGGCACCGGCACCGATCGGCGTCTTGGTGCCTTCGATTTTCACCGGCCGCAGCGATTCGATAGTGCCCATGCGCACGGTTTGCACCGCGCGGGCTTCATCGCGCGAATAGCTGTCGCCCGTCAGGCTGGACGCGCAGCCCCCCAGGGCCAGAGCCAATGCCGTAAAAACTGTAACCAACGCAACTGGCTTACGCATGAGAACCGCCTCCGTTTTCAATATATGTCTCATTAGACCGGCAAAGCACGCAACTGTCATCCTGTCCATCGAAAACCCTGTCCGACGATCTGTCTATGTCAGTCAGCTTAGGCTATCGGTTAGGCTTCGTCGCAAGGAGGGGAATATCCATGGATTACTTCATCATCGCCAGCCTGACCTGTGCCGGTCTCTACTTCCACTGGTGGCTGTTCGTACGCATCAAACGCTGGGCCGACCGCGACCTGGCCTTATCGCTGGCCGGCCAGGACGCCGCGAAGAAGGACTATATGCTCCAGCGCTTGGCCGATGCCCGAGCCAGCAAGGTCAAACGCCGCGAACTACCAGCCTGGCTGGAACGCGCGGCCGCCGATTACCGGGCGCACTGAGGGGGCGCGACAACCCACTGCGGAGAACCATGCGGCGCTGCCCGAAGCCAAGTCGCTTGTCTTCCCCCAGAAACAGCAAGGCGCCCGCAGGCGCCCCGTAGAACCGATTGAATCCGCCGCAGAGATCAAGGTGCCAGACGTTCACGGCTCCATCCATCGTTGTGCAGGCGATAGTCGAGGCGGTCATGCAGGCGACTGGCGCGGCCCTGCCAAAACTCGATACGCTCGGCCAGCAGGCGATAACCACCCCAATGTGGCGGACAGTCTGGCGCCTGCTCGAGAAAGCGCTGCTTGACTTGCGCCAGCAGACCTTCAAGCTCGGCGCGATTCTTGATTACCCGGCTCTGTGGCGAAGCCCAGGCGCCCAGGCGACTGCCCAGCGGCCGCACCTGGAAATAGGCATCGGATTCGGCCTGGGAAAGGCGTTCAACCCGGCCCTCGATGCGTACCTGACGCTCCAGGCCCGGCCAGAAAAAAGTCATGGCCGCATAGGGTCTGGCGGCCAGTTCCTGGCCCTTGGCGCTGTCGTAGTTGCCGAAGAAGGTGAATCCGCGCTCGTCCAGCCCCTTGAGCAGCAACACCCGGCAATGCGGACGACCCTCGGCATCGACAGTGGCCAGCGTCATGGTGTTGGGCTCGACCGGCGGTTGCTCGGTCTTCACCGCATCGGCAAGCCATTGTTTGAACAAGCTGAATGGCTCGAAAGGCGCCTGCGCCTCGCTCAAGCCATCACGGGTGTAGTCGCGGCGCATATCCGCCAGGGTCTGGGTCATGGCAAAGCCCTCTAGAACGGTGGCTGCCTAGCTTACCCGGAGACGCTTCATTTGACTTGATCTGCGGCAATTATCTACTTGCCGGCAGCCAGTTTGGCATTCGTCGCCTTGGCTACAACCACCGCCGGCTCGACTGCCGGGGCTGGCTGGCTGTACTTGGCGACCAGCGCCTGCATGGTGTCCTGCGAGGTCAGCAGGATCTCCACCCGCCGATTGAGCGCGCGCCCTTCGGCGCTGTCATTGGCCGCGCGCGGCATGTCCGAGCCCATCCCCTTGACCATCAGACGGTTCTGCTTCAACCCGCTCAAGCGGAAGATCGCAGTAAAGGCCCGCGCCCGCTCATGGCTGAGCTCGCGATTGGCCGCAGCGGCGCCACTGCTGTCGGCATGGCCGAGCACGAACACGGCAATGCCATGATCGTTCTCCAGCAATTTGGCAACCCGGCTGATCGGCCCAAGGGTCACCGGCAACAGCATAAATGGCCGATCCGGATTGAACGTACCCTGCACCGGCGCCGTCACCACCAGCAGATTCTCGCGCCGCTCCAATTCGAAATGACTGCCTTTGATCGCTTCACGCAGACGCGGTTCGTAATCGTCCAGCCAGGCCTGAGTGACCTTTGGATTCGGCATGGCGACCGGTGCGGGTGTTTTGCTCTTTTCAGGGCCTGCGCAACCGGCAAGGAGCAGGCACAGGACGAAGGCGAGAGATTTAGTGGCGGGCATCGGTTATCCACATACGAAACGGTCTAAAGAAACCGGCAACGAGCCGGCATGAACACTTAAAACAACCACAAGGTGCTGGGAGTTTAGCCGAGCTTCCTACAAACAATCTGCCACAACACGCGCAAGTTTCTGCGCACGAGGATCCATTAAGACGAACGGCCCCAGATTGTTGACCACGAAGCCAAAGGCCAGATCGCGCTCCGGGTCGGCAAAGCCGCTGGAACCACCCGCCCCCGGATGGCCGAAAGCCCGCGGCCCCAGGCCATAGGTAGCGTTGGCCACCGCGGGCTGGTCGAGCATGCAGCCCAGACCGAAGCGGGTGCGGGTCAGCAGGGTCTTGTCCTCACCGACAGCATGTTCACGGGTCAGTTCATCGAGCAGCTCGCTCTCCAGCAAGCGGCCATCGAGCAAACCGCTGTAAAAACCGGCCAGACTGCGCGCATTACCATGACCATTGGCCGCCGGCTGCTGCATTCGACGCCACTGCGGCTTGTTAGTACTGGTCATGATCGACGGCGGATTGGTGAACGCTCGCGTGCTCACGGCCGCGGGGTCGCTCATCATGACCTTGAGCAGACGCTGCGCAGCGGCATCCCCCAGGCTGCCCTTGCCGCGGGAGATATGCGCCACGCGGTCGAATTCTTCATCGGCCAAGCCGACATGAAAGTCCAGGCCCAGCGGTTTGGCGACGCGCGCGACTATCGACTCCCCCGGGCCGCGGCCTTCGATGCGCCGCAACAATTCGCCGACCAGCCAGCCGTAGGTGATAGGCGCGTAACCATGGCCTTGACCGAGCGACCACCAGGGCTCTTCGGCCGCCAGTGCGGCGGTCATCGTCTGCCAATCGTACAAGGCCTCGGCCGGTAGCATCTGGTGCAACGCCGGCAGCCCAGCCTGATGGCAGAGCAAATGCCGCAGGGTAATTTTGCCTTTGCCGGCGGCGGCGAATTCTGGCCAATAACGGGCCACAGGCGCGTCCAGCTCGAGCTTGCCCTCGCCGACCAGTTGCAAGGCCGTCACGGCAGTAAAGGTCTTAGTGCAGGAAAATAGGTTGAGGATGGTGTCGCTGTGCCAGGCCTGCTCACCGTCCTTGTCGGCCACTCCGGCCCAGATATCCAGCACCGTCTCGCCGGCGACCTGTACGCAAAGCGCGGCGCCGCGTTCCTGCGGGTCTTCGAACAAGGCGGCAAAGGCGTGCTTGACCGCCTCGAACTTGAGGTCGAAATAGCCCTGAATCTGCACAAGCGGCTCCTTGGTCGGGGGAATGGATGATCAGCCGCGCATTGTTCCAGCCCGGCTTGCGCTTGGGAACCCGCGCAACCGGCCGCGCTTAACTGATTTCCCGGCGAAACGGCGGCAAGGCATTGAGAATCGCCTTGCCATAGCGCTGAGTCACCACTCGTCGATCGAGCAAGGTGATGGTGCCGCGGTCTGCTTCAGTACGCAGCAAACGCCCGCAGGCCTGCACCAGGCGCAGCGAGGCGTCGGGGACGGCGATTTCCATAAAGGGGTTGCCGCCGCGCGCCTCGATCCACTCGGCCAACGCCGCTTCCACCGGGTCGTCCGGCACGGCGAAGGGAATCTTGGCAATGACCACATGTTCGCAATAGGCGCCGGGCAGGTCGACGCCTTCGGCGAAACTGGCCAGACCGAACAACACGCTGTCCTCGCCGCTATCGACCCGCGCCTTGTGCTTGTTGAGGGTTTCCTGCTTGGACAGGTTGCCCTGGATGAACACCCGCTTGCGCCACTCGCGCTCCAGGCCCTCGAACACGTCCTGCATCTGCTTGCGCGAGGAGAACAGCACCAGGGTGCCGCGCGAGCCCTCCACCAATGCCGGGAGATCGCGAATGATCGCCGCCGTGTGCGCCTGCGCATCGCGCGGATCGGCATGCAGGTTCGGCACCCGCAAGACGCCGGCATCGGCATGATGGAAGGGGCTCGGCACCACGGAGGTCGCCGCCACCTTGGGCAGGCCGGCACGCATCCGGTAGCGGTCGAAGGTACCCAGCGCGGTCAGCGTCGCCGAGGTCACCAGGGCGCCATAGGCCACGTTCCACAGGTTGCGCCGCAGGGTTTCGGCGGCGAGGATCGGGCTGGCGTTGACTTCGATGTCGAACAAGGCGCCGCTGTCGGCCAGGGTCAGCCAGCGCGCCATCGGCGGGCTGTCTTCGGGGTCGTCGGCGGTGAAGGCCAGCCACAACTCCCAACTGCCATGGGCCCGCGCCAGCAGGCTGCCGAACAGCGGGTACCACTCCTCGGCCTGGTGGCTGGCGATGCCGATGGTGGCCTCGCCATCCATGGCTTCCTTGAGTTTCTCGGTCACCCCGGTGAACAGGTCGTTGAGTTTGGAAAAACCTTTCTTCAACTCAGTGCCCAGCTCACGCAGGTGCTCGGGCACTTGGCCGCCGACGAAACGGTGACGCGGCCGTTCGCGGCCCTGCATGTCTTCGCCGGGCTTGAACTCGGCCACCTGCTCGCAGGCGCTGAACATGAACTGCTGCTGGGTCTTGATCTCCCGCGCCAGCTCCGGGATCTGTTCGATCAAGCGGCCCAGGTCGCCCGGCAGCGGGTGCTGGGCCAGCAGCTTGCTGAGGTTCTTCGCCGTCTGTTCCAGCCAGTCGGCGGTCGAGCGCAAGCGGGTGAAATGGGCGAAGTGGCCGATGGCCTTATCCGGCAGATGATGGCCTTCGTCGAACACATAGAGGGTTTCCCGCGGGTCGGGCAGCACGGCGCCGCCGCCCAGGGCCAGGTCGGCGAGCACCATGTCATGGTTGGTGACTATCACATCGACCTTGCCCATGCCCTCACGCGCCTTGTAGAAGGCGCACTGCTGGAAGTTCGGGCAATGCCGGCTGGTGCACTGGCTGTGATCGGTGGTCAGTTGCGACCAGCGCGTGTCCTCCAGTTCCTCGGGCCAGCTGTCGCGGTCGCCGTCCCATTTGTTGCCGGCGAGCTTTTCCATCATGGCGACGAACAGTTTCTGGCTCTGTTCGTCGACGTCGATCCTGAAACCTTCTTCCTCGAACAACTGGGCGGTGGCGCTTTGCGCCTGGCCTTCCTGCAACAGCATGTCGAGCTTGGACAGGCACAGGTAGCGGCCACGGCCCTTGGCCAGGGCGAAACTGAAATTCAGACCGCTGTTACGCATCAGGTCGGGCAAATCCTTGTGCACGATCTGCTCTTGCAGGGCCACGGTCGCAGTGGCGATCACCAGACGCTTGCCGGCGGCCTTGGCCACGGGAATCGCCGCCAGGCAGTAGGCCACCGTCTTGCCGGTACCGGTACCGGCCTCGACCGCCACCACGGCGGGTTCGCCCTCGCGCCGACCCTCCCCGTCGACCTCGATCGCCCCCAGCACCTTGGCGATGTCGGCGATCATCAAGCGCTGGCCATAGCGCGGCTTGAGCGCCTTGGCTTCGAGAAAACGCGTGTAGGCGCCCTGGATCTGGGACTTGAGTTCGGTACTGAGCATGGGATCTGGATGTGGGGTCTGGGCGCGAAAAGGCTGGATAAATTTTCAGTGTTCGGCAACGGCCGCTATCATAACGCGCTAAGCGATAATGCGCAGAACCCGGACTGGAGTTTTACATGACACCTTACGCTGTGACCTACGCCTTGCACCTGCTCGCCGCACTCGTGTGGGTCGGCGGCATGTTCTTCGCCTGGATGATCCTGCGCCCCGCCGCAGTTAGCGCACTGGAGGCACCCGCACGCTTGAAACTGTGGCTCGAGGTATTTCAGCGCTTCTTTTACTGGGTCTGGGCGGCCGTGATAGTGCTGCCGATTACCGGCGTGGGCATGCTCAACCTGCGCTTTTCCGGTTTCGAGACCGCACCGCGTTATGTGCACATCATGATCGGCCTGTACATCGCCATGCTCGCGCTGTTTCTCCGCGTGCAGGCGCTGCAACTGCCCGAACTGCGTCGCGCAGTGGCCGCCGCAGACTGGCCGAACGGCGGTGCCGTGCTCGGGCGAATTCGCCGCCTGGTGGGTATCAACCTGATTCTGGGCCTGCTGCTGATCAGCATCGCTGCCGCCCGCCCAAGCCTCTGAGCACGAGCAGGGCGCGCATGGCGCCCCTGCTTTGCAGGCGTAGATTTAAAAGCGCACTACATCCAGATTGCCTGCCGCCCCAGCAATGCCCGGCTGGCCAGCCTGACCGGGGCGTCCATCGCGCGCATGCGCGGTGCTGTACAGCCAGCAGCCCTTGCTCGCGCCACCGGCACCCGCACCGCCGCCATGACCGGCTGCGCCACCAGCGCCGCCGTCCAGGAGTACCTGCAGCCGCTCCAGGGGAAAGTCCTGCGGCACTTCCAGGCGCACCTGGCCACCCCGCGCCCCGGCCTGGCCATCGCCACCACTCAGCCCGTCATGGCCGCGACTGGCCTGGCCCCAGGCACAGCCAGCGGGCTTGCCATCCGCACCATCCAAACCGGAGTAACCTGGCGCCCCCATGCCACCTCGGGCATCGACCAGCAGGGCTTCAGCCGCCACCCCCACCAGGCGCATGCTCAGGGTACGGCCCGGCGATGCAGGTTGCAGAAACGAACCTGGCGCGCCACGCACGCTGATCTGCGCGCCGGCCGCAATCTCGCCGCTCACCACCTCCAGACGCAAGGCCTGCTCGCCAGGCGCAATGGCGATCCGTGCGTCACGCCCCAGACGCAGTTCTGCGACATACAGCTCCGTCAGCCCAGTCGGAAGCAACAAAGTGCCATGTTCAGCGACGTGCAAGCGCTCAACCCGCAGCACGTCGGTTGTCGCCGGCAAGCGCAGCAACGTATGCGACTGCACCTCGATCAAGCTCTGCGCCAGCGCCATCGGGCTGCACAGTGCGGCCAACAGCAGCAGGCTACGCATGCTCGACCTCCAACTGCACCGGCGCCACACTCGCCGCACTCGCCGGCGTCAGCGGCAGCCCCTGCAAGTGGAAAATGCCGAACAGTAAAACTTGCACGCGTTCAAGCCCGGGCCGCGCACATCCGCTCAAACGATCATTAAACAGCACCAACTCCAGCCCATGGATCAACACAAGCAACCCGCCCGCCAGATTCAGCAGCAAGGCGAAAGGCTGCGTGAACGGATCGATAAGATTGGCCAACACCACGCCCCAAAATAACGCAGCCAGCACTTTCCCCAGCCCCAACAAGATTTTCATGTCCGCCCCTAGCAGTTTTTTGTTCTGCCGCACCTTAACTGCTTTACACCGGGCTAGCAAAAACTGCAGAGACCTCTTCCCCCGCCAGCTACCGGGCCGACCAACGACCGGCCCGCATCAGGTGACGTCGACTACGGCTGTACTTCGACCGCCGCCTCGACCCTGCGATTGATGGCACGCCCCGATTCAGCGCCGTTGTCGGCAACCGGGCGTGATTCGCCGTAACCTACCGCCGCAACCCGACCAGTTGCGATGCCATGCTGCTCGACCAATACGTCGCGCACGGCATTGGCACGCCGTTCGGACAAGCCTTGGTTATAGGCATCGGAGCCAATTGAGTCGGTGTGACCCTCGACAGTCGTGGTGGTTTGCGGGTACTGCATCATGAAGTCGGCCAGGCTTTTGATATCGGCATGGCTGTTTTCTTTGACTACCGACTTGTCGAAGTCGAACTTCACGTCCAGCTCGACTCGAACCGGCACTGCAGGCTCATCGGGCGCCATTACTTCGGGAGGGCTCGCATACTGCGGCGATGGGCAGCCATTGTGGCGCACTGGAGTATTGGGCGCTGTACCGGGACAACGATCGCGTCGATCAAACACCCCATCGCCGTCCTCATCACCGTCCTGGGCATAGCAAATAATGCCGCCTATGACCGCACCGGCCACGGCGCCACCTGCTGCCCAAGCCGAACTTTCGATTGCGCCCAGACCACCACCGGCCAGGCCGCCAATCGCACTACACAAGGGCCAGTTCCCCTGGTTGAGCGCCGCATCTCCCGTGCTGGAAGTCGTAACGCAACCAGAAAGAACACTGCTGACCAAGAGAAGGGGAATAGCAACTCTTAAGAGCCTGGTTCTCATGGCGAATCTCCTGTGTTACCGGCGCGATGCCGGTAACACAGGAGTAAAGCCGCCCCTTCTGGATAGTACAAGTGCGCCCCTGTCAAAAGGGCGCCATGACGCGCTTAAGGCTGCGCCTCGACCTCAGCCTCGACTCGACGATTGATCGCGCGCCCGGCATCGGTCGCATTGTCGGCGACCGGTCGACTCTCGCCATAACCGACTGCGCTGACCCGGCTACCCGCCACCCCGTACTGGTTGACCAGCACATCGCGAACCGCATTGGCACGACGCTCGGACAGGCCCTGATTGTAGCCGTCGGTGCCGATGGAGTCGGTATGTCCTTCAACCACGGTAGTGGTTTGCGGGTATTGCACCATGAAGTCGGCAAGGTTTTTGATGTCGGCAAAACTGCCTTCCTTGACTTGAGCCTTGTCGAAATCGAACTTCACATCCAGCTCGACCCGCACGGCTTCTGCGACGGGCTCAGGCATGACCGGCTCTTCGACCATCACCTCCTCGACCATCATCATTTCTGCCTCGGCACCATGCACCCAGCAATAGGCTGCTGCCATGCCGGCGCCGACCAGCGCGCCACCGCCCGCCCATGTCGAACTTTCAATCGCACCCAGTGCGGCACCGCCCACACCACCGATTGCCGCACACATCGGCCAATCGGTTTTCTGCAGACCGGCACAGCCGGTCAAGAAGCTGGTCGCCAGAATCAGGGGTACAGCTTTCCTTACGATGTTCATATGCGCATATCTCCAGTAGGAATCGGATCTAAACCGATACTTATGGATTAAAGACGTCAGTTTTAGAATCCGCCAGACAGGATTGACATACTCAATAAGAATGATCGGCTCTAGGCCTTCACGCCGCCGCACGTTAGTCTTTTCACAACCGATCGAGGATTATCGATGAGCGAGAGCATTTCTTCCCGCACGCCACAGCAAGCGCTGGCCACCCTGCTGGAGCGCTACGCTCCAAGCAGCCTGTTATTGGTAGGCGCCAGCGAACTGCCGGCGCTGGCCGCTTTTCAGGCCGCGCATGCCAACTGCCAGGTTACGCACGCCGCCGCGGGCGCCCTGCCGGACGAGCTGGCCGCACAACGTTTCGACCTGGCACTGATCATCGACTGCCTTGAACATCTGCCCAAACGCACAGGGCTGGAGCTGCTCGGCGGCATCCGCAACCTCAACGCCAGCCGCTTGGCAGTGCTGGTCGACCTGCAGGCCTGCGCCTGGCAGGACACCGACTTTTTTGCCCTGGCCCTGCAAACCAGTGAACGCTTTCAGCGAGGCGAGCAGACCCTGAGCCTGTTCACCTACGACCTGCTTGACTACAAACAGGTACCCGACTGGTTGAATGCCAAGTTCTGGGCCAACCCGGAAAACTTTGGCAAATACTGGTGGTAAGTCGCATGACCACAGTCCACTCCACGACCCAGCCAAGCTGCCCCTGCGGCAGTGGCGATTCACTGAGCGAGTGCTGCGGCCGCTACCATGCAGGGCTGCCGGCACCGAGTGCCGAAGCGCTTATGCGCTCACGCTACAGCGCTTACGCCCTGGGACTGGTCGATTACTTGCTGGCGACTACCCTGGCGGCGCAACGACAAGGACTGGATCGCACCGCGATCGGCGCCTGGAGCCTGCAAAGCACCTGGCTTGGCCTGGAGGTCGAAAACACCGAAGTGCTGGGCGGCCAGCCGGAACATGGCTTCGTGACCTTTACCGCACGCTGGCACGATGGCAGCGGCGAACATGCCCATCGCGAACGCTCTGCCTTCGTCCAGCACCAGGATCATTGGTACTTTATCGACCCTACGGTCGCGCTGCAGGCCGGCCGCAATGATCCCTGCCCTTGCGGCAGCGGACAGAAGTTCAAGAAGTGCTGCGCCGGCTTTGTCTGAAACGACAAGCGCCAACTCGCCCGTGCTGGCGCCAGGTCTCCCGGGCGCCGCGATCAGGACAGCCTAGTCCTGCAGTTTCAGGTGGGAAATATCCGGCGGCGGGCCGGCAGGCGCGGCCTTCGCCTCACCCATATCGCTGCCAACAGGCGCCAGACTGAATTGCGACAGATCGAGAGGCGGCGCTTGTGGGGCGGGCTTGTCGTCCTGTAAGTCCTCGCCAAGCGGGGCGATGGCAAAATCCGGTGCATCGACCTCTGAGAAAGCCGCCATGTACGCATCGCGCGGCAGCACGTTCAAGCGCTTGCCGGCAGGTTCCCGTGCCGCTACGGCTGGCACGGCCTCAGGCGCTTCGACGGCAGTCGGCAGTGCCGCCCCGGGCTCGTCAATCTCGGCCATGCCCTGTACTTCGACCAGAGCACCGGCACGCTGCAAGGTGCTGCGGTATTTTTCCGCGCCGGCCGCGTCCAGGTTGTTCTTGATCACGATGCGCCGCCCGGAGAACAACAAGGCAATGCGCGCCGCATCGGCCTGGAACAACTTGGCCAGATTGGCTTGGACCGACTCCAGTTGCGCCCCCGGCACCAGTTGGCCAGCAAAGGCGATCTCATAACGCACCATGGTCACACTCCTGTCTTTATCGGTGCCCAGTATGGCCCAGGTTTTTTTACCCTCACAACACGTTGCAGCAGAGCGCGTGCTTGTTACACTGACGCGTCCTTTGGAGTATGAAATGTTTTCCCAGGCGCTAACTATAAGAACTCTCAGCCTATTGATGTTTTTCGGCTTGCTTTGCGGCCTCAGCGGATGCTCCACCTGGACGACCGGGGAGTTTAAGGATCCAGATGTCCGCTTGGTCAAAGTCGATGTGATCAAGGCCAAGTTATTGGAGCAGCACTTCGTTCTGCGTTTTCGTATCGACAACCCCAACAGCATGAGCTTGCCGGTGAGAGGCATGGATTACCGGGTACACCTCAACGAGGTGGAACTGGCAGAAGGCCAATCCGACACCTGGTTCACGGTTCCGGCCTATGGGCACCATGTGTTCGATGTTCCGGTGCGCACCAATCTCTGGCGACATCTGCGGCAAATCGTCAAATTGCTGGAGCGACCCGAAGAGCCCATTCGCTATCGTCTCGAAGGCCAGGTGAAAACCGGTTTGTTATTCGGACGCAGCGTGCACATGTCGCGTAATGGCGAGATAATCCCCGGCGATTTCATTCCTGAGTAAGCGCACATGAACCAACAACCCCACGTACACGGCCCCGACTGCAACCACGCCGAACACGGCCACCAGCATGACCATGCCCACGTGCATGGCCCGGACTGCAACCATGCTCACCAGGAGCCCGTACGCAACACCCTCAAGGACGTTGGCCGCAACGACCCCTGCCCATGCGGCAGCCTGAAGAAATTCAAGAAATGCCACGGCGGCTGATGCGCCCATGAACACCTTGAATCTGCTGCTTCTGCTGCTGGCCGGCACTCTGCTGGTGCTGACGCTGGCCCTGTACGCCTTGCTCCTGTGGCGCCGCGTATGGGCGCAACGACGCAACCAGGCGCAGGCAGAAAACCAACGCCGTGAACGTCTGGCTGGCGATTTGCAGATACTCGCCGGCAGTCTGCTCGATGGCCAGCTGCCGTTGATCGAAGGCGCCATTCGGATCAAGGTGCTGCTGGACAACTACGACACCGCGCTGAGCCAAGATAGCCGCTGCCAGGTGTTTCACCTGCTGTTCGAAGCTACCGCCCAGGTGCCCACCCATGACGACTGGAAGGCATTGGACAAAACCGAACGGCGCCAGCACGAAAAACACTTCAACGAACTGGAGCTGCAGCACAAGGCTGCCGCTCGCACAGCCGCACGCTGGCTGCTCGACGAAGGCCTGAAGCAACCCGGCACCTGAGCCTGCCGGACTTGCAGGGGTTTGGGCGAGACTTTCATCCACCGATCTTTCCAGTCCTGCGTTCTGCAAGGAGCTCGTTGCATGCTATCGCGCGCATTCCGCCCCGCGGCCCACCTGGGCCTCGCCGCCACCCTTACTGCCGGCCTGGCGCTAAGTGGTTGCCAATCTTTTCTCGACAGCCGTTACCGCGCGAGCCTGTCCCCGGATCAGGGCAGTGTACGCATCCAGGGCTTGGCACAAAGCGTCGTGGTTCGGCGCAATGCCTTGGGCATGCCGCTGATCGAAACCAACACTTTCCACGACGCGTTGTTCGCCTTGGGCTATGTGCATGCCAGCGACCGCCTCAGCCAGATGGTCGGCCTGCGCCTGATGGCCGAAGGCCGACTGGCGGAGATGGCCGGCCCCGGCGTACTGGAAATCGACCGACTGATGCGCGCGGTCAATCTGAAGAAAAGCGCCGAAGTGCTCTATGCCAATGCCTCGCCACGGTTGAAGCGGTTTTTCGAGGTCTACGCCCGCGGCGTCAACGCCTACCTGTTCCGCTATCGCGACAAACTGCCGATGGACCTGGCCCAGTCCGGCTATCGCCCGCCCTACTGGAAAGCCGAGGACTCGGTGCTGGTGTTCTGCCTGCTGAACTTCAGCCTGGCAGTCAACCTGCAGGAAGAGATCGCCGCCCTGGTGCTGGCGCAGAAAGTCGGTAGCGAACAACTCGCCTGGCTGCTGCCCACCTACCCGGACGAACCCTTGCCGTTCGACGAAGCCGAAAAACTCAAGGGCCTGACCCTGAGCGGGCAGATTCCCGGCCTGGCCGCCGTCAGCAGTGCCGCCAGCCAGTTCGCCGGCGCACACATGCTCGGCGTCGCCGCCTCGAACAACTGGGCCATAGCCCCGCAGAACAGCCGCAGCGGCAAAAGCCTGCTGGCCAACGACACCCACCTGCCGCTGGCGCTGCCCTCGGCGTGGAACTTCGTGCAGATCCGCTCGCCGAAATTCCAGGCCGCTGGCGTTTCGATTGCCGGCGTGCCCGCCATCGTCGCCGGGTTCAACGGCAAACTCGGCTGGGGCATGACCATGGTCATGGGCGACAACCAGGATCTATTCCTGGAGAAACTCCAGCGTCAGGGCGACCGCCTCTACTATCAGGCCGACGGCAAATGGCTGCCCGCCCGGGAGCGCCAGGAAACCTTCTTCATCAAAGGCCAGCGCCCGATCCGCGAAAGCATTTTCGAAACCCGCCACGGCCCACTGCTCAACTCGGTACTGGGCGAACGCAAACACCCACTGCAACCCCTGCAACTGAACAGCGGTTACGGCCTGGCCCTGCAAACCACCCAGTTCGAGGCGGATCAGACCCTGGATGCGCTGTTCGACCTGTCCCGCGCCCAATCGGTGGAGCAAGCCTTCGAGGCCACCCGCGAAGTGCGTGCCATGCCATTGAATATCGTTTTCGCCGACGCCCAGCACATCGGCTGGCAAGTCACCGGGCGCTTCCCCAATCGCCGCGCAGGCCTTGGCCTGATGCCCTCGCCCGGCTGGGACAGCCACTACGACTGGGATGGCTTCGCCGACCCGATGCTGCATCCCTATGACCAGGATCCGCCGCAAGGCTGGCTGGGTAGCGCCAACCACCGCACCGTGCCGCGCGGCTATGGCATGCAGCTGTCCAATTCCTGGTTCTACCCGGATCGCTACGAGCGCCTGGCGCAACTGGCCGGCAGCGGCAAGCACGACACCCGCAGCATGATTGCCATGCAGTACGACCAGACCACTCCCTTCGTCGGCAAGCTGCAAAGCATGCTCGCAGCCCCCGGCATGGCCGAGCCGCTGCAAGCAGCCATCGACGCCCTAGCCACAGCCGAACGCGCAAAAGCGCGCGAAGCCTACCGCCGACTGATGGCGTTCGACGGTAACCTCGCCGCCGGTTCGGCGGATGCGGCTCTCTACGGCGCCTTCCTGCACGAAAGCGCGCGACAGATCTTTCTCGACGAACTGGGCCCCGAAACCAGCCCGGCCTGGCTGGCCCTGGTGGAAACCGCCAACCGCTCCTATTCGGCCCAGGCCGACCATCTGCTTGGCCGCGACGACAGTCCGTTCTGGAACGATCTGGGCAGCGCCCAACAACAAGACAAGCCCGCCATTCTGGCGCGCAGCCTGGCCGCCGCCGTGACCTTTGCCGAAGCCAAACTGGGCGCCGAGCGCAGCGCCTGGCAGTGGGGCAAGCTGCACACCTACAACTGGATCACGCAGACCAGCAAACTGGCGCCCTACATGAGCGCCAGCCAGCGCGCCGGGATCAACTCGCTGAAGGGTTATCTCGACCGCGGCCCCTACCCGGCCGGCGGCGACCACAGCACTCTCAACGTATCGGCCTACAACTGGGGACAGGACTTCGACACCTGGCTGATTCCGGCCATGCGCATCGTCGTCGACTTCGGCCGCGAAGAGCCGCTGCTCGGCCTGAACAGCTCCGGCCAATCCGGCAATCCGGCGAGCGAGCACTATGCCGACGGTATCGCGGCCTGGCGCAAGGGCCAGTACATGAGCTTTCCGCTTCGGCCAGAGAACCTTGAAAAGGCCTATGGCACTAAACGACTGATCCTCATGCCCGGCAATTAGTGGCTCTGCCCCCGTTAACCGTTGCAGATACCCGCGACCATGAGGAGCCGCCCGCACACGACACATAACCGGGGCATAGCCGAATTAATGGCCATCGATCGACGGCGATTGAACTAATCCGCCGAGCCTCGACTCTGAATCAACGGACTTACTCCATAGTTCATCATTTAGGGCGCCTTTGGCGCCCTTTCTTTTGCGCGCAATTCCCCCCTCCGCGATGGCCTGCCCGGAAATGGCGCTTATGCAGGAGGTTCGCTGCGAGCAACGAAGCCCAACGGAATCAGCCGGCTGGGCCGAACCGGCAACGATGATCAATCGCGAGTAATGCCGGTAATGGTGATGCCATAACATTCTGCCAGGCGTACGGCCGGCGTCTGGATTTCGTTGGGCAGGTCTTTGGGCTCTTCGCGCTCGTAGAGCTTCTCGGCCATTTTGAGCAGCTGCATTACCGCCTGATCCATGCTCGGTTTGTTGGCGCATTGAAGCTCGAACACTTCGGTGCGCTCATCTTTGCTGTAGGTGATCTTCCACGTGGTCATGACTGACTCCTCCTGCACTAAAATACGCAATCGTCCGCAAGCTAACGGACACGATCCTGGTTAGACCCACCCTAGCAAAGCAACCCGATCGCTGCAGGCGATCCGCGCCGGACAGGTTTTCCAGATATTTCAGCGTCAATAGCCAACCCCTGCGCAGCCTTGCATGCCGCTCCGCTAGCCTTGCTGCATCGAGAGATTCTCCGGCTTTTTACTTGAGTTTCGCCCTCATGCACGGCCATTGGCGGTTAACCCAAAGCCGCAGTTGGCTTATGATCCAGCCCCAGCAGCGCCTGCGACCACCTCGCCGCCGAGCAGCGGGTGAGCCGTCCGGCCGTGGTGTAACCGGCCCGCCACTGACGGCAAACCAGCCACCAGCGGAGGCAATGCCATAACCGGCAGGCTGCCGTTTTTCCGACCAACATCATCCGCGTAACTGACTTGCACTAAGGAACCACCATGAGCAGTCGCCAAACCGAGATCGCCACCGCTCTGAAAGTAGTGCCCCCCTTCGCCGACGACAGCGCCCTGCTGGCCGAGATCGAGCGGCGCAAAACCTTTATCAAGGATTGCCTGCGTAGCTCGGGCCTGAAAGTACTGGTGCTGGGCATCAGCGGCGGAGTCGATTCGCTGACGGCCGGGCGTCTCGCGCAACTGAGCGTGGAAGAACTGCGCAACGAGACCAACGACGCCGCCTACCGCTTCATTGCCGTGCGCCTGCCTCACGGCGCCCAGCATGACGAGCACGACGCCCAGGCGTCGCTGCAATTTATCCGCGCGGACGAAGAAGATACGGTGAATATCGAAGGCAGCGTGCATGGGCTCGGCGAGCAGGTCAGCCACCTGCAGAAGCTCACCGCAGCACGCCGCGACTTCGTGGTCGGCAACATCAAGGCACGCCTGCGCATGGTCGCCCAGTTCGCCATTGCCAACGCCAATAACGGCCTGGTCATCGGCACCGACCATGCGGCCGAGGCGGTGATGGGTTTTTTCACCAAATTCGGTGACGGCGCTTGCGACCTGGCGCCGCTCAGCGGTCTGGTCAAAGGCCAGGTGCGCGCCATCGCCGAGCAGCTCGGTGCACCGCAACACCTGGTGTTCAAGGTACCCACCGCCGACCTGGAAGAACTGCGTCCCGGCAAGCCGGACGAAGAAGCGCATGGCGTCAGCTACGCCGAGATCGACGCCTTCCTACATGGCCAGCCGGTTCGCGACGAGGCCTATGCCATCATCACCCGTACTTATGACAACACGCGGCATAAGCGCGAGCTGCCATTGGCGCCCTGAGCGCAAAAGCGCAGACAAGAAAAAGCCGGTTCCCGCATCGCGCGCAACCGGCTTTTTCTTACTGCGGCCAATCGATCAGGCTTTCGGCAAGGTCACGCCCAGCTGGCCCTGGTATTTGCCGCCGCGATCCTTATAGGACACCTCACACTCCTCGTCGGACTCGAGAAAGAGCATCTGCGCCACGCCTTCGTTGGCGTAGATCTTCGCCGGCAAGGTCGTGGTGTTGGAGAACTCCAGCGTCACGTGACCCTCCCACTCGGGCTCCAGCGGGGTGACGTTGACGATGATGCCGCAGCGCGCGTAGGTGCTCTTGCCCAGGCAGATGGTCAGCACATTGCGCGGAATACGGAAATATTCGACGGTGCGGGCCAGGGCGAAGGAGTTCGGCGGAATGATGCAGACATCGCTCTTTATGTCGACAAAGCTCTTGGCATCGAAGTTCTTCGGATCGACGGTGGCCGAATTGATGTTGGTGAACACCTTGAATTCATCGGCACAGCGCACGTCATAACCATAGCTGGAAACACCGAAGGAGATCAGCGGCTGACTGCCTTCTGTGCGCACCTGGCGCTCGACGAAAGGCTCGATCATGCCGTGCTCTTGGGCCATGCGGCGAATCCATTTATCCGATTTGATGCTCATGGCGGGCGTCCTGAATAAGCGGGTGATGAAAAAGTGAGCGCATCTTACCGGGGCCGGCGACAGGGTTCAAAGGCTGTCGACCAATGTCATCGTACAGCGCTTGCCTTACATCGCCCGTCGCCAAATAACAAAAAGGCCTACAGAGCGTTCGCGCTTAGCGTTAAAAGCGCGTACAGTAGCGCCACTGTGCTGCATGTGTCACCGCGAATCGCTACTTGATGCCTAGATTTCGATCCAAACATCGTCCGACTCCTAGTACTCGTTGCACTCAGTCCCGGCCTGGGCTTTTCCAGGGCTGTTATTTAAATTTGTTAGGAGACATAACATGTCGAATCGTCAGAATGGCACCGTCAAGTGGTTTAACGATGAGAAAGGCTACGGCTTTATCACCCCGCAATCCGGTGACGACCTGTTCGTACACTTCAAAGCTATCCAGAGCGATGGCTTCAAGAGCCTGAAAGAAGGCCAGCAAGTTACTTTCGTCGCTACTCGCGGCCAGAAAGGCATGCAAGCCGAGGAAGTTCAGGTTGTATAACCTGATCTAACCCGCTTGAGAAAAAGCCCCGCCATGCGCGGGGCTTTTTTGTGGGCGCCGATCCGTCATTTACGCCGTGCGCTCAGTGCGCACGGCGCTGACCCATTCAGTCCTCGCTGACCAGGATGCTCGGCATCGCCTGCGCCTGCCGCTCGCCCTGGGCGATACGCGCGCCGACGTGGCGGGCGATGTCCTGATAGATCATGGCAATCTGGCTTTCCGGATCGGCGATAGTGGTCGGCTGGCCACCGTCGGCTTGCATGCGAATGGCCATCGACAGCGGCAAGGAGGCCAACAGGTCGACACCGAACTGTGCCGCCAGCTTCTCGCCGCCACCCTCGCCGAACAGATGCTCGGCATGCCCGCAGTTCGAGCAGATGTGCACCGCCATGTTTTCCACCACACCGAGCACCGGGATATTCACCTTGCGGAACATCTCGACCCCCTTCTTGGCATCCAGCAGCGCCAGATCCTGCGGTGTGGTGACGATCACCGCACCGGATACCGGCACCTTCTGCGCCAACGTTAGCTGGATGTCGCCAGTGCCCGGCGGCATATCGACCACCAGGTAATCCAGGTCATCCCAGGCGGTCTGCGTGATCAACTGGATCAATGCGCCGGAGACCATCGGCCCGCGCCACACCACCGGGGTATTTTCGTCGGTCAGAAAGGCCATGGACATGACCTCGACGCCGTGGGCCTTGAGCGGCACGAACCATTTCTGATCCCTCACCTCAGGCCGCGTACCCTCGGCAATGCCGAACATGATGCCCTGGCTAGGCCCATAGATATCCGCGTCGAGAATCCCCACCTTGGCCCCCTCGCGCATCAGCGCCAGCGCCAGGTTGGCGGCGGTGGTCGACTTGCCCACTCCCCCCTTGCCCGAGGCCACGGCGATCACGTTCTTCACGTTAGCCAACGCCGGCACCTGAGTCTGCGCCTTGTGCGCCTCGATCACGCAGTCGACCTGCACCTCGGCACTGTCGACGCCATCGAGGTTTTCCAGGGCCATTTGCAACATCTGCGCCCAGCCGCTTTTAAACAGGCCGGCGGCGTAACCCAACTGCAGACGCACGTTGACCTTGCCGCCCTGGATCTCCACTTCACGCAAGCAGCCCGCACTGACCGGATCCTGATCGAGGTGCGGATCGGTGTATTGGGACAATGCAGCTTCGATTGCTGCGCGGGTAACGGACATAAGAGACTCCCAAGGAAAGACCGAGCAGAACAGGCGGGTATCTTACCTCGCCGGGCGTACCACGCGCACCGCCTCCCGAGCCCGTAACCAGTACCCGGTGCACACAAAGCCCTCTGTCCAGACGATCCAGCGGATGAAAAAAAACCGCGCCGGCTATATAGTTGCCGACTTCTTTCGTTATACCAGTGCAGCCGATCACATGACCGAAGCCCGCAAGATTCTCGTTACCAGCGCCCTGCCCTACGCCAACGGTTCGATTCACCTCGGCCATATGCTCGAGTACATCCAGACCGATATGTGGGTGCGCTTCCAGACGCTGCGCGGCAACCAGTGCGTGTATGTCTGTGCCGACGACGCCCATGGCTCGGCGATCATGCTGCGCGCCGAGAAAGAAGGCATTACCCCGGAACAGCTGATCGCCAACGTCAAGGCCGAGCACACTGCCGACTTCGCCGACTTCGGGGTCAACTTCGACAATTATCACTCCACCCATTCCGAAGAAAACCGCGAGCTGTCGGCGGACATCTACCTGAAGCTGCGCGATGCCGGGCATATCGCCACCCGCTCGGTGACCCAGTACTTCGACCCGGAAAAGGGCATGTTCCTTGCCGACCGCTTTATCAAGGGTAGCTGCCCCAAGTGCGCGGCCGAAGACCAGTACGGCGACAACTGCGAGAAATGCGGGGCGACTTATGAGCCCACCGAGCTGAAGAACCCGCGCTCGGCGATTTCCGGCGCCGTTCCGGTGCTCAGGGACTCCAAGCACTTCTTCTTCAAGCTGCCCGAATTCGACGCCATGCTGAAACGCTGGACGCGCAGCGGTGCGCTCCAGGAGGCGGTGGCCAACAAGATTGCCGAATGGCTGGACGGCGGCCTGCAGGAATGGGACATCAGTCGCGACGCGCCCTACTTCGGCTTCGAGATTCCGGATGAGCCGGGCAAATACTTCTACGTCTGGCTGGATGCACCGATCGGTTACATGGCCAGTTTCAAGAACCTCTGCGCACGCAATCCCGCGCTGGATTTCGATGCCTTCTGGGGCAAGGACTCGACGGCCGAGCTGTACCATTTCATCGGCAAGGACATCGTCAACTTCCACGCCCTGTTCTGGCCGGCCATGCTCGAAGGCGCCGGCCTGCGCACCCCGACCGCGGTCAACGTGCATGGTTACCTGACCGTCAACGGGCAGAAGATGTCCAAGTCGCGCGGCACCTTCATCAAGGCGCGCACCTACCTGGATCACCTCAACCCGGAATACCTGCGCTATTACTACGCAGCCAAGCTCGGCCGCGGCATTGAAGACCTCGACCTCAACCTCGAAGACTTCGTGCAGAAGGTCAATTCGGATCTGGTCGGCAAGGTGGTCAACATCGCCAGCCGCTGCGCCGGCTTCATCCACAAGGGCAATGCCGGTGTACTGGTCGCCGGCAACGCCGCCCCCGAGTTGACCGAAGCCTTCCAAGCCGCCGCACCGAGCATTGCCGAGGCCTACGAGGCGCGCGACTTTGCCCGCGCCATGCGTGAGATCATGGGCCTGGCCGACCGCGCCAACGCCTGGATCGCCGACAAGGCGCCCTGGGCCCTGGCCAAACAGGAAGGCAAGCAGGACGAGGTGCAGGCCATTTGCGCCCTGGGCATCAACCTGTTCCGCCAATTGCTGATCTTCCTCAAACCGGTGCTGCCGAAACTGGCCGCCGATGCCGAGGCCTTCCTGAATGTCGCGCCGCTGACCTGGAACGACCACCAGAGCCTGCTGGCCGACCACCAACTGAACCCGTTCAGCGCCCTGCTGACCCGTATCGAGCCTGCAAAAATCGACGCCATGATCGAAGCCTCCAAAGAAGACCTGGCCGCCAGCGCAACCGCTCCCGCCGCACCAGGCAACGGCGAGCTGACAAAAGAGCCGCTGGCCGCCGAAATCGCCTTCGACGCCTTTGCCGCAGTGGATCTGCGCATCGCCTTGATCGAGAAATGCGAGTTCGTCGAAGGCGCCGATAAGCTGCTGCGCCTGACCCTGGACATCGGCGATGCCAAGCGCAACGTGTTTTCCGGGATCAAGAGCGCCTACCCCGACCCGAGCCAGCTGGAAGGCCGCCTAACCCTGTACGTGGCCAATCTGGCCGCGCGCAAGATGAAGTTCGGCGTTTCCGAAGGCATGGTGCTGGCCGCCGGCCCTGGCGGCGAAGAAATCTACCTGCTCAGCCCGGACAGCGGCGCCAAACCAGGCCAGCGGGTCAAGTAAATACCCTGCGACGGATTGCCCCAGCGCGGCACACCAGCCTTATGCCGGCCACTCAAGGACGCTGATCCAGCTTGTGTGGCCGGATCGGCTTGCCGATAATAGGCACTCCTTTTCCACGGCCTTTGCCTGTCCACCAACGGAACCCGCAATGACCGAACTCGCCTTGATCATGGTCAGCGCCATCCTGGTCAATAATTTCGTGCTGGTGCAGTTTCTCGGCCTGTGTCCCTTCATGGGCGTGTCGAAGAAAATCGAGACGGCCATCGGCCTGTCCCTGGCCACCACCTTCGTCCTGACCCTGGCGGCGATGTGCAGCTACCTGGTTCAGCAATACGTGCTCAAGCCGCTGGATATCGAGTTCCTGCGCACCATCAGCTTTATCCTGGTGATCGCCGTGGTGGTGCAATTCACCGAGATGGTGGTGAACAAGACCAGCCCGCTGCTGTACCGCGTGCTGGGTATCTTCCTGCCGCTGATCACCACCAACTGCATCGTCCTCGGCGTAGCCCTGCTGAACGCCAACAAGGCCGAGTTCACCTTTATCAGCGCCACCGCCAACGGCTTTGCCGCCGGACTGGGCTTCTCCCTGGTGCTGGTGCTGTTCGCCGCCATGCGTGAGCGCATCGCCATCGCCGACGTGCCGAAATCCTTCCAGGGCGCCGCCATCGGCATGGTCACGGCCGGCCTGATGTCGCTGGCCTTTATGGGCTTTACCGGGCTGATCAAGCTATGAGTCTGTTGCTCAGCGCGGTTCTTGCCCTGCTGGCGCTGTGCCTGGTATGCGGCGCCATCCTCGGTTTCGCCGCGGTGCGTTTCAAGGTCGAAGGCAACCCGATCGCCGAGCAGATCAACGCCCTGCTGCCACAGACCCAATGCGGCCAGTGCGGCTATCCCGGCTGCAAGCCCTACGCCGAGGCGATTGCCGGCGGCGACAAGATCAACAAATGCCCACCGGGCGGCGAAGCCACCATCCAGGCGCTGGCCGACCTGCTGGATGTCGAGGCCGAACCGCTGGACGCGGTGGAAGGCGAAAAACCGCAGATGGTCGCCTACATCCGCGAGGCCGAATGCATCGGCTGCACCAAATGCATCCAGGCCTGCCCAGTGGACGCCATCGTCGGTGCGGCCAAGCAGATGCACACGGTGATCGTCTCCGAATGCACCGGCTGCGACCTGTGCGTCGAGCCCTGCCCGGTGGATTGCATCGACATGGTTGCAGTGGGCAGCAGCGTGCAGACCTGGAAGTGGAGCAAACCCCTGGCCCCCGGCCAGTTGATCGCCACCGATCGGGAGCAGGCAGCATGACGGCGATGCAACCCCTTGTTTGGGACATCCCCGGCGGCATTCACCCGCCGGAGCGTAAAGAACTCTCCAACCGCACGCCGATCCGACCCGCGCCGCTGCCCAAGCGCCTGGTACTGCCGCTAAACCAGCATATTGGTGCGCCGGCCGAGCCGGTGGTGAGCGTGGGCGAGCGGGTGCTTAAAGGCCAGTTGATCGCCGCCGCCAATGGCTTCGTCAGCGTGCCAGTGCATGCGCCGACCTCCGGCATCATCAGCTTCATCGGCCCACAGCCTTACCCGCACGTCTCCGGCATGCTCGCCGCGGCCATCGTCATCGACAGCGACGGCCTGGATCGATGGTGCGCACTGACGCCCTGCCCGGACTACCGCCATCTGCAGAACAGCAGCCTGCTGGAGCTGATTCGCCAGGCCGGGATCGGCGGTCTGGGCGGCGCCGGTTTCCCCACGGCGGTCAAGCTCAACGCGCGGCCAACGCAGAAAATCCATACGCTGGTGATCAACGGCACCGAGTGCGAGCCGTACATCACCGCCGACGATCTGTTGATGCGCGAGCGCACCCAGCAGTTGATCTCCGGCATCGACATCCTCGCCCAGCTGATCCAGCCGGATCAGGTGCTGATCGGCGTCGAAGACAACAAGCCCGAAGCCATAGCCGCACTGCGCGCCGCCTTGAGCGAGCGCAGCTATCAACTGCGGGTCTTCCCGACCAAATACCCCTCGGGCGGCGAGAAGCAACTGATCCAGATCCTCACCGGCGTCGAAGTCCCCAGCGGCGGCCTGCCGGCGGATATCGGCATCCTCTGCCAGAACGTCGGCACCTGCAAAGCCATCCACGATGCGGTGATTCTCGGCCAACCGCTGATCTCGCGCATCACCACCCTAACCGGCGAAGCCCTGGCCCGGCCCATGAACGTCGAGGTGCTATTTGGCACCCCGGTCGGCGAGCTGCTGGAGTTTGCCGGCCTCGACCGCAGCAAGCTCAACCGCCTGATCATGGGCGGGCCGATGATGGGCTTTAGCCTGCCCGACTTCGACGTACCGCTGATCAAAACCACCAACTGCCTGCTCGCCGCGACCAGCGCCGAATTGCCACCGCCGCCACCGGCCATGCCCTGCATTCGTTGTGGCGAGTGCGCCGAGGTCTGCCCGGCTAACCTGCTACCGCAGCAGCTGCACTTCTTCGCCCTCGGCCAGGAACACGAACAACTCAAGGCACACAACCTGTTCGACTGCATCGAATGCGGTGCCTGCGCCTATGTCTGCCCGTCGAGCATCCCGCTGGTGCAGTACTACCGCGCGGCCAAGGGCGAAATTCGCGACCTGGAACAGAAACAACTCAAGGCCGAACACTCCAAGCAGCGCTTCGAGCTGCGCCAAGAGCGCCTACGCCGCGCCGAAGAACAGAAAGAAGCCGAACGCAAGGCCCGCACCGAGAAAGCCGTCCGCGCCAAGGCCGCCCAAGCCGAAGCGCCGGCCAGCACTGCCGACGGCGCGCACGCCGCCAAGCCGGCCGGCCTCAGCGATGAACTGAAGAAACTCAAGATCGAGGCCAGCATGGCCCAGGTCGCCCTGAAGAAAGCCGAAAAGCAACTGGCGGCCCACGCCACGCCCGAGATGCAAGCCCAGGTCGACCAGCTGCGCAGTGCCGCAACAACCGCACAGCAGGCCCTGGATGCCGCCATGGCGGCCAGCCCACCAGCCGCAGCAGCGCCTGCGCTGGACGACGGCGCACTGAAGAAAGCCAAGATCGACGCCGCCATGCTGCGCGCGCAACTGCGCAAGCTGGACAAACTCGAAGCCCCGGACGACGACCAGCAGGCCGAGCTGGCGCGCTTGCGCCAACAGCTCGAGGCAGCCGAACAGGCCCTGACCAGCCTGCAAAGCCAAGCCGTGCCGCCCGCCAAGCCAGCCGACGACGGCGCATTGAAAAAAGCCAAGATCGAACTGGCGATGAAACGCGCCGAGCTGAGAAAAGCCGAGAAAGCCGGCAACGATGACGCCGAACTAAGCAGCCTGCGCGATGCGCTAGCCCAGGCCGAACAGGCTCTGCACGCCGCCGAAGCGGCGTCCGGCAAGCCTGCGCCAACGCCGCTGCGCACGGATAAACAGCCGAGCGACGACGCCACCCGCACCTTGAAAACCGAAGTGGCCTTCGCCCGCGCCGACCTGCGCAAACTGGAACGCGACGAGAGCAGTGCCGCCGATGCCCTGGCGCAAGCCCGTCAACGCCTGGAGCAAGCCGAACAGAAATTACAGGAACACGCAGGCTAACCGCCCCCCATAGCCCGGATGCAATCCGCGAGGCCGTGCCGAGGGTGCCCGCGGGCAATGCCCCGGATTGCATCCGGGCTACGATTCTGAACCGCTGTTAAGGCCGCGCACCGCGCAGCCGACGCAAGACACCAACCGGAGTGCCAATGGCCCTGCCCCGTATCACATCGCCCCACGCCAAGGGCCGCAATCGTACCCAGCAGGTGATGCTGCAGGTACTACTGGCTACCGTGCCGGGCATCCTGGCGCTGACCTGGCTGTTCGGCTTCGGCACCCTGATCAACCTGCTCTGGGCCAGCGCCTGCGCCCTCGGTTTCGAGGCGGCCATCCTGACCCTGCGTCAGCGCCCTCTGGGCTTCTTCCTCAAGGACTACAGCGCCCTGGTCAGCGCAGTGCTGCTGGCCCTGGCCCTGCCAGCCTATTCGCCCTGGTGGCTGACCCTGATCGCCACCGGCTTCGCCATCGTCTTCGGCAAGCAACTGTACGGCGGCCTCGGACAGAACCCGTTCAACCCGGCGATGCTCGGTTACGTGGTGGTGCTGATCTCCTTTCCGGTGGAAATGACCAGCTGGCCGGCACCGCACACGGTCGGCCTGCTCGATGGTCTGCAACACATCTTTGGCCTGGCCGCCCTGCCCGATGGCTGGACCCAGGCCACCGCCCTGGACACCATCAAGATCAATAAAAGCCTGACCATGGACGAGCTCTGGGCACAAAGCCCGGCGTTTGGCCGCCTCGGCGGTGCCGCAACTGAAGCCGTCAATCTGGCCTTTCTCGCCGGCGGCCTCTATCTGCTCTACAAACGCCTGTTCAGCTGGCATGCCCCTGCGGGCATGCTTGCCGGCCTGGCCCTGATGAGCCTGCTGTTCTGGAATGGCTCGGGCTCGGATTCCAATGGCTCGCCGCTGTTCCACCTGCTCACCGGCGCCACCATGCTCGGCGCCTTCTTTATCGTCACCGACCCGGTGTCCGGCGCCACCAGCAATCTCGGCCGCCTGGTCTTCGGCGTGGGCGTCGGCGTGCTGGTCTATGTGATCCGCGCCTGGGGCGGCTACCCGGATGCCGTGGCCTTCGCCGTGCTGCTGATGAACCTGGCCGCACCGACCATCGACTACTACACCCGCCCGCGCACCTACGGCCACCGCAAGCCGACTCGCGGCTTCAATCTGGGAGAATGACCATGAATCTCCCGGAAATCAGCCGCTCGATGCTGAAAAACAGCCTGATCCTTGGCCTGTTCGCCGTGGCCACGGTCGGCGTGGTGACGCTGGTGCAACTCGCCACCGCCAAGCAGATCGCAGCGTCCCAGCATCAGGCGCAGATGCGCACCCTGGCCGAAATCCTCCCGACGGACAGCTACGACAACCATCTGCTGGACAACCGCATCAAGGTGCACGACCCCTTGCTGCTCGGCAACAAGCTGCCGCAAACCGCCTATATCGCCCTGAAGAACCACCAGCCCAGCGCGGTGATCCTTCCGGCCACCGCCCCGGACGGTTACAGCGGCACGATCCGCTTGCTGGTCGGCATTCGCGTCGATGGCCGCCTGGCCGGCGTGCGCGTGCTCAGCCACCGCGAAACCCCTGGCCTGGGCGACAAGGTCGAACGGACGAAAAGCAGCTGGATTCTGGGTTTCGTCGGCAAATCGCTGAGCGATCCAAGCGAGGCCGGCTGGGCAGTGAAGAAGGATCGCGGCGAGTTCGACCAGTTCGCCGGCGCCACCATCACGCCGCGCGCGGTGGTCAAAGCGGTGCATAACGCGCTGGTGTATTTCGATCAGCATCGCGCCGAACTGCTGGTCGCCAGCAATACTGGCGCTGCCCGCGATAGCGCCCTGCACGACGCCCATTCGCGCGCACGCGTGGGCGACAGCAGTGCCCCTGACGACCGAGGAAGCGCGCCATGAGCAGCCCCAGCTATCGCGAGATCACCCTTAACGGCCTGTGGAAAAACAACCCGGCGCTGGTGCAGCTGCTCGGCCTCTGCCCATTGCTCGGGGTCAGCAACTCCACGGTCAACGCCCTGGGCCTGGCGCTGGCCAGCGCGGTGGTGCTGATCTGCTCCAACACCGCGGTGTCGCTGGTGCGCGGGGTGGTCAATACCGCCGTGCGCCTACCCGCCTTCGTGATGATCATCGCCGCCCTGACCACCTGCATCGAACTGCTGATGCAGGCATTCACCTATGAGCTGTACCAGATCCTCGGCATCTTCATCCCGCTGATCACCACCAACTGTGTGATCCTCGGCCGCGCCGACGGCTTTGCGGCGAAGAACGATCCCGCCCGTGCGGCCTACGATGGCCTGGCGATGGGCATAGGTTTCGGCGGGGTGCTGGTCATGCTTGGCGCCCTGCGCGAGCTGTTCGGCACCGGCGCGCTGTTCGCCAACATGCACTTGCTGTTCGGCCCCATGGCCGCCGACTGGCAGTTGACCCTGTTCGCCGACTACAAAGGCTTCCTCCTGGCCATACTGCCGCCAGGCGCCTTCATCATGCTCGGCCTGCTGATTGCCGCAAAGAACCGCATCGATCAAGAACTGGCCGAACGCGCCAAGGCCAGGCAACCGCAAGCACCGGCACAAAGCCGCCGGGTCAGGGTCACCGGAGTGATCGAGTGAATGCCGCCAAGCGCCATGAAATCTTCCGCCGCCTGCACGAAGACAATCCAGAGCCAAAAACCGAGCTGGCCTACGGCTCGCCTTTCGAGCTGCTGATTGCGGTGACACTGTCGGCCCAGGCCACCGATGTCAGCGTCAACAAGGCCACTGCCAAACTGTTTCCCGTCGCCAATACGCCGCAGGCCATCCATGCCCTGGGCGTTGAGGGTTTAAGCGAATACATCAAGACCATTGGTCTGTACAACAGCAAAGCCAGGAACGTCATCGAAACCTGCCGCTTGCTGATCGAGCGCCATGGCGGTCAGGTGCCACAGACCCGCGAGGAGCTCGAAGCCTTGCCCGGGGTGGGCCGCAAGACCGCCAACGTGGTGCTCAACACGGCCTTTCGCCAACTGACCATGGCAGTGGACACGCATATTTTTCGGGTCAGCAACCGCACCGGGATTGCTCCCGGCAAGAATGTGCTCGAGGTGGAAAAGAAACTGCTGAAGTTCGTGCCCAAGGAATTTCTCCTCGATTCACACCACTGGCTGATCCTGCATGGCCGCTATGTGTGCCAGGCGCGCAAGCCGCGCTGCGGCAGTTGTCGCATCGAAGATCTGTGCGAGTACAAGCACAAAACCTCGGACGATTGAGCTTTCAATGGCTTAACGGCCGATCGATTGAAAAAATCTTTTTTACCCGCCCCGGTTTTGCCGCTATAAGGTGCGCAAATGGCCCTGTAGCCGGGAGTGAAACACATGAGCACTGCTAAAGAAGAGCTTGAGCTCGACGAAGACTTTGTCGCAGAAGATGCGGACGATGGCGAAGCCCCTGTCGAGGTTGCCAAAACCAACCTGACCAAACGGCGCGTCATCGACAATTTTCTCGAAGAGCGGCGACTGCACAAACAATTGGCCGAATATGATTTCGACCTGTAAGCCCCAGCCGACAACGCAAAAGCCCCGCAAAACCAGCGGGGCTTTTGCGTTTGCAGCCCGCCTGCAAGCCGGAAAATACCCTGCCAAGATGGCGCTCGGGTAGCAACCCGCTACCCGAAGACGAGCACCGTCAATCTCCGCGCGACGGCGACAGCAATTCGATCTTGTAACCGTCCGGGTCTTCGACGAAGGCCAGGATGCTACTGCCGTGCCGCATCGGGCCTGGCTCGCGGGTGATCTTGCCGCCACGGGCGCGGATGTCCTCGCAAGCCTTGTAGACGTCGGCGACTTCCAGGGCGATATGGCCGTAGCCACTGCCCAGCTCGTAGCTGTCGACGCCCCAGTTGTGGGTCAGTTCGATCACGCTGTTGTGCGCCTCGTCGCCGTAGCCGACGAAAGCCAGGGTGAACTGGCCATCCGGGTAGTCCTTGCGCCGCAACAGGGTCATGCCCAGCACATCGGTATAGAAGGCGATGGATTTATCCAGATCGCCGACTCGCAGCATGGTATGCAGTAGCCTCATCGGGTTTCTCCTTGTCCGCGGCCCGCGCTCACGGGCCTGAAATACAAACCCCGGCTCTGGGCCGGGGTTTGCGGGGCTTAGGTGCTCAGTCTATCAGAGCAGCTTGCGGCCCTTGCCCGCCGCAATGCGCATGCGCAGCGCGTTGAGCTTGATAAAGCCACCGGCATCGGCCTGGTTGTAAGCGCCGCCGTCTTCTTCGAAGGTGGCGATATTGGCATCGAACAGCGAATCGTCGGATTTACGCCCGGTGATGATCACGTTGCCCTTGTACAGCTTCATGCGCACCACGCCGTTCACGTTGACCTGGGAAGCGTCGATCATCTGTTGCAGCATCAGCCGCTCCGGGCTCCACCAGAAGCCGTTGTAGATCAGGCTGGCGTACTTGGGCATCAGCTCGTCTTTCAGGTGCGCGACTTCGCGATCCAGGGTGATCGACTCGATGGCGCGGTGGCCCTTGAGCATGATGGTGCCGCCGGGGGTTTCGTAGCAGCCGCGCGACTTCATGCCGACATAGCGGTTTTCGACGATGTCCAGACGGCCGATGCCGTTCTCGCCGCCGATGCGGTTCAGTTCGGCCAATACGGCAGCCGGGCTCAGCTCCTTGCCGTCGATGGCAACGATGTCACCGGCGCGGTAGGTCAACTCGATATAGGTCGGGGTATCCGGCGCCGCCTCGGGGGAGACGGTCCACTTCCACATGTCTTCTTCGTGCTCGGTCCAGGTGTCTTCCAGCACGCCGCCTTCATAGGAGATGTGCAGCAGGTTGGCATCCATGGAGTACGGCGACTTCTTCTTGCCGTGGCGCTCGATCGGGATTTCGTGCTTGGCGGCGTAGTCCATCAGTTTCTCGCGCGACAGCAGATCCCACTCGCGCCATGGGGCGATGACCTTCACGCCGGGCTTGAGCGCGTAGGCGCCCAGTTCGAAACGCACCTGGTCGTTGCCCTTGCCGGTAGCGCCATGGGAGATGGCATCGGCGCCGGTCTCGTTGGCGATCTCGATCAGGCGCTTGGCGATCAGCGGACGGGCGATGGAGGTACCCAGCAGGTACTCGCCTTCGTAGACGGTATTAGCGCGGAACATCGGATAGACGAAATCGCGGACGAACTCTTCGCGCAGGTCGTCGATGTAGATTTCCTTGACGCCCATGGCCTTGGCCTTGGCGCGCGCCGGCTCGACTTCTTCGCCCTGGCCGAGGTCGGCGGTGAAGGTCACCACTTCGCAGTTATAGGTATCTTGCAGCCACTTGAGGATCACGGAAGTGTCCAGGCCACCGGAATATGCCAGGACTACCTTGTTTACGTCGGCCATGCCAATCAACTCCACGGGGTTGTTCGGGAAAGCCCGTGATTCTACTGGTCACGCAGGATGATTTACAGCGCCGCGACAGCCTGTGACGACGAAGCAGCAACGCCGATTCTCGGCCCGCCCCACTCGTCTCGCTGCCGGACGCCGCCGCAGCCAGTACTACAGCGGGGCTTCAGGCGTTTCAGCCGCCTCGGCGACGCGGGCCAACGCCACGGTTACCCGGCGATTCTTCGCTCGATTGGCTTCGCTGGTATTGGGCGCCAGCGGGTAACGCTCGCCATGAAAGCGCAAGGTGATCTGCTCGGCCGCGACACCATTGGCTTGCAGATACTCCATCACCGCCAGGGCGCGGCGCCGCGACAGGTCGCGATTGGTCAGGCGATTGCCGCTGTTGTCGGCATGGCCGTCGAGCTGGATGCGATTGACGCTGGGGTCGGCCTTGAGATAGTCGAGGATGATGTCCAGTTTGGCCTGGGCCTGCGGCGCCAGATCCACGCCACCGCCCGGGAAGCCGACATGGGATTGGCGGATCTGTTCGAAATTGACCGGCAGCAGCTTGGCCGTGCACGCCAGATAATCGTTGTACGCCTGGCGAAATCTGACCGGCAGCAAGCGCACTTCGAGGCTGTCGCCAGCATGTCGGGTGCGATGACGAACCAACGGGCTACGCCCCTCGAGCAAGCCGGCCAGCAGACGGCTGGCCTGCTCGCGGGTGCTGCTGAAGGGCACCTCACCGTCGCCAACCCTGACCGCCCCCAGGTTGATATCGCCGCGCCCAGGCTGCCAAGGCGCAGCAGCTGCCAGCAGGGTTGCCGAGCCGGCGCCCAGCCAGCGCTCAGGAGCCTGCAGCTTAAAGGTCGCCTGCTCGCCGGCCCGGCGCACGAAGACTCCGGCACCGAAGTCGGTGATCGGCTGGCTCAGGCGACACTCGAACTGGTCACCGGCAACTGCCCACTCGACCTTTTCCAGACGGGTCTGGAAGGTGATGGCGAGCGCTGGCGGACTGGCCAACAGGCACACTAGAGCGAGTGAAAGCGGACGCACGGAAGACTCCAGGAAATGCGACTTACCCCCTGACTATCGGTGCCAGCAGACAAAACTTGAGCCCGCGATTGGGCCGAAGCTTCAGCGAAACCAGCCCGGACGCTCCGATTCCCGCCGGAGCGGCTGCAGCGCCCGGCTCTTAGCTGACAGCTCATCGCACACAGGCCGCTTTCGGCGTGCCCTGACGGGGCTTTTCCGGTAGCATTCCCGGCACGTTTTGCCCGCCTGGAAACATCCATGACCGACCGTCTCACTTTGCTGCGTCCCGACGACTGGCATATTCACCTGCGCGATGGCACCGCGCTGCCGCGCACCGTCGCCGATGCCGCCCGCACCTTCGCCCGCGCCATCATCATGCCCAATCTGGTGCCGCCGGTGCGCACTGCTGACGAGGCCGGTGCCTATCGTCAGCGCATTCTCGCCGCACGCCCGGCCGGCAGCCGTTTCGAACCGCTGATGACACTTTACCTCACCGACCTGAGCAGCCCGGCCGATGTGCGCGCCGCCAAGGCCTCGGGCTTTGTGCATGCGGCCAAACTCTACCCGGCCGGCGCCACCACCAACTCCGATTCCGGCGTGACCAGCATCGACAAGATCTTCCCGACCCTCGAAGCCATGGCCGAAGTCGGCCTGCCGCTGCTGGTGCACGGCGAAGTGACACGCAGCGAGATCGATGTATTCGACCGCGAAAAATGCTTTATCGACGAACAGCTGAGCCGGGTGGTCGAGCGCTTCCCGACCCTCAGGGTGGTGTTCGAGCACATCACCACCCGCGACGCGGTCGAGTTCGTCAATGCCGCACCGGCCAACGTCGGCGCCACCATCACCGCCCACCACCTGCTGTACAACCGCAACCACATGCTGGTCGGCGGCATTCGCCCGCACTTCTACTGCCTGCCGGTCCTCAAGCGCAACCTGCACCAGGAAGCCCTGCTCGACGCCGCCACCAGCGCCAGCAGCAAGTTCTTCCTCGGCACCGACTCGGCGCCGCATGCCAGGCACGCCAAAGAAGCCGCCTGCGGCTGCGCCGGTTGCTACAGCGCCTATACCGCCATCGAGCTGTATGCCGAGGCGTTCGAGCAGCGCAATGCGCTGGACAAGCTCGAAGCCTTCGCCAGCCAGCACGGCCCCGACTTCTACGGCCTGCCGCGCAACCGCGAGACCATCACCCTGGTGCGTCAAGACTGGGTCGTACCTGGCGAATTGCCGCTGGGCGAGCAAACCGTAATCCCGCTGCGCGCCGGTGAAAAACTGCGCTGGCGCCTGCTGGAGGACAACGCGTGAGCGGCGAAGATTTCGACACCGAACTGGATCACCCGACTGCCGGCAGCGGCTCACGCCATCCGATGGCGGAGCGCTTTCGCGGCTACCTGCCGGTCGTCGTGGACGTGGAAACCGGCGGTTTCAATTGCGCCACCGACGCCCTGCTGGAAATCGCCGCCACCACCATCGGCATGGATGAAAGCGGCTTCCTCTACCCCGAGCACACCCTGTTTTTCCGCGTCGAGCCCTTCGCCGGCGCCAATATCGAACAGGCGGCCTTGGACTTCACCGGGATCAAACTCGATCACCCGCTGCGCATGGCCGTCAGCGAAGAACACGCGCTGACCGAGATCTTCCGCGGCCTGCGCAAATCGCTGAAAGCCAACGGCTGCAAACGCGCGATCCTGGTGGGACATAACAGCAGCTTCGACCTCGGCTTCCTGAATGCCGCCGTCATGCGCTGCGACCTCAAACGCAACCCCTTCCACCCCTTCTCCAGCTTCGACACCGCGACCCTCGCCGGCCTCGCGTACGGTCAGACCGTACTGGCCAAGGCCTGCCAGAGCGCCGGCATCGACTTCGACGGCCGCGAAGCCCACTCGGCACGCTACGACACCGAAAAAACCGCCGAACTGTTCTGCGGCATCGTTAATCGCTGGAAGGAAATGGGCGGTTGGCAAGATTTCGACGACTGAAGCCTTATTCAATCCGCAAGAGCCAGCCTGCTGTGGTTCGGCAATCCGCCGATCCGTTACCGCCCCCCGCAAACACAAAACCCGGCCTGGGCCGGGTTTTGTGTTTGCGGGGAAGCGTTACTGGAACAGGGAGTCACTCGACAGGCCGTTCTTTTCCAGGATCTCGCGCAAACGCTTGAGAGCCTCGACCTGAATCTGCCGCACACGCTCGCGAGTCAAACCGATTTCCTGCCCCACTTCTTCCAGGGTGCAGCTTTCATGGCCGCGCAAACCGAAACGCCGCACCACGACCTCTCGTTGCTTGTCGGTCAATTCGGACAGCCATTGATCGATGCTTTGCGAAAGGTCGTCGTCTTGCAACAGCTCGCACGGATCAGTCGGGCGGTCATCGGTCAGGGTATCGAGTAGGGTCTTGTCAGAATCCTGGCCGAGCGAAACATCCACCGAAGAAACCCGCTCATTCAAGCCGAGCATGCGCTTGACCTCGCCCACCGGTTTCTCCAGCAGGTTGGCGATCTCTTCGGCCGATGGCTCGTGATCGAGCTTCTGGGTCAACTCGCGCGCCGCACGCAGGTAGACATTGAGTTCTTTGACCACATGGATCGGCAAACGAATCGTACGAGTCTGATTCATGATCGCCCGTTCGATGGTCTGGCGAATCCACCAGGTGGCATAAGTCGAGAAGCGAAAACCGCGCTCGGGATCGAATTTCTCGACCGCTCGAATCAAGCCGAGATTGCCCTCTTCGATCAGATCGAGCAGCGACAAGCCTCGATTGACGTAACGACGGGCGATTTTTACCACCAGCCGCAGGTTACTTTCGATCATGCGCTTACGCCCGGCCGGATCGCCCTTCTGCGCCAAACGCGCAAAGAACACTTCCTCTTGAGGGGTAAGCAGGGGAGAAAAACCGATTTCGTTGAGATACAACTGCGTGGCGTCTAGCGCACGAGTGTAGTCGATGTATTTATGCTGCTTGCTGCTGGATGGCTTGGCTTTAGTGCGAGCGAGTGGCTTTTCTGCCTCTTCGCCCGACACATCATCCAAGACGATACCCGGCTCCATCAAGAGCACTTCATCATCGACGTCAAACTCCGGCGCTTCTTTTGGATTGAGTGCCATTATTGTTGTCCCTTGCTGAGTTCGACTGCACGCTCGGGTGGCGCCTGTATCCCTGGCAACACCTGAACCCGTCCCTCCTACGTGATGGAACAGACGGGCGACAGATCAACGGCGTGGCAAGTATTGCAACGGATCTACAGGCTTTCCTTGGCGGCGAATTTCAAAATGAAGCTTCACCCGGTCGGCTCCCGTGGAACCCATTTCGGCAATCGTTTGCCCAGCTTTAACCTGCTGTCCCTCCTGAACCAGCAGCCTGCGGTTGTGGCCGTAGGCACTTACGTAGGTATCGCTGTGCTTGATGATCAGCAACTCGCCGTAGCCCCGTAAACCACTCCCGGCGTACACCACTGAGCCATCAGACGCAGCTAAAACAGGCTGTCCCAAATCCCCGGCGATATCAATGCCTTTATTCAAACTTCCGTTTGAAGAAAACCGCCCGATCACCACACCGCTGGCCGGCCAGGCCCAGCCTGACACTGAGCGCTGTACCGGTTGCACCGGAGTCGTTGCCCGGCTTGCCTTGATTGGCACGGAGGCCTGGCTCGGCGGCCGCACAACAGGGGGCTGGGTCGGCACAACCGGACGGCCGATGGGCACCGGCGGGGTTACCGCTGGGGCGACGGCAACTGCAGGCTTGCGCGTCAGGCGCCGACCGTCGAAGCGGATGACCTGGCCGACCCGAATCAGGTAAGGCGAAGTAATGCCGTTGCGCGCAGCCAAGGCTTTCCAGTCCCAGCCGAAACGAAAGGCAATCGAATAGAGGGTATCGCCACGCCGTACCACATATTGGCCGCTGGTTACCGGTTGACGCTGCTGTGCCGCCACTCCCCGGGCATTGCGATCCACGACCTGAACGCCGCCCGGCGGCGAACTGACGCAACCGGCCAAGAGCGCAGCAATAGCCAGGCCAGCCAGCAAGCGCCGAGCGCTGCTGCATATTTGCGTGAAACTCACCCGTCTCTCCCTTTGTGGCCAGTGGCGTCTGCTGATTGGCGCGTATTGTGCCGCAATTATTCGACGCAGCCAGCGCTTTGCTGACGGCGACCGGCAAGCCATTCCAACCCAAACACCAGCAGCACCCCGCCGAGGGCCAAAAGAATCGCCAAAAGCAGCTGTGGATCCTGCCCACTGACCTCGGCAAAACGGCCCGGCAAGAGGTTGACCTGCAGCAGCGGCACCGGTTGCCCGTGACTGCCGGCTTGCCAGGTAAGGGTTTCTTTCCACGGCCAGAGCTTGTTCAGCGAACCCAGCATCAACCCCGTCAACAATGCCAAGGTCAGATCGCGCCAACGCACCAGCAGCCAACGCAACAACCCGGCAAAGCTGACGATGCCAACCAGACAACCGCTGGCAAACAGTGCCAATACGCTGATGTCCAGGCCTTTCACCGCCCCGAGAATGAAGGGGTAAAGGCCCAGCAGCAATAGGATGAAGCTACCGGAAATACCCGGCAGGATCATCGCGCAGATAGCAATCGAGCCGGCGAAGAAAATGCTCAGTGAATCGGTACCCCACTGCACCGGCGAAGCCACCGTGATCCAGTAGGCGAAGGCCGCGCCCATGCTGAAACTGACGAAACGGCTCCAGTTCCAGCGCTGGATCTCGCGCGCCACCAGGTGCGCAGAAACCAGAATCAAACCGAAAAAGAACGACCACACCGGGATCGGATGCTCGGCCAGCAGGAAGGTGATCAGCCGCGCCAGGCTGAGCACACTGGTCAGAATGCCGATCAACAACACCAGCAGGAAGGTCGCGTTGGCCGCCTGCCAGGCGGCCAGGACGCGCCCTCGCAACAACAACCCCAGAGCGACGGGCACACTCGCGATCGAGCGCAGCAGCTCGTCGTAGATGCCGCTGATAAAGGCTACGGTGCCGCCGGAAACGCCGGGCACCACATCGGCCGCGCCCATGGCAATGCCTTTGGCGAAGAGCAAGAAATGTTTGTTCATGGATCCTTCCTAGTCAAACGATAACAATCAGACCAAGGGCCCGTTGAGCAATGGCACGAAGCGCACGGCATCCAGCACATGCCTGGCAAACCCCTGCTCCTCACGGACGATCAGCAGCAACTGCTGCATATCGTCGGCGCCAACCGGAATCACCAGACGCCCGCCCGGCGCCAACTGATCGAGCAGGGCCTGGGGCACCTCGCTGGCGGCCGCGGTGACGATGATGCCGTTGTAGGGCGCCAGTGCCGGCCAGCCCTCCCAGCCGTCGCCCCAGCGAAACACCACATTGCGCAGGTTCAGCTCGCTCATGCGCTCCTTGGCGCGCTCCTGCAAGCTTTGAATGCGCTCGACACTGAACACCCGCTCGACCAACTGCGCCAGAATCGCCGTCTGATAACCCGAGCCGGTGCCGATCTCCAGCACCTTGTCCAATGGGCCGGCGGCCAGCAGCAACTCGCTCATGCGCGCGACTATATAAGGTTGCGAAATGGTCTGGTTGTGGCCGATCGGCAGTGCGGTGTCTTCATAGGCGCGATGGGCCAGTGCCTCATCGACGAACAGGTGGCGCGGCGTGCGGCGGATTGCTTCCAGCACCCGGGCGTTGGACAAGCCCTCTTCATAGAGACGCTGAATCAGCCGCTCGCGAGTACGCTGCGAGGTCATGCCGATGCCGCGATGATGCAGTTCATCTTGCTCACGTCTCATCAAAACAAGCCCTCCAGCCAAGGCTGCAGGCTGCTGAGGCCATCCTGAAAGGTGCGATCCAGCTGCAACGGGGTAACGGATACGAAGCCCTGCATTACCGCATGGAAATCTGTACCCGGCCCGCCGTCCTCGGCATCGCCGGCAACCGAAATCCAGTAGCCTTCCTTGCCGCGCGGATTGATCACCTTGACCGGCGCAGCGGCACGGGCACGATGGCCCAGGCGGGTCAGCTGGATGCCACGGATATGCGCCAACGGCAGGTTGGGGATATTCACGTTGAGCACGGTGCGCGGTGGCAGATCGAGCTGCTCGTGGGCCTCGACCAACTTGCGCGCGAAGTAGGCGGCAGTCGGCAGATTATCTGGCTGGCGCGAAAGCAAGGAGAACGCGAACGCCGGCCGAGCCAGAAAACGCCCTTCCAGAGCAGCGGCCACAGTGCCGGAATAGAGCACGTCATCGCCCAGATTGGCGCCCAGGTTGATACCCGCCACGACCAAATCCGCCACATGCGGCAGCAGCCCGTTCAAGCCCAGATGCACGCAATCGGTGGGCGTGCCGTTGAGGCTGATGAAGCCGTTGGCCAAGGTGCATGGGTGCAGCGGACGGTCGAGGGTCAGCGAGCTGCTGGCGCCACTTCTGTCCTGATCGGGCGCGATCACCGCGCACTCGGCATAATCGGCCAGAGCAGCATGCAGCGCGGCCAGGCCCGGCGCTGCCACGCCGTCATCGTTAGAAATCAGAATACGCATGGGTTGTCCGTCTGCCCTGCAGGCAACAGATCGACTAGCTCGCGCACCACGACGGTGGCGAAGCATCCAGCCGGCAGGACGAATTCCAGTTGCAGAATGTCAGTCTCTGGATAATGCCACGTCAACCCGCCGATGGGGAGGCGCAGGATACGCCGTTCGTGCGTCATGCCCGCTTCTGCCAGCCAGCCGACCAGGGCGTGCTCATCGGCGGCGACCTCCTGCTCCAGGGTCTGGGCGACTCCGCCGGCCGCCGAGGCACCCGCACCCCACAAAGGCCCGGTAGGGTGCAGGTCGAGAATCGCCAGGCGCGGGTCGCTGCACTCGGCCTCGCCGGCGGGGAAAAAGCTGCGGCTATCGGTAAAGGCCAACAGGTCGCCCGGCAACGCCCGATTCCAGGTGCCCGCAGCGACCCGCTCGGCCAGCACTCGATTGAACAGGAAGCTGCGCGCCGCCGAGAGCACCCGCGAACGCACGTTGCGCTTCTCAGGCAAGGTTTTAGATTCGGCAAAGTGCCGTGCATGGGCGACGTTCCCCCCTTCGAAGCCAAAACGCTGCAAGCCGTAGTAGTTAGGAATTCCCTGAGCGGCAATTTGCGTAAGACGTATATCCAAGGCTTCGCGATCAGCCTTGAGTTGAGTCAACCGCAGGGTAAAGCCATTGGCCGCATGGGCACCGCGCTGCAATTTACGCGAGTGGCGCACCTGCTTGAGGATACTCAGGCTGGCGTCCTCGGCGCCGCTCAAGTCAGGATCGGTCTTGCCCGGCAGGTGCAAACTGAACCATTGGCGGGTCAAGGCCTGACGATCCTTGAGTCCGGCATAGCCGATCATGCGCAGCGGCACGCCAGCGGCACGGGCGATACGCTTGGCGGCCTCTTCGGTATTAAGCTCGCGCTTTTCCACCCACAGCCAGAGGTGCTCGCCCTCGCCGGCCAGAGCAATGTCCAACACTTCGTCGACCTGAAAGTCTTCCGCCACGGCCTTGAGCACCGCCGTACCGCAAGGTTCGCCATGTCCGCGCGGGCCGAGCAATTCGAGTTCGTTCATCGGCCGACCAACAGCGCAACGGCATGCACCGCGATGCCTTCCTCGCGGCCGGTGAAGCCGAGCTTCTCGGTGGTGGTGGCCTTGACGTTGACCTGTTCCGGCGAGACTTGTAGGTCCTCGGCGATCAGGCTGCGCATGCGTTGGATATGCGCGGCCATCTTCGGCGCCTGGGCGACTATGGTGGTGTCGACGTTAGCGACCTGCCAGCCTTTGGCCTGAATCAAACCCAGCACATGGCGCAGCAGCGCACGGCTATCGGCGCCCTTGAAGGCCGGATCGGTATCGGGGAAGTGCTTGCCGATATCGCCCAGTGCTGCGGCGCCGAGCAAGGCATCGGCGAGTGCATGCAGCAGCACATCGCCATCGGAATGCGCCAGCAACGCGAACTTGTGGGGAATTTGCACGCCACCCAGGGTAATGAAATCGCCCTCGGTAAAACGATGCACATCATAGCCGTGGCCAATACGCATAAAAACAACGCCCTGAAAAAGTCAGGGCGTGATTCTAACTGAAAGCGGCAGGCTGCAAGTGCCGTCAGTGCCGCACCAGCTTCATACTGCCTCTGACGGCTTAGTGCTTAGCTTGGCCCTGTCGCCAAGGCGGCCGCATGGTGACGCAGGTGATCCCCGATAAAGCTGGCGATGAAGTAGTAGCTGTGGTCATAGCCCGGTTGCAGGCGCAGGGTCAGCGGATGCCCGGCTGCTAGCGCGGCACTCTTCAGCGCATCCGGCTTGAGCTGGCTGTCGAGAAAATCGTCACGGTCGCCCTGATCGATCAGGATCGGCAAGCGCTCGGCCGCATCGGCGATGAGCGCACAGGCATCCCATTCGCGCCAGCGCGAGCGCTCCTCGCCGAGGTAGCGGGAAAACGCCTTCTCGCCCCACGGGCAGTTGGACGGATTGCCGATCGGCGCGAAGGCCGACAGCGACTGGTAACGCCCCGGGTTGCGCAAGGCGCAGACCAGCGCGCCATGCCCGCCCATGGAATGGCCGCTGATGCCGCGCCTGGCCGAGACCGGGAAATTAGCCTCGATCAGCGCCGGCAACTCCTGCACCACGTAGTCGTGCATGCGGTAATGGCGTGCCCAGGGCTCTTGCGTGGCGTTGAGGTAGAAGCCGGCGCCCAGACCGAAATCCCAGGCGCCCTCCGGGTCGCCCGGCACATCCGGCCCGCGCGGGCTGGTGTCCGGCGCCACTATGATCAAGCCCAACTCGGCCGCCAGCCGGTGCGCGCCGGCCTTCTGCATGAAATTCTCGTCATTGCAGGTCAGCCCCGACAACCAGTAAAGCACTGGTAGTTTGGCGCCCTGCTCGGCCTGCGGCGGCAGGTAGACGGCGAACACCATGTCGCAGTTGAGCGTGCTCGAGCGATGCCGGTAACGCTTGTGCCAGCCGCCGAAGCTTTTCTGACAGGAAATGTTTTCCAGGGTCATGACAATCTCCGTAGGGTGGAAAACCGCGAAGCGTTTTCCACCACAAGACGGTGGATGCAAACAGCGGCATCCACCCTACACACTCAAAAATGGATGACGGTGCGAATGCTCTTGCCTTCGTGCATCAGGTCGAAGGCCTGGTTGATGTCTTCCAGCGGCATGTTGTGGGTAATGAAGGTATCCAGCGGGATTTCGCCCGTCTGCGCCTTCTCCACATAGCTCGGCAGCTCGGTGCGGCCTTTCACCCCACCGAAGGCCGAGCCGCGCCAGACGCGCCCGGTAACCAGCTGGAACGGACGGGTGCTGATCTCCTGGCCGGCACCGGCCACGCCGATGATGGTCGACTCGCCCCAGCCCTTGTGGCAACACTCCAGGGCCGCGCGCATCAGCTGCACGTTGCCGACACACTCGAAGCTGTAATCGACGCCACCATCGGTCATCTCGACTATGGCCTCCTGGATCGGCTTGCTGTGCTCCTTGGGGTTGACGCAGTCGGTGGCACCCAGTTGCCGGGCGATCTCGAACTTGGCCGGATTGATGTCGACGGCGATGATGCGCGCGGCCTTGGCCATCTTGGCGCCGATGATCGCCGCCAGACCGATGCCGCCCAGACCGAAGATGGCCACGGTCGCGCCCTCCTCGACCTTGGCGGTATTCAGTACCGCACCGATACCGGTGGTCACGCCGCAGCCGAGCAGGCAGACCTTGTCCAGCGGCGCCTCCTGGGGAATCTTGGCCAGGGAGATTTCCGGCAGCACGGTGTACTCGGAGAAGGTCGAGCAGCCCATGTAGTGGTAGATCGGCTGACCCTGGTAGGAGAAGCGCGAGGTGCCGTCCGGCATCAGGCCTTTGCCTTGGGTGGCGCGCACCGCCTGACAGAGGTTGGTCTTGCCGGATTTGCAGAACTTGCACTCGCGGCATTCGGCGGTGTACAGCGGGATCACGTGATCGCCGACGGCCAGCGAGGTCACGCCCTCGCCTATCGCCTCGACGATGCCGCCGCCTTCATGCCCCAGGATGCAGGGGAATACCCCCTCGGAGTCTTCGCCGGACAGGGTGTAGGCATCGGTGTGGCAGACGCCGGTGGCGACGATGCGCACCAGCACTTCGCCGGCCTTCGGCGCCTCGACATCCACCTCGACGATTTGCAGCGGTTGGTTGGCGGCAAAGGCTACCGCAGCACGTGACTTGATCATGATCGCTCTCCGACGGGATATAGACGGGATATAACAGTGGCCAAGAGTGTAGATCACCCTCCACGAGTAAATAATCGGAGTTATGGCAAAACATTATTGCTATACAGGGATAATGGCCAGAAGCTGCAAGCACCTCAGCGGAACGCTTGAGCGCATCGGGATCGAGGAGAAGTAGCAGCATGAACCGTTGGGAAGGCCTGGATGAATTCGTTGCGGTGGCCGAGTGCGGCCAATTTACCGCCGCCGCCGAGCGCCTGGGCCTGTCCTCCTCCCAGGTCAGCCGCCAGGTCGCCCGCCTGGAAGAGCGCCTGCAAACCCGCCTGTTCTACCGCAGCACCCGACGCGTGGCCCTGACCGAAGCAGGGCAGACCTTTTTGCAGCACTGCCAGCGCCTGCAGGACGCCCGCGACGAAGCCCTGCGCGCGGTCGGCGACCTTGGCAGCGAACCCAAGGGACTGTTGCGCATGACCTGCGCCGTGGCCTACGGCGAGCGCTTTATCGTGCCGCTGGTGACGGACTTCATGACGCGCCACCCGCAACTGCGGGTGGACATAGAGCTGAGCAACCGCAACCTGGATCTGCTGCATGAAAGCCTGGACCTGGCCATTCGCCTGGGTCGCCTGCAGGATTCGCGGCTGGTCGCCACCCGCCTGGCCCCCCGGCGCATGTACCTGTGCGCGGCACCGGACTACCTGCAGCGTTATGGCCGCCCGCACAGCCTGTCCGAACTGAGTCGGCACAATTGCCTGGTCGGCAGCTCGGATACCTGGAGTTTCCAGCTCAACGGCCACGAAACCTCGCAACGCGTGCAAGGCAACTGGCGCTGCAACAGCGGCCAGGCGGTGCTCGATGCGGCCTTGCGCGGCCTGGGCTTGTGCCAGTTGCCGGACTACTACGTACTGGAACATGTGCGCAGCGGCGCCCTGGTCTCCCTGCTGGACAACCAGCAGCCGCCCAACACCGCAGTTTGGGCACTCTATCCCCAGCAACGGCATCTATCGCCGAAAGTGCGGCAACTGGTGGACTGTCTCAAGGCGGGTCTGGCGCAACGCAGCGAATACCGCCCCCATTGACTCGACCCGCGCGCCGGCCGCCATCAACGACGCCAATCGCGACGCGCAACCACCGGCGCCGCAACCATGACCGCGCTATATCAGCAGCGCTCGGCCCAGCGTTGGCGCAGCCAGTCGAGGTCTTCGGGTCGGGTCACTTTCAAATTATCGGCACGCCCTTCGATCAAGCGTGGCGCTTGCCCCAGCCACTCGACAGCTGACGACTCGTCGGTAATCGCCACCTCGGCGGCCAAAGCCTCTGCCAGCGCACGCTGCAACAAGCCGAGGCGAAACATCTGCGGCGTGTAGGCCTGCCAGATCAGCGAGCGGTCGACGGTCTGCAGCACCCGGCCATCGGCCCCGACACGCTTGAGGGTGTCGCGCGCCGGCACCGCGAGCAAACCGCCAACCGGATCATCGGCCAGTTCCGCGAGCAGCAGTTCCAGATCCGCGCGTGACAGGTTGGGTCGCGCCGCATCATGCACCAGCACCCAATCCTGCTCCTGCGCGCCCAACTCGCGCAGACGCTGCAAGCCATTGAGCACCGAGTCGGCGCGCTCGCGGCCACCTTCGGCGCGCGTTATGCGCGAATCCTGCGCACACGCCAGACTCGGCCAGTAGGGATCATCGAGCGCCAGACTGACCACCACGCCGTGCAACTGCGGGTGGTCGAGAAAGCAGGCCAGGCTATGCTCCAGAATGGTCTTACCGGCCAGCTCCAGGTATTGCTTGGGCCGGTCGGCACCCATGCGGCTGCCTACCCCGGCGGCGGGGATCAGAGCCCAGAAATGCGCTAATACGGACGTTTTCATTCGGTTAGCTGGCTGTCATTCGGTCAGCTGGTAGAGAGTCTCGCCCTCTTTGACCATACCCAGCTCATGCCGGGCACGCTCCTCGACGGTTTCCATGCCTTTTTTCAGCTCCATGACTTCCGCCTCGAGAATGCGATTGCGCTCCAGCAGACGTTGATTTTCACCTTGCTGATCGGCGATCTGGCGACTCAAGTCGGTGACCTGCGCCAGGCTGCCATCGCCCACCCACAGGCGATACTGCAGGCCAACCAGCAGCAGAATCAGGGCGACTAACAACCAGTAAGGACTACGCATGGCAGTAAATGATTCCGGACGAAAAAGGGACGGCTCGCGCCGCCCCTCTTTTACCACGCCTTGGCCAGTCACTGAAAACGTCGCGAGCGAAGGCTAGGCAAGGCGAAATCAGGCGAGGCAGCGGAGTTTACTGCAGTAAATGAGCATGCCGAGCCTGATTTCAACGCAGCATAGTCGAGCGCAGTAGTTTTCAGCCACGGAACTCGGCACGGCCGCGATACGGCGCCTTACCGGCCAACTGCTCCTCGATGCGCAGCAACTGGTTGTACTTGGACACCCGGTCGGAGCGGCACAACGAGCCGGTCTTGATCTGGCCGGCCGCGGTGCCCACGGCCAGGTCGGCGATGGTCGAGTCTTCGGTTTCGCCGCTGCGGTGCGAGATCACCGCGCTGTAGCCGGCGGCCTTGGCCATCTGGATGGCTTCCAGGGTCTCGGTCAGGGTGCCGATCTGGTTGAACTTGATCAGGATCGAGTTGGCGATGCCCTTGTCGATGCCTTCCTGGAGAATTTTTGTATTGGTCACGAACAAGTCGTCGCCGACCAGTTGCATCTTGCCGCCGAGCTTATCGGTGTGGACTTTCCAACCGGCCCAGTCGGACTCGTCCATGCCGTCTTCGATGGAGATGATCGGGTAACGCTCGGCCAGGCCGGCCAGGTAATCGCTGAAGCCCGCGGCGTCGAACACCTTGCCTTCGCCAGCCAGGTCGTACTGACCATCCTTGAAGAATTCGCTGGAAGCGCAATCCAGGGCCAGGGTGACGTCGTCGCCCAATTTGTAGCCGGCGTTGGCCACGGCCTCGGCAATGGCAGCCAGGGCGTCTTCGTTGGAGGTCAGGTTCGGCGCGAAACCGCCTTCATCGCCCACCGAGGTGCTCAAGCCGCGGGCTTTGAGTACGGCCTTGAGGTGATGGAAGATCTCGGTGCCCATGCGCAGCGCTTCGGCGAAGGTCTTGGCGCCCACCGGCTGAACCATGAACTCCTGGATGTCGACGTTGTTGTCGGCATGCTCGCCGCCGTTGATGATGTTCATCATCGGCACCGGCATGGAGTAGACGCCCGGGGTGCCATTGAGGTTGGCGATGTGCGCGTACAGCGGCAGGTCGTTGTCCTGGGCGGCGGCTTTGGCGGCGGCCAGGGACACCGCGAGGATGGCGTTGGCGCCGAGCGTGGCTTTGTTCTCGGTGCCGTCGAGGGCGATCATCGCGCGATCCAGGGCTTGCTGGTCGAGCGGATCCTTGCCGCGCAACAGGTCGCGAATCGGCCCGTTGATATTGGCCACGGCCTTGAGTACGCCCTTGCCCAGATAACGGCTCTTGTCGCCATCACGCAGCTCCAGCGCTTCGCGCGAACCGGTGGAAGCACCGGACGGCGCGCAAGCGCTGCCGATGATGCCGTTATCGAGGATCACGTCGGCTTCCACAGTCGGGTTGCCACGGGAGTCGAGAACCTCACGGCCTTTGATGTCGACGATCTTTGCCATTGCGTTTAGCACTCCAAAAAGTTGACGAAAACGGTACCACCAGGAACTCGATTCATACCGCCGGAAAAATCGGCAAACGACAGCCAGCTGACCGGCGAGTCAGATTATGTCAGACCGGCACTTTACCGGAGAACAGCCGTTTCAGGCAGTCTCAATCGGCGGAAAACTCTTGATCAGATCATCCAACTGCTTGAGCTGGGTGAGGAAGGGCTCCAGCTTGTCCAGGCGCAGGGCACAAGGGCCATCGCACTTGGCGTTGTCCGGATCGGGGTGCGCTTCGAGGAACAGCCCGGCCAGCCCCTGACTCATGCCGGCCTTGGCCAGGTCGGTGACCTGGGCACGCCGGCCACCAGCGGAGTCGGCACGTCCGCCCGGCATCTGCAGGGCATGGGTGACGTCGAAGAACACCGGGTAGTTGGTCTGCTTCATGATGCCGAAGCCGAGCATGTCCACCACCAGGTTGTTGTAGCCGAAGGAGCTGCCCCGCTCGCAGAGAATCAACTGGTCGTTGCCGGCTTCCACGCACTTGGCCAGGATGTGTTTCATCTCCTGGGGCGCGAGAAACTGGGCTTTCTTGATATTGATCACCGCGCCGGTCTTGGCCATGGCCACCACCAGGTCGGTCTGCCGCGAGAGAAACGCCGGCAACTGGATGATGTCGCACACGGCGGCAACCGGCGCCGCCTGCTGCGGCTCGTGCACGTCGGTGATCAGCGGCACGCCGAAGGTGCGCTTCACCTCTTCGAAGATCTGCATGCCCTCTTCCAGGCCGGGGCCGCGGAAGGAGCCGATCGAGGAGCGGTTGGCCTTGTCGAAGCTGGCCTTGAACACGAAGGGAATACCCAGCTTGTCGGTGACGCGGACATATTCTTCGCAGGCGCGCATGGCCAGGTCGCGCGACTCGATGACGTTGATCCCGCCGAACAGGACGAAGGGTTTGTCGTTGGCGATCTCGATGGCGCCGACCTTGATGATCTTCTGGGTCATGTCCTTATGCCTTCTTCGCGTGCTGCACCAGGGCGGCGTTGACGAAACCGCTGAACAGCGGATGACCGTCGCGCGGCGTCGAGGTGAACTCCGGATGGAACTGGCAGGCGACGAACCACGGATGATCCGGCGCTTCCACCACTTCGACCAGGGCGCCGTCGGCAGAACGGCCGGTGACCTTGAGGCCAGCTTCGATCAGTTGCGGCAACAGGTTATTGTTCACTTCATAGCGATGGCGATGGCGCTCGACGATCACATCCTTGGCATAGCACTGATGCACTTGCGAGCCGCCGAGCAACTGGCAGTCCTGAGCGCCGAGGCGCATGGTGCCGCCCAGGTCGGAGGCATTGCTACGCTGCTCGGTGACGCCGGTGGCGTCCTGCCATTCGGTGATCAAACCCACCACCGGATGCTGGCCAGAGGTGTCGAATTCGGTGGAGTTGGCATCGCTCCAGCCCAGTACATTGCGGGCGAACTCGATCACCGCGACCTGCATGCCCAGGCAGATACCCAGGTAGGGAATCTTGTTCTCGCGGGCGTATTGCACGGTGGTGATCTTGCCTTCCACGCCGCGCAGGCCGAAGCCGCCGGGCACCAGGATGGCATCGACGCCTTCGAGCAGAGCGGTGCCCTGGTTTTCGATGTCTTCGGAATCGATATAGCGCAGGTTGACCTTGGTACGGTTCTGGATGCCGGCGTGGCTCATCGCCTCGATCAGCGACTTGTAGGCATCCAGCAGTTCCATGTATTTGCCGACCATGGCGATGGTGACTTCGTGCTCCGGGTTGAGCTTGGCGTCGACCACCCGCTCCCACTCGGACAGATCGGCACCGCCGCACTCCAGGCCGAAGCGCTCGACGACGAAATCATCCACTCCCTGGGCATGCAGTACGCCCGGAATCTTGTAGATGGTGTCGACGTCTTCCAGGGAAATCACCGCACGCTCTTCGACGTTGGTGAACAGGGCGATCTTGCGCCGCGAGGAGATGTCCACCGGGTGGTCGGAGCGGCAGATCAGCACGTCCGGCTGCAAACCGATGGAGCGCAATTCCTTCACCGAATGCTGGGTCGGCTTGGTCTTGGTCTCGCCAGCGGTGGCGATATAGGGCACCAGGGTCAGGTGCATCAGCATGGCGCGCTTGGCGCCCACTTCCACGCGCAACTGGCGGATGGCTTCGAGGAACGGCTGCGACTCGATGTCGCCGACCGTGCCGCCGATCTCGACCATGGCCACGTCGGCATCGCCGGCACCCTTGATGATGCGGCGCTTGATCTCGTCGGTGATGTGCGGAATGACCTGAATGGTCGCGCCCAGGTAATCGCCACGGCGCTCTTTGCGCAGCACGTGTTCGTAAACCCGGCCGGTGGTGAAGTTGTTGTCCTGGGTCATGGTGGTGCGGATGAAGCGCTCGTAGTGGCCCAGGTCGAGGTCGGTCTCGGCGCCGTCGTGGGTGACGAACACCTCGCCGTGCTGGAACGGGCTCATGGTGCCCGGATCGACGTTGATATAGGGATCCAGCTTGAGCATCGTGACCTTCAGGCCCCGCGCCTCCAGGATAGCCGCCAATGAAGCCGAGGCGATGCCTTTCCCCAATGAAGAAACAACACCACCCGTGACGAAGATGAAGCGCGTCATGAAAAACCCTAGAAGTCTGCGTTTAGGCGGTCAGCGCCGCCGGGGAAAGCGAAGGAAGGCCGAAGCCACAACCACGCACAGGGCGCAATTGGCAAGCCGTTGCCGACTCCATTCTCTTGAGGAAAAGGGGTCTGCAAAAGCTCTGGTAAGACGGGAGCGTAGTCTACCGGAAAGGCCTTAGCAGCTCAAACCTTGATCATTCATCGGCGGCTGCCAACTGAGTTGCCATTGACCACTGGCGGGCCCATCCACACCGGGCAGATTGGCCACCGCCCGCAGCTCGCCATTGCACAGCAACAGGGGCAGGCGCGGGCGGACAAACGCCGGCACCTGCCGTTCGTTGAGCAAGCGCTTCAAATCGCGCCGACCGCGGCCGGGCAGGCTCATCACCTCGCCACCCTGGCGATAGGCCAGGCGCCAGTCGCCGGCCGGCAAGCGCCCCTCGATGCGCACGCAACCATTGCCCGCCAGCGGCAACCAGCCCCCCGCACCAAGCCGAACCTCGGGTGCCGGCGGCATACGCAGCCAATCGCCGCTTAACCACCACAACCGTTGGTCGGCGCGGCGCAACTCGCCTGCCGCCAGGCGCCAGAGCGGAGTGGCGGCGCCGGCCGCATCGCGCAGCGCCTGCCAGCCGGCCCAGTGCTCGCTGTCCGGCATCGGGGTCAGGGCGCGCAACCAGTAACGCAGGGCGTTGCGTTGCCGGGCATCGCTCAGCGCCCGCAACGGCGCCAGGGACAAACTCGGCAGATCGAGCCAGGCAAACTCGCCAAGCGCCTGCGCAGCCTGCAGATCCTGCTGCGCCAGCTCATCGAGCAGTTGCCCGGCCTCGCCCAGATGCTCGGCGGCACGCGCGATGCTGGCGGTCGCCTGCGGCCAGCGCCGGGTCAGTGACGGCACCACCTGATGGCGCAAGTAATTGCGCGAGAAGCGGTTATCTGCATTCGACGGATCCTCTACCCAGCGCAACCGATGCTCGTCGGCATAGGCCTGCAACTCGGCGCGGGAACAGTTCAACAGCGGCCGCAGCAGGTGCCCGGCACCCAGTGGCCGACTCAGCGGCATGGCCGCCAACCCCTGCACACCGGCGCCGCGCAGCAGGCGAAACAGCAGAGTCTCCGCCTGATCGTCGCGATGCTGCGCCGCCAGCAACACCTCGCCAGAACCCAGCAGCGCGCGGAAAGCCGCATAGCGCGCCTGCCGCGCCGCGCCCTCAATACTGGCACCCGCCTGCACCTGCACAGCCTCCACCTGCAGCGGCACAGCCAGCTCATCACACAGGCGACGGCAAGCCGCCGGCCAGCTGTCGGCAAGCGCCTGCAGGCCGTGATGAATATGAATAGCGAAAAGCGGCGGTAACGCCTCGCGCTGCGCGAGGCCAGCCAGGAGATGCAGCAGCACGGTGGAATCCAGCCCACCGGAAAGCGCGACGCGCCAAGCCGGCGCATCACGCCAGGGCGCCAGGGTTTTCAGCAGGCGGGATTCGAGGGTCATAAAACAGCAGCAAGCAGCAAGCGACAAGCCGCAAGCTTAGAGCAAAAACGCCCTGGCTTGCGGCTTATGCTTGGCAGCTCAAGGTTCTGGCCGTCAGGCCACCCCATAGCTCATCAAGCGCTCATAACGACGCGCCAGCAGTTCGTCGGTGTCGAATTTGCGCAGCATGGCCAACTGGGCCGCCAGCTCCTGGCGGATCGATTCGGCGGCAGCGACTGGATCGCGATGGGCGCCGCCCAATGGCTCGCCGATCACCTGGTCGACAATGCCCAGGCCTTTCAGGCGTTCGGCCGTGATACCCATGGCTTCTGCGGCATCCGGGGCTTTATCCGCGGTTTTCCACAGAATCGAGGCGCAGCCTTCCGGTGAAATCACCGCGTAGGTCGAGTACTGCAGCATATTCAGCTGATCGCATACGCCAATCGCCAGAGCACCGCCGGAACCGCCCTCGCCGATCACAGTGGCGATGATCGGGGTTTTCAGACGCGCCATCACTCGCAGGTTCCAGGCAATCGCCTCGCTCTGCCCACGCTCTTCGGCGTCGATTCCCGGGTAGGCACCCGGGGTGTCGATAAAGGTCAGGATCGGCATCTTGAAGCGCTCGGCCATTTCCATCAATCGACAGGCCTTGCGGTAGCCTTCCGGGCGCGGCATGCCGAAGTTGCGGCGCACCTTCTCGCGCACCTCACGACCCTTCTGGTGACCGATGACCATCACCGGCTCACCGTCCAGACGGGCGACACCGCCGACTATCGCCGCGTCGTCGGAGAAATGCCGGTCGCCGTGCAGCTCGTCGAACTCGGTGAAGATGTGCTGCAGATAGTCCAGGGTGTAAGGCCGGCGCGGGTGGCGAGCGAGCTGGGCAATCTGCCAGCTGCTCAGATTGCCGAAAATGCTTTCGGTCAGAGCACTGCTCTTGTCCTGCAGGCGGGCAATCTCATCGCTGATGTTCAACGAGTTGTCGTTACCGACCAGGCGCAGCTCTTCGATCTTGGCTTGCAGGTCGGCGATCGGCTGTTCGAAATCGAGAAAATTCGGGTTCATAGTCATCCGTCTTGCGTCGACGGCCAAGTGGCCGGTGAGCGGTATCCGTTTCGCGCCCTACCTTATAGGAACAGGCGCACTCAGGTCGACACTTGGGTCTGGATAAAAGTCACCGAAATCCGGCGATTTACTCGCTACCCCACCCACAAGTGCCGCAACCAACACGTGAAGCCGAGGCTCCACGAATCAGCGGTAGTGCAAAAAGACGTTGTCTCGCCCGAACTGGTCACGCAATGCCTGAATCAGGCTGTCCGCCGGGTCGATTCGCCAGCCCTCGCCAAACTGCAACATGGCACGGGCATCCGCACCGGTGTACTCCAGGGTGATCGGACAGGCGCCACGATGGCGCTGACACAGATCCGCCAGCCAGCGCAGTCGGTCGCCCTTCAAGGCACTGCCGGCAATCTTCAGGCGCAGGCTGTCGGCCAACCCGGTACGCGCCTCCTCCAGACTCAATACCCGCTTGGCGCGCAAGCGCAGGCCGCCGGAAAAGTCGTCATTGCTCACCTCGCCTTCGACCACCACCAGCGCGTCGCTCTGCAACAGCGCCTGGTTGCTGGAGAACGCCTCGGCGAACAACGACGCCTCGATCCGCCCGGAACGGTCATCCAGGGTGATGAAGCCCATCTTGTCGCCCTTCTTGTTCTTCATCACCCGCAGGTTGACGATCAGGCCGGCAATCGTCTGATCGCCGCGCGCCGGCTTGAGGTCGATGATCCGCTGACGGGCAAAACGGCGCACCTCGCCTTCGTATTCGTCGATCGGATGACCGGTCAGGTACAGGCCGAGGGTGTCCTTCTCGCCCTTCAGGCGCTCCTTCAGCGACAGCTCGCGGGCCTTGCGGTGATTGGCATAGACATCCATCTCGGCATCGCCGAACACCCCGCCGAACAGATCCATATGGCCGCTGTCATGGCTGCGCGCGGTCTGCTCGGCCGCCTGCACCGCCTCTTCCATCGCTGCCAGCAGCACCCCGCGATTGCGATCGATATTGGCCTTGTAGGCTTTGATTTCCTCGTGGAAATACGGCCCCAGACGATCCAGCGCGCCGCCGCGGATCAGCGCGTCCAGGGTGCGCTTGTTGATGCGCTTGAGGTCGACCCGCGAGCAGAAGTCGAACAGATCCTTGAACGGGCCATCCTTGCGCGACTCGACGATGGCCTCGACCGGCCCCTCGCCGACCCCCTTGATCGCGCCCAGGCCATAGACGATCCAACCCTCGTCGTTGACCGTGAACTTGAATTCGGAAATATTCACATCCGGCGCATCGAGGCGCAGCTTCATGCTGCGGCACTCCTCGATCAGGGTCACCACCTTGTCGGTGTTGTGCATATCCGCCGACAACACCGCGGCCATGAAGGCGGCCGAATGGTGCGCCTTGAGCCAGGCGGTCTGGTAAGAGAGCAGACCATAAGCGGCCGAGTGCGACTTGTTGAAACCGTAACCGGCGAACTTTTCCACCAGATCGAAGATGTTACCGGCCAGGTCTGCATCGATGCCGTTATTCGCGCACCCTTCGATAAAGCCGCCGCGCTGCTTGGCCATCTCCTCGGGCTTTTTCTTACCCATGGCCCGGCGCAGCATGTCCGCCCCACCGAGGGTGTAACCGGCCATGACCTGGGCGATCTGCATCACCTGTTCCTGATACAGGATGATGCCGTAGGTCGGTTTGAGCACCGGCTCCAGGCCCGGATACTGATAGTCCTGATGCGGGTAGGAAATCGGCTCGCGACCGTGCTTGCGGTTGATGAAGTCGTCGACCATGCCCGACTGCAGCGGCCCCGGACGGAACAGCGCCACCAGGGCGATCATGTCTTCCAGGCAGTCCGGCTTGAGCTTCTTGATCAGCTCCTTCATGCCGCGCGACTCGAGCTGGAACACCGCGGTGGTCTCGGCCTTCTGCAACATCTGGAAGGTCGGTTTGTCGTCCAGCGGGATGAAGTCGATGTTCAGGTCGGGCAAGCCCTGCTTGGCCTGCTCGCGGTTGATCGTCTCCATCGCCCATTTGATGATGGTCAGGGTGCGCAGGCCGAGGAAGTCGAACTTGACCAGACCGGCGGTTTCCACATCGTCCTTGTCGAACTGGGTGACCAGGCTGCCGCCTTCGTCATCGCAAGCGATCGGCGAGAAGTCGGTGAGCTTGGTCGGCGCGATCACCACGCCGCCGGCGTGCTTGCCGGTACCACGGGTGATGCCCTCGAGCTTGCGCGACATTTCCCAGATTTCCCGGGCATCCTCGTCGACCTTGAGGAAGTCGCGCAGCGGTTCCTCCATCTCGTAGGCTTTCTCCAGGGTCATGCCGACCTCGAAGGGAATCATCTTCGACAGGCGGTCGGCCAGGCCGTAGGACTTGCCCTGGGCCCGCGCCACGTCGCGCACCACCGCCTTGGCCGCCATGGTGCCGAAGGTGATGATCTGACTGACCGCGTTACGCCCGTACTTCTCGGCCACGTAATCGATGACCCGGTCGCGGCCGTCCATGCAGAAGTCGACGTCGAAGTCGGGCATGGAGACCCGCTCCGGGTTGAGGAAGCGTTCGAACAGCAGGTCGTAGGCCAGCGGGTCGAGGTCGGTGATCTTCTGCACATAGGCCACCAGCGAACCGGCACCCGAACCCCGCCCGGGACCCACCGGCACGCCGTTGTTCTTCGCCCACTTGATGAAGTCCATGACGATCAGGAAGTAACCGGGGAAGCCCATCTGGATGATGATATCCAGCTCGAAATTCAGCCGGTCGATGTACACCTGCTTCTTCGCGTCGTAGTCCGGCGTGTCCTTGGGCAACAGCACTTCCAGGCGCTCGTCGAGGCCGTCGAAGGAAACCTGGCGAAAGTATTCGTCCATGGTCATGCCGGCCGGCACCGGAAAATCGGGCAGGAAGTACTTGCCCATCTGCACTTCGATATTGCAGCGCCGGGCGATCTCCACGGTATTTTCCAGCGCCTCCGGCAGGTCGCCGAACAGCTCGGCCATCTCTTGCGGGCTCTTCAGGTACTGCTGGTCGGAATAGCTGCGCAGACGCCGCGGGTCGTCCAAACTGCGACCTTCGCCGATGCACACGCGGGTCTCGTGGGCGGCGAAGTCATCCTGCTTGATAAAGCGCACATCGTTGGTCGCCACCAGCGGCGCGCCGACCTTGGCCGCCAACTCGACCGCCAGGTGCAGGTGCTCCTCGTCGTTGACTCTATTGGTGCGCTGCACCTCCAGGTAGAAGCGCTGTGGAAACACCTCCAGCCATTCGCGCAGCAGGGTTTCGGCGTCGTCAAGGTCGCCGTTCAACAGGGCATGGCCGATTTCACCTTCCTTGGAACCGGACAGCGCGATCAAGCCTTCGGCGGCGGCCTTGACCCAATCGCGCTGAATGATCACCTGGTCGTTGCTTTGCCCCTCGATCCAACCGCGCGAAACCAGCTCGGTAAGATTGCGGTAGCCCTTGGCATTGGTGACCAGCAGGGTCAGGCGCGAAAGCGGGCCGTCTTCGTCGGCACTCGCCACCCAGATGTCGGCCCCGCAGATCGGCTTGATCCCGCCGCCCATGGCCGCCTTGTAGAACTTCACCAGCGAGCACATGTTGCTCATGTCGGTGACCGCCACCGCCGGCATGCCCGCGCTCGCCACGGCCTTGACCAGCGGCTTGACCCGCACCAGACCGTCGACCAGGGAATACTCGGTGTGCAGACGCAGGTGGACAAACGAAGCAGTCATGACAGTCCTATCCAAAACACAAAAACGACAAGGCGGGGATTGTACAGCCTTCGCCGTTGCAAGCTGCAAGCGGCGCGCCGCCAGCCCCAGACGATCCGCTGCGCAGCAATAACCGACGGGCGCTTGCCGCCTCAGTCGTTCAGCAGGACACGCACCGGAGCAAACGAGCGCCTATGGATAGGCGTTGGCCCCAGTCGGCGCAGGGCTTCCAGGTGCGCGGGGGTGGGATAGCCCTTGTGCCCGGCGATGCCATAGCCGGGGTACTGCGCATCGAGCAGCTGCATCTCGCGATCGCGGCTGACCTTGGCCAGGATCGAGGCGGCGGCGATCGCCGGCACCTGGCTGTCGCCCTTGACCACCGCCGCGCTCGGCACCTGCAGGACGGGGCAGCGATTGCCGTCGATCAGCGCCAGGCGGGGCGTGACGCTCAAGCCTTCGACCGCGCGCTGCATGGCCAGCATGGTCGCGTGGAGGATATTCAATTGGTCGATCTCCTCCACCTCGGCGCGGGCGATGCACCAGGCCAGGGCCTTTTCGCGGATCTCGTCGAACAGCCGCTCGCGCCGTGCGGCGCTGAGCTTCTTCGAATCATTGAGGCCGAGGATCGGCCGTGACGGATCGAGAATCACCGCCGCGGTCACCACCGCGCCGCACAGCGGGCCACGGCCGACTTCGTCGACACCGGCGACCAGCTCCTGCACCTGGGTGAAATCCAGACCCAGCTGCATCAGGCCCGCCCCACCAGCTCAAGCACGGCCTCGGCCGCCTGAGCAGAAGCGTCGCGGCGCAGGGCACGGTGAATCACATCGAAGCCCTCGGTCTGTACTTCACCGTCACTCAGCAGCGGCGCCAACGCCTGAGCCAAGGCTTCCGCGCTGGCCGCGTCCTGAATCAGTTCGGGCACCAACAAACGCTCGGCCAACAGGTTGGGCAGCGAGATATAGGCACTGCTGACCAGCCGTTTGAGAATCCGGTAGGTCAGCGGCGCGACCTTGTAAGCCACCACCATGGGTCGCTTGTACAGCAAGGCTTCCAGGGTCGCCGTGCCCGAAGCGATGAGCACCGCATCGCAAGCCGCCAGGGCATCGTGGGAGCGGCCATCGAGCAGGGTCAAGGGCAAGTCACGCCCAGCCAGCATCTGCTCCAGCTGCACGCGGCGCTCGGGGCAGGCACAGGGCACGACGAAACGGGTGCCCGGACGCAGAGTGCGCAAACGTACTGCCGCATCGAGAAACAGCGCACCCAAACGCGCCACTTCACCACCCCGGCTGCCCGGCAACAAGGCCACCACGCTGCTGTCCTGGGCCAAGCCCAAGGCCTCGCGCGCCGCCGCCCGGTCGGCCTGCAAGGGGATCGCATCGGCCAACGGATGACCGACGAAACGCACCGGCACCCGATGGGCGTCGTAGAACTGCGCCTCGAACGGAAACAGGGTCAGCATCAGGTCGCAGGCATCACGAATCTTCAACACCCGCTTCTGCCGCCAGGCCCAGACCGAAGGACTGACGTAATGCACGGTTTTGATTCCGCCGCGGCGCAATTTGAGTTCGAGATCCAGGTTGAAATCCGGCGCATCGATGCCGATCAACACATCCGGCTTGGCCTCGATCAGAGCCTTGAGCAGGCGCCTGCGCCGCAACAGCAGCTCAGGCAAGCGGCCAAGCACTTCGACCAGGCCCATCACCGCCAGGCGCTCCATGGGGAAATAGGAACTCAGGCCCTCGGCCTGCATCAGCGGGCCGCCGACGCCGATGAATTCGATGTGTGGATGACGAACCTTCAAGGCCTGCATCAGGCCGGCACCGAGAATGTCGCCGGAGGCTTCGCCTGCCACCAGCGCGACGCGCAATAGCTCCGCCATAAATTAGCGGGTGATGCCGCGATTGGATGCCTGGATCGAATCGCGGAACACCGCGACTTCAGGAAACTGCAAGGAAGGTTCCGCCAGTTCCGCCAATGCCTCTTCGATGGTCAAGCCCTGGCGATAGACGGTCTTGTAGGCGCGGCGTAGCGCCTGGATCGATTCGGCACTGAAGCCGCGCCGACGCAGGCCTTCGAAATTCATGCTGCGCGCTTCCGCGGGGTTGCCGGAAACCGTGACGTAGGCCGGCACGTCCTTGCCAATCGCGCTGCCCATGCCGGCGAAGGCATGCGCGCCGATATGGCAGAACTGATGCACCAGGGTGTAACCGGACAAAATCGCCCAGTCATCGATATGCACATGCCCCGCCAACGCGGTGTTGTTAACCAGAATGCAATGATTGCCGATCACACTGTCATGGCCAATATGGGCATAGGCCATGATCAGGTTGTGGTCGCCCACCGTGGTCTCGTCGCGATCCTGGATGGTGCCGCGGTGCATGGTGACGCCTTCGCGAATGATGTTGTGATCGCCAATCACCAGACGCGTCGGCTCGCCCTTGTACTTGCGATCCGGGGTGTCCTCGCCAAGCGAGGAAAACTGATAGACGCGGTTGTGCTTACCAATCCTGGTCGGCCCCTTGATGATCACATTAGGCCCAAGCACGGTACCCTCGGCAATCTCCACGTCGGGCCCAATGATCGACCAAGGGCCGACGACAACGTCGTCGGCCAGCTTGGCAGCGGGATCGATAATGGCGCGAGGGTCAATCAAACTCATAGCTTGAAACTCATAGTTTGCGTTCCGCGCAGATGATTTCGGCCGAACATACTTCCTTGCCGTCGACACTGGCTTTGCACTCGAACTTCCAGATGCTGCGCTTGTTGCTGAGGTGGCGGGCCTCGAGGATCAATTGATCGCCCGGCACCACCGGCTGCCGAAAACGCAGCTTGTCCGAGCCGACGAAGTAATACAGGGTTCCGTCGGTGGGTTTCAAGCCCATCATTTTGAAGCCGAGTATGCCGGCCGCCTGGGCCATCGCTTCGATGATCAACACGCCGGGCATGATCGGATGCTGGGGAAAGTGCCCGTTGAAGAACGGCTCATTGATGCTGACATTCTTGTGGGCACGAATGCACTTGCCTTCAACATCCAGATCCACCACCCGGTCGACCAGCAGAAACGGGTAGCGATGCGGCAGGTACTCGCGTATTTCGTTGATGTCCATCATGTCCAGAGAAGCCTGTAATAAAAAGAGAGGAGCGCGGTATAACCGGCTCAGGCATCAGATGAGGCATTCCCGCTGGAGGTCACGGCCGCCAACTGTTTTTCCAACTGTTGCAGTCGCCGCGCCATGTCATCCAGCTGACGAATGCGGGCCACGCTCTTCCTCCACTCGCCCGCAGGCTGCATGGCGGTGCCGGAAGAATAAGAACCCGGTTCGGTGATGGAGCGGGTCACCATGGTCATTCCCGTGACGAAGACTCCGTCGCAGACTTCGATGTGCCCGACCATGCCGACGCCGCCGGCGATCATGCAGTTCTTGCCGATTTTGGTACTGCCGGAAATACCCGCACAACCGGCCATGGCCGTGTTGTCCCCAATCTGCACGTTGTGCGCGATCATGATCTGGTTGTCCAACTTGACGCCGTTACCGATTAGCGTATCGGCCAAGGCACCTCGGTCGATGGTGGTATTGGCGCCGACTTCGACGTCGTCGCCGATCAGCACACCGCCGAGCTGGGCAATCTTCTGCCAGACCCCCTGCTGGTTGGCGAAGCCGAAACCCTCGCCGCCGATCACCGCCCCCGACTGGATCACCACCCGCTTGCCGATGCGCACATCGTGATACAGGGTCACCCGCGGCGCCAACCAACCACCCTCGCCGATCACCGAGCGCGCACCGATCACGCAATGCGCGCCGATCGTCACCCCCGCAGCAATCTGCGCACCGCGCTCGATTACCGCAAAAGCACCGATACTGGCACTGGCATCCACCTGCGCATCATCGGCAACCCACGCGGTCGCATGCACACCGGCCACCGCCTGTGGCTTGCGATCGAACAGATGGGAGAGCCGTGCATAAGCCAGGTACGGGTTGGCCACAATCAAGGCGGCGCCGCTGTAGCCCTCGGCATCGGCGGCGGTCAACAAAACCGCACCGGCACGACAATCGGCCAGGTATTTGCGGTATTGCGGGTTGGCCAGAAAACTCAGCTGATCGGGGCCGGCCTCCTGCAAGGTGGCCAGCCCATTGATCGTTCTGTCGGCGGCGCCACGCAAGGTGGCACCCAGGCGTTCGGCCAACTGGCCGAGGGTATAAACCGGAGCCTGCATGATCAGCGCAGCTGATTCATGCGCTCGATGACTTGCAGAGTGATGTCGAACTGAGGTTTGACATCGATCACCGCGCCGCGCTCGAGCACCAGGTCGAAGTTGCCTTTCTTGATCACTTCTTCCACGGCTTTATCCAGGTTCGGCTTGAGCTTTTTCAGCATCTCGCGATCAGCGATAGCCTTGGACTCGTTCAACTCCTTGGACTGGAACTGGAAATCGCGGGCTTTCTGCTTGAACTCGAGTTCCAGACGCTCGCGCTCGGCGGTCTGCATCTTTTCGCCATCTTTGACGATGCGATCCTGAATGCGCTTGGCATCGCTTTCCAGGGTCTTGAGCTTGTTCAGCTGCGGACCGAATTTCTTCTCGGCATCCACCGCATAGCGCTTGGCCGCATCGGACTCGAGCAGCGCCATTTGGTAATTGAGTACCGCCACTTTCATTTCAGCAAACGCCGGGGTCGCCAGCAGGGCCACGCTTAACAGAACCAGATGAGTCAACTTACGCACGGTGCAACTCCTGCAAAAACTGTTGTTGTTCGGTCGTCAGACGCTTAGAACGTCTGACCGAGGGAGAACTGGAAGACCTGGGTGTCGGCGTCGTCCGGTTTGACGATCGGCATGGCCAGGCTGAAGCTCAACGGACCCAGCGCAGTGACCCAGGTCAGGCCAACGCCCACGGAGCTGGCCAACTGGCCGGCGTCGATGCTGCCACAGTCGGCCTGGGTGCTGCCGCAACTGGTGTCGAAGACATTGCCCACATCCCAGAACAGCGCGGTACGCAGCGAGCGCTGATCCTTGACGAACGGCATCGGGAACAGCAATTCGACACCGCCCTGAACCAGCACATTACCACCGAACGGCAGCGGATCTTGATCCGGGTCTTTCAGAGTTCCCGGGTTGGTGCCCTTGCTCGGCGTACTGCGCGGACCCAGACTGCTGTCCTCGAAACCGCGCACCGAACCGAAACCGCCGGCATAGTAGTGCTCGTAGAACGGCAGTTCTGCAGTCGAACCGTAGCTGTCGCCATAACCGAGCTGGGTGTGGAAACGCAGGTTGTAGCTGTCGCCCAACGGCTTGAACACCTGGCCACGGTAGTCGAGCTTGTAGAACGACAGGTCGCTGCCCGGCACCGTGGTTTCCAGCACCAGGCTCTGCGAGTGACCGCGGGTGGCCATCACGCCACGATTGAGGGTCGACTCCGACCAACCCACCGAGGCCTTGAGGTTCAGGTAGCTGTCGCCTTCCTGCTCGATAAATTTGAAGATCTCATCGACCGTGTAGACGCCGGTGCTGATATCGTCCTGTTGCGCGGTCAGGCCATAAGTCAGGCGCGCGGTTTCGCTGATCGGGTAGCCGATGCTGGCGCCCACCCCATAGCTGTCCACCGCATAGCTGGACACATCGGTGTCGAGCTCGTCGTAGTCGGTGGTGCGATAGAAGGCGTTGTAGCCCAGGCTGACGCCATCGGCGGTCCAGTAGGGGTCGACGAAGCCGAAGTTGTAGCGTTCCTGGTACTCGCTGCGGGTCAAGCCGACACTGACCTTGTTGCCGGTGCCGAGGAAGTTGTTCTGGGTGATCGAGCCGCCGAGGATCAACCCGGCATTCTGGGCGAAACCGACGCTGGCGGTGATCGAGCCGGACGCCTGCTCTTCGACGCTGTAGTTGACGTCGACCTGGTCGTCGGTGCCGGGCACCTGCGGGGTTTCGACGTTGACTTCCTTGAAGAAGCCGAGGCGTTCCAAACGGGTTTTCGACTGATCGATCAGGTAGGTCGAAGCCCAGCCGCCTTCGATCTGGCGCATTTCGCGGCGCAGCACTTCATCTTCCGACTTGGTGTTGCCGCGGAAGTTGATGCGGTTGACGTAGGCGCGCTTGCCCGGATCGATGACGAAGGTGATCGACACCGTGTTGTCTTCATCATGGGCTTGCGGCACGCCGTTGACGTTGGCGAAGGTGTAGCCCTCGTTACCCAGGCGACGGGTGATCAGCTCGGAGGTCGTGGTCATCACCTTGCGCGAGAACACCTGGCCTTCTTTGACCAGCAGCAACGACTTGACGTCCTCTTCCGGCACCTTCAGGTCACCGCTGAGCTTCACCTCGCGTACGCTGTACTTCTGCCCTTCGTCGACGTTGACCGTGATATAGACGTGCTTCTTGTCCGGGGTAATGGACACCTGGGTCGAGGAGATATCCATATTGATGTAGCCGCGATCCAGGTAGTAGGAGCGCAGACGCTCCAGGTCGCCGGACAGCTTTTCGCGGGCATACTTGTCGTCGTTGCGGAAGAACGACAGCCAGTTGCTGGTCTTCAGCTCGAACAGATCGATCAGGTCTTCGTCGGCAAAGACGCTATTGCCCACCACGTTGATGTGCTGGATGGCGGCGACCGTGCCTTCATTGATATTGATTTTCAGCGCCACGCGGTTACGCGGCTGCGGGATCACTTCGGTTTCGATCTCGGCCGAGTAACGGCCCTGGGCCACATACTGGCGCTGCAATTCGTTACGCACGCCTTCGAGGGTCGCACGCTGGAATATCTCGCCCTCGGCCAGCCCGGACTGATTCAGCCCCTTGAGCAGGTCTTCGCTGCTGATGGCCTTGTTGCCTTCGATCTCGATGCCGGAAATCGACGGCCGTTCCACCACGGTAATGACCAGCACGTCGCCATCGCGGCCGAGCTGGATATCCTGGAAGAAACCGGTTTTGAACAGGCCACGAGTTGCCTCCACCAGCGCGCGGTCATCGGCCTCTTCGCCGACGTTGAGCGGCAAGGCACCGAACACGCTGCCCGCAGACACACGCTGCAGGCCATTGACGCGGATATCGGAGATGGTGAAGGACTCGGCGTGAACTTCGGCGATCATCAATGCGGCAAGCACCGCAGGTAGCAGCAGACGTTTCATGAAGTCCTTTCTTATTCCAACTGACAATAAAAAATCTGCCGCCCAAGGCGACAGTTTTGTAATTCAGTAGCTTTGTAATTCAGTAACGGTTTACAGACGACCCAGGTCGTTGATCAAGGCCAGCAACATCACCCCAATCACCAAACTGATACCAATCTGCATCCCCCAACCCTGCACCCGTTCCGACAGTGGACGGCCACGCACCCACTCGACCAGGTAATAAAGCAGATGCCCCCCATCCAGCACAGGGATTGGCAGCAAATTGAGAACCCCCAGACTTATGCTCAAGTAGGCAAGGAAGTTGAGAAAATCCCCCAAACCCGACTCGGCCGAAGCGCCCGCCACTTTAGCAATGGTTATCGGCCCGCTCAAGTTTTTTACCGAGAGCTCGCCAAACAGCATTTTCTTCAGCGAATCGAGAGTCAACAGGCTCATCGACCAGGTACGCCGAAAGCCCTCGGCCACGGCCTCCAAAGGCCCAAAACTGACCTCGCGGAGCATCTCTGCCGGCCACTCGACACCTTCTACGCCAGCACCCAGATAACCGCTGCGGGCCTCACCCTCACCGCGCGCGGCGAGGGTCACGGCCACCTGCAACTCTCGCCCGTCACGCTGGATCAGCAGGGTTATGGCTTCCGCCGGCATGGCCTGCACGCGATCGACCAACTGCTGCCACTCGTCCAGCGGCTCGCCATCGAGCCTCAGCAGACGGTCGCCAACCTGCAAACCAGCGGCCTGCGCCGGGCCTTTGGGATCCAGCTGCGCCAGCACCGGCAACAGCGCCGGACGCCAGGGGCGAATGCCGAGGGCGGCGATCGGATTGGGTTCCTCGACGCCCCTGAGCCAATCTTTCAGCACGATTTGCCGCGCACTGTCGGCAGTCGAACCCTGGTCGCGGACACTCACGCTCAAGGTGCCACTCTCACCCAGGCGCCGCACCAACTGCAGATTGACCGCCGCCCAACCCGTGGTCGGTTCACCATTCAGCGCAACGATTTCCTGGCCCGCCTGCAGCCCGGCATCGGCCGCCAGGCTGCCGACTTCGACCGCGCCTATGACCGGACGCACCTGCTGGCTGCCAAGCATCGCCACCAGCCAGAAGAACAGCAGCGCCAGCAGGAAGTTGGCAACCGGCCCCGCCGCGACTATGGCAATACGCTGGCGCACGCTCTTGCGATTGAACGATTGATCGAGCTGCTCGACTGGCACATCGACTTCGCGCTCATCGAGCATCTTGACGTAGCCGCCCAGGGGAATGGCGGCGATGACGAACTCGGTGCCCTGGCGATCATGCCAGCGCAGCAGTGGCGTGCCGAAGCCCACGGAGAAGCGCAGAACCTTGACCCCGCAGCGGCGCGCCACCCAGAAGTGACCGAATTCGTGAAACGTAACCAGCACCCCCAGTGCAACCAGGGTACCGACAACCATATAGAGCGCACTCATCTAGCTTCTCCGCGACTGGGGTGTGCTGGCAGCGAAGGGCGAACCGCACAGGCGCCCTGCTTGCGCTTATCCACCACGACGACTCAGCCATTGCTCGGCAAGCTCACGCGCTCGGCGATCTGCCGCCAGGACTGCCTCCACACTTTCGACCGCAACCCCCGGCTCGGCGTTCAACACAGCCTCAATGATACTCGCGATCTCGGGGAAACGAATGCGCCGCTCGAGAAAGGCCGCCACCGCCACCTCATTGGCCGCATTGAGCATGGCCGGCACGCTGCCACCCGCCTCTGCCGCCTGGCGGGCCAGGCGCAAGCAGGGGAAGCGCTGTTCGTCCGGCGCCTGGAAATCCAGGCGGGCGATGGCGAACAGATCCAGCGGCGCCACGCCCGAGTCGATGCGCTGCGGCCAGGCCAGGGCATGGCTGATTGGCGTGCGCATGTCCGGGTTACCCAGCTGCGCCAACACCGAGCCATCGACATAGTCGACCAGCGAATGGATCACGCTCTGCGGATGGATCACCACCTCGACCTGCGCCGGTTTGGCGTCGAACAGCCAGCAGACCTCGATCAGCTCGAGACCCTTGTTCATCATGCTCGCCGAATCCACCGAAATCTTGCGCCCCATCGACCAGTTGGGATGGGCACAGGCCTGCTCGGGAGAGACCTCGCGCAACTGCGCCAACGGCGTTTCGCGGAACGGACCGCCGGACGCGGTCAGCAAAATCCGCCGCACGCCCACCTGCTCCAGCCCACGGGCATAATCGCCGGGCAGGCACTGGAAGATCGCATTGTGCTCGCTGTCGATGGGCAACAAGACCGCACCGCTGCGGCGTACCGCCTCGATAAACAGGGCGCCGGACATCACCAGCGCCTCCTTGTTGGCCAACAGAACCTTCTTGCCCGCCTCGACTGCCGCCAGCGTCGGCTTGAGCCCCGCCGCGCCGACGATAGCCGCCATCACCGCATCCACCTCGGGATGGGCGGCCACTTCGCACAGGCCTTGTTCGCCGAACAGCACCCGCGTCGCCAGCCCCGCCGCATGCAAACCGCCCTGCAGATGGCGCGCCGAGCGCTCATCCGCCACCACCGCGTAGCGCGGCCGGTAACGCATGCACAGCGCCTCCAACTCAACCAGGCGGCTGAAGCCGGACAAGGCAAACACCTGATAACGCGCGGGATGCCGGGCAATCACATCCAGGGTGCTGAGACCGATGGAGCCCGTGGCCCCGAGCACGGTAATCTGCTGCAACTGGTTCACAGGGCACCCCAACCGGCCAGCCACAACAGCGCGGCGAACATCGGAATGGCCGCGGTCAGGCTGTCGATGCGGTCGAGCACCCCGCCGTGACCCGGCAGCAGATTGCTGCTGTCCTTGACCCCGGCCTGACGCTTGAACATGCTCTCGGTCAGATCGCCGACCACCGAAATCGACACCACCAACGCCGCACCCGCCAGCGCCAGGAGCAACTCGCTGGCGAACCAGCCCCGGTAGAGACCGACCGCCAGGGTGATCAGCAGACTGGTAAGCAAGCCACCAACCGCCCCCTCCCAGCTCTTGCCCGGACTCACCCGCGGCGCCAGCTTGCGCTTGCCGAAGCGTTTGCCGGAGAAATAGGCGCCGATATCCGCCCCCCAGACCAATACCATCACCGCCAGGATCAAACCATTGGCCAATGGCCACTGTTTGAACAGCACCAGCCCCTGCCAGGCCGGCAGCAGGATCAACAAGCCGATCAACAGCCGCCCCGGCAGCCCGGCCCAATAGCGACTACTGGCTGGATAGCTCAGCACCAGCGCAGTGGCCAACGCCCACCAGACGACAGCAAGCAGCAGCAGCCAGGGCGCCAAGGCCGGCAGCAGATAGAGCCCGCACAGCAAAACAGCAACGCCAGCGGCATAGGCCACTCGCAGCGGCTGCCCGGCCAGACCGGCCAAGCGCGCCCACTCCCAGGCACCCAGGCTGACCACCGCGCCGATAAACAGCGCAAAAGCCGCGCCATCGAGCAGGAAAAACCCAGTCAAGGCGACAGGCAGTAACACCAGCGCAGTAATAATCCGTTGTTTAAGCATCAGGCACGCGCCTCGGCATCGACCTGTTCGGCGGACTTGCCAAAACGCCGCTGGCGCTTGGCGTAATCCGCCAAGGCCTTGCGCATGGCATCGTGCTTGAAATCCGGCCAGAACAAGTCAGAGAAATACAGCTCGCTGTAGGCCAACTGCCATAACAGGAAGTTACTGATGCGATGCTCGCCACCGGTACGAATGCACAAATCGGGCAAGGGCAAATCGCCCGTCGCCAAACAGCTCTGCAACAGCTCGGGGGTAATATCTTCAGGCCGCAAGTGCCCACCCTGAACCTCGCGAGCCAGCCGCTGCGCCGCCTGCGCGATGTCCCACTGGCCGCCATAGTTGGCGGCAATCTGCAGGACGAAACGCTTAGCGCCAGCGGTCAAGGCCTCGGCCTCACGCATGGCCGCCTGCAATTCCGGATGGAAGCGCGAGCGGTCGCCGATGATGCGCAGGCTGATGCCGTTGTCGTTGAGTTTCTTCGCCTCGCGGCGTAGCGCGCCGAGGAACAATTCCATCAGCGCCCCCACCTCTTCGGCCGGACGCTGCCAGTTCTCGCTGGAGAAGGCAAACAGAGTCAACACCTCGACCCCGGTCTCGGCGCACACCTCAACGACCGCGCGCACCGCATCGACACCGGCCTTGTGCCCGGCAATTCCCGGCAGCAGGCGCTTGCGGGCCCAGCGGTTATTGCCGTCCATGATGATCGCCACATGACGTGGCACGGCCACCTTAACGCCGCCTATGGTCTTGTGCATGTGGATCTCCTGACCGCTAAACGGCCATCAGATCCGCTTCTTTCTGCTTCACAGCCACTTCGATTTCCGCCACGAACTTGTCAGTCAGCTTCTGGACATCATCAGCAGCGCGACGCTCCTCGTCCTCGCTGATTTCTTTCTCCTTGACCAGATCCTTCAGCTGGCTCAAAGCGTCACGACGGATATTACGCACGGCAACGCGGCCATCCTCCGCGGCATCACGCGCCTGCTTGGTGAAGCCCTTACGGGTCTCCTCGGTCAGCGCCGGCATGGAAATCAGCAGCAGCTCGCCCAGGTTGGTCGGATTGAAGCCCAGACCGGAGCTCTGGATCGCCTTGTCGACGGCAGCCAGCATGTTGCGCTCGAACGCCACTACCTGGAGGGTGCGCGAATCCTTGACGGTCACGTTGGCAACCTGATTCAGAGGGGTGTCGGCGCCGTAATAAGGCACCATCACGCCACCCAGAATGCTGGGGTGAGCCTGACCGGTACGAATACGACTGAACGCATGGATCAGCGAATCCAGGCTCTTTTGCATGCGTTCCTGGGCGTCTTTCTTGATCTCGTTGATCATTTTTCACCTTCCTCGATCAGAGTACCTTCGGCGCCGCCCACCACGATATTCAGCAGGGCACCGGGTTTATTCATATTGAACACGCGCAGCGGCATCTGGTGATCGCGACACAAGCAGATGGCCGTCAGATCCATCACGCCGAGCTTGCGATCCAGCACTTCATCGTAAGTCAGACGATCGAATTTTTCCGCGTGCGGATCCTTGAACGGATCGGCAGTGTACACACCATCCACCTTGGTCGCCTTCAACACCACGTCGGCATCGATTTCGATGGCGCGCAGGCAAGCGGCCGAGTCGGTGGTGAAGAACGGATTGCCGGTGCCAGCGGCGAAAATCACCACCTCACCGGTTTTCAGATGCCGCAGCGCCTTGCGTCGGTCGTAGTGATCGGTCACGCCGACCATGGAGATCGCCGACATCACGATTGCCGGAATATTCGAGCGCTCCAGCGCATCGCGCATGGCCAGGGCATTCATCACGGTCGCCAGCATGCCCATATGGTCGCCGGTGACCCGATCCATCCCGGCCGCGGAGAGCGCCGCGCCACGAAACAGGTTGCCACCGCCGATGACCAGACCGACCTGCACGCCGATACCGACCAACTGGCCGACTTCCAGGGCCATGCGATCGAGCACCTTGGGGTCGATGCCGAAATCTTCCGAGCCCATCAGGGCCTCGCCGCTGAGTTTGAGCAGAATGCGTTTATAGCGCGGTTGACGACCACTCACCTGCTGAGCCATTACCAGTCTCTCCTGCGGCGTTTGAATTCTTTTCGAGCCTTGCGGCACGGATTGCTCGAGCACTTAGACAGCCCCAGAGCCATTGGTGCCACGCCCGCAACGACCGTGGCGAACTGCCACCGCCCCCCTGATTTGACAAAGAGGCCGCGCGCATAAGCGGGCAGCCTCTTCGGGGCGACAACTATAAAGCGTCTTACTGCTTGCTGGCAGCCAGTTGCGCGGCCACTTCTTCAGCGAAGTTGTCGACTGGCTTCTCGATGCCTTCGCCGACCTGGAAGCGCGTGAAGGAAACGATTTCTGCACCGCCCTTCTTGGCCAGAGCGCCGACCTTGATTTCCGGATCCTTGACGAAGGCTTGCTCAACCAGGCTGGCTTCGGCGAGGAACTTCTGGATACGACCGCCCACCATCTTCTCGACGATTTCAGCTGGCTTGCCTTTGATCTTGTCTTCGTTGAGGCTCATGAACACGGCTTTTTCGCGCTCGATCGCCTCTGCGGAAACTTCCGTCGGCAGCAGGAACTCCGGGTTGCTGGCAGCCACGTGCATGGCGATATCCTTGGCCAGCTCGGCGTCGCCGCCCTTCAGAACCACCACCACGCCGATCTTGTTACCGTGCAGGTAAGCATTGACCACGTCGCCTTCGACGCGGGCCAGGCGACGAATATTGACGTTCTCGCCCACTTTGGCCACCAGTGCTTCACGAACAGCTTCCTGAGCGGCAATCAGCGGCGCCGCGTCGGTCAGCTTGTCAGCAAAGGCTTTTTCCAGGCTGCTGTTGACGAAGTTCTTGAAGTCGTCCTGCAGAGCCAGGAAGTCGGTTTGCGAGTTGACTTCAAGGATCACGGCCGACTTGCCGTCTTCCGCAACCTTGACCGCGATAGCGCCTTCGGCAGCGATGTTGCCGGCTTTCTTGGCCGCTTTGATCGCGCCGGAAGCACGCATGTCATCAATGGCTTTCTCGATGTCGCCGCCAGCCTTGGTCAGGGCTTTCTTGCAATCCATCATGCCTTCGCCAGTGCGCTCACGCAGCTCCTTGACTAATGCCGCAGTAATCTCTGCCATTTCAAATTCCTCTTGGATAGGTCGTTAACCATTCCACCCGCCGGAACGGGCGATCAATTCTGTAACCACGCTGCAAGCCACTGCCTGAATTTGACGACAACAGGCTGACAATGGTTTTCAAAGTGGCAAAAAGGGGGCTTAGCCCCCTTTTTGCGCAGCGAGTAACGCTTGGCGCTTATCGCTTAGCCCTGAGCCGCTTCGGCTGCAGGAGCTGCCGGGGCTTGCTCGACGAATTCGTCGGCGCCGCCGGTGTTGGTGCGACCGCGCACTACCGCATCAGCCATGGCACCCATGTACAACTGGATGGCGCGAATGGCGTCGTCGTTACCCGGGATGATGTAGTCAACGCCTTCCGGGCTGCTGTTGGTATCGACCACGCCGATAACCGGGATACCCAGCTTATTGGCTTCGGTGATCGCAATGCGTTCGTGGTCGACGTCGATCACGAACAGAGCGTCCGGCAGACCGCCCATGTCCTTAATACCGCCCAGGCTGCGATCCAGTTTTTCCAGATCGCGGGTGCGCATCAGGGCTTCTTTCTTGGTCAGCTTGGCGAAAGTACCGTCCTGGGACTGAACTTCCAGATCGCGCAGACGCTTGATCGAAGCGCGGATGGTCTTGTAGTTGGTCAGCATGCCGCCCAACCAGCGATGATCGACGAACGGCGAACCGCAACGAGCTGCTTCTTGAGCAACGATCTTGCCAGCGGAACGCTTGGTGCCGACGAACAGAATCTTGTTTTTGCCCGAAGCCAGCTTCTCAACGAACGACAGCGCTTCGTTGAACATCGGCAGGGTTTTTTCAAGGTTGATGATGTGGATCTTGTTGCGCGCGCCGAAAATGTACTTGCCCATTTTCGGGTTCCAGTAACGGGTCTGGTGACCGAAGTGCACACCGGCCTTCAGCATATCGCGCATATTGACTTGGGACATGGTAGTTCCTTGATAAGTCGGGTTAGGCCTCCACGCATCCCGATTTCCAACCCCACGAACTTGTCGAAAGGCACCCAGGAAACCGTGTCGATACGTGTGTGGATTAAAGCTTCCAGGCATACAGCCCGTAAAGCGGCGCGTTTTATACCATAAAAGACAGGCACAAGCTACAAGCTTGAAAGCACACAACCAAGCAACCGCGCGCGCAGCTTATGGCTTGCAGCCCGAAGCTGCTAACATAGCCCTCTTTTCAGTCTGTGCCCGAGAGCCCATATGACCGTCACTATCAAGACGCCCGATGAAATCGAAAAAATGCGCGTAGCCGGCCGCCTGGCTGCCGACGTACTGGAAATGATCGGCGCACACGTCAAGCCCGGGGTCACCACTGAAGAGCTGGATCGCATCTGCCATGACTACATCGTCAATGTGCAGCAGGCCATCCCCGCGCCGCTCAACTACAAAGGCTTCCCCAAGTCGATCTGCACCTCGATCAACCATGTGGTCTGCCACGGCATCCCCAACGACAAGCCGTTGAAAGAAGGCGACGTGCTGAACATCGACATCACCGTGATCAAGGACGGCTACCACGGCGACACCAGCAAGATGTTCATGGTCGGCAAGGTGCCGGAATGGGCCGAACGCCTGGCCCAGATCACCCAGGAATGCATGTACAAAGGCATTCAACTGGTGCGTCCCGGCGCCCGCCTGGGCGACATCGGCGAAGTGATCCAGAAGCACGCCGAGAAGAACGGTTTCTCGGTGGTGCGCGAGTACTGCGGCCACGGCATTGGCGCGGTGTTCCATGAAGAGCCGCAGGTGCTGCACTACGGGCGTGCCGGCACTGGCCTGGAACTCAAGGAAGGCATGACCTTCACCATCGAGCCGATGATCAACCAGGGCCGCGCGGAAACTCGCCTGCTCGGCGATGGCTGGACCGCGATCACCAAGGATCGCAAGCTCTCGGCGCAGTGGGAGCACACCATCCTGGTCACCGCCGACGGCTACGAAATCTTCACCTTGCGCAGCGACGACACCATCGCCCGCACTTCGGCCTGATGATCGCCGCCCTTATAAAGGAAGATCGCCGCATGCCGCAGGTAGACTCCGAGCTGTTCGAGCGCGGGCAATTCCAGGCCGAGTTGGCACTCAAGGCCAGCCCCATCGGCGCCTTCAAGAAAGCCATCCGCCGCGCCCACGAGGTGCTCGATGCGCGCTTCAAGGAGGGCCGCGAGGTACGCCGACTGGTCGAGGATCGCGCCTGGTTCACCGACCAGATCTTGCGTGAAGCCTGGGATCGCCTGGAGTGGAGCGAGGATGCCGACATCGCCCTGCTGGCGGTAGGCGGCTATGGCCGTGGCGAACTGCACCCTTACTCGGATATCGACCTGCTGATCCTGCTCGACAGCGCCGACCACGAAACCTTCCGCGAGCCGATCGAGCGCTTCCTCACTCTGCTCTGGGACATCGGCCTGGAAGTCGGGCAAAGCGTGCGCTCGGTCGCCGAGTGCGCCGAAGAGGCCCGCGCCGACCTGACGGTGGTCACCAACCTGATGGAAAGCCGCACCATCGCCGGCCCCGAGCGCCTGCGCCAGCGCATGCAGGATGTCACCAGCACCGCGCAGATGTGGCCGAGCAAGCAGTTCTTCCTGGCCAAACGCAAAGAGCAGCGCGCCCGGCATGCCAAGTACAACGACACCGAATACAACCTCGAACCCAACGTCAAGGGCTCGCCGGGCGGCCTGCGCGATATCCAGACCATCCTCTGGGTCGCCCGCCGGCATTTCGGCACCCTGAATTTGCACGCCATGGTCGGCCAGGGCTTTCTCCTGGAAAGCGAATACGCCCTGCTGGTGTCCAGCCAGGAGTTTCTGTGGAAGGTACGCTACGCCCTGCACATGCTCGCCGGGCGTGCCGAAGACCGCTTGCTGTTCGATCACCAACGCGAGATCGCCCGCCTGCTGGGCTATGAAGACGGCAATGCCAAGCTGGCAATCGAACGCTTCATGCAGAAGTACTACCGCGTGGTGATGAGCATTGCCGAGCTGAGCGACCTGATCAAGCAGCACTTCGAGGAGGAAATCCTCCGCGCCGGGCAAAGCGGCCAGGCGCAACCGCTGAACAGCCGTTTCCAGCTGCGCGACGGCTATATCGAGGTCACTCACCCCAACGTCTTCAAGCGCACCCCTTTCGCCATTCTGGAAATCTTCGTGCTGATGGCCCAGCACCCCGAAATCAAGGGCGTGTGTGCCGACAGCATTCGCCTGCTGCGCGATCACCGCCACCTGATCGACGACGATTTCCGCAAGGACATCCGCAACACCAGCCTGTTCATCGAGCTGTTCAAGAGCCCGCAAGGCATCCACCGCAACCTGCGGCGGATGAACCGCTACGGCATTCTCGGGCGTTACTTGCCCGAGTTCGGGCATATCGTCGGGCAAATGCAGCACGACCTGTTCCACATCTATACGGTCGATGCGCACACCCTCAACCTGATCAAGCACCTGCGCAAATTCAAGTGGCCCGAGCTGGCCGAGAAATTCCCCCTGGCCAACAAGCTGATCGGCAAACTGCCCAAGCCCGAGTTGATCTACCTAGCCGGGCTTTACCATGACATCGGCAAGGGCCGCGGCGGCGACCATTCCGAGCTGGGCGCGGCGGACGCCGAAGCCTTCTGCGTGCGCCACCAGCTACCCAGCTGGGACAGCAAGCTGATCGTCTGGCTGGTGCAGAACCACCTGATGATGTCGACCACTGCCCAGCGCAAGGATTTGTCCGACCCCCAGGTGATCTTCGATTTCGCCCGCCTGGTGGGCGACCAGACGCGCCTGGATTACCTCTACGTGCTGACCGTGGCCGACATCAACGCCACCAACCCCAGCCTGTGGAACTCCTGGCGCGCCAGCCTGCTGCGCCAGCTCTACACCGAAACCAAGCGCGCCCTCAACCGTGGTCTGGAAAACCCGCTGGATCGCGAAGAACAGATTCGCCTGACCCAGAGCGCCGCCCTGGACATCCTGGTGCGCGGCGGCACCGATCCGGACGAAGCCGAACAGCTATGGTCGCAGCTCGGCGACGACTACTTCCTGCGCCACACCGCCGGCGACGTGGCCTGGCATGCCGAGGCGATCCTGCAGCACCCCTACGACGGCAATCCGCTGGTGTTGATCAAGGAAACCACCCAACGCGAATTCGAGGGCGGCACCCAGATCTTCATCTATGCCGCCGATCAGCACGACTTCTTCGCCGTGACCGTAGCCGCCATGGCCCAGCTCAACCTGAGCATCCACGACGCGCGGATTCTCACCTCGACCAGCCAGTTCACCCTCGACACCTACATAGTGCTGGAGGCCGACGGCAGCTCGATTGGCAATAACCCGGCGCGGATCAACAAGATCCGCCAGGGATTGATCGACGCCCTGAAAAACCCCGACGAATACCCGAGCATCATCCAACGCCGGGTACCGCGCCAGCTCAAGCATTTCGCCTTCGCGCCACGGGTGACCATCCACAACGACGCGCAGCGGCCGGTGACCATCCTCGAGCTGACCGCACCCGATAGGCCGGGCCTGCTGGCCAGGGTCGGACGGATCTTCCTCGATTTCGACCTGTCGCTGCAGAATGCCAAGATCGCCACCCTGGGCGAACGGGTCGAGGACATATTCTTCGTCACCGATGCCCACAATCAGCCGCTGTCCGACCCCGAACTCTGTCGTCGACTGCAGGAAACCATCATCGAGCAGCTCACGGACGCCAACGGGCAATCCACCGAGCCAAGCCGGATAACTATTTGATCGAGACAGCGGCAAGTCGAATCCCGTGCGGCTGCCGCTTGTAGTACCCAGGACAGAATAATGAACGACGCCTTGAACCAGCTGCAGCCCTACCCCTTCGAAAAGCTCCGCGCCTTGCTGGCCGGCGTCCAGCCGCCCAGCGACAAGCCGGCCATCGCCCTATCGATCGGCGAGCCCAAGCATCGCTCGCCGGCTTTCGTCGCCGAGGCGCTCAGCGCCAACCTGGAACAACTGGCGGTGTACCCCAGCACCCTGGGTATCCCGGCACTGCGTGAGGCCATCGCCAACTGGTGCAACCGGCGCTTCAACCTGCCGGCCGGCGCGCTCGACCCCGCGCACCAGGTACTGCCGGTCAACGGCACGCGCGAAGCCTTGTTCGCCTTTACCCAGACCGTGGTGGAGCGCAACAAGAACGGCCTGGTGGTCAGCCCCAACCCGTTCTACCAGATCTACGAAGGCGCGGCTCTGCTCGCCGGCGCCCAGCCGCACTACCTGGCGTGCCTGCAAGAACACGGTTTCAACCCGGATTTCGACGCGGTGCCGGCCGAAGTGTGGCAGCGCTGCCAGATCCTCTTCCTCTGCTCGCCGGGCAACCCGACCGGCGCGCTGATTCCGCTGGCCACCCTGAAGCAGCTGATCCAGTTGGCCGATGAGTACGATTTCGTCATCGCCGCCGACGAGTGCTACAGCGAGCTGTATTTCGACGAACAGCAGCCGCCCGCCGGCCTGCTGACCGCCTGCGCCGAACTGGGCCGCAACGACTTCAAGCGCTGCGTGGTGTTCCACAGCCTGTCCAAGCGCTCCAACCTGCCGGGCCTGCGCTCGGGCTTCGTCGCCGGCGACGCCGCCATATTGAAATCTTTTCTGCTGTACCGTACCTACCACGGCTGCGCCATGCCGGTGCCAACCCAGCTGGCCAGCATCGCCGCCTGGAACGACGAGCAACACGTCCAAGCCAATCGCGCGCTGTACCGCGAGAAGTTCGCCGCCGTGCTGGCGATTCTCGACGGCGTGCTCGATGTACAGCGCCCGGATGGCGGTTTCTACCTGTGGGCGAAAACCCCGCTGGACGACCAGAGCTTCACCCGCGAACTGTTCGCCCGCGAACACGTCACCGTGGTGCCCGGCTCCTACCTGTCGCGCAGTGTCGACGGGGTGAACCCGGGCGCCAATCGCGTGCGCATGGCCCTGGTCGCGCCTTTGGCCGAGTGCGTGGAAGCCGCCGAGCGCATTCGCACCTTTGTGAAGAGCCTGTAACCATGAGCACAACCCTCTACGGCATCAAAGCCTGCGACACCATGAAGAAAGCCCGCACCTGGCTCGACCAGCACGGGGTAAGCTACGTCTTTCATGATTACAAAGCCGCTGGCATCGACCGCGAGAGCCTGGACAAGTGGTGCAACGAACACGGTTGGCAATCCATTCTCAACCGTGCCGGCACCACCTTCCGCAAACTGGACGAGGCGCACAAAGCCGACCTCGACCAGAACAAGGCGATCGAGCTGATGCTCGCCCAGCCGTCGATGATCAAGCGCCCGCTGCTGGATCTCGGCAACCAGACCCTAGTTGGTTTCAAGCCCGAGCGTTATGCCGCCGAACTGGCCTGAACAACCCCCATTGAATTCGCGTTTAAGGAAAGCAACATGACCACGACCCTCTTCAGCCTGGCCTTCGGCGTCGGCACCCAAAACCGTCAAAACACCTGGCTGGAAGTCTTCTACGCCCAACCACTGCTCAACCCAGCCGCCGAGCTGGTGGCCAAAGCCGCCGAAAAACTCGGCTACCGCGGTGGCAACCAGGCGATTGGCTTCACCACCCAGCAAGCCGGCGACTTGGCCGAAGCCCTGAAAGGCGTGGACGCCGCTCAAGCCAAGTTGCTGACTCGCCTGGCCGAGAGCCACCAGCCGCTGGTGGCTACTTTTCTCGCCGAAGATCTGCCCCTGAGCAGCACCCCCGAGGCCTACCTCAAGCTGCACCTGCTGTCCCATCGCCTGGTCAAGCCGCACGGCCTGAACCTGACCGGGATCTTCCCGCTGCTGCCGAACGTGGCCTGGACCAGCCAGGGCGCCATCGACCTGAGCGAGCTGGGCGAGCGGCAACTGGAAGCGCGCCTGCGCAGCGAACTGCTGGAGGTCTTCTCGGTGGACAAGTTCCCGAAAATGACCGACTACGTGGTGCCGAGCGGGGTGCGCATCGCCGACACCGCTCGCGTCCGCCTGGGGGCCTACATCGGTGAAGGCACCACCGTGATGCACGAGGGCTTCGTCAACTTCAATGCCGGCACCGCAGGCCCGGGCATGATCGAAGGCCGTGTCTCCGCCGGCGTATTCGTCGGCAAGGGCTCGGATCTGGGCGGCGGCTGCTCGACCATGGGCACCCTGTCCGGCGGCGGCAACCTGGTGATTTCGGTCGGCGAAGGCTGCCTGATCGGCGCCAACGCCGGCATCGGCATCCCCCTCGGCGACCGCAACACCGTGGAGTCCGGCCTGTACATCACCGCCGGCACCAAGGTGGCGCTGCTCGATGGCCAGAACCAGCTGGTCAAGGTGCTCAAGGCGCGCGAACTGGCCGGCCAGCCGGATCTGCTGTTCCGCCGTAACTCGCAAACCGGCACCGTGGAATGCAAGACCCACAAGTCGGCCATCGAGCTCAACGAAGCCCTGCACGCGCATAATTGATCCGAGTAGGGTGCGCCGCGCAGCACCTGGTGCGCACGGCGCACCCTACGGACGCCCCGCACCATCGGGTGAACCCATGTCCCTGATTTCCCCCTGGCGCGCCGACTTTCCCGGCATCCTGACCCTCGACGGCGAAGGCCAGACTTACCTGGACAGCGCCGCCACCGCGCAAAAGCCGCAGGCCATGCTCGATGCCCTGCTCGGCTATTACGCCGGCGGTGCGGCCAATGTGCATCGGGCCCAGCACTTGCCGGGCGAGCGGGCGACCCGCGCCTTCGAAAGCAGTCGCGACAAGGTCGCACGCTGGCTGAATGCGCCAGACTCGGCGCAGATCCTCTTTACCCGCAGCGCCACCGAAGCCTTCAATTTGCTGGCCTATGGCCTGGAGCATGAGTTGCAGGCCGGCGACCAGATCGTCGTCAGCGCCCTGGAACACCACGCCAACCTGCTGCCCTGGCAGCAGCTGGCCCTGCGCCGCCAGCTCGAACTGGTCGTGCTGCCGCTGGATGAGAGCGGCCTGATCGACCTCGAACGAGCCGCCGACCTGATCGGCCCACGCACCCGCGTGCTGGCGCTCAGCCAGTTGTCCAATGTGCTCGGCTGCTGGCAGCCGCTGAGCGAACTGCTGGCCCTGGGCCAAGCCCAGGGCGCGCTGACTGTGGTCGATGGCGCCCAGGGCGTGGTGCATGGCCGCCATGACGTCGAGACCCTGGGCTGCGATTTCTACCTCTGCTCCAGCCACAAGCTCTACGGGCCGGACGGCGTCGGCCTGCTCTATGGCCGCAAACCGGCGCTGCAGCGCCTCAAGCACTGGCAGTTCGGCGGAGAAATGGTACGTATCGCGGATTACCAACACGCCGAGTTTCGCGGCGCGCCGCTGGGGTTCGAGGCCGGCACGCCGCCGATTGCCGGCGTCATCGCCCTGGGCGCCAGCCTGGACTACCTGACCGCGCTGGACGCCGCCGCCGTGGCCAGCCACGAGGCCGCGCTGCATGCCCGGCTGCTCAGCGGCCTCACTGCGCGCGCCGGTGTTCGGCTACTGGGCGCGCCCAGGGTGGCGCTGGCCAGCTTCGTGGTTGAGGGCGTGCACAATGCCGACCTCGCCCACCTGCTCACCGAGCAGGGCATCGCCGTGCGCGCCGGCCATCACTGCGCCATGCCATTGTTGAAAAGCTTCGGCCTGGCCGGTGCGATTCGCGTCTCCCTCGGCCTGTACAACGACGGCGCCGACCTCGAGCGCTTCTTCGCCGCGCTGGATCAGGCCCTGGAGCTGCTGCGATGAGCCTGCCCGCCTGCGCCGCGCAAGCGCTGGCCGCCTTCGGCCAATGCCCCGGCTGGGAACAGCGCGCGCGTTTGCTGATGCAGTGGGGCGAGCGCCTGCCCGCCCTGAGCGACGCGGAGCGCTGCGAGGCCAATCGCGTGCACGGCTGCGAAAGCCAGGTCTGGCTGGTCGCCGAACAACGGGATCAATGCTGGCAGTTTCGCGCCAGCAGCGATGCGCGCCTGCTGCGCGGGCTGCTGGCGCTGTTGCTGGCCCGGGTCAACGGCCTGAGCGGCACCGAACTGAGCGGAATCGACCTGGCCGACTGGTTCGCCCAACTCGGCCTGGCGCGTCACCTCTCGCCCTCGCGCAGCAATGGCCTGAATGCGGTGTTGCAGCGCATGCGCGAACTGGCCCTCAGCCCCGCCTGAGTCGCGAGCCGGGCGCAGGCGTCAAGCCTCGTTGGCCCGCTCGGCCGGCCGGCGCGCCCCGGCCACCAGTTTCTCCACGGTCTTGGCCACGGCGACCATGCCGAAGCTGGCGGTGACCATCATCGCCGCGCCGAAACCGCCGGCGCAGTCGAGCTTGACCCCGTCGCCGACAAAGCCCTTGTCCTGGCACACGCTGCCGTCCGGCTTGGGGTAGCGCAGCTGTTCGCTGGAGAACACGCAGGGCACGCTGTAGTTGCGCCCCGCCGTGCGCGAGAAGTTGTAGTCGCGGCGCAGGGTCGAGCGCACCTTGGCGGCCAGCGGATCGTTCCAGGTCTTGTTCAGGTCGCCGACCTGGATCTGCGTCGGGTCGATCTGCCCGCCGGCGCCGCCGGTGGTGACCACCTGGATCTTGCGCCGCTTGCACCAGGAGATCAGCGCCGCCTTGGCGTTGACGCTGTCGATGCAATCGATCACCGCGTCGAGTTGTTCGGTGATGTGCTCGGCCATGGTTTCGCGGGTGACGAAATCCGCCACCGCATGCACCACGCAGGCGGGGTTGATCGCCCGGATGCGCGCCGCCATGACCGCGACCTTGGCCTGGCCGACCGTAGCGTCCAACGCCTGGATCTGCCGGTTGGTGTTGCTGATGCAGACATCGTCCAGGTCGAACAGCGAAATCTCGCCGACCCCCGAGCGCGCCAACGCCTCGGCCGCCCAGGAACCGACGCCGCCGATCCCGACCACCGCGACATGCGCCGCGGCCAGGCGTTCGGCGCCCTCGCGACCGTACAGGCGGGCAATTCCAGCAAAGCGTTGTGCGTCGAATGTCATCTCATCACCTCGCGCCCGGGATGGGGCAGGCGCGCATTATAGGAAGCCTGCGGCCGCCACCCAAGAGCGACTTCTGCACCAGGCAGCTATTCGGCCGCCGAGCCGGCACGTGCGCGGCGCCCCGCTCGTCGTTGGCGAACTGTCGCGTTGCCCTTCAACTCTACCGCCCAGACGTCCACAGCCCTCTAAATACGGGGCCTGCGGGTGCTATACAGGCGCTCGGCCGGAGAGTAGGATGCGCGCCACCCGGCGTTCGCCGGTTCCGCTCCGTTCTCTTCTTCGGAACTCGAAACGCTATGCCTTCGCGCAAGTTTGGACTCAACCTCGTCGTGGTCGTGGCGATTGCCGCGCTGTGCGCCGGCGCCTGGGCGCTGGTCAACCGGCCAGTGAGCGCGCCGGACTGGCCGGAGCAGATTTCCGGCTACTCCTTCTCGCCCTTCCGTGCGGGTCAGGATCCCCAAGACGGCAGCTACCCGAGCGATGCGCAGATCCGCGCCGACCTGGAGTTGCTGACCAGCCAGACCGACAACATCCGCACCTACTCGGTGGAAGGCAGCCTGGCCGATATCCCGCGCCTGGCTGAGGAGTTCGGCCTGCGCGTGACCCTCGGGGTATGGATAAGCAGCGACCAGCAACGCAACGAACGCGAGATCGCCAAGGCCATCGAGTTGGCCAACCGCGAGCGCAGCATCATCCGCGTGGTGGTGGGCAACGAGGCACTGTTCCGCCATGAGGTCACCGTCGAGCAACTGAGTGCCTACCTCGACCGGGTGCGCGCCGCGGTCAAGGTGCCGGTGACCACCTCCGAGCAGTGGCACATCTGGGAAGAAAATCCGCAACTGGCCAAGCATGTCGACCTGATCGCCGCGCACATCCTGCCCTACTGGGAACTCATGCCGATGGAGGAGTCGACCCAGTTCGTCCTCGACCGGGCGAAGGCCCTCAAGCACCTGTTCCCGAAGAAACCGCTGCTGCTGTCCGAGGTGGGCTGGCCGAGCAACGGGCGCATGCGCGGCGGCGCCGATGCATCACCAGCCAACCAGGCGATCTACCTGCGCACCCTGGTCAGCGCGCTAAATGCCAAGGGCTACAACTACTTCGTCATCGAGGCCTTCGACCAACCCTGGAAAGCCGACGAGGAAGGCGCAGTCGGAGCCTACTGGGGCGTCTACAACCTCGAGCGGCAGGCCAAGTTCGCCTTCGACGGCCCGGTGGTGGCGATCCCCGCCTGGCGCCTGCTCGCCGTCGCCTCGGTGATCCTGGCGTTGCTCGCGCTGGCCCTGCTGCTGATCGACGGCAGCGCCCTGCGCCAGCGCGGGCGCACCTTCCTGACCTTCGTCGCCTTCGCCGGCGGCTCGCTGCTGGTATGGATCGGCTACGACTACAGCCAGCAGTACAGCACCTGGTTCGGCCTGACCGTGGGCGGCCTGCTCGGCCTCGGCGCGCTCGGCGTGTTCATCGTGCTGCTCACCGAGGCCCATGAGCTGGCCGAAGCGGTATGGACGCGCGACCGCCGCCGGCCGTTCCCGCCAGTCACCACGGAACTGGCCTACCGGCCCAAGGTCTCGGTGCACGTGCCCTGCTACAACGAGCCGGCGGAGATGGTCAAACAGACTCTCGACGCCTTGGCCCGCCTGGATTACCCGGACTTCGAAGTGCTGGTGATCGACAACAACACCCAGGATCCGGCCGTGTGGCAGCCGGTGCAGGCGCATTGCGCCAGACTCGGCCCACGCTTCAAGTTCTTCCACGTCGCGCCGCTGGCCGGCTTCAAGGGCGGCGCACTGAACCATGTGATGCAATACACCGCCGCCGATGTCGAGGTGATCGCGGTGATCGACTCCGACTACTGCGTCGACCCGAACTGGCTCAAGCACATGGTGCCGCACTTCGCCGACCCGAAAATCGCCGTGGTGCAGTCGCCACAGGATTACCGCGACCAGCAGCAGAGCACCTTCAAACGGCTGTGCTATGCCGAGTACAAGGGCTTCTTCCATATCGGCATGATCACCCGCAACGAGCGCGACGCGATCATCCAGCACGGCACCATGACCATGACCCGGCGCTCGGTGCTGGACGAGCTGAAGTGGGCCGACTGGTGCATCACCGAAGACGCCGAACTGGGTCTGCGGATCTTCGAGAAGGGCCTGTCCGCCGCCTACCTGGAAAACAGCTACGGCAAGGGCCTGATGCCGGACACCTTCATCGACTTCAAGAAGCAGCGCTTCCGCTGGGCCTATGGCGCCATCCAGATCATGAAACGCCATGCCCACAGCTTGCTGTGGGGCAAGGATCGCCAACTGAGCCGCGGTCAACGCTATCACTTCATCGCCGGCTGGCTGCCGTGGATCGCCGACGGCCTGAACATCTTCTTCACCATTGGCGCGCTGCTCTGGTCGGCAGCAATGATCATCGTGCCCAACCGCGTCGATCCGCCGCTGCTGATCTTCGCCCTGCCGCCGCTTGCCCTGTTCCTGTTCAAGCTGGGCAAGATCCTGTTCCTCTACCGGCGTGCGGTCGGCGTCACCCTCAAGGATGCGTTCAGCGCCGCCCTGGCGGGCCTGGCACTGTCGCACACGATCGCCAAGGCGGTGCTGTATGGCTTCTGCACCAGCAGCATTCCGTTCTTCCGCACGCCGAAGATGCGCAGCCGCCACGGCCTGCTGCTGGCCCTGACGGAAGCCCGCGAAGAAGTGTTCGTCCTGTTTCTGCTGTGGGGCGCCGCCGCCGGCATTGCCCTGGTCCAGGGCATGCCCAGCCCGGACGTGATGTTCTGGGTGGCCACGCTGCTGGTGCAGTCGCTGCCCTACCTGGCGGCCCTGATCATGGCCCTGCTGTCGTCGCTACCGGCCCCCCGGCCGCAGTCGCTCGAACAGCCGGCCAGGGTCTGAACGATAATCGGGAAACGGCCTGACGGCGGCCAAGGGCCGCCGTTTTGCTTTAAGATGGCGGCCTTTCCGCTTGATGCCGCTCTGGAGCCGCAATGACTGCCCCCGCCCCGACCCTGACGCCCACCCTGGAGCTCGCTTGCGAGCTGATTCGCCGCCCGTCCGTCACCCCGGTCGACGAAGGCTGCCAGGAACTGATGATGCGCCGCCTCAGCGCCCTCGGTTTCCAGATCGAAGCCATGCGCATCGAGGAAGTGGAGAACTTCTGGGCCAGCCATGGCCAGCAGGACGGCCCGGTGCTGTGCTTCGCCGGGCATACCGACGTGGTGCCGACCGGCCCGCTGCAGGCCTGGCAGCACCAGCCGTTCGACGCCTTGATCGACGAACAGGGCATGCTCTGCGGGCGCGGCGCCGCCGACATGAAGGGCAGCCTGGCGGCGATGATCGTCGCCGTCGAGCGCTTCGTCGCCGACCACCCGCAGCATCGAGGCCGCATCGCCTTCCTCATCACCAGCGACGAAGAAGGCCCGGCCCAGCACGGCACCAAGGCCGTGGTCGAACGCCTGGCCGCGCGCGGCGAACGCCTCGACTGGTGCATCGTCGGCGAACCCTCGAGCACTTCTCTGGTCGGCGACACGGTCAAGAACGGCCGCCGCGGCTCGCTCGGCGCCAAGCTGACGGTACGCGGCGTGCAGGGCCACGTGGCCTACCCGCAGCTGGCGAAGAACCCGATCCACCTGGCCGCCCCGGCGCTGGCCGAGCTGGCCGCCGAGCACTGGGACGACGGCAATGCCTTCTTCCCGCCGACCAGCTTCCAGATCTCCAACCTGAATGCCGGCACCGGCACCACCAACGTGATCCCCGGCGAACTGCAGGCGATCTTCAACTTCCGTTTCTCCACCGAATCCACGGTCGAAGGCTTGCAGCACAGGGTCAATGCGATCCTCGACCAGCACGGCCTGGACTACCACGTGGAGTGGGCCTTGTCCGGCCTGCCGTTCCTCACCGAACCCGGCACCCTGCTCGACGCGGTGGCGGCCAGCATCAAAAGCGTGACCGGTCGCGAAACCACGCCCTCGACCAGCGGCGGCACCTCCGATGGGCGCTTTATCGCCACCCTGGGCACCCAGGTGGTCGAGCTCGGCCCGGTCAACGCCACCATCCACCAGATCAATGAGCGGGTGCTGGCCAGCGATCTGGAGGTGCTGACCGAGATTTACTATCAGACCCTGGTCAAGCTGCTGACATGAGCCTGACCTGCCCCCTCTGCCAGGGCGCCTTGAGCGCCGTCGACAACGGCGTGGCCTGCCCGGCCGGGCATCGTTTCGACCGCGCGCGCCAGGGCTACCTAAACCTGCTGCCGGTGCAGCACAAGAACAGCCGCGATCCGGGCGACAACGCCGCCATGGTCGAGGCGCGCCGGCGCTTTCTCGATGGCGGCCACTACGCGCCGCTGGCCAGGCGCCTGGCCGAACTGGCCGCGGGCTACGCGCCCGCGCGCTGGCTGGATATCGGCTGCGGCGAAGGTTATTACAGCGCGCAGCTGGCCGACGCCCTGCCCGCGGCCGACGGCTATGCCCTGGATATCTCCCGCGAGGCGATCAAGCGTGGCTGCAAGCGTTCGCCGCAGCTGACCTGGCTGGTCGCCAGCATGGCCCGGGTGCCGCTGGCCGACGCCAGTTGCCAACTGCTCGCCAGCGTGTTCAGCCCGCTCGACTGGCAGGAAGCCAAACGCCTGCTCGCCCCCGGCGGCGGCCTGCTGCGCATGGGCCCGAGCCGCGAACACCTGATGCAACTGCGGCAGAAGCTGTATGACGAAGTCCGCGACTACGACGAGCAGAAGCACCTCGAACTGATTCCCGCGGGCATGCGCCTGGCCCACAGCGAGACCCTGAGCTTTGCCCTGCAGCTGAGCAGCAGCGAGGCCCGCGCCGACCTGCTGGCGATGACCCCCCACGGCTGGCGCGCCAGCGCCGAACGGCGCGCCGCGGTGATCGCCGAACCCTTAGAGGTGACGGTTGCCATACGCTACGATTGGATCGAGCGCACAGGCCATTGAAAAACTACTGCGCTCGACTATGCCGCGTTGGGATCAGGCCAAAAATGCTCATGTACAGCTGTACACTCCGCTTTCTGGCCTGATCCCGCCTTGCCTAGCCTTCGCTCGCTACGTTTTTCAAACGGCCTACCAAGCCCCCGAAAACAGAGAATGACCATGCGCCAACCGGATATCGAGATTTACCTGAAAGATGCCGACCACCACGCCATCGCCGCCTGGCTGAGCGAAGCGCTCGGCCCTTGCACGCCCTGGCAGCAGAAAGGCCAGACCTTCAAGTGCCTGGCCGGCGACGTGCCGGTGACCTGGCTGCCGAAGGCCGTCGGCAAATGGCACAGCCTCTACCTGGAAAGCGCCGCCAGCCCCTGGGCAGACGACCTGGCCTGCGCCCAGGCGGCCTTTGCCGCGCTCGGCGTCGAAGTACGCTGCGCCCCGGGCGGCTGGCAGGAAGAGGAAAACGACGAACAAGCCGACCGCTGGATGCGCATCAGCGCCGATGGCGTCGAGGAAATCACCTGGCGCACCGGCTGAGGCGGGCCACTGGCCAGAACCGCCGGAGCCGGCGCGTCAGGGGCTATGGCGTGATCCGGCTGGCGGTCAGCTTGCGCGCCGGCGCCAGTGGCCGAGTCGTCACGCTAAAGTCGGTAATTTCGATCAGGCCGCGGCCCTGGCCCAGCAGGTGGAAGGAAAAGGCCTTGCGCGCCTGCCGGTTGTCGAAGCTGAACTTCAGGTCAATCGGCGCGCTGCGTGTCAGCAACGGCAATGACGGCATGGCCGGCCCGTCATCCCGATCGTACTCCTTGGTCTTGAGCTGCAATTGCACCCCTTGTTCGTTCAGATCCAGCGCGCGCACCTTGAGGTGCACGCTGGTTCGCGAATCTGACGGCATTTCCAGGTACTGGGCACCGACCAGATTGCCGGTCCAGTCGTCCAGCACCCGCTCATGCAACTTAACCCGGTCGCGATTGGCGAACTGGAAGCGCTGACCGAGCTGGCTGCTCAGTAACGAGTGATCCAGCAGCGTGGCGCGCCGGGCGATCGACTCGGCTTGCGCACCGCCGAAGCGGCCGAGATAGCGTGCGCTGTCGGCGATGAAACCCTCACTGGCATAGCGCCGGCAGACCTGCTGGAAATCGCACTCGATGAACAGTCCCTTGCCATCATGCTGGCGCAGCATGCCGTTGGTGTACGACATGATTTCGCGGCCGCTGGGGTAGTCGCGAAACAGCGAGCGACCGGAAATGTTCGCCGGCAGCGGCAGGGCAAAGTAGTCGAGTACCGACGCGGTCAAGTCGACATGGCCATAGACGCCGGTTTTCATGGCCGGCAGTTGCGCCTGCTCCGGCGCGAACACCAGATTCAGACCCCAGGCCGAGGCCAGGCGCACGCCCTCCAGGCCATGGGATTCGTCGGAGGTGACAATCACCAGGGTGTCCTTGAATACCCCTTGGCGGTCGAGGGCGCCGAGGAAGCGGTCGAGGGCATCGTCCAGGTAGCCGACGGCGGCCTGCTTAGGATCCGCATAGCGGGCCAGGTAAGCATCCGGGGCGGCATAGGGCTGATGGGTGCCCACGGTCATCAGGGTGAGCATCCAGGGTTGCTGGCGGCGCCGCAGTTGCGCCACATAGCTCAGCACGCCATCGAAGTAGGCTTGGTCGTCCATGCCCCAGGCGAATTCCATCGTGGCCGGGTTGTGGAACCATTCGCGGCCGTGGGTTTCGCTGAAGCCCATGTGCGGCATGATTTTGTCCTTGGCCATGAACTGCAGGCCGGCGCCCTGGAGAAAGTGCGTGCCGAACCCTTGGGCGCGCAACTGCGCCGGCAGGCATTGCTGATTGCGTTGCTTGTTGTTGAGCAACTCGACGCCCTTGGGCGTGCCGGTGTCGAGCTTGCTGTAATCGCCGCAGAGCATGGCGTACAGGCCACGAATGGTTTGGTGACTGTGCAGCACATAGTCCGGGGTGGTCATGGCGCGCTCGGCCCAGCGGCTGAGCTTGGGCATCAGGTTTTCCTGATAGCGACTGTGCAGGGCGCGGCGGTTGCGCTCGATGTAGGCACCGGGAATGCCCTCCAGGGTGACGATCAGGACATTGCGCGCCTTGCCCCCAGCCGCCAGCAGCGGCGTACCCGCAAGGTCGAGCCGGCTGAGCCCGGCAATGTCGACCGGGGCCTCGACCGGGCTGTCGTCCAGCCAGCGGCGCAGACGCAGATCGCCGGCGCTGAGCGCGGCGGCCAGCAGCTTGTGCGGCAAGTTGTATTGACGCCACTCGTCGGCCTCGCTGGGCAACCCAATAGTCAGCCCGCCGTGGCCCGCGAGCAGCAACAGCGGTAGCGCAGGGGCGTAGCGCCAGGCCAGGGTCGATTTGCGCGGAGCACGCCGCGCCGACAGCAGGTAAACCAGCAGCCCCACGGCCATGACCACGGCCAGGAGCGGGTGACTGATGCCGCCGCCTGCGGTGGACTGACTGAGAAATTGCCGATCGCCCAGATAATGCAGGTCGGCGGAATCGGGCATGCGCCCCACCGCACCGATCAACTCGGCCGAGCCAAGGCTCAGGGCGCACCAGAGAACCAGCAGCGGCAGACAGATCCACCGCGGGCAAGGCCGCAACAGCAGCAGCAGGAGGCCGCCGATGGCGAGATCCGAGGTGTAGCCGCGCAGATCCGACCAACCCAACAGGTAACGGCTGGCCAGGGGAATAGCCAGCAACAACAGGCTGAGCGCAAAGGTGACGCTGACAGACGGCAGCCGAGGACTGAAAGTGCGCACAGGGACTCCTCGAGTGGGAGTGCGTTATTAAATGCAGGCGCACATGATAATGAAATTACGCGGCAGTCATCAGACTGAAACGTCGGAGCGGCAGACGCCAGGCGCCGAGGTGCGCGCACGCACTTCGAGCAGCACCGCGGGAACCGGGCAAACAGCAGCGCGGCCCGCGCCGACCTGCCGGCGCTGACGCCCCAGGCGGCTGCCAGGAAGAACAAAACCGCGAGCAAACCGACCGCTACGGATGAACAGCCCCGCCAAGTGCGGGGCTGTTCATTGCGCTCAAAACTCAGAGCGCAGAGATAACGCCGGTTCTCTCATGCTTCGCGGCGAATCAGCCGTGCTTGCGCCGCCGCCACAGCCACAACGCCAGCACGCCGAGGGTCAGCAACAGCGGCATCAGGGCGATATTGACGAACTTCAGGGTACCGCCCAGCGCCTCGATATCGGCGTTCAACTGGTAGCGCACCTCGCGCAGCTCCTTGCGGATCTTCAGCTTCTCCTGGAGGAACTGGCGCAGCGTGGTTTGCTGCTCCGGGGTCAGCTCCAGTGCCTTGCTCGGGTCGTCGCTGCGTTGCAGCGCGGCGAGCTTTTGTTCAGTCTCCGCCAGCCGCGCCTGCAGGGTCTGCTCCTTCTCGCGAAAGCGCGCTTCGGCCTCGCGCTGGATCGACTCGACCACCTCGAACGGACGGCTGAAGCGCCCGCGCGAACGCACGCTGATCAGCGCCTCGGAGCCGGCCAGGTTGTCCAGCGCGTTGATCGCGAAACCGGCGTTGTCGGCCCACGGCTGCGGAATGCGCTGGCCGAAGAAATCCTGCACCTGCACCCACATGCGGTCGCTGAGCAGGTCGGTGTCGGCGACGACGATGACGTTGATGTTGTCCGCCTGCTTGAGGCCGTCCTTACGCCCTTCGATGCCGTCCGGGTAGGCCGACGGTGCCGGGCCGTCGATCCGCGCGGCGATGCTGTAGCGCGCGCCGCTCGGCTGCAGTTCGCGAATCAGCTCTTCCGGGTTCTGCAGCATGGCGAAGCGCTTCACGTCGAAGGGCATGGCGTACTGCGAGCTCTGGATCAGCGGGATGAAACGGGTCTTGGCGCCCTCCAGCGGTTCGAGCATGCCGGCACTGGCCACGGTCAGGCTCTCCAGCGCGGCGGTGCTGATGTCGTCCGCATCCAGGGCGCCCTTGGGCAGGCTCAACCAGGCGGCGTGGCGCACCGGCCGCTGATCCTGGCCCATGCTCACCGACATGGCGTAGGCGCCGTCGCCGAGCACCTGATCCGGCACCAGGCGCAGGCCCCAGGCCTTGAACAGCGGCTCGAGATCGGACGACTTGTCGAGCATCATCTCGCCCGGCATCTCGGCCTGGGTGTCGGCTTCGCTGAACGGGTCGACGAAGGCCAGCAGCTTGCCGCCGCGCAGGACGAACTGGTCGATGGCGTAGAGGGTCTGCTGCGGCAGGTTCTTCGGATGCACCAGCAGCAGCACCGAAACCCTCTCCGGGATCAGGTCGACGTCGGCCTTGAGTCTTTCGAGCTGGAACAGCTGGCGGATTTCCTCCATGACCATCCAGGGCGGGGTCGGCTGGCGCGCCTGCATGTCGAAGCCGCCATTGATCTGCAGTCCGGACAGCACGCCGACCACCGGCCTTTCGGGCTTGGCCAGGCTCTGCAGCAAACGGCTGAGTTCGTACTCGAGGAACTCTTCCTGATCCAGGGCGAAGAACGGAATCACCTGGGTCTGACCTTCGGCGTTCTTGCCGGCCAGGCCGAAGTAGATCGAGTCGCCGCCCTGTCGCAAGGGAATGCCCTGCAGGCCGAACTCGGCGGCCTTGTCCTCGTCCGCGGAGAAGGGCACCGGGTCGATGATGTTCAGTTTGAGCCTGTCGCCCGCCTCGCGCTGGTAGGCCTTGAGCATTTCCTCGACGCGCTTGGCGTAAGTGCGCAGCGCCGGCAGATCCTTGCTGGCGGCGTCGGAGTAGAAGAAGTTCAGCTCCACCGGTTGCTCCAGCTCGGCAAGAATCTGCCGGGTGCCGGAGGAGATGGTGTAGAGCTTCTGCTCGGTCAGATCCAGCCGTGCGCCGGTCAGGCTCAGGCTGGCGAACAGGTTGAAGGCGAGAAACGCCAGGGCGATGAGGACGAGCCCGGCGCCGGAAACCATCAGCTTTTTCATGGACGCCCTCAATCGGCTTTCTTCAGGTCGATGACCACCGCAGTCGCGGCCAACCAGGCGGCGATCAGGGTGAGGAAATACAGCAGGTCACGCAGGTCGATCACGCCCTTGCTGATGGCCTCGAAACGGGTCAGGAAGCTCAACGACGCCACCGCGTCGATCAACCATTGCGGCGCCCAGCCACTGAAGCCGTCGAGCACCATGGGAAAACCGCTGACGATAAACAGGAAGCACACGCTGACCGCCAGGATAAAGGCGATCACCTGGTTCTTCGCCAGCGCCGACATGCACGAGCCGATGGCCAGGTAGGCTCCGGCCAGCAGCCAGCTGCCGAGGTAGCCGGTGGCGATGGCGCCGTTATCCGGCTCGCCCAGGTAGTTGACGGTGACGATCATCGGGAAGGTCAGCAGCAGCGCCAGGCCGGCGAACACCCAGGCGGCGAGGAACTTGCCGGTGACCGCCTCGAAGCGGGTGATCGGCAGGGTCATCAGCAGCTCGATGGTGCCGGACTTGCGCTCCTCGGCCCACAGGCGCATGGCGATGGCCGGCACCAGAAACAGGTACAACCAGGGGTGGAAGCCGAAGAACGGCGCCAGATTGGCCTGGCCGCTCTCGAAGAAACCGCCCAGGTAGAAGGTGAACACCCCGGACAGCACCAGGAAGATCACGATAAATACATAGGCCAGCGGCGTGCTGAAGTAGCTCGCCAGCTCGCGTTTGAACAGCACCGGTAACTGCCTCATACCACCTCTCCACGGGTCAGGCGGCGGAACACTTCGTCCAGCCGGCCGCGCTCGACATTCAACTCCTTGACTCGCCAGCCGCGCTGAGCGATCAGCGCATTGACCTGCGCGAAGATCACTTCGCCCGGTTTGGCCAGCACGCTCAGGCTGTGTTCGCGCGCGTTCTCTTCCACGCTGGCGACCCCCGGCAGTGCGGCCAGCGCCACCAGATCCAGCGGCTCCTCGGCCACCAGGGTGACCGCCTGGTGATAGCGCGAGCGGCTCTCCAACTGCAGCGGCGTGCCATCGGCCAGCAGCTTGCCGTGGGCGATCACCACCGCACGGGTGCACACGGCTGAAACCTCTTCGAGAATATGGGTGGAGATGATCACGATCTTGTCGTAGGCCAGGCTCTGGATCAGCTTGCGCACCTGGTGCTTCTGGTTCGGATCGAGGCCATCGGTGGGCTCGTCGAGGATCAGCACCTTGGGATCATGCAAGATCGCCTGGGCCAGACCGACGCGGCGTTTGAAGCCCTTGGACAGGGTCTCGATGGACTGCTCGAGGACGTTTTCCAGTTCGACCTGGGCCACCGCCTTGGCCACTCGCTGACGTTTCGCCGCGCCCTTGAAGCCGCGTACCTCGGCGATGAACTCGAGAAAACCGCGCACCGTCATGTCGCCGTAACAGGGCGCGCCTTCCGGCAAGTAGCCGATCTGCCGCTGGGCCTTGAGGGTGTCTTGCTGGATGTCGAAGCCGAGAATGCTCGCCGTGCCGGACGTCGGCGCGAGGAAACCGGTGAGCATCTTCATGCTGGTGGACTTGCCGGCACCGTTCGGCCCGAGGAACCCCAACACTTCCCCCCGCTCGACGCGCAAGGACAGGTCGTCCACCACCGTGTGTCGGGCGAAACGCTTGGTTAGATTTTTTATCTCGATCATGGCCGCTCACCAGTTCCGGTAAAGGCCCCAGCCACCCTGGCCGCGGAGCCCGTAAGGTCCCATCTCGACATCAGGAAAGCGCAGAGGAGACGGGTTGCCAAAATGCCGCCGGACTATATGAAGCCTGCCGCGCTATTGCAAGACAGCCCGCCACCCGGAGCGCCACGCAGAGTGTTGCCGCACATGACAGAACAACCGCAGGGTCAGGGCGTGACCTGATAGCCACGTCTCTGCAGGCAACCGGCGCACACCTCCGGCATTGAAGGATAACCGCCAAGCGGCCAGCTATTGCGCCGCATCCAGGCCAAGCGGCGGCGCGCGCAGCCACGCCGGCTTTTGCCGCAGCCGGGCGAATCCGGCACACTAGGCGCCCCGAGCAATCGCTCGTTTGCACAGCCAGCAGACTCCGTATGACCCGCTCCCCGTTTCGCCGTTTCGTGTTCGGCACCCTGCGCCGCCTGCTGTACCTCTGGGTGCGCTCGGAAACCATCAACCAGTCGGCCTTCTCCCTCAAACTCGACCGCAGCAAGCCGCTGTTCTATGTGCTGCAACTGCCGTCCTTGAGCGATCTGGCGGTGGTCGACAGGGAGTGCCGCAAGGCCGGCCTGCCGCGCCCGGTGCTGCCGGTAACGGTGGGCGATCTGCTCGAGCCGGCGGCGTTCTTCTACCTGACCCCGGAGCCGGACTGGCTCGGCCGGCAGGACAAGCGCGGCATTGCGCCGCCCCTGCAACGCCTGGTCGCGGCCCTCAGCCAGCACGCGGTGGACGACGTGCAAATCATCCCGGTCAGCGTGTTCTGGGGCCAGTCGCCGGATCGGGAAACCAGCGCCTGGAAGCTGCTGTTCGCCGATAGCTGGGCGGTCACCGGGCGCCTGCGCCGGCTGGTCAGCATCATGATCCTGGGGCGCAAGACCCGCGTGCAGTTCTCAAGCCCGATCCACCTGCGCGAACTGGTGGAGCAGGACAAAGGCCACGAACGCACCCTGCGGATGGTGCAACGTATCCTGCGGGTGCACTTTCGCCAGCAGAAAGCCGCGGTCATCGGCCCCGACGTGTCGCACCGACGCAACCTGGTCAAGGGGCTGGTGCACGGCCCGCAGGTACGTCAGGCGATCATCGAACAAGCCGAGCGCGAAAAAATCAGCGTGGCTAAAGCCGAAGCCCAAGCGCTACGCTACGGCAACGAAGTCGCCTCGGACTACACCTACACGGTGATCCGCTTTCTCGAACTGGTGCTCAGCTGGTTCTGGAACAAGATCTACGACGGCATCAAGGTCAATCACATCGAAGCCGTGCAGGAGGTGGCCCAGGGTCATGAGGTGATCTATGTGCCCTGCCACCGCAGCCATATCGACTACCTGCTGCTGTCCTACCTGCTGTTTCGCAATGGCCTGACCCCGCCGCATATCGCCGCCGGGATCAACCTCAACATGCCGCTGATCGGCGGCCTGCTGCGCCGTGGCGGCGCCTTCTTCATGCGCCGCACCTTCAAGGGCAATCCGCTGTACACCGCGGTGTTCAACGAATACCTGCACAGCCTGTTCAGCAAGGGTTTCCCGGTCGAGTATTTCGTCGAAGGCGGCCGTTCGCGCACCGGACGCATGCTCCAGCCGAAAACCGGCATGCTCGCCATCACCCTGCGCAGCTTCCTGCGCAGCCACCGCCTGCCGGTGGTGTTCGTGCCGGTGTATGTCGGCTACGAACGGGTGCTGGAGGGCCGCACCTACCTGGGCGAATTGCGCGGCGCGAGCAAGAAGCAGGAATCGATCTTCGACATCTTCAAGGTCATAGGCGCGCTCAAACAGCGCTTCGGCCAGGTCTGGGTGAATTTCGGCGAACCGATCAAACTGGCCGAGTTTCTCGATCAGCAACAACCCGACTGGCGCCGCCAGGATCTCGCCCCGCACTACCGTCCGAACTGGCTGAACGAGGCCACCAGCAAGCTCGGCCAGCGCGTGGCGCAACACCTCAACGAAGCGGCGGCGATCAACCCGGTCAACCTGGTGGCGCTGGCGCTGCTCTCGACCAGCAAGCTGGCCCTGGACGAACCCGCCCTGGCGCGGGTGCTCGACCTCTACCTGGCGTTGCTGCGGCGCGTGCCCTACTCGCCGCACTGCACCCTGCCGGAGGGCGACGGCCAAGCGTTGATCGACTACGTCAAAGGCATGGATCTGCTCGCCGAGCAGAGCGACGCGCTGGGCAAGATCCTCTATCTGGATGAACACAACGCCATCCTGATGACCTACTACCGCAACAACGTGCTGCACATCTTCGCCCTGCCCGCGCTGCTGGCGAGCTTCTTCCAGAGCAGCGCGCGGATGAGTCGCGAACAGATCCTGCGCTACACCCGCGCGCTCTACCCCTATCTGCAAGCCGAGCTGTTCATCCGCTGGAACCTGGACGAACTGGATGCGGTGGTCGACCAATGGCTGGCCGTCTTCGTCGAACAAGGCCTGCTCAGCTTCGAGGCCGAGGTTTATGTGCGCCCGCTGCCCAGCTCGCGGCATTTCGTCCTGCTGACCCTACTCTCGCGCACCATCGCCCAGACCCTGCAACGCTTCTACATGGCCACCGCCCTGCTGCTCAACGCCGGCCAGCATGCGATCAGCGCCGAACAGCTGGAAGACCTGTGCACCGTGATGGCCCAGCGCCTGTCGATTCTGCACGGCCTCAACGCCCCGGAGTTCTTCGACAAGAGCCTGTTCCGCCACTTCATCCAGACCCTCCTCGACCAGGGCGTGCTGCGCCAGGATCAAGCCGGCAAGCTCAGCCACCACCCACTGCTCGGCGGACTCGCCGAAGGCGCCGCCAAGCGCGTGCTCCCGGCCGAGATTCGCCTGTCGATCCGTCAGGTGGCAATGGACAGGAGTGAGGATGTGCTGGAGCCGCTTTAGCCTCCCGGCCCGATGCAGCAGGCACGCCTGCCCCAGGTTGGCGCAGCAACTTGGTTCGGCTACTCGGTAATCTGGCGGATGTCCAGCAGCACCCACACCTCGTAACCCTTGGCGCGCGCGGCCTTTTCGGCTTCGAGCTGGGCGGCGAGCGTGCTGATCGAGTGGGAACGGTGCTCGAAGCGGAAAGGCGGGCCACCGTTCTTGCGCACGCTCAGTTCGACGAGCGTGTAACTGGACGGCGGCTTGGGCTGTGACTGTTGTTTCGGCGGAATCGGGTCGAGGCCGAGGGCGCGGCGCATCTCGCCTTCCAAGCAGTTGGTTTCGGTCAAGCTAGAACCCTATTGCGATAATGAACGTCATTGTAAACCGGACTTTGTCCGACATTGCACGACAAAGTTCTGCAATCGCGCTGGATTTGGCCAACGCATCGCCAATAAAGACGGGATAGTGCCACGTCGAGGGCACAAAGTGGGCGAGCAGTGTTCGGCCCACCCCGACTCGCGGCTCGCTCCGGGCATCGACACGGGCACATAGCCCCCTTCCCGACCGCACGCCTACGGGCCTGCCCGTCATCCGCGCAGGAAATCCTGGCGTCAACAAACCCGACCAACGGGCACGTGCAACGCCTGCAGGCGATCCTC
>NZ_JARRAB010000009.1 GCF_030376615.1 Pseudomonas sp. sp1636
CGATCGCTTTCTGGGCGCAAGGCTCAGCGAGTGCCGAGGAAGTCGCGCTTGCCGATTGCCACACCGTTATGGCGCAGGATGGCGTAGGCGGTGGTGCAGTGGAAATAGAAGTTGGGCATCACGTGGTCGAGCAGGAAGAGCTGGCCCTGGAAGTGGGTGTCCTTGCCGCGCCGCGAGAGGGTCACGGTGCGCTCCTCGCTGCCGTCGATCTGCGCGGCGCCGAGGCCTTGCAGAAAGCTCAGGGTAGCGGCGATGCGCGCCTGCAGATCGGCGAAGCTGGTTTCGTCATCGGCCTGGTGCGGGGCATCGATGCCGGCCAGCAGGGCGATGCCGGCCTGGGCGGTATCGCAGGCGATCTGCACCTGGCGGCTCAGCGGGAACATGTCCGGGGCCAGGCGGGCATTGAGTAATACGCTGGGGTCGATCTTCCGGGTCTCGGCGTCGGCGGCGGCAATGCCGAGGATGGTCGACAGGTTGTTCAGTTGGCGGGTGAACACCGGGATGGATGCTTGGTACATGGACAGGGACATGGAGTGCTCCGATTGAGTGCGGGCGACGGCTGAGGAAAAGCTAAACCGCCAGTGTGGCGGTTTATCGGGCAGTCGGGTCAGCGGGCGTACTTAGCCGATGCTGATCGGCGGCAGCTCGGCCAGCTCGACGGTCTGCTGTTTGCGCGGGGCGAGGATTTCCGCTTCGCCGTCGACCACCAGTTCGTCGTTCTGATTGAACACCCGGGTGGCGACGCGCACGCGGAATTTCGGCAGTTTCTCGAGGATTTCCAGACGTACGGTGAGGGTGTCGCCGAGCTTCACCGGCGCGGTGAAACGCATGCTCTGACCCAGGTAGATGGTGCCGGGGCCGGGCAGCTCGCAGGCTACTGCCGCGCTGATCAGGGCGCCGCTGAACATGCCATGGGCGATGCGCTGCTTGAACATGGTGGTGGCGGCATATTCGGCATCCAGGTGCACCGGGTTGCGGTCGCCGGACACCGCGGCGAACAGCTGGATGTCGCGCTCTTCGACGGTCTTGCTGTAGCTGGCGGTCTGGCCTATTTCGAGAATGTCGTAAGGCGTGTTGCTGCTTTGACTCATGGGTGTGTCTCCTGGGGTTGTGGGTGAAGCTGGCGGGGATGGCTCAGGGCCTGTTCCAGCCAGGCGATCAAGTCGGTGGTGACGTCGGCGCGGTTGCTCTCGTTGAGCAGCTCGTGGCGAGCATCCGGATATAGCTTCAATTGCACCTGGGTGTGGCCGGCCTGGCGCAGGGCGTTGGCCAGGTCGGTCAAACGCTTGCCGTCGCTGACCGGGTCGCAGGCTCCGCCGATCACCAGCAACGGCAGTTTGCAGTCGATCTGCGCCAGGTTGCGTGGCGGGGTGATGTGCAGCAGGCCGCCGAGCAGGTCGAGCCACAGCTGGTTGCTGCAGCGGAAGCCGCAGAGCGGGTCGTTGAGGTAGGCATCCACTTCGCCAGGGTCGCGGCTCAGCCAGTCGAAGCGAGTGCGATTGGGCTTGAAGGCTTTATTGAACGAGCCGAAGGAAATCAACTCGATCAGGGCGCTTTGGCCGGTCGGCCCCTGACGCCAGCGCTCGAAACGGGCAATCAGCCGCGCCGCGCGGTACAGCGCCAGGGGCTGGTAGTTGGAACCGGACAGAATCGCTCCTTGCAGGCTGCAGCTGTGTTGCATCAGGTAGGCCTGAGCGATGTAGCTGCCCATGCTGTGGCCCAGCAGGAAGATCGGCACCTGTGGATGCTGCTGGCGAATATGGTGGTTGAGGCGGGCCAGGTCACTCACCACCAGGTTCCAGCCGTTGGCGTCGGCATAGTGGCCGAGGTGGCCGTGTTCGGCCGTCCTGCCGTGGCCGCGCTGGTCGTGGGCGTAAAGCTCGAAGCCCGCAGCGACCAGGGCCGCGCCCAGGCGGGCGTAGCGTGCGCTGTGTTCGGCCATGCCATGGGCCACCATCACCACCGCTTTCGGCGGCTGTTCGGCGAACCAGCGGTTCACGTAGAGCGGTGCGGCGTCGCTGCTATCGAGCCAAAAAGCATTGTGCTGCATGGCGAATCCTTCGGCCTGCGAGAGTTCGGCATTGTAGAGCTTGCGCGCAGGCTTTTCCCAGCCGAATGGCGTGATCGAAGATTCACGCTGTCAATGACGCCCCGCAAGTATTTGCGCTCCTGTCCGGAGCTGCTAACGTCGGCGGCAGTTCCTTGTCAGCCGTCGTCGCGGCTTTTGCCATGGCGGACTCCGCGAGACAGGCACCTATCAGGGTAAGAGGATAAAAATAATGCAGCCTGATTTCTGGAGCGACAAACGTCCGACTGGCGTGCCCAACGATATCGACATGGGTGCCTACAAGTCGGTGGTCGAGGTGTTCGAGCGCTCGTGCAAGAAATTCGCCGACCGTCCGGCGTTCAGCAATATGGGGGTGACCCTGACCTACGCCGAGCTCGATCGTCTGTCCGGCGCCTTTGCCAGTTATCTGCAAAAGCACACCGACCTGCAGCCCGGCGAGCGCATCGCCGTGCAGATGCCCAACATTCTGCAATACCCGATAGCCGTGTTCGGTGCCATGCGCGCCGGGCTGATCGTGGTCAACACCAACCCGCTGTACACCGCCCGCGAGATGCGTCACCAGTTCAAGGATGCCGGGGTGCGCGCCCTGGTCTACCTGAACATGTTCGGCAAATTGGTGCAGGACGTGCTGGCGGATACCGAAATCGACTACCTGATCGAGGCCCGGATGGGTGACATGTTGCCGAGCCTCAAGGGCTGGCTGGTCAATACCCTGGTAAAGAAGGTCAAGAAAATGGTGCCGGACTACCGCCTGCCCCAGGCGGTGTCGTTCAAGGCGGCGCTCCAGCAGGGGCATGGGCACGGGGTCAAGCCGGTCGCGGTCGGCCACGACGATATCGCGGTGCTGCAATACACCGGCGGCACCACTGGGGTGGCCAAGGGCGCCATGCTGACCCACGGCAACCTGGTGGCCAACATGCAGCAGGTCGATGCCTGCTTGTCGCAGCTCGGCGACGACGGTACCCCGCTGATGAAGCAGGGCCAGGAAATCATGATCGCGCCGTTGCCGCTCTATCACATCTACGCCTTTACCGCGAACTGCATGTGCATGATGGTCAACGGCAATCTCAGCGTACTGATCAGTAATCCACGCGATATTCCCGGCTTCGTCAAGGAATTGGGCAAGTGGCGGTTCTCCGCGCTGCTGGGCCTCAATACCCTGTTCGTCGCGCTGATGGATCACCCCGAGTTCAAGAACCTCGATTTCTCCAGGCTCAAGGTCACCAACTCCGGCGGCACCGCGCTGGTCAAGGCCACCGCCGAGCGTTGGCAGGCCATTACCGGCTGTGCGGTGGTGGAAGGCTACGGCCTCACCGAGACTGCGCCAGTGGCCAGCAGCAACCCCTACGGTACCCGGGCGCGTCTGGGCACGGTGGGCATCCCGGTGCCGGGCACCGCGTTCAAGGTGATCGACGACGACGGTTGCGAGCAGCCCCTGGGCGAGCGGGGCGAGCTGTGCATCAAAGGCCCGCAAGTGATGAAGGGCTACTGGCAGCGCGAAGAGGCCACCGCCGAAGTTTTGGACGCCAAGGGCTGGTTCAAGACCGGCGACATCGCGGTAATCGACCCGGACGGCTTCGTGCGCATCGTCGACCGCAAGAAGGACATGATCATCGTCTCCGGCTTCAACGTGTACCCCAACGAGATCGAAGACGTGGTCATGGCCCACCCGCAGGTCGCCAGCTGCGCGGCCATCGGGGTGCCCGACGAAAAATCCGGCGAGGCGGTCAAGCTGTTCGTCGTCGCCCGCGCAGGCGGTCTCAGTGCCGAGGCGCTGACGGCTTACTGCAGGGAAAACTTCACCGGCTACAAGGTGCCCAAGCACATCGTCTTCCGCGATTCCTTGCCGATGACCCCGGTGGGCAAGATCCTCCGTCGTGAGCTGCGCGATATCGCGTAGACCGCGCAGCGCCGTAGCCCGGACTTCATCCGGGCTACGTTCTCCTCCAGGTCGCGGACCAGTTGCCGCAAGCCTTGTCCTACAAGCGCAGCGGGCGCCTGATAGGCTCGTCCTAAAAGTGACCAGAATGATAGTATTCGTCACTTTCGTTACTGGTAAGGCAGAGTTTGGTGCTAGGCGCTCCCAGGCAAAGCTGCTACTCTCGGCCCGCTTTTTGGCCGTTTGCCAGTCTGGAAAGTGAGTAAACACACAATAAACAACCGCCTCTGCGCGGTGAAGATCAGCTGTTGCTTAGGAGTGGGCTTCCGTGACCGAAAATTTTTGGAAGGATAAGTATCCCCTTGGGATTGCTGCCGAAATCGATCCCGATCAGTACCCGAATATCCAGGCGGTACTGAAACAGTCCTGCCAGCGTTTCGCCGACAAGCCGGCCTTCAGCAATCTCGGCAAGACCATCACCTACGGCGAACTGTATGAGTTGTCCGGTGCTTTCGCCGCCTACCTGCAACAGCACACGAGCCTGCAGCCTGGCGATCGCATTGCCGTGCAACTGCCCAACGTCCTGCAATACCCGGTCGTGGTGTTCGGCGCCATTCGCGCCGGCCTGGTCGTGGTCAACACCAACCCGCTGTACACCGCGCGGGAAATGGAACACCAATTCAACGATTCCGGCGCCAAGGCTCTGGTCAGCTTGGCCAACATGGCTCACCTGGTCGAACAAGTGTTGCCCAAGACCGGGATCAAGACGGTCATCATCAGCGAAGTCGGCGATATGCTGCCGCCGCTCAAGCGCCTGCTGATCAACAGTGTGGTCAAGTACGTGAAGAAGATGGTGCCGGCCTACAAACTGCCGCACGCCGTCAAGTTCACCGAAGCCCTGAGCAAAGGCCGTGGCAAGCCGGTCAAGGAAGCCAACCCGGCCAACGGCGAGATCGCCGTACTGCAGTACACCGGTGGCACCACCGGGGTGGCCAAGGGCGCGATGCTGACTCACCGCAATCTGGTGGCGAACATGCTGCAGGCCCGCGCGATGATGGCGTCGAACATGAATGAAGGCAGCGAAGTCGTGATTGCGCCGCTGCCGCTCTATCACATCTATGCTTTCACCTTCCATTGCATGGCCATGATGCTGATCGGCAACCATAACGTGCTGATCACCAACCCGCGGGACCTGCCGGGCATGGTTAAGGATCTGGCGCGTTACAAGTTCAGCGGTTTCGTCGGCCTCAATACCCTGTTCGTCGCCTTGTGCAACAGCGAGGACTTCCAGAAACTCGACTTCTCCTCTCTGAAAGTCACCCTGTCTGGCGGCATGGCCCTGCAATTGGCCACTGCCGAGCGCTGGACCCAGGTGACCGGCAGCCCGCTCTGCGAAGGCTTCGGCATGACCGAAACCAGTCCGGTGGCCACGGTCAACCCGGTTCAGGCCATCCAGCTGGGCACTATCGGTATTCCGGTGCCCTCGACCCAGTGCAAGGTGATCGACGACGAAGGCAACGAACTGCCCCTCGGCGCGGTGGGCGAGTTGTGCGTCAAGGGTCCGCAGGTGATGAAGGGCTACTGGCAACGCCAGGATGCCACCGACGAAATCCTCGACGCCGCCGGCTGGCTGAAAACCGGCGACATCGCGGTGATCCAGGAAGACGGTTACCTGCGCATCGTCGACCGCAAGAAAGACATGATTCTGGTGTCCGGCTTCAACGTCTACCCGAACGAGCTGGAGGACGTGCTGGCCACCCTGCCAGGCGTGCTGCAGTGCGCGGCCATCGGCATCCCGGACGAGAAATCCGGCGAAGCGATCAAGCTGTTCGTGGTCGCCAAGCCGGGCGTGAACCTGACCAAGGAGCAGGTCATGCAGCACATGCGCGCCAATGTCACCGGCTACAAGGTGCCGAGAGTCGTGGAGTTCCGCGATACGCTGCCGACCACCAACGTCGGCAAGATCCTGCGCCGCGAACTGCGCGACCAGGAGCTGAAGAAACTGGCCAAGGCTTGAGGGCAATGGTCTGAAAAAACCCGCTGCGGCGGGTTTTTTCTTGTCTATTGGCGAGTATGTCGTAGGATTGCTAAAAAAATGTACGTGGGTCACTGGTCTGACCACAGTCGGACCGGGTTCATGTGCGCATAATCCTCACTGCCAAGGTACTGCCCTCATGCTCGCCACACTTCGGTTGCGCTCCAAAGTCCTGTTGTTGGCCCTGGTTCCGGTGCTGCTGTTGACGCTGCTGCTCAGCACCCTAGCGGTGTTCACCCTGCAGCAGTTGGCCGATCAGCAGGAGGCCGGCACCCGCGAAAAGCTGACTCAGGATCGACGGATCGAAATCAAGCAGTACGTGGATCTGGCGATGAACGCCATCGCGCCCATCTATCAAGCTTCAGCCGCCAACGACATGGCTGCGCGCGAGCAGGCGGTGGCGGTGCTCAAGCGCCTGTCCTACGGCGCGGAAGGTTACTTCTGGGGCTACGACGGTGAATCGCTGCGCGTATTCCAGGCCAATGGCAACGAGCGCATCGGCGAGAGCTTCGCCGATTACCGCGACCCCAACGGGGTCTATGCCATTCGTGAACTGGTGCGTGCCGGTAAAGACGGCAGCCACTACGTCAATTACAGCTTCGTCCTCGGCGACGGCAAAGTGCTGGTGCCCAAGGTTGGTTACGCCGCCTACCTGCCTAAGTGGAATCTGGCCTTTGGCACCTCGGTGAATCTCGACGGGGTCGAGCGCGATGTGCAGCAGGCACGCGCCGAGTTTCAGGCGCGCATCGACAACCTGCTGCTGATCATGATCGGTTCGGCGTCCGCCCTGCTGCTACTGATGGGGGGGCTCGCCGTCGTCATGAGCAACTCCATTCTCCGCCCGCTGTTGCACATCAAGAGCAATCTCGACGACATGGCTGCTGGCAACGGCAACCTGACTTATCGCCTGCCAGTGACCAGTCAGGATGAGCTGGGAGAGCTGGCGCTATCGTTCAACCAGTTCGTCGAAAAAATCCACGGCCTGGTGTGCCAGGTGGCGGCTACCACTACCCAGCTCTCCAGCCTGGTCGGTGCGGTGTCCAGCCAGGCGCAACGCTCGGAGCAGGCCATGGAAGGGCAGCGCCAGGAGACCGATCAGGTGGCCACGGCGATCAATCAGATGTCCGCCGCCGCCCAGGAAGTGGCCAACAGTGCGCAACACGCCGCCGAAGCGGCGCGCGAGACTGACCTGGAAGGCCAGTCCGCCAAGCGCGTGGTGGATCAGAGTATCGAGAGCATCCACGATCTGGTGGGCGAAGTGCGTAGCAGCAGCACCTCACTGGAAAATCTGCGCCAGGATGTGCAAGGCATCGTCGGCGTGCTCGAGGTGATCCGCTCGATTGCCGAGCAAACCAACTTGCTGGCGCTCAATGCGGCGATCGAGGCGGCACGCGCCGGCGAGGCGGGCCGCGGTTTTGCCGTGGTCGCCGACGAAGTTCGCGCCCTGGCCAGCCGCACCCAGCAGAGCACCGGCGAGATCCAGAGCATGATCAACCGCTTGCAGAGCGCCACCAGCGAGTCGGTGAAGGCCATGCAGCGTGCCAGCGAGATGGGCGAGAACACCCGCGAGCAGGCCACCTGCGCCGGTGTCTCGCTGCAAGCCATCGCCAGCCTGATCGGCACCATCAACTCGATGAATGCGCAGATCGCCAGCGCGGCCGAAGAGCAGACTGCCGTGGCCGAAGAGATCAACCGCAGCGTGCACCAGATCGCCGTGGGTGTGGACGGGGTCGCTGGCGAAGCCGCCCAGGGTGCGCAGACCTCGCGCGAGCTCAACCAGCTTGGCGAGCGCCTGCAGCGCCTGGTCGGCCAGTTTCAGATCTGAGCGATGATCGCTAACCCGGCGCGCGATCTCAGGCCGCGCCGCTGGCGCTCAGCTGCTGTTCCAGCCAGTCGCAGAAACTGCGGGTCAGCGGGCTGTGCTCGCTGTCGCGATGAATCAGCCAGGCCCAGTTGGGGCCGCGCACGCGCTGTTCGGCCAGCGCTTGCAGCAGCCCGCTGGCTCTGGCCTGTTGCGCCAGCAGTTGGCTGACCAGGGCGATGCCCAGGCCCTGGCAGGCGGCGTCCAGCAGCAGGCCGGGGTCGGAGAAATTCAGGCCATGGCCCTGCTGGCCGACATCCACGCCGGCTTCGACCTCCCAGTGGCTCCAGTCCATTTCCCGCTCGCCGTGCAGGGTGCTGCGCTCGGCCGTGGGCGTTTGCAGCAGCGCGGGGTGGCAGGCCGGGTAGAGGCGGTCGTGCAGCAGCACCCGGAAGCTGCATTCGGCCTGGGCGCTGATGTCGTCACGCACGGCGATGTCGATGGTCTGGCTGGCCATGTCCGGGGCCTCGTCGGTGGTGAACAGCCACAGATCGATCTCGGCATGGCGCCGCCGGAAGTCGCCCAGGCGCGGCAGCAGCCAGTGGCGGGCGAAGGCCGGGGTGGTGTTGACCACCAATTGGTTGGGTTTGCTGTATTGCTCCAGGCGACGAATGCCCACGGCCAATTGCTGCAACAGCGACTGGGTGGTGCTGAGCAGGTCGTGGCCGGCGTCGGTCAGGCTGACGCTACGCCCGCTGCGGTAGAACAGCGGCTGTTCCAGATAACCTTCCAGGCTGCGGATCTGCTGGCTGATGGCCGACTGGGTGAGGTGCAACTCCTCGGCGGCCTTGTGGAAACTGCCCAGGCGGGCGGCGGCTTCGAAGCCGCGCAGGGCGTTCAGGGGTGGCCAGTGTTTGAGCATGATCGATAAGTCCTGCTAATCATTTGTGGGCAAAATCCATCGTTTGTTCTGTGATTTTTAGGGGCATAGCATGGGTGTCATGGCCGCTCAGGCGGTTTTCAGTGATAACAACTACTTAACTGAAAGGCACTTGTCATGCAACCGAACGACACGCAGCAAACGGGCTGGTGGATGCCGGCCGAATGGGCCCAACACGCCGCCACCTGGATGGTCTGGCCGCACAACCAGGCGCTGTGGGAGAACACCTGGGGCGTAACCCTGGCCCAGGTGCAGGAAGACTTCGCCCGGGTGGCCAACGCCATCGCCCGCTTCGAACCGGTCAAACTGGTGGTCGACCCGTCCGCCGGCGAACGCGCCCGGGCACTGTGTGGGCCAGGCGTCGAGCTGATCGAGCTGGCAGTCAACGACAGCTGGTGCCGTGACAGCGGGCCGAGTTTCGTCTGCCACCCGCAACTGGGCCTGGCCGGGGTCAGCTGGCGCTTCAACGCCTGGGGCGGCAAGTCGGCCCATGAGTTGGACGAGAGCCTGGCCCGGCGCGTGCTCAACGGCCTGGGCCTGGAGTGTTTCGGCACGCCGCTGGCCAACGAGGGCGGCGCCATCCATGTGGACGGCGAGGGCACGCTGATCACCACCGAGTCGGTGCTGCTCAATCCCAATCGCAATCCGGGCCTGAGCAAGGCCGAGATGGAAGACATCTTCGCCCGCCTGCTCGGGGTGCAGAAGACCATCTGGCTGCCGGGCGATCCGGACTACGTCACCGGCGACATGACCGACGGCCACGTCGACGGCGTGTGCGCCTTCGCCCGCCCCGGCGCGCTGCTGGTGGACGCCACCCATGACCAGGGTTCGGTGTATGCCGAGGTGGTGCGCGAGAACCGTCGTGCCCTGGAATTGGCCAGCGACGCCCGTGGCCGTCAGTTCGAGCTGCTCGAGCTGTACGAGGCCAGCGCTGCGCTGGATACGGAGGCCGAGGTGTTCTGCGCCTCCTACACCAACTTCTACATCGCCAATGGCGCCGTGATCATGCCGGCCTACGGCATCGCCGCCGACCGGGTCGCTGCCGAGACCCTGGCCATGGCTTTCCCCGGGCGCGAAGTGGTGCCGGTGCGGATCGACCAACTGGCCCATGGCGGCGGCGGCGTGCACTGCATCACCCAGCAACAGCCGGCCTGGCCGGCGAAGGGGTGAGCCGATGAGCATGCTGACCATCGCCACCACCCAGTTCGCCTGCAGCTGGGATCTCGGCCGCAACCTCGACCAGGCCGAGCAGCTGGTACGCCAAGCGGCGGCTCAGGGCGCCCAGGTGATCCTGTTGCAGGAGCTGTTCGCCACCCCGTATTTCTGCATCGAGCAGGATCATAAACACCTGGCGCTGGCCGAGGAATACCGCGACAGCCAAGTGCTCAAGCGCTTCGCCGCGCTGGCCAAAGAATTGGCCGTGGTGCTGCCGCTCTCCTGGTTCGAGAAGGCCGGCAACGCCTACTTCAACTCGCTGAGCGTGGCCGATGCCGATGGCCGTTTGCTCGGCGTCTACCGCAAGACCCACATCCCCAACGCCATCGGCTACCAGGAGAAGGAGTACTTCAGCCCCGGCGACACCGGCTTCAGGGTCTGGGACAGCGCCTATGGCCGCCTCGGCCTGGGTATCTGCTGGGATCAGTGGTTTCCCGAGACGGCCCGCTGCCTGGCCCTGATGGGCGCCGAAGTGTTGTTGTTTCCCACCGCCATCGGCTCCGAGCCGGGCGCCGCGGCGCTGGACTCACGCGATCATTGGCAGATGGCCATGCGCGGCCATGCCGCCGCCAATATCCTGCCGGTGGTCGCCGCCAACCGCGTCGGCCGTGAGCAGGCGAGCAACGACCCCGAGTTGGCGATGAGCTTCTACGGCTCGTCCTTTATCAGCAACCACAAGGGCAAGCTGTTGGCCGAGGCCGACCGCGACTCGACCGGCGTGCTGGTGCAGAGCCTCGACCTGGCGGCCATGCGCGAAGAGCGCCTGACCTGGGGCATCTACCGTGACCGTCGTCCGGAAATGTACGGATCCCTGCTGGGCCTGGACGGTCGTCAATCCCATGTGCGCTGGACGGCGCGAGGAGCACTCGATGTATAAGCACAGCCAACCACTGGCCGCTCTGGCCATCGGCCTGGGGCTGTTGAGCCAGCCACTGCTGGCCGCAGAGAAGGTGATGAACCTGTACAACTGGGCCGACTACTTCGCCGAGGACACCCTGGCCAAGTTCACCGCCGAAACCGGCATCCGCGTGGTCTACGACGTGATGGACAGCAGCGAGACGTTGGAGGCCAAGATGATGGCCGGCGGCAGCGGCTACGACCTGATCTTCCCCGGCGACACCGTAGCCGAGCGGCTGATGCGCGCCGGCGCCCTGCAGCCGCTGGACAAATCCAAACTGACCGAACTGGACGACATCGAGCCGGGACTGCAGGCGCTGCACGCCCAGTACCCCAAGTCCCGCGATGCCACTGTGCCTTACACCTGGGGCACGGTTGGCCTGACCTATAACGCCGAGATGATCAATCAGCGCGCGCCCGGTGCACCGGTGAACAGCCTGGATCTGCTGTTCAAGCCGGAGCTGGCGGCCAAGTTCGCCGACTGCGGGATTTCCCTGATCGACTCGCCCGACGAAGTCTTGGCGGTGGCGCTGCACTACCTGGGGCGCGATCCGCGCAGCGGCAAGGCGCAAGATCTGGCGGCGGCGCAAGCCCTGCTGATGCAGCTGCGCCCCCATGTGACCAAACTGCAGTCGCAGCCGGTCACCAACCTGGTCAACGGCAACCTGTGCCTGTCGCTCGGCTACAGCGGCGATATGACCCAGGCTCAGCGCGCGGCCGACGCTGCCGGCAAGCAGATGGATTTCCAGTACCGCATCCCCAGCGAAGGCACCACGGTGTGGATGGATACCATGGCGATTCCGGCTGACGCCAAACACCCGGAATACGCCTACGCCTTCATCAACTTCGTCATGCGCCCGGAGAATATGGCGGCCATCTCCAGCTTCACCGGCTACCCCACCTCCAACGCCAAGGCGCGTGCCGCTGTCGACCCGCAGATGCGCGACAACCCGGACATCTACCCGAGCGAGGCCGGTTACGCGCGGCTGATCCCCGGTAAGGACATCCCGCAGCGCGACATGCGTGCGCGCATGCGCACCTGGACCACGTTCAAGACCGCTGCCGGCCGCTGACGGCACACCGGCGTCAACCGAGACTCATGTGTTCATCCGGAGGCGGCTCAGTAGGCTGCTCTCCGACCAGGTTTTAGAGGTTTCTATGCGCGCTTCCCTAAGCTTTACCGGCCTGCTGCTGTTGGCCAGTTCCGCCCTGCAGGCCGCCGAATCGGCGGCCACGCTGTTGCACAACGGCAAGTTCTACACGGTGAACGAACAGCAGCCATGGGCCAGCGCCCTGGCCATAGACGCGGACGGACGCATTCTCGCCGTGGGCGATAGCCAGGCGCTGCAGGCCTATGTCGATGAACAGACCGAACAGGTCGACCTGCAGGGGCGTCTGGTGTTGCCGGGTTTTCAGGACAGCCACGCCCACGTGCTGGATGCCTCTTCCGAGGCCCAGGGCGATTGCACCCTCAGTCCCGAGGATGGCGTGCCGCAGTGGCTGGAGCAGCTGAGTGCCTGCAATGCCGAGGACGAGGGCGACTGGTTGGTGGGCTGGGGCTTCGCTCTGCACCGCCTATTGGCAGAAGAGGAGGCCCCGCGCGACCTGCTCGACGCCGTGGTGGCGGATCGTCCGGTGACCCTGATGGAGGAGACTTCGCACTCCTACTGGCTCAACTCCAAGGGCCTGGAGCTGGCCGGCATCGACGCAAACACCCCCGACCCGGTCGGCGGCGTGATCATGCGCGACGAGGACGGCCGGCCCACCGGCCTGGTGCTGGACAATGCCGGCGATCTGGCCCTGGATCAGGCATTGCCGCCGTCCAGGGCGCTCGCGGAGGTCTACTACCAGGCCGTGTTGGCGGGCCAGGATGAGCTGGCCAGGAACGGCATCACCTCGGTGGCCGACGCCCGGGTATTCTGGCGTCGCGGTCACCTCGAGGCCTGGCAGAAGGCCGCCCAACGCGACGAACTGAAGGCGCGCACCTCCCTCGGCCTGTGGGCCTATCCATCGCTGGACGACGAAGAGCAACTGGCCACACTCAAGGCCCTGTATCGACCCGGCGATGAGCACAGCCTGCTGCGGGTCAATCAGATCAAGTTCTACGTCGACGGCATCATCCACAACAGCACCGCGCGCTTGCAGCAGCCCTACCTGCACAGCCTGCCGGGGGGCGAGCGCAAGGGCCTGTATTACTTCACTCCCGAGCGCCTGCAACGCTATGTCAGTGAGCTGTCGGACGCGGGCTTCGACATGCATATCCATGCCATCGGCGACCAGGCGGTGAACGATGCCCTGGACGCCATCCAGGCCGGCGGCGGCCAGGGCCGTCATCGTCTGACCCACCTCGAACTGGTGGACGAGGCCGACAGGCCGCGCTTCAAGCAATTGAACGTCACCGCCGACTTCCAGCCGAGTCGCTACTTCGCGCCGCCTTTCCTCAAGGACAACCAGCCCTTGATCGGCCAGCGTGCCTACCAGCTGCTGCCGCTGCGTCAGCTGCATGACGCCGGTGCGCGGGTCACCCTCAGCTCCGATTGGGACGTCAACCCGCTGTCGCCCCTGGGCATCATGCAGAATGCCCTGAGCCTGGGCGAGCGCAGCCTGCCGAACCTGCAAGCGGCGGTGCGTGCCTACACCCTGGATGCCGCCTACAGCCTGCGCCAGGAACGGGACACCGGTTCGCTGGAAGTCGGCAAGCAGGCCGACCTGGTGGTGCTGGATCGCGACATCTTCCAGTTGCCGCTGGAGCAGCTCGGCCAGACCCAGGTGCTCTGGACCCTGCTCGGCGGCGAGCAGGTGTACCGCGACGCGGCCTTTTGATTGGCTATGTCTCAATTATGTGTTGCATGCGCGATCTCTTGTAGGAGGCGCGACCCCGCGGCGAATGCAGCCCGCAGGGCTGCCTGCCCATCGTTTCGCGGGTATAGCCAAAGCTCGCCCCGAGGTCGGGCCTCCTACGGATCGCAGGCAGTTCGCGCCTGGTGATACAACACCTAACGGGTACAGAGCCTTTTGATTCGGGCACCTGAGTCAGTCTCTTAGGTCATGGCGGGCTTAGCCTGTGGGCCGCACTCTGGATGCGTTCTTCGGGGTTGCGGTGAAATCTGCGACAATCGCGGCCCTCACGAATATGCTCACGGCTGCCCGATGACCGACCCGTTACCCGCCCTCGACCAGTTGCAGAAAAACCTCGAGCACGCCCTCTACGCCGACCGCCACCGCTTGCGTCGCCAGCTCCACGAGCTGAGCAAGCGGCCGGACGAGGCCAAGCTGGCGCAGTGGCTCGAACGTTTTCAGGCTTCCGCCGCCAAGGTCGAGGCGCGCCGTCTCAGCGTGCCGGCCATGCGTTACGACGACGCCTTGCCGATCGCCGCCAAGCGCGACGAGATCAAGGCGGCCATCGTCAAGCATCAGGTGGTGGTGATCGCCGGCGAAACCGGCTCGGGCAAAACCACCCAGCTGCCGAAGATCTGCCTGGAGCTGGGCCGCGGCGTGCACGGCTTGATCGGCCACACCCAGCCGCGGCGGCTGGCCGCGCGCAGCGTGGCGACCCGGGTCGCCGAGGAAATCGGCACGCCGCTGGGCGAGCTGGTCGGCTATCAGGTGCGTTTCGAGGACAAGAGCAACGAGCGCAGCCTGATCAAGCTGATGACCGACGGCATCCTGCTGGCCGAGACCCAGCACGACCGTTTCCTCGACAAGTACGACACCCTGATCATCGACGAGGCCCACGAGCGCAGCCTCAACATCGATTTTCTCCTCGGCTATCTGAAAACCCTGCTGGCGCGCCGGCCCGACCTCAAGCTGATCATCACCTCGGCGACCATCGACCTGCAGCGTTTCTCCAAGCATTTCGGCGACGCGCCCATCGTCGAAGTCTCCGGGCGCACCTATCCGGTCGAGACCTGGTACCGGCCGCTGACGTCCGAGCAGGACGAGGAGGGCAACCGGGTCGAGGAGGATCTGTCGGTCGACCAGGCGATCCTCGCCAGCCTCGACGAGATCGCCGCGTTCGAGAAGAGCGAGGGCAAGCGCCCCGGCGACGTGCTGGTGTTCCTGCCCGGCGAGCGGGAGATCCGCGACGCCGCCGAAGTGCTGCGCCGGGCCAACCTGCGCTTCACCGAAGTCCTGCCGCTGTATGCCCGACTGACTCCCGCCGAGCAACAGAAGATCTTCCAGCCGATGGCGGGACGCAAGATCGTTTTGGCCACCAACGTCGCCGAGACCTCGCTGACCGTGCCGGGCATCCGCTACGTGATCGACAGCGGCACGGCACGCATCAGCCGCTACAGCTATCGCGCCAAGATCCAGCGCCTGCCCATCGAAGCCGTGTCCCAGGCCAGCGCCAACCAGCGCAAGGGCCGCTGCGGGCGGGTCGAACCGGGCATCTGCGTGCGCCTGTACAGCGAGGAAGATTTCCTCGGCCGCCCCGAGTTCACCGATCCGGAAATCCTGCGTACCAACCTGGCGGCGGTGATCCTGCAGATGCTCCATCTGCGCCTGGGCGAGATCGAAGACTTTCCCTTTATCGAGCCGCCAGACGGCAAGGCCATCACCGACGGCTTCACCCTGTTGCAGGAACTCTCGGCGGTCAGCCGCGAAGGTCAACTGACCCCGTTGGGCCGCCAATTGGCGCGCCTGCCGGTCGACCCGCGCCTGGCGCGCATGGTGCTGGAAGGCGCCAAGCAGGGCAGCCTCGATGAAGTGCTGATCATCGCCAGTGCCCTGTCGGTGCAGGACGTGCGCGAGCGCCCCGCGGATCGCCAGCAGGCTGCCGACCAGGCCCATGCGCAGTGGAAGGATGTCGACTCCGATTTCGCCGCGCTGATCAACCTCTGGCGCGGTTTCGAGGAGCAGCGCCAGGCTCTCGGCTCCAGTGCACTGCGCAGCTGGTGCCGGAAGAACTTCCTCAACTACCTGCGCCTGCGCGAGTGGCGCGATGCCCATCGCCAGTTGGTGCTGATCGCCCGCGAACTGAAGTTATCGGAAGGCAGCAGCGGGCAGGGTAGCCGTAGGGTGGACAACGCCGCAGGCTTGTCCAGCAAGGTCGAGGCCGCCAAGGACGAAGCCCAGCAACGCAGCATCGACTACGCCAAGGTGCACAAGGCGATCCTCTCCGGCCTGCTCAGCCAGATCGGCCAGAAGACCGAAGAAGGCGACTACCTCGGCGCCCGCCAGCGGCGCTTCTGGGTGCATCCGTCCTCCGGGCTGGGTAGAAAGAAGCCCAATTGGATCATGACCGCCGAGCTGGTTGAGACCACCAAGCTGTTCGCCCGCATGGTGGCGAAGATCGAACCGGACTGGATCGAGCCGTTGGCGCCGCACCTGATCAAGAAGAACCACCTGGAGCCGCACTGGGAGAAGAAGCGCGGCCAGGTCGTGGCTTACGAGCAGATCAGCCTCTACGGCCTGATCGTGGTCGGCCGCCGGCCGGTGCATTACGGCCCCATCGACCCGCCGGTGTCGCGCGAGCTGTTTATCCGCGAGGGCCTGGTCGGCGGCGAAATCCTCTCCCGGGCCAAGTGCCTGAGCGCCAACCGCCAGCTGCTCGAGCAGCTCGACGCGTTGGAGGCCAAGGCCCGTCGGCGTGACATCCTCGCCGACGAAGAAACCCTGTTTGGCTATTACGAGGCGCGGTTGCCGGCTGAGATCCATCAGGCTGCGACCTTCGACAGCTGGTACAAGATCGAGAGCGCGAAGAATCCGCAGCTGCTGGTCATGCGCGAGGAAGACGTGCTGGCCCGCGACGCCAAGGAAATCACCGCCGCGCAGTACCCGGATATGCTGCGCCTGGGTGACTTGAGCCTGCCGCTGAGCTACCACTTCGAGCCCAACCACCCGCGTGACGGCGTCACCCTGCGCGTGCCGGCTCCGCTGCTGCCGCAACTGCCGGGCGAGCGCCTGCAATGGCTGGTGCCCGGCCTGCTGGAGGCCAAGTGCGTGGCCCTGGTGCGCAACCTGCCGAAAGCCTTGCGCAAGAATTTCGTCCCGGTGCCGGATTTCGTCGGCGCCGCGTTGAGCAAGTTGAGCCTTGGCCAGGGCAACCTGCCCGAAGCCCTGGGCCGCGAGCTGACGCGCATGACCGGCGCGCGGGTGCCCGAGGAGGCCTGGATCGAGGCCGAGGCGCAGCTGGAAAACCACTTGAAGATGAACCTGGAAGTGGTCGACGCCCAGGGCAAGTTCCTCGGCGAAGGCCGCGACCTGGCCGAGCTGTGCGCGCGCTTTGCCGAGGCCAGTCAGGCCGCGTTGGCGATTCCGCGAACCGATAAAACGCCGAAAACGGTGGAGGCCAAGGCCTTCGCCCAGGTGGCGGAAAAGACCCAGCAGCAGATTGCCGGCCTGTCGATGACCGTTTACCCGGCGCTGGTGGAAGAGGCGGGCACGGTCAAGGAAGAGCGCTTCTCGACCCAGGCCGAGGCCGAATACCAGCACCGCCGAGCCCTGCAGCGTCTGCTGTTGCAGCAGCTGGCCGAACCGGCCAAGTACCTGCGGGGCAAATTGCCGGGCCTGACCGAGTTGGGCTTGCTGTACCGCGACATGGGCCGGGTCGAGGCACTGGTCGAAGACATCCTTTTGGCCAGCCTGGACAGCTGCGTCCTCGAAGGGCAGCAGCCGTTGCCGAGGGACGGCGCCGCCCTAGCTACTTTGGCCGAGAGCAAGCGTGGCGACTGGACGGCGCATGCCGAGCGCCTGGCCAAGCTCACCCTGGAAATCCTTAAGGCTTGGCACGGCCTGCAGAAACGTTTCAAGGGCAAGATCGACCTGGCCCAGGCCATCGCCCTCAACGACATCAAGCAGCAACTGGGCAACCTGGTCTACCCCGGTTTCGTCCGCGAAACCCCGGCCGAATGGCTCAAAGAACTGCCGCGTTACCTCAAGGCCATCGAGCAGCGTTGCGAGAAAATTGGCGCCCAGTTGCAGCGCGACCGAGTCTGGAGCGGTGAGCTGGCCGGTTATTGGCAGCAATACCAGGCGCGTCTGGCCAAACACGCCCAGGAAGGCAAGCGCGACCCACAACTGCTGCTGTATCGCTGGATGCTCGAGGAATACCGCGTCTCGCTATTCGCTCAGCAGCTCGGCACCAAGATCGCGGTGTCGGACAAGCGCCTGAACAAGCAGTGGAGCCAGGTCGAAGCCTGATCACCGGTAGGGCGTACTCGCGCAGCAGTACGCCGGCCGGCGCGGCGCCGCGTGCCTGGTCTTGGCCGCTTCGCCTACATTCTCAACGGCCTGTTAAGCGGTGGCCGCCAGTTGGCCGTCAATGTCGAACATTTTCAAAGCGTTTGCGGTAGGCCGTCGGCGACAGTCCCACCCGTTGTTTAAATAAGCGTCTGAAGGAATTCTCATCTTCATAGCCAACCTGCAGCGTGATTTGGTCGAACGCTTGTTGGCTGCTTTCCAGTAAATGTTTGGCTTTTTCAATGCGCAGGTTTTGCAAATACTGAATGGGGGTCTGTTGCGTGGCTTCTTTGAAGCGGCGGATAAAATTGCGCATGCTTAAGCCAAATTCATCGGCCACCTGTTCCATATGGATGCTGTTGCCGATGCGGTTTTCTAACCAGATCTGAATTTTGAGAATGTCGGCGTCGGTGTGGTTTTTCTTGAAGGTGGTGCAGGAATAAGGGGTTTGGCTGCGCGCGGAGACATCCACCAACAATTTTTTTGCACACTCGGCAGCCAACTGGGGCGATGCAAATTTTCGAATCAGGTACAGCAATAAATCACTGCCGCTGGTGGAGCCGCCCGAGCACATCATCTGACCATCATCGGTGACGGTGCGTTCGGTCTGTAATTTCACTTGGGGGAAGCGTTGCGCAAACTGCTCGCTGAACACCCAGTGGGTGGTGGCGCAGCGGCCATCCAATAACCCCGCTTGGGCGGTTACAAATGCCCCGGTGCACATACTGGCGATGTAACAGCCTTGCCGATGTTGCTGTTGCAGCCATTCAATCATGCCGGCCAGCGTGGGCAGCACGCCCAGAATGTTGAACATGAAGCCCGGCACAACAATCAGTTGCGGGCTGTGCACCCCTGTAACGGCTGTGTCGGGCGTTAACCTGAGTCCGCCTGTGCAAGCGACACTTTGCCCATCCATAGAGGCCGTTTCCACCTTGAATAGAGCGGGGCTGTCCAGCCGATCGCGGGCGCTTTTTCTGACGGCATAGTGGTGCAGCACATTGGCGGTTTCAAAAAATTCCAGGGTGGCGGCAACGCTGGTGGATGAGCATTGATCCGCCATCAATATGCAGACGTTCATGTTTATTTTCCCGTGGCAGAGCCATGTGTGCGGTTGGCAAAAATCGCATGTAATTCGTCATTTTTGCTCATGGTGGTTGCTGGGGGCAATGGCCACTATGGGCCTATCACGCCCTTCTCCGGGCTAGCACAACGGGATTGCCGCCATGAAAAACACCGCCTATCGATTATTCAAGAAACCGTTTTTTGGCCGCTTTGCCAGGCCCTGGCGCTGGCCGGAAAGCGTCGACCAGGATCACTGGCAGCGTTTGAGTGTCGACAGTCAATCCGGCGCCCGCATTGCCGCGCTGTTGGCGCCTGCACACACACCGCAGGCCAAGGGCGCGGTGCTGATGTCCCATCCCATGGGCGTGGTGGCCAAAGGCTTCTGGATGAAATATGGGCACGCCGAACTGCTACGTCAGGCGGGCTACCACGTGATGGTTTTCGATTTGAATGGCTTTGGTGAAAGCACCTCCACCACCATGGACTATCCACTGGATGTGCTGGCCGCCGGGCAAGCCTTGCAAGCCCGCTACCCCGACTTGCCCGTGGCGGTAGTGGGTGCCTCCATGGGCGCGGCCATGAGCGTGTGTGCCATGGCGCAGCCTGAACACCCCTTCAAGGCGGCGGTGCTGGAGTCGGCGTTTCCGACCTTATTGCATTTTTGGTCCCGCTACCCGATCCCCAAGTTGGGCATACAGCTTTCCAAAATAGTTTATCCCGCCGGCGAGCGCAGTTTGCGCCCGACCCATGCCGCCGAAAACCTAGTGGGCAGCCCAGGTCTGTTGATGATTTATGGCGACGCCGATGAATTCACCCCGGTTAAAGATGGGGAACTGTTATGGCAAGCCCTGAGGCACAGAACGCAAACGGAATTCTGGCAAGTGCCAGGGGCCACGCATACCCATGCGTATGCCGCGCAACCCAAAGAATACGCTGAAAAAGTCATTGGTTTTTTGGATAAGCAGTTGGTTGTCGGCAAGCTGGCGTCCTGAGTCGAGTTTGTGGTCTTTGATTTTTCATTTATTAACTAATTAGGGATGAATTATGAGTTTCGGCGATACCATGGCGGCGGTACGTGAAAGCGCTTCGCGCACAGTGACCATTCCCGAAAAATGGGGGCAGGGTCGAGCTACCTTTGGCGGCATGGTGGCCGCTGCCATGTACGAGAAAATCACCCCGCAGGTGGCGCAAGGCAGACCGGTTCGCTCCATCATGGTGTCGTTTGTCGCCCCCGTTGCCCCGGGTGCAATGGACGTCATCGTCAAAGTATTGCGTGAAGGCAAAGCCGCCACCCAAGTGCAAGCCACGGCCTATCAAAACGACCAGGTCTGTGCCGTGGTGCTGGCCAGCTTCGGTGGCGACCGGGAATCCATGGTGCGGGTGGAACCTGACAAGGCACCGGTTTTTTACGCCCCGGATGAGGTGCAAGCCTTCCCATTTATCTCCGGGTTGACCCCGGACTTCACCCGCTATTTCGATTACCGCTATACCCTGGGCAAGATGCCGTTCATGGGGACGGAGCAAACGGCAATGGGCGGTTGGATCAGGTTGCGCGAAGACGCAGAGGGCGCCATCTCGGTGGCGGAACTGTTGGCCCTGCTGGACGCTTGGCCGCCGGCCGTTTTCAGCATGTTGAAGAAACCCGCCTCGGGCAGTTCGTTGACCTGGGCTATCAGCTTTGTGGAAGTGCCGGCCGATTGCAGCGCCAATGACTGGTGGCAATACCAGGCGGACATTCAAGGCTCGGCAAACGGCTATAGCCATATCGATTCCACCCTGTGGGACAAGAACGGCAAGGTGGCCGTGGTCAGCCGACAGACAGTGAGTGTGTTTGGCTGATAAAGACGCTTGGCGGCGTCTGACGTTTTGCTGTGCCCAACCCAGCCAGCCGACAGCCTTGCAGCCAGTCGCAGAGGCGGGCGGACAAGTAAGGATTGTCCACCCTCCCCAACCCTCAAGTTCGCGTAGGGTGGATGGCCACCCCGTGGAAAACCCGCGCAGCGTTTCCGCCACTGCTCATCGAGGCATGGGTTTGCTCTGCTCCCTTTTCTCTAGGCTATGTCCTAGTTACGTGTTGCAAACACTTAACGTGGGGCGTTAATGCTGAAGGCTTTGCGCTGTCCACCCTGGCAGCGCGCGCCTTGTAGCCCGGATGCAATCCGGGGAAGGCTTGTGCGGCTGCCAGCGCTTCCCGGATTGCATCCGGGCTACGGGGTGGCGAGTACTGCTGATCCTGCCCACACCAGCATGCGCAGCAGACAAAACCTGCCGCCTCCATGCAACACCTAGCGGGTACAGAGCCTTTCTCTACGGCATTCGCGCAGGCGAGCCAAACTGCAGCTCATCCGTGCTCAGCAGCTGCACGAAGGGGCCGCCCAGGGTCAGGTTGTGGTGCTCGATGATGGTCTGGGCCGAGGCCACGGGCGTGTCCATGCAAGTGTGCGCGTCTGCCACCAGCACCGGCTGCAGGCCCAGCTCCGCCGCCATGCGGCAGGTGCTGTCGATGCAATACTGGGTCTTCATGCCGGCGATGACCAATCGATCGACGCCGGCAGAGGCGAGCCGCTCGGCCAGGTCGGTGGCGAAGAAGCAGCTCGGCCGGGTCTTGTCGAATAGCCAGTCCGTCGCCGCCTCCACTTCCAGCTCGGGCAGCAACTGCCAGAGCGGGCTGCCCGGCTCGATGGGCGAGCCCGCCGGCCCGCTGTGCCGCGCGGCAAAAATCGGGGCGTCGGCGCTGCGCGCCTTACCGATCAGCCGGTTGATATTGGCCAGGACGCGCTGCCCCTGGTAGGGCCGCTCCGGGCCGTGGAACAGGCCGACCTGCATATCGACGATCAACAGGGCAGGGCGCTTGGCGGCGGGGTTGGGCATGGTGTCTCTCCTTGATATGCCAGTCAGGACGGAGAAACGAAAAGGCCCCGTCCATCGCTGGCGGGGCCTTGGGGTCGGTTCGCTTTTTTCAGCTCAACGATTCACCCCACGACCCGCCATAAGCGGTCGCGGTAGTCGTGGTGGTGTCGAGCATGATCGGCTTCATGGGGGCAGACTAGTGGCTGGCCATGCGGGCTGTCAACGCTGAGCCTGGGCTGTCCTCGGTAACGCGGGCAGCCATTGCCACATTTGTCATAAATCCCGATCAGCCGCAGGGGTTGAGCCTGTGCCTTGCTCCGTCCTAACCCACAAACCTTGCGACAAAGCGCCTAGCGGATGCAATTGAATATCGTGGGTTTATGGCCCGATTCACAGCAAAAAACCAAGTTGCGCAATAACTTGCGCAACTTGGTTGATAGCTGCCGGCGTACTGGCCTGCAGCGAGTAACGCCCTAGGTTCAAAGGCTCAAACAGGTCTTCCTGGCCTGATGATTACCGCCGAACGGCGAACACAAACGCTGGTGCACCCGGCTGAGGAAACCGACCTCGAAGGCCCGCCGTTGCAGCCCGCCAGGCAGCACGTCGCGCTCGATGATCAGGTTGGCCCACAGCCAGCCGGTGTCGTCGTTGCTCAGCCAGGTCTGGGCGCAGGTCACGCCCTTGTCGAAGGCCTGCTGGCAATCCCACGGCCACTCGATCGCCGCGCCGCTCTGGCCGTCGTGGCTGGGCAGGTAACTGGTACAGGGCTTAGTCATCGCCAGCCCTCCCCTGTGCCAACGAACTGCGGTACAGCACCACCACATCGTTGAGCAGCTCGCGGGCGTTCTGGCAGAGCTCGTGCAAGTCCGTTGCGGCGGGTGCAGCCACTCCCGAGCGAGCCAGAATGTTGAACATCTTGTGCAGCATCGCCACCCGCAACTCGGCCGCCGCCTGAAAATGACAGGCAGTGACAGTGCCGCAATCAAGCGGCTCGACACGTTTCGGGAAGGGGATAACAACAGGGTTGGAACTAGTCATGACGCACCTCCAGGGCGGAGGCGGATGACAAACAGCAAAGCCCAAGGTGGAGCCCTTGGGTAAAAGGTGGGTAGCGCATTTTCCTTATGCTCCTCGAACTGATTAAGGAGCCGTCACCGCCGTTCTGACACGGTTGGGTGGCGGACCGTACGGGGGTCAGAAACCGGCGTCCGAGGGAACCGGCCAGGCCGAAGCCTGCCCCGCACGGCCCACCATAGAAATGCGATAGCCAGACACAAAAAAAGCGCCGGCTATTCAGCTATGGCGCTACCGCGCCCCAGACAGTCAGGTTCTGACACCCGGCCACGGGATTGACCGTGACCGGCGCACTCTAGCCCCGTGCGGAGTGATGGGCAAGCCCGAAGGGCGATAGCAATCAGTCAGGTTGACTTGAGCCGGCCATGAGTGGCTTGGTTCGGTCTATCCTGACTGGCAGGAACCGGCCAATCGCAGAAGCTGGTGGACAAGTAAACGTTGTCCACCCTACACAGCCGTCAAATCCACGTAGGGTGGAAAACCCGCGGAGCGTTTTCCACCTGTGCCGTATTCAGGCTACCTGGCTGGCCGATCACAACCGGCAGCAGCCGGCCCGGAGCAGGCGGTGGCGACAGGCAGAAAACGGCCAAGAGCTGCCCATCAGCATCAATACCGTGATCCCCGATTGTTCCTCCAATCTAGCTCCCTTTCCAAGAACGCTCTTCAGGGCGCAGCGAAATGAACGTCGTCTAAGGCGGGGCGCTTGTGAGACGTTTTAATCGTGAGAGCTGTTTCTGTCTGCTGGGAATGCTCCAGACGGTAGCAGCCACTTTTCCTGCTGTGGAAAATTTTAATTGGGCGACGAACGGTACACTGGTGAAAAACACAGTATTGGCGGGGCGTTGCGAAACTTACCCCAAATTAACCCACAGATTTATCCACAGGCAGTCGAGATTTATAGGCTTGCGCTTGTGCAGACACCGCACTATCTTGTGTTTCAAGCGCTGAAGACACCTATATGTTGGGTTTTTCAGCGTAGCTACTGCCTCGAATGAGGGCTGAGCAGAAGGTAAAGTCTGCGAATGAGTACGTAGAAGTTTGGCGACCGAAACGTACCCATTCGCACCACCAGAGGCCAGACGGTAGTGACCGTGCTAGATCCTGATAAGGGTTCACATTGAGCCAACAAGTGGCGGAAGCGTCAACTGCTCAACTGCTGAACGGTTCTCCTTTTAGGGTTTGGTTCTACTGAACCGGCAACATAGGAGAGCCTATCATGCCAAATTCCAAGCAAACGTCCTCAGGCGTCGCCAAGCAGGCGGCGGAAACGCTGCGTGACCCGAATGCATCGGCCATCGCCAAGAGTCTCGCTGGGTCAGTCCTTTCCCAGTCCTCTTCGTCCAAAGAAACCGGAAAAGCGATGGAGGCGAAAGCGTCTCGGGTGCTCCTGTCGGAGAAGTACAGCGAGACCACCAAGGCTCTCGCTGCCTCAACCCTTTCTCAGTCCAACAAGAAGCGCTGAGGAGGAGTCATGGCTACATATCTCGTCACCTATGACCTCAATAATCCCGGGCAGCGGCATAGCCAGATTCTGAAGGCTGTTAAGGAATACCCTTGGGCTCGACTCTCAGAATCTTCATATGCAATCGAAGCCGCGGCCTCGCCTCAACAGATTTTCAACTCGTTATCCGGTTATCTGGACAAGAACGACAACCTGTACGTAATCAGCCTGTCTTGCCCCTACTACGGGCAAGGTCCTCAAGATGTTAACGACTGGCTAACTAACAAGCTCCGCTAGTAAGGCGGAAGCAGGAGGTGATCTATGGCAATTAGTCAGGCTGAATTGCTGCGTCGCATTCGTGAGGCGGAGCGCAAAGCACGGCAGCAGCTAAATCGTGAGGTTGACCGGGTAAATCGTGAAAACAAGCGGCGAGTTGAAGCTCACAATCGTCAGATTGATGCACATAACCGAAAGGTTCAGGCGCAGATAAACGCCCATAACCACAATGTTGAAGCGCACAATCGAAAAGTTGAGGTTGAAGTCAATGCGCACAACCGCCGTGCTGCTCAGCACAACGCAAAGCTCATTGCTGAACTTAATCGCAGCTTACGTTCGTCCACGGGCTCGCTCCAATACACCGACTCAGAGAGGCAACTGGCGGATCGGGTGCATCAGGCAGTTGCGTTCGCCGACCCTAGGGAATACGACTCGTTCTTGAGCTATGCCCGGATTGATGGTGCTCACATGGCAGGCGAACTGCGGTCCTGTTTGGAGGGGCTTGGGGTGGCTGTTTGGTTTGATGAGGTAGCCATTGTTCCAGGCCGAAGCCAGTCACTTCAGATGGATGCAGGCTTGAGGAAGGCTAGAACCGGTATAGCGCTGTTGACCCCGGCATATCTTACTGGGAGGTTCTGGACCGAGCGGGAGTTGGGGGCTTTGCTGAACAAATCCACTCTTATTCCCGTGCTTCACGGCGTTACATTTGATGACGTTAGGCAATACAGCGGGATACTGCCTGATCTCGCTGGCTTTACGACTGCTCATGATTCTGTTGCTGAGATTGCGGAAAAGATTGCAGCGGCTGTTCTTCCTTTTGAGGAATAGGGCGGTCGCATATCTTTGTAAGGGGTGGCTACCGTCAGCACCCCCGTGCAAATACGGCTGCCCGCCTTGAAAACTTTGCACTTACAGACAGCTCCGGCGATCAGCTAGCAAAAGTGTCTGTAGGCTGAATCGCCCCTGATTTCGTAAACGCCCTCGACGGTCCGCTCCTGGCCGATAGCACCCCTTGGATGCAGTCCGCTTTCGGCCCAGGCTGTGTCAAAAGACTGAATGGGATAACCTTGCACCACGAATCAACCATGAAGCTGCGAACTGAACGATGGGTTTTGAACAACTAGCTGAGCTACGCGACCGCCTGCGGGCCGAAAAAGTGCAGGTAAAGACTGATAGTACGAAGCAGCGTATGCGGAATCCTTCTCTGCAGACGAAGCCTAGCGAGCAAGATCCTGCGGTCGAAGCGATCTGGCGATTGCAGAAGCACTTTCCATTGGCCTTCCCGGTCAATCCGGCCCCCAAGGCTCCGTTAAAGGAGGGCATTTTCAAGGATGCCGAGCAACACCTGGAGCTGCTCGGAATATCCTGCGAACAGCTCAAGCAGGGCATCGCTACCTGGTGCCGAGGAAGTCGATACTGGGCGAGCATGACGGAGAATGCGCCGCGCTTGGACTTAAGCGGCCAGGCAGTTGGCATGGTGACGGCGGCTCAGGCGCTGCATGCTAAACAGCAGGCCAAGCGGCAGCGCGGACAAGCACGACGTAATCAGACAAAGCCGAAAGAGCGTATACAGGACAAGGCCGTCGATACCGCTGTGGAACAGATCGTGGATTAAAATCACTCGCGCTCGGCGCCGAGTCGCCCAATCACTGACAAGGCGCGCGAGGCGATGATGAGGCGGTTCGAAGAGCGGCAAGTGACGGGTACCGCCTGTCAGATGTGCCCGCTGCCGGCCAAAAGCGGACGGCCAGCTCAATAAATAAATCTGTCCCTCTAGTTGTCAGACACCATTAGCGCGAGGAGAAGGTCGATGCTGTAATCCTTCTGAGATTCTGCGTTGAGTCCCGGCTTTACAGCCAATAATTTGTGGTTGTGAGATCGAAATGACATCATCCATGCAATCCGATCATGTTGGCTGTTGAGCATAGGGCTCTACTACGAGCAGGGAAAAATGGAATTTCACATACTAAGCAGGGAAGATAAATTCCCAAGCGCCGGCGTCGGTGCTGCTTACCTGAAATACGACCGCTGGAACGATCACAGCTTCATCACGATGTTCTATGTGATCGTATTTGACGAATTTGGCCAAGCCCACGACCTTGAGAACGTCAAGATCGGGTTCAAAGGACAGGATACTTCCACGTCCACTCGATCCAAGCTTCCGGATTCTTTTGAGGGGCTTCCAGAGGGCTTCTTTTCACTCGGTACCAATGTCGAGTACTACCAGAAAATTGCGAACTCATCCTCGGGGTCGCTGCGGTTTGACTTCCTACGTGGAATGAATGACATCGTTGCCAACCCTGAAATTCTGGAAACGATAAAAGATGAGCCGGTGTTCTCAATCTCGTTGTTGCGCGATATCAGCCTGACCAGTGTCAAAAATCAATTTACGCGAGTCCTTCTTGGTGGTGCTGTCCGAACCAATTTTTCCTTCGTCTACAAGAAGCAAGCTGACAGCTCTACCGCCGGGATTGAGTTGAGTTTCGATGTAGACGTTGATTCGACGCCCCAAACAAATGTGCACGCGCTGATCGGGCGAAATGGCATCGGAAAAACCACCATCCTCAACGGCATCACCAAAGCCATTCATACCGGCCACACTGGTGCAGATGCCATCTCCCAGGTTCAGTTTTGGGGGCAGCAGCGGGCGATTATTGCCCCGGATTTTTTCAGCAGCGTAGTGCTCGTATCCTTTAGCGCATTTGACCCCTTTGACCCGCCTCCGGAACAGCCTGACCCAGCCAAAGGCACCTGCTTTTTCTATGTCGGATTAAAGTCAAAAGGTGAGGACGCATGGCATGAGTTGAAGCGCCGGGACGCCCTCAAATCTGACTTCATTGCCGGTATGAGAGGGTGCCTGCGGGATACGTATAAGCGTAATCGCTGGCGGCAGGCCGTCACAACCCTGCAGTCTGACGAGAATTTCGCAGGTTTGGGATTCGAACGGCTCCTGTCCTTGAGTGGCGAAGAATGGATTACGGCAGCTGACGAAGTTTTTTCAAACCTCAGCTCTGGCCATTCGATCGTGCTGCTGACTATCACCAAGCTAGTCGAACGGGTCGAAGAAAAAACTCTCGTCCTGATGGATGAACCCGAGAGCCATTTGCATCCGCCGCTGCTATCGGCATTGATTCGGGCGTTGAGTGAGTTGCTTCTGGATCGCAACGGTGTAGCGATCGTGGCCACGCATTCGCCCGTAGTGCTCCAAGAAATTCCTGCGTCGTGTGTATGGAAAATTCATCGGTCTAATTTGGTGGCATCAGCACAGCGGCCAACAGTCGAGACGTTCGGTGAGAACGTAGGGATTCTGACCCGAGAAGTTTTTGGCTTGGAGGTGGCATCCTCGGGTTTTCATACACTGCTTGCTGCTGAAGCTGCCGAGGAACAAAGCTTTGAGGCTATCCTTCGAAAATTTGGTGGGAGATTGGGGCTCGAAGGGCAGGCAGTGCTTCGGGCGTTAATCGCTGAGCGTGATTCGAAGGGGCAGGCATGAAGCAACTGTTAGCCCCAAACTGCACCCCTGAGGAGGCCTACATGGCCTGCACCGCTGCGATCATCGATGATCAACAGCGAGACAGGATGAGGGGCATTCTTCCAGGTATCACAGCCAACGCCGCTGAATTCATCGCAAGAGTCGCTGCCGGATCGACCTGGGAGTTACCCTATTTGAGGGTGGCCAAGGGGGAAGATCCCTTCGTGATCGATGACATTCGAAAAAGCGAGTTGGTTCACCTATATGAATACTACATGGTGCAGCGAGAGCCTGGACGAGCGCTATACGACTCTATCTTGGTGGCTGCAGGTGACCATTGTCCGACATGTGGAGGAATAGGGCAGCCTCGAACGCTGGATCACTATTTGCCAAAAGCCAACTATCCGAAGCTGGCGATCGTTCCCCAGAACCTGATCCCTGCCTGCCGTGATTGCAACACTGACAAGCGCAACCCCCTGATTGACCACCCGCATCGGCAGCCGCTTCATCCGTACCTGGATAAACGACAATTTTTCGAGGAAAGGTGGATCAGTGTTTCCATATCCCATACCAGCCCCTGCACGATCATCTACAGCGCCAGTCCACCGGATGACTGGAGTGATGAGGACACGGCCAGGGTAGTTAATCATTTTGACCTGTTCGGGATTGCCGAGCGCTACAGCATCCAAGCGAGCTCAGAACTCAGCATCCTGATGGACTTGCGTGTGAACTATTTCAGCAAGCAGCCCCCAGAAGCGTTCTCTGATTTCCTCCGTTCAGGCGCTAATGCAGCTAGCTTGCTGATCAATGGATGGAAGAAGGTGCTTTACGAAGCCTTGGCGGATGACGCCTTGTTTTGCAATGCCGAATTCTGGCCGTAATTACCCGGTCGCGACAGGCAGCTTTTGGCCGGTTCCTGCCTGTCGCGACTGACCGCTCCTGCCGATTTCTACCCCGTCCACATCGAGTGACCAGACCGAACCCGATCAATAAGGTCAGTGTCATTGATTCTTAGCTTCCCGATACTCCGCAGACTTTCTGACCCCCCCGCCTCTCAGCACCTCAACCTGAGTAGAGGCGGGGCGGCGGGGCGCTTGCTATCTACCGCCGGTGTCAACCACCTGGCCAGGCAGGCCTGCTTGGCCTCTAGCGAGCCTGGGCCGCCCTTGCCCGGCAAGATCGTCCTGCAAGCTGCGCAAAAACTTGCGCAATTTACAGCCGATTAATTGCGGCCATCGGCAGGCAATCAAGCCAATCGCTGTCCGCTGCGGCAAAGGTGAACTTAGCCACACGGGGAATATCCGATACCCGATAGGATTGCCCACATCATTGAACAAGGATGTCATCTATGGCCAAACCAGCCTCCCGTCTCAGCGATTTGAATGCCTGCCCTCTCCCAGGCCACGGCACCAACCCCACCACCAGCGGCTCGCCCGATGTGCTGATCAATAACCTGCCCGCCTTGCGGGTCGGCGATAGCACGGCCTGCGGCGACGCGGTTACGGAGGGCATCGGTAGCATCCTGATCAACGGCAAACCGATCGCTTTCCAGGGCAGCGCCACGGCGCATGGCGGCATCATCGTCACCGGTTCGGGTGATGTGTTGGTCGGCACTCAAGCGGGTGCCGCGCCTTTCACCGCGCCGCAGATACTGCCCAGGCACAGCGAGCAGTACCAACTCGTCGACGAAAATGGCGGCCAGCCGGTCGAAGGCGCGCTCTACTGCGTGGAGTGCAGCGACGGCCAGCGCTTTGTCGGCTACACCAACGGCTACGGCAACACCGAGCGGGTGTTTACCGACGAAGCGCAGTCGGTGGTCGTGCGCTGGGGCCGGGATGCGGCCAACTACCTCAAGAGCAAAGGTATCGACTTCTAAGGACGGAACCCAATGACTCAGCCTCATCAGGGCAAGACCAGTGCGCAGCACGGCACCACGCTGATTCCGGTCTCACTGCAGCAGGACTTCATCACCGTGGTCGGCGCCTCGCCTATGACATTGCTGGAGAGCCTGCGCGGGCAGAAAGGCAACAAGATGCGTTTTATCAATCAGGGTATCCGCCAAGCCCGTCTGTACCCGCCCGCGACCGCCAACGATTCGACCCAACGCATCTTCCTGATCTTCACCGAGGACTACGAGCGCCAGCTGCTGGACCGGGTCAAGGTCGTGGTCGAGTCGCGCTACGGCGCCAAGTACCGCGAACTGGACTCCATCGCGCAGCTGGTCGACTTCATCAACCAGCGCATCGGCAAGAAGCGCGAGATCAAGCAACTCGACTTCTTCTCCCATGGCCTGGTCGCGGCGTTTTGCAAGGTAGTTGTCGCGTCAGCCGTGTTTTTAAGCTGCTATTTTCAGTGGCGGCTTCTCCCGCTCTGGGTTGAGTGTGACGGCGCCGATAGGTTGCCAATTTCGCGTGGCCCCTGACCAGCGATGCGGGTGTTTATGACGGGCTTGCTGGTACAGCACATGACGCTTGGCCAGCACCTGATGATCCTCGCCACGATGACGCTGCGCCGGGGTCACGAAGCGGATGCGACTGTGGCGGTGTTCATGGTTGTACCAGCGGATAAAGTCGCGCACCCAGCTGCGTGCTGCGTCCAAATCGGCAAAGCCATCCTGCGGCCATTGCGGGCAGTATTTCAGGGTTCTAAACAGCGACTCAGAGTAGGGGTTGTCGTTGCTCACCCGCGGTCGTCCGCGCGATGGGGTGATGCCCAGGTCGTACAGCTTGCTCAGCAGCGTCACCGATTTCATCGGCGCGCCATTGTCCGAGTGCAGCACCAGGGGTTGACCCGCGCAGCGCTCGCCGAGCACGGTGCGCTGCATCAGTTCGGCCGCCCGCTCGCCGCTTTCGTGCTCGTAAACCTCCCAGCCCACGGCCTTGCGGCTGTAGATGTCCTCGATCAAATACAGGTAGTAATACTGCCCGCGCACCGGCGACTGCAGGTAGGTGATGTCCCACGACCAGACCTGGTTGCTCTTCGTTGCGCTGTGCGTGGTCGGCGCGGCGTGCTTGTGCGGCGCATGGCTGCGGCCGCGTTGATGCTGCTGATCAGCGGCTTTCAGTACACGGTAAAAGGTCGCCTCTGAGGCCAGGTAACGGCCTTGATCGGCCAGCCTCGGCACGATCTGACTCGGCGGCAAGCTGGCGAATGGCGGGCTGTTGCAGACATCCAGGATGGTGCGGCGCTCCTCAGCGCTCAGGGCATTGAGCGGTCGCGGGCGTAGCGTGGTCGTACGTTCATCGGCCTGTATGACAGGTGTCAGTGCCCAGCGTTGCAGGCTGCGTAGCGACAGTCCGACCTCTGCGCAGGCAACCGCCTTGCGCGCACCAGAAGCGACGGCGTGGTTGAAGCGTTCAACGAGTTGTTGCCGTTCTGGCAGTGAGGTCAGACGTCCTCGCCGTCGTTTCCCCAGAAGGCATTCATCTTTTTTCGCAACACCAGGATGGCGGCAGTTTCCGCCAGCGCCTTGTCCTTGCGCCGCAGCTCACGCTCCAGCTCGGCGATGCGTTTCTTGTCCGCACGGGCCTGTTCACGCTCAGCCTTGAGCTGCGCTTTGGCGGACATCTGGCCGGTAATGCAGGCTTGGCGCCACGCGCTGATTTGCTCGGGATACAAGCCTTTGCTGCGACAGTATTCGCTGAGCTCGATCTCGCTCAAGGTCGCCGCATGCAGCACCGCAGCGAACTTGGCTTCAGCTGGCCAGTTATCGGCTTTGTTTTTGTCTCCAGGCACTACTGCGCCTCCTGCTTTGAGCTTAGTGCGCCAAGCATACAGGGTGGCTTGGCAGATGCCTTCTTGACGCGACAACTCGGCCACAGTCATGTTTTGTGGTGGTAGTAATTTACGGATAAGGGCAGCTTTACGCTCAGGTGAATAGCTCGACATTGCAGCTCTCTTTGACGCCCCCGATCTATCGTTTTGATAAATCAGCTCAGGCGACAACTAGCCTGACACCGGGGGGTCGGTTCCATCGAATTCGGTTATGAACTGGACAAGGTCGACAGCTACCGCCTGCGCGATGCCCAGGCGCAGATGCTCAAACCGGAGGCTTTCGATCTCGGCGCCAAGGTCTATTCCTACGCCTGCCGTACCGGCCTCGGCATCCAGGCTGACCTGCAGGTCGGTGAAGACGAAGACCCGCTGTACGAAAAAAGCCTGGCTCAGCTCATGGCCAATAGCACCCAGGCCACGGTCTGGGCGTTTCCACGGCGCAGCAACTACGACCAGACGTATGGGGATCTCAGCGACAGGGCCGGGGTGGAAAGCGCGAGGGGGAAAGTCGCAGCGGATGAACAGGCACTCGATCGCTACGAGCTCCAACTCAGCGGTTATCGGAAACGCCTGACGGCTTATCGGCTGGAAAAGAAGGATGACAACGTCCTACTGCCCAACGAGAAAGTCCCGCTGCCACCGCGTAAAACCGCCACCGCTCAGGATGAAGCCATAGTGCGGCATGCCGACAGCCGCGATAAGAACGATCGATTGATCGGTTACCCGCTGGACGATGAAGGCGCCGTACGCGGTGTCCGTGCCGGTGACACGCCCACGGGCGTTCCGGCCACGTTGCGGGAGTACCGGCCACTATGAAGCGCTTGAGGCCGCGGAAGCGGCTTTTATGGACCCTGGCCCTGGCTGCGATCATCGGCGCCGGGCTTTATCTGAATGCCAAGGAGGGCACTATGCCCAAGAAAATCATGATGTATTACGGCGGCTTCGAGGTCGAAGAGATGTTCGATGCCAGCCAGTGGTTCGCCAGCGGGATGTACCAGCCCCGTCATATCGAAGTGGATGGCGGCGCCAGCAATGTCACCATGCTGCGCAGCAAATCCATGCCTTTTACTTCCGCGCAGTACGAAGAGCTTCCGCTGATCGCCAGTAGCCGACTCCGTTGGGAGTTCCCCGAACTCGAGAGAGAGTCGCTGCTCGATGATCCTCCAGATTTAAGCAAGCGCGTCCGTTATGCCTACAGCGCCTTCGCCGAGCCCAACAAGCCGCAGGACTACCACAACCTTTTCCTCGAACTGCACGGCCAACGCTATGTGATCACCTTTGCGCGCGACGCAAAGAGCGGTGACCTAGTGTCGGGCGGCTCCGCCGAAAAAGTGGTCGGCGAATACGCCTCCCAGTCCGAGTATCGCAAGGCCTTCGCCGAAATTGAGGAAGCCGAGCGCAAGGCGCGCTAACCCATGATCACTTGGGCCTTCAGGCTCACGCTCTCCTGCAAGGTCATCGGACGATAAAAACACGACACGGATAGACGTCGACTGCTGCTGGCGGTGTCGCTCTATGCCCCCGCACGGTTCAGCCCTAACGAGCGCCATGTCGTTGGCAACAAGATCGATCAATCAATGGGGCCAGAGTCATTGATTTTAGCTAGGCAACCCGGAAGTGGGGTGGCAGAGTGCCTAGCGGCCACTGTTTTGGGATAGAGCGCCGGAGCGGGAAGTGACTGTAATCCGTGAGGCCGCGAACAAGGTGTGGGTTTTGGGCGATGATCGGTTCAAGGCCAAAATCGAAGCCAAGACAGGCGGCGGGCGATTCCCCTGGGGGGGGGACAGAAAGTCTGCGGAGTATCGGGAAGCTAAGAATCAATGACGCTGACCCCATTGATCCTGGCCCCATTGATCCGGGTGTGCTGTTGGTAGGCCTTGGGCGACTGGCCGAACCAGCCCTTGAACGCCTTGTAGAAGGCACTCGGCTCGGCGAAGCCCAGCTCGCGGCTGAGTGCCTCAATCCGGCAACCCGGCTGCTGCAGACGTTGCAGCGCATGCTGGCGCCGCACCTGGGCCAGTAGTTCGGAGAAGCAGCAGTCCTCCTCGCGCAGGTGGCGATGCAGGGTTTGCCTGCTGATACCCAGGCGCAGCGCCACGCTCTGCGCCGACAGATCGCCACCGAGCAGGCTCTGCTCGATCAGCTGCAACACCTGCAGACGGGTGCTGTGCTGCGCCGGCAACTGGGCCTGCATGGCACTCACGCGTTGCTGCATCAGCCCCTTGAGGTAGGCGTTGGCACCCGGTATCGGTAGCAGCAGATCAGTCTCCAGAAGATCCAGGTAATCGAACGCCTCGCCGAAGCGTGGTTGCACCCCGAACACCTGTCGATAGATCGCCGGCACCGCCAGTGCCGCGTGGCGAAAGCCCACGGCCTGCGGCATCAGCCGCACGTTGGTGAGCTGACGCGCCCAGCACAGCGCCGAACTGACGCTGTGCTCGCAGGCTACGGCGTGGCCGAGCAGCGGCGCGTTGAACAGGAAATGGATACGCACCCGCCCGCCCAATGGCTCGACGCGCAGGTTCTCGCACTCGCTCATTACCGGGATATAGCGGCAAAACAGTTCTATCGACTCGCCCAGCGTGGCGCTCTGCGCGGCCAGTTGGGCGACTGGCCCGCGGGTGTGCAAATGGCGCTGTTGGCCGACCAGTAGGCCGATCTCAGGGCGCGCGCCACGGCTGGCCGCACGCTGCCAGAGGTGCAATGCCCAGTGCACCGGCACGCGCATGTCCACGTTCTTCAACTGTTCCGGTTCGACGCCCAGTTCTTGCAGATCGTCCGGGCCGATCAGGGCGAACCCCTGCAGCGACAGGTACAGATCCAGCAACTGCGAGGCAGTCGCGCTAGGCGTGTATACCAGCGGCATGGGCAATCCTCTTTTCAGTCAAGGGGCGTTCGATTGTGCGCCGAACCTGAGACAAATTGCCATTGCGATGCGACCCCAGGCTATTAACAGCACCGCGTCGACTGACTAGATTGACCGGCAAACAACACCGAGTACTTCGTACCGCCTGGAGTCTTGCGCCATGAGTCATGCCGACCTGATCACCTTGCCCCGCCTGCTGTCCCGCCTGCCACGCCTGCTCGTCGACCTGCCGGGCATCGTCAAGGGGCTGTATATCGGCAACCGCAGCCGTGGCGACTATCCCGCCAACCTGGCCAGTTGCATTGAGGCGGCGGCGCGCGACAACCCGAACGGCGTGGCGCTGATTCAGGACGACGAACAACTCAGCTACGCCGAGTTCGACAGCTGGGCCAACCAGTTGGCGCACTATCTGCGTGCCCAGGGTCTGCGCCAGGGCGACAGCGTGGCGCTGATGTTCGAGAACCGCTTCGAGTTGCTCGCCGGGGTTGTCGCCTGTGCCAAGCTCGGTGCGGTCAGCGCGCTGATCAACAGCAGCCAGCGTGGCCGCATACTTGCCCACAGCATCGCCCTGGCGGCGCCACGCATGGTGCTGGTCGGCGAGGAACTGTTCTGCGCCTTCAGCGAAGTCGCAGGCGAGGTGGCGCTGCCCGCCGACGCCTGCCACTACTTTGCCGACCGCCCGACTTGGCGCGATCCCGGCGAGGTGCCGGCCGGCTGGCAGAATCCGGCCGCTGCGCTGCACGACTATCCCGCCGACGCGCCGCTGCTGGAACGCGCGGTGCGCGCCGACGACCCCTGCTTCTACATCTACACCTCGGGCACCACCGGGCTGCCGAAGGCCGTGGTGTTCAACCACGGGCGCTTTATGAAGGGCTACGGTGCCTTTGGCTTCGCTGCCGTGCGCCTGGGCCGCGAGGATCGCATGTATGTCAGCCTGCCCTTCTACCACGCCACCGCCATGGTGGTGTGCTGGGGTTCGGTGTTGGCCGGCCAGGGGGCGCTGATCATGGTGCGCAAGTTCAGCGCCAGCCGTTTCTGGGACGAGGTGCAGCGCCACCGGGCGACCGCCTTCGGCTACGTTGGCGAGCTGTGCCGCTACCTGCTCGACCAGCCCGTACGCTCCGACGATGTCGACAACCCGATCCGCGTGATGGTCGGCAATGGCCTGCGCCCGAGCATCTGGCAGACGTTCAAACAGCGCTTCGCGGTCGAGCGGGTGGTCGAGCTGTATGCCTCCAGCGAGGGCAACATCGGCTTCACCAACCTGCTCAATCTGGACAACACCGTGGGCTTCTCGCCCTATCCCTACGCCATCGTCCGCTACGACCAGGAGCGTGAGGCGCCGCTGCGTGAGAACGGCCACCTGCAGCGCGTGGCCAAGGGCGAGGCTGGTCTTCTGCTGGGCAAGATCACCGACAAGTCGCCGTTTCACGGTTACACCAATGCTCGCGACACCGAGCGCTGCATCCTGCGCGACGTGTTCGAATCGGGCGACGCCTGGTTCAACACCGGCGACCTGATGCGCAACATGGGCTTTCGCCATGCGCAGTTCGTCGACCGCCTGGGCGATACCTTTCGCTGGAAGGGCGAGAACGTCTCCACCACCCAGGTCGAGGCGGTGCTCGACGGCGTCGCGCAGGTCAGCGAAACCGTGGTCTACGGCGTCGAGGTGGCCAACACCAATGGCCGCGCCGGCATGGCCTGCATCCGCCTGGATTGCCCGCCGCAGGACTTCGACTTCCACGCTCTACTCACGCATCTGCGCCAGCAACTGCCGGCCTACGCAGTGCCGCTGTTCTTGCGTCTGAGCGCGCAAATGGAAACCACAGGCACCTTCAAGCACAAGAAGGCGCCGTTGAAGGAGCAGGCCTATGACCTCGAACGCTGCAGCGACCCGCTGTATGCCTGGCTGCCCGGTGGTGACCGCTATGTGCCGCTGACCCGCGAGCTGCAGGCGGCCATCGCCGCCGGTGGCTACCGTTACTAAGGCCTAAGTGGGGAAAAGGGGAGTGATTTATTGTTCATATTTTCACGGCCTGAGCGCCCGCTTTTGGCCGGTTTCTGCCGGTTGTCGCAGGCAACTATGGGTCGATTGCTGCCGGTCGTGACGGGCCGGAGTCGACCCCTTTCAGACTCTCGAAGCCGGTGCCAAAATTCTAGGTGAGCTAGGCTAACAAGGTCAGCTCGCTATAGGCCGGAAGGTTTGTTCGATTTCCCAAGCGACAAGGCTCTGTATCCGCAACATATTACAGTCCCGAATTCCATGCTCCTCCAGCATTGTCACAGTACGGAACAGATAGTGGGCCGATGACCCCCAGTGCCCTGCTGCGCGAGCCAATATATGTGCCACTTTTTCCAGGGGCAACTTTCCTGCATAGGCCATTCCGTCACGTGCAGCGACAAAGGCTAATGCACGTATTACCCCAGCCTCGGTTTTAACCGAAAGCCAGCGAGGAACATTAGTCGGTGGATTTGCATCAATTTCCCGACGCATTAACAGTCCCAGTTGCTTGAAATGGTCGTGCGCTGGAAGCCGGTATACCAAGCCATTGCAGCTTCCGCCCCGGTCAAGAGCCAGCATCAGGGCTGGTAGCTCGCGCGTGCCGCGCCAGCGAGTAAGTTTGAGGCAGAATGATCTATGCCAGCCGTAGGCGGTGGCGCTGCGGCTCTCCAAAAAATCGAACTCCGGATTCCATATCAGTGAGCCATAGGCAAAGACCCAAAGCTCTTCCGGGTTGTATTCAAACAATAGTGTCTCAACCAGCGCATCAAGCTCTGCATCGGTGTGTTCGGTCGTCCCTGGTTCTGGCCCAGGATCGGGCTCAAAACGCTCAACACGAGCGACGTGTTCCGCAGTGAGATTTAGCCCTGTAGCTTTTGTGGGCCTTATGTCGTCCATAATCGCTCGCTTAATATGGATGGTGCGGCATGGATGCTTATCGATCTGCTATTTATGGTAGTAATACAGCTTATTAACAACCATCCAGCGCTGGTTGATTTTGAGTAGTGATAGGTAATCGGTAAATCTCATTCCGATATAGTCATCGATTACTTTTACGGCTGCTGCATCACCTGTGATATTTACGTCGTGTATCTCAAAAAAGGGTTTTACATCTTTTGCCGCTGGGCCTTCAGCAATGATGGCGCTTATAAAATCATCGAGGGATAACCACTCAAGCTCTCCATGGTAATGGCCGATGATGCGACAAGATGGGTGGAAGGCCGTCCGCAGTAGCGCTTCGTTTGCGAATACCATGCCTTCTACATAGTTTCGAACCACAAGGTTGATGGCTTCTTTATCTGTCATGTGAATAGTCATTTTATTCACCTCTGATTTTTCGGTGTTCGTGCCAAGTATCGCGCTACCGTTGTTGGTGGATCGACAACCCCAATACGGGCCGATAAGTCAGAAAGCTTAGCACTGCGTACTGAAACTGCTTGATTCGATAAAGTCAGTTTTGCGCATCAGCATCCGCTCGGTACGGGCGACGGAAAAAGGGGACAGATTTATATTCCCTAAGAGGTAGCTTTGGGTCGGTTACGGTCAGCCGTAACGGGCCGTGGCCATTCCGTGGCATGCTGCAACGCCTTTCCCACCCATGGCAGCCCAGGCTGCCTGAAAGCGAGCCGGGTTGGTTCAGCCCGTAGCCGGCCAGTTCCTGGGCCGAGAGCACGCGCATATTGTGCGGTGCGCTGCGCTGCCTCTCGTCGGCCGGGCGGCTGAGCGCGGGGCCGTGCCTGTTTGGGTGAGGCCACAGGTTCACTGCTCAGCGCTCGCGGACGGCGCGTTGATTGGACAGGTAGATGTTGTCCGCCTGTGGCACCTCAGCGCTTTCCAGGGCGGCCAGCCATTCATCGGTGCCGAGCACGGCGGCGAAGCCGGTGTGCATGACGATGCTGAACACCCGGTGGATTTCCTCGGCAGTGGCCGCGCCCAGGCTGTTGCGGTAGGGCGGCGAACCCGTGGCGTCGTGCAGCAGCTCGACCTGCCAGCCTTCGTGGCGGGCCTGGCGCACTGTCGAGTCGTCGCAGTGTTGGGTCATGTAGCCGACCACGCTGAGGGTGTCGATCTCGCGTTCGCGCAGCCATTGGCCGAGGTCGGTGCCGACGAAGGCGCTGGGCATGCTCTTCTGGATCAGATGGTCGCACGGTCGCTCGGCTACCAACGGATGCAGCTCGGCTGTCTGGCTGCCACGGGCGAACAGCGGCGAACCTTCCGCGGTCAGGTGCTGGACTACCACCACAGGAATGTCGGCGGCGTGGGCCGCGTCCATGGCCTTGGCAATGTTGGCCAGGGACAGCTCGATGTTCGGGTATTCGATGCGCAGGTTGCCGCTGACGTATTCGTTCTGCACGTCGATGACGATCAGGGCGCGTTTGGGCTGTTGATTCATGGCGATGCTCCGGGTGGGTAGGTGTTGCAGCCGATTGTTCTCTTGTAAGGGGGCATGCGGTGAGTGGCCCGAAAGTCAAACTACGCTAAGATCGGGCCAAGCCTTTGCCCGGGAGCCAAGTCATGCCGCCCCATCGCGTCGCCGTGCTCGCGTTCGACCGCATCAGCCCGTTTCACCTGTCCGTGCCTTGCCTGGTGTTCGGCGAGTCCTTGCCGGGTGAGTGCAACTACCAGTTGGTGGTGTGTGCGGCCGAGCCAGGCCGGCTGACCAGCACAGCCGGCTTCGAGCTGCACGTCGAGCAGGGTTTGGAGGCACTGCTCGATGCGCAGACGATCATCGTGCCGAGCTGGCACAACCCGGATCAGCGCCCGTCGCAGGCGCTACTCGATGCGCTGGTCGCCGCCCATGAGCGCGGCGCTCATCTGGTGGGGCTGTGCCTGGGGGCATTCGTGCTGGCCGAAGCCGGCCTGCTCGATGGGCGCCTGGCAACCACCCATTGGGCCTGGGCGAGGGTGTTCGCCGAGCGCTTCCCGGCCGTACGCCTGGATGCCGATGTGCTCTATGTCGACGATGGCAACCTGTTGACCTCGGCCGGTACCGCCGCCGGCATCGATTGCTGTTTGCACCTGCTGCGCCAGCACTGCGGTGCCAAGGTGGCGAACAAGGTGGCGCGGCGCTTGGTGGTACCGCCCCATCGACAGGGCGGCCAGGCCCAGTTCATCGAACAACCGTTGCCGGCGACGGCGCGCGATGACCGCCTCAGCGATCTGCTCGACTGGGTGCGGGCCAATCTGGATCAAGCGCATAGCCTGGACAGCCTGGCGGACAAGGTGCTGATGAGCCGGCGCAGCTTTACCCGGCACTTCCGTCAGCTCACCGGCACCACGGTGGGCGACTGGTTGCTGGCCGAGCGCCTGGCCCTGAGCCAACGCCTGCTGGAGAGTACCGATCAGCCCATCGACAGCATCGCCGAATTGGCCGGTTTCGGTTCGCCCGTGTCCTTGCGCCATCACTTTGGCCGCAGCTTCGCGGTCTCCCCGAGCAGCTACCGACAGAGCTTCCGTGGGCTCAAGCGCCGAAATTGACTAATTGAACTGACCACACGGGCCACTGGGCTTAACCCTGTGGGGAGAAGGGAAGTGATTTATTTCTCATATTTTCACGGCCTGAACGCCCGCTTCTGGCCGGTTGCCGGTTTTGGGCCGGTTGCGGTCAGCCGTAACGGGCCGTTGCCATCCCGTGGCATGCCGCAAAGACTTTTCCAGCCATGGCAGCCCAGGCTGCCTGAAAGCGAGCCGGGTTAGTTCAGCCCGTAGCCGGCCAGTTCCTGGGCCGAGAGCACGCGCATATTGTGCGGGGCGATGCGCTGCATCTCGTCGGCCAGGCGGCTGGGGATGTTCATTTCGCGCAAGTAGGCGGTCGGGCTGTAGCGCTGGCCCTGGTGGGCGGCTTGCGCCTGGGCCGAGTCGCCGGCGGGGAAGGGCGGACGGTGCAGGCCGACATAGCCGCGTACGGTCTTCTTGTGGCCGGCGGCCAGCAGGTAGATGCAGCTGCCCTGGCAGACGCCGTCAGCGGGCACCAGGGCGTCGAAGCCGGTCTCGCGCAGCAGGCGGCCGATGCGCATGGCTTCCGGGGCGCTGCCGCCGATGTTGTCCAGCAGTACGATCTTGCGGGCGAATTTGCCCGGGTGAGCGCGCAGGCCCCTGAGCAGGGTTTCGTAGTCGCCGGGGGCGATGTCCTCGGAAATCCTGGCGGCCAGTAGCGGGCCGAGGCGCTGGTGTTGGGTCGCTTCGACTTCGACCCTGGCCTGGGTGGTGATCGAGCACAGCGCCGCGGCGCAGAGCAGGGCGGCCTGGATAAGGGGAGTGCGCATGGGACGGCTAGATCCTGGATAACGGCGGTGCGCAGAAGATACCCGCAGCCGCGGATCTGCGCACCTTGGATCGGCTCAGTCGCGTGCCGGGATGGTCAGGCCGCGGATCACCGCCGGGCGTGTGAGAAAGGCGTCCAGCACGCGGCTGACATTGGCGAAGCGCTCGATCTGCACCAGTTCGCCGGCCTGGTAGAAGCCGATCAGGTTGCGCACCCAGGGGAAGGTGGCGATGTCGGCGATGCTGTAGGCCTCGCCCATGATCCAGTCGCGGCCGTCCAGGTGCCGGTCGAGCACGCCGAGCAGGCGCTTGGCTTCCTCGACGTAGCGCTGCAGCGGACGCTTGTCCTCATAGTCCTTGCCGGCGAACTTGTTGAAGAAACCGACCTGGCCGAACATCGGGCCGATGCCGCCCATCTGGAACATCAGCCACTGGATGCACTGGTAGCGGCCGGCGGCGTCCTGGGGGATCAACTGGCCGGTCTTCTCCGCCAGATAGAGCAGGATGGCGCCGGATTCGAACAGCGCCAGCGGCTGGCCGCCCGGGCCGTTGGGGTCGAGGATGGCGGGGATCTTGTTGTTCGGGTTGAGCGAGAGGAACTCGGGCGACAGCTGCTCGTTGTGCTCGAAGCTGACCAGGTGCGGTTCGTAGGCCAGGCCGGTTTCCTCCAGCATGATCGACACCTTGACCCCGTTGGGTGTGGGCAGCGAGTACAGCTGCAGGCGTTCGGGCTGGCTGGCGGGCCATTTGCGGGTGATGGGGTAGGCGGAAAGATCGGGCATGGCGCTTCCTATCATCATGGGGAGGGATCAGCCCGGATCCGGCACGCGGCCTGGTGCCGGTCGAGCGTTATGACGACGGCCTGCGGGCGCCGGCAGCCGCTGTGCCACTCGCGGTGGAGGGCGGGTCGCTGCGTCGGGCGCTGGCGCGGGGGCTATCGCGAAGGCGATGAAACCATTATCGGGCCCCACGCGGAAATCGATAGTTGAACTAGTGGCCATCGACCCGGTTGATGGACGGCGAATCCTGCTTGCTTCCGCGCCGAGGCGCGCTTCGCCCCGCCGCTAATGGCGCCCCCCAATGGGCCTGGAGGGGGCGTAGGAGCGGCAATGCTATGGGTTCTTGAGGGGGTTCTGGCGTGACAGGAGTACGTGGAGCAGGTTGTCCTGGAAGTTGATGTTGCCCGTCAGCAGCGCGTGGTTCTCGCACAGGAAGAACGCATAGTCCACCGGCAGGAAGGTGTACTCGCTCTGCGGCGCGCCAGGGTCGAGGGTCTCCCGCGCCAGTAACGACGGCTTGGTGACGCGACCGTCGCCGGGTTCGATCATCAGCTCCTGGTAGCGCACCCCCGGCCGGGGCGCGGTGATCTCCGAGGGGCTGAGTCGCACCATTTCGCGTCCCTCGACCGTCTCCATCAGCAGGCGCGCCGGCGTCATGTGGCAGCCGCCACCGAACAGCACATAGCGAATCGGCGATACCGGTTCCGGCACCGAGAGCATCCAGGCTAGGCGCCGGGCGCGCTCCAGTTGCTGGGTGAAATAGCGCTGCAGCACCGGCGCGTCGGGCGCGGCGGCCAGGTTAGCGGCGTAGACGGACCAGCCCATACGTTCCCAGGTCTTGGGGTCGAACAAGTCGTCGTGGCGGGGTTTGCCCTCGATATCCACCAGCCAGTTGTTCAGCGGGTGGGGAAATAGCTGGTAGCCGCTGGGAAAGGTGGCCAGCGTGCGCGGCGAAATACGCCGCCAGACGATCTGCTCGCCATTGATAAAGGCGTGCAAGGAGCTGACCGAGCCCAGATTGGGCGTGCCCAATAGCACTAGTTTACGCACCCGGTCTGCCCGATCCATGGTCACCAGATGCGGCTCGCCGTCCAGTACATCGCGAGTGCCGAAGCGCAAGTAGTAGCGCGCGATCAGGCCGCCCATGCTGTGCGCCACCATATCGACGCGCAGGGTCGGGTCGGCGTAATCGCGGCGCACGGCCTCTATCAGCCGATCCAGGGCTCGCACGCTCTCCAGGGTGTCCTGACGCCAGTCGTAGGAAAGGATATAGAAGCGCCGCTCGCCTTGGCGCGCCGGCGTACCGGGTTGGGCGCGGGCGTAGCCGCCAAATTGCGTCAAGGTTTCCAGGATGGGTCGGTAGAAGTCGCGGCGCAGCGCCTGCTCGGCAATACCAGCAGCCTCCAGCCGCGACGGTCGGGGCGCATTCGTCTGCGGATCGATATCCAGCGCCAGCTCCGGGTAGGTGGAGAACAGGATGCGCCACCAGGCGCCCGGCCAGATTTCCTCGCCGCTGACCCGGTCGCGCAGGACGCTGCCGAAGGCCCCGGGGATCAGGATCACCGGCGCGGCCTCGGAGTGGGTCGTGCCGAGCTGGTAGAGGCGCTTCAGGTCGGGGCGCGGCGACTCGCCGCAGCCCTGCAGGCCCAGCACTAGCATCAGCGCCATGGCGACCCAGGGGGCCGCCACGGGCACCCCGCTTGAGCGCACAGAGCTGTCGGCAGGCATGGCCAAGCCCTCGCATGGATGGTGCGGTTAACAGGCCGTTGCAAAACGCCTGCGCGCGGCCTGGCGGCGTTGCAATCAGTCGGCGACGCGGGCGTCCCCGCCTTGCCGTCGTGCGGCTAGCTTTTGCCGTGGGCATGTCCCCTGGAAGCCTAGCAGCCTGTTTGGCTAGTTGATTAGCTCACATTCGCCGGCTTGAGTCTTATCTGTGGGCGGCCCGACCTCGGGGCGAAGCCGTTGTCCTGCACCGCGCTCCCACAACTTGGCAGCCCTGCGGGCTGCATTCGCCGCGGGGCGCGCCTCCTACAAGGTTGCGCACAGGCTTGAGTCCATGGACAAACGGATTAATCGATCAGGCCGCTAGCAGCCTGTGGCGCGGGTTCAATTTCGGTGTCTGCGATCCTGATACCGCGCCCGCTATGGCTCGTCGCCGCGCCTGCTCTCAGAATCTCAGCCATCCGAACCCGAGTTAACTCAGTAGCCGTGCGGGCCGCCAGGGGGGGATCGCGGTGCGTGGATAACCAAAGGCTATGTCCCCGTCACCCCGTTAACTGTGGTGAACGCGTCTATTCCGTTGGAGCGGCTTCAGCCGCGAAATGCGCGGATAAATCCGTTTCTGCACAAGCACGACCGCTCATGCGCCACGTCACTGGGGCATAGCCTTTTCAGCGGCCGATAGGCCAGGCACTGTCCGGCAAGGCAATGGCGCGTACCGACTGCAGAACCTGAATCCGGCTGCTTTACTTGAGCACGGCAACCGCACCGTCAATACTGAACCGGCGTCCTGTGCGTCGGCACTTCGATAATCCACCCCATGAAGGATTCCCATGCGATTGATCTGTGCAGTACTGCCTTTGCTGGCGCTAGCCGGCTGCTCGTCCTTTCAGGCCGCTTCCGACAAGGTGAGCGCAGTGCCCGGCGAGCGCCTGCTGGCCTACCAACAGCCGGTCGAGGGTAGCGGACTGATCGTGGTCAACCGTGACCTGGGCATGCTCGGCGGCGGCTGTTACGTCGCCGTGCTGGTCGACCGCCAAGTGGCGGCACGCATCGGCATCGGCGAACAGGTGCGCTTCCATGTACCGGCGGGCAACCGGGTGGTCGGCATCGGCATCGACCCGGATGACGACAGCCTCTGCGGCAAAGGCCGGCTGCGCCGTGAACTGGCGGTGCGAGTAGAAGAGGGCGAAAGCCAGCACCTGCGCATCGTCAGCGAAGCCAAGAGCGGATTCGATATCCGCCCTGCCACGCCCTGATTTTCTGCAAGATTCGGCCTTGGCCGCTGGTTATTTCCAACCGGTCGGCAGGGCTGATCTACTATGTCGCGCGTAACTGGCGACGGCGACCGAGCGCGCCGTGCAGAATCTGCTTATCGAGGAAAATACCCGTGGCCGGAACCAGCCTGTTAGCTCTGCTTGACGATATCGCCAGCATGCTCGACGACGTAGCGCTGATGACCAAGGTCGCGGCGAAGAAAACTGCCGGCGTGCTCGGCGACGATCTGGCGCTCAATGCCCAGCAGGTGGCGGGGGTCAAGGCCGAGCGCGAGCTGCCGGTGGTCTGGGCGGTGGCCAAGGGATCGCTGCTGAATAAGCTGATTCTGGTGCCGGCGGCGCTGCTCATCAGCCTGCTGGCGCCCTGGGCGGTGACCCCGTTGCTGATGCTCGGCGGCGCTTTCCTCTGCTATGAAGGTTTCGAGAAACTGGCCCACAAACTGCTGCACAGCCAAGATGAGGCGCAGGCACACAAGGCCGAGTTGACGGCGGCGCTGGTCAACCCCGTCATCGACCTGGTCGCCTTCGAGCGCGACAAGATCAAGGGCGCAGTGCGTACCGACTTCATCCTCTCGGCGGAAATCATCGTCATCAGCCTCGGCACCGTGACCGGTCAGCCGTTGGGCACTCAGCTCGCCGTGCTCGCCGGCATCGCCCTGCTGATGACTGGCGGGGTCTATGGGCTGGTGGCTGGCATCGTCAAACTGGACGACGGCGGCCTGTACCTCTCCCGGCGCAGTGGCAGCGGGCTGCTCGAACGCCTGCAGCGCAGCATCGGCGCGGGCATCCTCAGCGCCGCGCCCTATCTGATGAAGAGCCTGGCGCTGATCGGCACCGTGGCCATGTTCATGGTCGGCGGCGGCATCCTCAGCCACGGCATTCCGGCCGCTCACGCGCTGATTGCAGGTTTCGCCCACGGCCTGCAAACCGTGCCTGTGCTCGGCGGCGCACTGGCGGCGATTACCCCGACCCTGCTGGACATGCTGCTGGGAGTGCTGGCCGGCGCGCTGGTGCTGCTCGGGGTAATGGCGCTGGGGCGTCTGTACCGGGTGCTCAAACCGGCATAGGCGCGATAATGCGGCAGGGGGAGGTCTGGTCAGGGGTGGCTTGTGCTGTGGGGGCGCTTAGCAGGCCGTTGAAAAACTACCTGGGTTGGCCGAGCCATGGCGGTGGTATTGCCGGTATGCGAGTTGTGCGCCCGGCTTACGGCTGCGACGCCTGCCCGCCACGGGGAACTCACTGTGGGCCGGGGCTGTCCGAGCGACTGAAGTGTGCTTGTCCTGCGGGGTTGGCGACTGCAAAACCCCGACCTCGCGAGGGCAACTTGTGGTCGACAATGGTGTGCGCCGACACCTGGCTTCTCCCGGGGCTTTTCTTTATTGTGGCGGCCCGCCAAAAAGCTCGAGTAATCAATATGTTGGAAAGTAGCCTAAGTCAGTTGGAACAGCTCGTCAGTGACCTTGTACAAGAGAACAAGGCGCTGCGCGGCACCAACGCGCAATTGAGCAACGAGCTGGCGCAGCTCAAGGATGAAAACGAGACCCTGCAGCTGAGCGCGCTGGAGCAGGAAGAACTGCACAGCAGCGCCGCTGCGCGTATCCAGGCCCTGGTCGAACTGGCCAGCGGTAGCCACGCCAACGCGAGTGCTGCCAACGTATGAGCCAGGTCGGTGAAACGGTCACGGTCATTTCCATCCTCGGCAATGACTACAGCATCAAGGCGCCGACCAGCAAGCAGCAGGCCCTGAACGATTCGGTGTTGCTGCTGAAGCAGCTGCTGGCCGAGACCAAGGCCGCCGCGCCGACCCTGATCGGCGACCGCCTGCTGGTGCTGACGGCCTTGAAGCTGTGTGCCCAGCAGGTCGAGCTGGAGCAGCGCCATCGTCAGGAAGTCCAGCGCATCGAGGACGATCTCAGCGCCCGGGTCGCCGATATCGCCGGTTTGATTCGGCAGGCGTAGATCCCGAACCCGCTCGGTTTGGTCGCCTGAAGGTCTTCAGCGGGTCAGCGGCAGCGCCGCGCCCATCAGCGCGAACAGCCCGCCGCAGCAGCGGTTGAAGCCTCTGCCGCTGCGCTGCAGCCAGGGGCGGATGCGGTGGGCCGCGCGGGCCAGAAGTAATTCCGCCAGTGCTTCGACCGCGGCGAAAGTCAGCGCCATCACCGCGAACTGCAGCAGCAGATCGCCCTGGGGGTCGAGGAACTGCGGCAGGAAGGCACCGAAGAACAGGATCACCTTGGGGTTGGACAGCGCCGACAACAGTCCCTGGCGGAACAGGCTCGGGCCGGGTTTGTCGCTGGCCCGGCCGGAGGATTCGAGGTGCAGCGGCGGCGCGCGCCAGAGCTGGAAGCCGAGCCAGATCAGGTAGCCGCCGCCGATCCACTTGAGCACGCTCAAGGCGTTGGCCGAGGCTTGCAGCAGGGCGCCGATGCCGAACATCGACAGGGCCATCAGCACGGCGAAGCCGATCACCCCACCGGCGGTGGTCCACAGAGCCTTCTTGTATCCGTAGAGGGTTCCGTGGGTCAGCACCAGCAGGCTGTTGGGGCCGGGGGTCAGCACCAGGCCGATGACGGCGGTGAGGTACAGCAGCCAGGTGTGCAGGGCCATGGTTCCAGGGTCTCCAGGGGCGGCGGCGCAAGGGGCGCAGAGGCTGTGATTCTGCGCGGTTGCGCCGGCGAGCGAAAGGGGGGCGCTGGGTTCAGCCGTCGGCGCGTGCCGCCAGCTCCGTCTGCACCTCGTCGGCCCAGGCCAGCCAGGCCCGTTCGCCGAGGATGCCGCGACGCAGGGTCAGGTAGGGCAGACGCTGCTGGGCCTGTTGCGCAGGCGGGAGGGCCAGGTAGCGCCGCTCTATCTCCAACAAACTGTCGAGTGTGGCGTTGTGGGTGGCGCGATGGCGGGCCATCTCCTCGCGCAGGTTGTCCGGCTCCGCCAGGGCGCCGGCGAAGAGCTTGACCAGCAGGGCATCGTTGAGTTTGTTCGGCGGCACCGGTTCGGCCAGCCAGCGTTTGAGCTCGGCGCGTCCGGTCGGGCCGATGCTGTAGACCTTCTTGTCCGGCTTGTCGGCCTGCGCTTGCTCGGCACACTCCAACCAGCCTTCGTCGCTCAGGCGCCGCAGTTCCTGGTAGACCTGCTGGTGCTTGGCGTTCCAGAAGTAACCGAGCGACTGCTTGAAGCGACGGACGATGTCGTAACCGCTGGCCGGTTCGGTTGCCAGCAGGGTGAGGATGGCGTGACGTAGAGACATGCTGAGTCCGCGGTCGAAGGGGGCGGCCATTCTAAATGGATATGCAAAAAGTTGCATTTCTCGCTCGACTGGCATATTTATGCAAATACTTGCATAACAAAAACACGCTGGAGTCTCCATGAAGCGCACAGGCAGCCGTTTTCGTCCGCACAAAGCCCTTAGCCATTACGACGCGATCGTCATCGGCTCAGGCATAGGCGGGCTGTGCAACGCCGCGTTGCTGGCCAAGGCCGGCAAGAAAGTCTGCGTGCTGGAACAGCACTACACCGCCGGCGGTTACACCCACGTCTACGAGCGGGGCGGCTACGAGTGGGATGTGGGTGTGCACTACATCGGCGAGGTGCATAAACCCTGGTCGATGATCCGTCGGGTGTTCGATGTGATCAGCGATGGCCAGCTGCAATGGGCGCCGATGGATGAGCACTACGACCATATCGTCATCGGGGATCAGCCCTTCCGGTATCTGGCCGGGCGCGAGGCCTTCAAGGCCGAGGTGAAGAAGCATTTCCCCGAGGAGGGCGCGGCCATCGACCGTTATGTCGAGCTGATCTCCGAGGTCAGTCAGAAAATTCCGCGCTTCTTCGCCGGTCAGGCGCTGCCGCGCAGCTTGGGCGTGCTGTACAACAAGCTGCGCCAGCATTTGTTCCCGGCGTATTTCTTCAAGAGCACCCGCGAGGTGCTGGAGGGTCTGACCGGCAACCAGCAACTGATCGGCGTGCTCACCGCGCAGTGGGGCGACTATGGCCTGCCGCCGGCGCAAGCCGCCTTCATGATGCACGCCATGGTGGCCAAGCATTACATCACCGGCGGCAACTACCCGGTCGGCGGCTCGGTGCGCATCGCCGAAACCATTATTCCGGTGATCGAGGCGGCGGGCGGCCATGTCTTCACCTACGCCGGCGTCGAGCAAGTATTGGTCAAGGACAACCGTGCCTATGGCGTGCGCCTGGTCAAGGATGGCCATGAGATCAGCGCCGACGCGGTGGTCAGCTGCGCCGGTCTGCTGCCGACCTACCAGCGCCTGCTGCCCAAGGAGGTGGTCGAGCAGCATGGTCTGCTCGAGCACCTCAAGCAGGTCGAACCCTCGGCCTCGCATGTGTGCCTCTACGCGGGTTTCAAGGGCGATGCCGCCAGTCTGGGTCTGCCCAAGACCAACTTCTGGCTGTACCCGCAGTTCGACCACGACTTGAGCGTCAAGCGCTTCATGGATTCGCCGGGGCTGGAGTTCCCGATGATCTACATCTCCTTCCCCTCGGCCAAGGATCCGGACTGGAACCGCCGCTACCCCGGCAAGAGCACGGTGGAGATCGTCGCGCCGAGCTTCCCGCAATGGTTCGAACGGTGGAAGGGCAGCACCTGGAACAAGCGCGGCGAAGACTACGAGGCCTTCAAGCAGGAGATCACCACGGTGCTGCTGGAGGCGCTGTACCAGCATCAGCCGCAGTTGCGTGAGGCGCTGGACTACTGCGAGCTGTCTACGCCGTTGTCCACCGAGTGGTTCCAGTGGAACCAGGTCGGCGAAATCTATGGCATCGAGCACAGCGTCGAGCGCTTTCAGCAGCACTGGATTCACCCGCAGACGCCGATCAAGAACTTCTACCTGACCGGCTCCGATGTGGTCACCGCCGGGGTCGGCGGGGCGCTGATGGGCGGGGTGCTGACCACTGCGCGCATGCTTGGCTGGCGCGCCTACAAGGTCAAGCAGATGATCGCGGGCGCCTATTCGGCGGAAGCGGACGATGGCGCCGTGGCCAGTTCCGTCAGCTGATTCGGTTCTGCAGGCTGCACCCGGGCAGGCCGTCGTGAGGATTCAAGGCGGCTGTCCGTGCAGCGGCTGCGCAGGCGGATGCTCAATAGCCGGTCATTTCCAGGTAGCCGCGGCCTGGGTGGCTGCCGCTCAGGCGGATCGGCCCCTCCCAGTAGGGGAAACGTGTGCTCATCCAGGCCTGGGTGTCGATGGCCTGCACCTCCAAGGACAGCTGGTACTCAGGCACTTCCACCCGCCACTGGGTGGGTACCTGGCGGCCCGTTTGCTGGCGACTCCAGTGCAGTGGCGTCAGGCGAATCTGCTCAGCGGACAGCGCCCGAGTCTGGCCGTCGGCGGCGATCCAGGTGCCGGCCCGGTACGGCTCGCCCTCGGCCTGGCGCACCTGGAACAGCATCAGCTTGGCGCCGCCCTCCAGGTGCAGGGAGAACCAGTCCCAGCCCTGCTGTTGCGCTGCCAGCGGCTGGCTGCTCCACTCGCGGTCGAGCCAGGCCTGACCGTTGACCCGATAGCGCTGGCCATCGCGTTCGACTTCGCCGCTGACTTTATAGAACGGCTGGCTGTAGTAATACGAGGCCTGGCCCTGGCCGGATTTCTCGCTGTAGCCCTGCTTGCCATGCAGCACCAACGGCCCCTCGCTGTCGAGTTGCAGGCGGTAAGCGAAAGCCTCGCCCCGCGCCTGCATCTGCAAATGATCGAGACCTGAGCCGTGGGTGCTGCGCAGCGACCAGGCATCGATCCAGGCGTGAAACGGCTGTGCTTCCACCCCGGCCTGGCCGACGCCGCCGCGCGCCAGGGCTTCCGCGAGCTGATGGCCGAAGGGCCCGCTCAGCGCGGCGTGGCCCAGCCACAGGTTGGGGCTGTTCCAGCCGCTTTGTTCGGCGCCGGGGCGCAGGGCCGAGCGGAACAGGGTCCACTGTGCGCCCCAGTCGTGGCCCTGCTCATCGGTCAGGTTGGCGGTGACGTACCACCACTCGATGCGATAGCCCGGATGGGCGCCATGATCGGCGGGGAATTGCAGGCGGCGCTCAGGCGTCACGGCCAGGAAGGCGTCGCTGGCCTGGCCCAGGCCGGCAAAGCCCTGGGGCGGTGGCGTGGCCTCCTCGCAGGCGCCGAGCAGTAGCAGCAGGCTCAGCAGCCAGGCGGTCTTAGCGTTCATCGGCAAATTGCCTCAGCAGGTCGGCAGGAGACTGGCGCGCCAGTTGCCAGAGTGGCCCGGCCGCGGCGAGCAGGCTGGTGAGCAGGCCGAGCAGGGCCAGTTGCAACAGTTGCACGGGAAATACATGCAGCGGCAGGCGCCAGCCGAAGGCCTGCACGTTGACCACCGCGACCAGGCACCAGGCCAGCAACAGGCCCAGCGGCATGGCCAGCAGCACCGTCAGGCCGGACAGCATTAAAGTCTGCGCCAGGCTCAGCCAGGCCAGACGTGGGCGGCTGAGTCCCAGGGCCCAGAGCGGCGCCAGCTGACTCAGGCGACTCTGGCCGAGGGTCAGCAGGCTGATGAACAGGGCCACGCCCGCCACGCCGAGGGTCAGGCTGTTGAGCGCCGCGGTGGCGGCGAAGGTGCGTTCGAATACCTGCGTCGACCAGCTCTTCAGGCCTTGTTGGTCGATCAGTCGCGCGCCCTCCAGGACGAAGCGTTGTTCCAGGGCGTTCTTCAGCTCTGCAACCCTCTCGGGGGCCACGCGCAGGCTGATGTTGCTGATGGGGGCTTGCGGCCAGTGCCGGCGCAGCCAGTCGCCGTTGACCAGCACATGGCCCTTGGGATTGCCGTAGTCGGCGTACAGCGCCACCACCGGCAGCCGCGCTACGCCGGTCTCGCTCGGCAGTTGCAGGGTGGCGCCCAGGGTTAGCCGCAGATGGCGGGCCAGCTGTTCGCTGAGCATCGCCCCCTGGCCCGCCGCCAGCCTGTCCCAGGCGTCCGCTTGGGTTTGCAGCAAGGGCCAGTGCTGGCGGTAGGTGGGATGATCGACGATGCCCTGCAACTGCACCGGCCGACCCTGTAGGCGCAGCTCGACACGCCGTTGCGGCAGGATTGCCTCGACCCCGGGCTGATCCTCGAGCCAGCCGATCATGGCGTCGGCTTGGGCGCCGTCGCGGGGCGCCAGGTACAACTCGGCGGCCAGGCGTTGCTCGAGCCAGCCGCTGAAGGTCTGGCGAAAACCTTGAGTCATGCTGCCGACCCCGACGCTGGCGGCCAGGGCCAGCAGCAGGGCCATCAAGGCCAGCGACAGGGCCGGCAATTGCTGGCGGCTGTCGGCCACGAACCACTCGCTCAGCGGCCCTCGGCACAGGCGCGCGAGCAGGGCCAAGCTGCCGTCGAGCAGGGCGGGCAGGAGCAACGCGGCCGCCAGCAGCAGGCTCGCGAGTAAAACGAAGCCGGCCAGCAGGCTGTCGCCGTAACGCCAGGCGGCCCAGGCCACTAGCAACAAGGCGCAGGCGACCAGGGCCTGGCGCTTGAGCCAGAGCCCCTGGGCCACACGCCAGGCTTGCGGCTGCGCCAGCGCCAACAACGGCAGACGGGCCGCGCGCAGCAGGCTGCTGGCGCCGGCCAGTAAGGCGCCGAGCAGGCTGATGGCCAGGCCGCTCAGCCACCACAGGGGTGACAGGCTGAGCTGTCCGGCTACTTCCGCGCCGTACAGCCCGCGCAGGCTGGCGGCGACATCCGGCAGCAGCAGGCTGGCCAGCAGGTAGCCGCTGGCGACCCCGGCCAAGCCGCCGAGCAGGGCCAGCAAACCGAGTTCCAGGCCGAGAGCGCCAAGCAGGGTAGCCAGGCTGACGCCGCAGGCGCGCAGGGTGCGCAGCAGTGCGCGGCGCTGTTCCAGGGCCAGGCCGATGGCGGCATGCACGATGAACAGGCCGACGATGAAGGCCAGCAGGCCCAGCGCCGTGAGGTTGAGGTGGAAGCTGTCGGTCAGGCGCTGCAGGTCGTCGCCGTCCGCCGCTGGCTGGAGCTGCAGGCTGTCGCGCAGCCTGGGCGGCAGCGCCGGCGCGCTGAAGCCGGCAGGCAGCAGCAGGCGCGACAGCTGGCCGGGCGCGTGCAGCAGCGTTTGCGCGCGGCCGATGTCCACCACTATCACCCCGGGCGCCAGCTGTGCCTGCAGCTGCAAGGGCGGCAGGCGCTGACCGTCCAGCGTCAGCGCCAGGTCGCCGACCTGCAGACCCAGGCGTTGCAGCGTATCCGGGGCAATCCAGGCTTGTCCGGGCGCGCCGAGAAAACTGGCCAGGTCGAGTCGCTCGCCGGGCTGCCCGGCTACCTGCAATCCGGCGGGCAGGGTCAAGGGTTCGATCCCCAGTAACTGCACGCTGATCGGCGGCTCGCCGGCGAAGCGCAGGCGCCCCTCGAGCAGCGGCGACACTGGCCAACCGGCACGGCGCAGGCCGATGTAGGCCGACTGGGCGATACGCTCCCCATGCAGCGGGACGAGCTGGGCCTGCGCCGGGCCGGCGAGCACCGCGCTGGCCCGCGCGTAATCGCCGCGCGCCTGGCTGTTGAGCGCCTGCACGCCGGTCCACAGGGTGGTGGCCAGCCACAGGCCGATCAGGATGCTGAAGAACTGCAGCGGATGGCGGCGCCAATGGCTGAGCAGCGCCAGCAGACAAATGCGCAGCTTGTCCATCAGCCTTCCAGGGCCTGCACCCGACCCTGGTGCAGGTACAAGCGCTGGGCCAGACGGGCCGCCAGGCGGGCGCTGTGGGTGACCATCAGCAGGCTGCTGCCAGCCTCGCGCACCAATTCCAGGAACAGCTCCAGCACCGCTTCGCTGCTGGCCTCATCCAGGCTGCCAGTGGGTTCGTCGGCGAGCACCAGCTGCGGTCGCGCGGCCAGGGCGCGGCCAATGGCCAGGCGTTGCTGCTGGCCGCCGGAGAGCTGCTCTGGATAGCGCTGGAGCAGGGGCGAAAGCCCCAGACGCTGGCTCAGATGGCTCTGCCACTGCGCATCCTGGCGCCCGGCCAGGCGCGCCTGAAAGGCCAGGTTGGCGGCGACGTTGAGACTGCTGATCAGGTTGTACTGCTGGAACACCAGGCCGATGCCTTCGCGGCGCCAGCGCGCCAGCTCGGCTTCGTTGCGTCCGTTCAACGCCTGCCCATGGATCAGGATCCGCCCGCTATCGGCCCGCTCCAGACCGGCGATCAGGTGCAGCAGGGTGCTCTTGCCGCTGCCGGACTCGCCCATCAGGGCCAGACTGGTGCCAGCGGCCAGCTGCAACTGCACGCCGCGCAACACCGGCAGACGGCCCTGAGCGGTGGCGAATGATTTATGCAGGTCTTCGACGATCAACATGCGCAGGCTTAACTCCTTCTGCCAGGTCGTCAGGGTAAAGCCTGGCGCGGCAGACTGCACCGAACAGGTTGCGGCTGGCAGGCCGTTGAAAAACCACCTAGGTTGCCGATACGGCGTTAACAACAGGCTCGGCAAGCCGCTTGCGGCTAACGCACTTTAGCGCGACCCCGCAGGGGCGAGCGAAGCGAGTAGACGGCCGGGTGGCGGTCGTCGATCTCTGCGCTCGCGACTGCGTGCCGTGCCCGGCCACCGGCTGATCGTTCCTATTCCTGGCCGGAAAGCGGGCGTGCTCGGCCCAGGCGGTACGCCGAAAGAGACAGACTCAGGCCTCGGTCAGCGGCAGGTCGAAGTAGAAGGTGCTGCCTTCGCCCAGCACACTGCTGTAGCCAATTTTGCCGTTCATGCGCTCCACCAGGGTCTTGCAGATGCTCAGGCCGAGGCCGGTGCCGCCGCGGCGGCGGCTGTCGGAGCCGTCGGCCTGAGCGAACTTCTGGAAGATGCGCTCGCGGAAATCGTCGGCGATCCCCGGGCCATGGTCGAGCACCTGGATGCGTACGCTGGCGTCGACGATCGCCGCCGAGATTTCGACCCGTTGCTGCGCCTCGGAGAACTTCACGGCGTTGGCGATCAGGTTGCTCAGCACCTGCTGCAGGCGCAGGTTGTCGACCTCGACCAGCACCTGCTCGGGCAGGGCGCTGTCGTCCAGAACCAGGCGTACCTGGAAGCTGTCGGCATAGCCCTGGTTGTGCGCCAGCGCCTCCTGCAGCAGCGGGCGCAGCTCGGTGCGGCTGAGGTGGATGCCGGCCTGGCCGAACTCGAGCTTTTCCACATCGAGGATGTCGTTGACCAGGCAGATCAGGCGCTCCGAGTTGCTTTGGGCGATGCCGATCAGTTCCTGGGCTGGTTTGGGCAGTTCGCCGACCGCGCCCGCGGCGAGCAGGCCGAGCGAGCCCTTGATCGAGGTCAGCGGCGTGCGCAGTTCATGGCTGACGGTGGCGACGAATTCGCTTTTCAGGCGTTCGACCCGTTTGCGTGGGCCTATGTCGCGCAGCATGCAGATATACAGGCGCCGCCCCGGCAGCTCGTAGCGGCTCAGGCTGATTTCCAGCTCCAGGCTCTGTGCCTGGGCCTGGCTTGCGCTGACTTCCCATGGCCTGCCGAGCAGGCCGGCAAGCTCGGCGGCGGAGCATCCGCGTAGAGCGGGAATCAGGCCGCCGATCTGGCGCCCTGTCAGTTCTCTGGTGGAGTGGCCAAACAGGCTGGCGCTGGCCGGGTTGGCACGTTCGATCAGACCCTGCTGATCGAAGATCAGGATGCCTTCGGCGGCATTCTCCAGAATGGCGCTCAGTTCCAGGGTGCGTTGCCGGACCTGATGGCGGATTTGCTCGGCGCGGCCGGTGATGGTCAGCAGGTAGCCGCCGAGCAGGCTGCACAGCAGCAGCCCGCCGGCGAGCACCGCCCAGGGTTGCAGGCCGTGGTTGCGTTGCAGGAAGGCCTCGGTCGGCGAGATGGCAAGCGCCAGCTTGCGTCCGCCGACCTCGAAGCGTTCGCGCCAGACCAGCTCCGCCGCGTAGGGCGGCACTGTTGCTTCGGACTGGCCATAGAGCGGCTGCGGCGTGGCATTGGTGATGTCCTCCAGTTGCAGCCGGTAGCTGTCCGCCGGATAGGCGCCGAGCGCATTGTCGATCAGGTCGGCCATGCGCAGCACAGCGGCTGCATAGCCGCGCAACTGGCGGCGGCGCTGCTCGAGGTCGACCGGCGGCTCGCCGGCGTAGACCGCGTGCAGCAGCAGCACGCCGGGCTGGGGTGCCTCCTTGTCCTGGATCAGGGTGATGGGGGCGGTCATCACCGTGCGGGCGCTGTCGCGGGCTTGATCCAGGGCGATGCGTCGTTGTGGCTTGGAGGCCACGTCGAAGCCCAGTGCCTTGGCGTTGCTGGCGAAGGGCTCGACGAAGGTCACCGGAACATAGGCGTCCCGCTCGCCGGCCGCCACCAGTTCGCCCGAGGCGTCGTGTTCACTGACGCGGAAGCCTGGAAAGCCTTCGGCAATTATCTGGGCTTCAAAGGGCGCGCGTTGCTGGGCGCCGATCAGCGGATCCCAGCTCACCGCGGTGATGCCCGGATAGGCGCTGGGCAATTGGGCGACAAAAGTCGCGAACTCATCGCGGGTGACCCGTTGCGAGGCGGCGAACAGGCGCTCGATGGATTGTGTCGCCTTGCTGTAGAGCTCGAAGCGGAACTTGAGGGTGGCGGTCATCATCTTCGCCTGCTCGTGGAAGCGCAGGCGCAGGTTGTTCTGCTCGGCTTCGCTGGCACGGACGAAGACCAGCACCATGATCGCGCAGCTGACCAGCAGCGGTAGGCCGACGCTGCCGGCACGGCTACGCCAGAGGGCACGGGGTTGGGCGAACAGGATGAACATCAGCGGAGTGGCGATCAGCACGCCAATGCTGTCGCCCACCCACCAAGTCCACCAACTGAACGAGAAATCGGCGGCGGCGATGGCCTGGTTGAGGTAGAGCACACCGGTGCCGGCACTGGCGCTGATCAGGCAGGCGAACGGGCCGCCGAGCAGGAGCAGCCGGAAGATGCTGCGCTCATCGGTGAGCGGCGTGGGAAAACCGACGAAGCGGCGAATCAGCCAACTGCCGATCAGGCTTTGCAGGGAAGTGCCGAGGGCGATGCCCGTGGCGATCAGCAGCCCCTCGATACCCAGTTGCTCGAAGCTGCTGAAGCCGATGCTGAGGTTGAGCAGGGTCGAGCCGAGAAATACCCCGGCGAGCATCGGGTAACCCCAGAGCAGCACGGCGGCCAAGGCGATGCCCACCGGCGGAAAGATGGCACTGGCAAAGCCCGGCGGGATGGCCAGCAGCAGCGCCAGGTGGCCGGTAACGGCATAGAACAGGGCGAGCAGCAGAATTTTGCCTAGCAGCGGCATGGCGGAGACAGGCGGGGATGACATGGAATAATGGGGCTCCGCGGCTAGGGGTGAGCAACGCCTAGAACCTGACGCGCTGCCGAGTCCGGTGCGCCGCCCATGCAAGCAGGGTCAGTGGAGGCGTATGGGGAGGCTGTTAGGTGCTCTAGCGTCCAATTTGCTTCGGGCGCAACGGCAATGTGCCGGCTTTGCCCTGAGTCTGCTGCAGGATAGTTTCATTATTCCGCCGGCGGAAGGGCAATCACCTGTGGCCCCCGGCCAGGCCGCGGTTTTTCCGGGCGCTGGCGACCGGCTACACTGGCACGGGATTGGCCCTGGGCCTGCTGCGAGCAAGCGGCGCTCTTGGCCACTGCCGGTGCCGGCGGTCAAACGCTTGTTTAGCCTACGGACGAAGTCGGTTCGGCTGTGGCACACTCTGCGTTTTACAAGGGAGCGGCCTGCGGCAGCGCCCGGCAGCTTCCCCGAATTTTCTGCCTATGGCCAGCCGCCACAGGCGTCAGCATAATCGTCCGCTCCTTGCGGCAACGTGGATAGAGGAATGACCGTGCATAACGTCGTCATCAGCGGTACCGGCCTGTACACCCCGGCCAACAGTATTTCCAACGACGAGCTGGTGGCGTCCTTCAACGCCTACGTCGAGCAATTCAATGCGGACAATGCCGCGGCGATCGCCAGTGGCGAAGTCGAGGCCCTGACCGAGTCGAGCAGCGCCTTTATCGAGCGCGCCTCGGGGATCAAGAGCCGCTTCGTGGTCGATAAGGACGGCATTCTCGATCCGCAGCGCATGGTGCCGCGGATTCCCGAGCGCTCCAACGAGCAGTGGGGCATCCTCTGCGAGATGGCCGTCGGCGCCGCCGAGGAGGCGCTGGCCCGTGCCGGCAAGACCGCAGCGGATATCGACGGGGTGATAGTCGCCTGCTCGAATCTGCAGCGCGCCTACCCGGCAGTGGCCATCGAAGTGCAGGCGGCACTGGGTATCCAGGGTTTCGGTTACGACATGAACGTGGCCTGTTCCTCGGCCACCTTCGGTCTGCAGGCCGCGACCAACGCCGTACAACTCGGCCAGGCGCGGGCGATCCTGATGGTCAACCCGGAAATCTGCACCGGCCACCTGAACTTCCGTGACCGCGACAGTCATTTCATCTTCGGCGATGCCTGCACCGCGGTGATCGTCGAGCGGGCCGACCTGGCCACCTCCGCGCACCAGTTCGACATCGTCAGCAGCAAGCTGATCACCCAGTTCAGCAACAACATCCGCAACAACTTCGGCTTCCTCAACCGCGCGGCGCAGGAGGGCATCGGTGCGCGCGACAAGCTGTTCGTCCAGGAAGGTCGCAAGGTGTTCAAGGAAGTCTGCCCGATGGTCGCCGAGCTGATCGCGACCCACCTGGCGGAAAACCAGCTGAACGTGGCCGACGTCAAGCGTTTCTGGCTGCACCAGGCCAACCTCAATATGAATCTGCTGATCGCGCGCAAGCTGCTCGGCCGCGATGCCGAGCCGCACGAGGCGCCGGTGATCCTCGACAGCTATGCCAACACCAGCTCGGCCGGCTCGGTGATCGCCCTGCACAAGCACCAGGATGACCTGCCGAGCGGCGCGCTGGGGGTGCTCAGCTCGTTCGGCGCCGGTTACTCCATCGGCAGCGTCATTTTGCGTAAGCGTTAATGGACTATCCGGCCGATAGCGCCCTGCTCAGCCGGCTGCTGGCCGGTGAGCAGAAGGCCTTTCGCGAACTGGTCGCCAGCTATCAGGGGGCGATGCGCGCCGTGGCCTTCGCCATCGTCGGCAGTCGCAACGCCGACGAGGTGGTGCAGGACGCCTGGCTGGCGGTGGTGCGTAACCTGGACGGTTTTCAGGGCCGCTCCAGCCTGAAGACCTGGCTGTTGACCATCACCGCCAACACCGCCAAGACCCGCCTCAAGCACAACCTGCGCGAAGTGCTGCTGGACGACCTGCCGGGGCCGCACGGCTCGGTTGGCGCTGAGCGCTTCGCCGACGACGGCCACTGGTTGCTGGCGCCGCACGCCTGGCATCAGGACACCCCGGAAGCGCTGCTCACCGAGCAGGAGCTGCGCGAGTGCCTGGAGAAAACCCTGGCCAGCCTGTCCGAGCTGCAAGGCAGCGTGTTGCTGTTGCGCGAACGCGAGGGGCTGGAGTTGGAGGAGATCTGTAATCTTTTGCAGGTCTCGCTCTCCAATGTCCGGGTGTTGTTGCATCGGGCGCGGTTAAAAGTGTTCGCCACCCTGGAGCATTTCGAGGAGACCGGCCAATGCTGAGTTGTAAGGAACTGGTGGCGAACTCCAGCGATTTTTTGGATAGCCTGTTGAGTCTGCGTCAGCGTCTGTCTGTACGCATGCACTTGGCCATGTGTTACCGCTGTCGGCGTTTCATCAAGCAGATGCGCCTGACCCAGGGCGTATTGCGCAGGTTGCCGCAGAGGCAGATTGTCGAGCTCGACAGCCTGGCCGCCAAGCTGGCCGAACTACGGCGCCTGCAGCGCTGAGCGGGCCGCTCAGCCTTTTGTCGGCAGCCAGCCCGCGGCGGTTCTTGAACCTATGCTTAACGAATCAGCCACCATCTCGGTGCGGGAGGAAAGGATGCCATCGATCAGCAGTCACGATGCCTGGTTCGCCGGTCTGAAGGCGCTCGGCCATGACAGCTTTCCCAAGCGTTGCCGCAACTGCGGCCGGGTATTCGCCAGCGAGGCGGATTACTTCCAGCAGACCCAGGCGATTCGCCCCGAGATCACCGGCCTGAAGGCGGCCTACGACGATGACGACAGGCCACTGGTCGAGGTCTTTCGCAACTGCGTGTGCGGTTCCACCCTATTGGTCAACTGCGTGTCGCGGCGTGACGACTCGGCGGCCGGCAACAACCGGCGGCAACTGTTCGACACACTGCTCGACTACCTGACGCAGCACGGCGTCGAACGGGCACAGGCGCGTGGCGAGCTGCTGCGGGTGGCGTCCGGCGAGCGCAGCGAGGTGCTGGAAGCCTGGTACGGCCAGATCGCCGCCCAGGGCCGCCGTCCCGAAGCCTGAGCCGCGCCTCGCCCTCTATGGAGCAACGGTCGGTTAGAGCGCTTCACTGCTTATAAACATTCGAAGTAAAAAAGTTCCGCTGTAATCAAATCTTTATATATCAGCAACCGCGCTGAAATAACCCGTCGCCAAGATCCCCTGCAGCACGAACGAGCGCAATCGCTCGGGTGTTTTCAACACTTAAAGTCCATTTAGGGGAATCTTCGATGATCCGTAAGCACTCATTCCTTGGGATGGGGGCCGGTTTTGCAGCCAGCGCCCTGGCTCTGACCGTTTCCGCCCAGGCTTTCGCCGGCACCGTGACCACTGACGGCGCCGATATCGTGGTCAAAACCAAGGGCGGCCTCGAAGTGGCCACCGCCGACAAGGAGTTCAGCTTCAAGTTGGGCGGTCGTCTGCAGGCCGATTACGGTCGTTTCGACGGGTTCCACACCAAGAACGGTAACACCGGCGACGGCGCCTATTTCCGCCGCGCCTTCCTCGAGCTGAGCGGTGTCGCCTACAAAGACTGGAAATACGTGATCAGCTACGACTTCGCGCACAACGCCGGCAACTCCGACGACGGCTATTTCGATGAAGCCTCGATCGCCTACACCGGGTTCGCCCCGGTGACCCTCAAGTTCGGCCGCTTCGACCCGGATTTCGGCCTGGAGAAAGCCACCAGCTCCAAATGGATCACCGCCATCGAGCGTAACGCCGCCTACGAAATCGCCGACTGGGCCAACGGTCACGAGAACGGCCTCGGCGCCCAAGCCAGCGCCGTGGTCGGTGGCATGGCCTGGGTCTCCGCCGGCTTGTCGGCCAAGGACTACAACGATGTCGACGGCGACAGCGTCAAGCAATTCAACGCGCGAGGCGTATTCGCGCCGATGAGCGAAGCCGGCAATGTGCTGCACCTGGGCCTGAACTATGCCAATCGCGATCTGGATGACGCTGCCGCCGACGGCCGCATCCGTCCGCGCCTGACCGTGCGCGGCGTTTCCACCGCGGGTGGCAACGATGCCGGCGCCAACGGCAACCGTGCCCTCTTCGGTGGCTTCCAGGGCATCGCCGGCGACTTCGACAACGATGCCGCCTGGGGCGCCGAGTTGGCCTGGGCCGCCGGCCCTTTCTCGGCCCAGGCTGAATACCTGAGCCGCACGCTGAAGGCCGATCGCGCCACCATCGAAGACGTCGAAGCCAGCGGCTACTACGGCCAACTGGCCTACACCCTGACCGGCGAGTCGCGCGGTTACAAGCTGGAAGGCGCCAAGTTCGACAGCATCAAACCGGCCAACAAGCAGATCGGCGCCTGGGAAGTGTTCTACCGCTACGATCACATCAGCGTCGAAGACGACAATATCGTCGCCGCGACCGCCACCCGCGAAGTGGGCGACGCCGAAGCCAAGTTGCACACCGTGGGCGTCAACTGGTACGCCAACGAGTCGGTCAAGGTCGCGGCCAACTACGTGATGAGCTCGACCGACAAGATCACCAACAGCGTGGGCGACGACGACGGCGACGCCGTGGTGATGCGCCTGCAGTACGTGTTCTGAGTAAACCCCCCCCGCCAATACCACGTTGCTTCCTTCGAGCCCCGCCGCGTGCGGGGCTTTTTTTCGTCCGAACAACAGGCCAGACTGCGGCCATGCCTATAGCGACCCTGTCTGCGATGAACGAGTTGGCTGCCCCGAGCTGGGATGCCTTGCGCATCGATCGGCAGCCTTTTTTGTGCCACGCCTTTCTCTCTGCGCTGGAAGACAGCGGCAGCGTTGGCGGCCGTAGCGGCTGGCAGGCGGCGCATCGCGTGCTGCAGGACGGCCAGGGGCGGCTGCTGGCGGCCATGCCGGCCTATATAAAAAGCCATTCCTATGGCGAGTACGTGTTCGACCATGGCTGGGCCGATGCCTGTCACCGGGCGGGCATCGACTATTACCCGAAACTGCTCGGCGCCATTCCCTTCTCGCCGGTGAGCGGGCAGCGTTTGCTCGGCGATCCGCTCGCCGCCGGGCAATTGCTCGACGAACTCTGCGCCAGCCTGACGCCGCAGGGGCTGTCGAGCCTGCATATCAACTTCACCAGCCCGGCCGACGATGCGCTGCTGCAGGGGCGTGACGGCTGGTTGCCGCGCCTCGGCTGCCAATACCATTGGCACAACCGCGGCTACCGGGATTTCCAGGATTTTCTCGATGCCCTCAGCTCGCGCAAGCGCAAGCAGCTGCGCAAGGAACGCGAGCAGGTGGCGGGGCAGGGCATCGAGTTCGACTGGCGCGAAGGCCATCAGCTCAGCGAGGCCGAGTGGGATTTCGTTTACCGCTGTTACGCCAATACTTATCGGCTACGTGGCCAGTCGCCCTATCTGTCCCGGCTGTTCTTCAGCCTGCTGGCCGAGCGCATGCCGCAGATGATCCGCCTGGTGCTGGCCCATCAGGGCGGCAGGCCGGTGGCCATGGCCTTCAGTTTGCTCGGCGGCGATAGCTTGTATGGCCGCTACTGGGGCTGTCTGGCGGAGTTCGACCGCCTGCACTTCGAGACCTGTTTCTATCAGGGCATGGAGTATGCGATTGCCCAGGGACTGCAGCGTTTCGACGCCGGTGCCCAGGGCGAGCACAAGCTGATCCGCGGCTTCGAGCCGGTGCTCACCCGTTCCTGGCACTACCTCTGCCATCCGGGCTTGCGCGCGGCGGTGGCCGACTTTCTCCAGGACGAGCGCCAGGGGGTGCAGGGCTACGCCGAGGGCGCGCGCAGCCTGTTGCCGTATCGGCAGGGCTGAGGTTTTTTCGCGGGAATGGCCCGCTCCTACAGGGTAATGCGGTGGCCCATGTAGGAGCGGGCCATGCCCGCGAAGCGATGTGGGAGACACCAACCCTCGCTGAGCCTTGTCAAAGCCAGACGGCATTCCAGAACGAATAATCCCCAATCCGCTTGACCAGCCCCGCACGTAGCGGATTGGCCACGATGTAACGGGCGACGGCTTGCAGGTCTTCTTCTTCGCGCAGGGCATGATCGTGAAAGGCTTTCGACCAGAGCGGGCCTGTTCGATTCAGGGCCCGGTTGGCGTGGCGGGAGCTGGCGGACTTGAGTCGGCCAATCACCTCGCCGAGGGTGTCCTGGTCGCCAAGCTGCAACAGCCAGTGGGCGTGATCGGGCATCAGCACCCAGGCCAGCATCCGACTCTCCCTGAGCAAGGCGGTGTCCTCGAAGCAACGCGCGGCCGAGCAGGCCGCAGGATAGTGGGTGAACAGCGGTTCGCGGTTTTCGCTGGTCGCGGTGATCAGATAAGCCGTATTGCTCAGGGAAGCCCGGCCTTTGCGCAAGGCCGCGTGGCCCGATTTTTTGTGGCTGTGATGCTCGTCCATAAGCGTTCTCCGTGAGAGTTTCGCGGGCATGGCCCGCTCCTACAAAAGCAGCACAGCCCCAGCCCTGTAGCGATGCCGGATATACCAGCCCGTAGGAGCGGGCCATGCCCGCGCAGCGATGTCGGATATACCAGCCCGTAGGGCGTGCCATGCCCGCGCAGCGATGCCGGATATACCAGCCCGTAGGAGCGGGCCATGCCCGCGCAGCGATGCCGGATATACCAGCCCGTAGGAGCGGGCCATGCCCGCGCAGCGATGCCGGATATACCAGCCCGTAGGAGCGGGCCATGCCCGCGCAGCGATGCCAGAGACACCAACCCTTGCTGCGCCGGTGAACCGGCGCAGCAAGGGGCAGGCTCAGAGGCGCTTGGCTTCTAGAATCAGCACCGGCTCGCGCGGGACGTTCTGGTGGCCGCCGCGGTTGCCGGTGGGCACCTGGGCGATCTTGTCGACGACTTCCATGCCGCGCAGCACCTTGCCGAATACCGCGTAACCGAAGTCACGCGAGCTATGGTCGAGAAAGGCGTTGTCCTTGTGGTTGATGAAGAACTGGCTGGTGGCCGAGTCGCGCACCTGGGTGCGCGCCATGGCCAGGGTGCCGCGCACGTTGTGCAGGCCGTTGTCGGCTTCGTTCTTGATCGGCGCCCGCGTCTGCTTTTGCTGCAGGTCGGCATCGAAGCCGCCGCCTTGCACCATGAACCCCGGGATCACCCGGTGGAACTGGGTGCCGGCGTAGTAGCCGCTGTCCAGGTAGCCGAGGAAGTTTTCCACGCTGAGCGGGGCTTTTTCCGCGTCCAGTTCGATTTCGATTTCCCCGAGGTTGGTGCTCAGCAGCACTTTCGGGTTCTCCGCAGCCAGCAGGCTGCCGGCAAACAATACGGAGCAGGCGGTGAGGGCGAGTTTTTTCAGCATGCTTATCGATCCTTGTTGGGGGGCGTGGGGGCAGTCTGTTCGACTTCCTCGAGGAAGGCCAGCAGGCTGCTGTTGAAGCGTTGCGGTTGATCCAGCGGTGTGGCGTGACGCGAATTTTCGATCACCAGCAGGCGGGCGTTGGGCATTTCCTTGACGTAAGCCGCTTTTTGCGCGATGGGGGTGTAGTCGCGGTCGGCGCTGATCACCAGGGTAGGACAGCTGATGCGCGCCAGGCGTTCGCGCACGCCCCAACCGATAATCGCGTCGAGGCTGGCGAGGTAGGCGCGTTTGTCGTTGAGCGGCCAGCGCTCTTCGATCTTGCGTCTTAGTTCGGCTTGCTCGGGCTTGGGGAACAGCAGTTTGCCCAGGGCCTTGGCAATGCTGTCGAGGCTGAGCAGGCGCGACAGGCTCCAGCGTTTGGCGATTTCCAGGTAGTCGCGCGGGCTTTTCGCCTTCACTTCGGGGCCGCTGTTGACGATGCACAGGCTCTTCAGCAGCTCGGGACGTTCGACGCCCAACTGAAAACCGATCATGCCGCCCATGGAGATGCCCACCAGATGCACCCTGTCGAAGCCGAGGTGCTCGATCAGCGCGGCTACATCTTCGGCGAATCCGGCGATGCTGTAGCGTTCGCGCGGTTTGTCCGAGCGGCCGTGACCGCGGATGTCGATGGCGATGACCCGATACTGCGCCGCCAGCGCGGGGATCTGGTATTCCCAGTCGCGGGTGCTCGAACCCAGGCCGTGCACCAGCAGCAGCGGCGCGCCCTGACCATAATCCTCGTAGTGCAACTGGCAACCGTCGTTATCGAAGTAGGACATGGCTAATTCCTCTCAGTTGGCCGATTGAGGGGCGGCGAAGGGCGCATTGAGTGGGGCCGCGTCGAAGCTCTTGATCAGCTCAACCAGAATCTGGCTGGCCGGCCCCAGGGTTTTGTCCTTGTGACTGTAGAGGGTAAAACGTGGATGGCTGCTGCCGCCTTGCTCCAGCGCCAGGGGTTTGAGTACGCCTTCGCTCAGCTCCCGAACGATCTGGTGACGCGGTAGCCAGGCGAAACCCAGGCCACTGCTGACAAAACTGGCCGCGGTTGAAAGGCTGCTGACCGTCCAGCGTTGCTCGGCACCCAGCCAGCCGACGTCGCGCGGTTTGCTGCGCCCAGAGTCGCGGATGACCACCTGCAATTGGTTCTGCAAGTCCTCGAAGGTCAGCTGGCGTTGCAGTTGGTGCAACTGATGGTCGGGGTGGGCAACCGCCACGAACTCCACTTCGCTGAGTTCATGGCCCAGATAGCCGACCATGGCCAGGCTGCTGATGGCCAGGTCTGCGGTGCCTTCCAGCAGCACTTCTTCGACGCCCGAAAGCACTTCCTCGCGCAGGCGCACGCGGCAACCGCGGCTCTGCGGGATGAAGGCGGACAGCGCCCGGATCAGGCGTGCGGTCGGGTAGGCGGCGTCAACCACCAGACGCACCTCGGCTTCCCAGCCCTGATCCATGTTGTAGGCCAGGTCTTCCAGCTGGCTGGCCTGCTTGACCAGTTGCCGCGAGCGGCGCAGCAGCACGTCGCCGGCCTCGGTGAGCACGGCCTTGCGCCCGTCGATGCGCAGCAACGGCACGCCGAGTTGCTCCTGCATGCGCGCAATGGTGTAACTGACCGATGACTGCGAACGGTGCAGCGCTTCGGCGGCCTGGGCGAAGCCGCCCTGGTCGACCACTGCCTGCAAGGTGCGCCATTGATCGAGGGTCACGCGGGGCGCTTTCATTATCCTCTCCTATTCACGCGAGTCGCTGGGTGCACAGCGAGACGAACTCGCCCTAAACTGGCAGTCCTTTGTTGGAGATTGCCGCATGAAAAAAACGTGTTGTGCCCTGATCGCCCTGTTGCCGCTCACTGCTGTCGCTTATCCGATCGAGCTGGAAAAACAGTTCAACGGTGCCGAAGTGTCGGTCACAACCCAGGAAGTCGATCACAACATGGGCGCGCTGCTGCTCTACAACTACGGCCAGACCGAGGCGGAGTGCAAGGCGGTGTTCCGCAACGGACCCGAGGCGCCGCGCACCCGTAAAGTGCTGTTGGCGCCGGGGCAGAGCAGCAACCTGACCGTCAAATTCTCCCGCAGCATCATCAGGCTGCGCGTGCAGTTGACCTGCGGCTTGAAATAATCGCCTGATCATGGCTGCTGGCGATGCTAGTGCGATGAGTTTTATAAATCAATTTTATCGATAGGTAAAAGCGGTTATTTACGCTTTTTAATCGGCTGTCCTGCCTCTAGGCTTTGCTCCATCGACGTTAACCAACCCCCTCGATGGAGTAAGAACCATGTCCAATATTCTGGTAATAGAAAGCAGCGCTCGCCAGCAAGGCTCGGTTTCTCGCCTGCTCACCGAGCAATTCATCGCCCAGTGGCAAACTGCTCACCCGGCCGATCAAATCCAGGTGCGCGATCTGGCGGTCGAGCAAGTACCGCACCTGGACGCCAACCTGCTGGGTGGCTGGATGACCCCGGCCGAGCAACAGAGCAGCGCGGAGCAAAGCGCATTGCTCTTGTCCGACAAGCTCACCGCTGAGGTGCTGGCTGCCGATGTGCTGGTGCTGGCCGCGCCCATGTACAACTTCGCCATTCCCAGCACCCTGAAAGCCTGGCTGGATCATGTGCTGCGTGCCGGGGTTACCTTCAAATACACCGAAACCGGTCCGCAGGGTCTGCTCACGGGCAAGCGTGCGTTCGTCCTGACCGCCCGCGGCGGTATCTACGCCGGTGGCAGCATGGATCATCAGGAACCCTATCTGCGCCAGGCACTGGGCTTCATCGGCATTCACGATGTCAGTTTCATTCATGCCGAAGGCCTCAATCTGGGCGGCGAGTTCATGGACAAAGGTCTGGCAGCGGCCAGGGCGCAGTTGGCGCAAGTGGCCTAAAGTTCAAGTAACAGGCAGCTCCCTTGGCGTCCCTTTCCCTTGGCGTCCCTCCGCTCCTGGGACGCATATGTCCGGTCGATCGCTTTGGCGGTTGGCCGGTTTTTTTGGCTATGTCCCAATTATGTGTTGCATGCGCGATCTCTTGTCGGAGGGCCGCGTCTGTTCCTGACAGGCTAGCGGCATTTCCCACATCCATGTGGGTCACGCGCCCCGCGGCGAATGCAGCCCGCAGGGCTGCTTGCCCATCGTTTCGCGGTATAGCCAAAGCTCGCCCCGAGGTCGGGCCTCCTACGGATCGCAGGCCGTTCGCGCCTGGTGATACAACACCTAACGGGTACAGAGCTTTTTTTTCGGGTGGCTTGTGCGGCGATTGTCCGTAACCTCGCGACAGGCTAAGGTCGCCGGCTTGCTGCGAGGTGGTCATGCGTTATCTAGTGTTCGTGACCCTGTTATGGGCCTTTTCCTTCAGCCTGATCGGCGAGTACCTGGCCGGTCAGGTGGACAGTTATTTTGCCGTGCTGACGCGGGTGCTGATTGCCGGTCTGGTGTTTCTGCCCCTGACCCGCTGGCACGGCGTGGCGCCGGCGTTCATGCGCGGCATGTTGCTGATCGGCGCGTTGCAGTTCGGCGTCACCTACGTCTGCCTGTACCTGAGTTTCAGCGTGCTGACGGTGCCGGAAGTGCTGCTGTTCACCGTGCTCACGCCGTTGCACGTGACCCTGATCGAGGATGCCTTCAACCGACGCTTCAACCCCTGGGCCTTGCTCGCCGCCCTGGTTGCGGTGGCGGGCGCGGCGATCATTCGCTACGACCAGGTCGGCACGGACTTCTATGCCGGCTTCTTCCTGTTGCAAATCGCCAACGCCACCTTTGCCGCCGGACAGGTGCTGTACAAGCATCTGCTCGCTCGACACCCTTCGGACATCGCCCAGTACCGGCGCTTCGGCTACTTCTACCTGGGCGCGCTGGTTGTCGCCTTGCCGGCCTTTTTGCTGTTCGGTAACGCCGCACGGTTACCCAGCAGCGCCATCCAGTGGTGGGTTCTGGTCTGGCTCGGTATGGTGGCCTCCGGGCTGGGGCTTTACTGGTGGAACAAGGGCGCGAGCCTAGTCGATGGCGGCACCCTGGCGGTGATGAACAACGCCCTGGTGCCGGCGGGCCTGCTGGTCAATCTGCTGCTGTGGAACCGCGACGCCGACCTGTGGCGACTGAGCCTGGGTGGAGCGGTGATTGCCGGCTCCCTGCTGCTGATTCGGCTCGGCAGCCGGCCGCCACTGCTGGCCAAGGAGATGCGATGAAGCTGTCCGGGCGTGGCGTGGCGCTATCGATTGGTGCCTCGATGCTGTTTGCCCTGATTCCCGGCTATGTGCAGCAACTGGCGCCGCTGGACGGCGTGCAGGTGTTCGCCCAGCGAGTACTCTGGTCGATTCCGGCGGTGTTGCTGCTGGTCGCCGTGGCCCGGCAATGGACGGTGCTGGCCGTGGCCGTCGGCCGCCTGTGCCGTGAGCCGTTATTGCTGGCGGCCTTGCCGCTGGCGGCGGCATTACTTGGCGTGCAGTGGGCCTTGTTCGTCTGGGCGCCGCTGGCCGGGCACATGCTGGATGTGTCGCTGGGCTATTTTCTCCTGCCGTTGGCGATGGTATTGGCCGGGCGGGTGTTCTACGGCGAGCGTTTGCGTCCGTTGCAGCAGTTGGCGGTGTGCTGTGCCTTGCTCGGCGTGCTGCATGAGCTGTGGCGCCTGCAGGCGTTTTCCTGGGTCACCCTGGTGACCGCGCTGGGCTATCCGCCGTACTTCATGTTACGCCGCTGGATGCGCCTGGATGCCTTGTCCGGGTTTATTCTGGAAATGCTGGTGCTGGCGCCCCTCGCGGTCTGGCTGATCGTCGCCTGGGGGCCGGTGGCGCTGTTCGCCCAGGCGCCGCAGCTGTGGTGGCTGCTGCCCGGCCTGGGCCTGCTCGGCGCCCTGGCGTTTGCGGCGATGATGGCGTCCAGCCGGCTGTTGCCGTTGGGGCTGTTTGGCATTCTCAGCTATGTCGAGCCGGTGCTGTTGTTTCTGGTGGCGCTGCTGTTTCTCGGCGAAAGCTTCAATGCCGAGCAGTGGCTGACCTATCTGCCGATCTGGCTGGCGGTGCTGCTGGTCGGCTGGGACAGTGCGCGGCTGCTGATTAAGCAGCGGCGTATCTGACGGGAGGCGATATGCGGATCAATGCTGACCTGGGCGAGCGAGTGGCGCTCGATACCTCAACCATCGACTGGCAGGCCTCGCCGTTGCCGGGCGTCGAGCGGCGTCCGCTGGAGCGCTTTGCCGCGGAAAGCGGACGCGCCACCTCGATCGTGCGTTACGCGCCGGGTTCGCAGTTCAGTCGTCATCGGCACCCGGGCGGCGAGGAGATCCTGGTACTCGACGGCGTCTTTGCCGATGAACATGGCACCTACCCAGCCGGCTACTGGCTGAAGAATCCGCCCGGCAGCAGTCATGCGCCGTCCAGCTCCGACGGCTGCCTGTTGTTCGTCAAGCTGTGCTACCAGGCGCAGGAGGATCGAAGCACGCTGCGCATCGATACCCGTACCGCCGAGTGGCGCCCCGGCCTGGTCGCAGGCTTGAGTGTGTTGCCACTGGCCAGCTTCGCCACGGTGCACACGGCCTTGGTACGCTGGGCGCCGGGCACCGAGTTCCAGGCGCACCGGCATCTTGGCGGGGAGGAAATCCTGGTGCTGGAGGGAGTGTTCGAGGATGAGTTCGGCACTTACCCCGCCGGCACCTGGCTGCGCAACCCACATGGCTCAAGGCACACGCCGTTTTCCCGCGAGGGTTGCCTGATTTACGTAAAAGTCGGCCATCTTGCCGATGCGGGTGTAACCGATCAGTCCAGTACGTTTCTCAGCACTTCGTAGACGATGCCGCTGGCAATCGCCACCAGCACCACGTCGCTGCCGGCCTGCTTCCATTCGTAGCCGTCATAGCGCGGCAGTTGGCTGAGCACGCGGCCGTCGAAGTTCTTGGCGATACCGGGTGGCAGTGGTTTGCCGCGGGCCAGGTTCTTGGCGATGCCTGGCGGCAGTGAGCGGGCAGGGCCAAGCAGTTGCCGGTTGTCGCCCAGGACGATGCGTACGCGGCCGATATCGATGCTGGGGCCACTGAGGTGGACACCGATGTCGCCGTCATGGCCGGCACCATGCTTGTTATCGGCTTTCGGCGCGGCGAAAGCGCAATGCGTGGCCAAGGCGATGGCCAGGCCGCTACAGATCAGCAGGCTGCGAGACGAGTGGGACATGCAGTTCTCCGGCGTCTTGGGGGGGGGTGCCTGATTTGAGCGCTTTCATGGCGGTTTGTTCAAGTGCCGAGGTGGCTGCTCCGTGCAGGCCTGCACAAAGAAATTCGGCCGCAGCGCGGGAAACCGTTACGCTATGCAGCTGATTTCCGTTTTTCGTCGAGGTTACCCCCGTGTTTTCCCAATTCGCCCTGCATGAACGTCTGCTCAAAGCCGTGGCTGCGCTGAACTTTACCGAGCCCACCCCGGTGCAGCTGGCGGCTATTCCGCTGGCGTTGCAAGGGCAGGATTTGCGGGTGACGGCGCAGACCGGCAGCGGCAAGACGGCGGCCTTCGTCCTGCCGATGCTCAACCGCCTGTTGGGCGATGGTGCCTCCTCGCCGCGCATGAGCGTGCGCGCGATGATCATGCTGCCCACCCGTGAGCTGGCCCAGCAAACCCTCAAAGAAGTCGAGCGTTTCGCCCAGTTCACCTTCCTCAAGGCCGGTTTGATCACCGGTGGCGAGGATTTCAAGATGCAGGCCGCGATGCTGCGCCGGGTCGACATCCTGATCGGCACGCCGGGTCGTCTGATCGAGCACGCCAACGCCGGCAACCTGCTGCTCGATGAAGTGGAAGTGCTGGTGCTCGACGAAGCCGATCGCATGCTCGACATGGGCTTTGCCGAGGACGTGCAGCGTCTGAGCGAGCTGTGCAATGCCGCGCGCCAGACCCTGCTGTTCTCCGCGACCAGCGGCGGTGCGGGCCTGCGCGAGATCGTCGCCAAGGTACTCAAGGAACCGCAGCACCTGCAGCTCAACCGCGTCAGCCAGCTCAACGAAGGCACGCGCCAGCAGATCATCACCGCCGACCACAACCATCACAAGGAACGCCTGGTCGAGTGGCTGCTGGCCAACGAAACCTACGGGAAGGCGATCATCTTCACCAATACCCGGGTGCAGGCCGACCGTCTGTATGGCAAGTTGGTGGCCCACGATTTCAAGGTGTTCGTGCTGCACGGCGAGAAGGACCAGAAGGATCGCAAGCTGGCCATCGACCGCCTCAAGCAGGGCGCGGTGAAAATCCTGGTGGCCACCGATGTGGCGGCGCGCGGCTTGGATGTCGACGGCCTGGATCTGGTGATCAACTTCGACATGCCGCGTTCGGGTGACGAGTACGTGCACCGCATCGGCCGTACCGGCCGCGCCGGTGCCGAAGGTCTGGCGATTTCGCTGATCTGCCACAACGACTGGGCCCTGATGTCGAGCATCGAACGCTACCTCAAGCAGCGTTTCGAGCGGCGCAACATCAAGGATCTGAAAGGCATCTACCAGGGGCCGAAGAACCTCAAGGCGTCCGGCAAGGCGGTCGGGCCGAAGAAGAAAAAGGTCGATCCCAAGACCGGCAAGAAGCTGGCGGCGAAGAAGCCGGCCGCCAAGGCGCCGAGCAAGCGCAATACCATCAACAAACCCAAGGCCGCGGCGCCTGAGCTGGTCAGCCAGGATGGCCTGGCGCCGCTCAAACGCCGCAAGCCTGCGCCTGCGGCGGAATAAGCCAGCGTTGCCTCATCCGACACATGACTTGGGCATAGCCAATCGCTGGTGATCCACGCGACCACTTGGTTATACCGCTCACTAACAGTAGCCGGCTATGCTGCACTTCTGCTGAACTAAGGAGGGCTGGCATGCAATGGATGTGGGGGATGGCGCTGCTCTGGTTCAGCCTCATGACTGTGGCTGAACCCTTGCGCCTGGGTATCGGAACGCACAAGCCGCCTTATGTGTTCCAGGGTGAAGCCCGAGGTCTGGAGTACGAGATAGTGGCGGCTGCCGCAGAGCACGCCGGCTTTACCGTGCAAGTCTCTTATGCGCCGATGGAGCGCCTGCATCTGTTGCTGCGCCGTGGCGAGATCGACGCCATTGCCACCACCAACGAGCAGAGCGGTATCGCGGCCTTCTATTCCGAGCCGCATATCTACTACCAGAACGTCGCGGTGGCATTGCGTGCGCGTAACTACCAGATCACGCGGATTGCCGATCTGGGGCGGTACTCGGTCAGCGCCTTTCAACGTGCACGCTTTTTGCTCGGCAGTGAGTTTCAGCGGATGGCGCTGAACAATCCGCGCTATCGCGAAGAGGCGCGGCAGATCGCGCGTAACCGCTTGCTCTATAGCGGGCGGATCGAGGTGGTGGTGGCCGATATGCGGATCCTGCGCTATCTCAATCGTGAGGTGCTCGATCAGGTCGATGTCAGCCAACCCCTCAGCGAATATCGGATCTTCGCGGCTACGCCCTATCAGGTCGGGTTTTGTCGTGAGGCTCAGCGCGACCGTTTCAATCAGGGGCTGGCGGCCATTCGCGCGAATGGTGAGTACCGCGCAATCGAGCGTCGTTATGCGATGTATTGAGTTGGACAGCTAAGCTCTCTGGACTGAACGCCGGGCTGCGCGGTTGCATGATTCGAGCCTTGCGCCGCGCCGCTGCCCGGCCCTGAACCCGCGGAGGAGAGAACCATGCTGCGCACACGCATGCCGGCGATTCTGGGTTTGGCTGCCGTGCTGATATCAACACTGGCTGCCGCGCAGACCCGCGAATTTCCCAGCGAGCAGGGCACCCTGCAGGTCAAACAACTGGTCGCGGGTCTGGAACATCCCTGGAGCATGGCCTTTCTGCCGGATCGACACGGCCTGCTGGTCAGCGAGCGGCCCGGGCGTTTGCGCCTGATCAGCTTGCAAGGCGAACTGTCCGAACCGCTCGCGGGGGTGCCGGCGGTCTATGCCAGAGGCCAGGGCGGGTTGCTCGATGTGGCGTTGTCGCCTGACTTTGCCAGGGATCGTCTGGTTTATCTGTCCTATGCCGAGGCTGGCGATGGTGAGTACGCCGGCACTGCCGTCGGGCGCGGCAGGTTGTCGCCGGATCAACGCAAGCTGCAAGGTTTCGAGGTGATTTTCCGGCAGCTGCCGAAACTCTCCAGCGGCCTGCACTTCGGTTCGCGGTTGGTGTTCGACCGCGACGGCTATCTGTTCATCGCCCTGGGCGAAAACAACCAGCGTTCGACCGCGCAGGATCTCGACAAGCTGCAAGGCAAGGTGGTGCGCCTGCACCCGGACGGCAAAGTACCGCACGACAACCCCTTTGTCGGCCAGCCTGGCGCCCGAGCGGAAATCTGGTCTTACGGCCATCGCAACCAGCAAGGCGCTGCACTCAATCCCTGGACCGGGCAGCTGTGGACCCACGAGCATGGCCCGCGCGGCGGCGATGAGATCAACATCCCGCAAGCCGGCAAGAACTACGGCTGGCCGCTCGCCACCCATGGGCTCAACTATTCGTTCCTGCCGATTCCGGAAGCCCGGGGCAAGACGGTCGCCGGAACCGAACCGCCGCACTATGTATGGGGGAAATCGCCGGCGATCAGCGGCATGGCGTTCTATGACGGCGAGCGTTTCCCCGCCTGGCGGGGCAACCTGTTCATCGGTGCACTGGCCGGGCAGGCGCTGATTCGCCTGGAGTTGCGCGGCGATCGGGTGGTGCACGAGGAGCGTCTGCTGGAGCAGCTTGGCGCGCGCATCCGCGATGTGCGCCAGGGGCCGGATGGCTACCTCTATGTGCTGACCGACGCCGGTAACGGCCAGTTGCTGCGCCTGGCCCTGCTGCCGCAGTGAGCGCCGGCTTGGCCTGCTCCCTGGGGTTTTCGCTGTCTTGGTTGCTCCGGATCGGCAACGGCTTGGGCTCCAGCGGCTTACTGGTCACGGCAGCCAATGGCTGGATAGGCGCACAGATATTGCGCCGGTGTTGCCAGCGATGCTTAACGGCAACGCCGAAACCACCGCGAAGAGCGGCCCGACCTGATTCTGAAACATGCGTGTGCTCACCGCCAGTGGTGGCAGTTCAAGGCACTGAAATAGCGGGGGAATGGAGCGGGGTGCCCAGCGCTTTGCTCGATCGAGCAAAGCGCTGCAGGGCTAAGGTGGCGGTCGGCTACTTCTTGCCGATGGTGATCTGCTTGGAAGCACCATATACCTGACCGCTGACACCTTTGGCGATCTGCTGGATTTCACCGCCAGAGTTCAAGAAGGCCGCAATTTGCGCATCGATCGAGGCGCTGGTTTCGACGGCAGGAGCTGGCTTGGGCTTGCTGTTTGATGCTTTAACGCGCATGGCGGCCATTAACCTGTTTAAAAATTAATTTGGCCGCCGATTGTACATGAACGGCTTGACAATTGCTTGATAAATAACGTTAGGCATTCGAGTGGCCTCCTGTAAGCGGTGCTGGCAGGTGATCGGATAATATTCGTAAACCCTCAATAAGCCGTTGTTTTGTCAGGCGCGCACGGGGGAAATGAGCCGTCGGCAAGCACCCAGTGAAGACGACTGCCACTGGTCGGAACCGCGCGCAGTACACTGGCGAGTGCCTGGCGCTCATGCGTCGCCGTCGAGAAACCAGGCTGTAACTCAGGTAGAATCAGCGGCTCGCAACGAGGGTAGGGCACCATGGCTGTAATTGGACGAATGAATAGTTTGCAGGTGGTGAAGCACACCGACTTTGGCCTGTATTTGGATGGCGGCGCGGATGGCGAAATATTGCTGCCCAAGCGCTATATTCCCAAAGACTCGCCCAGCGAGGTGGAGGACTGGCTGAATGTATTCATTTACCTGGACAGTGACGACAAGTTAATTGCCACCACAGAAAAACCGAAAGTGCAGGTCGGCCAATTCGCCAGCCTGAAAGTGGTGGATATCAACCGTGTCGGCTTATTCCTTGATTGGGGCTTGCCGAAAGATCTGTTATTGCCCCATTCGGAAGAAAAGCGGCCGCTGCAAGTCGGCGACTACTGCGTGGTCTACGTGTTTGTCGACAAGCGCAGCAAGCGTATTACCGCCACTGCGCGCCTCGATCGTTACCTGGACACCGTGCCGGCCACCTACGCGGCCGGTCAAGAGGTCGACTTGTTGGTGGTCGAGTCCACCGATATGGGCTTCAAGGCGATCATCAACGGCAAGCATTGGGGGCTGATCCACAAGAACGAACTGTTCAAGTTCGTGCGCAGCGGCATGCAGGAGAAGGGCTTCATCAAGGAAGTGCGCGCCGACGGTAAGCTCAGCCTGAGCTTGCAGGCCGTTGGCCAGGAGGCGGCGAGCAGTCTGGGCGAGCAGATCCTGGCCAAGCTGCGCGAGCACGATGGCGTGCTGCCCCTCAATGACAAGAGTTCGCCCGAGGCCATCAGCGCATTGTTTCGCGTCAGCAAAGGCAACTTCAAGAAGGCCATCGGCGGATTGTACAAGCAGGGGCGGATCGTGATTCACGACGACCGCATCGAGCTGGCCGCCAAGTAATGGCGTCCACCCGGCAGCAACGGGCTGCCGGGTGCTGTTCTGGCAGCGGTTGGTCGAGGTGGGCGGCGGGTGCTGGCTTTTTCAAAACCTGCTTGAGCGCCCAGCAACTCCATTGAATAATGCCCAGGAATTTTGCCGTTGTAGCTCAGTTGGTAGAGCACGTCATTCGTAATGATGGGGTCGGGGGTTCGATTCCTCTCAACGGCACCACCGAATTCAAGGCCTGCAGCGATGCGGGCCTTTTTCGTATAGGGGACGGGCTAGCATCGCGGGCGTGGTTGGGCATGTGAGTCGTGCAAAGATTTATTTGTGTGACAGGCGTTCAGCTAAGTCGGCTGGAAGCACGGCTATACACCTTGCCCCTTTCCCGCTTACCGACAGCGATAACCGCTACCACTAGACGGTTATCGATCACTTCATAGACCAAGCGGTAGCCTATGGAGCGGAGTTTTATCTTGTAGCAGTTGGGTAGATCACGCAGCTTGTCGGCTTCCACCCTGGGGCTTGCAATACGCTCCTTGAGCTTCTTGGCAAATTGCAGGCGGATGGTGCTGTCCAGCTTTCCCCACTCTTTTAGCGCCTGCTCGTTGAATTCCAGGGCGTACTTAGTTGTTTCCGGCTCCGCCGGCTTCTGCGATGAGGTCATCAATCTCTACTCGGACGGTAGGTTCACCACGCCGCGCACGCACGATTTCAGCCAGTCGCAGATCGTCAATGAGCTCCAACATTGCTTCGTAGCGTGCTGGAGGCACCGCATAGAAGGCTGGCTCGTTTCGATTGAGGATCACAACTGTTTCGCCGGCACCTTCGCGGATGGTACCCATAGGATCTTTTTTAAGGTCTGTCACCGACGCCGCAACGTCAGCCAGCACCGCATAAGTCATCGCCATATCCACCTGTTCTCGCTATTCGCGCTATCTATCTGGTTGCCTGAGCTATCCGTATGGCCGAGCCGTCTGAGCTATCTGTATTGAGCTGATCTGGGCTGTCTGATGTGGCCTAGCTATCTTGATTAAGAACTTCTCTTCGTAAGGTCATCTGTGCGAACACGGGGTTAAGCGAGTACAGAGTAGCACCCTAAAAATCACCTTGGAAAGCACCATTTATAGGTTCTTTAAAGGCGCCAACACAACGAGATCTACCTGCGCATGTACCCAGCTCAAGCCGCTGTACCAGAGCATTCGCGAGATTACCGGCTACCCGGCGTGACCCCCGGCCCTGATTGTTTTCATGCGGTACATGGGAACGATCAAGCCCTGCGCCAGCGGCTACAGGGTTTGTGTTGATCCCCTATGGCGCTTTCGGTGAGTTTTTTTGGCGGGATCGGACAGTGTCCGGGCCGGAGCCGGTTGTTAGGCTCGGCACCACTGCTGATTCATCCAATAAGAGCGAGAACCGATGAAGTTGCCGTTTGTGGTTGTGCTGCTGGGGTTGTGGGGGTTCGCGTCCGGGGCGTGGGCCTGGTCGAACCACACCGTGGGCAGCTACCTGGCGTTGCAGGACGTTGCTGCTTTGCGCGACGCCCCCGAACTGACGGTCGAACCGCTGGAGCAGTTTCTCGGCCAGGAGCACGCAGGCCTGGTGACGTTGCTGCGGGAACAGGAAACCTTCGCCCGCCGGCACTTCCCCGATTACCCGCCGCGCCCCGACAATCTGGCCCTGACCGATGCGCCCGCCGCCGACCTGCGCCGGGCCTTTCTCATGGCCTTGCGCGTCAACCCGCAGATCCATCTGGCGCTGATGTTCCAGCCCATGCCGGGGCAGGATCAACCGCAGCGTGCCCATCTCAAACCTCAAGAGGTGATGGTCGAACAGACGATTTCGCCCTGGTCGACCCAGCGTTTCATCAGCCTGGCAGCGGGCGACAAAGTCGCCCCCCTGGCGGTGCTGGCGACCGCCGCAGATGAGCCGGACTACGGCCATGACATCAACCTGTTCAGTGACAACCCTGGCGAGGCCGGCGCGCTCTATGGCTTTGGCGTGCAATCGTTCGGCGACGAGCGTTTCGAGTACAGCTCCCAGGCGCCCTTCCATATCGGTTTTTTCCACGAAAGCGCGGTGGTGTATGCCGGGGCGCCGTTCCTGCAGCGCAGTTGGCCGGACTGGCGCGCGTATCAGTATTTAGACCTGGCGCGGTTCGCCTTCGCCACCGGCCATCCCTACTGGGGTTACCGCTTTCTCGGCTGGGGCCTGCACTACGTCCAAGATCTGACCCAGCCCTACCACGCCACGCCGCTGCCGGGTGCGGATCTGGCGAGCATGTTGCTGATGGAAGGCAAGGCCCTGGCCGGATTCGACGCCGACAAAAACGCGGCCATCGAGCGCGTTGCCACCCGCCATATCGAAGTCGAGAAATACCAGGCCGCGTGGCTTGAGCAAGTGCTGCGCGCCAAGGTTGCGCTCCCGATGCTCGCGGCCTATGCCGACGCCGCGCAGGATGCCACCTATCCGCCTTACACCGAGCGTTATCTGCGCGATGTGGTGTCCGCCGAATCCAACGCCCAGGCCGCCGCTTTTGACCAGGCCATCGGCCAATGGCTGGCCGTTTCCGGCGGGGTCGGGGACTTCAGCCAGGGCAATGACTTGAAGCGCGAAAACTATCAGCACGAACCGTTGAACAGCCAATTGGTTGGGCTGCTGCGGCACATGGGCGCCCACAGCCGAAACTTCGTCAAGGCCGGCACCGCTGCGGCCCAGGACGCTCAACTCGATTAACCGGGAGATAACAATAATGACGATCCGTTTGCGGCGACAGGGCGGTACGGGCTTGGGTTTACTGGGGCTGCTGTGCGCAGGCCATGGAGTTCAGCGTGCTGGGTAACGAAGTCAAAGGCTCGTTCGACAGCACCTTGTCTTATGGTCAGTGTGGTTGGGGAGCTGAGCCGTTCTAGCGTTGTTTGCCCCATAGCTGCTCCAGACGCTTGTCTCGGCCGCAGCCGTTACGGTAATAGGCATAACGCAGCGGGTTCTTCTGATGATAATCCTGGTGATAGCCTTCGGCCGGATAGAAGGTGGTCGCTGGCAATAGCTCGGTGACTATGGGTTGCTGGAAGCGCCCGGAGGCTTGCAGGGCGGCTTTCGAGGCGTCGGCCTGGGCCTTTTCTTCAGGCGTGCTGTAGAAGATTGCGCTGCGGTATTGCGAACCATGATCGCAGAATTGGGCGTTCGGGGTCAGTGGGTCGATGGTCGGCCAGTAAGCCTCCAGCAGCTTGGCGTAGCTGGTTTTACGCGGGTCAAAATGCACCTGCACCGCTTCGATATGACCGCTGCCGCCTGCCGAAACCTGTTCATAGCTGGGGTTCTCCAAGCTGCCGCCGATATAGCCTGAGGTGGTCGAGAGTACGCCTGGCAACTTGTCGAAATCCGCCTCGGTACACCAGAAGCAGCCACCGGCGAAGACGGCCACGGCTTGTTCGGCTTGGCCCTCGTTGGCATGGGTTAGCGCTTTTGCTGCTTGGGCCGTGGTTGCTCCGCAGACCGCCAGCAACGCGCCGAATAACAGGCCGGCGGCGACGAACGGCGCGCGCTTGAAGTGCGCAAATTGGTGGATGGGCATACTCAGCTCCTGAGTGCGGGCAAGGTTTCACCCTGGGGAATGAAGTGCAACGCTACGCCGTTGTTGCACCAGCGTTCGCCGCGAGGCGGCGGGCCGTCGTCGAACAGATGGCCCTGGTGTCCCCCACAGCGGGCGCAGTGGTATTCGGTGCGCGGGAAGATCAGCTTGAAATCACGCTTGAATCCGGTGTGGCCGGCAATCGCCTGGGTGAAACTGGGCCAGCCGGTGCCACTTTCGTATTTGTGCTGGCTGTCGAACAGAGGCCAATAGCAGGCGGCGCAGATATAGGTGCCGGCGCGTTTTTCCTGGTTGAAGGGGCTGCTGCCTGCCCGTTCGGTAGCCTCTTCGAATAGCACCGCATAGGCCTCTGGCGACAGCAGTTCGCGCCATTCACTGTGTGCTTTTTCCAGCGGCACGACAGTCGCGGCCTGGCTGAACGGTGCATGGCTGGCGAGTAGGGGCAGGGTGGGCAATAAGGCCACGCCCTGGAGGAATGAACGACGTTTCATGGCTGCTCTCTGCACACGGATGTATTCAATAGACTGGCGGAGAGCCGACTTGTTACAGCTGCTGGATCCTGTCTGCGGCGAGGCCGGTGTTCTATTGTGTGGGCAGTTGCTCTGCACCATCGATGAGGGTGCGATTGCGCCCGGCGCTCTTGGCCTGATACAGGCACTGGTCGGCGCGTTCCAGCCAGGATTGCCAATCCTCGCCGCTACGCAGGATGGCGCCGCCGATCGATACGGTCACAGGCCCGCCGGGGCCTGGTAGACCTTGCGCAATCTGCTGTTGCAGGTGAGTGGCCGCCGCGATCAGGCCGCGCTCGTCGGTGTTGGGTAAGAGCAGAAGGAATTCTTCGCCGCCGAAGCGAAACAGGCGATTCTCCTGACGTGAGCAACGTTTGATCAGCTCGACGAAGGCTACCAGCACCTGATCGCCGGCCTGGTGACCGAAGTTGTCGTTGATCTGTTTGAAGTGATCCAGATCCATCACCAGTACGCCATAGCTGTTGCCGTGCCGGCGATGGATGGATATGGCGATTTTCAGCTCTTCATTCATCGCCCGGCGATTGCGCGCGCCAGTCAGCGGATCCTGGGTCGCCAGGATCTGCAACTGGTTACGCTGGCTGTGGGTGCGGTAGGCGAAGATGAACGCCATGGCACTGGCCAACATGCCGGTGACCAGGAACGACACCATCTGGTAGCTGCTTTCGAATACCGTGCCCGGTACCAGCAGTGCATAGCCGACCAGGGTCGACAGCACCAGTATCGTGGCCGCTGCGGCTTTCCCCGGGGAGACCATGAAGAAGTTGAAGAGGATCAGTGGGTAAATCCAGAACAGCCCGTTGACCCCCAGGTTGATGGCGATCAGCGTCGCGCCTAGCGAGAAAATGATCGCCAGATAGATGCCGGGTTTGATCGTATCGCCAGTGCGCCAGGCGTAGAGCACGGCACACACAGTGGAGAGCACGATGGTGGTGTCGGCGGCGCTGACCAGGTAATTGCCTTCCGCCAGCCGATACACGGCATAGGGCGAGATGCCCATGATGCCGAACAGGCTCATCAGGGTAATGATGGAAAGCTGGAAGTCGTTGCGCAGCCGCTTGAGCAGTCGTGAGGTTAGTCTGGCCATGAGCGGCTCTTGTCTTTGTTATGGGGTAAGGATGCAGAGCTTTGCCTGAACCTGGCAAGAGTGGAAGCTGAACAAACTGCCAGCATTTGCGCCAAACTGGTGAATAGTGTGGATCTGCCTGGCGCTACAGTGGATCGTGTGGCTGCTAACGGCACAGGGAAATCAGGTTTCTCTTGCGCTGATAACGCGACAGTCGTTCGGCGAGTGCCGTGGGTAGGTCGGTGCAGGGGATAAAGCCCAGGTTTTCATAGAACCTCGTCAATTCGGGATGACAGAACAACCAGACCGGTTCGCTGGTATGTGCCAGGGCCCGCTCAATCAATTGGCGTGCCAGTCCCTGGCGACGTTGGCTCGGCGCCACGAACAGGCCGCTAAGCCAATACCCCTGTGCCATGGGGCGCAGGCACAGGGCGGCGACGATCGCCGAGTGTTGTGCGACCCATACCTGGGCCTGGCGGTCAGCACGGATAGGTGAGCGATGCGCGCGATAGAACGCATCCACCAGCGGTTGCAGTGGGGCAGGAAGGGCGCGGTAGTGCAGATCGTGCATGGCGGGTTAGCAGGCCGTTGAAAGATGTAGGCGAGGCAGCCAAGGCCAGGCAAAAGTGGCCGAAACGCAGCGTGGCGGAGTTTACGCGGTGTCAATGTGCATTTTGAGGCCATTTTCAACGCCGTATTGGCAACGCAGGAGGGTGTTTTTCAACGGCCCGTTAATGCCGGTTCCGTCATGGTTGCGTTCGATCCCGGCTTGGCCTTAATCGCGCTCAGCGTTGCAAGGCTACATGCATATTGCCGTATTTTGTAAACGCCCTCGAAGGTGTTGCACGCAAAGTGCTTCGCTTCTGATCGATGGGCCGGTTGTTAGGATAATTCCGGCTCGGCGAGGTGCAAGGTGGCTGCTGTTTGCAGGCAGTCGGTGTGACATGGCGTTTGCCGGTTGTCGTTGTCCACCGAGTGGCGCGCCGCTTGTGGCCACGCCTATCCACGGCAACGGCTGGGTTGCAAGCGTTCGGCCGCCCGCTTGGCGCCCATGCGCTGCGCGGCGGCGAGCGGCGTCAGGCCGTTGCTGTCCTGGCTGCTGGGGTTGGCGCCGTGCTTCAGCAATAGGTCGACCACTGCGGCGTGATCGAACATCGCGGCCATCATCAGGGCGGTCTTGCCATCGGGCATGGCGCCTTCCACATCCGCCCCCTGTTCCAGCAGCACCTGCAGCATCGCCAGGTTGCCTTTGAAGGCTGCACCGGCCAGAGGGGTCTGGCCATTGTCGTTACGCATGTTCGGGTCGGCTTTGTGGGCCAGCAATACCTGCACGGCCTCGAGGTGACCGTGATAGCTGGCGAGCATCAGCAAACTGTCCCCTTTGTGGTTACGCAGGTTGGCCGGCAGGCCCTGTTCAAGCATGGCTCCCAGGGTTTCGGCGTCACCGTTGCGGGCCAGATCGAAAACCTTCTGGGCAAAGGCCAGGGTGTCATCGTCCAGCGGGGTTTCGCGGGTGCTGTCTTGTGGCAACTGTAGGCTCATGGAACCCTCCTCGAAAGCAGTCGGTCAGCATCGCAATGCCGGTGTCGGCAGCATAGCGTCGATGACCCGCGAGGATCGATTGGCATTCTTGATTGGGGCCATACGGGAGATGCCCGCGCGGGAGCTGGTCATGCCGCCGCCTCGAGCCAGGGTCAAGAAATGCTAGCGGCGTCGAGCGGGCAGGGGCGGCGGTTTGCGGGTACTACTTTTGCCCGTTCGTGCCCGTGGAAAAGGCGTTGATCTGACCAAAAGGTGCGCTGTGCATGTCGACCTTTACTGCCATCAATGGCGAGTTGTTGACCCAGATGTTGTCGATCACGATGGTTTTGCCGATGTCTTCATTGTCCGCCGCCACCAGCAGGTAATAAGTACCATCTTCCGGCGCCTCGCCATCCCAGCCCAGGCTGATTTGGCCGACTACGGCGGTGGCGCGCGAGGGTTGGCTGGCGATCACCGTGCCGTAGGCGTCGAGCAACAGTGCGCGCGGTTTGAGGGCGAATTTGTTGAGATCCAGGCAGGCGTTATGGCATAGCGAATTGACGTTGAGCGCATAGCGCTCGCCCTTTCTCAGCTGCAGGGAGAACACCCGGTAATTGGAGATCGAGCTGCCAAAGTCAAGGCGCGGCTGATCCGCTCCGATCTGCCAGGTTGGCGGCAGCAGTCCGGGATTCAGCGGGAGGGGGATCGCTTGGACATTATGGATGGCTTCGAGATTGCTCTTGGCGATCGGGCCATGTGCCGAGCGCACAGAGTCTTCATAGGTCGACTGCGGGTAGCGGGCGCAGGCGCCGAGCAACAGGCAGCAGGCCAGGGTGATTAGTAGGCGCAAAATAACAACTCCTCGGTGACAGCGTCCTTGTGTGCCCATAACGCGTTCCTAGCGCGACGGCCGGGTATTCTACTCGCTTCGACCAATCCTGGGTGTGATCGATGCCCTGGGTTCGATTGACGCTGCGCATTATAGACCAGTCTTGTCGACCCCGGCGGCTGAAGGCTCGCTGCGCTGGTCATGCCCCTGTAGTGAGCAGCTCACACGCCGCTACGTGAACGCTGAGCTTGCGGCCGATTTCTGCCTAACCGTCGCTCGCCACATGTTGCAACGGCCTGCTACAGCCGGCCTTCACGGCGCAGACGGCGCAGCACCCAGTGGCGGTAGCACCAGGACAATAGCGGTTTGAGGCCGGGCAGGCCGAGCAGCCAGGCGAGTGGGCGCAGGGCGGAGGTGCGTGACATCAGCAGGATGTAGGCATCCAGCTCGCGGTGGATGCGGCCTTGCGCGTCTTCGACGTGGAGTTCGGTCAGTGCCAGGTACGGGTCGATGCCGGCGGCATGCAGCTGATCTTGCTTGCCGGTGATATCCACCCACTCCACGCTGTCGTCGTCGCTGCGCGTGCGGAGCTTTTCATAGCGGCGCCGGTCGGCCACGCAGCGCGGGCAGGCGCCGTCGTAATAAACCTTGAGCTTGGCCATGGGCTGGGCCTGCTTGCGTGAGGGTACCCGCAGTTTAGACGAGAAGCGCGCGCCCCTCGCCAGTACGGCGAAGGGCGCGCTGGTTTAGATCAGCTCGGCCCACATGTCATATTCGTCGGCGTCGACTATGCGTACACGTACCTTGTCGCCGGGTTTGACCGCGGTGCTGGCGATAAACACGCTGCCGTCGATTTCCGGGGCGTCGGCGTAGCAGCGGGCGACGGCGCCCTGGTCGTCGACTTCGTCGATCAGTACCTCGAGCTCCTTGCCGACTTTCAACTGCAGGCGTGCGGTGCTAATGGCCTGTTGATGCGCCATGAAGCGATCCCAGCGTTCCTGCTTGATAGCGTCCGGCACCGGGTTATCCAGCAAATTGGCCGATGCGCCGTCCACCGGCGAGTACTGGAAGCAGCCGACGCGGTCGAGCTGGGCTTCGCTCAGCCAGTCGAGCAGGTACTGGAAGTCTTCCTCGGTTTCGCCGGGGAAGCCGACGATAAAGGTCGAGCGGATGGTCAGTTCCGGGCAGATCTCGCGCCAGGCCTTGATCCGTGCCAGGGTCTTGTCTTCGAAAGCCGGGCGCTTCATGGCCTTGAGTACTTTCGGGCTGGCGTGCTGGAAGGGGATGTCCAGGTAGGGCAGCAGCTTGCCGGCGGCCATCAGCGGGATCAGCTCGTCGACGTGCGGGTAGGGGTAGACGTAGTGCAGGCGCACCCACACGCCCATGCTCGACAGCGCCTCGCAGAGCTCGGTCATGCGGGTTTTCACCGGCTGGCCGTTCCAGAAGTCGGTCTTGTACTTCAGGTCGACGCCGTAGGCGCTGGTGTCCTGGCTGATTACCAGCAGCTCCTTGACCCCGGCCTTGACCAGGCGCTCGGCCTCGCTGAGCACCTCGCCGACCGGGCGGCTGACCAGCTTGCCGCGCATCGAAGGGATGATGCAGAAGCTGCAGCTATGGTTGCAGCCCTCGGAAATCTTCAGGTAGGCATAGTGGCGCGGAGTCAGCTTGATGCCCTGCGGCGGCACCAGGTCGATCAGCGGATTGTGCGCGGTCGAGGGCGGCACCACGTCATGCACGGCGTTGAGCACCTGCTCGTACTGTTGCGGGCCGCTCACCGACAGCACGCTGGGGTGGACGTTGCGGATCGCGCCTTCTTCCACGCCCATGCAGCCGGTGACGATGACCTTGCCGTTTTCGGCGATGGCTTCGCCGATCACTTCCAGCGATTCGGCCTTGGCGCTGTCGATGAAGCCGCAGGTGTTGACCACCACCACATCGGCGTCCTGATAGGTCGGCACGACCTCATAACCTTCCATGCGCAACTGGGTCAGGATGCGTTCGGAATCGACCAGGGCCTTCGGGCACCCGAGTGAAACAAATCCGACTTTCGGCGTGGCGGTGGTGGACATGCGGCGAACCTCAGGCTTTGAAGGATGGGCGCTGGAGGCGCCTCTGATCAAAAAGTGCGCAATTCTAGCGGCGGCTCGCAAACTTGGCCAGTACTCTTGAACCGGCGCGGCAATTCGGCGGGCACGGGCAGTGGATTCGCCAGAAAAATTCTGCGCTGTTGCATGGGGCGTGGACGGCGAGATGCTGCTGCGTCGAACTCCCGCTGGCGCGATCCGGGGGGCGGTATTACTTGCGGCTGGGCAGCATCATCCGCAGGGCGTTGTCGCGGCGTACGTAATGATGAAACAGCCCGGCTGCCGCATGCAGGCCAATCAGCCAGTAGCCGGCTTCGGCGATTCGTACGTGCCAGTGTTCCAATTGCTTGGCGAGGGCATGATCCTTGCCGAGCAGTGCTGGCAGTTCCAGGCCGAAGAACGGGATCGGCTTGGCTTCGGCGCTGAGGAGCAGCCAGCCCAGCAGTGGGGCGCCGATCATCAGCAGGTAGAGCGCCAGGTGCATCAGCTTGGCCAGCTTCGTCTGCGCTGTATGCGGGGCCGGCTGAATCAAGGGTGTAGGGGCGATTGCCCGTGTCAGGATGCGCAGCCAGACCAGCGCCAGGATCGACAGCCCGAGCATGAAATGCAGTTGCTTCATCAGCGCGCGGCCATCACTGCCTTTGGGGAATAGGCCGCGGTACTCCATGGTGAAGTAGACCGTAGCAATCAGCAGTAGCATCAGCCAGTGCAGGCCGATCGGCAGCTTGCCGTAACGGCAGGTGGTGTTTTTCCAGGTCATGGTGGGGCGGCTCCGGTGCGCTTGATTCAACACGCGCCCAGCTTAAGGGGCGAACCTTAAGCGTTGCTGAACAGAGCCCCTTTTTTTAGCCACAAACAAAAAGGCCACTCGATTGAGTGGCCTTTTTGAGTATCTGGTTGCGGGAGCAGGATTTGAACCTACGACCTTCGGGTTATGAGCCCGACGAGCTACCAGACTGCTCCATCCCGCGCCGGCAATTCTATCCGAATGCATGTTCTTGTCAATCGATTTATTCTTTTCAATCAATTGGCTTAATGAGTGTTGCAAGCGCACAAACGAAAAAGGCCACTCGATTGAGTGGCCTTTCCGGAAAACTGGTTGCGGGAGCAGGATTTGAACCTACGACCTTCGGGTTATGAGCCCGACGAGCTACCAGACTGCTCCATCCCGCGCCGACAATTCTAACGCCAAAAAAACGGCTGTCAACTCTTGTCTTGAGGAAAACTATTGTTTGTTCAGGTGCTTAGCGTTGTGCTGGGGCTTGACCCTGGTGTCAGGTTCGGTCAGTCGTGGCGTGGCCGGGCCTGACATTGGGCGAGTGGGGGCCGGATCGGTCTGTTCTGTGGTGCCTGGCGCCGGCCGATGATCGCTGGCGTAGCCCATCAACGCGCTGTTGGGCTAGAGTCGGCGGTTATTCAGATGGAGAATGACGATGAGACTCGAGTGTAAAGCCTGCGGTACGCCGCTACCGAGCCAAGCCACGACCTGCCCGGCCTGCGGCGCCGCAGTGCCGAAGAAGATGAAATTGCTGCCGCTGGCGGCCTTCATGCTGATCGTCATCCTGGTGATCCAGGCTTATATGAACAAAGAGTCCGGATCCGAGGCGGTCGAGCCGGCGCCAACGGTCAATGCTGCGCAGTAGCGGCTGCTGAATTGACGACTGCGAACTATGAGTGTCAGAAAAATCATCCACGTTGACTGCGATTGCTTCTATGCCGCCATCGAGATGCGTGACGACCCGAGCCTGGCCGGCAAGCCGTTGGCGGTGGGGGGCGCTGCCGATCGGCGCGGGGTGATCGCCACTTGCAATTACGAGGCCCGCGCCTATGGGGTGCGCTCGGCGATGGCCTCCGGGCATGCGCTGAAGCTGTGCCCGGAGTTGCTGATCGTCAAGCCGCGGATGGATGCCTATAAGGCGGTTTCGCACGAGATTCAGGCGATCTTGCGCGAATACACCGAGCTGATCGAGCCGTTGTCGCTGGATGAAGCCTATCTGGACGTTTCGCACAGCCCGCACTTTGCCGGCAGCGCCACGCGTATTGCCCAGGACATTCGTCGGCGGGTTTCGCAGGAGTTGCACATCACCGTTTCGGCGGGTGTGGCACCGAACAAGTTTCTGGCCAAAATTGCCAGCGACTGGCAAAAACCCAACGGCTTGTTCGTGATCACCCCGGATCGGGTCGAGGCGTTCGTGGCGGTCTTGCCGGTGAGTAAATTGCACGGGGTCGGCAAGGTGACCGCCGACAAGCTGGCGCGGCGCGGCATTCACACCTGCGCCGAGTTGCGCGAGTGGAACAAGCTGGGTCTGGTGAAAGAGTTCGGCAGTTTCGGTGAGCGCCTCTGGGGGTTGGCTCGCGGCATCGACGAGCGTGCAGTGCAGACCGACAGTCGCCGGCAAACGGTCAGCGTGGAAACCACTTACGATCAGGATCTGCCGAATCTATCGGCTTGCCTGGCGCAACTGCCGCAGTTGCTGGACGAGTTGGCGACCCGCATGGCACGGCTGGATGCCAGTTATCGGCCGGACAAGCCCTTCGTCAAGATCAAGTTCCACGACTTTACCCAGACCACCCTGGAACAGGCCGGTGCGCGGCGTGACCTGGACAGTTACAAGCTGCTGCTGAGCGCCGCCTTCGCGCGCGGCAACAAGGCGGTGCGCTTGTTGGGGGTCGGCGTGCGCCTGCACGATCTGCGTGGGCGGCATGAGCAGTTGGAGTTGTTTGCCCGTTGAGGTCGCGCCGCGGATGCAGATCCGCCCATGCTTCATGCGGCATACGTAGCGCAACGCTGCAGCGGGCGCTTGGCGGCGAGAGGCTTTTTACAGCCTCTCAGCCTTGTTCCGGCCACAAGCGCAGCGGTTTGCCTTGTGCTGGCCACAGACGCAGTTGCTCGATCGGCGAGACATCCCAGCGTTGCAGCTTGCCCAGGCTGTCGAGGAAGCGCGCTTCTTGTTCCATCAGCGCCGGGGCGCAGACTTTTCGGGTGCTGCCGGCGGCGGCGAAGCTGAGGCGCTCACCGTCCAACTGGTAGCTGGCGAACCAGTGGTTGCAGCCGGCGTTGCCGTAGGCGCGGCCGTCCGCGCCGAAGGTAATGGTCAGGTGGCTGCGGTCGATCAGCGGGCGTTCGCCGATCCATTCCACTCGATAGGTGCGCTCGGGCTCAAGTTGCAGTGGTGCGTTGGCGCAGCCGAGCAGACTGGCGCTTAGCAGGCCGAGGGCGAGGGCGCGTTTCATGGGGCGTCCTTTCGGCATTGCGGGCACTGCTGGCGGCCGTTCTGGCTGCGCCAGCCTAGCTCGTTGATTCGGGCTGCGGCTGCCGGTGCCTGGGCTTTCTTGCCCAGCGCGGCATCGACGGCGAACTCGAAGTCGAGTTGTGCGCCGCAGTCGTCGCATTTGACCTGCCACTTGAATATCGCCAATTCGCCGAAAACCGGGCCTTTGGCGACTGCCACCCATTGCCCGGGCGGGTTGATCAGGTGGCGCACCTTCTCGACCTCCAGGCGCATGCTCAACTCGCGGCTGCCTTTGAGGGTGACCAGCAGGCTGTCGCCGCTGTGCATCGAGCCGCCGTTGCCGGTGACCTGGTAGCGGCCCGGCGCCAGGGCGCGGCATTCGGTCAGGGTGTGCTCAGGGTTGAGCAGGTTGTAGCGAAAGTCGTGTTCGGCCATGGTTCCTCCAAGTCAGCGCAAATGCTATCACGCGCCGGCCTGCACCCGATTGCTCGGTGTGCCGGCGGCCCAGGCGGCGATGTTGTCCAGGGTGGTGCGGGCGATAGCGGCCAGTGCTTCCTGGGTGAGGAAGGCCTGGTGGGCGGTGACGATGACGTTGGGAAAGCTCAGCAGGCGCGCCAATACGTCGTCCTGCAGCGGCAGGTCGGAGCAGTCCTCGAAGAACAGCTCGGCTTCTTCCTCGTAAACATCCAGCCCCAGATAGCCGAGTTGGCCGCTTTTCAGCGCGCCAATCAGCGCCGGGGTATCGATCAGGGCGCCGCGCCCGGTGTTGATCAGCATGACCCCGGGCTTCATCTGCTGCAGGCTCTGGGCGTTGATCAAATGGCGGCTGCTCTCGGTCAGCGGGCAATGCAGGCTGATGATGTCGCTGTCGGCCAGCAGTTGCGCCAGTGGCACCTGCTTGGCCCCCAGCTCATTAAGACCGGTCAGGGCGCGCGGGTCGAACACCAGCACGCGGCAGCCAAAGCCAGCCATGATCCGTGCGAAGGCCAGGCCGATCTGGCCGCCGCCGATGATGCCAATGGGTTTGCCGTGCAGGTCGAAGCCGGTCAAGCCGTGCAGGGAAAAGTCGCCTTCGCGGGTGCGGTTGAAGGCGCGGTGAATGCGCCGGTTGAGCGCCAGGATCAACGCCACCGCATGTTCGGCCACCGCGTGCGGTGAATAGGCGGGCACCCGTACCACGCACAGGCCAAGCCGCTGCGCTGCCTTGAGGTCGATATGGTTGTAACCGGCCGAACGCAGGGCGATCAGGCGTGTGCCGCCCTTGGCCAGGCATTCCAGCACCGGTGCCGAGAGCTGGTCATTGATAAAGGCGCAGACCACGTCATGGCCTGCCGCCAGGGTGGCGCTGTCGACGGTCAGGCGCGCCTGCTGGAAGTGCAGCTGGTAGTCGGCGGGGGCGCCGGCGGCGTTAAAGCTGTCACTGTCGTAGGGTTTGCTGCTGAAAAAGATAATCTGCATTCTGGCTCCTAAGCACTGATCTGGGCCTCTTTGGCCAGCCGTTCGATCGCGGCATCGAGCAGATCCAGGGCGCTGGCCGCGGCAGGGTCATTCTGTTTCAGCAGGGTTTCGCTGCGCTGACAGGCGGCCCGCAGTTGCGGCACGCCGCAATAACGGGTGGCGCCGTGCAGGCGGTGTACGCGTTCGATCAGGGCATTGCGTTCGCCCGCCTCGCGGGCCTGGCGGATAGCCTGGCGATCCGCCGGCAGTCCAGTCAGCAGCATGCTCAGCATGTCGGTGGCCAGGTCGGCTTTGCCAGCGGCCAGGCGCAGGCCTTCTTCCGCGTCCAGGACGCGCAGGGCGCGAGCGGTGTTGGCGCTTTCGTCGGCTCGCTCTGGGCCTTGGTTGCGCAGCGCCAGGCCGGCCCATTTGAGCACTACCTGGGCCAGTTGTCGCTCGCTGATGGGTTTGGTCAGGTAGTCATCCAGACCGCTTTGCAGCAGGGCGCGTTTTTCGTTGGCCAGGGCATGGGCGGTCAGGGCGACTATCGGCACGGGCGGGAGGTTGTGCTCGCTTTCATGCTGGCGAATCGCCTCGGTGGTTTGGCGGCCGTCCATGCCGGGCATCTGCACGTCCATGAGGATCAGCTCGAAGCTTTCCTGCTGGGCTTTTTCCAGGGCTTCGTAGCCGCTGTTGGCCGTGCTGACCTGGGCGCCCATGTCGTCCAGCAGGGTTTGTACCAGGAGCAGATTGGCCGGGTTGTCGTCGACGCAGAGCACCCGCGGTGGGCGGCTGGAGGTGAGCGGGCTGGTTTTCGTGCGTGCTTGGCGTGGGCTGAGCAGTTCGGCCAGCGCGTGCTGCAGTTTGCGTGTGCAGGCCGGCTTGGCCTGCAGTTGGCTGTGCGCATCGGGCAAGATGTCGTGATAGAGCGCCTGTTCGGTAGTCGGGCAGAGCACCACCGTCTTGCAGGCGAGGCGCTCAAGCTCCCAGATGCACTGGCCAAGGCGCTCCGGCGGCAGGTGCTGGGCGGTGACGCCGAGCACGGCGATGTTGATCGGCTGGGGGCTGTGGCGAGTGCTGGCGACCGTTTCGAGCAGGTTGTCGAGGTTGTCGAAGGCGCTGACCAGCAAGCCGCAGTCCTCCAGTTGATGTTGCAAGGCCTGGCGTGACAGCTCATGGCTTTCCAGGATGGCTACACGGCGGCCGAGCAGCGGTGGGCGGGGCAGGTCTTCGGCATCATCCCGGGTTTTCGGCAGGCTCAGGCTGATCCAGAACTCGGAGCCTTCGCCAGGCGTGCTGTCGACGCCGATCTCGCCGCCCATCTGCTCGATCAGGCGTTTGGAAATCACCAGGCCGAGGCCGGTGCCGCCGGCCTGGCGCGACAGCGAGTTGTCGGCCTGGCTGAAGACCTGGAACAGTCCGCGCAGGTCTTCGTTGGACAGGCCGATGCCGGTGTCGCGCACGCTGATGCGCAGTTGTGCGCGGTCGGCGCTCTCGTCTTCGAGCATCGCGCGCATGACGATGCTGCCTTCACGGGTGAACTTGATCGCATTGCTCACCAGGTTGGTGAGTATCTGTTTGAGCCGCAGCGGGTCGCCCACCAGGGTCAGCGGCGTGTCGCGGTAAACCAGGCTGAGTAGCTCCAGGCGCTTTTCATGGGCGACCGGGGCGAGAATGGTCAGGGTGTCTTGCAGCAGGTCGCGCAGGTTGAACGGGATGCTTTCCAGGATCAGTTTGCCGGCCTCGATCTTGGAGAAGTCGAGCACCTCGTTGATGATCCCGAGCAGGCTGTCGGCGGATTTTTCGATGGTGCCGAGGTAATCCTGCTGGCGTGGGGTCAGCTCGCTTTTCTGCAGCAAGTTGGTGAAGCCGAGAATGCCGTTGAGCGGGGTGCGGATTTCGTGGCTCATATTGGCGAGAAATTCGGATTTGATCCGACTGGCCTCCAGGGCCTCCCTGCGGGCGAAGTCCAGCTCGATGTTCTGGATCTCGATGGTCTCCAGGTTCTGCCGTACGTCTTCGGTGGCCTGATCAACGCTGTGCTGCAACTCTTCCTGGGCGTTCTGCAGGGACTCGGCCATGCGGTTGATGCCCGAGGCCAGTTCGTCCAGTTCATGGCTGCCGAGGGGGGGCAGGCGGGTTTGCAGGTTGCCGTCCTTGAGCTGCGCGACGCTGTATTTGATCAGCCGCAAGGGCCCGTTGATGCTGCGACTCATGCGCAGGGCGAGCAGGGCGGTGACGATCAGTCCGGTGCCGATCAACAACAGGCTGGCAAGCAGGCTGCGGTAGCCCTTGAGCAGGGTGCCGTGGTGGGACAGCTCCAATTCGACCCAGCCGAGCAGGTCGCTGTCGGGCTGCGCCAGCGGCTCGCCGGTGAGGCTTAGGTGTTGTGCCAGCACCGGCAGGAGAAAGCGCGTGGCATCCTGGCTGCTGCGCCGTAGCGGTTGTTTCTCGTCGCTGCTTGACGGCTGCTCGAGCATGCTCGGGCCGGCATGGGCCAGGTGCGCGCGCTCGCTATCGAGGAAGCTGACGGCTCTTACGTCCGGCTGCTCCAGCGCCTGCGTGGCAATGCGTTGCAGCAGGTTCGCATCATGGCGCTGCAGGGCCGGTGCGGCCAGCGGCGCCAGTTGCTCTGCGATCATTTGCCCGCGTTGCAGCAGTTGCGCCTGCAAGTCGGACAGTTGCACCCAGGTGAAGTAGCCGCCCAGCACCAGCGCCAACAGGCTGGTGGGCAGTAGGGTGAGCATGAGCACGCGGCCTTTGATGCCTAGATCCTTGAACACGGACTTCCTTCCTCGTTGGCTGTTGGCTGAACTCAGGCTGGCAGTGTAGCGGCTGGCCTTGACCGAACAATAGGGGGCGTCGTCCTGGCAGCATGCTGCAACAAGGTGCGCCATCGGCTGTTATGGCCGCAGCCCGTTTGCCGCTATCATAGGGGGCCTTTCCAGCTACCTGGATCTGATCGACGCCATGACCTTGCACTACCCTACTATCGCCGATTGCGTCGGCAACACTCCGCTGGTGCGCCTGCAGCGCCTGCCCGGCACTACTTCCAATACCTTGCTGTTGAAGCTGGAAGGCAACAATCCGGCGGGTTCGGTGAAGGATCGGCCGGCGTTGTCGATGATTACCCGGGCCGAGTTGCGCGGCGACATCCAGCCCGGCGATACCCTGATCGAGGCCACCTCCGGTAACACCGGTATTGCCCTGGCGATGGCCGCGGCGATCAAGGGGTACAAGATGATCCTGATCATGCCGGACAACTCCACCGCCGAGCGCAAGGCGGCGATGACCGCCTACGGTGCCGAGTTGGTGCTGGTGTCGCGCGAGGAGGGCATGGAGGGTGCGCGCGATCTGGCGGACAGTCTGGAGCGCGGGGGGCGCGGCAAGGTGCTCGATCAGTTCGCCAATGGCGACAACCCCGAGGCGCATTATCTGGGCACCGGCCCGGAAATCTGGCGCCAGACCCAGGGCCAGATCACCCACTTCATCAGTTCCATGGGCACCACCGGGACGATCATGGGGGTGTCGCGCTACCTCAAGGAGCAGAATTCGCAGGTGCAGATCGTCGGCTTGCAGCCGATGGAAGGCGCGAGCATTCCCGGCATCCGCCGCTGGCCCGAGGAGTATCTGCCGAAGATCTACCAGGCCAGCCGTGTCGACCGGATCATCGACATGGCCCAGCGCGAAGCCGAGGATGTGATGCGGCGTCTGGCCCGTGAAGAAGGCATCTTCTGCGGGGTGTCCTCCGGCGGGGCGGTGGCGGCGATGCTGCGCCTGTCGGCCGAAGTGGAAAACGCGGTGATGGTGGCGATCATCTGCGATCGCGGCGACCGCTATCTGTCGACGGGCGTGTACGACACGCCGGAGCTCTGATGGCCAAGAATACCAGCGGCTTGCGCTTCCAGCCCAGTGGTGGCGTGCGGGCGGCGCCAATCCCGGTCGGCAAGAAGCAGAAGCTGGTCATCGAACGTTTGGCCAACGATGGTCGCGGCATTGCCTTTCTCGAGGGGCGCACCTGGTTCGTCAGCGGCGCCTTGCCCGGCGAGCAGGTCGAAGCCCGGGTTCTGGCTGCGCGCAGTCAGGTGGTCGAGGCACGCAGCGAGCGGATTCTCAGCGCCAGTCCCGAACGCCGCTTGGAGCCTTGTGCCCATGCGCGCACCTGCGGCGGTTGCAGTGTCCAGCACCTGGCGCATGCCGATCAGTTGGCCCTGAAACAGCGCATGCTCAGCGAACAGTTCAGCCGCCTGGGCGACTTGCAGCCGGATGAGTGGGCGCCGCCTTTGGTCGGGCCGGAGTTCGGCTACCGCCGCCGCGCACGCATCGCCGTGCGCTGGGACGTCAAACACAAGCGCTTGGACGTCGGCTTTCGCGCCGCGGCCAGTCAGGACATCGTGGCCATCAGCGATTGCCCGGTTCTGGTACAGCCCTTGCAACCGATTCTGCGCGCGTTGCCGGCGCTCTTGCGGGCGCTGGAACCCCCCCAGGCCATCGGTCATGTCGAGTTGTTTCATGGCAGTGCCAGCGCTGTATTGGTGCGTCATACCTCGGCCTTGGGCGAGACCGATCTGGCTCGCTTGCAGGCGTTCTGCGTGGCCCATGCTGCGCAACTCTGGCTGCATGGCATCGGTGAACCGCAACCTTACGATCCGGCCCATGCGCTGAGTTACCGCCTGGATGCATGGGATGTGCAGTTGGCTTATCGGCCCGGCGATTTTGTCCAGGTCAATGCCCAGGTCAACGCCGCGATGGTCGCCCAGGCGCTGGACTGGCTGGCGCCGCAGGCCGATGAGCGGGTGCTGGATCTGTTCTGCGGCCTGGGCAATTTTGCTTTGCCGCTGGCGCGGCGTACTCGTGAAGTGGTGGCGGTGGAAGGGGTGCAGGCGATGGTCGAGCGGGCGGCGCACAATGCGGCGAGCAACGGCATCGGCAACCTGCACTTTTTCCGGGCAGACTTGTCGAACCCGCTGACCGAAACCGGCTGGGCGCAAGGCGGTTTTGCCGCGGTGCTACTCGATCCGCCGCGTGACGGTGCGTTGCAGGTGGTCAGGCAGATCGGCACCCTGGGTGCCAAGCGTCTGGTCTATGTGTCGTGCAATCCGGCCACGCTGGCGCGTGACAGTGTCGAGTTGCTGGCGCAAGGTTATCGGCTGGCAAAGGCCGGTATCCTCGATATGTTTCCGCAAACGGCGCATGTCGAGGCCATGGCACTGTTTGTTAGGCCGTAGGCTGAAAGAACGCAGGTAGGGACGAACGGCAAGCCGAGCCGCTTGGTTTGGTAACCATCAGGCCTTATCTATGCTGTGCAGGGGTGCATAAGGATTGTGCCTTAAGTGGTTAAACCGACCGGGTCGAAGAAGTCCGGCGACTGTTCGGTGTGCGTGGCGCGCACCCTAGGGAAGGTAAGCAAGATGGTTCAGGTTAGAGCGCACCAGCCGATCAACGATGACGGCAGCATCAATCTCGAGGCCTGGCTGGCCCATGTGCTCAGCGTCGACCCGGCGCTCGATCACGATGCGTTATTCGACGCCTGCGAGTTCGCCCGCGAGGCCGAGCAGCAGGCCAACGCGGCACAGAATCTGTGGTCGGAAGGCGCCTCCAGCTTCCGCGCCGGCCTGGAGATCGCGGAGATTCTCGCCGACCTCAAACTCGACCAGGACTCGCTGGTCGCCGCCGTCATCTACCGTGGTGTGCGCGAGGGCAAGGTGACCCTGGCCGCAGTGGAACAGCGCTTCGGTTCGGTGGTGAGCAAACTGGTCGACGGCGTGCTGCGCATGGCGGCGATCAGTGCCAGCCTCAACCCGCGCGACTCCTTGGTGCTCGGCTCCCAGGCCCAGGTGGAAAACCTGCGCAAGATGCTGGTGGCCATGGTCGATGACGTGCGCGTGGCGCTGATCAAGCTGGCCGAGCGCACCTGTGCGATCCGCGCGGTCAAGCATGCCGACGACGAAAAGCGTCAGCGGGTGGCCCGCGAAGTCTTCGACATCTATGCGCCCCTGGCGCACCGCCTGGGTATCGGCCATATCAAGTGGGAGCTGGAAGACCTGTCCTTCCGCTACCTGGAACCCGAGCAGTACAAGCAGATCGCCAAGCTGCTGCACGAACGCCGGCTGGATCGCGAGCAATACATCAATGACGTGATGGGCCACCTGCGTCTGGAGCTGGAAGCCACCGGAGTCAAGGCCGACATCAGTGGGCGAGCCAAGCACATTTATTCGATCTGGCGGAAGATGCAGAAAAAGGGTCTGCAGTTCAGTGAGATCTATGACGTGCGCGCGGTACGCGTGCTGGTGCCGGAGATGCGCGATTGCTACACCGCGTTGGGTATCGTGCACACCCTCTGGCGGCACATTCCCAAGGAGTTCGACGACTACATCGCCAACCCCAAGGAAAACGGCTACCGCTCGCTGCACACCGCGGTATTGGGGCCAGGCGGCAAGGTGCTGGAGGTACAGATCCGCACCCAGACCATGCACGAGGAAGCCGAGCTGGGCGTCTGCGCGCATTGGCGTTACAAGGGCACCGACGTCAAGTCCGGTTCTAATCATTACGAAGAGAAGATTTCCTGGCTGCGTCAGGTGCTCGAGTGGCACGAGGAACTGGGCGATATCGGCGGCCTGGCCGAGCAGCTGCGCGTCGATATCGAACCGGATCGGGTCTATGTGTTCACCCCCGATGGTCACGCCATCGACCTGCCCAAAGGCGCCACGCCGCTGGACTTCGCCTACCGGGTGCACACCGAGATCGGGCACAACTGCCGGGGCGCGAAGATCAATGGGCGCATCGTGCCGCTCAGCTATAGCCTGCAAACCGGTGAGCAGGTGGAGATCATTACCAGCAAGCACGGCACGCCAAGTCGTGACTGGCTGAACTCCAACCTGGGTTATGTCACCACCTCGCGGGCGCGAGCCAAGATCGTCCACTGGTTCAAGCTGCAGGATCGCGACCAGAACGTCGCCGCCGGCAAAGCCATGCTCGAACGCGAGCTGGGACGCCTGGCGCTGCCCCATGTGGATTTCGAGAAGCTGGCCGAGAAGGCCAACCTGAAAAATGCCGAAGACCTGTTCGCCAGCCTCGGCGCCGGCGATCTGCGCCTGGCCCACCTGGTCAACCTGGCGCAGCAACTGGTCGAGCCGGAGCGCGGCAGCGAGCAGCTCGAGCTGATCCCGCGTAAGGCCACGGGCTTCAAACCAGGCAAGCGCGGCGATATCCAGATCCAGGGGGTCGGCAACCTGCTGACGCAGATGGCCGGCTGTTGCAAGCCGTTGCCGGGCGACCCGATCGTCGGCTACATCACCCTCGGCCGCGGGGTCAGTATCCACCGTCAGGATTGTGCCGCGGTACTGCAACTGGCCGGCCGCGAGCCGGAGCGGATCATCCAGGTCAACTGGGGGCCGGTGCCGGTGCAGACCTACCCGGTGGACATCATCATTCGCGCCTACGACCGTTCCGGCCTGCTGCGCGACGTGACCCAGGTGCTGCTCAACGAGAAACTCAACGTGCTGGCGGTCAATACCCACTCGAACAAGGAAGACAACACCGCGTCGATGTCGATCACCGTCGAGATCCCCGGGCTGGATGCCCTGGGCCGCTTGCTCGGGCGCATCTCGCAGTTGCCCAATATCATCGAGGCCCGCCGCCACCGCGCTTCCTGAGCTGCTGCGCTCTATCTGGCGTTGTTGAAGGCCTACTGAAAAATGCTCATTGGCTAGAGCCAACTCCGCTTTTTCGGTAGGCCTTCGCCTAGCCAGCTATTCGCTCGCGACGCTCAGGTGACTGTTATAGCCGTAGCCCGGATGAAATCCGGGGAATTGTGTTAGAGCATTCCCGGATTGCATCCGGGCTACGTTTACCAAGGATTTTCCATGTATCAACTCGACGACCTGCTGCACCTGATGGCCCGTCTGCGCGACCCGCAGCATGGCTGCCCGTGGGACTTGAAACAGTCCTACGCGAGCATCGTGCCTTACACCATCGAAGAGGCCTACGAAGTGGCCGACGCCATCGAGCGCGGCGACTTCGAGCATTTGCCGGGGGAGTTGGGCGACCTGTTGTTCCAAGTGGTGTATTACAGCCAGCTGGCGCGCGAAGAAGGGCGCTTCGAGTTCGCCGAGGTGGTCGACGGCATCACCCGCAAGCTGATTCGCCGCCATCCCCATGTGTTCGTCGATGGCGACCTGTATGGCGTCCCCGATGTGGGCCGCTTGCAAGAGGCGGCGGTCAAGCAGCGCTGGGAAGAGCTCAAGGCCGAAGAGCGCGCCGAGAAGGCCGCCACGCCCGAGCAGTTGTCGTTGCTTGACGATGTGCCCAATGCCTTGCCGGCCCTGACCCGGGCGGTCAAATTGCAGAAGCGCGCCGCCCAGGTCGGTTTCGACTGGCCCGCCGCCTTGCCGGTGGTGGACAAGGTGCGCGAAGAGCTGGATGAAGTGCTCGAGGCCATGAGCGAGAATGACCCGCAGGCGATAGCCGAGGAGGTTGGCGACCTGCTGTTCGTGGTGACCAACCTGGCGCGACACCTCAAGGTCGATCCGGAATCGGCGCTGCGTGCCGCCAACGGCAAGTTCGAGCAGCGCTTTCGTTTTATCGAGCAAGCATTGCGTGAAGTGGGCCGAGCCATGGAAGATTGCGCCCTGGAAGAATTGGACGCGCTCTGGGGCGAAGCCAAGAAGCTGGAAAAGCAACAGCCCTCGGATGGTTAGGCAGAGGATTGCAATGAGCTTGCTTAGGCGGATTAACCGCGGCCTTTGGCCGGGCGTGCTCGGAGCGCTGCTGGTTATCGGTGCTGCGACGATGCTCCCGGTTGGCTATGCAGTCGCCGGTTCTTGCGGCCCACAGGGAGCGTCCTTGATTCAGGGGCCAAAGGGCGGTTGTTACTACATCAATAGAAATGGCAACAAGACCTACGTGGATAGAAGTTGCTGCCACTGATTTTTTTGAATAGGAACGTTATGGCTCTTTCACTACGCGACCAGCTGCTCAAAGCCGGGCTGGTCAACGAGAAGCAGGCCAAGCAGGTCGGCAAAGAGAAGCAGAAGCAGCAGCGTCTGCAGCATAAGGGGCAGGTCGAGAAAGACGAGTCGCAAAAGCTCGCCGCCCAGCAGGCCATGGCCGAGAAGGCCGCGCGCGATCAGGAACTCAATCGTCAGCAACAGGCAAAGGTCGAGCAGAAGGCCCGAGCCGCGCAGATCAAGCAATTGATCGAAGTGTCCCGGCTGCCCAAGTTGACCACCGAGGATTACTACAATTTCGTCGACGACAAGAAGGTCAAGCGTCTGTCGGTGAACAAGCTGATGCGCGACAAGCTCAGCAGCGGCTCGCTGGCCATCGTGCGCAGCGGCGGCGGTTATGAAGTGATTCCGCGTGAGGCCGCACTGAAGATTCAGGAGCGTGATCCGCTGCGGGTGATCTTGCTCAATACCCCGACCGAAGCCCCGGATGCCGACGATCCGTACGCCGCCTACCAGGTGCCGGATGATCTGATGTGGTAAGCCAAGCGGTGTAAGCCCGGATGAAATCCGGGGACGGCTTAACGCCAGGCATCGCTTCCGGATTGCATCCGTATTTGGTCTCCGGGCATTTCGTAGCAGCGGCGGGGCGCCTAGCCCATGCCCGCGATAGCGCGCCCGCAATAAAAGCATCGCGGGCATGGCCCGCTCCTACGTCCGCAGAGGCTGGCGCCTAGGCATAGGATCTAGTTTCCGGTGCATGAAAAAGCCGGGCATTGCCCGGCTTCTCTGTTTCTAGTGTCTGGACATCACTCGCGGCGACCTTCGACCGGTTTGCCGTCGACCGTGCCCTCTTTGAGCATGATCTGGTATTCCTTGCCGTCCTTCTCCACCTGATGCAGGCGTACCAGCAGGTAGCCCCAGTCCTTGGCGAACCAGAGGATGGTCTTGCGCTTGCTCTGGGTCGGGTCGCGTACGCGCTCGACCTTGATGGCATCGATCAGGCCCGCCTTGGTGCGCACACTTTCTTCGCCGAGCACACGGAAGTCATAGGTTTCGATCTCGTCGCCGTCGATCACCTGATAGCTCATGCTCTTCTTGCCGGAGGCGGCGTCATGTTGCAGGACTATCTGGTACGTCGACTTGTCCTGTAGGCCGCGATTGAGCGGAACGCGCAGCGGGTTGCCACGGTCGCTGCCGGTCACGTGCTTTGCGTCCCAGTCGAAGTCCTGCTCGATCACCTTGCCCTTGCCCAGGCCGTTGCGTTGGAAACGGTAGGTCAGTGGCAAAAAGGCGCCTTTGTCGATGCGAAAGGTGCTTTTCTCGCTGAGCCCGGCGACCAGCATGGAGGCTTCGAAACTGAGTTCCCAACGACCGTCGTCCAGGGCTTGCAGGCTGCGTTCGGCGGAGCCACTGACCGGCAGTTGCTTCCAGTCGGCGGTGTAACTGGCGGAGAACGGCTTCAACTCGCTGGCCAGGGCCGGCAGGCTGAATAGGGCAAGGGCGAACAGTAAGGCGCGACGCATGGTATCTCCTAGGGGCGGATCAGGTGGCCGGTGCTCGGCAGTGGCTGGCCATCCAGCATTGCGCCTTGCTCGGCAAGGCGCAAGCGGTCTTCGGCGAACCAGCGTACGGCCAACGGATAGATCAGATGCTCCTGCTCGTGCACCCGTTGCGCCAGGCTGTCCAGCGAATCCTGCGGCTTAACCGGGATCACGGCTTGTACGACCAGAGGGCCGCCGTCGAGTTCCTCGGTGACGAAGTGCACGCTGCAGCCATGCTCGCGGTCGCCCGCTTGCAGTGCCCGTTGGTGGGTGTGCAAGCCTTTGTACTTGGGCAGCAACGAGGGGTGGATATTCAGCAGGCGTCCGCCGTAGTGGCGGACGAAGTCGCTGCTGAGGATGCGCATGAAGCCGGCCAGCACCACCAGTTGCGGTTCGAAGGCGTCGATGGCCTCGATCAGCGCCGCATCGAAGGCTTCGCGGCCGGCAAAGGCTTTGTGGTCGAGTACGCAGGTGTCGATGCCGGCGGCCTTGGCCCGTTCCAGGCCATAGGCATCGGCGCGGTTGGAAATCACCGCGCGAATGCGCACCGGGCTGCTCTTGGAAGAGCCAGCGCCCGCTTGGCTGCTGTCGATCAGCGCCTGCAGGTTGCTGCCGGAGCCTGAGATCAGCACCACTACATTGCAGGCGGTCGGCATCAATGGCGCTTCAGGTTGTTCAGGACGACCCGCTCGGCGCCTGCGGCGGCGCTGGCGATCTGGCCGATCAACCATGGCTGCTCGCCGGCATCGCGCAGGGTCTTGAGGGTGAGCTCGACCTGATCCTGGGCCACGCAGATGACCATGCCGACGCCGCAGTTGAGTACGCGGTGCATCTCGGTTTCGTCGACATTGCCTTGTTCCTGCAACCAGTCGAATACCGCCGGGCGCGTCCAGCTGGCCACGTCGACCACGGCCTGGGCGCCGTCCGGCAGCACCCGCGGGATGTTGTCGAGCAGGCCGCCGCCAGTGATGTGGGCCATGGCCTTGACCGCGCCGGTGTCCTTGATCAGCTTGAGCAGCGGTTTGACGTAGATGCGCGTCGGCGCCATCAGCAGGTCGGTCAGCGGCGTGCCGTCGAGCTGGATGGTTTCGATATCGGCGCCGGCGACTTCGATGATCTTGCGGATCAGCGAGTAGCCGTTGGAGTGCGGGCCGGAGGACGGCAGGGCGATCAAGGCGTCGCCGCTGGCGACCCTGGAGCCGTCGATGATCTCGGCCTTTTCCACCACGCCGACGCAGAAGCCGGCCAGGTCGTAGTCTTCGCCTTCGTACATGCCCGGCATTTCGGCGGTTTCGCCGCCGACCAACGAGCAGCCGGCCAGCTCGCAACCGGCACCGATGCCGGTGACCACGGTGGCGGCCACGTCGACGTCGAGCTTGCCGGTGGCGTAGTAGTCGAGGAAGAACAGCGGCTCGGCGCCACACACCACCAGGTCGTTGACGCACATGGCGACCAGGTCCTGGCCGATGCTGTCGTGTCGGTTGAGGTTCAGCGCCAGGCGCAGTTTGGTGCCGACGCCGTCGGTGCCGGACACCAGCACCGGTTGTTTGTAACCGGCCGGGATCTCGCAGAGGGCGCCGAAGCCGCCCAGGCCACCCATGACTTCCGGACGCGCGGTGCGTTTGGCCACGCTTTTGATGCGCTCGACCAGGGCTTCGCCTGCGTCGATGTCTACACCTGCGTCCTTGTAGCTGATGGAGGGTTGCTTGCTCATAGATCCAGGCCTTTAAAGGGGAGTTCGGATGTGCACCGGCGCTGCGGCGGTCGGTCTGCGAAGGCGCGCGATTTTATCAGGCTTGCCGGGCAGCGGCCACCCGCGCCGTGCGGTGGTTGCCGGGGCACGGGCGGCTGTTTAAGGTATAAGGCTTGTGCCGCGGCCCGCACGCCACCTTCCGTCTGTCGAGAACCCATCCATGCGCCTGATCGCTCGTCTATTAATCCTCAGCTTGCCACTGTTCAGCCTGTCCAGCGAGGCGGCGCTGGTGAGCGATCTGTATCAGGTGCGCGAACCGGTCGCCAGCCAGCAGCCGGAGGAACGTGACGCGGCCCTGGGTCGCGCCCTGCAGACCCTGGTGCTGCGCCTGACCGGTGACCGCGAGGCGCTAAACAACCCGGCGTTGGCCGAGCTGCGCCAGGATCCGCAGCAAATCATCAGCCAGTACGGCTATGCCGAGGACGACTTGCTGGTTGATTTCGATCCCGTCAGCACCGACCGCAGCCTGCGTCAGGCCGGGTTGTCGCTGTGGGGAGCCAATCGTCCGGCGATTCTGACCTGGTGGCTGAACGATGCCAGCGATGGTTCGAACCTGGTCGGCGATGGTCAGAGCGGCGCCGAGCCGTTGCGTCAGGCGGCGCAGCATCGTGGTCTGCCGCTGCGCTTGCCGATTGCCGATTTGAACGAACAATTGCAGGCGACGTCCGAGAACCTTGGGGCGGCCGAGCCGGAGGTGCTGCGTGCGGCGTCCCAGCGTTATGCCGCCGATGCCCTGCTGGTGGTGCAGGCGCGCGAAGATAACGGTCGGTGGCAGGCCCAATGGCGTCTGTGGTTGGGCGATGCACGCGAGCAAGGCAAGGTTCAGGGCGCCGATGAAGCGACATTGGCGGATGCCGTGTTGTTGATGGTCAGTGAGCGGCTGGCGCCGCGCTACGTGGTGGCCCCTGGCGCGGCGACCAGCCTGACCCTGGAAGTGCAGGGGGCCGATCTGGCGCGCTATGCCGAGCTGCAGCGCATTCTCGAGCCCCTGGCTGCGCAGTTGCACAAGGTCGAGGGTGATCGCCTGATCTATCGCGTCAATGCCAATGCCGAGCAGTTGCGCGCCCAGTTGGCGCTGGTGCATTTGCAGGAGGTGACGGCCGAAGCCCCGCCGGTTGATGCCAGCCAGGCGCCGAGCGGCGAGCCCGCGCCCCGGCTACTACAGCGGGACGATGTGCTGCGTTTTCGCTGGTAGACTGCGCGGGTGGCTGGGTAAGCCCGCTTGAAACCTGCCGCCGAATAGTGCGCGGGACTTTAGTTTGTGGGTTGCGCCGCCAGGCTTTCGGATGCGGGCCTGCAGGCTGTTTAGTTGAACCAATCGAGGGCTGGGCATGATCGATTCACGTCGCTGGCTATGGATAGCTGGGCTGCTCCTGCTCGGCTGGCTGCTGTATTCGTTGCAACCGATTCTCTCGCCGTTCCTGATCGGCGTGCTGCTGGCTTACCTGGGCGATCCGCTGGTCGATCGCCTCGAACGCGGCAAGCTCTCGCGCACCTGGGGCGTGGTGGTGGTATTCGCCCTGTTCAGCCTGATCCTGGCGATTTTGCTGCTGGTGCTGGTGCCGCTGCTGGGCAAGCAACTGCTGCGCCTCTACGAACTGGCGCCGCAAATGCTCGACTGGGCGCAGCACCAGGCGCTGCCCTGGGTACAGGCCACGCTGGGGCTGGGCGACGGCTTCTGGCGTTTCGACCAGCTCAAGGCGGCGTTCTCCGAACATCTGGGCAAAACCGGCGACATCCTCGGCATGCTGTTGTCGCAAGCCACAGCCTCGGGTCTGGCTCTGCTGGCTTGGCTGGTCAATCTGCTGCTGATCCCGGTGGTCAGCTTCTATCTGCTGCGCGATTGGGATCTGCTGGTCGCCAGGTTGCGTGGCTTGTTGCCGCGCCACCGCGAAGGTCTGGTGGTGAAACTGGTCGGCGAATGTCACGAAGTACTCGGCGCCTTCCTGCGCGGGCAGTTGCTGGTGATGCTGGCGTTGGGGCTGATGTACGCCGTCGGCTTGATGCTGATCGGCCTGGAGCTGGGGTTGTTGATCGGTTTGTTGGCAGGCCTGGCCAGCATCGTGCCCTATCTGGGCGTGGTGGTGGGGCTCGGCGCGGCATTGACCGCGGGCCTGTTCCAGTTCGGTGGCGATGTCTATCCGCTGCTGGCAATTGCTGGCGTGTTCACCGTGGGCCAACTGCTCGAAGGTATGCTGCTGACCCCCTGGCTGGTCGGCGACCGCATCGGCCTGCATCCGGTGGCGGTGATCTTCGCGATCATGGCCGGCGGCCAGCTGTTCGGTTTCACCGGCGTGCTCCTGGCCCTGCCGGTGGCTGCGGTGATTATGGTTTTAATGCGCCATACACATGATTTCTATAAACTTTCTGCTCTTTATGGGGAGCCCCCCAGCGCTTCCGACGAGCCGATCAGCCCTGCATGAAACCCATTCAACTGCCCTTGGGCGTGCGCCTGCGTGATGACGCCACCTTTGCCAACTACTACCCCGGCGCTAATGCTGCGGCGCTCGGCTATGTCGAGTGCCTGTGCGAGGCGGATGCTGGCTGGACGGAAAGTCTGATTTACCTCTGGGGCAGCGCGGGAGTGGGCCGTAGCCATCTGCTCCAGGCGGCTTGCCTGCGTTTCGAGCAGCGCGGTGAGCCGGCGGTGTATCTGCCGCTGGCCGAGCTGGTCGAGTACGGCCCGACCATGCTGGATAACCTGGAGCAGTGCGAACTGGTCTGCCTCGATGATCTGGATGCCGTGGCCGGGCGGAGCGATTGGGAGGAAGCCCTGTTTCACCTGTTCAACCGCTTGCGCGATAGCGGCCGGCGTTTGCTCCTGGCCGCCAGTAGCTCTCCACGCGAGCTACCAGTAAAGCTTGCCGACCTGCAGTCGCGCCTGACCTTGGCGCTGGTGTTTCAGCTGCAGTCGCTGTCCGATGAAGACAAGTTGCGCGCCCTGCAGCTGCGCGCTTCGCGCCGCGGCCTGCACCTCAGCGATGAAGTCGGCCGTTTTATCCTGACCCGCGGCGAGCGCAGCATGAGTGCGCTGTTCGAGTTGCTCGAACGCCTGGATCAGGCCTCCCTGCAAGCCCAGCGCAAGCTGACCATTCCCTTCCTCAAAGAAACCCTGGGTTGGTGAACATTCGCCTTGCCTGCTCTTCGCTCGCGCCGCTTCAAGGTTAAATTTCGACGCTGGTTTAGGCGCAGGGGCGGTTATTCTCCGGCCAGCTTGCGGTCGTACTGGAAGCGCCAGCGGGTGTACATCAGGGCACCGCAAAACAGGCCGAAACTGAGCACGGCGAGCAGCCAGCCGAACAGTGCTTTAGAGGGGTCGAATGCGGCCAAAACGCCCTGGATGAAGTACAGGTTGACCACGAAACAGGCCCAGGCATGGGCGCGGGCGTGGCCGAGAATCAGACCGGGGGCGAGCAGCAGCAAAGGCGCCAGTTGGAAGGCCAGGATTATCCAGAGCAGTTTGTCCGGTATTTCGGCGAACAGCAGGTTCCATACCAACAGCAACACGGCCAAAGCCAGGAAACTCAGCAGGCTGAGGGCGCGACTGACGGCCAGGCGCGGCTTGAGCCAGGCGAGCGGTGGCAGGGGTTTTGCGGTTTTAGCCACGGGCTGTCTCCAGTTTCGATGCAGTCTGCGCCAGACGCTGGCCAAGTACCCGACAGAGGGCGATTTCATGTTCGTCGAGCGCTCGCTTGCCGTCGGCGCCAGCGTGGTGACTGGGGCCGTAAGGCGTGCCGCCGCCGCGGGTCTCCAGCAGCGCGGACTCGCTGTAGGGCAGGCCGGTAATCAGCATGCCGTGGTGCAACAGCGGCAGCATCATCGACAGCAGGGTGGTTTCCTGGCCGCCGTGCAGGCTGGCGGTGGAGGTGAAGACCCCGGCCGGTTTGCCGACCAGGCCGCCGGTCAGCCACAGGCTGCTGGTGCCGTCGAGGAAGTATTTCAGCGGTGCCGCCATGTTGCCGAAGCGGGTCGGACTGCCCAGTGCCAGGCCCGCGCAGTTTTTCAGGTCGTCGAGGCTGACGTACAGCGCACCTTCGGCTGGAATCGCCGGGGCGACGGCTTCGCACTCGCTGGACACCGCCGGTACTGTGCGCAGGCGCGCCTCCAGGCCGGCCATTTCCACGCCGCGGGCAATCTGTCGGGCCATCTCGGCGGTGGCGCCGTGGCGGCTGTAATACAGCACCAGAATATAGGGCGCACTCACGGCAGGATTTCCAGGATTTTCTCCGGCGGCCGGCCAATCGCCGCTTTATTGCCGGCGACCAGGATTGGCCGCTCGATCAGTTTTGGATGGGCCACCATGGCTTCGATCAATTGCGCCTCGCTCAGGCCGGGGTCGGCCAGATTCAGGGTGCGGTATTCGTCTTCGCCGCTGCGTAACAGCTGGCGGGCGCCGACCCCGAGTTTGTCGAGCAGGTCGCGTAATTGGGCCGCGCTGGGCGGAGCTTCCAGGTAGCGCACGATGGTCGGCGTCAGGCCGCGCGCTTCGAGCAGTTGCAGGGCACCACGGGATTTCGAGCAGCGCGGGTTGTGGTAGAACGTCAAATCGGTCATGTGCGGGTCGCATCTGGTGTCAGGTGGCGGCTATTCTAACCGCGTCGGCGTCCTAGCCTGAACAGGGCGGTGTGTTTGTGGTCTGCAATGGGGGCCGGTTGACTAGTCGCTAAGGAGAAGGCATGCGTCAGCGTTTCAATGATTGGCTGGAATTCTGGCGCTTTCTGCTGCAGCGCTTTCTTGCCGATCGCGGCGCCAACAATGCCGCCGCGTTGACCTACACCACGCTGTTTGCGGTGGTGCCGATGATGACCGTGACCTTTGCCATGCTCTCTGCCGTGCCGGCATTTCAGGGTACGGGCGAGCAAATCCAGACCTTTATTTTTCGTAATTTCGTGCCCTCGGCCGGTGAGCTGGTGCAGCAATACCTGCGCAATTTCACGACCCAGGCCCGCCAGCTGACCTGGATCGGCGTGGTCGTGCTAGCGGTTACCGCCTTCCTGATGCTGGTAACCATTGAAAAAGCCTTCAATACCATCTGGCGGGTGCGTCAGCCGCGCCGGGGCGTCTCGAGTTTTCTGCTGTATTGGGCCATTTTGAGTCTGGGGCCGATTCTGCTCGGCGCCGGCTTCGCGATCAGTACCTATATCGCTTCGCTGTCGCTGATCTCTGGGCCCGATGCGCTGATTGGCGCGAAAACCTTGCTGGGTTTCGCCCCGTTGCTGTTCAGTGTGGCGGCCTTCACCCTGCTCTATGTCACGGTTCCCAATGCACGAGTGCCATTGTCGTATGCCCTGTTGGGTGGGTTGTTCACCGCCGTGCTGTTCGAGGTGGCTAAAGCCTTGTTCGGGCTTTATGTGCAACAGTTCCCGGGCTATCAGTTGATTTACGGTGCCTTTGCCACGGTGCCGTTGTTTCTTCTGTGGATTTACTTGTCCTGGTTGATCGTGTTGTTTGGTGCCGAATTGGTCTGCAATCTGGGCTCGTCACATCAGTGGCGCAAGCGTGCCATACCGCGCTTGTTGGTGGTGATGGGGATCTTGCGGGTGTTCCATGCGCATCAACAGTCAGGCCTGGCCGTGCGCCATCGCGACGTGCAGCGCCAGGGCTGGCAGTTGCCGGAGCATGAGTGGGAGGAGGTGCTCGAGTTTCTTGAGCAGCAACAACTGGTGGCGCCGACCAGTGCGGGGGCTTGGCTGCTGAGCCGTGATCTCGATCATTACAGCTTGCAACAGCTATTGAGCCGTTGCCCATGGCCATTGCCACAGCTCAGCCAGTTGCCGGAGCAGCTCGATGAGCCCTGGTATCCAGCGCTGCGCGATGCGTTGGAGCGGCTGTACGAGGAGCAGGCAGTAGTGTTCGATGGCAGTTTGGCGAACTGGCTGAATCCTGTGGCCGAGTGACAAAAAACGTCAGTTTGCGGCATGGCGCCGATGCCCGCTGACGGCCATTGGCAATGGCAGCCCTCCCGGTGGGGCAAAAGGAGGCTGGCACGCTTCTGGCAATGTTATGGCAGATTGCAATCAGGTTGCCGGGATTGATGGAGGTTGAAGGCGTTCCATGACCACTGAACGTTTTAGCGTGGCGACTAATGGCGCGGTGATCCACCTTCACCAGCGCGATCCAAAAGAGGCGCTGGAGCGGCTGAACCGAATCACCGGGTTGCATTTTGCAAGCTGGCCCGAATCGCTGGTGCCCCATTTGCCCAAGCCGCAAGCAGAACCGCTAACAGAGCAGCCAGAGCAGCCAGAGCAGCCAGAGTGCGCGGCGCAAGTCGGCATTTGAAATCAACACAAACCCGCGCCTGGTACGGGCTTGGTCAGCGCTCGGCAGGCTCAGGCGGAGGCTTGGCGGCTGTCTTGCCGGGTCGGTTCGACCGCCTGGATGAACAGCTCTTCGACCACCAGGCTTGTCGCCGGCACCGCAGAGCGCAGGCGTATCTGCATGTCTTCGATCTTCTGTTTGACCGGGAGTCGGGCGACGCCGGACAGCAGGATCTTGTTGTGCGAGCTGACTTTGCCGTGATCCACGCTGACTTCGCGACGTTTGTCGCCATCACGGTAGCTGACCAGCAGAGATACCGGCAGGTTGGCCAGCCCCGGCAGTTGTAGCCAGGTGGCGATGTTGTATTCGGCTACACGCCCTTCGTAGGGCGTGACCAGTAGCCGTGCAGCATCGACGATGCGCGACGGCGCAGGGCCGATCAGTTTGTCGTGGGCGTTGGTCATTATGCTGTTCCCAGGCTTATAACGGATCGTATCAACACGATGCGCAAAGAATTATAAGTGGGGCTGTCTCGATCAAACTGTGCGTTCGGCCGACGCTCGCTGTGACCCGTCTCGCAGTTTCTTCTTTTATGCCAGGTGCAGTGGGTGACGCGTGACCGAGGCCGTAGTGAGGTTGGCTGTCGGTAGCGGCATGACCGCCTGGTTGTGCATGTTGGCCAGCTGCAACCAGATGTTTTCTCCTTCGCCGAATTCGCCATTAGCTAGCCACAGGCCGTGATGCCAGCCACTACCAGGGGCTGGTGTACTCTGCAGCACGCCCTGGTGAGTCTGTGCACTAGGTGCGCGGCGCAGCCAGACCGGTTTCGCCAGGCCTTTCAGGTAGTGCAGGCCCAGGTGCAAGCCCTCGACATTGAGATGGCGCCAGCGCACCAAAGCCAGAATCGGTGTCGGGCTGCTGGTCAGCAGGAGCACCAGTTGACCGACTGACAAATGTGCCGCTTGGTCGGGCTGGCACAGCAAGCGCGCGCCGCCGGCACTGGTATCGAGCACCCGTGCCACGGCGGAGGAGGGGCGCTGCTCCAGAAGTTGGGCATGGATGGCTGGCAAGCCAACCAGCAGCTTGCACGGCGTGTTCTGCTCGTCGCGTGGGTTGCGTCGTTGTTGCTGGCCCAGCCAGTGGTGCCGGACGCGCTCGAGCAGCTGTCGCTCGTTGGCGCTTTGCAGTGGGGCTGGATCATGCAGGGCGACCAGTAAGGCGCCAAGCTCGAAACGGCGCAGGTAGTCGCGGCCACCGTCGGGTTTTTGCGCATAACCGAGGCAAGGTTGCGACTCGGTCAGGTCGAGGGTAGGGCCTTCGCTGTCGTCTTCGTCATCCCAGGGCAGTAAGCGCGCCAAGCCTGCCAGCGGGGCGAGGGCGCCGAACAACTGCGGGCATTCGCCCTCGGCAAGATGGAAGGGGTTGCTCAGGGCGAGCAGCAGCATCTGCTGGTAAAGGCCGCGCAGGGTGCATGCTGGCGCTGGCTGGAAAGCTGCCGCGACCGGTTCGTCCAGGCACTGCTGATGTTCGCCGATCCAGTACAGCAGATGGCTGTCACGCCATAGGCTGGGCGGTGGTTCCTGGTACAGCTGGTAGTGGCGCAACAAGCTCTGCGCGAGAAAGTGCTGAGCCATGTACAGGCACCAGGCCAAATGCGGGAGCGAGGGTTGGCGGCCCTTGAGGATCTGCAGCAGCAGGCGTTTGAAACCGATGGCCAGCTCGTTGCACAGGCCTAGGAACAAAGCCGATGGAGGCTTGCCGTCAAGGTAGACCACGGCATAGTGTCGGTATTCATCGCTGCAGTTTTGCAGCGTGCGTTGTCTTTCGAGTAAGGTCATGGCGCTGCGGTTGAGCCTGAATAACAGGCTGAGCACCTGTTGCAGGGCTTGTTCATGCGGCAGCGAACGCGCTTGGGCTAACTGCTCGTTGAGGTCGGCCAAGGGCGCCGCGTCTTCTTCGAGGATGTCCGGCACTTCAAGGCGCAAGGCATCTAGCGTCATATCAATCCAGTGTGAACAAGGAGCGAATGCATGGGAACACGACTCCAGGTGATTATTCATGCCGTAATGGCAATCTGCGCCGGCTTGGTTCTGGCGGGTTGCGCTGAAGAGGTCGGCGTCGATCAGCATGGACGAAAGGTACCGGCTGGGCGTCTGGAAGGCCAGTGGTTGGTGATTAATTACTGGGCCGAGTGGTGTGCGCCCTGCCGTAGCGAAATTCCCGAACTGAATGCCCTGGCCGTGCAGCTTGAGGCGCAGTCGGTGAGTGTATTGGGGGTCAATTTCGACGGTCTGCAAGGCGCGCAATTAGCCAAGGCGTCACAGGCGATGGGGATTCAATTCACCGTGCTCGAACAAGACCCGGCGGCGCGCTATGGACTGCCGCCCAGTGCCGTGCTGCCGGTTACCTATATCGTCGATGACCGGGGGCAGATGCGCGAGCGCCTGCTCGGCGAGCAGACGGCGGCCGGCCTGGCGGCGCGGGTGCAGGCTTTACGAACGGGAGGCTAGTGGCATGCGGCGGATTTGTTTACATGGTTATGTCAGCGGTCGCGTGCAGGGAGTGTTCTTTCGCCAGGCCACTGCCGAACAAGCCGAGCGCCTGGATGTGGATGGCTGGGTGCGTAACCTCGGCGACGGTCGCGTCGAGGTGTTGTTCGAAGGCGAGGAACCCGCAGTGCGCGAGTTGGCCGCCTGGCTGGAACAGGGGCCGCCTCGGGCCAAGGTCACCGCGCTCGCGCTGGAGGAACAGGCGCTGCAAGGAATCGCCGGGTTCATCGTGCGGCGCTGATGGCGTGCAGTTGCACGCCCGGCGGCAATCCGGGGAGGCTTGCATGTACGGGCTACGGGGCGGTCAGTCAGGCGATTCTGTCGCGTCCACCCATCTCACGGCTTGACGTACCAGAAGTCGTGCCAGAATCCGATGACCTTGGCGGGGTAGGCGTGACTGCCGAGGCTGCCGTTGTAGCGAGCCAGGGCGCGGCTCAGGTTGCCGTTCTCTTTGCGCAGATAGAAGCTGAGGATGGTGCAGCCGTAGCGCAAATTGGTGGCGTTATCGGTGAGGTTGTCCTGCGGGCGACCGAGTTCGGCTTTCCAGAAGGGCATGACCTGCATCATGCCCTGGGCGCCGGCCGAGGAAATGGCGAAGCGGTCGAAGTGGCTTTCGGTGTGGATCAGGGCCACTACCAGGTCGGGGCGCAAGCCGGCCTTGCTGGCTTCGCGGTGCACCAGCCTGAGCAGGGTCAGACGTTCTTCCGCTGCCGGGATATAACGCGCCATGCGGGTCGACATGTCCAGCAACCAGACCTGCGCATCGAAGCGGTCCTGAAAGCTATCGGCTGCGGCCACTGTGCGTTGCAGCAGCGCGCGTAGTTCCGGCTCCGGCGCCTGGCCCAGGCTGGCATGGCCGGGCAGGCTCAGGAACGCGATCAGCAGGGTCAGGCACAGACGCAAGGCCATGTTCGCGTTCAGTCGTTGCCGGGGTCGGCGACCAGGCGCCCGGCATCGCGCATCAACGCCTGCAGGAAGCCTTCCTGCAGGTCGGGGTCGTTGCGGGTCAGTTCGATCAGGCTCTGCTCCAGCTCGCTGGCTTCTTCCTCCAGGCCCAGCTCGGACAAACGCTTGACCCGGTGCACCCATTGTTCGACATCATCGCCCTCCAGATCGTCGTAGATCAGCTTGTGCGCTTCCTGCAGTTTGCCGCGCAGGGTGCGGCTGACCAATAAGCTGGCATCCGCTCGGGTCGAGCCTTGCGGGTCTTCGACGCTCAACTGCAAGGTGCCGATGCGGCTGACATCCTGCTCGGCAAAGGGGCTGTCGAGCAGGTTGAGACGCAGCACGCCATTGCGGTCGGTCAGCAGTTCATGGGTTTGCTCGCTGGCTTTGACCAGTACCGAGCGCTCGGCCCAGGGTAGGCTGGAGTACTCCATGCGCGCATCCTGACGTTGCTCGTCGAGGCTGGCGAGGTTCTGCTGCGAGCGGCCGTTGGACTCGGCGTTCATGAACGGATTAAGCCCGGCAAAGCCATAGCTGATCCAGTCTTTGGTGGCGCTGTCCGGCAGGCTGCCGAGCAAGACCACGTTGAGGGCATTGGCGGCGATGCCGGCGACTACGGCAACTGCGCCCAGCGGCACTTCGTAGAGCTCGCGCCAAGGCTGGTAAGGCGTGTAGCGGTCGTAGCGACGGCTGACCTCGAATGCGGTCACCTCGAAGGTCTTCTGTTCGTGCACCCGCACCCGCCGTTGCGGCAGCTCCAGTACGCGTGGCTCGCCAACGTCTATTTGCAGGCTGTGATCCAGCAGTTTGCGCTCGACACGCTCCTCATGCTCGCTGCGTTGCGGCAATTGGTTGGCGCAGCCACTCAGAAAAAGGGCGCCGCAGAGTGCGGCGCCGACGTGGCCCAGGGTGCTTCGTTTGAACATGACGGCTCTTATCAAAGGCTGAAATCAGCGGCGGATACGTGGGTGGATAAAGGACATGATGTCGGCGACGGCCACTACCTGAGCTTCGGTTTCCTGACGGCTCTTGTATTCCAGATTGCCTTCGGCCAGGCCGCGATCGCTGATCACGATGCGATGGGGGATGCCGATCAATTCCATGTCGGCGAATTTGATCCCCGGACTGGTCTTTTTGTCGCGGTCATCGAGCAGCACTTCAAAGCCGGCCGCCGTCAGATCGGCATAGAGTCGGTCGGTGGTTTCGCGTACCGCGTCGGTTTCATAACGCAGCGGCACCAGGGCGATCTGGAACGGCGCCAGTGTGTCGTTCCAGAGAATGCCGCGTTCGTCGTTGTTCTGCTCGATGGCGGCGGCAACCACGCGGGATACGCCGATGCCGTAGCAACCCATGGTCAGGGTCGTCGGCTTGCCATTCTCGCCCATCACGGTGCAGTTCAGCGCTTCGCTGTATTTGCGGCCGAGCTGGAAGATGTGCCCGACTTCGATGCCGCGCTTGATCTCCAGCGTGCCCTGGCAGTCCGGGCTGGGGTCGCCAGCGACGACGTTGCGCAGGTCGGCGACGGCCGGCAGTGGCAGGTCGCGTTCCCAGTTCACGCCAAAGTAGTGCTTGTCGTCGATGTTGGCGCCGATGGCGAAATCGCTCATCAGGGCGACCGAGCGATCGACGATGCACGGCAATGGCAGGTTTAGCGGCCCAAGGGAGCCGGCGCCGGCGCCGATGGCGTCGCGCAGCTCGGCTTCCGAGGCCATTACCAGCGGGCTGGCCACTTGCTCCAGATTGGCCGCCTTGATTTCGTTCAGTTCGTGGTCGCCGCGAATGATCAGGGCAATCAGGGTGCCGGCCTCGGCGCCATGCACCACTAGGGTCTTGATGGTTTTCTCGATGGGCAGATCGAAACCTTCTACCAGGTCGGCGATGGTCTTGGTGTTGGGGGTGTCGACCAGACGCAGCGCTTCGCCTGCTGCGCCACGCGCAGTTTCGCGCGGAATGGCTTCGGCCTTCTCGATATTGGCGGCGTAGTCGGAGCTGTCGCTGAAAGCGATGTCGTCTTCGCCGGATTCGGCCAGGACGTGGAACTCATGGGAGCCGGTGCCGCCGATCGAGCCGGTATCGGCCTGTACCGGACGGAAATTCAGGCCCAGGCGGGTGAATATGTTGCAGTAGGCCTGGTGCATGCGGTCATAGGTCGCTTGCAGCGACGCCTGATCGGCATGGAAGGAGTAGGCGTCCTTCATGATGAACTCACGGCCGCGCATCAAGCCGAAACGCGGGCGGATCTCGTCGCGGAACTTGGTCTGGATCTGGTACAGGTTGAGCGGCAGTTGCTTGTAGCTGCTCAATTCGTTGCGCGCCAGGTCGGTGATCACCTCTTCGTGAGTCGGGCCGACGCAGAACTCACGGCCGTGACGATCCTTCAGGCGCAGCAACTCGGGGCCGTATTGCTCCCAGCGGCCCGACTCCTGCCACAATTCGGCGGGCTGAATCGCCGGCATCAGCACCTCGAGGGCGCCCGCGGCGTTCATTTCCTCGCGAACGATGGCTTCCACCTTGCGCATCACGCGCAGGCCCATCGGTAACCAGGTGTACAGACCCGAGGCGAGTTTGCGGATCATGCCGGCGCGCAGCATCAGCTGGTGGCTGATTACCACGGCGTCGGAAGGGGTTTCTTTGAGGGTCGAGAGCAGGAACTGACTGGTGCGCATAATTGGCCGTTCTGTCGGTTGCAAGGGCTTTTAATAGGTCGGCATTGTACGGTGCCTGTACTGTGGCGTACAGGATGCAGGCAGCTGGTTCAAGAGGAGGCGAGAGTGACGGTATTGACGGCGGAACAGGTTCAGGCGCTGATTCGGGCGGGGTTGCCGATCGCGGAAGACATCGAGCTGTGCATCGACCGGCTGGATGCGCAGGGGGTGCTGGCGCGGGTGCCGTTTCACACCAAGCTGATCCGCCCGGGCGGCACGTTGTCGGGGCCGACCATCATGGCGCTGGCGGATGCCGCCATGTATGCGGTGGTGCTGGGACGGCTCGGGCGCGTCGAGATGGCGGTGACCTCCAATTTGAATATCAACTTCCTGGTCAAGCCCAAGCCGGTGGACTTGTTGGCCGAGGCGCGGATTCTGCGATTAAGCAGGCGTCAGGCGGTTTGCGAAGTGTCGCTGTATTCGTTGGGTAATGCAGAAGAGCTGGTGGCGCATGTGACCGGAACTTATGCATTGCCACTATGATAAGAGTTGGTTAAATATTGACCAATGGTTAGTTGGCGGCCAAGAAAAAGCCCGGCACAAGCCGGGCTTTTCATATCGCTAACGAATTACAGCTGAATTACAACACGCTCAGCGGGTATTCGACGATCAGGCGGAAGTCATTGTTGTCATTGTCGTAGTCGCTGTTGGCGCGATAGATCGCGTTGCGAACACGGAAGGACAGATCCTTGGCCGCACCTTCCTGGATCACGTACTTGGCTTCGATATCCAGTTCGTGTTCCTTGGCATCGGTGTCGGTGCCGGCGTCAATGTTGTCACCAGTAACGTAGCGGGTCATGAAGCTCAGGCCCGGAACGCCAAAGGTGGCCATGTTGATGTCGTAGCGAGCCTGCCAGGAGCGCTCGTCCTTGCCGAGGAAGTCGGAGTACTGAACCGAGTTGGACAGGAAGATGGTGCCGTTACCGTCGACGCCGTAGTTGTAGCCGGTGTCGCCGGAGGAGCGCTGGTGGGCCAGGGTGAAGGTGTGCGCGCCCAGGGAGTAGGCAGCCGCCAAGCTCCAGATTTTGTTGTCCAGCTCGCCGGCGAGTTTCCGGCCGTCGTCATTCGACTTGTAGTAGTTGAAGTCGAAGTTCAGAGCCTGCTCTTCTGCCAGTGGCAGGTTGTAGTTCAGGTTGACATATTTCTTTTTCCAGAAATCTTCAACGTCCGATGCGTGGATGGCACCGCTGAAATTGTCGGTGAAGCTATAGCTGGCGCCGACGATGTTAGCGGACTTCAGAGTCTCGCCGCCTTGGGTGTTGCTGTCGCGACCAGTACCGGTTTGGCTGCTGATGGCGGTAAAACGACCTGCGGTCAGCTCCAGGCCTGCGATTTCGTTGCTGGTCAGCAGGGTGCCGGTAGCGACTTCCGGCAGGATGCGGCTGTCGTCGGTGGCGAATACCGGGCTGCCGACGAACTGGTTGCCGTATTTCAGAACGGTGTCGGAGATGCGGAACTTGATCGCGCCGCCCACTTCGGTCTGGGTGTCTTCAGCGCGACCGTCCGAGTCGTTAGCGAACTGGCCAGAGCCGGTGCGACCACGACCGCTGTCCAGCTTGATGCTGGAGAGGGAGTGAGCGTCAACACCTACACCCACGGTGCCTTGGGTGAAGCCAGACTCGGCGAGCAGGCGGATGCCCAGGCCGAATTCTTCGCGATAGCCGTTCTTGAAGCCGCTTGCTTTAGTGGCATCAGCAATGTTGCCGGCGCCATTACGGAAGTCGCGGTTGTGATACAGCGCACGATTGAAGATATTGAAGCTGCTGTCTTCAATAAAGCCCTTGGACTCGGATTGGCTAGAGGCTACTGCCATCTGGGTGCTGCCCGCGGCTACTGCGAGGGCGATTACGCTCCACTTCATCACTTGCATCGTGATTGCTCCTTTGGTTTAGAAGAGTTGCGCTGTCCAACTAATTGTTATATGGACAGCTCTTTCTTTTTGTGTCGGCGCTAACTTATAGCACGCAGCCAAAGTTGGCGATAGTTGCAATCTATTCCTTGCGCTTTCTTCACTGTCGTGTCGCAAAAGACGATGAAGCATGTCGCAATTCTGTAGATCCCGCGTGTATTTTTCAGCACTGACGAATTTGGTAATTACGGTTGCTGGCGATTGGGTTTGTTGCTTGGCGGCACGGTCTCCCGGGTCGAGCTAGCTTAAAGCAAGACTCGTGCTCAAAGTGCGAGGTTCTCGTCATTTGTCGCTATTTTGCTCGATCTGGGCTTCTCCTGTCGAGCGTGTAAAGCTGTTGTCACCAGCTTTCATGGGGGTTGCAGTCGCTCCATTGCAGTTGGGTCGGCGGTGGCCGATTGGCTGGCGCGCCCACTGCTTTCGGTGTGTGGGCAGCATTTATCTGGCTGGAGTGGGGCTGTAGGCGTAACGCCTGTGGGGGTTCCATTACGGTAAGAAACAAAGTGTGCGCAAAAATGGTGCGCGCCCTGTTGGCGTGTGCTTGTGCGGGTGCGAGGGTGAATCCGCTGCGACTCCCGCGTATCCTGCAGGGTTTACGCTGTATGGCGCTAAGCTTTGTCTATTGAGTGGTCTGGCAGGAGGGTGGCCTATGTTCGTTTTGGATCCGCGTTTGCAGCAGGACACTCTGCCGGTGGGCGATTTTCCGCTGTGCCGTTTACTGTTGATGAATGATGCACATTATCCGTGGTTTATCCTGGTGCCCAGGCGCGAGGAGGTCAGTGAGCTGTTTCAGCTCGATGCCGATGATCAGCAGGCACTGTGGCAAGAAACCACGATGCTGGCAGAAACCCTCAAGGATGCCTTTGGTGCCGACAAAATGAACATTGCCACTCTAGGCAACGTGGTCAGTCAGCTGCACATGCATGTGATTGCTCGGCGTCGCGATGATGCAGCCTGGCCGGCGCCTGTGTGGGGGCGGTTGCCTGTGCAGCCGTATACCGATGAGCAGGTGTTGGCGATCAAGGACAGGTTGCGTTTGGTGTTGGCTGAAAATTTCTATTTTATCGAGGGTTGAGGGATGGAGGCGGAGCAGCGAATTACCGATCTGGAAAGCCGGCTGGCTTTTCAGGATGACACCATTCAGGCGCTCAATGATGTGCTGGTGGCTCAGCAGAGGGCGTTGGAGCGCTTGCAGTTGCAGGTCGCGGTTCTGGCCAGGCGCCAGGAGGAGATAGGTGGGCAGTTCGGCTCGGCAGAAGATGAGGCGCCACCGCCTCACTATTAGTAGCCGCATGGTTAGTTGGTTAACTCAAATTCGTCGGCTTGAGTCTTCACTGTGGGAGGCTCGGGTTCGGGGCGAAGCCTTTGCCTGCGTCGCGACACCAAGCCTGGCAGCCCTGCGGGCGGCATTCGTCGCGGGGCTGCCTCCTGCAAGGTTCTGTTCAGCCCATTAGAGCCGGCTTATAAGTCTTATAAACAGAAAAGCCCGCATTCTGCGGGCTTTCTGGTTTTCATGGGTGGGTTAGCGGCGGGCGGGGGAGGCGGCAATCACGTCTTCCGCTTGCAGACCTTTGTCGCGCTGCATAACGGAGAATTCGACGCGCTGGCCTTCGACCAATACGCGATGACCCTCGCCGCGAATGGCGCGGAAGTGGACAAAGATATCGTCGCCCGAATCGCGGGATATGAAGCCGAAACCTTTGGAGGTATTGAACCATTTGACCGTACCGGTTTCCCGGTCGGCCATGTTGTGAACCACTGCGTTGTCGCGGACTTTCAGGCGCAGGTTGGTCGCCAGGTGCAGCAGCACTGCGCTCAGTACGGTGAGCAGGCTGAACAGGGTGGCGGGCAGGTCGGCAATCGTTGGTAGCGGGGCCAGGAGGATCAGGGCTTGCAGCAGTGTGCCCAGTATCAGCAGGGCGGAAACCAGGTTTTGCAGTTGATGGCGCAGATTCGCATGCCAGATAGGCAGTTGGGGTGCCAGGATCAGGTTAAGTAAGCCGAGCAAGGCGAGGCACAGAGCCTCTGGCTGTTGCAGAAATGGCAGGGTGTCGTTGCTGAGGCTTGGCACAAATGACAGCAGCAGGGCGATGAGGCCCGTTAGCAGGTGGACGATTTTCAACATGTTTAATGAGCTCACTTATTAAAGGGTCGCCAGGAAGAGCCGATTGCGCAGGCATTGCCTTGACTAGAGGGCGTTGTGAGTGCGTGTGTAATTGGCCTATGCGCCGCTCCAATGGCTCGGAGCAGCGGCACGGGGCGTATTTAACCGCAAAGAGGTGAGCTACTCAAATCAAGCGCTTAGGGCGCTCTCGCAAAGCTCGGGGTGCACCTGGTTGCGACCGTTGTGTTTGGCCTGGTAAAGCGCGTCATCGGCGCGGGTAAGCAAGCTTTCCAGGTTGTCGCCGGGCTGGGCGAGGGAGAAGCCGAAGGAGGCGCTGATGCTGTCGAGTACCTGATCGGTGCGGCGCACTTTGATGCGCAGCGACTGGATTTTCAGGCGCAGGCTATCGGCGAAGGCGTGTGCGCTCTGGGAGTCGAAGCAATCGCGAAGGATCACGCAGAACTCCTCGCCACCGTAGCGTGCGGCGATGGCGCGCGGCGGCAGTGCCTCGCGCAGCAGTTGGCCGACATGTTGCAGAACTCGATCACCCAGGGGGTGGCCATATTGGTCGTTGAACTGTTTGAAGTGGTCGATATCCAGCATCACCAGGGCCACGCCTTGATGTTCGCCGCTGAGCGCCTGTTCCAGTAGGCGGGTAAAGGCGTGCCGGTTGAATACCTGGGTCAGGTTGTCGAGGGTCGCGGCGACGTGGGCGCGTTCCAGTTGGCTGCGCAGGTGTTGGATCTCGTTCTGTGCTGCGCGTATGCGGTAGAGAAACTTCTCTTGCTGATCCTGCATCAGTTGGGTGCTTTGTTGCAGGTCGTTCAGGACGTTGGGCAGGTCATCGATGATCGGTTCTCTCAGTGCGACGAGGCCCTGTTCCAGGCTGGCTTGATAGTTGTGGCTGCCGGTCACGCTGCGGGAGACGTCGTCTTCGATGCCGTCGACCAGTTCGATGACTTGTTGCTGGCCGGCGCGGGCTTCTTCGAGTTCGTGGCGAATGATGTAGTCGCGAAACAATTTGACGGCTGCTTCCACCGGGAAGCTGTCGAAGTCTTTGACGATCTTGTCCAGACGACGATTGAGCTCCGGTTCCCGGCCTTGGCTGTAGGTGTACCAGAGGGCATAGTGTAGGGGATTGGGCGGTATGCTGTGGCGCATCATCAGGGGTACGGCTTGCTTCAGTAGCGTGGCCGCCTCGCGCGTGTCTTCGGGATAGCGCTCGATGATGCTGGGGGTTTTGTTTGGCTTGCTCATGCACGTCACTGTGGCAAGTTGCGGGTGGCCGGAGCATAGAACAAATAAGGGTTCTAAGCCTAGCAGCCTGTCGGGCTTGGGGCTGTTCTGCTGCGAAAGCCTGGATATTGGCTTTTTCCAGTCAAGCTCGTTAAATAGAGCGGCTATTCGCCGCGTTTGGCTGGACAAACCCGCTTGATCCCAGGCTTTCTCGCTACGGGTGCCAAAGTCCGACAGGTTGCTGGGAGCTTGGCCAGGAATGGCGACTTCCATAAATGGGGGCGCAGGCCATGGATGCGAAGTCTTCGCATCCATGGGCAAATGCGTTGATTTTGTTGAGCTTCCTCAATGCACACCTGCCGTTTGCACTCCGGCATTCTTTTCGGGCAGCCTTCCAGGCGCATTTCGGCTCGAGGCGACTCTGTGGCTGTTTGCAGGTAGGGCTCGGTGAGCGGTCAGGCGTCGAGTAGGCTGCGTAGCATCCAGGCGGTTTTTTCATGCACTTGCATGCGCTGGGTCAGCAAGTCTGCGGTGGGTTCGTCGCTGACTTTGTCGAGCAGCGGGAAGATCCCGCGAGCGGTGCGGGTCACGGCTTCCTGACCCTGAACCAACTGTTTGATCATGTCGGCGGCGCTCGGTACGCCTTGTTCTTCTTGGATCGAGGACAGGCGTGCATAGGCTGCATAGGTGCCGGGAGCCGGGAAGCCCAAGGCGCGGATGCGTTCGGCGATCTGGTCGACTGCCAGTGCCAGTTCGGTGTATTGGCCTTCAAACATCAGATGCAGGGTGTTGAACATCGGGCCGGTGACGTTCCAGTGGAAGTTATGGGTTTTCAGATACAGGGTGTAAGTGTCGGCGAGCAGGTGAGATAGGCCTTCGGCGATGGCGGCACGATCCTGCTCGGCGATTCCGATATTGATTTCCATACCATTGCTCCTTTCAGGTGGCGCGGAGTTGGTCTTCGCGCGTATTGGGCAGAGCCTAGCATAGGCTCTGCAGGGTCGATCTTGGCTTATGTCAATGGGTTCTATTGTTTGCGGCTATGGGCGGCATGTGGTTCAACTCTTGCGCATTAGCCTGGCCAGTAGCTCCGAGGGAGGCGGGCGTCGTCGATGAAGGGTCGCTGGGGCTGCCGGCGGGCCCGGGCCGCTGGCAGCCTGGTGCAACGGTCCGTTAACGGTGGGCGAGGAGGGGGTGTTGCTGCAGGGTGCGGTTGAACACATCGACCCAGTGGGAGCTGAACTGGCGACCTGCCAAGCCGTTGATTTCGAGGATGGCGCGCAGTAGTGGGCGTTTGCTCAGGGATTGGTGGGCGCGTTCATGGGTGCGCGCATCGAAGGTGTCGACGATGTTGAGAATCAGGGCGCCGGGGCGGATGTCGCTCTCCCGCAGGCCTTCGGGGTAGCCGCTGCCGTCGGCATGCTCCTGGTGTTGCAGGATAATGTTGGCAGCTGCATCCCAGCGCGGCAGGCGTTGCAGCAGGTCATAAGCCAGGCGTGGGTGTGACTGCATCTGCTGGAGTTCTGTGTGGCTGAGGCTGGCCTCCTTGTGCAGCATGTCCAGGGGCAAGAAGGCCATGCCCAGGTCGTGCAGGCATACGGCGGCCGCCAGTTGCGCGGGTTGTTCCGCTGCATTGCCGAGTTGGTTGATGGCCAAGGCCAGATCCAGTTGGCGTAAACCGCGGCCCTGCCAGTAGTGCGAGCGGCGTTCGCTGGCTCGCATCAGCTCGATGAAGAACAGCAGGTCTTCGTCCAGTGCGATGCCGTGCCGTTCGAGCAGTTCGGCAGCCTGTGGGTCGTTTGAGGTGGTCGGGGCGGGTAACTGGCTGTTGGGGTCGAGTTGTTGCAGCAGCGAGCGGCGAACCTCGGCCTGCCGGGAGGTAGGTGCAGCGGCCAGTTCGCGCAAGGCTTGGCTGAGTGCATGGAGCTGCTCGGGATCGAGGCGGGCAGTGGTGCCGCCAAGGCCTTGGGCTATCAGCTCTTTGAGGTGATCCAGGGTCACCAGCAGGATGTCGCCGAGCAGGCTGTCAAAACTCAAACGCGCCTCGCGCAGGCAGTCCAGAACATCCTCCATGGCCTGCGGCAGAGGAACCAGGGCGTTCAGGCCGATGTAGTCCAGGTTGCCCTTGAGGGTATGTACCTGGCGGAACAGATCGCGCAGCTTCTCTTTATCGTCGGGGCAGTGCTCCAGTTCGATCAGCAATTGTTCGCAACGCTGAAACTGTTCCGCGGCTTCCTGGCGAAAATCTTCCAGCACATCGTTGGACAGTTCGCCGGGACTGGATGTGGTCATGAGTACTCTCCGTAAGGGTTGGGTGAGTATAGGCGAGCAGACAAAAGCGCTTGGGCTGGCGGCTGCAAGTGAGGGCTTAACCATATATAATCTCGCGCTTTGCCGCGAAACGCGGGTTGAGGGCGGTCTGGCGCGAGTGCGTCGTCGGTCGATTGCCGGCCCCAGCGGATGTTGCAATTGCAGAAAAACCGCGTGAACCTGCCGCCAGGCATGGCCCCGGACAAGCGCGCCGCACTCCACGCGGCCCAACGAATTGAAGACTCAAGAGAAGCGATTACCACCATGATGCGCAGCCATTATTGCGGCCAACTGAACGAGAGCCTGGACGGCCAGGAAATCACCCTTTGCGGTTGGGTACATCGCCGCCGTGACCATGGCGGGGTGATCTTCCTCGACATCCGTGACCGCGAAGGTCTGGCCCAGGTGGTATTCGATCCGGATCGCGCCGAGACTTTTGCTGCCGCGGATAGGGTGCGCAGCGAATATGTGGTGAAGATCACCGGCAAGGTGCGCCTGCGTCCCGCCGGTGCCGGTAATGCCAACATGGCCAGTGGCGCCATCGAGGTGCTCGGTTATGCGCTGGAAGTGCTGAACGAGGCGGAAACCCCGCCGTTCCCGCTCAACGAATACACCGATGTCGGCGAGGAAACCCGTCTGCGTTACCGCTTCATCGATTTGCGTCGCCCGGAAATGGCGGCCAAGTTGAAGTTGCGTTCGAGCATCACCACCAGCATCCGTCGCTACCTGGACGAGAACGGCTTCCTCGACGTGGAAACGCCGATCCTCACCCGTGCCACGCCTGAAGGCGCGCGTGACTATCTGGTGCCGAGCCGCACCCACGCCGGCAGTTTCTTTGCCCTGCCGCAGTCGCCGCAGCTGTTCAAGCAACTGCTGATGGTCGCCGGCTTCGACCGCTACTACCAGATCGCCAAGTGCTTTCGCGACGAAGACCTGCGCGCCGACCGTCAACCGGAATTCACCCAGATCGACATCGAGACCAGTTTCCTCGATGAAGCCGACATCATGGGCATCACCGAGAAGATGATTCGCCAGCTGTTCAAGGAAGTGCTGAACGTCGAGTTCGCCGACTTCCCGCACATGACCTTTGCAGAAGCCATGCGCCGCTACGGTTCGGACAAGCCGGATCTGCGTATTCCGCTGGAGCTGGTCGATGTCGCCGATCAGCTGCAAAGCGTCGACTTCAAGGTGTTCAGTGGCCCGGCCAACGACCCGAAATCCCGGGTTGCCGCGTTGCGCGTACCGGGCGGGGCGAGCATGCCGCGCAGCCGTATCGACGAGTACACCAAGTTCGTCGGCATTTACGGCGCTCGGGGCCTGGCCTATATCAAGGTCAACCAGCGTGCCAATGGCGTCGAAGGCCTGCAGTCGCCGATCGTCAAGAACATCCCGCTGGACAATCTCAATGTGATCCTCGATCGCGTCGGTGCGGTCGATGGCGATATCGTTTTCTTCGGCGCCGACAAGGCCAAGATCGTCAGCGAAGCCTTGGGTGCGTTACGGATCAAGCTGGGCCACGATTTCAATCTGCTGACCTGCGAGTGGGCGCCGATGTGGGTCGTCGATTTCCCGATGTTCGAAGAGAGCGACGACGGCAGCCTGACCTCGTTGCACCACCCGTTCACTTCGCCAAGCTGCAGCGCCGCCGAGCTGGAGGCCAATCCGGCCGTCGCGCTGTCGCGCGCTTACGACATGGTGCTCAACGGTACCGAGCTGGGTGGCGGTTCCATCCGTATCCACGACAAGGGCATGCAGCAGGCGGTGTTCCGGGTGCTCGGTATCAGCGAAGACGAGCAGCAGGAGAAATTCGGCTTCCTGTTGGACGCGCTGAAGTATGGTGCGCCGCCGCATGGTGGCCTGGCCTTCGGCCTGGATCGTCTGGTGATGCTGATGACCGGCGCCCAGTCGATCCGTGAAGTGATCGCCTTCCCGAAAACCCAGAGCGCGGCCTGTGTGATGACTCAGGCGCCGGGCGTGGTGGATGCCAAGGCGTTGCGCGAGTTGCATATTCGCCTGCGCGAGCAGCCCAAGGCCGAATAAGCCTTGCTGGAGACAAGGAGCCTGGGTTTGCCAGGCTTCTTCGTTATGGGGTTACGCAACCTGATTCAAGTAATGACGGAGTGAGTTATGGCTGGTCATTCCAAGTGGGCCAACATCAAACACCGCAAGGGGCGTCAAGACGCCAAGCGCGGCAAGATTTTCACCAAGCTCATTCGTGAGTTGACCGTCGCCGCCAAGGGCGGCGGCCTGCCGGCCGACAATCCGCGTCTGCGCCTGGCGGTAGACAAGGCGCTGACCGCCAACATGACCCGCGACACCATCGACCGGGCGATTGCCCGCGGGGTCGGTTCGGACGAAGCCGACAACATGGTCGAGCTGAGTTACGAAGGTTATGCCCCCAGTGGCGTGGCGATCTTCGTCGAAGCCATGACCGATAACCGCAATCGCACCGCCGCCGAAGTGCGCCATGCCTTTACCAAGTGCGGCGGCAATCTGGGCACCGACGGTTCGGTGGCTTATATGTTCGAGCGCAAGGGGCAGATCAGCTACGCCCCCGGCGTCGATGAAGACGCCTTGATGGAGGCGGCGCTGGAAGCCGGTGCCGACGATATCGTCAGCGGCGAGGACGGCTCGGTCGAGGTGTATACCGCGTTTGCCGACTTCCACGCGGTAAACGAGGCGCTGGGCAAGGCCGGGTTCAAGGGCGACGAGGCCGAGGTGGCGATGATTCCGTCGATCAGTGCGCCCGTCACGGATCTGGAAACCGCGCAGAAAGTGATCAAGTTGATCGACATGCTGGAAGACCTCGACGACGTGCAGAACGTCTATCACAACGCCGAGATTCCCGACGAGATCATGGAGCAGCTTGGCTGATTGTTGGTTGGGCGAAAGAGCCGGAAGCTGCTGGGATGATGTTGCCCAGGCGCTCCCGGTTTTTTTATGGCTGCTATGTGGGTGACGGCGCCGATGCCTGCCCCTATACTCGCCAACTGGATAGATAAACAGTATGGTTGTCGGCTTGGCTCGACAACTTGGGCGGGTGGCAGGGCATGACGTTGATCCTCGGTATCGACCCCGGTTCGCGCATCACCGGTTATGGTGTGGTGCGTGATACCGGGCGCAGCTGTGAATATGTCGCCTCGGGCTGTATTCGTACCGGTAGCGGCTCGATGCCCGAGCGCTTGCAAAGCGTTTTTCGCGGCGTACGCGAGGTGATCGAAACCTACGGGCCGGTGACCATGGGCATCGAGCAGGTGTTTATGGCGCGCAACCCGGACTCGGCACTCAAGCTCGGCCAGGCTCGTGGCGTGGCAATCGTGGCGGGGATCGAGGCGGGGCTGGAGATTGCCGAGTACACCGCGACCCAGGTCAAGCAGGCGATTGCCGGCACGGGCGGGGCAGGCAAGGAGCAGGTGCAGATGATGGTCATGCATCTGCTCAAGCTGGTGCAGAAACCGCAGATCGATGCCTCGGATGCCCTGGCCATCGCCCTGTGCCACGCTCATCACCGCCAAAGCCTGATTCCACACGGCCTGGTCGCTGCCAAACGGCGCAGTGGCCGCCTTCGTTTATAGGGTTACTCAAGGAAAACAGCGGTGATTGGACGTTTGTGCGGCACCCTGGCGGAGAAGCAGCCGCCGCATTTGATTCTGGATGTGAATGGCCTGGGCTATGAGCTGGAAGTGCCCATGACGACCTTGTACCGTTTGCCGGCAGTCGGCGAAGCGCTGACCCTGCACACGCACCTGGTGGTGCGTGAAGACGCGCATTTGCTCTACGGTTTCTTCGAGAAGCGCGAGCGCCAGCTGTTTCGCGAGCTGATCCGGCTTAACGGCGTCGGCCCGAAACTGGCGCTGGCTCTGATGTCCGGGCTGGAGGTCGATGAGCTGGTGCGCTGCGTGCAGGCGCAAGACGCCTCGGTGCTGGTAAAGATACCCGGCGTCGGCAAGAAAACCGCCGAGCGTCTGTTGGTTGAATTGAAAGATCGCTTCAAGGCCTGGGAGGCCGTGCCGGGCATGGCGACTCTGGTGGTTGAACCTCGTGCCGCCGGCGCAGTCCCACATGCGGAGAATGATGCAGTCAGTGCGCTGATTTCTCTCGGCTACAAGCCACAGGAAGCCAGTCGCGCCGTCTCCGCCATCAAGGCCGATGGGCTGAGCAGTGAAGACATGATCCGTCGTGCCCTGAAGGGAATGGTGTAACTCTCGATGTTAGAAGCAGATCGCCTGATTACCGCCACCAGCCGCGACCGCGACGAGCAGGTGGATCGCGCCATTCGGCCGTTGAAGCTGGCCGAATACATCGGCCAGCCGAGCGTGCGCGAGCAGATGGAGCTGTTTATCCAGGCTGCCCGGGGGCGCAGTGAAGCCCTCGATCACACCCTGATCTTCGGCCCGCCGGGGCTGGGCAAGACCACGCTGGCCAATATCATCGCCCAGGAGATGGGCGTGTCGATCAAGAGCACCTCCGGCCCGGTGCTGGAACGGCCGGGCGATCTGGCCGCGCTGCTGACCAATCTTGAACCGGGCGATGTGCTATTCATCGACGAAATCCATCGTTTGTCGCCGATTGTCGAGGAAGTGCTGTACCCGGCGATGGAAGACTTCCAGCTGGACATCATGATCGGTGAGGGCCCCGCCGCGCGTTCGATCAAGCTCGACTTGCCGGCCTTCACCCTGGTGGGCGCCACCACCCGCGCGGGCATGCTGACCAATCCGTTGCGCGACCGTTTCGGTATCGTCCAGCGCCTGGAGTTCTATAACACCGAGGATCTGACCACCATTGTCACGCGCTCGGCAGGCATTCTCGGTTTGCCGATCGAGGCCCAGGGCGCCTTCGAAATCGCCCGGCGTGCCCGCGGTACGCCGCGCATCGCCAACCGTCTGCTGCGCCGGGTGCGGGATTTCGCCCAGGTGCGCGGTCGGGGTGGCATCACCCGGCAGATTGCCGACTCGGCCCTGAACCTATTGGATGTCGACGAGCGTGGCTTCGATCACCAGGATCGCCGGCTGCTGCTGACCATGATCGAGAAGTTCGATGGCGGCCCCGTAGGGGTCGACAGCTTGGCGGCGGCGATCAGCGAGGAGCGCCACACCATCGAAGACGTACTGGAACCCTACCTGATTCAACAGGGCTACATCATGCGCACCCCACGCGGACGCGTGGTGACCCGGCATGCCTACCTGCATTTCGGCCTGAATATGCCGAAGCGCATGGGCGATTTGCCGTCCGTCGACTTATTTGCTGCCGATGGCGAGTAAGCAAAAATACTTGCTGTCGGTGATTGGCAAGTTCAGGAGCTAGCACTAGAGTATGCACGCGCAAAACGGAGTTCAGCCTTTCGCCCATCCTTGTCGGGTTTATTACGAAGACACGGATGCAGGCGGCATCGTCTACTACGTCAATTACCTCAAATTCATGGAGCGGGCTCGCACCGAGCGGCTGCGCGACCTGGGCTTTGCCCAGTCGACGCTGGCGGGTGAGGGCCTGTTATTCGTCGTGCATTCCAGTGAGGCGCGTTACCACGCGCCGGCACGCCTGGATGATGAATTGCGGGTAAGCGCTGAAGTAATGCAGTTAAACCGTGCCAGCCTGCGTTTTCGTCAACAGGTCAGGCGGGCCACGGATGATGCGCTGCTCTGTGAAGGGCAGTTTCTGGTGGCCTGTGTGCGCGCCGACAATTTGAAACCCCGGGCCCTTCCCGAAGCTCTGCGTGCGGCCTTTGCCGGCCTGAGCGGCGCGGGTACAGCCAAAGCAGGAGAGTAAGCGTGGAAGCCAACACCGTTGACCACATGTCGATGTGGAGTTTGATCAGCAATGCCAGCCTGGTGGTGCAACTGGTGATGTTGACGCTGGTGGCCGCTTCGGTCACCTCGTGGGTCATGATTTTCCAGCGCAGCACCTTGCTGCGTGCCGCCAAGCGCGCCCTGGACAACTTCGAGGAGCGTTTCTGGTCCGGTATCGACCTGTCCAAGCTGTATCGCCAGGCCGGCAGCAACCCGGATCCGGACTCGGGGCTGGAGCAGATCTTCCGCGCCGGTTTCAAGGAGTTCTCCCGTCTGCGTCAGCAGCAGGGCGTCGATCCGGATGCGGTGATGGACGGTGTGGCGCGCGGCATGCGCGTGGCTATCTCGCGTGAAGAAGAGAAGCTCGAGCAGAGCCTGCCGTTTCTCGCCACCGTCGGCTCCACCAGCCCCTATATCGGCTTGTTCGGTACCGTATGGGGGATCATGAACTCCTTTCGCGGCCTGGCTCAGGTGCAGCAAGCGACCCTGGCCACAGTAGCGCCAGGCATTGCTGAAGCCTTGATCGCCACCGCCATCGGCCTGTTTGCGGCGATCCCTGCGGTAATCGCCTACAACCGCTTCTCCGCGCGCGGGGAAATGCTGATCGGTCGCTACTACACCTTCGCCGACGAGTTTCAGGCGATCCTGCACCGTAAGGTGCACACCAGCGACGACTAAGCCTTAGGCTCTCTCAAGATAGGTTTCAAGCCATGGCTAGAATTCGCAACAGACGCAAGCCGGTTTCCGAGATGAATGTGGTGCCCTACATCGACGTGATGTTGGTGCTGCTGGTGATCTTCATGGTGACCGCGCCGATGCTCAACCAAGGGGTTAAGGTCGATCTGCCGAAAGTCAGCAGTGAGATTCTGCCGCAGGACAATAACGCCCAGGTACTGACGATCTCGATCAAGGCCGACAAATCCTACTACTGGAATATGGGAACGGAGGTCGATGTCGATACCGTGCAGGATCAGGCCATGACCCTGGACGAGATGACCAGCGCGGTCACTGCGATCCTCAACCAGAGTCGCAGCCAGGGCAGGCAGGTGCAGGTGTTCGTGCGCGGTGACAAGGCGGTCGATTACGGTACCGTGATGTTGGCCATGAGTGGTCTGCAGCAGGCTGACGTGGGTAACGTCGGGCTGATTACCGAGGCCCCCTGATGCGGCAGCAACGCGAACCTTCACCTTCGGAAAGCCTGTTTTGGCCTGTAGTCTGGGCTGTGGCGCTGCACACCCTGATGTTCGCCATGCTGTTCGTCAGTTTTGCCTTCGCCCCGGACTTGCCGCCAGCCAGGCCAATCGTTCAGGCAACCCTGTATCAATTGAAGTCGCAGAGTCAGGCGACCACCCAGACCAACCAGAAAATTGCCGGTGAAACCAAGAAAACCACCGCGCCCATCTATGAAACCGAGCAGCTCGAGCAGAAAAAGGCCGAGCAGGAAAAACAGGCTGTTGCGGCAAAAGCGGCGGAACAAAAGAAGGCCGAGGAGGCTCGAAAGGCCGATGCGGCGAAGAAAGCCGAGGCAGAGAAGAAATCTGCCGCGGAGAAAAAAGCCGCCGAGCAGAAGAAGCTAGCCGATATCGCCAAGAAAAAAGCGGCGGATGAAGCGGCGAAGAAGAAAGCTGCCGAAGACGCCAAGAAGAAAGCGACAGAAGACGCCAAGAAGAAAGCCGCCGAGGAGGCGAAGAAAAAAGCCGCCGCCGAGGCCGCCAAGAAAAAGGCCGCGGATGATGCCCGGAAAAAGGCCGCCGAGGCGGCTCAGCGCAAGGCGACTGAAGACAAGAAGGCCGCCGCCTTGGCCGAGCTTCTCTCCGAGGATGTCGGTCGCCAGCAAGCCCTGGCCGATGAAGTGGGCGACCAGGTTGCCGGCAGCCTCGATGATTTGATCGTCAAATTGGTCAGTGAGCAGTGGCGCAGGCCGCCATCGGCGCGTAACGGCATGAGTGTAGAGGTGATGATCGAGATGTTGCCCGATGGCACCATCATCAACGCCAGTGTTACCCGCTCCAGTGGCGATGGGCCGTTCGACAGCTCCGCGGTACAAGCAGTGCGCAACGTTGGTCGCATCGCTGAAATGCAACAATTGGATCGCACTACGTTCGATCGACTTTACCGGCAGCGACGTGCCGTCTTCAAACCGGAGGATTTAGGTCTGTGAATACCCTGATGCGTATCGTTTTGCTCGGTTTGGCCATGTTGGTCGGCTCGGTGCAGGCGGCTGATCCTTTGGTGATCAGCACAGGTACCGATCGTGCGACACCTATCGCCGTGGTGCCGTTCGGCTGGCAAGGTGGCACCGTGCTGCCGGAGGATATGGCCAAGATTATTGGCGATGACCTGCGCAACTCCGGGGTGTTCGAACCTATCCCGCCGCAGAACATGATCAGCCGGCCGAGTCAGGCCAGCGAGATCATCTACCGCGACTGGCAAGCCCTGGGCGCGCAATATGTCTTGGTTGGCAGCATGCTGCCCAGTGGCGGTCGCTTACAGGTGCAGTACGCCCTGTTCAATGTGGCCACCGAGCAGCAGGTGCTGACCGGCAGCGTAGGCGGTGGCACCGATCAGCTGCGCGATATGGCGCATCATATCGCCGATCAATCGTTCGAGAAGCTGACCGGGGTCAAGGGGGCGTTTTCCACGCGCATGCTCTACGTCACTGCCGAGCGTTTCTCGGTCAACAACACCCGCTATACCCTGCAGCGTTCCGACTACGACGGTGCCCGTGCGGTGACTTTGCTGCAATCGCGCGAGCCGATCCTGTCGCCGTCGTTTGCTCCGGATGGCCGGCGTATCGCCTATGTGTCCTTCGAGCAGAAGCGTCCGCGTATCTTCGTCCAACACATCGATACCGGTCGGCGCGAGCAGATCACCAATTTCGACGGCCTCAACGGCGCACCGGCCTGGTCGCCGGATGGCGGCCGTCTGGCATTCGTGCTGTCCAAGGATGGCAATCCGGAAATCTATGTGATGGACATGGGCTCGCGGCAGTTGCGGCGGGTGACCAATCAGGGGTCGATCGATACCGAACCGTTCTGGGGCAAGGATGGCAACACCATCTACTTCACCTCGGATCGATCCGGCAAGCCGCAGATCTACAAAACCAACATCAACAGCGGGGCGGTGGAGCGGGTGACCTTCGTCGGTAACTACAACGCCAACCCGAAACTCTCTGCGGATGAGAAGACCCTGGTGATGATCCATCGCCAGGATGGTTACACCGTGTTCAAGGTAGCGGCCCAGGATCTGCAACGGGGCAATTTGCGTATCCTTTCAGATACAAGTTTGGATGAGTCGCCCACTGTTGCGCCCAATGGCACCATGCTAATCTACGCGACCCGCCAGCAGGGTCGGGGAGTCTTGATGTTAGCGTCCATTAATGGGCGTGTGAGGCTCCCTCTTCCTACCGCTCAAGGCGAAGTTCGAGAGCCTTCCTGGTCCCCCTACCTGAACTGATGCGGCGCTACACCGTTGTACTGTATTTGAAACACTGCTTAACACACTGGGGTTCATTAGGAGTTACATGATGGAAATGCTGAAGTTTGGCAAATTTGCTGCACTGGGTCTGGCTCTGGCCGTTGCTGTTGGTTGTTCGTCCAAAGGCGGCGATGCTGCCGGTGAAGGCGCTGTAGATCCGAACGCTGGTTACGGTGCCGACGCCGGTTCCGTAGATGGCAGCATGAGCGAAGAAGCTGCTCTGCGCGCTATCACCACGTTCTACTTCGAATACGACAGCTCCGACCTGAAAGCCGAAGCCATGCGTGCACTCGACGTTCATGCCAAAGACCTGAAAGGCAATGGCGCTCGCGTCGTTCTGGAAGGCCACGCTGACGAGCGCGGTACCCGTGAATACAACATGGCTCTGGGTGAGCGTCGTTCGAAAGCCGTTCAGCGCTACCTGGTGCTGCAGGGTGTTTCCCCGGCTCAGCTGGAACTGGTCTCCTACGGTGAAGAGCGTGCGATTGCCACTGGCAACGACGAGCAATCCTGGGCTCAGAACCGTCGCGTAGAACTGCGTAAGTAATAGCCATGCATACCTGCCGCCGTGCTTTGACTGTTTTGGCCCTCTGCCTGCCGTTCGCGGCTTGGGCCGAGGTTCCCGTGGTGGACAACAATGCCGATTATGGCAGCAGTAGTTATCCGCCATCCGGTTATGGCACGTCCGGCGCCTACGTCGGGGGAGGGGCTGAGGCCCCGACCTCGGCGCAAGGCATGGTGTTTACCCAGTTACAACAGATGCAGCAGGAAATCGCGCAGCTGCGCGGCATGCTCGAAGAGCAGCAGAATGAAATTCAGCGTTTGAAGCAAGAAGGCCTGGAGCGTTATCAGGATCTTGATCGACGTTTGAGCAGTGGGGCAGCAGGTGCTGCAGCCACCCAGAATTCCCCTGCCGATGGTGCGGCCAGCGCCAACGGTACCCCGGCACCGGCAATTGGCCAGGCGCAAGCGCCAGCCGCTAACGGCCCGGCTGATCCAGAGAAGGAAAAGCTGTTTTACGACGCCGCCTTCGATCTGATCAAAATTAAGGATTTCGACAAGGCCAGCCAGGCGTTTGGCGCCTTTTTGCGTAAATACCCGAATAGCCAATATGCCGGCAATGCCCAGTATTGGCTGGGCGAGGTGAACCTGGCCAAAGGCGACCTGCAAGGTGCCGGTCAGGCCTTTGCGCGGGTCAGTCAGGCCTATCCGCAGCATGCGAAGGTGCCGGACTCGTTGTTCAAGCTCGCCGACGTTGAGATGCGCCTGGGCAATGCAGATAAGGCCAAAGGCATCCTGCAACAGGTGATTGCCAAGTATCCGGGCAGTTCGGCCGCTCAGTTGGCGCAGCGAGATTTGCAGCGGCTGCCGTAAAGAACCAGCGGCAAGCCTCAAGCTGAAAGCTGAAGTGATAAACCCGCGCCTGGCGCGGGTTTTTTATAATCCGCCATCCCTGGCGGCACCCTTCGGGCCGTCGCTGCGCGACGTTAAAAATTTCTCCCAGAACCTTTTTCGTTTACAATCCGCGCCCCTTTTCCCGCAACGGAGGCGGATGGCCTGTTTAGCCGTCACGCCCGTGGCCGATATGCAAGATACCCTGCGCATTACCGAGATTTTCTACTCGCTGCAGGGCGAGACGCGCACCGCCGGCTTGCCGACCGTGTTCGTTCGCCTGACCGGCTGTCCTTTGCGTTGTCGATACTGCGACACCGCCTATGCCTTTAGCGGTGGCGAGATCATGTCCCTGGACGCCATCGTCGCGCAGATTGCCGGCTACCGGCCACGTTATATCTGTGTGACCGGCGGCGAGCCGTTGGCGCAACCCAACTGCATCCCTTTGCTCCAGCGCTTGTGCGATGCCGGTTACCAGGTGTCGCTGGAAACCAGTGGCGCGCTGGATGTGTCGGCGGTCGATCCGCGAGTGAGCAAGGTGCTCGACCTGAAGACGCCGGGCTCGGCAGAAGTGGCGCGCAATCGCTATGAGAATATCGAATTGTTAACGGCGAACGACCAGGTCAAGTTCGTGATTTGCTCGCGCGAAGACTATGACTGGGCGGTGACCAAGCTGATCCAGTACCGTTTGCACGAGCGCGCCGGTGAGGTGTTGTTCTCGCCGAGCCATCATGAGCTGGGCGCACGTTCGCTGGCCGACTGGATCGTCGCCGACAACCTGCCGGTACGCTTGCAAATGCAGTTGCACAAGATTCTCTGGAACGACGAGCCGGGACACTGACATGAGTGACAAGAAAGCGCTAATTCTGCTCTCCGGTGGCCTCGATTCGGCCACCGTGTTGGCTCTGGCCAAGGCCGAGGGCTACAGCTGTTACAGCATGAGCTTCGATTATGGCCAGCGCCATCGCGCCGAATTGCTGGCGGCCGAGCAGGTGGCTCGGCACTTGGGCGTAATCGAGCATAAAGTCATCAGCCTGAACCTCAACGGCATCGGTGGCTCGGCGCTGACCGACAGCAGTATCGCCGTGCCGGAAAGCCCGACCGAAGGCATTCCGATCACCTATGTGCCGGCACGCAATACCGTGTTTCTCGCCCTGGCCTTGGGTTGGGCCGAAGTGCTGGGTGCGCGCGATATCTTCATCGGGGTCAATGCGGTGGATTATTCCGGCTACCCGGATTGCCGTCCCGAGTTCATTGCCGCCTTCGAGCGCATGGCCAACCTGGCGACCAAGGCCGGGGTCGAGGGTCAGGGCTTTCGCATCCAGGCGCCGCTGCAGGACATGAGCAAGGCCGAGATCGTCGAGGCGGGTATGCGCCATGGCGTCGATTACGCCCTGACGGTGTCCTGTTACCAGGCCGATGAGCAGGGCCGCGCCTGTGGCAAATGCGAGAGTTGTCGCCTGCGTGCGGCTGGGTTTGCTGCAGCGGCAGTGGCCGATCCGACCCGCTATCGTTAAAAATTTTCCGCCAGGTGTTGATTTCCTGAATTAAATCAGTATCATGCGCCCTGCATCGGGTCGTTAGCTCAGTTGGTAGAGCAGTTGGCTTTTAACCAATTGGTCGTAGGTTCGAATCCCACACGACCCACCAAACACCCTTCCACGGAAGGTTAAAGAAAGCCCGGATGTCCTTTACCGTAAAGGCATCCGGGCTTTTTTGTGCTCGTTGGTTTTTACTCGGTCGGCGCCAGTCCGCGTGATCGGCCATGCTTGTTCTGCAGCTATTTTGCGAAGGCAGCCGGAACCCATGGGGTTGCCGCCAGCATCGGGGCGGGCGGTTTTCATGCGGGAGCTGGAATGTTGCCATCGCCTTCTTGCGGCTAGCCCTGTTTGCAAAGTCTTTTAAGATCAAACTATTATGAAAATCCTGCGGCTCTAGGGGCGCAGGATTTTCTTTGTTGCAGCGCGCTTTTCTCCCCGTATGCCCGTCCAATCTGCTCTCGCGTAGCCAGTCTGGCGGGTATACTCGAGTTCCCGTTGATCGACCTGTACAGGGCCTGATGACATGACGCAGATTTCCGAACGCCTCCTGGTCCAGGCTCATCTGGACGCCAAGCAGCCCAAGCCGCTGACGCCCGAGCAGGAGGCCTTCTACCGCGCCGAGATTGCCGCCGAGCTGAAAAAGCAGAATGCGGTTCTGGTTGCCCACTACTACTGCGACCCGGTCTTGCAGGCCTTGGCCGAAGAGACCGGCGGTTGCGTCTCCGACTCCCTGGAAATGGCCCGCTTCGGCAATCAGCACTCGGCGCAGACCGTGCTGGTGGCCGGGGTCAGGTTTATGGGCGAGACGGCGAAGATCCTCAATCCGGAAAAACGCGTGCTGATGCCGACCCTGGAGGCGACCTGTTCGCTGGATCTGGGCTGTCCGGTGGAGGAGTTCGCCGCGTTTTGCGATCAGCATCCGCAGCGCACCGTGGTGGTCTACGCCAATACCTCGGCGGCGGTGAAGGCGCGCGCCGACTGGGTGGTGACCTCCAGCTGCGCGGTGGAGATCGTCGAGCACCTGATGGATAACGGCGAGAGCATCATCTGGGCGCCGGATCAGCACCTGGGGCGTTATATCCAGAACCAGACCGGTGCCGACATGCTGCTGTGGGACGGTGCCTGCATCGTGCACGAGGAGTTCAAGGCCAAGCAGCTCGAGGACATGAAGGCGCTGTACCCGGATGCTGCGGTACTGGTGCATCCGGAGTCGCCGACGGCGGTGATCGATTTGGCTGACGCGGTGGGTTCGACCAGCCAGTTGATCGCGGCCGCCCAGCGCCTGCCGAACAAGACCTTTATCGTCGCCACCGACCGCGGCATCTTCTACAAGATGCAGCAGCTGTGTCCGGACAAGGAGTTCATAGAGGCGCCGACCGCCGGCAACGGCGCCGCCTGCCGCAGCTGCGCGCACTGCCCGTGGATGGCCATGAACACCCTGCAGCGCACCCTGCAGAGCCTGCGCGAAGGCAGCAACGAGATCTTCGTCGACCCCGCGCTGATCCCCAAGGCGATCAAGCCGCTCAAGCGCATGCTGGATTTCACCCAGGCCGCGCGACTCCAGCTGTCGGGCAATGCGTAACGCTGTTGAATAAAAGGCTATGTCCCAATTATGTGTTGCATGCGCGATCTCTTGTAGGAGGGCCGCGCCTGTTCCTGACAGGCTAGCGGCATTTCCCACATCCATGTGGGTCACGCGACCCCGCGGCGAATGCAGCCCGCAGGGCTGCCTGCCCATCGTTTCGCGGTATAGCCAAAGCTCGCCCCGAGGTCGGGCCTCCTACGGATCGCAGGCAGTTCGCGCCTGGTGATACAACACCTAACGGCTACAGAGCCGAATAAAAGCCCGACATCCGGGCTTTCTACCTGTCGGATCGACCTTAGCGCAGCATCTGCTCGATGATGCGCTGGTCTTCCAGCAGCTCGCGTTGCCGCGCGTCGATGCGCGAGGCGAGCTGGAAGTTGTTGGTGGCGCGGCGTTTGGCGAAGTCGAGTTGCTCGATGGCCTGATCGTAGTCGCCGACCAGGGCGAAGAACTCCGCACGGGCCTGGTGCAGGCCAATGGTGTTGCCGCTGAGGCCGCGTGCTTCGGCGACCTGGTACCAGACGTCCGGATCGTTCGCGCGGCTTTTCAGCAGGTCATCGAGGGCGTGCTCGGCATCCCGCGGACGCGCCTGCTTCATCAGCAAGTCGATGCGCGCCTGCTGCAGTGGGTAATTGTTCGGGTAGTCGGCCATGAGCCGCTCGATGCGGCGCTGTGCTTCTGGCAGGCGACTGGAGGCGCTATCCAGTTCGACCTGGGCCAGGTTGTAGGCGATATCGTCGGGTGCCGATTGCAGCAGCGCTTGCAGGCTCTCGCGGGCCTTCTGGTGCTGGCCGCTCTTGATCTGGGCCAGGGCCAGGCCGTAGCGGGCGGCTTCATGTTTGGGGTTTTCATCGAGCATGGCGCGAAACCGCTTGGCCGCCAGGCCCGGCGTGTCTTCGTAGATCAGTTGTACGCGGGCGCGCATCAACTGATAACGCACGCTGTCGGTCATGCCGCCGATGTTGGCTTGTTCGGCGCGGTTGCGGGTGTCGGCGATGCGCGACTCGGACACCGGGTGGGTGAGGAGGAATTCCGGTGGCTTGCGGTCGTAGCGGTATTGGCGCATCAGGCGCTCGAACATGCTCGGCATGGCGCGGGGGTCATAGCCGGCTTTTTCCAGGTTGACCAGGCCGATCCGATCCGCCTCCTGTTCGTTCTGCCGGGAGAAGCGCCGTTGCTCCTGGATGGCCGCTGCCTGGGTCGAGGCGATGGCGGCCATGCCGACGTCGCCGGCACCGGCTGCCGCGGCGACGATGCCGGCGAGCATCGCGGCCATCAGCGGCAGTTGCATGCGCTGTTGCGCTTCCAGGCCGCGGGCGAAGTGACGTTGCGACAGGTGGGCGAGTTCGTGGGTCATCACCGAGGCATATTCGGCTTCGCTCTGGGCATAGAGAAACAGGCCACCGTTGACCCCGATGATCCCGCCAGGTGCGGCGAAGGCGTTGATTTGCGGGCTGTCGAGCAGGACGAACTCCAGGCGTCGATCCTGCAGTTCGCTGGTTTCGCCCAGGCGGTAAACGCTGCTCTCGACGAAATCCTTGAGCTGAGGATCCGACAGTTGGCTGATCTGGCCGCGCAGCAGGCTTAGCCAGGCACGGCCCAGCTGATGTTCTTGCTGTGGCGAGACAATCGCCGAGCTGGCGTCGCCGAGTGACGGCAGATCGCTCGCCAGGCCGGGCTGGGTGGCCAGGCAGGCGAGCGTCAACAGGATGGGGCGCAAAACATTCATGCACGGAGCTCTTGGCGGACAAAGTCGTTACTGTAGCCGGGCAAGCGCTCACCTGGCCAGGGTTGCACGGTCTTGGGTATCCTTGGCGCTGTTTAGGAGGACTCGAATGAACGATGGACAAGAGTGGGGCGGTGCCTGCGACGCCGAGTTGGATGCCAGTGGTTTGAATTGCCCGTTGCCGCTGCTCAAGGCCAAGCTGGAGTTGAATCGCCTGGCCAGCGGCGCGGTGCTCAAGGTCATCGCCACGGATGCCGGCTCGCAACGCGATTTTCGTGCCTTCGCCAGGCTCGCAGGGCATGACCTGTTACGTGAAGAGGAAGAGGCGGGGGTTTACCGTTATTGGTTGCGTAAAGCCTGATACGCATTCTGCGTGGGTTGTTTCGATCTAAGGAATATTGATGATTAAGGTGTTGCGCGACTGGATGCACCGCTATTTTTCCGATGAGCAAGCCGTGGTTCTGGCGGTGCTGTTGGTGCTCGGCTTTGCCGTTGTCCTGACCCTCGGCGGCATGCTGGCGCCGGTGCTGACCGGGCTGGTGCTGGCGTTCCTGATGCAAGGGTTGGTCAATGCGTTGGAGCGCGTACGCCTGCCACGGATAGTGGCGGTGTCGCTGGTGTTCCTGTTGTTCATGAGCTCGCTGGCCTTGTTCCTGCTGGTGTTGATGCCGTTGCTCTGGCGCCAGCTGAGCACCCTGTTCAACGAGCTGCCGCGCATGCTCGGCGAGTGGCAGTCGCTGTTTTTGCTGTTGCCGGAGCGTTACCCGGATCTGATCAGCGATGCCCAGGTGTTGCAATTGACCGAGGCGATCAGTGGCGAGGCCGGCAAGTTCGGCCAGTGGGCGCTGTCGTTCTCCCTGTCCAGCCTGCCGTTGCTGGCCAGCATCATGATCTATCTGGTGCTGGTGCCGATTCTGGTGTTTTTCTTCCTCAAGGATCGTGAGGTGATAGGTGCCTGGTTCCGCAGCTACCTGCCGCGTGAGCGCACCCTGATGACCCGGGTGGGGGAGGAGATGAATCAGCAGATCGCCAACTACATTCGCGGCAAGTTCATCGAAATCATCATCTGCGGCGTGGTCACTTACATCGCGTTCGCCGCGCTGGGGCTCAACTATGCGGCGCTGCTGGCGTTGCTGGTGGGGCTGTCGGTGGTGGTGCCCTATATTGGCGCCGTGGTGGTGACCGTGCCGGTGGCGCTGATCGGCCTGTTCCAGTGGGGCTTCAGCGATCAGTTCCTCTACCTGATGGTGGTGTATGGGGTGATCCAGGCGCTGGACGGTAACGTACTGGTGCCGTTGTTGTTCTCCGAGGCGGTCAACCTGCACCCGGTGGCGATCATCTGCGCGGTATTGCTGTTCGGCGGCTTGTGGGGCTTCTGGGGGGTGTTCTTCGCCATCCCCTTGGCGACCCTGTTCAAAGCCGTGCTCAATGCCTGGCCGCGTAAGGAGTCGGCGTTGCAGGGTGAGTGAGGGGCTGCGGTCTTGCTTGTGGGCACCGCCGGGCGATAAGTGATTCTGGCTTGGTCAAATGCCAAAGGCCGCTTGCAGGAGCCCCGGCAAGCGGCCTTTGGCGTCGTCCGGCTTCAGGCTCGGTGCAGTTCCTGTGCCGCGGCCAGCACGGCCTCGACATGGCCCGGCACTTTCACCCCGCGCCATTGCTGGCGCAGCACGCCGTGCTGGTCGATCAGGAAAGTGCTGCGGTCGACGCCCAGGTATTCCTTGCCGTAGAGCTTCTTCAGCTTGATCACGTCGAACAGCCGGCAGAGCGCTTCATCCTTGTCCGAGATCAGCTCGAAGGGGAACGCCTGTTTGCCCTTGAAGTTCTCGTGGGCCTTGAGGCTGTCCCGCGATACGCCGAATACCAGGGTGTTGGCGGCCTGGAAGGCCGGGTAGTGGTCGCGAAAGCCCTGGCCCTCGGTGGTGCAGCCCGGGGTGCTGTCTTTCGGGTAGAAATAGATCACCACCTGCCGGCCCTGCAGCGCCGCCAGCTGAACCTGCTGGCCACTGGTAGCCTGGGCCTGAAAATCGGCAACCGGGGTGTCGAGTGCTACGGCCATGAGCGATTCCTTATGGATTTTGTGGGCGCCAGGGCTCGATCAGGGCGTCCAGGTTCAAGGCATCGGAGAAGTCGAGGAACTGGTCGCGCAGCCAACTGATCTGGGTGCCGGCCGGCAGCGTCACGGTCAGGGTGGCATTGAGCATGGTGCCGCCGGTCTGCGGGGCCAGGTAGGTATCGCAGGTGAGGCTCTCCAGTTCGACGTTGTGGTCGATGAAGAACTGGCACAACTCATTGAGGATGTCCGGACGATAGGCCGAGCTGACATAGGCCACGTAAGGCAGAGCCTGGGGGCGATTTTCCGCCGCCGCACTGCGCGTCACGTTGACCGTAAAGGCGTGTTTCTTGGCCAGGGCCGGCAGACTCGACTCCAGGCGCGCCAGGGCGTCCCAACTGCCGGAGACCTGCAGCACCAGGGCGCTGAACTCGCCGTGCCGGCTCAGGCGGGTGCTGACGACGGCGCAGCGGTTTTCATTGCAGGTGCGGCACAGCACATTGGTCAGCTCCATGGCGTTGGGGCCGAGTGCGCTGATGATGAGGAATTGTTCGCGAACTGGGGGGGTGGACATGCAGCATTCCTAGAGCGATGAACGCTCGGCCCATAATGAGTACCGAGCAAAGCCGGAAGGGTAGCGAAAAGCGCAGCTCAGGGGAATGCCAGTAAATGGATGAGTGAAAGGAATACCGGGTTGTTCGCCCGGTCACCGCGCTTGCCGATCGGCCCTTTCCTTCGCTTGTGCAAGGTGGGTGGCGCCAGTACCATTACCGCTCTCTTTTTTCCGGCAGGAGTGGTTGCATGATTGCGGGCAGTATGGTGGCACTGGTCACGCCCATGGATGCGCAAGGTGGTCTCGATTGGGACAGCCTGAGCAAACTGGTGGATTTCCACCTGCAAGAGGGCACCAACGCCATCGTCGCGGTCGGTACCACCGGCGAGTCGGCCACGCTGGAAGTGTCCGAACACATCGAAGTGATCCGACGTGTGGTCGATCAAGTCGCCGGACGGATACCAGTGATCGCCGGCACTGGCGGCAATTCCACGCGCGAATCGGTCGAATTGACACGCGCCGCCAGGGATGTGGGCGCCGATGCCTGCCTGCTGGTCACGCCTTATTACAATAAACCGACCCAGGAAGGGCTGTACCTGCACTTCCGGCATATCGCCGAGTCGGTGGCGATTCCGCAGATTCTCTACAACGTGCCGGGCCGCACCGTGTGCGACATGCTGCCGGAAACGGTCGAGCGCCTGGCGAAGATCGCCAACATCATCGGCATCAAGGAAGCCACCGGCGACCTGCAACGTGGCCGGGAAGTCCTGGATCGGGTGAGCAAGGATTTCCTGGTGTACTCCGGCGATGACGCCACCGCCGTCGAGCTGATGCTGATGGGCGGCAAGGGCAACATCTCGGTGACCGCCAACGTCGCGCCACGCGCCATGAGCGAGCTGTGTGCCGCCGCCATGGCTGGCGATGCCGCCACTGCGCGCGCCATCAACGATCGTCTGATGCCGCTGCACAAGGCCTTGTTTATCGAGTCCAATCCGATTCCGGTGAAGTTCGCCCTGCATGAAATGGGCATGATGCCGGACGGTATCCGCTTGCCGCTGACCTGGCTCAGCCCGCGTTGTCATGAACCGCTGCGTCAGGCTCTGCGCCAGTCCGGCGTTTTGGTTTAATTGAGGAAATACTACGCATGAAGCGACTGGGCGGACTCTCCGCACTTGCTCTGATCATCTCCAGCGTCAGCGGTTGTGGCTGGATCTATGGTGAAGATGGCTATTTCCGCGATCGCGGCAGCGACTACCTCACCGCCCGGCAAACGGCCCCCATGCAGTTGCCGGCGAACGTCGTGGCCAAGCGCCTCGATCCGTTGTTGCCGGTGCCGCAGCAGGTGGCCAGCAGCACGGTCGAGGGTGAATACGAAGTCCCGCGTCCGCAGGCGTTAGCCGTGCGTGCCAATGCCAGCGAATTCAGCCTGCAGAAAAGCGGCGAGTCGCGTTGGTTGGTCGCCCAGCGCGTGCCGGCCGAAGTCTGGCCGATCGCCCGTCAATTCTTCGAAGACAATGGTTTCCGGATTGCCGAAGAGCGGCCGCAGGTCGGCGAATTCGTCACCGCCTGGCAGCGTTCCGATCAGCTGTCCGCGGCTATGGCACGGCGCCTGAACAGCCGTGCGTCTGACGTGGCGGCGGATGCCGAAACCCGCGTGCGGGTGCGTATCGAGCCGGGCGTGCAGCGCAATACCAGCGAAGTCTTCGTGCTCAGTGCCGAGCGTCCAGCTGGCAGCAGCGCCGACGTGGCCTTCGCCGGCAGCAGTGGCAATGCCCGTCTGGAAGCCGCGCTGCTCGACGAGATGCTGGTGAGCATGGCACGCAGTGCCGAGCAGGGTGGTTCCGTATCGCTGCTGGCCGCGCGCGACTTCGATGCGCCGAGCCGGGTCAGCTTGTCGGAAGACGGTAATGGCAACCCGGTATTGAACCTCGGCGCCGATTTCGATCGCGCCTGGTCCGGTGTCGGCCGCTCGCTGGAGGGGGCTGATATTCGCATCGACGACCTCAACCGCAGCCTCGGCGTTTACTACATCAACCTGGCCGAGGGAACGCAGAAGAAAGATGAGGAGCCGGGCTTGTTCGGCAAGCTGTTTGGCAGTGAGCCGGACAAGGAAACCATCGATGCGCGTGCCGAGCGTTACCAGGTGCGCCTGACCCCGGTCGGCGACAGCGTTCAGGTTACCGTGGAGAAAGACCTCAATACCGTGGCGCCAGCCGACGTGGCGCGCCGCATTCTGAGTCTGATTCAGGAAAACCTCGGCTAACGAGCCGCAGGCACAGCGCTAATACCGATAGGCGAAACCCTCAGGGTTTCGCCTGTTTCGTTTGCTAAAGGCGGAAACTCCGACATGATCACACCCTCGACCCTGAGCCTGAAAAAAATCTACTCGGGCAAAGTCCGCGACCTCTACGAAATCGACGACAAACGCATGCTGATGGTCGCCACCGACCGACTCTCGGCTTTCGACGTGATTCTTGCCGAGCCGATCCCGGACAAGGGCAAGATCCTCACGGCGATTTCCAACTTCTGGTTCGACAAGCTGGCCGACCTGGTGCCCAACCACTTCACCGGCGACAAGGTCGAGGCCGTGGTGGCCGCCGCCGAGTTGCCGCTGGTGGAAGGTCGTGCGGTAGTCGCCAAGCGCCTCAAGCCGGTGGCGGTGGAAGCCATTGTGCGCGGCTACATCGTCGGTTCCGGCTGGAAGGAATACCAGAACAGCGGCACCGTCTGCGGTATCCAGCTGCCGGCCGGGTTGCAGGAAGCCTCCAAGCTGCCGCAGCCGATCTTCACCCCCTCGACCAAGGCCGCCGTTGGCGACCACGACGAGAACATCTCCTTCGAGCAGTGCGCCGCGATCATCGGTGCCGAGCTGGCCGCCCAGGTGCGTGATACCTCCATTGCCCTGTACAGTGCCGCGGTCGAGTACGCCGCTACCCGCGGCATCATCATCGCCGACACCAAGTTCGAGTTCGGTCTGGACGAAAACGGCACCCTGACCCTGATGGACGAAGTGCTGACCCCTGACTCCAGCCGCTTCTGGCCGGCCGACAGCTATGTCGAAGGCAAGAACCCGCCGAGCTTCGACAAACAGTTCGTGCGCGACTGGCTGGAATCCACCGGCTGGAACAAAGAGCCACCAGCCCCCGCCGTACCGGCTGAAGTCGCGCAGAAGACCGCCGACAAATATCGCGAGGCACTGACCCGGCTGACCGCTTGATCGACCGTTGTGCGGTGCAGGAGAGGCGCTTAGGCGTCTCTTCTTGTCAAGGCCCGCAATGGCCGCCCTGTTGCCCCGAGCGGTCATACGCAAGCATCTGAAATGCATGCGAAAAAATCTACCGATTGGGCTTCGCTAAATGCGCTTGTACTGCTATCATGCGCGCCGCCACGGGAAGATGCCGGAGTGGCCGAACGGGACGGATTCGAAATCCGTTGTGTTAGCGATAGCACCTAGGGTTCAAATCCCTATCTTCCCGCCATACAAAAAAGCCCCGTAGCTCAATGAGTTACGGGGCTTTTTCTTGTCTTTTAGAAAGCTAAAAATCGTTTGGGGGCAAAACTGGGGGCATTTGGGGGCAAAATTCAGTCCTTCCAGACCGCTATGCACCGCTCCAACCCTCCCCAAATCCCATCTGCTCAGACACATCACTGCCCATCCGTTTGGTGTCGTCCGGGATCAGCTTTGCATAGTGTTTCTTAATCATGGTGGTGTCAGCGTGACCCAGCTGCTTCGCCAGCCACTCCAGCCTGACATGGCTTGATAGGGCCTGGCTCGCAAACGGATGGTACGACGCTCCCTCTCCCAGGAGGCACCGTGCGTGTGATTGAACCGCGACAAGAGCGTCTGGACGGACTTCTTAAGTGGTGGAAGCGACGTTTGCTCCAGATGGGGTACACCGGCCCTGTGGGGGCAGGCGAAGTGATTGACGATGCGTGAGCATTCGTGATTATGCCGGTATCGGCTCGACAGCCTGAAGCAAGCTACTAACTGGCCGTCAGATCTCGAGTTTTAAGCGCAGCTGCTCCGCAACGACTAGCTGAATGGCATTGGACAAAGGAATCGATTCCTGCCTCATTTTGGCCTTCAGGGCTTGCCATCCCGGTAGCAATTGCGCATCGCCGACCGCGAGTAAACGGTTTTGCCCAAACCGATACAGGTGACCGCTATCGAAGGCGAACTGCATCTGCAGGTCAGGTCGCTGAAGGGTCGGAAGAACCTCCGGGCGGAGGTTGTCGAGCAGGGCCGGATCCTTTCCCTCATCGGCCCAGTAGCCCAATACCATATGGGCCTGCTGGGTCGAAGTCAGCGTGCTGTAGACCAGGCGCAGATGCTGCTCGGGAATACCGAGCAGACGCAGGGTAAAGTACTTGGCGAGGGCGAAGTCCTCGCAATCGCCGGCACCCAACTCAAGGGTTTCTCGTGGCGAGGCCCAGTAATCGACTTGCCCCCATACCTCTGTATCTTCGCCATAACGGATATGGCGGTTGAAAAACGCATTAACCACCTGCAGCTTTTCAGCGTCACTTAAGTGCAGCGATTGTGCGATCAGCGATTGCCAGTCCTGCAGTCGCTGTGCCGCCTGTTCGCCCCGATGCACGCTAGGTGGGAGAGGCGACGCTTTGGCCGTTCCCAGGATCAGGCTGGCGCTGATGATCAGCCCCGTCAACACTTGCCGCCGGCGCCACAGCAAAATCGCGATGAGAAAGTGCAGCCCTATCAAGCAGCGCTCCTTAAGATGTGACAAGAGATTACCGGCTGAAGTATGTCAACAGGCCTTGGCACCATAAGACCCGGGGTTCCCGCGGGCAAGCTGCGTCCGTCGGCTAAGCGGGGCGACTGCAGTTCGGCAGGTCGCCTGTAACAAAGGGGCTCCCCAGTCATCCGAATGATGAGTAACGCATCTCTTTGGAGGATGACACCATGAAATCGATACTGGGTATGACGGTACTGGCCGCGCTGATGATGGGCGCTGCCGTGACTACGGCACAGGCCGAAGGTGGCAGTGACCGCCTGATCGACTACCGCCTGCAACAAGAGGCACTGGTGAGTAATCGCGCCAGCCAGGACTCCGGTGAGCGCTTTGCTCAGATGGTCAAGGAGCAGCCCGCCGCCGCCGGTACTGCGAGCGAGCAGCCGGAGCAACAGCAGGAAATGGTGGAACCCAGCTACAGGTCGCCCATCCTGAGGGACAGAGCGCTCTATGGCAGCCCCCATTAATGGCTCTCACCTTGCTGTTTGAAGCTTGGGGGGAGATGCCAACAACGCCGGCATCACCCACCCCGCGGCACAGGGACGTGCCACCCAATCGCTGGGCCGTAGAACCGTAGTAAAAAGGTTCTGCGGTCGTGTTTGCCGCCTACTTTTTCCCCCTGGCACTGGAGGCCGGTTCAATGCAATCTTTTCTCCCTGGTTGGTTGAGCAAGGCTGCGCAGGGGGCGGGGCACGCTGACGATCCGTCGAAAGCGTTGGTCAGTAGCCTGCTGATGATGGCCTGGTTCGTCGAAGCCAGGGATCCTTATACCGGCGGCCATCTGTGGCGAGTGTCGCGGTATGCCAGGTTGCTTGGCGAAGCGGCAGGGTTACCTTCGGCCGATGTGGCTCGATCCAGCCTGGGCGGCTTTCTGCATGATTTGGGCAAGATCGGCATAGCCGACGCCGTGCTGCGCAAGACCAGTGCCTTAACTGAAGACGAGTTTGCCGTCGTACGCACCCATCCGGAGATGGGCTGGCGCATGCTTGCTGGCCACCCGCTGGCCGATCTGGTCAAAGAGGCGGTCTACAGCCATCACGAGCGCCCCGATGGCAAGGGCTATCCGCGCGGCCTGCGGGCCGAGGACATTCATCTGGATGCACGTATCGTCGGTATCTGCGATGCGTTCGATGCCATGACCAGCAGCCGTCCATACCGTACCGGCATGAGTCGTGGGCAGGCGTTAGCCATTATCCAAAGCCAGAGCGGCAGTCAGTTCGACGTCGAATTGAGTCGAGTGTTTATCGAGCTGGGCAGACGCGGCGTGCTCGATCATGTGATCGGCCACTCGGATGATGGCATTCCGTTGCAGGAGTGTCCCATGTGCGGCCCCACCCTGGTTCTCAAACGCAGTCAGCAGGCGGGCGAACACATCTACTGCCGCAACTGCGGCGGAGAGTTTGCTCTGGAAGCTGAGGATGCCAGACTTGTGGCTCGGCCTACGGGAAGAACCGGAAGTCCAGCGGATCTGCAGCCGGATGTCGACCATGAGCTGATCCGCAAAGTGGTGCGAGAGGCTGCCGACAGGATGCCGCTTGAGCAGATGCTGGCGAGTGCTGGAGGCATGGCATGATGCGGGAATGGCGCTCTCGACTGTCGCGTGATCTGGTATGGCGCGCGCTGAAGATCTCCTTTGTCGTGGGTAGCATTCTCAACCTGATCAATCAGGGGGAAGTACTCTGGGGGGCAGTTGAACTGTCCGTTGCGCACGTATTGCTCAATTATCTGGTGCCATTCGCGGTGTCCCTCTTCAGCGCCATGCAGGCCCGCGCGCAGAGCCAACCGGTGTCCACAACGGTCAGAACACCTGACGTTCTCCCTGTAGCCAGTGCCAGGAATCCCGAGCGTCGAACAACAGGCTGATGCCGTTCACGGCCAGAACCAGGCAGATGTACATGACTTCATTGGTAGTCGGCGCGGGTGCACCTGCCATCAGATACATCAGCAACATCACCTCAAGTGGCCCCCAAACCAGCAGATGGGGCAAGGCCATCAGCCGAGTGAACCCCGCATACCAGTACATCAGCAGCATGTTGCTGCCCAGCGCCAGCAGGGCGGCCAGCGCGATCATGCGCGCGCTGGGGTAATCGAGCAGAAACAGGCTGAGCAGGTTGGCGGGCAAGAGGATGGCCGCCATCCATAACTGTACCCACATTGGCAGGCGGCGAAAGGATTGCCAGAGGTGCTGGTGCCGTTCGACGAAGGCGTTCATGCCATCTCCTGCATATCCATATCAGCGTGCAGGTGCGCGCGCAGGGAGTCGGGAACGCCCGTTTGCTCGAGCCCGCCGCTCTCCAGCCAGGTCTGGGTCTGCAGCTTGGCGCGCTCGATCAGGTCGCGCGTCTGAGTGAAATCGAATACCGAAACGCCCAAGGGGCATAAGGGTGCGGCCACATGAATGCGGGCCTGCGGGGTATACAGCTCAATGTCGCGTACCAGTTGGCGCATGCTCATCAGGTTGAGGGTATGCAGAGCCAGCGCCACGAACCCCTTGGGCGGAGCCTTGCAGGCGCAACCAAAACCGGTGGGCAGAACCAGGATGCGCTTCGCGCCCAGTGCCACAGCACTGGCGATCGGGGTATTGCTGGCTACGCCGCCGTCCATCAGCAAGTGTCCGTCGATGGCAATCGGCGGATAGACCAGCGGAATGGCGGCGCTGGCCAGCAACGCCTGGAGGATGTCGCCCTGTGACTGCAACACCTCGGCACCGCTGAGCAGGTCGGTGGTGACCACATGCAGGGGCAGCTCGCAGTCTTCCAGGCGACTGATCGGCAGTGCCGACAGAATCATCCGGCGCAGGCCGGCATTATCGAGAATATGCCCGCGGTTTAGCAGCAGGGCCTTGGTCGCGCCCAGCAGGGAAAAGGGGAAAATATCCCGCTTGCCAAGTGCGCACCAGATGTCGGCCAGTTCGGCAACGCCCTTGGCGTTCGGTTTGCTGGCGAAATGGGCACCGTTGATGGCGCCGACCGACGCCCCGACCACCAGGTCGATCGCAACCTCCGCCGCGATCAACGCCTGCAGCATGCCAACCTGCACGGCGCCCAGGCTACCGCCGCCGGCGAGTACCAATGCGGTCTTGTCTGTCATCGGGCGCTCTCCGGATCAATGGGCTTGGTTGAGTGACCAGTTGTAGTCGAGGAACTTTACTTTGCTTGTGCTCTGGGCCTGTGCCTGCTCCTCGGCGGCTGCCAGCAAGGTCGCCTGTTTTTGCAGGTAGGTTTGCAGCGAGCCTGATTGCTTGGTGAAGTCGTCGGCGTACCAATCGAAAATTTTCGAGACTCGGAAATGGCCGCCGGCGGCATCGAAACGGTTACGGCTGCGATCACTGAGAAAGCGCCGCTGGCTGTCCTGTAACTGCGCATCGATTGTGCTGGCAACGAAGGCATCGGGGCGCAGGGCCGGGCAGCCTATGGAGGCACAGTTAACCGCGAAGTGGATGCGTGGTTCGTCGAATACGCCGGGTTCGCGGATCATCGAATGCTCGATCTGGTTGAGCGTCAAGGTTTGCCCGAACAGCGGGATGAATGCTTGAGTCCAGGGGCTACCGAACACGCCGCCAATGTCCTTGATCGAGTCTAGCGGGTAATGCTCGGTGACAAGCTTTACGGTAAAGGCGTTATAGGCATTGATCAGAAAGGCCAGACGCTGGTCGCGACTCCAGGTGTCATATTGCTGGCGCGGCACGTTCGAAAGAACGGCCAGGTAGCTGTCAAGCTCGGCCTGATCCTGTTGGAAACCCTGATAGTCGACTTGACTGGCATAACCGGGCTTTACCCAGGTGACATGACGAGCCAGCAGAGCTGTCCATTGAGGATGGTTGTGTTCGAACGGTTTGGCAAACGACAGGCCACTCAGGCCTAGCATCACGAGCAATAACAGGGCGCGCATAAGGGCTCCTATGATTTGTTGGCGGGGAGGGCGGGGGTAGGGTTGCCGCGGTTGTAGCGTCGAGCCAGATAAGTGGCCGGTACGCCGAGAACATAGGCCAGCACAAGCACACGATTGTGCAATGAGCGGCGCCACCAGCCGTCGCGCTGCCAGCGTCTGGGGTCGGCTTTCAAACCTTGTGCGATACGTTCAAAGCGGCCCAGCTTGCGCAGTTGCTTGACCAGTTCCACCTCTTCAAACAGCGGCCAGGGGCTGTGCTGGCCGCAGGCAGAGTAGGCACTGGCCTCAACAAAGATGCCCTGATCGCCATAGGGCACCCCGAAATGGTTGCGCCAGGCGATTAACCGTTCCAGCAACCGGCTCTGCCAGCAGCCATTGCCGCTGAAGTGGAAGGCGAAGTAACCGCCTACCGCGCCTGAAGCCATTCTGGCTTGAAGATCGGGTAGTGGGTTGCCTTGTAACTGGGCGTCGGCATGCAAAAACCACAGGATCGAATGCCGGGCATGCATCGCGCCCAGGCGCAGTTGCGTCCCTTGCAGGGATCGGCCGGTATCCATTGTGCCTCGTATTGCAGGCACAGTTGGCGGCAGGTTTGACAGCCCGCGGCATCGACCACGATAAGTTGAAGCTCTTGCCTGGAGCGTTGCGCCAGTTGATTGAGGCGCGACAGCAACTGCTCGAGCACGACGGTATCCTGCCAGCAGGGGATGATTACGCTGATCGGCGGGTTAACAGGCATGGGCAGGCACTCCCAATTGCTGCAGGGCGTGGTGCAGGTTCAGTCGTGCAGGCTGGCCGTGTTGTTCGAGCAGGCTGGGCAGCGCGTACAGATCTTCCTTGTGGTCGATATCGAACAACTCCCCGGCCCATGCCACCGAGTGGCCGGCTCGCTGACAGCAGTCAAACAGAGCCGAGCCCAGGTGCTCTGTGCTCCAGGGCAGTGCGCTCAGGTCGGGCCACGAACGGTTCGAGGCCATCAGCACCACGCCGCCATCTTTGGCTGCGAGTAGCACCGTATCATTGGCTTCAAGCAGGCAGGTCACTCGCTGGTAGTCACTGGGCTGTAGTACGGGGCAGTCACTGCCGATGTAGATCAAGCGCTGCAGGTCGAGAGCGTGCAATCGGCTATCCAGGTCGTTGAGGCGCTGACCCAGATTGCCGTCATGTTGGGCCATGCCCAAGGCCTGCGGACAGAGAGCCTGCGCCCAAGGCAAATGGCGCGAATGGTCGGGGGCAATGACCTTGGGCGCGGGCCATTGGTGAAGATCTTCCAGGGCGCAAGCGAGCAGCAGTTGAGCGATGTCCAAGGCCGGTTGCAGGCCTATTTGCTGCGCCAGGCGCTGCTTGGAGTGCCCCAGCGCTGGTCGCTTACACAACAAGACCAGGCAGGGGGCAATAGCGGTGGGGGCTTCGGCTGCAGTGCTGTCAGTCAAGCGCGTACTCCAGATTCATGGTCAGGTCTGCCCCTCATGGAGGCTGTACCCTTATGAGAATCTGCTCGCGTTTTTGTTACAGCACTGACTAGTTCTGTTATGTATCTCGCTCTTGCAGTTTTTTCAGAATGGCCGCGCTATCAACCGCTTCTGCGTTTAACGGTAGTTGTTGCAGTACTTCAGCGGTGAGTTTCAGCTGTTTGATGTACAGCGTGCAGCGTGGGCACATTTTCAGATGCATGAACACTGCCCAGCGAGTACTTAAGCGCAGATCACCCTCAATGATGTCGGAGCCGAGTTCGGACATCTCACGGCAGGTCAGCATGCTCCTACCTCCTCGAAATGATTAAGCATGGCATGCATCCGTTGCCGCCCGCGGTGCAGTAATACACGGATATTGCCCTCCGCCAGATTAAGCGCCTGGGCTATTTCGCCGTAGTTCAGCCCGCCCAGCTCGCGCATCATCACCACGCTTTGCTGGTCTTCAGGCAGCTTGTGCAGGTGTTTGTGAATGCACTCATAGAGTTCAGCTTCAGTCAGAAGCTCGTCGGGTGTTTCATGGTGCCACTGCATGGGCGGTGCCTCCCACGCACCTTGCTCGTTGAAGCGCATGCCTATGGGCGATCCGCTATCGCTACCCCAGCCATCGAGGGACACTTCACGACCTGTTTTGCGGCGCATGGCATGAGCTTCGTTGATCGCGATCCGGGCGAGCCATGTGCGCAGTTTGGAGCGGCCTTCGAATTTGCCAATCGCGGCAAAAGCCCTCAGCCAGGTTTCCTGTGCGACATCGTCGGCGAGGTCATTGCCCACCAGTGGGGTGGCCATGGCCACCAGGAAGGCATGATGCAGTTTGATCACCGACGCCAGGGCGCCCTTGTCACCCTGGCGCAGCCGTTTGATCAGTTCCTGTTCATCCATCTATTTCTCCATCAATGGCCTGCAAGTGCGCAGTGCAGGTCATCCGTGTTGTTAATTAGAGGCAAGCCAGAGTGCATTGTTACAACGTAGTTGTCATGGCTGGCGTGAATATGAAAGCCCGCAAGCCATGTCACTGTTCCAGGTTTTTTGCCACCGGGGGGCGGGAAATAGCCGGGCCCAGTGCGTAACAGAACGTGGGGGTGTACTGATCCAGAGGGCGCTTGTAACAAAACAGCGCTCCCTGCATCTGAGTTAAGCGAACGGTGCTTGCCCGTAAACAAAGGGGGCATCCGGCGTGCGCATTCCCAGGGTGGAGCAACATCGAAGTTCCCTACCCATACGACACGGCACTCCATACAAAAATTTGAGGAACTAACATGACTCACCAACTGAAAAACAAAGCCAACGCCGTCGCTCGCCGTCCCCTGGCCGCCATGCTGTGTGCGGGTGCTCTAAGCATGGCGTTGGCAGGGCCGGTGCTGGCCGCAAATCCTTGTTCGCCTTGTGCCGCCAAGTGTGCACCTGCGGCCATGAATCCCTGTGCGGCGAACCCGTGTGCGGCAAACCCATGCGCGGCGAAGAACCCCTGTGCCGCCAAGAGTCCTTGTGCGGCTAACCCTTGCGCCGCAAAGAATCCGTGCGCAGCCAAGAATCCTTGTGCCGCCAAGAGCCAGTAGTCACTTGGCCAAGACGCCTGCGGAGCATTGTATTTTGCTGAGGAGTGGTTCCCGCGGAGGAGTCGCTCTTGGTGGCTAACGCTCTTGGTGGCTAAGGCGCTGGTTGATCTGCCCAGCCGTCACGTCAGCCATCGGCGGCTTGCTGCATACCGTCGATGAGCTGCGGCAGGTGTGGCGGCATAGTCATCGCCTAATTGGAGAGACTCTCTCTGGAGAGACTCTCTCTGTAACAAAATCGGCCGAGTTGCTTCTTAGTTTTGTTGGGCGAACACATGCAGGTGCCACCTGTGGGAGAGATCCATTGCTTATGGTGCCTGGATCGGGAATGACTCGGTTTTTTGCCGCTATTGCCCAAGGGCGCAGACCAGTTCGATGCCCGCTGCCCAAGGGTAAGTGCACAACGTACCGTTGCTAACCGTGGATTGAGGAAATCACTATGCGCCACATATGCCCCGACCTTCCTGCTTCACACTGTTATCGTCCCCTTGCCGGCATGGTGTCGGCGACGGTGCTGGCCATGGCACTTTCAGGCCCGGCCATGGCCGCCAACCCCTGCAGCCCATGTGCGGGCAAGTGCGCACCCAGCAGCTTGAATCCTTGTGCAGCGAAGAATCCCTGCGCGGCTAAAAACCCGTGCGCGGCGAAAAATCCCTGCGCCGCCAATCCCTGCGCGGCGAAGATGAACCCCTGCGCCGTCAAGTCGGTCAAGCGCCCGGCCAACTACAAACCCTATCAAGGCGCACAGGCCGAGCTGAAGGCCTATGGCGAGAAACTCTACAAGGATCCCAAGCTGAGCACTAACGGCCTGTCTTGCGCTACCTGCCACCAGGGCGGCAACCTGTTCCAGGCCAGTTTTGCCAAGGCATATCCCCATGAAGTGGCCATGGCGAAGAATCAGTTCGGCATGTCCCAGGTGTTTCTCGACGAGATGATCCAGATCTGCATGGTCGCGCCCATGGCATCCAAGGCCCTGGGCTGGGAGTCGAAAGAGCTGGCGGCGCTGGTTGCCTATACCGCAACTCTGCAGACGAGTTTCAAGCCCAATCCCTGTGCGGCCAACCCTTGCGCCGCCAAGAACCCCTGTGCCGCGGCCAACCCTTGCGCCGCGAAAAATCCCTGTGCGGCCAAGAACCCCTGCGCTGCCAAGTAATGAACGTGCCTTGACCGGGGCGGCTGCTCCTCCGCCCCGGCCCTTTTTCGAGATCCAGCCATGAACGCCCAACTTCCTGCTTTCGATACCGCGCTGCCCGACTGTGCGATCGAACTGCCACATGCCGAGCGGTTGAGCGCGGCAGAACGATCGGCTCAACTGGCTGCGGCAGAAGAAATCCGTCGCTGTCAGCGAGCCTTGAGCAAGGCCGGTCTCAATGTGGTCGGCGAATTGCTCAAGGGCCATGACGGCTTCTACGAGATGAATCATTACCCCGATAGCGACGTGTACGACAGTGACAGCCATGCGCAGTACTACTACCACGCTCACCGTGAAGGCGGCCTGGAACATGGCCATTTCCATACGTTCATCCGTGGTCAGGGCATCCCCGGTTCGTTGCAACCGCTGTCGGCGCCAGCGGGGAGTGAACCCTGGCCGAGCGGCGACGAGGCCATCGCCCATCTGATTGCCGTGTCCATGGATGCCTGGGGCCAGCCGATTGGACTGTTCGCCTGCAATCGCTGGGTGACGGGCGAGACCTGGTATCCCGCCGCAGCGGTGAAACAGCTGCTGCCGACGTTTTGCATCGACCATGCCCATCCATCCTGGCCAGCCAATCTGTGGCTGACTGCACTGTTGCAGCTATTCCGCCCCCATATCCAGGCGCTGATCGAGCATCGCGATCAGGTGGTTGCGGCTTGGCAGGCGGCCCATCCAGGTGAGGATGTGTTCGAAGATCGTACGCTGGAGATCACCGGCTATTTACCCATTTCCGTCGACAGCTGGGTTCAGGCCCTGAACCAGGCCCAAGGCGTTCAGCCCTGACCCGGCATTGATTGTTAGGTGAGCATGCGATGAATATTCTGTTTCTCTGTACCGCCAATAGTTGCCGCAGCATCCTCGCCGAGGCCATCTTCAACCATCTGGCCCCAGCACATATGCACGCCTACAGCGCGGGGAGCAACCCGTGTGGCTGGGTTCATCCGCAAAGCCTGAGGGCGCTACAGCGCGCCGGCATCGCGATCGATGGACTGCACAGCAAGTCCCAGGCAGAGCATCGGCAGTTGCAGCCGGATCTGCTCATCAGCCTGTGCGACAACGCCGCCGCCGAACCTTGTCCGACCTTCTTTGGTAGTGCGTTGAGAGCGCACTGGGGGTTGCCCGACCCGGCAACCGAAGGCGGCACTCAGGCGGACATCGATGCGGTGTTCGATGCGGCAGTGGCGAGCATCGTGTATCGGGTCGACAAGTTTCTCGCCTTGCCGCTGTCTTACCTGAGTTCGCAGGAACTCGAGGCGGCGCTGGTATCTATCGGCCGCAGCTGAGCGCTTGTGAAAGGCTATGTGTGAAGGCATTCGATATTTGCACTGCTGCGCATCGAGCCAAGAACGTTTCCAGTCGGGGGCTTGGTGTTGAGGTACGACTGATTGTCCACATATGACGGCTACATTTTTCGAGGAGGACGAACATGCTGACCTGCCGAGAAATGGCACAGTTAGGCTCGGATGTTATCGATAAGCAACTGAGCCTTGGAAAACGCATCGCTGCCTATGTGCATCTGCGCCAATGCAAAAACTGCCGCACCTACATCAAACAATTGGCTCTGACGTCGGCCGTCTTGCAGGCGTTAGCGGTGCCGCCGAACAGTACAGAGATAGAGGCCACGCTTGGTCATATCCAGCACGCTATCGAGAAGCGCTCGGGTTAAGTCGAGGCATGGATTACCTGTTGATTGATTGCGAGTTCAAGCCTGGCCTCAGCTACGCATTAACTCGGGATCGATCCGGCTTGATCGGTGTAGGTCAAGTGCTTCTGTAGGGTCTAGCCGCATGACTCGAGGTGTAACAACCGCTTCAAGTGCGTATCAAATTCATGCAAGTCAAATTCCCTTTTGGAGGATGACGTCATGAAAAGCACAATCCGGATTGCCGGCCTGTTCGCCGCGATAACCCTGGTCAGTGCTGGAGGGTTGGCACATGCCGGCCAGACTCAACTGATCCAGGATGTGTCGCGTGATGCCCCGTCACGCCTTGAGCAGACCCCGGTTGAGACCTATCACTACGGGATGAAGTTGGATATCGCGCGGGTTCTGTCCATCAGCGACACCAGCCAGGTATGCGATGTCGTGCCCTCGGTCATGCACTACGAAGACCGTGAGGGCAAGCTGCGGGCTTTGGAATATCTGATTCACGGCGGTGGTTGTTTAGACAATTGAGCCTGCCAACAGAAGGCAGTAGCCGGCAGAGAAGGGCATTCCAGGGGCCGTCGATCGGCAGCGGGTATTCGTGGGGGCTCATCGACAGCCCGCTCGACAGCTGGCCAGTGGGCTCGGGGGCGGCGCGTGGCCCCTCATCAGCCAATGTCAGCGCCGCTGGCGGCGAGAGCCGTTGTGCCTTGTAACGAGGCGATCAGCGGGCAGCAGACCTTGCCCTTGCCGGCTTGGCAGGCGCTCACAAGTTGGGACAAAGCGGACTCTATCCGCGTCAGGTCGGCCAGCTTGGCTCGTACGTCCTGCAGCCTGTACTCGGCCAGGTGGCTGGCCTCCGCGCAGTGAGTGCCATCTTCAAGGCGTAGCAGTTCGGCGATCTCGTCCAGGCTGAAGCCCAGGCGCTGGGCCGTTTTCACGAAGCTCAGCCGCGCCACGTCCGCCTGTCCGTAGCGGCGGATACCGCCCTGGGGGCGCTGCGGCTCCGCCAACAGCCCCTTGCGTTGATAGAAACGGATGGTTTCCACGTTAACCCCGGCGGCCTTGGCGAAGGCACCGATGGTCAGGCTCTCTGGTTTGCTGTGCATAGCGCTTGAGTCCGTACATGACTACGGAAGTAACCTTAGGTCATCGCTCGAATAATCGGAAGGAGAAAAGCATGTCTGAGCCGTCAAACGGACGCGCCCCACTGGTCGCGGGAGGACTGGCTGCGATGCTTGCCTCGACTTGCTGCCTGGGGCCGCTGCTGTTGATCACGCTGGGGTTCAGCGGGGCCTGGATCGGCAACTTGACCGTGCTGGAACCTTATCGGCCGCTCTTTATCGGCGCAGCGCTGGTCGCACTGTTCTTCGCCTGGCGACGGATCTTTCGACCGGCAGCCGTCTGCAAAACGGGGGAGGTCTGCGCGATTCCACAGGTGCGTACCACCTACAAGTTGCTGTTCTGGGTGGTGACGGCCTTGGTGCTGGTCGCCCTCGGCTTCCCGTACATCCTGCCCTTGTTCTACTGATCGGAGTTCGCGATGAAAAAAATGTCCGGAACAAATTCTCGCGTCAGCCACGCAGGGGTAAGGCGCATGGATGCGCCTTACAAAAAACTGCTCGCAACCGTAGCCCTCACCACCCTCATAGCTGCGCCTACCTGGGCGGCCACGCAGACCGTCACCCTGGCGGTGCCCGGCATGACCTGCGCCGCTTGCCCGTTCACGGTGAAGAAGGCGCTGACCAAGGTCGAAGGGGTGTCCAAGGCCGAGGTGAGTTATGCGAACCGCGAAGCAATAGTCACCTTCGATGACACCAAGACCAACCTAGATGCCCTCACCAAAGCCACCGAGAACGCGGGCTATCCCGCGTCGATCAAGGAGTGACGATGAGCAACCCCAATACGCTGTTGAAGATCGGCCTGGGCGGCTCGGTGGTGGCGGCACTGTGTTGTTTTACGCCGCTGTTGGTGATTCTGCTTGGGGTAGTCGGGCTGTCCGCCTTGACCGGGTACCTGGACTACGTCCTGTTACCGGCACTCGCCGCCTTTATTGCGCTGACCCTGTACGCCCTGCACAAGAAGCGTAAAGCCAATGCTTGCTGTATCGCCGCCTCGAAGACGGGAGAAAAATGATGATCGAACTCCAGGTGGAGGGCATGACCTGCGGATCCTGTACTGAGCATGTCAGGCAGGCATTGGAGCAGGTTGCGGGGGTGCGCTCGGCGAGTGTTTCCTATCCCCAGGGATTGGCAGCAATCGCGACCGATGGCCAGGTGAGCCTGGAACCGCTTATCGCGGCGGTAACTACGCTCGGCTACGGTGCGCGGGTAGCCAATAACCCAAACGACTCTGCGGTTCTATTCGAGCAAGCGCTGGACAGGCCAGTTCGAAAAACTACGCAGGCGAATGGTGAGCAAGCGCTGCACATTGCCGTCATCGGTAGTGGCGGTGCCGCCATGGCAGCCGCGCTCAAGGCGGTGGAAGGCGGTGCCCGCGTCACCCTGATCGAACGTGGCGTCATCGGCGGCACCTGCGTCAACATCGGCTGCGTGCCGTCGAAGATCATGATTCGCGCCGCGCATGTGGCCCATCTGCGCCGCGAGAGCCCATTCGACGCTGGATTGCCCGCCACGACGCCAATCGTCCTGCGCGATCGGCTGCTTGCACAGCAACAGGCTCGTGTAGACGAACTGCGCTCAGCCAAGTACGAAGGCATACTGGAGAGCTCTCAAGCCATCACTGTGCTGCGCGGTCAGGCCAGCTTCCAGGACGACCAACACCTCGTTGTAGCGCTGAGTAAAGGCGACGAACGCGTGCTGGCGTTCGACCGTTGCCTGGTTGCCACTGGCGCGAGTCCGGCCGTTCCGCCGATTCCTGGCCTCAAGGACACGCCGTACTGGATCTCCACCGAGGCCCTGGTGAGCGATGCGATTCCCAACCGCTTGGCGGTTATCGGTTCCTCAGTGGTAGCGCTGGAGTTGGCACAGGCCTTTGCCCGCCTGGGTAGCCAAGTGACGATCCTGGCGCGTCACACGCTGTTCTATCGCGAAGATCCGGCCATCGGCGAAGCGCTGACGGCGGCCTTGCGCATGGAGGGCATCGAGGTGCTGGAGCACACGCAAGCCAGCCAAGTGTCCTACGACAATGGCGAGTTCATCCTGAGCACTCACCACGGCGAGGTACGGGCCGAGCAGTTGCTGGTTGCCACCGGACGCACGCCTAACAGCCGAGGCATGAACCTGGAAGCTGCCGGGGTGAAGCTTAATCAGCGCGGCGGCATCCAGATCGACCAGGGCATGCGCACCAGCGCAGCCAATATCTATGCGGCCGGCGACTGCACCGACCAGCCGCAGTTCGTCTATGTGGCGGCGGCAGCCGGCACCCGCGCGGCGATCAACATGAACGGTGGCGAGGCGAGCCTCGATCTGGCGGCTATGCCCGCAGTGGTGTTTACCGACCCGCAGGTGGCCACCGTCGGCTACAACGAGGTGCAGGCGCAGCAGGCCGGGCTTGAAACCGACAGCCGCATCCTGAGCCTGGAGCATGTGCCGCGCGCGTTGGTCAACTTCGACAGCCGAGGGTTCATCAAACTGGTCGCCGAAGCTGGCAGCGGTCGACTGCTGGGCGTTCAGGCAGTGTCTGCCGAGGCGGGGGAGCTGATCCAGACTGCCGCCATTGCCATTCGGGCGCGAATGACGGTGCAGGAGCTGGCCGACCAGCTGTTTCCCTACCTGACCATGGTGGAGGGGCTCAAGCTCTGCGCGCAGACCTTCTTCAAGGATGTGCAGCAACTGTCCTGCTGCGCGGGATAGGGGATAGCAGACCGGCCGGCGCAATCATCAACTCGGCAGCCGGGCCATTGGTTGCCATCTTGATTGGCGTGCGCGGATAAGCCGGCTGTACTCCAAGGAGGCAATGGACTTATGCCGCAGTGCTTCTCTGCGCATAGTGATCCAACAGGGCGGTCATATCCTCGGCAAGTTCGAGTACGTGCCGGGCGGGCGTCTGGCGCTGGGCAAAGGCGCGCAAACCAATGATTTGGGCCTGAAGCAGGCGTGCCAGTCGGGGGCAATCAATATCTGGGCTTAGCTCGCCGCGCTGCTGCGCGCGCTCAAGTACGGCGCTCAGATTATGCTCGACGGCATCGAGCAGCGTGTTGACCTTGAGTTGCAGTTGCGGCTCCTGATCGCCGACTTCCAGCAGGGTTTTGACGATCATGCAGGCTCGGGCAGGGGGTGCGTTGGTCGCCGTGCACGCGCAGGCTAGCGACTGGAAATAGGCTTTAAGGGCTTCCAATACAGACGAATGTGTATCGAGCAGGCGCTGCAATTCTTCGCCCATGTAGCCTGCGTACAGATCCAGAGCCTCGGCGAACAAGCCGCTCTTGCTGCCAAAGGTGGCATAGAGACTGCCAGGGCGCATGTCCAGCGCCTGCTCGATATGTTTCAGCGATGAGGCGAAATAACCGCGTTCCCAGAACAGAGCGACAGCCCTGTTCAGTGCCGTGTGACGATCATATTTAGCAACTCTGGGCATGGGTTTCTCGCTCGCATCGGCGGGTAGGGTAACTGCTAAAGATTCAACCTGAGTGTTTGTGAAAAGCGGCCCGTGACGACGCTCGATATTTTCATGGTTTTGAGTGGTTGCTCAATTATAACTTGAGTGATCGCTCAAATATAGCTAGCCTGGTTGCCATTGTTGAGCAATCGCTCAATACACGTAGAGGTGATTTTCATGAAGAGTTTCAAACTGCATGACCAGTCTTCAGCGCCACAAGCAGCCAAGCCATTGCTGGAGGACTCCATGAAAAGCTTTGGCATGATCCCGGGCTTGCATGCCGTAATGGCTGAGGCGCCTGGCGTGCTGGACGCGTACAAGAAATTGCATGCGCTATTTCTCGACAGCAGTTTTGACGCCGATGAAAAAACCGTGGTGTGGCAGAGCATCAACGTCGAACACGGCTGTCATTACTGTGTGCCGGCACATACCGGTATCGCCAAGGCGATGCAGGTGGCGGACGATGTGAACAATGCATTGCGCGACGAAACGCCGTTACCCAACGAGCGACTGGAAGCCTTGCGCAGCTTTACCCTGGCAGTGGTTCGCAACCGTGGTGAAGTCGCAGGCGCAGACCTGCAAGCCTTTTATGCTGCCGGCTATGAGCAGCGTCATGTACTGGAAGTGATCCTTGGTCTATCCCAGAAAATCATGAGCAATTACATCAACCACATTGCCAAGACACCGGTTGATAAGCCCTTCATGAAGTTTGAATGGCAGAAAGTGCAAAAATAGACCTGGGTTGAGTTCATGCTATGAATTCATGGCAGCGACACTGCCAAGGTGATGTTGCTTCGGGCTGGGCGAGATAGTGCTGATGACCAGAGAGGGGCGTTAATAGCTTCCCAGCACCTGTGCCCAGAGCTTGTGAACATATCAATCAGCGTCGCGAGACGGTCGCAGTAGGCGGGAGCTTTTCACAATCTATCAGCGCTGCCTGGCGCGACGGGCGCTAGCTTGCCAGGCCGACACAAGGAGTTCGATCGATGACGACAGGCACAGGAACGCGGCGTCTCTGGCATGAAGATCCGCACGTCTGGCGCGTGGTCTTGGTGCGCTATCTGGTCGTCTTCGCGCCCCTCAACCTGCTCTGGGAACTCGCCCAGTTGCCGCTCTATACCCTGTGGACGCAGGCGTCGCCTGCATCCATCGTCTACGCCGTCATCCACTGCACGCTGGGGGACATGCTGATTGGTGTCCTGGCCCTGCTCGTCGCGCTGCTCGTCACTCGTGCCGGCCCGCTCGAGCGCTGGCGCTGGGGACGGGTAGGGGCCGTCGCAGTCGGTTTCGGTCTCGCGTATACAGTGTTCAGCGAGTGGTTCAACACGGCGGTGCGGATGAGTTGGGCCTATTCCGAATGGATGCCGCTGACGCCGATCATTGCCCTCGGCGTCTCGCCGCTGCTGCAATGGCTGCTGCTGCCAACAGTCGCACTGGCCTGGGCCCGGGCTGCTGCGCGCAAGGCAAACCAGATTTGACCCAGGCGTTCCAGGGTCATCTTCACCCGATTCCTCAGAACCGAGACGAATGGGAGCTGCCAATGAAATTCATCCGCTACATCTCAACGCTGGGCATGGCAGTAAGTCTGCTTATGGCCACGGCGGCCGCGCTTGCCGCCGGCCCCAGCTACCGTCTCGCGGTCGACGGGCTGGCCTGCCCTTTCTGCGCCTATGGCATCGAGAAGAAGCTGAGCGCCCTCGTCGGCGTCGAACGCCTTGAGACCAATATCGAGGACGGCAGTGTGATCGTCACCATGCAGGATGGCGCGATCCTCGATGAAGCTGCGGTGCAGAAGGCAGTAAAAGCCGCCGGCTTCAGCCTGCGCACCTTCGAACAGGTTGCGCCAGAGGGGCAATGACATGCAGACAGTGCTGAAACTGGCCATGGCCAGCTTATGCCTGACGCCCGCCGCCGCGTGGAGCGCGCCTATCACCTTCAACACGGCGCTGCCGGTACATGAAGGCGGCTACGTGTGGCGCGAGCAGTTGGTCTTCATGCAAAGCGCCGGCGACCCCACCCCTGCCAGACGCGACATGCAGGTGACGGGGCTGGTGTCGGTGCTGGGCTATGGCGTAACCGGCGACTTCGCGCTGTTCGGCATGCTGCCCTGGTTCGACAAGCGCCTGGACATGCGCATGGGCGGGCAGGATCTCAGCCGAAGCAAGTCCGCTATGGGCGATCTCACCGTGCTGGGCCGCTACACCGCCTACCAGTACGACGCGCCGGGACAGACCTTGCGCATCGCGCCGTTCCTCGGGGTGAAGGCGCCGACCGGCGAGGATAACGCTCGGGACGGTTTTGGCCGTCTGCCGCCGGCACTGCAGCCGGGTTCCGGTTCCTGGGATGCGCTCGGCGGTGCGGTGCTCACCTATCAGACCCTAGACTTTCAAATCGACAGCCAGGTGAGTTACCAGGCCAACGGCGAAGCCAACGGCTTTCAGGCCGGCAACCGTTGGCAGGTCGACGGCTCGCTGCAGTACCGCCTGCTGCCACGTCGCCTGGGTGCCGGCGTTCCGGCTTTCCTCTATGGCGTGCTCGAAGCCAACCTGCTGCACGCGGACAAGGATCGCAGCGGCGGGAGCGCCGATGCGAATTCGGGAGGCACCACGCTGTTCATCACCCCCGGACTGCAATACGTGACAAAAAAATGGATCCTCGAGGCCGGCGTGCAGATCCCCGTGCATCAGCAACTCAACGGCAGCGCGCTGGAGACCGACTACCGGCTCACCGCCGGCTTTCGCGTCAACTTCTAAGGGGCGCCGCCATGCAACGCGCTGCTGTGTTCAAGCTGGGCCGTAATACCATCATCATTCTGGCGTTCCTCGGCCTGTCCGCCTGGCTGGCCTTCGTGCCCTCGCCCCTGGAGCCGTCCTATGAGTTCGTCGGCGCCTGGGGTGAGCCGGGCAGCGGCCCCGGGCAGTTCAACGACCCGACCGGCATCGCCGTTGCTGGCGATGAGGTGTTCGTTGCCGATGCACGCAACGGGCGTATCCAGGTCTTCGATTTCGACGGCGACTTCAAACGCCAGTTCGGTACGCCCGGCAGTGGCGTCGGGCAACTCGGCCGGCCGATGAACCTGACGCTGCACGCCGACGAACTCTATGTGGCCGAATACTTCAACGACCGCATCCAGGTGTTCGGCCTGGACGGCACGCCCAGGCGCATCATCGGCCGCACGGGCAGTGGCCCCGGCGAGTTCGATTCTCCCGGCGGCGTGGCAGTCGCGGTCGATGGCAAACTATGGGTCGCCGACGTCTACAACCAGCGCATTCAGCAACTGGAGGCCGATGGCCGCTTTGTCCGGCAGAAAGGCGCGACCGGCAAGATCGGCATCGGCGCCGGTGAGTTCAACTACCCCACTGCCGTGTCGATCGGCCCGGAGGGGGCGCTGTACGTTGCTGACGGCTACAACGACCGAATACAGCAATTCGACCGCCAAGGAGTGTTCGTGCGCAAATGGGGTGGCCCCTTTGCCATCAACATCTTCGGCCCCTTCAACGGCTGGTTCGCGACCGTGACCGGCGTGGCTGTCGATCGACAGGGCAATCTGTTCGCCGCCGACTTCTACAACCATCGGATCCAGAAATTCTCCGCGGACGGCCGCTTTCTCACCAGCTTCGGCAGCCGGGGTGATGATCCAGGTCAGTTCGAGCATGCCATCGCGGTTGCCGTAGCGGGCGACGGCACGCTGTTCGCGGTCGATTTTGGCAATAGCCGTATACACCGGTGGCGGCCGGCAAGGTCTTGAGCGTGGTGTCTACGCCTGGCGGAGCGGAGTCCGAGGTCTGTCAGGGGGCGATCCCGTGGCCGTAGACGAGATGGGTTGCCGAGTAACCTGGCATGGCGTGCTGCCTGCCACATATGGCCGGCGGTATCAGGCTCTGCGCCGAACCAAGCCCTCGTTGCGGGAGAGATGTCGGCGCTGCCGACATTCCCCCGATGCTTGATAACGCAAGGCGTACGCCGTCAGTGGGGACCGAAGAGTAGCCGGTTGTTCAGAATGCCGCGTTGCGACTTTTCGATCCGTTGCGTCTGCTGCTCGCGTTCAGGGCCGGCGGCAGTGGGCTGTTCCTCGATCATCTGAGCAAAGCGCTCACCGGAGTCCTGGCTGGAGCGGTTATTCACCACTGCCTGTTGCTCCAGGCGGTAGTCCATCAGCCGGTCGCTGCCACCTTCGGCCTGCACCGTAGTCACGGCAGCGCCCATCATCAGTGCGGCCAGTGCCGTCATACTCAGTAGCGTTTTCATGGTGTCATCCTCTAAAGATGCGATATGCATCATTAGGATGACTGGCGGGGGGCTTTGTTACAGGTCGGCTGCCGAGCGGAATGCGCTTCCAGTGGCCGCTGGTCGGAGCAGCTTCGCCGGGCTGGCAATCAGAGCAGCCACAGTACCGGCGGTGCGCCGCGACGCCGTTGCCAGCAGCGGCTCAGCGCCAGCAGCAACAGGGACAGCGGCAGCAGCCAGGCGAACAGGCCGACGAAGGCGCCGAGCCCCGGAATGCCCAATACCAGCAGCAGGCTGGGGGCGCAACAGGCGCCGCCGGCGAGCAGCGCCGGCCACAATCCGACGCTCGATGCGGCGCCTTGGGACAACGAGCACTGGGCGTTGGCATGCAGCGCCAGGGCGCCGTGCAGATTGATTGCCAGCAAGAGTGCCAGCAACCCGGCCAAGGCCAGATTGGCCGGGCTGATCAGCAGCACCAGCACGCCCAGCTCCAGCATGGCCACGGCCTCGAAGTGCCAAGGCCCGCGGCGCGCCCACAGGCGCTGCCATTGCCAGTCCAGGGTCTGCCAGTTCCAGCCGGCCCGAGCAATGTCCAGATCGCCGATGGCGTACAGGTAGAGTAGGGCGTAGAGCACGGCCAGGCAGCCGATCAGCAGTTTGTCAGGGTTGGGGCGAGCCATCGAGCAGCACCGTTTGCGGGTAGAAGGCGTACCAGGCGAACCACATGGCGTCGAAGGCGTTGAGTGGCTCCAGGCCTTCGAGTTCGGCAGCCTGTGGCCCCTCGGCGGCAAAGCGCAGGTTGGCCGGATTCAGCTCGATCGGCGTGTCGGAGCGGTAGACCCAGCCGGTATCCAGTTGCGCGTCCCGGATGATCAGGAAGTGCTCGTCGCCATGGCGGTAGTGCAGCACAGCCTGTTCGCGCAGGTGCGCCTTGTCGACGGCGATGGCCACCCGCTCGGTGCGAAAGCCCAGAATCATCTGCTTGGCCGGCAGGCGGCTGTCCTGGTGCAGGATCGGGAACATCACGTCGGGGTCGGCATAGTAACCCTGCAGCGGCAGGTAGCTGCCGTAGGGATCGCGGTTGTAGTTGCGCAGGGCGCCGGTGGCCCGGGTCAGCACCTGGGTCTGCGGATGGCGTGCCTGCCACCTGGCCCAGGTGGTCCAGACCACTCGCACCTCCTCCAGGCTGCGGCCCTTGGCCGGGCCGTCGATGGCCACGCCGGCGATCTGCGACCAATGGCTGTCGCTGGCGCGGTCGTACATCACCACGTTGCTGTTGAGCAGCTTGCCGGAAACGCCGAGGCTGGTGGCCCCGCGCTTGAAGCCGACGGCGCTGGCGGTGAGCGGGCAGTAGGTGATGCTCAGGCCATCCTCGCCCAGGCTGTCGTTGACGATCTCGTGCCAGACCAGGATGCGCTGCGGATAGGCGCGCGCCTGGCCCTGGTGGAAGACGCCGAAGACGATGTCCTGGGGATCGAGAAAATCATTCGCGCTTGTCGCGTCGCTGAAGCGCGGGCTGTCGATGGCTGGAATACCGTCCTTGCCGGGGCCGCCGGAGAGCATTGAACTGGCATAGGTCTCGTGACTGGCCGCCAGCAGGCGAGCCGGCCCTTCCGGCGGCACGGCCAGGGCCGAACCGCTGATGCACAGGCACAGCGCCAGGGCTTGGAAACGTGCGCGTTGGCTGTTTCGCATGGGTTTCTCCGTCTAGCAATCAGCCAGCAAAGTCGCCAGTTCGCCCGCGCTGTCGAGCCTGGCCAGGTCATCGAAGCCGCCCACATGCCGGGCGCCGATGAAGATCTGTGGCACCGTGCGCCTTCCGCTCTTCTCGATCATCGCGCGCAGGGCCTGGGGATCCAGATCGACCCTGATTCTGCTCAGTGGGCCGGCATCACGGCGCGCCAGCAGTTGCTCGGCCATGCGGCAATAAGGGCAATGTTGGCTGGTGTAGAGGGTGACTTTACTCATGCTGCTACCTCGCAATGATGGAGCGAAGAGGTCGCCCTGGTTTGATTGAGAGACACAGGCGGGGACTTTGTTACAGACCGGGATACAGGCCGCATCGGCGGAGTCGCCAGTGGCTGGCTACTGCTGCGCGCCTGTGGCCGGGGCCTGCCTGCCGATAAACAGGGCCAGCAGTGAAAACAGAAATACCAGGCTGAAGGCGAACGCGCCGAGGTTGAGGCCGAACAGCATTTTCTCGCTACCGTCCGACAGCACCATCGAACCGCCATAGCCCTCGCGCACCAGGTAGGCGAACAGGAAACCGCCAGTCACCAGCATGGCCAGGATGCTTGGTAGCCGGAGGTTATTGCGCGCCCAGGCGAGCTACAGCGACAGCAGCGCCAGGGCGGAATTGGTTGCCAGTTGCCGCGCCTCGTGCAACCGGGCATGGGCTTCCCAACTCGGGTTGAACACATGGGTAGAGTTGATTTCCAGCAGGGGCACGCCCAAGCCATAGAGCAGCGCGCCCAGGGTGATGATCAGTTTGGCCAGCAGCATCTTGCCGTCTCCGCAAACATGGGATGGCCGGCGCAGCCTGGGGACGCTGGGCGCCGGCCGTTCTTCACAGTGCTCCGCACTTGACGAGCAGTGGCAGAGGCAGATTACTTCTGTTGCCAGGCGCGCCCCGCGAACATCGAGTCCAGTGGGGTGTGGAACAGGTGGTTGGCGTAGTTGCTCAGGGTCTTGACGGCCAGGGCCAGGACGATCTCCAGCACCTGGCGCTCGACGTAGCCTGCGGCGAGGAAGGCTTCGACCGACGCGCGCGAAGGCAAACCACGGGTATGGAACAGGGTGCGGGTGAATTCGGCCAGCGCCGCCAGCTTGGCGTCCCCGATAGGAGTGCCGTCGCGGATCGCGTCGGTCACCTGCGAGGCAAGGCCGGACTTCATATCGGCCAGGGCACTGTGCGCCGACACGCAGTATTCGCAGCCGTTCTCGCGGCTGATCACCAGGAACACTACTTCCTGTTCGGCCGGGGTAAAACCCGACTCGTTGCGAAACGCGCTGTAGCCATCCAGGTAGGTTTCCAGCAGGCCGGGGGAGTTGACCATATTGGCGTACATGTTGGGGATAAAGCCGACCTGCGCCTTGGCCTTCTCCAGGACGGCCTGGCCGCGGGCGTCGGTGCTGGTCAAGTCGAGTGCGGGCAGGGTCAGTTGATATTCGCTGAGCATGGTGTTTTCCTTTCTATCTGGACTGAGTGGTCTTTTAATCGGCGTCGAAGACCTTCCCCCGTGGGGCAGGCGACGACAACTCGATTCCAGGGTGCTCGATATTCTGGATCGATAGGCTTATATATCGATCCAGGCAACCAGCCAGCTATGCCGGTCTGCTGACTCTGATGTCGTCCAAGAGGTTTTGTTACAGCTTGGGGAGGCCCGCGCTGTGAATTAAATAATGATCGGTCCATAATGCGCGGCATGAACCGCGGACGCCCAAGAAACTTCGACCCCGACCTGGTTCTGGAAAATGCCATGCAGCTTTTCTGGAGCCAGGGCTATGAGGCCACCAGCTTGCAGGATCTTCTCCTGGCCACTGGGCTGTCCAAGAGCAGCCTGTACGAGAGTTTCGGCAACAAGCAGAGCCTGTTCGAGGCCGCCTTCACCCGCTATTTCGACATCCGAGCCAGGCAGATGCGCGAGCGCCTGGAGCAGGCCGAGTCGCCGCTTGGCTATATCCGCGGTTGCCTGTTGTCCGTGCTCGACGATGCGCAACAGGGCAGGCCGCGTGGCTGCATGTTGGTCAATGTAGCCAACGAGTTTTCCACCGGCGATCCCGCCGTCCAGCCGTTGATCGAACTGGCTACGCGACGCTTTCGTCAGGTATTCGAGCTGGCCTTCGAGCGGGCCCAGGCCTGCGGCGAGTTATCCGATAGCCAACCCCCTGCGGCGCTGGCGCTGTATATGCACTGCGCCATGAGCGGTTTGCGTACGCAGACCAAGTCCGCCATCGACCAGAAAGACCTGCTTACAGTCATCGAGTTGGTGATGGCGAATTTCCGCTAAATTTTTTGCCTTATTTTGGACTTTTCAGTCCGTAAATAACTGTCATTACGCGGCATACCGGGAGCCCGTCCATGAACAACGCAGTTGCCTTCGACATCTATGGAACCCTGATCGATACCCAGGCCGTGCTGGCGCGTCTGACCGACCTGGTCGGTGACAAGGCACAGGCTATCTCGCAGTCATGGCGACAGAAGCAGTTGGAGTACAGCTTTCGCCGGGGCTTGATGCGTGATTATTGCGATTTCTCGGTGTGCACCCGGCAGGCGCTGATCTTTGCCTGTCGTGAGCACGCGGTGGAGGCCCGTGAAGAGATGGTCGAACTGGCCATGCAGGCCTATGCCGAGCTTGATGCCTTTGCCGATGTACCCGCGGGGCTGGAGGCGTTGCACAAGCAGGGCATGCATTTGTATGCGTTCTCCAATGGCAGCCGCACGGCCGTGGAGCGGTTGCTGGGCCGGGCCGGGATTGGCCACTACTTCACGGCGGTTATAAGCGTCGAGGATGTGCGTTCATTCAAGCCAAACCCTGATGTCTATGCCCATTTACTGCGCAGCTGTGGCCTGCCCGCTGCCCAGCTTTGTCTGGTATCGAGCAACCCTTTCGATGTCCTGGGGGCCGCCCATGCGGGCCTGCGCAGCGCCTGGTTGCGCCGTGACCCGGCAAGCCAGTTCGACCCCTGGGAGACGCAGCCCGATATCACGCTTGAGCGTTTTAGCGACGTGGCGAGCCGCTTGCCAGAGATCTATCGGCAAACCATGGCATAAACCAGTCGCTGTAACGAAAGAGCGCCTCATGTCTCAAAAGAGCAGTATCCCAAGAGTTTGAATCAGCATGCATGCCACCTTACCCCTGCTTAACGCGCTGAGCTTTCCAGCGATCACCCGAGGCCAACTGCAAGCGCTGCAGGTCAACCTGACTTACCGGTGCAACCAGCGTTGCCTGCATTGCCATGTCAACGCCGGGCCAACCCGCACCGAAGCGATGACCGACGAGAGCCTGGCGCTGCTGCACCAGGTGATCGATGCGCACTCGGTACAGAGCCTGGATCTGACCGGTGGTGCGCCCGAGATGCACCCGCGCTTTCGCGAAATCGTCAGTCACGCCCGGCATGAAGGCCTGCGGGTGATTGATCGTTGCAACCTGACCATCCTCAGTGAGCCGGGTTATGAAGACTTGGCCGACTTTCTTGCCGAGAACCGCGTGGAAGTCAGCGCCTCCTTGCCGTGTTATTCACGCAATAACGTCGACAAGCAGCGCGGCGATGGCGTATTCGACGCCAGTATCGCAGGCCTGCAGCAGCTCAATAAGCTGGGTTATGGTCGTGAGGGCAGTGGGCTGATTCTCAACCTGGTGTACAACCCGCAAGGTGCCAGTCTGCCTCCGGCGCAAGCGCAGCTCGAAGCAGACTACAAATCACACCTGGCGGAAGACTTCGGCATTTACTTCAACCATCTGCTGACCATTACCAACCAGCCAATTGCGCGCTTCGGCAGCACCCTGGTGAGCAAGGGCACTTTCAACAGCTATATGCAGCTGCTGCGCGACAGCTATCGCCCGGAAAACCTCGACGCGGTGATGTGCAAGAGCCTGATCAGTGTCGACTGGCAGGGCTACCTGTACGACTGCGACTTCAATCAGATGCTTGAACTGCCGCTGGTCATGCCCGGCTTGATCGGCCGTGACCGTCCCCATCTGCGCGACTTGCTCGGCTCCTCGAGCCTGGCAGGCAATCCCATCGTCACCCGCGATCACTGTTACGCCTGTACGGCCGGGCAGGGTTCGAGCTGCGGCGGCGCGCTGGATAATCATTAAGGAAGGATTTACATGGACAAGCGTAAAGCGGCCCTGCTGGGCATCATTCTGCTGCTGGTGGCAGGTTTTTTCCTGTTCGACCTGGGCCAGTACCTCAATCTGGCGACCCTCAAGGCACAACAGTCCGCCCTGAACGCACAGGTATCAGCCAACCCGCTGCTGGCAGGTGGTTTGTTCTTCCTGCTGTACGTGGTGGCTACGGCGCTATCGCTGCCTGGCGCGGTGTTGCTGACCCTGGTTGCAGGCGCCTTGTTCGGCCTGCTTGGCGGTACGCTGCTGGTGTCGTTTGCCTCCACCCTGGGGGCAACCCTGGCCATGCTGATCAGCCGTTTTCTCCTGCGTGACTGGGTCCAGGCCCGGTTCAGCCAGCGGTTGGCCGGTATCGATCAGGGCATCGAGCGGGAAGGGGCGTCCTATCTGTTCGCCCTGCGTCTGGTGCCGGTGTTTCCATTCTTTCTGATCAACCTGGCCATGGGCCTGACCAAATTACCGGCACGCACTTACTGGTGGGTCAGCCAGTTGGGCATGCTGCCCGGCACCCTGGTGTTCGTCAATGCCGGTCGTGAGCTCGGGCAACTGGACTCGCTGGGCGGGATTCTTTCGCCGGGTCTGCTCGGAGCTTTCGTGTTGCTGGGGCTTTTGCCGATTGTGTCGCGCAAGGCGCTTGACTGGTTCCAGGCGCGCAAGGTCTACGCCGGCTGGATCAAGCCCAAGACGTTCGATCGCAATATGGTGGTCATCGGTGCCGGTTCGGGCGGACTGGTGTCGGCCTATATCGCCGCCGCGGTGAAAGCCAAGGTCACCCTGATCGAGAAGCACAAGATGGGCGGCGATTGCCTAAATACCGGCTGCGTACCGTCCAAGGCGCTGCTGCGCTCGGGAAAATTTGCCAATGAGCTGAAAAAAGCCGAGGCGCTGGGCTTCAAGCCGGTAACAGCCGAGGTCGATTTTGCCGCCGTGATGCAGCGCGTGCAGCGGGTGGTGGCGGATGTCGAACCGCATGACTCGGTCGAGCGCTATACCGGTCTGGGCGTGGAAGTGATCGAGGGCGAAGCGCAGATCACCTCGCCCTGGACGGTGGAGGTCAATGGCCAGAGCCTGAGCACCCGCGCCATCGTGATTGCCACTGGTGCGCGGCCCCTGGTGCCGAAGATTCCGGGCATCGAGTTGGTGGCGCCGCTGACCTCCGATAATGTCTGGAACCTGCGCGAACAGCCCAAGCGTTTACTGGTGCTCGGTGGTGGGCCGATTGGTTGTGAATTGGCCCAGGCTTTTCAGCGCTTGGGCAGCGCCGTGACCCAGGTGGAAATGGCCGAGCGCTTGCTGATTCGTGAGGATCTCGAGGCCAGCGAAGCGGTAATGGCCAGCCTGCGCCATGATGGGGTCGAGCTGCGTTTGCAGCACAAGGCCGTGCGCTTCGAGGTGGTCGAAGGGCAGCGGCAAATGGTGTGCCTCAATCTGGCCGATGACAGCGAAGTGCACATTGCCTTCGATCAGGTGCTGTTGGCCCTGGGCCGGGTGGCCAACGTCAAGGGCTTCGGTGCCGAGCAGCTGCAGCTGCAGCTGCGCGCCAATGGCACCCTTGAGGTCAACGAATACCTGGCCACGCGCTTTCCCAATATTTTCGCCGTGGGCGATGTGACCGGCCCCTATCAGTTCACCCATACCTCGGCGCATCAGGCCTGGTTTGCCGCCGTGAATGGATTGTTTGGTGGTTTCAAGCGCTTCAAGGTGGACTACCGCGTGATCCCCTGGGCGACCTTTACCGACCCGGAAGTGGCTCGGGTCGGGCTCAACGAGCAGGACGCCAAAGACCAGGGCATTGCCTATGAAGTGAGTCGTTTCGGTATCGACGAGCTCGATCGAGCCATCGCCGACGAAGCTGCCCATGGCTACATCAAAGTGCTGACCGTGCCGGGCAAGGATCGCATCCTCGGCGTGACCATCGTCGGCGAGCATGCCGGCGAATTGCTCGCCGAGTACGTGGCGGCGATGAAGCAGGGCTACGGCCTGAACAAGGTACTCGGCACCATCCATATCTACCCGACCATGGCTGAAGCCAACAAATACGTGGCCGGCGAGTGGAAGCGTGCGCATACCCCGGTCGCCGTGTTGCGCTGGGTCGCGCGCTTTCATCAATGGCGGTTGGGCGGCAGCAGGGTGGAGGTTCTGGGCGAATTCAAGGCGAGCGAGAAAACCCTGTGAACGGTCGGTTCGACCTGTTGCTCGCGGGCGCGGGGCATGCCCATCTGGGCGTGCTGCGCCTGTGGTTGAACGGGCAACGGCCGAAGGGGCGTATCGGATTGATCAGCGAAGGCCCGCACGCCTGGTACTCGGGCATGCTGCCGGGGTTGCTGGCCGGCCGCTATCGCGCCGAGCAGTGCCGCATCCCCTTGCAGGCACTCTGTGCTGCAGCAGATGTGGACTTGCTGGAGGGACAGGTCAGTGAACTGGATCCGGTTGCCAGGTGCGTCGTACTGGCAGATGGCAGGCAATACTCGGCTACCTGGCTGTCGCTCAACCTGGGCTCCGTGCCCAGGATGCCGCAAGGCTCAGGAACCACGCTGGAAGTGTTGCCGGTCAAACCGTTCGAGGCTTTTCTGCACGGCTGGCAGCGTTGGCAGCAGGCTCCCCAGGCATTAGCCATTCTCGGCGGTGGCGCTGCAGGGGTTGAGTTGGCCTTGGCCCTGGCGTCTCAGGTGCCTCAACTGACCTTGCTCAGCAGCGCCCAGGTATTGGCCGGGCATCCATTGGCGTTGCGCAAGCGGGCTCTGCGCCACCTGGCCGAAGCTGAGGTAAAGATACTGGAAGGCATTGCCGTGGATTCTATTCATGGCGATGCCCTGGTTGCCGGTGATCGGCTCGTCTGGTGCGGTGAGCGGGTGATCCTGGCCACGGGGGCCAGTGCATTGCCCTGGCTTGGCCGATCCGGTTTGGCCTGCGATGAGCGCGGCTTCGTGCGGGTCGGCAAGACCCTGCAGAGCCTTTCCCATGCGCATGTGTTTGCCGCCGGTGACTGCGCGAGCCTCAGTGCAACCCCCCGCAGCGGGGTCTACGCCGTGCGTCAGGGGCCCGTCCTGGCCGCCAATCTGAATGCTGCCCTGGCTGGTCAGCCGCTGAGCTCGTTTCACCCGCAACGCCGCACATTGGCGCTTCTGGCCGATGGCCAGGGTGGTGCGCTGCTCAGTTGGTCTGGCATGACGGCCGAAGGAGCATGGCTGGGATGGTGGAAGGATCGTCTCGACCGCAGCTTTATCAGCCGCCACCACGGCTCTAATTAGCTGACCAATGAAGACTGCCTGGCCATATCGGTCGGGCAAACCCCTATGCCGACATTCAAGGCCGGTCGTTCTAAAGGAGATGTTGCATGAAAATCTGGGTCCTGCTGTTGCTGCGCGTATCGCTTGGCTGGCTGCTGGTTATCTGGGGCGCGGACAAGGTATTCAACGTCGAGCACGGCATGGCAGTGGCCAACAAGTTCTACTTTGGTGTTTTTGCCGCCGAAAGTGCCCTGCAGGTAGCGGGTGTGCTGCAGATGCTGGTTGGTCTGGCCGTTGTCGTCGGTTTTGCCCGGCGCTGGGTTTACCCGCTGCAGGTGCTGCTCAATGGGGCGTCGCTGCTGGCGGTGATGCAGTCGGTGATCGATCCCTGGAGCTGGGTCTTCGCGGGCAGCAATGCGCTGTTCTATCCCTCGCTGATCATCTTCGCGGCCAGCTTGCTGCTGATTGCCTATCGCGATGAGGATCGATTGGCACTCGATAGATCCTGAGCTGTAACAAATCCACGCCTGGCCTACTCTGAATAGGTCAGCAACATTTGGCTGGCATTGGCACAACAACAAGCGCCTACCCAAAGGTGGCGCACCGCCTACGCAAGAGGGGTATCCAATGCACCGCTTTAAACTCAGTGTATTCAGCTTGGCCGTTGCCGCAGCCATCAGCCAGTCGGCTCTGGCCAGTCAGCAATCCGAGGCCCAGGGCTTCATCGAAGACAGCAGTCTCAACCTGCTGAACCGCGCGTTCTATTTCAACCGTGATTTTCGTAACGGCGGCTTCAACGGTGCCGGCACCAACGGCAACAAGCCGGGCCAGGAGAACGGTTATCGCGAGGAAGCCGCCTATGGTGTCATGGGCTTCTATGAATCGGGCTTCACTCAGGGCACCTTCGGTATCGGCGTCGATGCCTATGGCTTTCTTGGTATTCGCCTGGATGGCGGTGGTGGTCGAACCGGTACCTTGCTTGCGCCCATAGGCGGTGATGGCAAGCCGGAGAAAGACTGGGGCGAGGCGGGCGGAGCGGTCAAGTTGCGTTGGTCGAATACCGTGCTCAAGTATGGCGAGCAGCAATTTGGTAATCCGGTCGTGGGCACGGGTGACGCACGCTTGTTGCCGGAAACCGCCACCGGCTTTTTCCTCAGCAGCGAGGAGTTCGAGGGCCTGGCCCTGGACGCCGGCCATATCACGGCGATGAACAACTTCAACAGCGGCAACTCCGACGATGAGTTGCTGATCCAGTATGCCGGCGATGTCGGTGACTCGATGAGCTGGGCGGGCCTGACCTACACGCCCGCGGATAGCCTGACCCTGAGCTTTTACGGCTCGCACGTTGAAGATACCTGGGATCGCTACTACGCCAATGTTGGTTACACCCTGGCGCTGGGTGATGAACAGTCGTTGAACCTCGACCTCAATGTCTATCGCACCAATGATGTTGGCCAGAGCTTGGCCGGCGATATTGGCAATACCGATTGGTCGTTGGCCGCCAAATATAGCCTAGGAGCCCATGCCCTGACCCTGGCGTTCCAGAAAATCGATGACGACGCCGGTTTCGATTACATCGGTTTCAATGGCATCTACCTGGCCAACTCGGTGCAGTACTCCGACTTCAACGCCCCGGGCGAAGAGTCCTGGCAGCTGCGCTATGACCTGGACATGGCCAGCTACGGCGCACGAGGCCTGACCTTTATGGCGCGTTACCTGCGTGGCAGCGATATCGATAGCACCGGCGCCGATGCGCGCGGGGGCTTCTTCGATGCCGATGCCAACAACGAGAAGCACTGGGAGCGCGATCTGGAAGCCAAGTATGTCGTGCAACAAGGCTCGGCCAAGGATCTGGCATTGCGTGTTCGCCATGCGGTGCATCGTGGCTCATCCAATCAAATCGACGGCGACGTGGATGAGGTTCGCTTCATCGTCGAGTACCCGCTAAGTATTTTGTAAAGAATTCACTCATGGCTGAGTGAAGTACAGGGGTTGCTCCTTTCCTCCCCGACCTTTGGGCTGTATCTCCGATACAGCCTCTTTTTTATTACATGTCGACCCAGCGCTATATAGGCTGGCGCTGTAACAAGCGCGACGATTTTTTATCTAGTTAGTAAGCAATAATTTTTCAGCCAATCGCTTTGATCGGCGTTGCTCTGCCTGGTTGCTCTGCCTGATTGTTGCGCAGGGCGACGTACTCCATGAAACAGAGGTTATCCATGCACGAATCGGTACAGAACTACTACGGCAAGATCCTGCAGAACAGCGGCGACCTGAAGACCAGCGCCTGCTGCGATGCCTCCAATATGCCGGCCTGGCTCAAGCCGTTGCTGGCCAATGTGCACCCGGAGGTCAGCGCGCGGTATTACGGCTGCGGTCTGGTCGCTCCGGCGCTGCTCGATGGTTGCCGGATCCTTGACCTGGGCAGCGGTTCGGGGCGCGATTGTTATGTCCTGGCGCAGCTGGTCGGGGCAGAGGGTTCGGTGCTGGGCGTGGACATGACCGCCGAGCAGTTGGCGGTGGCCAATGCCCATCTGGATTACCACGCCGAACGCTTCGGCTACGTCAATGTGGCCTTCCGTTACGGCTATATCGAGGATCTGGCGGCGCTGGATCTGGCCGATGCCAGCTTCGATGTGATCGTCTCCAACTGCGTGATCAACCTGTCGCCAGACAAGGACAGCGTGCTGCGCGAGGCCTATCGCTTGCTCAAGCCAGGCGGCGAATTGTACTTCTCCGATGTCTATGCCGACCGCCGCCTGGCCGACGAATTACGCCAGGACGAGGTGCTGTACGGCGAGTGCCTGGGCGGCGCGCTGTACTGGAATGACTTCGAGAACCTGGCCCGCCGCCATGGCTTCAGCGACCCGCGGCTGGTCGAGGATCAGCCGATCAGCATTACCGATCCAGCTCTGGCCGACAAACTCGGCGACGCGCGCTTCTTCTCCGCCACTTACCGGCTGTTCAAACTCGACGGCCTGGAGCCGGCTTGCGAGGACTACGGCCAGGCAGTGATCTACCGCGGCAGCATTGCCGGCGCGGAGCAGGCCTTTGTGCTGGACAAGCATCACCGGATCGAAACCGGCCGGGTGTTCCCGGTGTGCGGCAATACCTGGCGCATGCTTAAGGACAGCCGATTTGCCCCGCACTTCCAGTTTATCGGCGACTTCAGCCGCCACTTCGGCCTGTTCGCGGGCTGTGGCGGTGGTTTGCCGTTCGACCAGCAGGGTACCGCCTCTTCTCCAGCCAGTTGTTGCTAAGGGGCTTCAATCAGATGATCAGTCGCAACCTTATCGCGCTGGCCTGCACGACGCTGCTTCTGAGCGCGTGTGCCCCACAAGACAAGCAGACCATTACGCTCTCAGGCTCCAGCACCATTGCCCCCTTGATGGTCGAAATCGGCCAGCGTTTCGAAACCCAGCACCCCGATGTGCGAGTCGATGTCCAGGCTGGGGGCACCTCACGTGGCATCCAGGATGCGCGCAGTGGCTTGGCAGCGATTGGCATGGTGTCGCGCTCGCTGCATGCGGATGAGGGGGATTTGACGCCCTACACCATTGCCCAGGATGGCATCGCCATGATTGTTCACGCCAGCAATCCGCTCGATGGCATCAGCAGCGAGCAGGTGGTGGCGCTTTATACCGGCCAGCTCACTGACTGGACTGATCTGGGTGGTGCAGCGGGCCAGGTGGTGAAGGTGCACAAGGCCGAAGGCCGCTCGACCCTGGAGCTGTTTCTCAAGCATTTCAAGCTGGACAACCCTGTCGTGCACCCGGATCTGGTGATCGGTGATAACCAGCAGGGCATCAAGTCGGTGGCCGGCAATCCGCAGGCGATTGGTTATGTCTCCATCGGCACCGCCGAGTATGAGGTGAACCTGGGCGCGCCGATCAAGCTGTTGGCACTCGATGGCCAACCGGCTTCGACCGCCACCTTGCTGGCTGGCAAGTACCCATTGAGCCGCGACTTGAACCTGGTGGTGCATGGCGAGCCGGATGCCAATACCCAGGCATTGCTGGCGTTCGCCCAGTCCAGCGAGGTGGCCGACCTTGTCGAGCAGCACGCCTTTATCCCTGCGTCGTAACCTGGATCGGCTGCTGCGCCTGGCCAGCCTGGGCTGTGCGCTGACGGCAGCAGTGGTGCTGTTGTTGATTATGGTGTTTCTGACCCAGGCCAGCTGGCCGTTGTTGCAGCAACCGGCAAGCCTGTTGGGCACAAGCTGGCAGCCGTCGAGCGGGCAGTTCGGGTTGCAGGCCATGCTCGCCGCCTCACTGCTGAGCAGTGTCTTGGCGCTGTCGCTGGCGGTACCGGCCGGGCTGCTGGTGAGCATCTGGCTGATCTTCTATGCCCCCGCGTCGGTGGCGCGAGTCTACGGGGCCATGCTCGGCCTGATGGCCAGCATTCCCTCAGTGGTCTACGGGCTCTGGGGACTGGTGGTACTGGTGCCGCTACTCGGTGCCTGGGTACCGCCGGGGGCCAGTCTGCTGGCCGCAGGTATCGTGCTGGCGCTGATGATTCTGCCGCTGCTGATGGTGCAGGCCGATGTGACCTTGCGCGAAAGTGCCCGCCGCCATATGCCGGCTGCGTTATGCCTGGGCGTTTCGCCCTGGTCGGCGATTCGCCGCGTGCTGCTGCCTGCGGCATGGCCGCGCCTATGGCCGGCGATCTTGTTGCAGCTGGGGCGGGCACTGGGTGAAACCATGGCGGTGCTGATGGTGGCTGGCAATGTGGTGCAGTGGCCCGGCTCGCCGTTTGCGCCGGTCAGGACGCTGACTGCAAACATTGCCCTGGAAATGAGCTACGCCACTGGCCCGCATCTCGATGCGCTGTATCTCAGCGGCTGGCTGTTGCTGGTGTTGGCCCTGCTGCTGATGGCATTGGCGCGGATCTACGGGAGCCGCACATGAACCACCGCGAAGCCTGGCGCGCGCGCGCCCTGGGCGTGCTGGCGCTGCTGCTGATGCTGGCCCCCCTGAGCCTGCTGTGGACGGTGTTTGGCGAGGGCATTGGCCTGCTCGACTGGCAGTTTCTGTTCGCGGAGCCGGCGCAGGCTGGGCGCAGCGGCGGGATCGGGCCGATCATCGTGTCCACCGCATTGGTCTTGCTGATCTGCATGGGCCTGGCGGTGCCGCTGGGCCTGGGCACGGCGTTGTTTCTGGTCGAGCAGGTGCGCCCCGAAGGGCGGTTGAACCTGACCCTGCAATGGGCGCTCGATGGTTTGGGCGCGGTCCCCTCAGTGGTTTTCGGCCTGTTCGGCTATCGCCTGTTCGTGGTCGAACTGGGCTGGGGCTATTCGTTGCTGGCCGGCGGTTGCACCCTGGCGTGCATGGTACTGCCGCTGTTTATCCGCGGTTGCGAGCAGGCCCTGCGCGACTGCCCGCAGAGTTATCGGCAGGCAGCCGCCGGCTTGGCCATCTCCCGCGTCGGCTACCTGCGGCGCATTCTGTTGCCGTTCGCGGCTCCGGGGATTGCCGGCGCGCTGGTCATCAGCGCCGGCCGCGCCCTGGCGGAAACCGCCGTGCTGCTGTTCACCGCCGGCTACGTGATGCGCTGGCCGGATAGCCTGTTCGATTCCGGACGTACCCTGGCCGTGCATATCTATGATCTGGCCATGAATGTATCCGGCGGCAGCCCGGCATCGGCGGCAACCGCGCTGGTGTTGCTGGGTTTTGCCCTGGCCATCCAATTGCTGGCCTGGCGGCTCGGTCAACGACCGCTTTCCTTCGCGAGATAATGTGATGACTGCGTCTAACCAACCCCCTTCACTCAGTATCCAGAACCTCAGCGTGCACTATGGGGAGCAGGGTGCCTTGCTCGGCGCGTCGCTGGATGTTGCCTCGGGTGAACTCATGGCCGTGGTCGGCCCCAGTGGCTGCGGCAAGAGCAGCATGCTGTCGGCGGTCAACCGCATGACTGACCTGACCCCGGGGGCTCGCGTCAGCGGCCGGGTATTGATCGGCAATCAGGATGTGCTGGGTGGCGGCATGGACGTGCAAGCCCTGCGCCGTCAGGTCGGCATGGTGTTCCAGCAGCCCAACCCATTCCCCCTGAGCATTGCCGAAAACATACTATTTGCCCTGCGCGAGCACGGTGTGCGCGACAAGAGCGAACTGCATGGGCGCATGGAGCAGGCGTTGCAAGCCACCGGCTTGTGGAAGGAAGTGCACGACCGCCTGCAGAAACCGGCACTGGGATTGTCCGGCGGTCAGCAACAACGCTTGTGCTTCGCCCGCGCCCTGGCACTGGAACCCCGCGTGCTGTTGCTCGACGAACCGTGCAGCGCCCTGGATCCGATCGCCAGCGCTACGGTCGAGGGCCTGATCGACAGCCTCAAGGGGCGCTACACCCTGCTCATGGTCACCCACAACCTGGCTCAGGCGCGGCGCCTGGCCGATCACGTGGCGGTGTGCTGGGTGCGCGATGGCTGCGGTTGCGTGCTCGACAGCGGCCCGGCCTGCGAGCTGTTCGAAAGCGCCCGCGACCCGCTGGCCCATCGCTATCTCAACGGGATGCTGTGTTGAGTCGCAGGGAATGATGACTCTAGTCCAGGAGGTACGGCTCGATGTCCCTGGCAAGTGCATGCCTGCTGACCGGCCAAGCCTGAAGCGAAGCTGGACACTGACCTTGCTGGGTTGCACCTGCATTCTTGGGCTCACGGCTGCCTGGGCCGATTGGGACTTCGAGCGAATCATCCGTAACGCTGAGCAACGCCATGGCGCCCTGGGGGTAACCCGGGCACGAATCCTCGGCTGGCAGGCGCTGCTGGCCAGCCGCGGAGAACTGACGGAGCTGGAAAAGTTGCAGGCGGTGAACTGACACTTCAATCGCCAGCTGCGCTTTTCCGATGACATCAAGATTTGGGGCGAGCGCGACTACTGGGCCACGCCCATCGAAGCACTGGTAAAGGGTGCCGCCGACTGCGAGGACTACTCCCTGGCCAAGTACTTCAGCCTGCGCCAACTCGGCGTGCCAACGGGCAAGTTGCGCCTCACCTACGTTAAGGCGCTCAAGCTCAACCAGGCCGCCAAAGGAGATGGCAGGGTCGATGTAGCGCATTGCTGACTTAATGTCCTTCCAATAGGTCATCAGTGCCTTGAGATCCCAATCATTGGCCGTGGCCCAGGTGGCAAAGCTACGGCGCAGCGAATGGCTGGTGTACAGCTCAACGGGGTTCAAATCCCTATCTTCCCGCCATACTGAAAAGCCCCGT